>NZ_JACNDQ010000002.1:0-1423898 GCF_017351655.1 Pseudomonas sp. FW300-N2F2 | reverse complement strand
TGCGTCGACCAGGCTTTCCAACGCCACTTGCATATAGGCGCCGATCCGCCGTGCGCCGATTTCGGCCAACGCTTGAACGGTCAGGCTGAAGCCTTCACCGAGATCGTCCACAGACAGCGTCAGCGGATAGTTGGTGCGTTCTTCACCGCTCAGAATTTGCGCCCCGGCCCAGCGACGGCCTTCACCTGCCGCCTTGGGTGCCTGCGCCGCCACCGCCGTCTGCCGGTAGTTCATCAGCGTGCTGAACAACGGGGTCGGCGCGGCGACGCCACTGCAACGCTGCGCCAGTGACAATGAGGCGTGCTCATGTCTCAACAGGGTCGCCAAGCGTGCGTGGGTCGCTTTCAGCCCGGCCAATACCCCCTGGGGTCCCGCCTCGACGCGCAAGGGTAGTGTGTTGACGAACATGCCCAGGGCATGGCCGCTTTCCTGTCCGCTGTGCAGGCGGCCCATCAGGACCGTGCCGAACACCACATTCTGGCGACCGGACAAACGCCCCACCACCTGACCCCAGGCCAAGTGGTGCAGACTGGCCGTACTCACTCCCTGGCGCCGTGCCTGGGTACGTAGACGCTGGGCCAGGTCGTCGGCCAGCGGCAACACGATTTCTTCGACACCGCTACCGTCGCCCTGCACATCCCGCAGACCGAACGGCAATGTCGGCTCGTCGATGTCCCCCAGCATCTCGCTGAAGAACGCCTCATGGTGTTCGTGGTTGCCGGCCAACCGCACCTGCGCCACATAGTTGCGATAAGGCACCGATACCGGCAGTTCCGCCGAACGGCCCTCCAGATGCGCCTCGATCTCCTTGCCCAACATCCCCAGGGAGGTGGCGTCGTCAATCAGGTGATGGAACAACAATGCCGCGACCCAGTTGCCGTGAGTGACATCTTCGGCGAAATGAATGCGCATCATCGGCGCCTGGCGCAGATCGAAGCGGGTATGACGTGGATCGAAACGGCGCTGCATCTGGTCGGCGACATCGCCTCCCGCCCCGTCCAGCACGAGTTCTTCGACCATCAACCGTGCCTGGCGCCAGACCACCTGGACCGGTTCGCCCAAGCCTTCCCACGCCACCGAGGTACGCAGAATGTCATGGCGTTCAACCGCCACTTGCAGGGCCTGCACAATAGCATCGAGCTGTTCGCGACTGTCGATGCGCAACAGAATCTGCAACAGGTAGGGATCGCCTTCCTCGGTCGCCAGGTGGTGGTACAGGATGCCTTCCTGCAACGGCACCAATGCGTAGATATCCTGGACATTGCCCACGCCGCCCGGCACTGCCGCGACCACCCGATCGATCTCGTCCTGGGTCAGCGTGGCCAGTGGCAGCATGTCCGGTGTGATGCGTTCGACCTCGTGGGCAATAACGTTGTCTGGTACCACGATGCCATTGCCGATGCCCGTGGCGGCGGCCAGCGATGCCAACGTCGGCTGGCCGAAGAGAACCCCCACATCGGCGTGCAGCTTGACCTGGCGCATGCGTTCGATCAGCTTGACCGCCAGCAACGAGTGGCCGCCCAGCTCGAAGAACCGATCGTGTCGACCCACCTGTTCCACACCGAGCAGTTCGGCCCAAAGCCCGGCCAGCACCGTTTCCACTTCGCCTTCAGGGGCTTCGTAGTTGCGACGGGCATAAGCCTGTGAGTCAGGCGCCGGCAGCGCCTTGCGGTCCAGCTTGCCGTTGGTCGTCAGTGGGAGCGCATCCAGCAACACGAATGCACTCGGCACCATGTAGTCCGCCAACAGCCCCAGCAATTGGTCTCGCAGGTCAGCCGCCGAGAGTTGCGCGCCGGCGTCGGCCACGACATAAGCCACCAGGCGCCTGTCCCCCGGACTGTCTTCACGGGCGATCACTACCGCTTCGCGCACCTGCGCGCATTCCGTCAGCTTCGCCTCGATCTCGCCCAGTTCAATGCGGAAACCACGGATCTTTACCTGTTCATCGTTGCGACCCAGGTATTCCAGTTCACCGTTTTTCAGCCAGCGGCCAAGGTCCCCGGTACGGTACATTCGCGCATGAGCCGCGCCGTCGAACGGGTCGGCGAGGAATCGCGTTTCGTTAAGCTCGGGCCGGTTCAGGTAACCCCGCGCCACACCAGCGCCTCCCACATACAACTCGCCCTCCACGCCCACCGGCACGGGCTGGCCGTACTGGTCGAGCAGGTACAGGCGCAGATCGGGAATACGCTTGCCGATGGGACTCACGCCGGTCAACTGTGCGTCGGCCGCTTCAAGCGGACGATACGTCACGTGCACCGTTGTTTCGGTAATGCCGTACATGTTCACCAACTGTGTCCCGGCATTGGTCGCACGGGCATACCAGGGCTTGAGCATCCCGGTTTCCAGCGCTTCGCCGCCAAAGATCACCTGGCGTAGGCTGTGGCGCAGATCGCTGTCACCCTGGGCCACGATCAGTTGCCGGAAAGCACTCGGCGTCTGGTTCAGCACGGTCACACCGGCCTCGCACAGCAGCGCATAGCAGTCTTGCGGAGAACGACTGACCAGTTGCGGCACCACCAGCAGACGGCCGCCGTGGGTCAACGCGCCCCAGATTTCCCAGACCGAGAAATCGAAGGCGAAAGAATGAAACAGCGCCCACACGTCCTGCGGGCCGAATTCGAACCAGGGCTGCGTCGCCGAAAACAGCCGCGCGACGTTGCGGTGCTCGACCATCACGCCCTTGGGCAGGCCGGTCGATCCCGAGGTATAGATCACATAGGCCAAGTGGTGCGAGGCCAGGGCGCGCACATCAGGGTTGAACCGTGGCTGGGCGCTGATACCCGCCGCCTCGGCCTGATCGAGCAACAATACCGGGACTTGCAAGGCGGGCAGCTGAACTTGCAGCGTCGATTGAGTGAGCAAAGCAACCGGCGCACTGTCGTCGAGCATGAAGGCCAGGCGCTCCCGGGGATAAGCCGGATCCAGCGGCACATAGCCGGCACCGGACTTCAGGATGCCCAGCAGGCCGACGATCATGTCCAGGCCGCGCTCAACACAGATCGCCACCCGGTCGTCCGGGCGGACGCCGAGGACTAACAAATGGTGCGCCACCTGATTCGCCCGGGCGTTGAGTTCGCCATAAGTCAGGCAACGGTCTTCATGCACCACCGCTACCGCGTCAGGTCGCGCCCGCGCCTGCGCTTCGAACAGCCCATGGATCGTGTGGTCATGCTCATACGTGCGCGCATCGCTCGCGTTCCAAGCCTGGAGCATGTCCGCTTCGGCCACAGTCGGCAGAATGAAGCCCTCGATCGGCAATGTATCGTCACGCAGGCCTTGCTCCAGCACATGCATGAATCGGTCGGCCATCGACTCGATTTCATCGGCCCGGAAGTAGCTTTCGTTGTAGATCCAGTGCAGCCAGGCATTGTCGTCGTGCGGGTTGCTCCGGATATGGATGGACAGCGGCATCTGCTCCTGGCCATTGGAGCCCATCACAAAATGAGCCGGCGCCTGTCCGAACATGAACCGACGATCTTCCTGCTCATAGGAGAACGAAACGTCGAACAGCTGCGCGCGGTTGTCGCGCCGCAACTCTAGCGAACGGTTCATCTCGCTCAGGGGGAACCGCTGGTTGCGATAATCCTGTTTGAGTGTGCGGGTCACGCCACGTATCAACTCACCAAATGACAAGTCGCTGGCGAACTTGAACCGCACGGCACTGACCTGCGTGAACAACCCCGCCGTTTTCTTGAAGGTTGCATTGGGGCGGTTCAGGATCGGCAGGCCGATCACCAACTCATCGCGCTGGGTGGTCCGTATGAAAAAGACATACAGTGCAGCCAGCAGCACCGAAAAACGTGACGCCTGATGCGCTTGCGCCAAGACCTCGATTCGGTCGCTCAACGTGTGGGCGAAGCGATACAAGGCTTGAGCACTGGGCGCCAGGACCCCGGGCTGCTGATCATGGTGACGCGCGACGAACAGTGGATCCGGAACGTCCTGGTATTTGTCCAGCCAGTACGCCTCATCGAGCTTGAAACGAGGGGAATCACGATAGCGGGCATCCTCGTCGATGAAGCCGACATAGGACGGTGCCGACACGTCAGGCGGCAGCTGGTTTTCCAGGGCGTCATAGAGCTCACCCAGCGAAGTGAGCACCAAGCCGACGCCCCACCCGTCCAGGATGATGTGGTGAAGGTGCATCACAAAGTAAAACGACGCGTCACCGAGTTTAGCCAGATAGAAACGGAACAAAGGGCTTTCATCCAACCTGATGGCGACCGCCATCCTTTGTTGCATCCAGGCATGGACCGCTGCCTCCGGGTCAGGCCGATCGGAAAAATCCAGCACCGGAACCCGCGCTTCCAATGTCTCTGCCATTGTCTGCATGGGCACGCCGTCGGCGCCGTAGTGCAATACCGTACGCAGGGCATCGTACTTTTCAATCAACAGGTCGACCGCCCGCTGAAAACGCTCAGGGTCGACGACGCCCTGGATATGGAGATAGCCACCAATGTTGTACAGGGGGGAATCGCCCTTGGTCATCTGGTCCAGCCAGATGTCCCGCTGCGCTGTCGTCAGAGGGTAACTTGTCGAGAGCTGGAGAAACTGATTCATACCTGCCCCTCCGACACGCGCACGCACACCCACAACGCACTGCCCGAAGCCCTGGGGGCCCGGCGTTTTTCATGACACCGGTCAGCCGACAGGCCTGTTGCAACAACGCCATCCACAGCACGCGCAAAGATAAATTCCATACGTTCCTTCTCAGAGATTTGTCAGTGCTGCCCGGGTTGAATGCAACAGGCACGCCTGGAGTTGATGCAAATCCGCGCAGGTAGCCGGCGCGGCATGGGTCGGTCGAACGACCGGAGCGTTCTTGCATGGCATCGCCGCCCGGCGGCGGATACACGTCTGCCGGGTGGAGATGCCAAGCCTTTTTCACGGGTGTTCAGCAGTCCTGTCGCGACATCGCAAGCCGGACGATGGAGCCTGAATGGGCATCAGGCTCGCTTGTCGCGCAGGGCGCAGTTGATGTCGGAAACGATCTGCCCATCCGACAACTTGATGATGCGATCGGCCAGTTGGAAATACTGGTCGTCATGGGTAATGATCAGCACCGTCTTGCCACGACGCTTGAGGTCGGGCAGCAGCTCCTCGTAGAAGAACTTCTTGAATGGCGGATCCTGGTCCGCGGCCCATTCGTCCAGCACGTAGACCGACCGGTCTTCCATGTAGGCGCACACCAGTGCCAGGCGTTTTTGCTGGCCATAGGACAAGGCCTTCAGGGTTGAATACCCCTGCCCTTCGATCTTGATCTTGTCGGCCAGCCCCAGGGTTTCCAAGTACTTGCTCGCCAGTGTCGGGCTGCCGTCCTCTTCGTCGGGGCCAATGAGGCGATTGAACAGATGGAAATCGGAAAATACCGCTGAGAACAGATCGCGATAGTCGTTGCGATTTTCATCCGTGACAGGCTTGCCATCGAGCTGGACCTCACCCTCCTGGGGGATGTAGAGCCCGCAGAGGAGCTTGGCCAAGGTGCTTTTACCGCAACCGTTGCCACCGACGATGTAGATCAACTCGCCGGCCTGCACCGTCAGGTCGATGGGCCCCAGGGAGAAGCCGGTCTCGGCGTGCAGCTCCTGGTAATGCATGCGCACGGCTTTCAATTCGATGCGATTCCAGGACTTCTTGTGCTCCAGCAGATGAACCTTGGGCACGTCGGTCTCGAGAGGCTCCGGGTGCGGATCGTTGATCGAGAAACCGAATTCCGAAAGACGCGTACACGCCACCCGTCCCGCCGCCAGCAAGGGCATCGCCCCGACCAGCAACGACAGCGGGCCCATGATGTACAACACCGCCAGGACGCTGGCGGTCATGATTTTCGGCTCGATGGCACCAACCAGGGGCGCGGCGAACAGCAGGCAACCGATCAGCAGCGACAGCGTGAATTGCCCAACGTTGTCGGCAGCGGTGTACCACAGGCGCTCGACGAAGTTGTAGCGCGCCACACGGGTCGAAGACGCCTCGATGGCCGAGCGACCGAACCAACGACGCCGCACGCCATTGAGCTTGAGTTCCTTGAGGCCGAACACCAGGGCGTGGGTGTATTCATTGAACGCGGTGTATTCGTCCCGCACACGAGAGGTGTTCCGCACGCCACAGGAAAAGAAGAACAGATACAGCCCCACCCCCAGGATCATCAGTGACACCGTCAAGGCCAGCACGACCCACGACAGGTAGGCCAGGTAGCCGATGCCGAACAGAAAGACCGTCGTCTCCACCAGGATGGTAGGCATGATGATCAATGTCGTATTCAATTGCGGGATGTCGTTGGTCAGCATCGTCAGCACATTGGGCGGGCCGCGCCGGTCCACTTCTTCCAGTGGCGTGGCGAGAATCTTGCGACACAGCGCAATGCGCAAGCGCGTCATGATCCGCATGCTGGCGTAGGCCGGGAACAACGCCGCACCGTTGCGCAGGATCAGCGCCGTGGCACTGAGCCCGATGAACCAGTACAGCGCCTGCAGGCGCGAGCCGTCATTGTAGAGAGCGTCGTTGATCACGCTCACCACCGCAATGGACGCCACCCCGCTGATGACACCGCAGATCAACGTAAAGAGCGTCAGCCAGGGATGGTTACGCCACAACAGACGCATGACCGAGCCCGCTTTGGGCTTCTTCGCTTTCTTCTCTTTTTTCATGGGTTGCTATCCTTCAATGGAGTCGCGAAAGGGCTCACGCCGGTCGCCATACATCGCCCCGGGCGGTCATTTCGCCCATCGCCACAACGATGAGGCGTGGTTCCTCGTAAGGGTCGCGAGCGTGGGCGGCCAACATGTTGTCGAGCATCACCACATCGCCCTTGCGCCAGGCGAACCTGACCGCACAGGCCTCATAGGCCTCGCCGAGCAACGCCATGACGTCGTCTTCAATCGGCGTTCCATCGCCGTAACTGACCATGCGCGGCAGACGATCGGCGCCGAACATATCGAGCAGGTCTTCGCGCATTTCCTCGCCGAGGCAGAACGGATGGTGCAGCTGTACCTGGTTGAAGAAAGCCCGCTCCCCGGTCACCGGATGCTGGATAACCGCCGGACAAAGGGTGCGCACTTGCAGGGTTTCGTCGTCGAGCCATTCGAAATCGGTGCCCTGTTCCCGGCATCGCTGTTCGACGGCCGCGCGGTCGCTGGTGCCGAAGAACGATGCCCAGCTCGGCTCGACGCCAGCGGTAAAGGTGCGGCTGTACATCAGGCCTTTTTGTTCGAACCGAGCCACCACCTGCGGCGGCAGGCTTTGCAGCACTTGGCGGATGTCGGCCAGCGGCGTCGCACCGCCAACCCGTGACGGCTGCTCGCAATAGAACCATTGCTTGCGCGGCCAGCTTTCCAGGTGCGAGCTCTCGTTGTGATACAGGATCATCTCGCGCTCGGGATACGGCGTGGAGCGGTAGACGTTGCGTCCGCCCTCCTTCTTCGGCAAGTCGCCGTAGCTGCCGTGCAACCCGGGTGACAAGGCTTCGGCGAACGCCTCGAAGGCCGGCACCGAACCGAGGTCAAAACCACGAAACAGCACCGCGCCGTGACGACACAGCAACGCCTCGATAGCCTCGCGATGGGTGTTGGCCCACAGCGAAGGATCCAGCCCCGGTTCGATCGGTTCGATCACCACCGGCAAACTCAAACCGTCGGCGAGCAATGACAGCCTGACCGATTCGCCGGCCCCGTGACCTGGCCAGACAAGCGAATCCGCCATCCCGTCAGCGGGCATGACGGGCGATGCGTCAGTTTGAAGACTCATGAATAACTCCTGAACCACGGATCATCGGATCCACGTCGCAGGGCCGGACCAATGCGCCCCACCATCGGGCAAGGATAAAAACACTGATCCGGGGTGATGTCTGGCACCGCAAACCGGGACAGAGGGGGTCATGGTGTTTGCTCAGGCCGTTTGCGGAACGGCTGATCCTTGTCCCCATTTCCCGCGACAGACGCCGGCACGAAGTCGGTGCTGAAATGCGTCAGCTGCGAATTGCACAGGTACCGCAAACGATGCCGTGGGTCGCAGTGACGTCTCGAGCACATCGGTTTGCGCAACATGCAAACACGCTGTGCCTGGCATTTAACAGGAGCGTTAGTCATGCCGATTAAGAACACTGGCGGATCGGTCAACCCCGCGCCAGCCCCCCTCACGCCCGGTGCATTCCTGCATGAAACATTCGTCGCCCGGGCCCGTGAATTCCCTGAGCGAACCGCGGTTTCCGACGCCTCTCGCTCATTGAGCTACGCACAACTCGACACGGCTTCGTCGCAGCTGGCGGCCAGGCTTCGCCAGGAAGGCGTCCAGGACGGCATGCTGGTGGGGATGTGCCTGCCACGTGGCGTCGACCTGGTCATCAGCCTGCTGGGTATCCTCAAGGCCGGCGGCGCCTACGTCCCGGTCGACCCGCAATACCCCGGTAAACGTGTCGAACACATCGTGCGCGACAGCGGCCTGGGCCTGATGATCGGTGAACTCGCCGACCTGCCGCAGAGCGCGTCCGTACGCGTCCTGTCCCTGGCCGAGCTGCTGGCCGGGCCGGCCCTGCAACCGCTGCCCGCCAACGACCAACGCAACCCCGACGAGGCCACGGCCTATGTCATCTACACCTCCGGTTCCACCGGTGAGCCCAAGGGCGTATTGGTGGCGCACGGTAACGTCAGCCGCCTGTTGGAAAGTACCCAGCGCTCGTTCGCCTTCACCGAAAACGACGTCTGGTCGATGTTCCACTCCATCGGTTTCGACTTTTCGGTATGGGAAATCTGGGGCGCCCTCGCCCACGGTGGCCACGTCGCCGTGGTGCCCTACGATGTTTCGCGCTCGCCAAATGGCACGCGTCAATGGTTGGCCGACCAGGGCGTGACTGTCCTGAGCCAGACGCCATCGGCGTTCCGCGGCCTGGATGAGGCGGACCGCTCTGCCAGTGCGCCACTGGCCCTGCGCTATGTGGTGTTCGGCGGCGAGGCGCTGCCAGCCACCGTGCTGCGGCCGTGGGTTGAGCGCCATGGCGATCAGAAGCCGGCCTTGATCAACATGTACGGCATCACCGAAGCCACCGTCCACACCACCTTCAAACGCGTGCGTGGCCAGGATCTGGAAAGCGCCGCCATGGTGTCCATCGGCGCGCCGCTGGACGGCTGGCGCCTGCACCTGCTCGACGCCGATCAACAACCGGTGTCCCCAGGCAGCGCCGGTGAGCTGTACATCGAAGGCGCCGGGGTCGCCCTGGGCTACCTGAATCGTCCCGCCCTGAACGCCGAGCGCTTCGTCCAGTTGCCGGGCACCTCGAGTCGTGCCTATCGAACCGGCGACCTGCTGGTGCTGGGAGACGATGGCGAGTACCGCTACGCCGGTCGTTGCGATGAACAGTTGAAGATCCGCGGGTTCCGCATCGAGCCGGGCGAAGTCGAGGCGTGCCTGCAAGCCAGCCCCGCCGTAGTCGCCGCCCACGTGGCCGGTCACGATTACGGCGATGGCGACTGGCGCCTGGTCACCTACGTGGTGCCGACCCATGGCGTGGCGGCCTGGACCGAACAGGTGCGCAGCGAAGTGGCCGCACAGGTGGCCGCGAACCTGCCGGACTACATGCGTCCCTCGGCCTACATCCCACTGGCCGCGTTGCCGGTCACCGACCACGGCAAGATCGACAAGAGCCGCCTGCCCTCGCCCGATTCCACCACCTCGACGGTGGACCACACCAGCGAACCGGGCCTCACCGAACAGGAGCAGTTCGTGCTCAAGGTCTGGTCGGACGACATCGGTCTGAAGAACATCGGCCTGAACGATGATTTCTTCGACTTCGGTGGCACCTCCCTGGCCCTGATCCGCTCGTTGAGCACGTTCAAGGCCCATTACCGGGTCAGCCTCGACCCAGGTGTGCTGGCAGATGGCGCGACCGCCAAAGTGTTGGCCGGCTGCATCCAGCGCTCCCTTGTTCAAGCCCATTGATCGAAAAGGAAAAGCTCATGAGCAAAAAATTCGCCTTGACCCCGGAAGAACGTGCGTCCTTTGAAAAGAACGGCTTCATCGGCCCGTTCGACGCCTATTCGCCAGAAGAAATGAAAGAGACCTGGAAGCGCACCCGCCTGCGCCTGCTCGACCGCAGTGCCGCGGCCTACCAGGACCTGGATGCGATCTCCGGCGGCACCAACATTGCCAACTACGATCGCCACCTGGACGACGAATTCCTCGCCAGCCACATCTGCCGTCCGCAAATCTGCGACCGCGTCGAGAGCATCCTCGGCCCGGACGTGCTGTGCTGGCGCACCGAGTTTTTCCCTAAATACCCGGGCGATGAAGGCACCGACTGGCACCAGGCCGACACCTTCGCCAACGCCTCGGGCAAGCCGCAGATTCTCTGGCCGGAAAACGAAGACTTCGGCGGCACCATCACCGTCTGGACCGCCTTCACCGACGCCAACATCGCCAACGGTTGCCTGCAGTTCATTCCCGGCACCCAGAACAGCATGAACTACGACGAAACCAAGCGCATGGCCTACGATCCCGATGCCAACAACAGCTCGGTGGTCAAGGATGGTGTGCGACGCGGTTTCTTCGGCTACGACTATCGCCAGCTGCAGATCGACGAAAACTGGAAGCCCGACGAAGCCTCCGCCGTGCCCATGCAGATGAAAGCCGGCCAGTTCATCATTTTCTGGTCGACCCTGATGCACGCCTCCTACCCCCACAGCGGCGAGTCCCAGGACATGCGCATGGGCTTCGCCTCGCGTTATGTACCGTCGTTCGTGAAGATCTACCCGGACTCCGACCACATCGAGGAATACGGTGGACGTATCAGCCTTGAAAAGTACGGCGCGGTGCAGGTCATCGGCGAGACGACACCTGAATACAACCGCCTTGTCACCCACACGACCCGAGGCAAGAAGTTCGAAGCCGTCTGATCTTTTCAATGCCATATGACAGTTGGCATGCGCAACGTGCCTGACAGGAGTCCCCAATCCATGACTACTTCCACCGACGCAGCGACGCGCCTGTGTGAGACCGTGAGGATGCTTAGGCACCTTGCCATCCATTTGCCCGATCCTATCTGCCTGAGCTTTTTGGCCCAGGGCAGTGACGTGGCGCCCGACCAGGCTTCCTCCAGCGTGAGAGCCACGGAACGCGCGGTCAGCACCGCGTTCGCCAGGATCGGCGTCAAAGCCGTGCAGTACGTGCATGACGGCGAGGCGCAACTGTCATCTTTCGAGATGTTCATCAGCAAGAAAATCTGCCAGGCGCTCGAGTTTGCCTATGACCACTTCGACGATGTCGACAGTGCCAAGGAATTCGGGCGCCTGGTCAGACACTTCGATTTCAGCGGTGCCGTGCCCGAGGTCGAGACACTGCACCTGATTACCCGCGACAATGTGGCGCTGTCGGTGCATGCCAGCACCGATCAAAACCGCCCGGCCATCGTCCTCGCCCTGCCCTGCGGCATGCCGTTCGACTTGTGTCGCGACTGGTTCAATGCGCTGAGCGAAAGGTTCTTCGTGGTCACCTGGGAAACCCGCGGGCTGTTCGGTTCCTGCACCTCCTTCGATCAGTTGTCCGTGGACACCGATGCCCAGGTGGGCGACCTGATCAATGTGATGAACCACTATGGCCTGCAAAGCGCGCACTTGATGGGTATCTGCGGTGGCGCGGTGATCGCCCTCAGCGCGGCGGCCATCCACACCGATCGGGTCAACTCCCTGAGCCTGTGGCACGGCGATTACAACCTGGGCGACGACAGCCTGCGCACCACCCACCAGCAGAACTTCGAGTGGCTGATGGAATCGGCCGCCGTGGACCGCAACGAAGCCAGCGACCTGCAGGCGTTGTTCCTGGACCAGGCGACCCTGGCGACCATTCCGGACTCCATCGCCCATGCGGCGCTCTACCCTTATGTCAACGAAGAGCTGTTCTATCGCTATGCGCGACTCAACGATGCGCTGAACAAGACTGAGTTGAAGTCGCGGCTGGAGCAGATCACGGCGCCCACCCTGGTCGTCGCCGGCGACGCCGATGAAACCACTCACATTGGTGGTTCCAAGCACATTGCCGAGTCCATAAGTGACGCCTTGCTGCATGTGGAGCGTAATGGCAGCCATCTGGCGTTCTTCGAGTCGACCCATCGCTCGAAACACACCGCCTTCCACTTCCTGGAATCGACCCTCGAATCGACGGTGGTCTGACTCACCGGATAGGGCGCAGTGCAAAACCCGTGGGAGCTGAGCTTGCTCGCGATAGCGGCGGTTCAGCTGGCATCGGTATTGAATGTGCCGCCGTCATCGCGAGCAAGCTCGCTCCCACAGTGGATTGTTGGCGGATGCTGAATCTGTAGGCACCCAGGAACCCATGTGAGAGCGAGCTTGCCCGCGATAGCGGCGGTTCAGCTGGCATCAGTATTGAATGTGCCGCCGTCATCGCGAGCGAGCTCGCTCCCACAGTGGATTGTTGGCGGATGCTGAATCTGTAGGCACCCAGGAACCCATGTGGGAGCGAGCTTGCTCGCGATGGCGCCAGAACAATCTCCCCATGCCTTACTGGCCCACCACAATCGATTCCTGCTCCACCCGCTGGAAAAACGTCTGCGCACGATGGTCCTGGGTATAGGCCACGTTCAACCGCAACCAGTCGCACGCCTCCCCTTGGGGCAGGAACGTCGAACCCTGGGACAGTTGAATCTGCAACTCCCGGGCGATCTGCTGCACCCGTTGTGCCGCCAGGCACCGAGGCCTGGCCCAGACGAACATCCCCCCCATCGGCTCGGCAAACACCTCCCAGTGGGCCGGGTCCAGTTGGCGCAGCGTACTTGCCATCTGCTTGTTCAGGCGCTGGCGCAAGCGTTGGATCAGCTTGCGATAAGCACCGTTGGCCAGCAACGTCGCTACCACGTTTTCCGCCAGCAGCGAACAACCGATGCCGGTAATCATCTTGACTTCGGCCAGGCGTCGGATGATGTCGGGCTGGGCGACCACATAACCGATGCGCAGCGAACTGGACAAGGTCTTGGAAAAACTCGCCAGGTAGATCACCCGGTCCAGGGCATCCAGGGAAGCCAGGCGGGACGTCGGGCCATTCTGGAAATCGGCGTAGATGTCGTCCTCGATGAGGCGAAAGTCATGGGCCGTCGCCAGTTGCAGCAGACGATAGGCCACGCTTGGCGCCAGGCTGGTGCCGGTGGGATTCTGGTACATGCTGTTGATGAAGAAATACGAGGGTTTGTGCTCGCCGAGAAGCTGTTCCAGGTGGGCGATGTCCGGGCCCTGGGCAGTCCTCGGCACCGCCACGGTCTTGACCCCCTGCAGCCTCAGCAGATTGAACAGGTTGTAGTAGCCGGGGCTTTCCACCAGCACCAGGTCACCGGGCTTGAGCAGGGTTCGCACCAGCAGGTCGAGGCCCTGGCTGGCGCCTTGGGTGGTGATGATCTGTGCCGGGTCGACGTGAATGTCGATCAGGCCCAGGCGTTTTTGAAGGTGCTGGCGCAGATGAGGCGAACCCAACGGGGTGCTGTAGTTGAACAACGCGTGGTTGTCGCTGCGCACCACCTGGCGGATCGCCTGGCCCAGGTCGGTGTCGTCGCGCCAGGCGTCGGGCAGCCAGCCGCAACCGAGCTTGAGCTGCGTCGATTCATTGTCGAACAACCGCCACGACGGGTTATCCGTTTCAGCTATCGGCTCCACCGGCAGGGCCACCTGTTGCGCGACAAAAAAGCCCGCGCCATGCCGAGACTCCAGCACCCCGCTGGCAACCAGTTGGTCATAGGCCTTGATCACGCTCGACAGGCTCAGGCCATTTTCCCGGGCCAGCTGGCGAATGGACGGCATTCGCGCGCCGGGGCGAATGCCATGGGCGTTGATCCAGCCCGTGAGGTGCGTCACGAGCTGCCGGATCATGGGCTCGGCAGTGTTGCGATCAATCTTCAGGTCCACGGCGGGCACTCTTGGCTAAGTGTTCTCGATTTTCTAGAAAACAGTTAAACACAAATGACCGGCGTCTGTTCCTTGTTTGCGTTGTGCCCGGCGGCGATAGTCCCCGGGACTTCATGCGCACCCTTTAAGGAACACTCTTGAACCCACAGCATCGACATTCCTGGGGGCTGGCTTTCGGCCTCTGCCTGATCACCCTCGCGGTCAACCTGCAGGCGCCGCTGTACACCACCTACGCGCAGTTGTCCGGCTCCGGGGCCGGGGCCACGGCGGTGGCGTTTTCCGGTTATGTGCTGGGGGTGTTGCCGGTCCTGCTGGCGTTCGGTGGACTGGCCGACCGGGTGGGCCGCAAGCCGTTGATCCTGGTGGCGCTCGGGCTGTCGATGTTGGCGACGCTGGTGACGTTGCTCTGGCCGAGCCTGGTGGCCCTGGGTGTGGCGCGCTTGATGATGGGGGTCGGCACGGGGCTGGCCTCGGCCACGTCGACCGCCTATATGACAGAGCTCATGGCAACCCGCGATACCCGCTCGCCGGCCAACCGGGTCACCGCCAGCACCTCCCTGGGTTTTGGCCTCGGCGCGGCGTTGACCAGTCTGTTCCTGTTCGTCCATCACAGCGCCACGCCCGGCAGCTTCTGGTTGCAGCTGCTGTTGGCCGCCCTGGCGATTGTCGTGGTCTGGCGGCTACCGGACCCGGCGCTGAAAATCAAAGACGCGCCGCTGCTGCGCCTGCCTTTGTTTCCCGCCGGCAGCCTGCCCTACAGCTTTTCCATGCTATTGGCCTGGGCGACTTCGGGCCTGGTCATCGCCATATTGCCGTCGG
This sequence comes from Pseudomonas sp. FW300-N2F2, assembly GCF_017351655.1. NCBI lineage: Bacteria > Pseudomonadati > Pseudomonadota > Gammaproteobacteria > Pseudomonadales > Pseudomonadaceae > Pseudomonas > Pseudomonas sp. FW300-N2F2. The sequence continues at coordinate 1,409,181 of NZ_JACNDQ010000002.1, read as the reverse complement.
TGCTGGCAACCCACGATTTGCAGCGTTGGTCGGGCCTGTCGACCTTCACGGTCATCAGTTGCGGCTTGCTCTTCCAGCCTTGGGTGCGACGCATGCCGCCGGCCAGGGCCACGGGCCTGGGGCTGTTGATCCTGCCGGTGAGCTATGCCTTGCTGGCCTGGGGCGCCAGCGTCGGTTCCCTGACCGCCGTACTGCTTGGCGCACTGGGCGCCAGCAGTGCGTGCTATGGCTTCCTGTACCTGGGCGGGTTGTCGGCCGTCACCGCCATGGCCGGCGCGGAAAAGGCCCGGGTCAGTGCCGGTTTTTTCCTGTTCGCCTATGTCGGGTTCAGCATCCCGGTGGTGGTGACCGGGTTGCTGGCCGATCATTTCGGCGCGGACGTGGCGTTGATCGTGTTCGGCCTGGCGTTGTTGGTTGGGGTGTCTGTTACCGGATGGCGTATCGTCCGGACTGAGGCTTATGTGAGCCACCTGTCCCACGGCTGAACACACCAACCTGTGGCGAGGGAGCTTGCTCCCGCTGGGTTGCGCAGCGACCCCAACATTCTGCGATTGCTGCGCAATCGAGCGGGAGCAAGCTCCCTCGCCACAGGGGGCTGGCTGAAGGATTGGGGGAAGCCTTGGACAGCTCGACACTGCGCTCGGCAAAGTCGTATACCATATCCCCACCTAAGCCGAACGACCCGCCGCCGTGACTTTATCCAAGTTCAACCTGCCTGACCTGGGCAACACCCCTTCCACCTCGGAAATCATCACCCGCCACCTGCGCGATGCCATCGTGGCTGGGCATTTTGCCGAGGACGAGCCAATTCGCCAGGATGACATCGCCCGCCAGTTCAACGTCAGCAAGATCCCCGTGCGCGAGGCCCTCAAGCGTCTGGAGGCCGAGGGCCTGGTGATGTTCCAGCGCAATCGCGGGGCGATGGTGACGCGCATTTCCGAGGCGGAGCTGGCGCAGATGTTCGAGGTGCGCATGCTCCTGGAAGACAAAGTGCTGCGCCTGGCGATTCCCAACATGACCGAAGACACCTTCGCCCGCGCCGAAAGCATCTGCCGGGAGTTCGTCGGTGAAGACGACGTCGGGCGTTGGGCCGAACTGAACTGGCAACTGCACGCCTGTCTCTACGAACCGGCGCAACGGCCGTTCATGGTGAGCCTGATTCGCTCGGTCCACGACAAGCTGGAGCGTTACTTGCGCATGCAGATGAGCCTTTCGGCCGGTAAGGACCGTGCCGATCACGAGCACCGGGAAATTATCAAGGCCTGCCGCGCCGGTGATGTCGAGCGGGCCGTGGCGCTGCTGGACGAACACATCGCCGGCGTCTGCGAGACCTTGTTCAAGTTCCTGCCTTCCAGCCATTGATGGGCCAACGCTGTGCCGATTTCGTCATCGGCGATAGATAAAACCATCAAGCCGCCACCCCTGGGCGCGGGCCACGCTTACCGTCACTCACCTGAACGGACGTGGCCCTCCCATGAAACGCATCACCGTGATCGATTCCCATACCGGCGGCGAACCGACCCGACTGGTCACCGACGGTTTTCCTGAACTGGGCCAGGGCAGCATGGCCGAGCGCAAGCAACGCCTGGCCGCCGAGCATGACGCCTGGCGCACCGCCTGCGTGCTGGAACCCCGGGGCAGCGATGTGCTGGTGGGGGCGCTGCTCTGCGAGCCGGTGGACCCGAGCGCCTGTGCCGGCGTGATCTTTTTCAACAACAGCGGCTACCTGGGTATGTGCGGCCACGGCACCATCGGCCTGGTGGCGTCACTGGCCCACCTGGGCAGGATCGGCCCCGGCGTGCACAACATCGAAACCCCGGTGGGCACGGTACAGGCAACCTTGCACGAAGACCGCTCGGTCAGCGTGCGCAACGTGCCGGCCTATCGTTACCGCAAGGCACTGGCCCTGGAAGTACCCGGCATCGGCCAGGTGGTAGGCGATGTGGCCTGGGGCGGCAACTGGTTTTTCCTGATCGCCGAACATGGCCAGCGCGTGGCCGGCGATAACCTCGACGCCTTGACCGCCTACACCTACGCCGTACAGCAAGCCTTGGAGCAGCAGGGTTTTCGCGGCGAGGACGGCGGCCTGATCGACCATATCGAACTGTTTGCCGATGACCCGCAAGCCGACAGCCGCAACTTCGTGCTCTGCCCGGGCAAGGCCTATGACCGCTCCCCTTGCGGCACCGGTACCAGCGCCAAGCTGGCGTGCCTGGCGGCCGATGGAAAACTGCAGCCTGGGCAGATCTGGCGCCAGGCCAGTGTCATTGGCAGCGAGTTCGAAGGCGCCTACGAACACTCGGGCGAGCGCATCGTGCCAACCATTCGCGGTCGCGCCTACATCAGTGCCGAAACCACCCTGATCATCGAAGCGGACGACCCGTTCGCCTGGGGCATTCGTCCGTGAGCCAGGGCCATGTCGCCGATGTGATCGTCATCGGCGCGGGCATCATTGGCGCGGCCTGTGCCCAGGCATTGGCCCGGCGCAACGTCAACGTGTTGGTGCTGGACGCCGGTTGGCACGGCGCCACGGCGGCCGGCATGGGGCATCTGCTGGTGCTGGATGACAACCCGGCGGAACTGGCCCTCAGTCAATACTCCCTGCAACGCTGGCGCGAACTGGCACCGGCCCTGCCCGAGGGTTGTGCCTGGCGCAACAACGGCACCTTGTGGCTGGCGACCAACGCCGAAGAAATGGCGGTGGCCCACAGCAAATACCTGAACCTGCTGGCCCATGGCGAAGCCTGCGAATTGATCGGCCAAGCCGCTCTGCATCAGCGGGAACCCGAGCTACGCCCAGGACTGGAAGGCGGGCTGCTGATCAAGGGCGACGGCATTCTCTACGCTCCGGCAGCCGCCCGCTGGATGCTGGACGCACCTAACATTCGCCAGCAGCGGGCACAGGTCAGCGAAGTCGACGGTCACCGCGTGCGCCTCGGCGACGGTCGCTGGCTGAGCGCCGACGCGGTGGTCCTCGCCAATGGCATCCAGGCCACCGAACTGTGCCCGGAGTTGCCCATCGAACCCAAAAAAGGTCACCTGTTGATCACTGATCGCTACCCCGCCACGGTCACTCACACCCTGGTGGAACTGGGCTATGTCACCAGCGCCCATAACGCCAGCGGGCCGTCGGTGGCGTGCAATATCCAACCACGCCCGACCGGACAATTGTTCATCGGCGCCTCACGGCAGTTCGGCAGCGTCGATCCGCAGGTGGAAGGCTGGATGCTGGCGAAGATGCTCAAGCGCGCCGTTGAATACATGCCAGGGTTGGCGCATCTGAACGGCATCAGGGCCTGGACCGGTTTTCGCGCGGCGAGCCCCGACGGCTTGCCGCTGGTGGGTCAACATCCACAACGCAAGGGGCTGTGGCTGGCGGTCGGTCACGAAGGCCTGGGCGTCACCACGGCACCGGCGACGGCCGACTTGCTGGTGGCGCAGTTGTTCGACGAAACCTCGCCGCTGGCGCCTCAAGCTTACCTGCCGCAGCGTTTCCTTGGAGAGCCGGCCCATGCCTGAATCCCGACCCAAGTCCTTGTGGCGAGGGAGCTTGCTCCCGCTGAATTGCGCAGCAGTCCCCTGGATTGGCCTGACACACCGAGTTGTCAGATCGTTGTCGGGGCCGCTGCGCGCCCCAGCGGGAGCAAGCTCCCTCGCCACGGGATGGGCGTTTGGCGCTGATATCCATTTACCCCTGGGGGATTGTTCCCATGCCTGATCTATTCCTCGACGGCCACCCCTTGTCAGTGGCCAACGGCACCAGCGTCGCGGCGGCATTGGCGCTGGGCGCGGACGGTTGCAGCCGCACCTCGGTCAGCGGCCAGCGACGGGCGCCCTTGTGCGGCATGGGCATCTGCCAGGAGTGCCGGGTGTTGATCGATGGCCGGCGCCGCCTGGCCTGCCAGACCTTGTGCCTCGATGGCATGCATGTGCAGACCCGACCATGAACGAAACCACCGACCTGCTGATCATCGGCGCCGGCCCCGCGGGCATGGCCGCTGCCCTCGCCGCGGCCAGCAGCGGTGCACGCATCGTGCTGCTGGACGACAACCCGCTGCCCGGCGGGCAGATCTGGCGCGACGGCCCCCAGGCCAACCTGCCCGCCGCCGCCCGACACCTGCGCGATCAACTGCACACCTGCGCCAACGTACGCTGCCATGCCGGTACTCGCGTGATCGCCTGCGCGGCAGATAAAACCTTGCTGGTGGAAGATGCCGAGCGCGGCTGGCAGATCAGCTACGAGCGCTTGATCCTCTGCACGGGTGCCCGTGAGCTGCTGCTGCCGTTTCCCGGCTGGACACTGCCCGGCGTGACCGGCGCCGGCGGGTTGCAGGCGTTGATCAAGGGCGGCCTGCCAGTGCGCGGCGAACGGTTGGTCATCGCCGGTAGCGGCCCCTTGCTGCTGGCCAGCGCCGCCACGGCAAAACATCAGGGCGCGCAGGTGGTACGCATCGCCGAGCAGGCCCGTCGCGGCGCCGTCGCCGGTTTCGCCGCGCAATTGCCACGCTGGCCGGGGAAGCTTTTCCAATCGTTCAGCCTGTTCGACCGGCACTACCGCACCGACACTCATGTGGTGGAAGCCCTCGGCCGGGACCGGCTGGAGGGCGTGCGCCTGCAACAGCAAGGCAAGACGATTGAATTGGCCTGCGATCGGCTCGCCTGCGGTTTCGGACTCATTCCCAACACCCAGTTGGGCCAGGCCCTGGGCTGCGCGGTCGAAGACCAGGCGCTGGCGGTGGACGCGTGGCAAGCGACCTCTCGCCGCGAACATTACGCCGCCGGTGAGTGCACCGGTTTCGGCGGCAGCGAACTGGCGCTGGTGGAAGGCGCCATCGCCGGCCATGCCGCCGTCGGCAATAGCACTGCCGCCCAACAGCTGTGGCCCCTTCGCGCACGTTGGCAGGGGTTCGCCCTGGCCTTGAACACGGCCTTCGCCCTCGATCCACGACTCAAGACCCTGGCCACGGCGGACACCCTGGTCTGCCGCTGCGAGGACGTGCCGTATGGCGAACTGGCCGGCCATGCCAACTGGCGCGAAGCGAAACTGGCCAGCCGCTGCGGCATGGGCGCATGCCAGGGCCGAGTGTGCGGCGCCGCCCTGGAACACCTGTTCGGCTGGACTCCACCCCTGCCGCGCCCGCCCTTCAGCCCGGCGCGGATCGAGACTTTGCTGAACCTGGCAGAAACCCCACCCACCTGACCGATCTGCACTCACCCCAATCCCCTGTGGGAGCGAGCTTGCTCGCGATAGCGGTGGGTCAGCTTGCATCGATGTCGGATGCACTGACGCCATCGCGAGCAAGCTCGCTCCCACAGAAGGTTCGCAGGAGACACCGCGGCCCCCAATGTGGGAGCGAGCCTGCTCGCGAAGGCGGCGTGACAGGCAGCACATTTTCGACTGACACTGCGCTATCGCCCCCACAAAAAAAGACGACGCCGGCCATGTACCCCTCGCTCACCGCCCTAGCCCCTTGCGACCTCGACACCCTGTTGCGCAGCCTGCAGCCCATCGCCCCGCTGCTGGACACCCTCGCGGACGTGGTGTTTTTCATCAAGGATCCGCAGGCCCGCTACGCCTTCGTCAACCAGACCCTGGCCCGGCGCTGCGGTTTCAAACACCGTGGAGACCTGCTCGGCCTCACCGCCGACCAGGTGTTCCCCGAACGCTTCGGCCCGCTGTACACCGAACAGGATCGCCGGGTGCTGGCCAGCGGGCGGGAGTTGGCCGACCAGCTCGAACTGCATTTGTATTACGGCAACCAGCCCGTATGGTGCCTGACCCACAAGCTCGCCCTGCACGATCCGGAGGGCCGGATCGTCGGCCTGGCCGGCATTTCCCGCGACCTGCAACTGCCGCAATCGAGCCATCCGGCGTTTCACAAACTGGCGGCGGTGGACGCCCATATCAAACAGCACTTCGCCCGCCCCATCAGCCTTGCCGAGCTGACCGCCATCGCCGAATTGTCGGTGGCGCAACTGGAACGGCACTGCAAGCGCATCTTCCAACTCACACCACGGCAGATGATTCACAAGGCCAGGCTGGAGGAAGCCTCGCGGCTGTTGCTCGACCAGGACCTGCCGATCACCGAGATCGCCCTGCGCTGCGGTTACACCGATCACAGCGCCTTCAGTCGCCAGTTCCGCGCCCTGACCAGCCTGTCCCCCAGCCAATATCGCGAGAATCAGCGCTGATCCATGTTCCCTGATGGGGCGTCGGATCCCGTGGCTGCTCCCATCTGTAACACCACAGGCCAACGTAGCACCCTGCCCCTATATGCCACCGCCCGCCGGAAAAGCCTCTAGGTCAGTCCTCCAACACAATTACTGCGACTCAACCAGAAACAGGCATGCCGATTGCTTATCTAATATCGTATACGAAATCCTCAATACGATATCTCACCGCATTTATTCGACAGCGAGGCATTTATGAAAAACCCTGCATTGGCCGTAGCCCTCAGCGTTGTCCTCACCCCGCTTTTCATCGCCCCGGCCCACGCCGACAAACTCGACGACATCATCGGTTCCGGCAAACTGCGCTGCGCCGTGACCCTGGACTTCCCGCCCATGGGCTTTCGCGACGAAAGCAACAAACCGGCGGGATTCGACGTGGACTATTGCCAGGACCTGGCGAAGGTCCTCGGCGTAGACGCCGAAGTGGTGGAAACACCATTCTCCGACCGAATCCCCGCGCTGCTGTCCGGGCGCGCCGACGTCATCGTCGCCTCTACGTCGGACACCTTGGAGCGAGCCAAGACCGTCGGCCTGACCGTGCCCTACTTCGCCTTCCAGATGGTGGTGCTGACCCGCGACAACACCGGCATCAACAGCTACGCCGATCTCAAGGGCAAAGCCTTGGGCAACACCAGCAGCACCTACGAAGCCATCGCCCTGGAGAAGGACCAGAAGAGCTGGGGCAGCGGCAGCTTCCGCGCCTACCAGTCGCAGAACGACACCCTGCTGGCCGTCGCCCAGGGGCACATCGATGCCACCGTGGTGACCAACACCGTGGCCGCCGCGACCATCAAGTCGGGCAAGTACAAGGGCCTGAAGATCGCCGGTGACGCGCCCTACGTCATCGACTACGTGTCCCTCGGCGCCAAGCGCAGCGAGTACGGCCTGCTCAACTACCTCAACCTGTTCGTCAACCAGCAGGTGCGCACCGGCCGGTACAAGGAGTTGTTCGTCAAATGGGTCGGCACCGACATCCCGCCGGCCAACCTGACCGTTCCCCAGGTGTACTACTGAGGATCGGCGCATGCCAAGCACGCCTGTCCGTGTGAAAGGCCGCAGCCTGGTGGAGGGTGCCGCCCAGGGCGCCCTGCTGTTCGCCGAGGTGGGGCTGAGTTTCTGGGGTGGAGTCGATCCAGCCAGTGGTGAGGTCATCGACCGGCACCATCCCTTGAGTGGCCAGCACCTGGCCGGGCGCGTATTGGCGATTCCCAGCGGACGCGGCTCCTGTACCGGCAGCAGCGTCTTGATGGAGCTGATCAGCAACGGCCACGCCCCCGCAGCCCTGGTGCTGGCCGAAGCCGATGAAATCCTGACCCTGGGCGTGCTGGTGGCGCAGGTGATTTTCCAGCGTTCGTTGCCGGTGTTGTGCGTAGGACACGAGGCCTTCAATGGGCTGCGCGGCCAGGGTTTTGTCCGTCTGGAAGGCGATGTCCTGACATTGTCTGGCCGGCCCCTGGACGACGGCTGGCAAGGTTCGTACGCGGCGTCGCAGCCGCCCACGTTCTCAACCCTGGAACTGACCGGACAAGACCGGGCATTGCTCGACGGCAGCCATGGCAAGGCTGCCCAAGTGGCGATGCACATCGTGCTGCGCATGGCCGAGATCCAGGGCGCCACGCAATTGCTGGACGTGACCCAGGCCCATATCGACGGCTGCATCTACACCGGTCCCGCCAGCCTGCGCTTTGCCGAGCAACTGGTGCAATGGGGCGCGAAAGTTCGCGTGCCCACCACCCTCAATTCCATCTCCGTGGACCAGCGTCGCTGGCGCGAGCTGGGTGTCGACCCGGCGCTGGGCGAGCCGGCCAGTGCCTTGGGCGACGCCTACATGGCGATGGGCGCCCAGCTGAGTTTCACTTGTGCGCCCTACCTGCTGGACACCGCGCCAAAAGCCGGCGAGCAAATCGTCTGGGCCGAATCCAATGCGGTGGTCTATGCCAACAGCGTGTTGGGCGCGCGCACGCAAAAGTACCCGGACTTCCTCGACATCTGCATTGCCCTGTGCGGGCGGGCACCGTTGACCGGCTGCCATCTCGACGATCCGCGCAAGGCCCGACTGATCGTCGACGTGCCGACGCTGGGCACGGTCGATGACAGTTTCTATCCGCTGCTGGGCTATCACATCGGTAGTCTGGCCGGCCGGCGTATTCCGCTGATACGCGGCCTGGAACACGCCGCACCGAGCCTGGACGACCTCAAGGCCTTCGGCGCCGCGTTCGCCACCACCAGCGCCGCGCCGCTGTTCCACATCGCCGGGGTGACACCGGAAGCCCTCGACCCGGCCGATGTCCTGGAGCGCGACGTCGCGTTGCCACAGGAAAGCGTCGATGCCACGGGCCTGCTTGCCAGTTGGCGCGAACTCAACAGCGCCCGAGATAACTGGGTGGACGTGGTGTCCCTGGGCAATCCGCATTTCTCCCTCAGTGAATTCGCCGCCCTCGCGACCTTGTGCGCGGGCCGGGTCAAGCATCCCTATGTGGTGCTGGCAATCACCTGCGGCCGGGCGGTGTTGGAGCAGGCCCGCAAAGCCGGGTATCTGACCGCCATCGAGGCCTTCGGCGCGGTGCTGGTGACCGACACCTGTTGGTGCATGTTGGGTGAGCCGGTGATCCCGCCCCACGCCACCACGCTGATGACCAACTCCGGTAAATACGCCCACTACGCACCCGGCCTGGTCGGTCGCGGGGTGCACTTTGCCGCCCTCGCCGATTGCGTCGAGGCCGCGTGCACCGCCGCCACTCGCGGCCAGCCGCCAACATGGCTGCAACCCACCCGCACCGGGAGCCCATCCCATGTTTGACTACAGCTTCCAATGGCGCCCGGCCTTGCGCGCCCTGCCCGACATGCTCGCCGGGGCCTGGGTGACCTTCGAGACCGCCGCGCTGTCGATGATTTTCGGCGTGCTGATCGCCCTGGTGCTGACGGTGATGCGCCAAGCCCCGAATCGCTTGCTGCGGGGCGTGGGCAATGGCTGGGTGTCCATCGCCCGCAACACGCCCTCGCTGTTCCAGATCTACATCCTCTACTTCGGCCTCGGCTCCCTCGGGCTGCACGTCAGTTCCTGGCTGGCCTTGCTGGCCGGGATCACCTTCAACAACGCCGGCTACCTGGCGGAAAACTTTCGCGGCGGCCTCAAGGCCGTGCCCGGTACGCAAATGCGCGCCGCCCGTTCGTTGGGGATGAGTGCCTTCCAGGCCTATCGGATGATCATCGTCCCGCAACTGTTGCGCATCGTCTTCTACCCGCTGACCAACCAGATGGTCTGGGCGGTGCTGATGACGTCCCTGGGGGTGGTGGTCGGCCTGAACAACGACCTCACCGGTGTCACCCAGGAATACAACGTCAAGACCTTCCGCACCTTCGAATACTTCGCCCTCGCGGCGGTGCTGTATTACCTGATCGCCAAGCTGATCGTCGGGTTGGCCCGGCTGTTGTCCTGGCGGCTGTTTCGTTACTGAGGAGGGTGGGTCATGTTTTCTACAAGCCTCAGCGTCAACGACCTGCTGTATTTGCTCGAGGGGGCCTGGGTCACGCTGCAACTGACCGTGTGGTCGATCCTGCTGGGCACCTTCGCCGGGTTGTTGTTCGGCCTGTTGCGGGCGCTGCTGCCGCGGGCCAGCCTGCCACTGGCCTGGTTGCTGGACGTGTTTCGCAGTGTGCCGCTGCTGATCCAGTTCGTGCTGTTCAACTCCCTCAAGAGCATCGCCGGCCTGAACCTCAGCGCCTTTGCCGTCGGCTGCATCGTCCTCGGGATCTACGCCGCGGCGTACTTCACCGAGATCGTCCGCGGTGGCGTGCTGGCGGTGCCGTTGAGCACCCGCCGGGCCAGCCGGTCGCTGGGCCTGAGCTATGTGCAGGATCTGCGCTTCATCGTCCTGCCGATTGCCACGCGGGTGGCCTTTCCCGGCTGGCTGAACCTGGTGCTGGGCGTGATGAAGGACACCGCGCTGGTGATGTGGATCGGCATCGTCGAATTGCTGCGGGCGTCGCAAACCATCGTCACGCGCATTCAGGAACCCCTGCTGGTGCTGTGCATCGCGGGCCTCATTTACTACGTCATGAGCCTGGTGGTCGCCCGCCTCGGCGCACGCCTGGAAAGAAGGTGGCAGGAAAATGATTGAGATCGAAAACGTACACAAATCCTTCGGTGACCTGGAAGTGGTCAAGGGTGTGAGCCTGACGGTGGACAAGGGCGAAGTGGTGTCGATCATCGGCGGTTCCGGCTCTGGCAAGTCGACCCTGCTGATGTGCATCAACGGCCTGGAGCCGATCCAGAAAGGCAGCATCCGCGTGGACGGCATCGAGGTTCATGACCGGGCCACTGATCTCAATCGCTTGCGGCAGAAGATCGGCATCGTCTTCCAGCAATGGAATGCCTTTCCCCACCTGACCGTGCTGGAAAACGTGATGCTGGCCCCGCGCAAGGTGCTCGGCAAGAGCCGGCAGGACGCCGAGGCGCTGGCGGTGCAGCAGCTTGAACATGTGGGCCTGGGGGACAAGCTCAAGGCCTTCCCCGGCAAGCTTTCCGGCGGCCAGCAGCAGCGCATGGCGATCGCCAGGGCGCTGGCGATGTCGCCGGACTACATGCTCTTCGACGAAGCCACCTCGGCCCTGGATCCGCAACTGGTGGGCGAAGTGCTGGACACCATGCGCATGCTCGCCGAAGACGGCATGACCATGGTGCTGGTGACCCATGAGATCCGCTTCGCCCGGGACGTGTCCGACCGCGTGGCGTTCTTTTGCAATGGGCGGGTCCATGAGATCGGCCCGCCGGACCAGGTGATCGGCAACCCGGTGCAGCCGGAGACGGCGGCGTTTCTCAAGTCGGTGAAATAACGGAGGGCCCTATCGCGAGCAAGCTCGCTCCCACAGGGGAACGCATTTCAATGTGGGAGCGAGCTTGCTCCCGATGAGGCCCGACCAGACAACCCAAGGATTTGACTCATGCGCTCATCCAAAATCATCCATGTAGTCAGTTGCCACGCCGAAGGCGAAGTCGGCGATGTGATCGTCGGCGGTGTCGCGCCACCACCCGGTGCCACGGTGTGGGAGCAGTCACGCTGGATCGCCCAGGACCAGACCCTGCGCAACTTCGTCCTCAACGAGCCCCGTGGCGGTGTGTTCCGTCACGTCAACCTGCTGGTGCCGGCCAAGGACCCACGGGCGCAAATGGCCTGGATCATCATGGAACCGGCCGACACCCCGCCGATGTCCGGCTCCAACTCGCTGTGCGTCGCCACCGTGTTGCTGGACAGCGGCATCCTGCCGATGACCGAGCCCCAGACCCGCCTGGTACTGGAGGCCCCGGGCGGCCTGATCGAGGCGGTGGCCGACTGCCGCGACGGCAAGGTGCAACGGGTCGAGATCAAGAACGTGCCCTCCTTCGCCGACCGCCTCGATGCCTGGATCGAAGTCGAAGGCCTGGGCTCCCTGCAGGTGGACACCGCTTATGGCGGCGACAGCTTTGTCATCGTCGACGCCCAACGCCTGGGTTTTGCCATTCGCCCCGAGGAAGCCGCCGAGCTGGTGGCCGTGGGCTTGAAGATCACCCGCGCCGCCAACGAACAACTGGGCTTCGTGCACCCGTTGAATCCTGATTGGTCGCACATCTCGTTCTGCCAGATCGCCGCGCCCATCGCCCAGGAGAATGGGATCGCCACTGGCGCCAACGCCGTGGTGATCCAGCCCGGCAAGATCGACCGTTCCCCCACCGGCACCGGTTGCTCGGCACGCATGGCGGTGTTGCACGCCAAGGGCTTGATGCAGGTGGGCGAGCGGTTTATCGGCCGCTCGATCATCGGCTCCGAATTCCACTGCCGCATCGACTCACTGACCGACGTGGCCGGACGCCCGGCGATTTACCCATGCATCGCCGGACGGGCGTGGATCACCGGGACTCATCAGTTGTTGCTCGACCCGGCCGACCCGTGGCCCCAGGGCTATCGGCTTTCCGACACCTGGCCTGGCGCATGAATTTTGCACTTTGCACATCCCCTGTGGCGAGGGAGCTTGCTCCCGCTGGGTCGCGAAGCGGCCCTCTGGATTTGCCTGACACACCGAGTTGCCAGGTCGTTATTGGGGCCGCTTCGCAGCCCAGCGGGAGCAAGCTCCCTCGCCACAAAAGCTCTGTATTCGACTCAACTTTATTCGCGTATACGAAATACCATTAACCACCGGAGACAACCCATGAGCAAACGCATCAACTGGAGCGGCGTGTTCCCTGCCGTCACCACTCAATTCAACGATGACTTTTCCATCAACCTGGAAAAAACCCACCAAGTGATTTCCAACGTCATCCGTGACGGTGTTTCCGGCCTGGTGGTCTGCGGTTCGGTGGGGGAAAACACCTCCCTGAGCGCCGAGGAAAAAATCGCCGTGACCGAAGTCGCGGTGGACGCCTCCCGTGGCCGCGTGCCAGTGATTTGCGGCGTGGCCGAGTTCACCAGCGTGCAGGCCGCCAAGGTCGCCAACGCGGTGCGCAAGGTAGGCGTCGACGGGGTGATGCTGATGCCGGCGCTGGTCTACGGCTCCAAACCCTTCGAGACCGCCGAGCATTTCCGCTACGTGGCCCGCCACGCCGATGTGCCGCTGATGGTCTACAACAACCCGCCGATCTACAAGAATGACGTGACCCCGGACATCCTGATTTCCCTGGCCGATTGCGACAACGTGGTGTGTTTCAAGGACTCCTCCGGCGACACCCGGCGCTTCATCGACGTGCGCAACGAAGTCGGCGATCGCTTTGTGTTGTTCGCAGGCCTCGATGACGTGGTACTGGAAAGCCTTGCCGTGGGCGCCGAAGGTTGGGTCTCGGGCATGTCCAACGTGTTCCCGAAGGAAGGCGAGACCATTTTCCGCCTGGCCCGCGCCGGACGGTTCGCCGAAGCGATGCCGATCTACGAATGGTTGATGCCGATCCTGCACCTGGACGCCCGCGCCGATCTGGTGCAATGCATCAAGCTGTGCGAAGCCATCGCCGGCCGCGGCAGCGCCCTCACCCGCCCACCGCGCCTGGCCTTGCCAGAGGAAGACCGAGTGTATGTGGAGCAGATCATGGCCAAGGCCATGGCCAATCGGCCGGCGTTGCCGGATGTGGGGCTTTGACCCCAAGGCATGGCGCCAACTGGCGGTGACTGGGACGCCGCCATCGCGAGCAAGCTCGCTCCCACAGGGATTTGTGGTGAGTACGCGATAGTGAGCCCATGGGATTCAAATGGTGGGAGCGAGCTTGCTCGCGATAGCGGTCTGCCTGAAGCGACTATGCTGAATGTGCCGCCTTCATCGCGAGCAAGCTCGCTCCCACACTGTCTGTGGCGGACACAACAGGGAGACCGCCCATGAACTATTTCCTGGCCCAGGCCCTGAACAACCGATGGGCCAACCACAGGCTGCTCGGCGCCTGCGCGCAGTTGAGCGAGGCTGACTACGCCGCGCCGCGCACGGGGTTCTTCCCGTCCATCCAAACCACGCTTTGCCACATCCTGGAAGTGGACCGCTATTACCTCACCGCCCTGGAAGGTGACCGGGACGGCCAGATAAAGGATTTCTCCGAGATCCTGCCCTTTGCCCAGCTCATGCAGAGCCAGGCTCAAACCGACCAGCGGCTTGTGGCCTTCTGCGAATCACTGCGAGAAAAAGACCTCGCCCGCTGCGTCGACCTGGTGCGTGCCGACGGTGTGGTGCTTGAACGAATCGACCGACTGCTGTTGCACCTGTTCGAACATCAGATCCATCACCGCGGCCAGGTGCATTCGATGCTCAGCGGCGCGGGTGTCAAGCCACCGCAGCTCGATGAGTTTTTCCTCGACTGCGACCGTAGGTTTCGGCAGCAAGAAGAACAAACACTGCAACTCAACGAAGCAACTGTCTGGCGAGACTATCGGCCCGACTGAAGCGCTACGCCGAAAAAAAGGCGACGGCCGCTGCCGGCCATCGCCCACCCGGGCGCTATCAGATCCGTGCGGGGGACACGATGATCTTCACGTTGTGCTCCTTGTTGTTCACCAGTTCCTCGAAACCTTGCCCGACGATCTCCTCCAACTGGATGCGCCCGGTCACCAGCGGCGAGATGTCCAGGCGTCCGTCGGCGATGAAGGCAATCACATCGGCGAACTCACCGTTGTAAGCCAGCGCGCCAAGCACTTGCTTCTCGGTGGAGACCAGTTCAAAGAAGTTGAACTCGCTCGGCTCCTCGAAAATGCCCACCAACACGCATTTGCCGGCTTTGCGGATCAGGTCGATGGCAAACTTGGCGGTGTGCTTGTTGCCAATGCATTCGAAACTGACATCGGCCCCCAGGCCAGCGGTCAGGCGGCGGACTTCGGCCAGGGCGTCGCACTCGTTCGGATCGATCACATGGCTGGCGCCGACTTCCAGGGCCTTGGCCTTGCGGGCTCCAGACATTTCCAGGGCAATCACCTGGGCCGCACCGGCCGCCCTGGCGCACATGATGGTGCACAGGCCGATGGTTCCAGCGCCGACCACCACCACGTTCTGACCCAGCAGGCTGCCGGCCTTTTTCACCGCATGCATGCCCACCGCCAGCGGCTCGATCAACGCACCGGCCTCGGTCGGAAAGTCGGCAGGCAGTTTGTAGAGCAGGTTCGCCGGCACGTTGACCAGCTCAGCGAACGCGCCGTTGTTCATCAGCCCGGTGAAGGCCAGGTTCTCGCAGATGTTGTAGAGCCCGTGGGTGCAGTAGTAGCAAGTGCCGCAGTGCTGGCAGGCATCGGCCGCCACCGGTTCGCCGACACTAAAACCCTCGACGCCGGCACCCAGTTCGACGATTTCGCCGCAGAACTCATGGCCGAGGATGCATTGGCCCTTGATCCCGGTCAGCGGGTGCGGCGCGTCCACCGGGATGAACACCGGCCCGGCCACGTATTCATGCAGGTCCGAGCCGCAGATGCCGCACCATTGCACGCGGATCTGCACCCAACCGGCCGGCGGCGAAACAGGCAGTGGCACGTCTTCGACGCGAATGTCGTTGCGGCCATGCCAGACGGCGGCGCGCATGCTGCGGGTTGGCTTGATTGAAACGTTCATAGTTGCCTCCAGAGGATTTTATGGGGCGGCGATTCATCGCCGCCCGCTTGGTCAGTGCCGTGCGATGAACTCGAGAATCGATCGATTGACCTGCTCGGCCGCTTCCATCTGCACCATGTGGCCCTGGCCGGGGAGCACTTCGACCTGGGCATCCAGCCCTTCGCTGTGGGCCGCCGGGATGATTGCGTCGTCGCTGCCCCAGATCACCAGGGTCGGTACGTGACCGGCCTGCACCACATCGCGCAGGTCCACCTGCTGGCGGCCGTCGGCGAACAGCGTCGCCGACAGTTGCCGCAGGGCGGCGTCCACGCCTTCCAGGCGCTTGTACTTGAGCATGTCGTCGAGCATCTGCCGCGTGACCAGCTCGGCATTGGAGAACAGTTGCACCAGTGGCGGCTTGAGGGCGTTGCGGTTGGCCGCTTCGACGAAACCTTGCAGGTAGCCGCCGTTGATCTGCGCGCCCAGCCCGGCGCTGCCGATCAAAGTCAGCGACCGTACACGCTGGGGCATCAGGCGCGCGGCATTCAGCGAAACCGCCCCACCCATGGAATGCCCCACCAGATGCACAGCGTTGATGTCCAGGTGATCGAGCAAGGCCAGCACCACGCCGCTCAGCTCGTCCAGGTCGCCGCGTTGCAGGGTTTTCGAAGATTCGCCATGGCCCGGCAGGTCCAGGGCAATGACCCGACGCCCGACGGCCAGTGCTTCATGGTTAAACAGCCAATTGTTCAGGTCGCCGCCGAAACCGTGCACCAGCACCAACGGCACGCCGCCCTCGCCGCGTTCGAAATAGCGAATCACCCGCCCGTCCAACTCGACTTTCTGCGGTGTCGGGCCGCTGTCCTCATCGGCTGCGTCACCGGGCACGAAGTTGGACTGGAACTGCTCGATGACCGCGTCGATCTCGGCGTCGCTGGCCTCGCCGTCGACGACGATGCCAAGCAAGGCGCCGACCGCCAGGGTTTCGTCCTGGCGGGCAACCTGCCGGCGCAGGATTCCGGAGAACGGCGCCTCGACGCTGCTGGAGATCTTGTCCGTCTCGACGTCCATCACTTCCTCGCCCTTGGTGATGGCCTGGCCCTCCTCCTTGAGCCAGGCATCGACCCGGCCCTCGGTCATCGACAGGCCCCACTTGGGCATGGTCAAGGTATGAATCTGGCTCATCAGCGCTTGCTCCACTCGATCACGTTGAGCACGGCTTGCTCGATCTTCGCCGCGTCAGGGATGTACAGGTCTTCCAGGGCATCGGAGAACGGCACCGGCGTGTGCGGCGCGGTGACCATTTCGATCGGGGCCTTGAGCGCGCCGAAGGCCTTTTGCGCCACCAGCGCGGAAACATCGGTGGCCATGGAACAGCGCGGGTTGGCCTCGTCGATCACCACCAGGCGCCCGGTCTTCTCCACGCTTTCGAGGATGCTGTCCTCGTCCATCGGGCTGGTGGTGCGCAGGTCGATGACTTCGCAGTCGATACCGCGCCCGGCCAGGCTGCGGGCGGCGTCCATCGCGGTGTTGACCATGCGTCCGTACGACACGAGGGTCACGTCCTTGCCGTCGCGCAGGAAGTTGGCCTCGCCAAAGGGGATGGTGTAGAGCTCTTCCGGCACTTCGCCCTGCATGCTGTAGAGCAACTTGTGCTCGCAGAAGATCACCGGGTCGTTGTCGCGGATCGCCTGGATCAGCAGGCCCTTGGCGTCGTAAGGCGATGACGGGCAGACCACTTTCAGCCCCGGAATGTGTGTCCACAAGGACGTGAGCATCTGCGAATGCTGGGCCGCGGCGCGCAAGCCGGCGCCGACCATGGTGCGGATCACCAGGGGCGTGGAGGCCTTGCCGCCGAACATGTAGCGAAACTTCGCCGCCTGGTTGAGGATCTGGTCCAGGCAGCACCCGGCAAAGTCGACGAACATCAGTTCGCACACCGGGCGTACGCCGCAGGTGGCGGCCCCGACCGCCGCACCGACGTAACCGATTTCCGAGAGCGGCGTGTCCAGCACGCGCCCGGGGAACTGGTCGTAAAGGCCCTTGGTCACCCCAAGTACACCGCCCCAGGCGTCGTTTTCACCGGGTGCGCCAGCGCCACCGGCCACGTCCTCACCCATGATGAACACGCTTGAGTCCCGGCGCATCTCCTGGGCCAGCGCTTCGTTGATTGCCTGCTGATAGCTGATTTTTCTCGCCATGATGGAGTTCTCTATTCTTGTTGTTCAGGAGGGCGTTCAGGGGTAGCTGACGTAGACGTCGGTCAGCAGGTCCGCCGAGGAAGGCTTGGGATCGGACTTGGCCTTGTACACGGCGTTTTCAATCAGCAGGTCCACTTCCTTGTCGATCTGGTCCAACTGCTCGACGGTGAGCAAGCCGGCCCGGGTGGTGCGCTCGCGGAACTGCATCAGGCAGTCCTGGTTTTCACGGAAGTGCTTGACCTCGTCGGGAGCCCGGTAGGTCTGGGCGTCGCCCTCGAAGTGGCCGTAGTAGCGGGTCAGCTTGACCTCGATCAGCGACGGCCCCTCCCCGGCACGGGCGCGTTCGACGGCAGCCCCGGCGGCTTCATGCACGGCAAAGAAGTCGAAGCCGTCGACAGTCACACCGGGCATGCCGAACCCGGCCGCGCGGTCGGCGATGTGATCGCAGGCCACCGACCAATTGGACGCGGTGGCTTCGGCGTAGCCGTTGTTTTCCGCGACGAACAGGCACGGCAGGTTCCACACCGAGGCCATGTTCATGGCTTCGAACACCGCGCCCTCGTTGGAGCCGCCGTCGCCGAAAAACACCACGGCGACGCTGTCGGTGCCCTTGAGCCGGGCCGCCAAAGCCGCGCCGACCACCAAGGGCGCGCCGGCGCCGACAATGCCATTGGCGCCGAGCATGCCTTTCTCGAAGTCAGCGATGTGCATCGAGCCGCCCTTGCCTTGGCAAACGCCGGTTTTCTTGCCGTAGATCTCGGCCATCATGCCGTAGACGTCCACGCCCTTGGCGATGCAATGGCCATGGCCACGGTGGTTGGAGGCAATGCAATCGTCATCGCCCAGGTGGGCCATGACGCCTGCGGCCGAGGCTTCTTCGCCGGCATACAGGTGGACGAACCCGGGGATTTCACCCGTGGCGAACTCCACGTGCAGGCGCTCTTCGAAGGCGCGGATGGTGCGCATCACCTGATAGGCGTGCAGCAGTTGATCGTGGGTGAGCGGTGTCGACATTTTTATTCTCCTGGGGTGTCTTCTTGAAGATTCAGAGGGTGTTGCGGGTGTTCGCGGCCGATGGCCAGCAAACGTTGTTGCGCGGCGTAGGCCAGCACCGCGTTGACATCGATGCTCAGTGGACCGCCGGCATCGAGGGTGACCGTGGGCCGGTCATGAACGTTGAATTCGATTTCCCGCTCGCCGTCCAAGGCCAGGGTGCCGCTGGAGAGCGACAGGCCGTGGGCGACACCGGGTTCCAGGGGGCCGGCGGCGAGCACGCCACAGCCCTGCAACAGGCCCGGCGCGAGCGGCACCAGCAACGCTTCGGGGGATTGCGGGTCCAGGCGCATCCAGGCGCCACCCGGTGCCTGGCGTGACACCGGCAACCACAAGCCGCATAGCGCCGACAGGCCGATGGACTGCGGCTCGGCGAAGGTCACGAACACTTCGGCCAGGTCCTGTGCCCGACTGATAGCCCGGGCGCCGACAAACCGCAGGGGCGACACGGCGACGTCCACCAAGGCGACTTCGCGCAGGCCACGTCTGGCGTCGCAAACCAGCAAACGCTTGTTGCGGCGCAAACCGATCTGGGCCGGGACCCGGCCACTGGCGTACAAGCCACCGGCCAGTCCGGCACTGGTGGCTTCGCGCAGTTCGGGAAAGGCGTTGTTGGTGCCGGTGGACAGGGTCAGCAACGGGATGTCCCCCACTTCGGCGGCCACCGCCTTGTGGGTACCGTCGCCACCGAGCACGGCGATCAGCGCCACCTCGCGCTCGGCCATCAGGCGCGCGGCCTGGCGGGTGTCTTCGACGGTCTGGCGCAGGGTCAGGTCGAGGAACTCCAGGGCCGGCCAGTGGCTGCTGCGGGCCTGGCGGCTGTGGCTGTTCTTCAGCACGGCGGCGGCCATGCCAATCATGTCGGTGGGCATCAACACCCGCTCGATGCCGGTGGCACCGAAAGCGGCCAGCAGGCGCTGGATCACCGAGACCTTGTCGGTGCTGGAAAACAGCCCGGCATTGGCGGTCAGGCGCCGCACGTCGCGGCCCGATGCGGGGTTGGCGATGATGCCCACGGTCAGTGGCCGGCGGCTCATGGTGCCACCGCGGGAGAAACAGGCGAACGGCCTGGGCAGGAGAACATAGGCACCTCGTTGTTATTATTGGATGACCCGTCAGGCGGGCTCCAGGGGTAGAGCAAGGGCGGTGCCAGTTACCGGAAAAGTCCAGGAGACAGCCGGGCCAGAGCGGTCCAGGCGGGATGTTCGATGCGGCCAAGCGAGCCCCGCTGAGACGCTCCATGTCAGCCTGCACGAGGTGGCGGCGAGACGCTGAGACGTGGCGTCTCACACCTGCCGAACAACCCGTCGGTGCTTGTCTGCACCCGGCGAACGGCGCTTAATGTGCGCACAACGACAAGAAGCTGAATCGGAGGCCCCTATGCTTTCCGCTCACTCCCGGGCGCACGTGGATTGCGTCAGCCGCGTGGTGAAAAACGCGGCGCAATTGCCTCAACTGCCCGTCCCGGACCTGATCCTCGACTCCTGGCGTCGCTCCCTGGAGCAACATCACCTGGACCCCGGTTCGCTGCAGGGCCCGCGCATCCTGTCCCAGGACGTGCTCAAGCAATGCCGCGAGCGCTCCGAGCTGTTCCTCAATATCGCCAGCGAAGAAGTGGCCCGCCTCCATGGCCGGGTACGTGATGCCGACTACTGCGTGCTCTTGACCGATGCCCAGGGCCAGACCATCGACTATCGGGTGGAAACCACGATCCGCAATGACTGCCGCAAGGCCGGGCTGTACCTGGGCACATGTTGGTCGGAGGGTGAAGAAGGCACCTGTGGCGTGGCGGCGGTGCTCATGGGCAAAGCCCCGGTGACGGTGCACAAGCGCGACCATTTCCGCGCGGCGTTCATTGGCCTGACCTGCTCCGCCGCACCGGTCTTCGACCCCCAGGGCGAATTGCTCGGGGTGCTGGACGTCTCGGCAGTGCGCTCGCCGGATGATCGACGCTCGCAGCACCTGATCCGGCAAATGGTGGTGCAGAGCGCCCGGGAGATCGAGCAGGCGTTTTTCATGAGCAGTGCCCAGGGCTACTGGGTGCTGCGGGCCCATCGCAACGCCGGCTACGTCGACAGCCAGCCGGACTTCCTGTTCGCCTGGGACGACGACGGTTGCCTGCAAGCCTTGAACCCGGCCGCCCGCCACTACCTGCTGCAACATTACGGACAGTTGCCGCAACACATCGGTCAGGTGTTCGACCAGCAGCGGCTGCACCGGGCCCGGGACGAAAGCCTTTGCCTCTTCGATCACGCTTTGCATGGCCGCTTGAGCGCCCCCCGCCAGCGGGCCAATCCGCGTCCGCGGGTGGCGATGACCCCGGCCGAGATCGATCCGCGCCTGACCGACAGCCTGCGCCTGGCGGTACGGGTCAAGGATCGCAACCTGCCGGTGCTGATCCAGGGCGAAACCGGCTCCGGCAAGGAAGTGTTCGCCCGGCAGCTGCACCAGGCCAGCCAGCGCCATGATCGCCCTTTCGTGGCGTTGAATTGCGCCGCCATTCCCGAAAGCCTGATCGAAAGCGAATTGTTCGGCTACGTCGCCGGCGCCTTCACCGGTGCCTCGGCCAAAGGCATGCAAGGCCTGCTGCAACAAGCCGATGGCGGCACCTTGTTCCTGGATGAGATCGGTGACATGCCGCTGGCCTTGCAGACCCGCCTGCTGCGGGTGCTGGCCGAGGGTGAAGTGGCGCCGCTGGGGGCATCCCGCCGCAAGGCCGTGGACATCCAGGTGATCTGCGCCACCCACCGCGACCTGGAGACCCTGGTGGCCGCTGGCGAGTTTCGTGAGGATTTGTATTTCCGCCTCGGTGGCGCGCGTTTCCAGCTACCGCCGTTGCGCGAACGCAGCGACCGGCTGGCGCTGATCAATCGAATGCTTGCCGAGGAGTCGGCGCTCTGTGGGGAGACAGTGCAACTGAGCAGCGCGGCGCTGGAATGCCTGCTCGGTTATCACTGGCCGGGCAATGTCCGCCAGTTGCGCCATGTGCTGCGCTATGCCTGCGCGGTGTGCGAAGCCAGTGTGGTCCAACTCAGCCACCTGCCCGAGTCATTGCACCGCGCGGACGCCGCCGATCATGGACCGCAGCCGAGCGCCAGCCCGGAACGCCAGGCGCTGCTCGATGCCCTGGTGCGCCACCGCTGGAAACCCACCGCCGCCGCCCGGGCCCTGGGCATTTCCCGGGCGACCCTGTATCGGCGGGTGCACCAGCACGGTATCGAGATGCCAGGCCGGAGCCCGGCCTGAGGCCTATCGGCGTGCCAGCTCATGACGGACACATTGTTCGTAGTAGGTCTGCTTGACCGCAGCAGGCTTCAGACGCGAAGCGCTGTTGTAAGTCTGCTCGGTAATGCCCAGGGCGGTCATGCGCATCCAGGGCCGGGGAAACTTGCGCACTTGCAGCTTCTTGCGCGCGCCGTACAGGCTGACGCCGGAAAGCTTCGACGCCTGCGCGCCCGCCGCAATGTCCGAACCCCAGCGGCACACCGACTGCTGGTTCTGCGTCAGCGCCTTGGCCTGGGCTCCAAGCGAGACGGCGGCCAAGAGAAACGTCGTTACGACCCACATAGAAATACGCATAGGTTTGTCGCCCAACTTTCTGAAAGGAAAGAAGTTTGACTGGATGCAAATGAGCAAGGGGCCAGCATTTGCCTGCGGCCCCTGTGCCTTTGCCCTCGCCATCTGCGACATCCGTTCCCAAATGGCACGACAATCTAGAAACAAGAAGAGAATGCAATTTCAATAGATTGATATTAAAGGTTTTTAATTTAAGTCTTGGCTTGCCTTCGCCTCCTGCAGCAACTGCTGGATCACCTGCTCCTGCTCGCCGTAGCGCCCTTCGCCAAAGTGGCTGTAGCGCACCTGCCCCTTGGCATCGATGAAGTAATGGGCCGGCCAGTACTGATTGTTGAAGGCGCGCCAGATCGCATACTGATTGTCGATCGCCACCGGGTAGTGGATGTCCAGCTTGCGTACCTGCTCGCGTACGTTGTCGATGATCTTCTCGTAGCCGTATTCCGGGGTGTGGACACCGATCACCACCAGCCCGTCCTTTTCATACTTCTTCGCCCAACCGTTCACATAGGGCAAGGTGTGCTGGCAGTTGATGCAGTCGTAGGTCCAGAAGTCCACCAGCACCACCTTGCCCCGCAGTGACTCGCTGCTCAGCGGCGGCGAGTTCAGCCATTGCACCGCGCCGTCCAGCGCAGGCATGGCGCCCTGGGATTCGAGGGCCGGCATAGAGCTTGCGCCGGCCTTGCTCACCACATAGTCAATGACCTTGGGCACGTTCTTCAGCAAGCCTTGTTCCAAGGTGGCCGAGGCTTGGGAGGAAGTCGCCGCCAACAACCGATCGTCCGCCCCGGTGCCAATCGCCACGGCTGCCAGCAACACCACTGCCCCCGTTCCCCGGCGCAACCAGGTGGTGATCGGCAGCGAGAGTTTCAGGCGCCCGACCAGCCCACGCCCGGCCAGGATCAATGTGCCCAGGGACAAGGCACTGCCCAGGCCGTAGGCGAGCAACAGTAGGCTGGTTTGTGCACTGGCGCCTTGCAGCATCGCGCCGGTCAGGATCACCCCGAGTATCGGCCCGGCGCACGGTGCCCAGAGCAGCCCGGTGGCGACCCCGACCAGCACCGAGGCCACCGGCCCGGCCATCCGCCCGGCCCCGGCGTCCAGGCGATTGCCCAGGCTGACCAGCGGCCGCGCCAGCCAGATGCCGACCCGGCTGAAGATCAATGACAAGGCGAACACCACCATCACCACCAAGGCGACTTGCCGGCCGACGCTGCTGGCGCGCACCACCCATTCGCTACTGACCACCGCCAGGCTGGAGACCAGGGCGAACGTCAGCACCATGCCGCCGAGGGTCAGCAGCACCGAGCCGCGGGAGCGACCGGCCCGGGCGAACAGAAACGGCACCACCGGAAGAATACAGGGGCTGAGAATCGTCAGGATCCCGCCGAGAAAAGCGATCAGAAGCATGGCAACACCTCAATCTAAAAGGCTGACATAGACCCTGTGGCGAGGGAGCTTGCTCCCGCTGGGCTGCGCAGCAGCCCCCGAAATCGACCTGACAACTGGGTACGTCAGGAAAATAAAGGGGCCGCTTCGCGCCCCAGCGGGAGCAAGCTCCCTCGCCACAAAAAGCAGGTCAGTTCTGGTTACTGCAGTTATCGGAAAACTTGCGATAGTCCAGCGCTTGCTCGTGGCCTGCCGAATCCAGGTAGGTCATGTGGGCGTTGACCACGCCGCAGGTCGGCTCGGCGTCTTCGGTAAGGGAAAGCACCTTCTGGATGTCCAGGTGGGTGCCGTAGGTGTAGCTGTGCGCCTGCACGTCGCTTTCGGCCCGGGCCGACAGGGTGCAGATGTTCAGCGCGGCGAAAAGGCAGGCGGCGTAGAGGGCTTTGGTGTTCATGGCGATTCCTCGATTCAATGGGGTTTATCTGCCGAGGCTGCGTTGTGTTGCCTCGATGGGTGCCATTGAATGCCGCGCAGGTATCGCGTCTGTATCGAGCCACGTGGCTTTTTGCATCGCTGTGTATCCGTCGCGCGCCAGATACACTGCAATACAAACCGCCGCGAGCCAGGCCGACCGGCGCCTGTAGACTGCTCACAACGAAACGCCGAGGAGCTGGACACCATGGATCATGTCGATCACGTGTTGATAGTGGATGACGATCGCGAGATCAGAGAGCTGGTTGGCAACTACCTGAAAAAAAATGGCCTGCGCACCACCGTCGTCGCCGATGGCCGGCAGATGCGCGTTTTCCTGGAAACCACCCCCGTGGACCTGATCGTGCTGGACATCATGATGCCCGGCGACGACGGCCTGGTGCTGTGCCGGGAGCTGCGTGCCGGCAAGCACAAGGCCACGCCGGTGCTGATGCTCACCGCCCGCAACGACGAAACCGACCGCATCATCGGCCTGGAGATGGGCGCCGATGATTACCTGGTCAAGCCGTTCGCCGCCCGTGAGCTGCTGGCGCGGATCAACGCCGTGCTGCGCCGCACCCGCATGCTGCCGCCCAACCTGGTGGTCACCGAAAGCGGTCGCCTGCTGGCATTCGGGCGCTGGCGCCTGGACACCACCGCCCGCCACCTGCTGGACACTGACGGCACCATGGTTGCCTTGAGCGGCGCCGAATATCGTTTGTTGCGGGTATTCCTCGACCATCCGCAACGGGTGCTCAACCGCGACCAGTTGCTTAACCTCACCCAGGGCCGGGACGCCGACCTGTTCGATCGCTCCATCGATTTGCTGGTCAGTCGCCTGCGCCAGCGCCTGCTGGACGATGCCCGGGAGCCGGCCTATATCAAGACCGTGCGCAGCGAAGGCTACGTGTTCTCGCTGCCGGTGGAGATCCTCGAGGCGTCGGTATGAGTCTGCCGCTGCGTTGGCCACGGACCCTGGCCTCGAGGTTGTCGCTGATCTTCCTGATCGGCCTGATCCTGGCCCAGGGCCTGTCCTTCGGTGTCCAATACTACGAGCGCTATCAGAGTGCCAAGTCGACCATGCTCGGCAACCTGGAAACCGATGTCTCGACCTCCGTCGCCATTCTCGACCGCCTGCCTGCCGCCGAACGCCCGGCCTGGCTGCCGAAACTCGCCCGGCGCAACTATGGCTACCTGCTCGACGAAGGCCAGCCAGGGCAACCGATGGATCTTGCCGATGCGCCGATCTCGGTCAGTTCGATCCAGGAAGCCATCGGCCAGGCCTATGGCCTGACCTTCAAGCAGATTCCCGGGCCGAAAATGCACTATCAGGCGCTCCTGCGCCTGGGGGACGGCAGCCCGCTGACCATCGACGTCCGCCCGGCGATGATGCCCCTCTCCCCCTGGCTGCCGATGGTGTTGCTGGGGCAGTTGGCGCTGTTGATCGGCTGCACCTGGCTGGCCGTGCGCATCGCCGTCGGCCCCCTGACCCGGCTGGCCCAGGCGGTGGAAACCCTCGACCCGAACGCCCACAGCGTCCGCCTGGACGAAAAGGGCCCGACCGAAGTGGTGCATGCGGCCAAGGCCTTCAATGCCATGCAGGACCGCATCGCCGCCTACCTCAAGGAGCGCATGCAGTTGCTGGCGGCGATTTCCCATGACTTGCAGACGCCCATCACGCGCATGAAGCTGCGCGCCGAGTTCATGGACGAAGGGATCGAAAGGGACAAACTGTGGAGCGACTTGAGCGAAATGGAACACTTGGTGCGTGAAGGCGTGGCCTATGCCCGCAGCATCCATGGCGCCACCGAGGCCAGCTGCCGGATCAGCCTGGATGCGTTTCTCGACAGCCTGGTGTTCGACTACCAGGACACCGGCAAGGACGTGCAACTGTCCGGGAAAAACGCCGCCGTCATCGACACCCGCCCCCATGCCCTGCGGCGGGTGCTGGTCAACCTGGTGGACAACGCCTTGAAATTCGGCGGCGCGGCGCAGATCCAGGTGCAACCGGCCGCCAACGGGCAACTGGTGATCCAGGTGTTGGACCGTGGCCCCGGGATCAGCGAGCTGGAACTGGCCGAGGTGCTCAAGCCGTTCTACCGGGTGGAAAGCTCGCGCAACCGGGAAACCGGTGGCACCGGCCTGGGCCTGGCCATCGCCCAGCAACTGGCCATCGCCATGGGCGGCTCACTGACCCTGAGCAACCGCGACGGCGGCGGCCTATGCGCCGAGCTGCGCCTGGCATTCTCAAGCTGACACAACCAACAACCTCTGTGGGAGCGAGCTTGCT
Source organism: Pseudomonas sp. FW300-N2F2 (assembly GCF_017351655.1). NCBI lineage: Bacteria > Pseudomonadati > Pseudomonadota > Gammaproteobacteria > Pseudomonadales > Pseudomonadaceae > Pseudomonas > Pseudomonas sp. FW300-N2F2. Next base: position 1,382,949 of record NZ_JACNDQ010000002.1, on the reverse strand, counting down.
CGCGATAGCGGTGTATCAGCCGGCATCCGTTCAACTGACCTGACGCCATCGCGAGCAAGCTGAACTGGTCAACTAATTTTGGACACCAGTTACGGTTTCATGCTGCCAGTTTCTCCATAGCTACCGGCGACCGGTAGTCGTTGTAGCTATGGAGTCTGACGTTGTTGTAACGCATCACATAACGCTGCACATCCACGCGGGCTTCATGCTCCGAGCTGTAGCCATCTTCTGGCACCCACTCCGACTTCAGGCTCCCAAAGAAACGCTCCATCGGGGCGTTGTCCCAGCACTCACCTTTGCGACTCATGCTTTGCAGGAGTCCATGCTTGCGCATTTCATTCCTGAATTTGTGGCTGGTGTATTGGCAGCCTTGATCGGAATGAAACAGCACCTCTTTTGGGCAACCTCGCAATTGCACCGCCATTCGCAACGCTTCGCAGGTCAGCGAGGCATCGGAAATCATTGAAAACGACCAGCCCACGATCCGGCGAGCAAACAGATCCAGCACCGCCGCGAAATACATCCAGCGCTTGCCGACCTTGATGTACGTCACATCGCCACACCACACCTGGTTGATCGCCGTGACATCAAACTTGCGCTTGAGCACGTGCGGCGCCACCAACGCTTCCACGCCGGAAGATTTGTACTTGTGCCGCCGGCGCTGACGACTGGCAACACCGGCTTCGCGCATCAAGCTGCGAGCCATATGCCGCCCGACACGATGTCCCTTTGCTTGCAGCTCCTTGGAAAGGGTGCGAGACCCCGCGGATGCTCTGGACTCCTTGTGATGCTCGACCAGCACGGCTTTAAGTTTCTCCCGCTCGGGCTTCACTTTGCCTTGGCGCTGACGCCAGGCGTAAAAGCTGCTGCGGTTGACTCCAAACGCCCGACAGCAATTGTTAATGCCGTACTGCTCGTCCAGCTCATTGATCAACGAGAATGATCTTTGGAGTCCAAAAGCAGGAGAGCACTGGCCTTTTTTAGGATTTCAATGTCCAGGTCTTTTTGCCTGAGCAACGCTTTGAGCTGCTGAATTTCACGCTGATCAGCGGTAATCGCCTTGGCGCCCACCGGGGTCGAACCCAAGCGTTCCTTGCGAACCTGATCGACCCAGCGGCGAAGCGCCGTGGGCCCAATATCCAGGCTGGCGCAGACTTCGGGAACCGACTGTCCCTCGTCCAGCACCATGCTGGCCGCTTTGAGTTTGAACTCACTGGAGTAAGATTTACGCATAACCAAAACACCTCAGATTTGGGCGCCATCATAGCGCCCGATTGAAGTGTCCAAAATCATTAGGCCAGTTCAAGCTCGCTCCCACACTGTTCCAAGGCGCTACACAGATTGATGCCTTACCAGTCCCCCTGTGGGAGCGAGCTTGCTCGCGATAGCGGTGTGTCTGCAGGCATCGGCTCAACTGACCTGACGCCATCGCGAGCAGGCTCGCTCCCACACTGTTCCGAGGCGTTATACAGATTGATGCCTTACCAATCCCCCTGTGGGGTATTGGATTTGGATGCAGGTTTGTATGTCAGTGTGTCTGCGGATGATGGACATACACAAACTTGCACGATACGGCGTTGCGGACACACCCCGCTTACACCGGTTTGAAAGACTCCTCGTACCCCGGCGCCCATCACGACCGGGCCTCGACATCCAAGGAGCCTTTACATGCCTACCGCAACTGCATCTCCCCTTCGTTTCCAGGGCTGGTCGCTGTTCAGCCTGCTCGCCGCCCTGGTGCTGTTGATGACCGGGTTGATCCTGGTGCTCAACCCGGACCTCACCGAAGGCGTGCGCAGCGCCATTCGCGCCACGGCTCGTTCGTCCTTCTTCCTCTTCCTGCTGGCCTTCACCGCCTCGGCATTCGCGGTGCTGGTGCCCTCGCCCCTGAGCCGCTCGCTGGTGCGTGAACGACGCTTCATCGGGCTGGCGTTTGCCTTCTCCCATCTGGTCCACGCGGTGCTGATCTACAGCTACGGCCAGCTCAACACCGAGTTCTGGCCCGGCCGCACCACCCTCGGCAACGTGCCGGGCACCGTGGGTTACGTCTTCATCCTGCTGCTGGCCCTGACCTCGTTCAAAAGCACCACGCGCCTGATCGGCTTCAAGGCCTGGAAGCGCCTGCATGTCACCGGTATGTGGGTGCTCGCGGCGATCTTTGCCTACTCCAATTTCAAGCGCATTCCCATGAGCGACTGGTACGTGCTGCCGTTCGGCCTGATCTGCGCCGCCAGCGCCATCCGCCTGGTGGGCAAGCTGGCCCAGGCCACTCAGCGCCGCCATCGGCCGCAACACGCTTGAGCCCAGGGAGGCCGATCATGTATTCAAACGTACTGAAAACACTGCACCTGCATCTCGATCAGGCAGGCGCCTGGCTCGCGCCGCTGGGCCTGCGCCTGTTCCTGGCCTGGGAGTTTTTCGAATCCGGCCTGGAAAAATGGAATGGCGAGAACTGGTTCGCCGAGATCCAGTCGGCCTTCCCGTTCCCCTTCGACCATGTGCCGGCCCAGTGGAACTGGGAACTGGCGATGTGGGCCGAACTGATCGGCGCCATCGCCCTGTTGATCGGCTTGGGCACGCGCCTATCAGCGCTGGTGCTGATCGTCGTCACCGTGGTGGCGACCGCCGCCGTGCACTGGCCGGCGGACTGGTCGAGCTTGAGCGAACTGGCCCAGGGTTATGCGATTACCAACAAGGGGCATGGCAACTTCAAGCTGCCGCTGATCTACCTGGTGGCGTTGCTGCCGTTGGTGCTGCAAGGGGCTGGGAAGCTGAGCGTGGATGCCGTGCTGAAGAGCAGCCTGTCTCACCCAAGCAAGGCCTGACCAAAAACCCTTGTGGGAGCGAGCTTGCTCGCGATAGCAGTGGGTCAGTCGACCTCACAGTGACTGACATACCGCCATCGCGAGCAAGCTCGCTCCCACAGGGTTTGGGTTTAATTGACGGGGTGTGGCTGCACGCCAACAACCCCTTGCTCCTGCATCCGCCGCAACAGCGCCACGGCGCTGTCCATGAACTCGAACGAAGCCACCCCCGCCTCCTGCGCCAACGCCAGCAACTGCCCTCGCCCCGCCAACCCGGGATGTTCCTCGATGCGCTGCAAAAGGCGCCAGGCCAACGGGCTGAGTTCGGCAAAGCGCACCTCAAACCCAGGCGTGCGCCGCACCAGCAACAGCGTCGGCTGGGCAGGTGGCGTCGAGGGCCGGTAGCTCGGGGCCAGGCGATGCACCGGCCACTGGTACGCCAGCGGCCACGCCAGGGGCGAGACACGCAGCGGCAGATCGAGCAAGGCGGCCTCGTCATGACTCGGCAACGGCTCTGCCTCGGATTGCAGCAGCGCCACCTCGACCCACTCATAGTGCGCCAACTCCGCCACGAACGGCGGCCAGTCCGGCGATGGATGGGCCGCGAGGTAGGTCACGAACTCCTCGGCGATTTTACCGAACATGGGCGTGACGCAGCGGTGTTCGCGCAGGAACCGGCGCACGCAGGCACACCAGGGAGCCTGCCCCAGTACGCTCACCAGCACGGGGAAGGTGCCGCTGAGCAGCGAACGCATGTTTTCGAAGACCAGGTCGCGGTACACCTGCGCCCGCGCCGCGTCCATGCCGGTCGGAACCGGGCAGTGTTCCGGGTCGCGCAGGTAACGGGTCAGCGCCTGTTGCTGCTGGTGCAGCGTCTGCCGGGCCTCAGCCATGGCTCACCGCCTGCCGGGGGACGGCCGGGTATTGCAACTGGCGAATCGTCTGCAATTCGGCCACCAGCGCGGCATAGGGCGGGAAGTTGAAGTCCCGTTCGAGCAAGGTCGGCCGCACGCCGAAACGCCCGTAGGCCTGGGCCAGCAACGCCCAGACCTGCGGTTGGACCGGTGCGCCATGGCTGTCGATTTTCAACGTGTCGGACTCATCGTAATGCCCGGCCACATGCATCGCGACCACCCGCTCCGGCTCGAGGCCCGCCAGGAATCCCTGGGGATCGAAACCGTGATTGATCGAGTTGACGTAGACGTTGTTGACGTCCAGCAACAGGTCGCAATCGGCTTCGCGCAACACCGCCCGGGTGAATTCCAGCTCGCTCATGTCTTGTCGGGGGGCGGCGTAATAGGAGACGTTTTCCACCGCCAGGCGCCGCCCCAGCACATCCTGGGCCTGACGGATCCGCGCCGCCACGTGATGCACCGCTTCTTCGGTAAAGGGCAGCGGCAACAGGTCATACAGATGCCCATCATCGCCGCAGTAGCTCAAGTGCTCGCTGTAGAGCGGCACGTTGAAACGCTCGAGAAAAGCACGCACCTGGCCGAGACATGCCAGGTCCAGCGGCGCCGGCCCACCGAGGGACAACGACAGGCCATGGCACGTCAACGGATAACGTTCGGCCAGCGAATGCAAGGCGGCCCCATGGGGGCCGCCGATTCCGATCCAGTTTTCCGGGGCCACTTCGAGAAAATCGAAATCCCCGGCCGGTGCCTGGCGCAGCTCATCGAGCAAGGCCCGACGCAGGCCGAGGCCTGCCGAGGGTTGAGGTAAATTCAACATGACACATCTCCTGGGGAAACGAGATGTGGAGAGCCTCATGGAACGAACACCCACCCCACGATGGAAACCGAACACCCGTGGCCAAGGAGCTGGTATCAACCCATCAGGCTCACCACCCGGGGCGAATCAGGACTCGATAGCCGCCCCGCACTTGCCTTCGCCACATTTGCCTTCCGCGGTCTTCGCCTGGGCCGACAGGTATTGCTTGGCTTCCGGCAACGAGATGCCGCCGTCGTGGTTGGCGTCGATCTTGTCGAACTCCGCCGCGCGCTCCGGGGCCGCGGCGATGAACTCGTCCCGCGAAACCTGGCCATCGTGGTTTTTGTCGGTCTTGGCGAACTTGTCTTCGCCGCACTTGCCTTCGGCGGGTTTCTTCACGGTATCGGCTGCCGCCAGGGTGTAGCCCTGGGCCAGGTCGTTCATGGTCAAGGCCGAAGCCGCCGTGGAGAGACCCAGGCCGCCGACCAGGGCCAGGCCGAGTGCAAGGGACGAATTGCGGGAGAAGTTGAGCATGGGGATTCCTCTGACGATTGACGATTAAGGCGCCAGTCACCCGCACCGAGGCTCGGTGTCGGCTGGCTGGCGTAGTTAATCGCCGATGTGTATCCGGCCTGTGTCACCGGCCTGGGCCTTCGTCAAGCAGGTGTATCCAGGCCTGTGCGGTACACACTGCGATACATGCCGCCCCAACGGGATGTCACCCTCGAGTGGGCATCACGCTTCAACGCCCGAACATGACGAAGACAACGCAGCCCGTCGGCCCCTTCGTTAACACGACTAAGTAAATCAGCCCATCCGCCGATACAAAACAGGTGCGGGTGAAATCGCTTTTTGGCTGATGACTTATCTTTATGATTGAAAATGCTGGCAACGACTCGACTGTCCTTTCCCCGGGCTCGCCAACCCGTAGCTTCACCCGTCGCACTTTTCCGGCCATCATGCTCCTGCTGTTTGTCATGTCCGCACTGGCGATCGCCGTGTTGCTCAACATCACCGGTACCCAGGACCTACGCGCCCGTGAGCAGAGCCTGTTTTTCGCCCAACGGGCCATCGAGGGGATCCGCACCGGCATCGGCCGGGACCTGAGCGACTATTCCAAGTGGAGCGACGCCTACCGGCACCTGCATGTCCAGGTCGACAAGGAATGGGCCTATGACCAGGAAAACGTCGGCAGCAGCGTGTATTCGCTCTACGGTTACCAGGCGGTGTTTGTCATTTCCCCGACCGGCAAGACCGTCTATTCGGTGATCGAGGGCCAAATGAGCGACGTCGATGCCGATACCTGGCTGACCGGCGATCTGCGCGCCCTGTGGAACAAAGCCAGCACCGAGGAGCATCACGACGAAGTGGTCGTCGAAATGCTGCATCACGAAGATGCCCCTGCATTCGTCGCCGTGTCCGCCATCACCACCGGCACGGACAACAGCGTGGCGCAAATTCCCGGCCCGCCCAGCCTGATGCTCTTCGTCAAGGTCCTGGACCCCGGCGCCCTGAAAAACCTGGCGCGGGACTTCGCCCTGCCCGATGCCCATATCGCCAGGACACCAGGCCCAGCCGATACCGCCCAACTACTGCTCGACAACCTGACCCTGGAGGCCCTGGCCTGGCGACCACAAACGCCAGGCCAGGATCTTCGCAAGGGGCTGTTGCCTTTGCTGGCCCTGGCGTTACTGGTGCTGGGAATCCTGGCGCTGGCCGTCCTGCGCCATGCCTTGGTGATGCTTCGCGCCCAGGAAAGCCAATACGCCAGCCTGCTGGCCCACCGCAAGGCGCTGGAACGCAGTGAAGAACGTTTCCGCGACATTGCCGAAGTCTCATCCGACTGGTTGTGGGAGGTCGATTCGACCGGGACACTGACCTACCTGTCGGAGCGCTTCGAACAAGTGACCGGGTTCAGCCCCACGGAATGGCTGGGCAAACCTCTGCAACGGCTGCTCCACCCCCATGGCGGCTCGATCTCGATTGCCCAATGGCTGCTCGGCGGCGCCAACAGCCTCTCTTCGGCGCCGCTGCTGTGCGAGTACACCGCGCGCAACCAGCGCATCCGCACCTGCAAACTGTCGGTACGGGCCATCGAGGCCGGCACCCTGGGTTTTCGCGGCACCGCCACCGACATCACCGACGAGCTGCGGGCGCTGGCCCAGATCAAGCACCTTTCCTTGCATGATCCGCTGACCGGGCTGGCCAACCGCAACCGCCTGTTCGATTGCCTGCGCGAACACCTGGACCGACCTGATCGCCCGCCTCTGGCGCTGCTGAACCTGGACATGGACCGGTTCAAGCCGGTCAACGACTCCCTGGGCCATGCCGTGGGCGATAAAGTGCTCAGGGAAGTGGCGCATATCCTCCAGCAAAACGTCCGTGGCACCGATCTGGTGGCGCGCCTGGGCGGTGATGAATTTGTCATTGTCATGCCCGACCCCGGCGACGCCGACGATCTCGATCAACTGTGTGAACGGCTGATCGATTGCATGCAACGGCCCATGCACCTGGACGGCAATACGCTGTACCTGGGGGTGAGCATCGGCGTTGCCTGGGCGCAGCCCGGTGACGAACGCGCCGATGAACTGTTGCGCCACGCCGATATCGCCTTGTATGCGGCCAAGGCAGGAGGCCGCAACACCTGGCGCGTGTATGTGGAAGCCATGGGCAACCTGGCCCGCGACCGGCGGCGATACGAGCAGCAACTGCGCGACGCCATGCAGCGGGACCAACTGGAACTGCGCTACTTGCCTCGCTTCGACGTGAGCGCTGAGCAACTGCACGGTTTCGAAGCCCAGACCTTTTGGCACCATCCCGAGAAAGGTGAGCTGGGTGGGGCCGACTTCATACCGGTGGCCGAAACCTCGGGCCAACTGGAAGAGCTGGGTACCTGGATGTTGATCAATGTCTGTGAAGAAGCCGCGACCTGGCCGAGCGCCGTCAATGTCTCCATCGCGGTTTCACCCCGGTGGTTCAACAGCAGCTTCCTGCTCAACCAGGTGCAAGAGGCCCTCGAAGCGAGCGGCCTGGCGGCTCACCGGCTGACCCTGGAAGTGGCCGAAGGGGTCCTGCTGGCCGACCACAAGACCGTCGCCAGCACCCTCCATGCGCTCAAGGACCTCGGCGTGCGGATCAACATCGACAAATTCGGCACCAGCATCGCCTCCCTGCGCGAGGTGCTGGACCAGCCGTTCGATGGCATCCGCTTCGATCGCAACATCCTGTCGCAGCTGGGCCTGGAGGACGACAAGGAAGGCGTCCTGGCGATGATCCGGTTGAGCCGCAGCGTAGGACTCATGGTCACCGCCGAAGGCATCGAAAACGCCCTGCAATTCAGCCAACTGCGCAACGTGGCCTGCGACCATGTCCAGGGCCCGTACTTCGGCGCGGCACTGGCCCGCTCGGAAATGGCCTCGTTCTTCACCACGCCGCGGTGGCTGTAACCCACGTCCCACCGCTATCGCGAGCAAGCTCGCTCCCACAATGGACTTTGTGGTGCAGGCAAAAACTCATGAACACCCCAGCCCCCACAATGGGCTCTGTGGTGCAGGCAAAAACTCACGAACACCCCGGCCCCCACAATGGGCTCTGTGGTGCAGGCAAAAACTCATGAACACCCCAGCCCCCACAATGGGCTCTGCGGTGCAGGCAAAAGCTCATGAACACCCCAGATCCCTGTGGGAGCGAGCTTGCTCGCGATGAGGCCAGCACAGCCCACCTCACACTGCTGCTCAATCCCCTACAAACTCAACCGCCCCCGCTCCTCCTCGGTCAGCCGCTGGCGGTTCTGCTCGTCCAAAGGCCCCGCGCCCAGTACCTGCACCGGGCTGGCCGGGTCGTAGGCGCGAGGCGCGTCACGGTTGGCGCCGTCGCGTGACGGGGCCAGTTGCTCGGAGCCAAAACTCACCACCTGCACCGTGAACACCGACGCCTGGTTCTGCCGCGCCGCGTTCTGTTGCTGACGGGCCACGTCTTCAGCCGCCTGCGTCGCCGAAGACGCCGCCGAACTGGCCGAGGTGATGGCCCCGGTGTTCACCGAGGCCGACAGCGGCACGCCGGTGGACTTGCCCTGGGTCTGGATGTTGGCCGCGTTCACCACGGTCAACGCCGCGATGTTGACGTTGCCCGACACCCGGATCCCCGCCTCGCCCGCATCAATGGTGCCCAGCGGCGCGATCAGGTCGATATCCCCCGGCGCCACTTCGGCAATGGGGTTGAGGGTGGCGATACCGGCACCGGTGCTCGGCACCGAAGGCGACAGCGTCACGTTGCCCCAGGTGTCGTACAAGCGCTTGGGCGGTGTGTACACCACGGTGGTCTTCGAACCCCGGCCGGCGTTGATATCGCCCTGGGCCGACCAGCCGAGGATCGAACCGCCAAAGGTGGTCATGATCCGGCTCTGCCCCAGCAGGATGCTGTTCTGCGCATACAACTGGATATCGCCCTCACCCTGGGTGATCACCCCGGCGGTGGACGGCGGCGCATTGCCCTCAATGCCAAACGTCTGGCCGCCGCCCGGGGTCAGCATCTGGATACTGCCGCCGAAATCGGTGTGCACCCCCGCCCCGCCGAACATCGTGATGTCGCCCTTGTAGGTGATCGGATTGCCCGCCACGTCCTTGGCTGGGAACAGCAGGTCGATAGCCTCCCGGCCCCGCAGGTAGCTGCCCTGGCGCACGCCGCCGACTTCGTTGTACTCACGACCACCGGCCTTGAGCTCGGCGAAGTACACGTCGCGGGCAAACACCCGCTGCTGCTCGGCCGGCAACGCCGCGAAGTAGCTGCGGGCCTGTTCGCTGTCACCGCTGAAGCCGAAGCGCTTCTCCAGCCAATCCACCAATTCGGTTTCATAGGTCTTGGCGACCTTGCCGTCCTGGTTCGCCAGGGGCACACCGGCCAAGGCCTGGTTCGCCGGGTCCAGGTACGCCTTGACGAAGCGCTCGTAATCCGCGCCGTTGAGACCCGCGCCAGCTTGCAGCACCAGGCTCGCGCCAGGGCGCGAATCTCCCGGCACCACGGCGCCGAGGCTGGTGATGCTGACCTTGTCGTCCATCAGGATGTTGCGCCCGGCGGTAATCTCCAGCAGGCCGGGACCGGCGACGTTGAAGTTGCTGTAGAGGATGTCGCGCCCGGCCGAGACAATGGAGATGTCGGTGGGGTTGTTGTGGATGAAGAGGTTGCCGGTGCTGGTGTACTCCCCCGTGACCGACTCACCGCCCCTGCCGCCACTCAGCGGGATGCCGCTGCTGACGATGTCCCGTCCGGCCATCATCCACACCGACCCGGTTCCTTCGTAATAGGTCTGGCCGAATCGGCTGTCACTCGGGGTGGTGAACGTCATCGCCCGCCCGCTATTGACGGCCAGCAAGTCGCCCTTGAGCGCATAGAAACGGGCAGGATCGGTGTTGGTCGCCCATTCGTCGGCAGCGCTGCTGCTGTCAAAAGCAAACAACGGCAATGTATTCGCGCCTATGGAGACACTATTGGCATCGGCAGAGAGGTTACTGACCACCACACTTCCATTGACAAGCCCCATGAAAGCCGGCCGCAGCGGGGTGGCCATGGCCGCAGACGAGGCCCCGGAACGACTGACCGTCAGGTCGCCGCCATAGATGGAGTCGCCGGCCAGGAACTGCAGCTCGCTGTTGATACCGGGTGCGAGTAGCAGCGCCCTGCGATAACTGCCATCGTAGCCTGCGGTACCAAAAACCTTGGCCTGGCCATAATAAAGACTGCCACTGGCGGCCACAGCCCGCAGGATGGAGGGATAGACCACCGACAGGTCGGTCTCGATTTCTGACACCAGGGGCGTCATATTGCCCCCCGACGACCAAAGGTCCACTGCCGTATTGGCCGTCCACAGCGTAAACCAGCTCACACCCGCCCCATTGATCTCGCCATTCTTGAAGGGCGAAACGCTCATTATCGGCGCTCTCCCCGGGTCTACGACCTCCTGCACCACCAGGTCGCCCAGGGTCGAAAGATTGAACGTGGCGTCGCCTGGCATCAGGGTCAAGCCACCGGTTGCCTGGCCGCGTGTGGAGCGGAAGGAATCGTAAGCCCGCGTTTCCCCCGGGGACTGGTCCGTGCCCTGATTACCGTAGCGCAGGTCGATTCGCCCGATCGCGCTGCTGTCGAGCTGCGCATGCCCACGCAGATTGATCACTGCGCCACTGAGACGCCCGTCCGTGAGCCGGCTATCGGAATTCAGAACGCCCCCCACCCGCAGCCTCAGGTCACCACCGCCGGTCAATTGCAGGCTGCCATCAGCGCCCACACGTCCGGTGCTGCCCACCGCCAACAGCAGCCCCTGGCTACGAGGGCTGATGTTTGAGTTGAAGTCGCCACCGGCGAGCCGGTTCAACACGCCCGCGTCACCCTTCACCTGTACATCCAGATCACCGCCCCCCAAAGTTCCGAACCCGGTGAAGGCGGCCATTTGATCAGCGCCACCCGATACCGTCGACGCGGTATAACTACCGAAGTTGATCCACCAGGCGGTCGGCTGGCTGCTCACTGAATCACCATTGCCCTGGCGCCAGAGCCAATTGCCCACATTGGCCGAGTCCTGGCCAATGTCGGCGGGATTCGGTCGTCCGTTCGGGGTTGCTGCAGGCGCGGTCAGGTTACCGCGGAGGTCGCCGCCGACCTTGAGCAACAGATTGCCGCCCGCGTCCGGATACCAGGCGCGATAGAGACTTTCAGTGCCGCCATCGACCAGCTTTTCGTTGCTGCCATCCTCGTCGTTGAGCACCTTGCCGTTGGCGCCCAGGGCCTTGGGCTGGTTGTAGGGATCGCCCGGGAACGTCGGCACTGACGAGGTGCCAGCGGTGTAGATGCCGAACAACGAATCCATGCGCAGGCTGCCACCGCTGAGCAGTTCCAGGTCCCCGGTACCGGTGCGGATGACGCTCGGACGGACACTGCCGGCAACCGCTTCATACTCCACGTCTGCGGGGGCACAGACACTCGGCGCCGCGTCGCAGAGTGACTGAACCGAATCGAACTGGAAAAACTGCGCAGCGGCCTGGCTGATCAGCTCGCCGGCCTTGACCTCAAAGCCGGAACCTGCCAATTCCTCCTCCGCGGCCTTGGTCCATCTGTAAGAAGCTTGAAGCGCGCAAATACCGGCGAAATCCGCACAGAAGGCGTCAACCGAGTCGTAGCCAAAATTGCTCACGATGTCCAGGTCAACGGTTTGGCCAAGCTCTACCGTGAATCCCGCGCCCGCCAGCTCATCGACCCCTAGTTGAGTCCACTGATAGGTGCCCTTGGCCGGCACGGATTTGCCAAACATGCCGTAGTGACTATCGGCAAGACGCAAGTCGCCTTGTACCGGATCGGGCTGGACGATCCGGCTGTCCGCCGCCGTCGTATCGGCCCCGGCCACCAACCGCAACGACCAGGATTGCGAACCCTCGGCGAGCATCGGCGCGACGGCCCACATCCGCCCCTGGCTGCCAGCGACTTCCGGACGTAGCTGGATCGACTCGACGCCATCCGGCAACTTCACATCGGTGCCCGAGGGGATCAGCGAACCACGGTTCAGCGCCAGGCTGCCGTCCAGCCTGAGGATATTGCTCTGGACATTGCCCGCATTGGCCACATTGGGCAGCGCCACGCCCTTGGGCCAGGTGAAACCGAGCAATGCGGCGGCGCCGCTCAACACGCTGCCAGCGCCCAACTGCGAGCCGGCTTCGAGGGTCTGGGCCCGGCTCAGCAAAGTGCCCGCGGCAAACAGCAGGTTGCCGGAGGCGTCGTGCACCGCCGCCGCCAATACCGTGCCGGCCGGCAGTTCCAAGGGTTGCTCCAGGATCGTCGCCACTGGCAACCGGGTGCCGGCCGCCAGGGTCACGTTTTTGATGGGTAAGTCGTAGTTGAGCGTGGTTCCCGCCGGGAACGCCGTACCGTCGGCCAGGGTCACGCCGGCACCGGGGACAACGATGTCGCCACCGGTGAAATCGATGCCGGGCAGCAACACCCAGCCTTTGTCATCCTGAGTGGCGGGCGGCGGAGCGAATCCGTCGTTGATGCTGCCGTAGATGCTCAGGTCGCCCCCGGCGCGCAGGGTCAGCGCGCCGGCCTCGCCGGAACCGTACACGGCGGTTTGCCGGGTGTGCGGGTTGACACTGGCGTAGCGATAACCGGACAGGTCCAGATCCCCCTGCACCACCAGGTCACCGTCGGCCGTCGCACTGACGATCTCGACGCCGGGCCGCAGGTGGAACGCATCGGCATAACGGGCGTTGTTCAGACCAGCGAGTTTGCGTTGCATCAAATCGCTGTTGGCCAGCGCCGCGTTGATGAAGGCGAGGCTGTCCTGATGCTTGCCATCCAGGTAGGCCTGGTCGATGACCTGATAAGGACGGCCACTGGCCGCCGGATCGCTGCCAAAGGCTGCGTCGTTGTATTGCCACATACCATTGACGGCGATGGACCGTGCGCCCTGGATATCCAGGTTGCCGCTGGCGTCGATGGCAATGTCACCGTGGGTGGCATCCGGGCCGGCGCGCCGGGCATTGAGCTCCAGGGTGCCGCGAGCGCGACCATCATGCTGCCCCGCAGGCGCCGCGGTGCCATGACGCAGATCGATGCGCGCACCGTCGGCCAATGTCAGCACGCCGCCCCGGGAGGTCAGGTCGACCATGGCGCGGTTCGGTGAGTCGATGATCTTGCCGTAGCTGTCTACACGCAGGCGATTGCCGTGGGCATCGAGCACCGCGTTGCTACCCAGGGTCAGAGAGCGCCCGGCAGCGAGCCGGATGCTGCCGGCCCGTTCGCCGCTGGCGTCTACCTTGCCATTGACCAACAGGTTTCCGTTGTCGACCGACACACTGATGGTCGAGGCCTTGAGTTCGTTGCCGATCACCAGGTCGCCCTGCTTGAGCTGGAAGCCACGGGAGCCGTAGACCTGCCCATCGTTCAGGCGTTGGTTCAACGCCGCGAACTGCTCGCTGAGGCTGCCGGTGCCGCCCAGGCGCTGGGCCTGGATTTCCACGCCGCCGGCCAGGTAAGGCATGGCGGTGCCGCCGGCGTCGTATTCGCCACTGCTGCTGCCGAGGATTCGTCCTTGCAGGTCGACCAGCCCGGCCGCCTCGTCCAACGCCACCGCACTGAGCCGGCCAGCCTGATTATTGCGAGCCGAGAGGTCGATGCTCGACCCACCGGCCTGGTGGATGTTGCCGTTGCGGCTTTGCAGGATCACCTCGCCACCGGCGCTGTAGCGCGTGACATCGTTGAAGGTGATCGCGCGACCGGCTACATCGATCAACGCTTCGTCGGCGAGGGTCAGGTCATCCGTCGCGCTGAGGGTGAGCTTGCCGCTGGGCAGCACCACGGCACTGGCCAGGTTGAGGCTCTGGCCCTTGAGGGATAACTCGCCCCCAAGCCCGGAGACAGTGCCCGGCTTAGCGGTCGTGCCTGCTACATTGACCGCCCCGCCCGCCGTGATGTGGTTGACCGAACCGGCCTCACCGGTGAGCAACGGGGTAAGGATGTTCAGGTTGCCGCCGCTGTAGGCGTAGCCCGTTTTCGCGTCATAGGCCCCCTGGTTCTGATACACCGCCAGGCTGCCTTTGTGGTTGGCGGTCAGTCGCTCGCTGGCGCTGAGGTTGACGTTGGCGAATCCCAGCGCCAGGCGGTCCAGGGTGGTGATCGAGCTGGGCTGGGCGAAGGCACCGTAACCGAACTCGATCCGTTGGGCCTGGATGTCCAGGCGACCGGCACCGGTGCCCGCCCCACCGGCAATCACCGAACCCGGCGCGCCGACGGCACCGTTCCAGATCAGGTTGGCGGTGCGGATGGTCGCCACGTCATTGGCGTTGCCGGCACCATAGATGGCCGGGGTGCTGAGCATCAGGTTGCTCAGGCGCGATTTGCCGGTGACCGGGTCATACGTGTCGAGGCTGACGGTTGCGTAGAAATTCAACGCCTCGCGGGCCGACAGCTCTAGGGTTTCCAGGGCCGGTGCGCCATATTCGGTGTCGCCACGCAACAGGCGATCAAGCACGGTCTGGCTCAGGGTCAGCCCCCCTGGCAAGACCTGGCGCATCGCCGCATCGCTGAGTGCCTGGGCGGTGCCGACGTTGATATTACTCAGGGCCAGGGTCAGGTGACGGGTGCCGTAGCGCACTTGGTCACTCAGGGCCACGCTGCCGCCCGAAGCAGCGACGATACTGCCCTCGGAATGAATCCGTGTGACGCCACTGCACGCTATCAGGCTGCAACCGCCGATGTTTATGGAACCGTTGGAACCCGACTCGGGCGCAAGCACATTGAGCAAACCGTTGGAGGCCGCCAGCATGCTGTAGTTGAGCGATTTCCCGCTCAGGTTATAGATAAAACCATCACGGGCGTCATAGGCGGCCTTGCCCCGGCCAATGGTATTGATGGCGGCGCCTTGCTCCACCAGCACTTCCCCGCCACTGGACAGAAGGAATACTTCGGGAGCAGCCAAGGTCGCGCCTTCGCGCAAGATCACGCTGCTCGACACCTTCTGCGGGCTGATGTAATTGCCGCCTTGTCCATAGATCACTGAAAACTGGCCACCGATCACTTGGCGCGAGGCATTCAACGCATTCAGGCTCTCGGCATTGAGGGTCACGCCTTCGAAGCCGGCCGTCGCCCCACTTCCCTCGGCTACCACCTCCAACGCCTTATTCGCGATAGCAGTCACAGCGACAGTACCACCATACCCCCCCGTTTGAGGCGCGAACTTGCCGATGCCCTTGAAGGAAAACGCCTGATCTCCCGCGCCAGGCGACAGGCTCAACTTCAAGGTCTTGGCATCGACCGGCAAGACGGCCCGAGGCACGCCCAGGCGAGCGGCATCGGCCACGGCAAACTGGGCGTAGCTGGTTTCGTTATATTGCGAGTAGCGACGCAGCACATCCCCCGACGTCAGGATGACCTGGCTGGACAAACTGTCGCGCTGCCCGGTATTGGCAACCGAGAGCACGCCAGCGGTGGTCCAGGAGCCGTTGCGCATCTGTTGCGCGCCCGTTGTGAGGCCTTGCCCCGCCAGGCCATTGACCTCGACTCGGAACGCTCCTGGCATCAGCGCATAGGTGGACGGCATCAGGGTATAGGTACCGGCGGCGAGCCCTGGCACACCGGCGCCAATGGTAATTTGCTGGCCTACTCGCGGATCCACCGCGCCGCCTTCGGGGGCGACCGGCGCATACTGGCTCTGATTGCCCGGCACGATAGCGTAGACCGGGTTGGTGGACAGCCCCGGCAGGGTGAAGCCGCCGTTCGCGCCAATTTGTACCAACGGGTTGAAGCGTGCATCGGTGGAACCGCCACGGCCGGAGATGAAACCAGCACCGAGCAAGTCACCGCCACCCGAAAGGTCGAGTACCGAGCCTTCCTGGCCCTCCACCGATTTGCCGCCCAGAATCACGCCGATATTAATGTCGCCGTTTTCGGAAGGAACCGCGCCTTGTCCCAGCAGCACAACCTTCTTGCCGGCATACTGGTAACTCTGACCATCGACAGTGCCGCCATACGGCATGACCAGACCCTGGCCACTGACCGAGGTCAAGCTGCCCGGCAACAGGTTGATCCGATCGGTGATGGCTTCCCCGGGACCACCATTGGTGCCGATTTCAATCAAACCCAGCGGTGCCCGTACCACTCCGCCCTGTTCAATCCTTGCGCTACCCAATTGCAAGCGCCCGAATGCCGAGTAAGGCACCTGGGACGTGGTTTGGGTCGTTCGCCCGATGACCAGGCTGCGCAAAGGATCATATTGCGGTGTTCCCTCCGCGGTCATGCTCCAACCTGCCAAAACCCGGGCGCCAACGCCCGTCGCTGGATACAGCTGAGCGGCTTGCAACATCATGTCCGAAGGCGTCAGGAGTTGGGTGGTAAAGCCTGTAGGCAATCCATCGTTCGAGAACCCGGCCAGGAATCGAACATCCCCCCGACTGCTTAACTGAACCCGGTCAAAACCGGCGCGCTCCAACTCGACGGTGCTGCCGTCGGCCTGTCGCACGGTACCCTTGCTACTGAAGGTCACGTTACCCTGCACATCCAGCAGGTCTGCGTTGACAGAAAACACGGCCTTGTTCGTCTGCAACGATACGCCGCCATCGACCACCGGTCGGACGTAGCTATCCCTGTTTGGAAGGTTGGCTGCGGGGCCCGATAGCAGTACATGGGAAGCATTGAGTTGAGCCCGGGTATTTGGCGCGGCTGCACTGGTTACAAAACTGCGGGCATACAGGCTCAGGCTTTGGCCAAGGGACAGCGACACGTCGCCATCGATGCTCAACAGCCCGTTGCTCAACAGCGCCAGGCTGTCGAAGCCACCCGACTGGACCTGATCCACACCCAATCGGCCGTGACCGTAAACCAGTGAATCCGCCGAGGTTTCGGCCGTGTCGCCCGGCAGGGTCGCTTGGGCGTTTTGCCCGAGCACCAGCTCACGCACTTGCAACACCCGGTCACTGACCGCATCGTTGCGGTAATACGGCGTTTCCAGGGCCACCGACAAACTGCCCCCTGCCGCCCCCGTGCCCCCCGAACGAGCGCTGAAATCGCCATCCAGGTACAAACCATTGGCCGACGCCAGGGAAATACTGCCGCCATCGCTCGCCACCGACGTGCGTCCCTGTCCGGGAACATCCAGCACGGCCTGGCTGCCATCCGCTTGCAGACGCGCGCCGTCGCGCACCACGACAAACAGTTCGGATGCGGAAGCCGAACCCTTTGTGGCATCGATCTGGCCGCCGATGACAATCTGCCCGCCATCACGTACCAAGCCATAGGTCTGACCGCGCATATCCTGGGCGGTCACGGCCCGACTGGAGACGTCGATCAGCGCTTGCTCGCCCAGCCAGATGGAACGACCGTGGCCCTGGGCGTTGACGGCTTCACCCTGCGCACCGATGACGCTCAACCCGGTGAGGCTGACCCGCCCGCCCCAGGCGTTGAGGGTACCGTTGGCAGTCAGCTGGCCGATGCTGCGCACATCGATGCCCTGCCCCGGATCGACGCTGATCACGCTGCCCTTGCCCAGGTTCAACACCGTGCTGGCCATATCGGCCGCGCTGGAGTTCGCGGTACCGGCAGTGAGGCTCAGGCTTGCGCCGCGACGCTGGGTCAGGACGCCTTTGATCGCATCTTCCTGGTACAGCTGCGGCGTCCAGCGCTGCAACGCATCGGCCGGTTCTGCGCCGCTGCCGGTGCTCAACGCCTGCTCGCCGAAACGGTACACCGGCATCGTCACATCGACGCGGGTGCCTTCGGCCACGGTCAGGCCTTGGTTACCGGTGATGTCATAGGCCGAGAAGCCTTTGTCGAAGAAGTCACCGCCCAGTTGCAAGGTGCCGGGTTCGAGGGGCGAATCGCTGTCGCCGATCAGCACTTTGTTGGCCGCCAGTTTCAAGGTCCCGCCACCATTCACGCCGGTGCCGCGCAATTCGCCGCCCAGGTTCAAGGCACCGTTACTGGACGACGTGCCGGTACTCGCGGTCAGGGTCAGGTCACCGCCCTTGCCGCCACGGGTCTTGCCATCGGCCATGACCGCAGCACCGGAGCTGACGTCGATCAGGCTGCCCTGGCGCACATCGATGTCGCCGCTGCTGCGTACAGACACAGCGCCGCCATTGAGGAACGGCAGGCCCTGGTGATCGTTGCCGTCGAGTAGCAGGTTGCTCCACCGACCAGCGGTGTTCAATGTCACGCCCTCGCCCAGCGTGACCGGGGCACGCTGACCGGTGGCGGGCGAAAGCACAACGTCTTCCATCTGGAAATTATCGGTTCGGACCTGTTTAAGCACGTTACCCAAGGCAATGCGCCCACTACGGGCGGTCAGGTCGGCGTTCACCTCCACCTGCGGCGCATAAAGCGTGATATCCCCGCCATCGGCCACCTTGAGCGTGCCATCGACGTTGATGCCTTGCGCCGCTGCCACCTTGACTGCGCCAAGCTGGAAGCCATTGAGCAGCGTGTTATCCAGCACCAACTTGCCTTGCCGGTCGCTGCCGACCGCCGAGGTCAGGTCCAGGCCCGCGGCAATCTTGTCGGTCACCTTGCCGACGGTGACCTGATCGAAGGTGGGGTTCAGGCCGCTATTGATCACGCCACTGGTCTTGTCGTAGATCGGTGTGTAGCTGCCTACCCACAACTGAGCCCGTCGGGCCACGGCGTTTTGCGATTGCTGGTAACCATCGAGGTTGAGGTTCGGCGCCTGGGTCTGGCGTTCACCCTGGTAGACCTCGCCAACGATCTGGCCTTCCAGCACCGCGTTGCGGGTCGATACCACCAGCTTGCCGGCATCGCGGCCAACGGTGTAGCCGGCCTCAAAACGTTCGCGCGGGGCGATCAGCGGATTGTAGTAGTAATCGGTCTGGCCCCAGCGCTGGCTGTGGTCTTCGTAGCCTTTGTAGATGCCGGTATAGAGAATGTCCCCCGGTGCCTTGGACAATTCATACAAGCGCCCATCGGCGCCCTTGAGCCAGGACTGACGCAGGTAGCCGCTCTGCACATCCAAGGTGCCGCCAGACAGGTTCAACTGCGCCGCCTGCTGGGTCACCACATCGTTGCCGGTGAACGTCAGGGTACCGCCTTGTGCGGCCCATTCGCCGACACTGTGGCCGCGGGTGCCCAGGTAACCGCCGACCTCCAACAATCCACCCGCCGTGTACCAACGATCGGTGGCGTAACCGTTAGTGCCCGCCGGCACGTAGATCAAGTCACGCACGTCCACCCACACATCGTTGTTGGTCAGTTTACCGCCGTCGCGGTTGACCGGGGCGTCGCGCTGTTCATTGCCCTGCACGTTGACCTTGATGGAATTGGATTCCATCTCCACCTTGACGCCGATGGCGCCGGACACATCGATCACCGCGCCATCGCGCACCAGGCTGCGCCCGGCGGCGCTGACCGCGACCTGGCCGCCGGTGGCCAGGGTGATGGAACCGTTCTGGAAGTCGACGCTGCCGCCACTGACGATCTCGACCCGGGACTGGTCGCTGCGGTCCACCACGCTGCTGAGGTTGTTGAACTGGCCGGTGATCAGGTTGTTCGGCGTGCCATCCAAGCTGGCCGGTCCGGCATTGCGCTGACTGTCCAGGGCGCTGCCGCCGGCAGCATCGAGCAACACCGCCGTGGCGCTGCCCTGCCCCAGGGTCACGCTGCCGCTGCTGTCGCTCGCGGCGTTGAGCAGGTGCACGGTGCC
The DNA here is from genome assembly GCF_017351655.1 of Pseudomonas sp. FW300-N2F2. Classification (NCBI taxonomy): domain Bacteria; kingdom Pseudomonadati; phylum Pseudomonadota; class Gammaproteobacteria; order Pseudomonadales; family Pseudomonadaceae; genus Pseudomonas; species Pseudomonas sp. FW300-N2F2. Next base: position 1,363,248 of record NZ_JACNDQ010000002.1, on the reverse strand, counting down.
GCGGGTGTCCACCGAACTGCTGGCCACCGCCACGCCGTTCTGCTGCACGTTGTGCCCGGTGAGGGTGATGTCGCCGGTGCTGGCCTGGATCAGGCCGCTGTTGATCACCGTGCCGGCGCTGCTGCCGGGCTTGAGGGACGTCGCGACCTCGTTGCCACGGGTGGTGGAACGCAGGTTGCCGCTGGTGCCCTGGCCACGACGGATATAAAAACTGTCGCCAGCCGCGAGGGTGGTCTGGCCCTTGGCGGTGATGATGGAACCGGCGTTCTCCACTTCCGAGCCCAACAGCAAGGCATAGCCACCACCTGCGGTGGAAGTGGCGGCGCGGAGGGTTTCAATTTGCGCACCGCGTTGCACTTCGACCTTGCCGGCGGCATCGGTGAAGGTCGGCTGGCTGCCGGTGGCATCGACATACAAGCCGCGCTGGCTGAATTGCTCATCGCTGATATTCGCCGCCACCGCCGCCAGATTGCGCACGTTAACCTGGCTGCTGCCGCTGAAAATGATGCCGTTGCGGTTGACCAGCATCACCGTGCCATTGCCCTTGATCTGGCCCTGGATCTGGCTCGGTCGCGCCTGGGGGTCGTTGACTCGGTTGAGCACGGCCCAGTCCGACTGCTGCTGGAAATCCACCGTGGTGTTGCGCCCGACGTTGAAGGTTTCCCAGTTGAGAATCGCCTTGTCGGCGATCTGCTCGATCTTCACCGTGGTCTTGCCGCCGGCCTGGGTCTGCTGCGGTCCCTTGGCGTTGAGCCAGCCCTGGGTCAGGCTGTTATCGACCTTGAGCCCGCCCTCGCCCAAGCCGTCGGGCACGACCTGCACCTGCCCGAACGCCGCTTGCCGCCCGGCAGCCTGGGCCGCCTGCTGGGCCGCGATGGCGGCCACGGTGTTGTTGAGGTTGGTCAATGAACGCTGCAGCTGCGCATTGGCCCGTTGCTGTTGGGCCAAGGGCGGCGGCATGCCTGGCTGCGCGGTCGTGGGCCGCCCCGTACCACCGGCCTGGGACGCGCCCTTGGCGGCAAACCAGGCCGAACTGAACGCCGTCGCCGCCTGGGCATTGCCGGCCACCATCAGCAGGGCAATGGCCTGGGCCAGCGGCTTGAGCCGCAACATCGACAACTCGCCATCGCGACGTGAAGCATTCAGGTTCGTCTGGGGTTTGCAGCGCAGCATCCTACTCATCCTTTCGGGTTCGCTCTAAGGGGGCGCAACGCAGTGCCATCCAGCTGCCAGCGTTGGTTATAGGGGTTAGGCGGTTACAGCCGCTCGGGACCGAACGGATGTCATGAAAACTTCATGTGGCTGTGTTGGTACGGCTATGACGCAAAAAGTCAGCAACGGCTTTCACCGTTGCTGACCGGGTATTGCGGGTCGCTCAAGCGTGGGCTTACAACGGACGACCGATGGCGTTGCAGACGCTGGTGTTGCCGATGCTCAGACCACTGGAAGCCGTGACGAAAGAGTCACGAATAGCGGTTTTCCAAGCCGAAGGCAGCGGCACGAAACGGTTGGCGGTGATGGCCGAGTCGTTGTTGGTCAACGAACCGTAGTGGCGGCTGAAGAAGTTGCGAACCTGAGTGGTCTGGGTCGCATCCGCGTAGCACTGGCTGAAGATCACGTTGGTGAAGCCCAGGATCGGGTAGCCGGTGGATGGGTAGGCTACGACGCTAGGGTCGCTTGGGTTGGTGGTAGCGGCGAACACCGGTACCCAGGCGTTCGGGTTGGAACGGTTGGCGACGGCAGGTACCGCGACAGCGGCGATGGCGGCCGATACGTTGGCCGGGGCTGGGGAAACACCGGCAACGCGGGCGACCTTGGTGGCGTCGTCCAGACCGGCCAGGGTGGTAGCGGCGTAGTCCGGGCTCATGTAGCTGATACGGCCTTGGGCGGCGTTCACAGCAGTCATCACAGCCTGGCTGCCAGTGGCGGAAACGGCGCCGGCTGGCAGGCCGCCGCTGTAGCTGGAGGCGAAGTTGGTGGTGATGGCGAAGGTGCCGGTTTCAGCGCACTTGGCGTTCAGGAAGCGGGTGAACAGCTCGGTGGTGCCACTGCTTTCTGCACGGTAGACCACCGTGATCGCGCCGGTACGGCCCGAACCGGTGATCTGGCTCCAGTCGGTCAGACGGCCGGAGAACACGCCGCACAGTTGGTTGACGCTCAGGTCAACGTTGGCGGTGCCGGTCTTGTTGAACGGAATGGCAACCGAGGTGGCGACCGATGGCACCTGGATCAATGGACCCCAGGCAGCACCATGGGCGCTGACGTAGGTGCTCAGTTCGGTGGCGCTCAGCTTGGAGTCACTACCAGCCCAGTGCACTTTCTTGCCGCTGGTGTCGCCTGGCACGAACTTGGTGTAGTCGTTGGTCAGGAAAGCCGACTTGCCGGCACCACTGCCCACGCCGATGTAAGGGGCGAAACCGGCAGTCAGGACGCCGGAAGTCTGGTACAGCGGCTGAGGCAAGGTAGCACCACCGCCATTGACATCAGCCATGGCGGCCTGAGCGGCGCAGAGGCCGGCGAGGGTCAGGGATACCGCGAGAACGTTGCGCTTAAACATGAAGAATCTCCTTTCATCGTGTTCGTACGTAGGTTGGGTGACGCGTGCTTGCCGTCATGGCGCTCGGTCCTGTGCCGGTGGCGATGGGGTGAGGCCATGGGTTAGAAATTCGCAGTTTCCGGTGACAGATAAAGGAAAAAACCTCGGGAGCTGAGGGCTGTTTTTTAGGCTTTTTTCTCGGGTGTTCGAGGGCTCTGGGCTGAGGGTTCGGCTGGTTCTTGCGGGGATGCGGCAAGGGTTCACCGTGAAGGTGGCGGCAGGCGGTTGGCAGGCGCGTAAACATGACAGAACGAGGAACCCGAGTTTGGCGATGGCGAGGCTCGGGAGGTGTTGCATCACTGCAAAACAACGGGCTGCTTTTGTGGCGAGGGAGCTTGCTCCCGCTGGGTTGCGAAGCGACCCCAAACAGGCTGATTGCGATCTGTCTGTTGTACTGGAAAGTCAGGTTTTAGGTCTGCTAAGCAGCCCAGCGGGAGCAAGCTCTCTCGCCACGGTTTTTGCGCGGTGGGCTATTGCACCAACTGGTTGATCTCGATGATCGGCAACAACACCGCCATGACGATCACCAACACCACCCCGCCCATGACCACGATCATCAACGGCTCCAGCAGCGCAGTCATGCCCATGGCGCGGCGTTCGATGTCTCGGGACAGGGTTTGCGCGGCGCGTTCGAGCATCGGTGGCAGGCAGCCGGTTTTCTCACCGCTGGCGATCAAGTGGATCAGCACCGGCGGGAAGACTTTTTCCACCCGCAGCGCCGCCGCCAGGTTGACCCCTTCGCGGACCTTGGCCGTGGCCTCGCTGACGCTCTGGCTCAGGCGGTCGTTGGACAGGGTCTGGCGGGCGGCTTCGAGTGCTCGCAGCAACGGCACCCCGGCTCCGCCGAGAATCGCCAGGGTGGAGGCAAAGCGCGCGGTGTTGAGGCCCAGTACGAAACGCCCGATCAGCGGCAGGCGCAACACCCGCGCGTGCCAGTTCAAGCGCGCCGCCGGTTTGCGCAAGTACATGCGCCAACTCCAGAACCCACCGGCCAGCACGCCAAAACACAACCAGCCCCAGGCACGAATGAAATCACTGGCGGTGAGCATCGCCACGGTCAGCGCGGGCAGGTCCTGACGGGCCTGGGAAAATGCACTGACCACCTGGGGCACCACGTAGCTGAGCAGGAAAATCACGATGGCGACCGACACCAGCCCCACTACCCCGGGGTAGATGAACGCCGTGAGGATCTTGCCCCGCAGGTTGTTGCGCTCTTCGATGTAGTCCGCCAATCGCTCCATCACCTGGGCCAGGTCGCCGGACTCTTCACCGGCGGCAATCAACGCCCGGTAGATTTCCGGAAAATCCCGGGGGCGTGCCGCCAGGGCTTCGGCCAGGCGCATGCCGCTGCGCACATCGGCGCGCACCGCGCTCAAGGTCTGGGCGATGTGCTTGCGCTCGGCCTGTTCCACCGTGGCACTCAACGCGGCTTCCAACGGCAGGCTCGCGCCCAGCAGGCTCGCCAGTTGCCGAGTGGCCCAGGCCAGGTCGTTGTCCGAGAGTTTGGCGCTGAACAAGCCCCCGCCATTGGCCGGTGTCGTGTTGCGCTCGACCTGCACCTGCAATGCCGTCAGCCCGCGACTGCGCAACAGGTTGAAGGCCGCCCCCTGGCTGTCGGCCTCCAAGTGTCCGGATTCGATCTTGCCCTGGGCGTCGGCGGCCTCGAAACGGTAGCGATTCATCAGGCGTCCCGTGTCACGCGCAGGATTTCTTCAGGGGCCGTGGTGCCACTGCGCACCCAGCGCTCGCCATCCTCGCGCATGCTGAACATGCCGGCCTGGCGAGCGGCGGCGCGCAGTGCCTGCTCCCCTGCCCCCTGGTGGATCAGCGTGCGGATGTCATCGTCGATGCAGAACAGTTCATGGATCCCGGTGCGCCCGCTGTAGCCAGTCTGGTTACAGCTCGGGCAACCCACCGGGCGCCAGGTACCGGGCGTGGCGGGATCTGGCTGCTTGCACTGCGGGCACAACCTGCGCACCAGTCGCTGGGCGAGCACGCCGAGCATCGACGAGGCCAGCAGGAACGGCTCGACGCCCATGTCGATCAGGCGGTTGATGGCCGACACCGCGTCGTTGGTGTGCAGCGTCGCCAGCACCAGGTGACCGGTGAGGGACGCCTGCACGGCGATTTGTGCGGTTTCCAGGTCGCGGATTTCGCCGATCATGATGATGTCCGGGTCCTGGCGCAGGATCGCCCGCAACGCCAGGGCGAAGGTCATGTCGATCTTGGCGTTGACCTGGATCTGGCTGATGCCCGGCAGGTCGTATTCCACCGGGTCCTCCACCGTGAGGATGTTGTGGACGCTGGCGTCCAGCCGGGCCAGGGCGGCATACAGGCTGGTGGTCTTGCCGCTGCCCGTGGGGCCGGTGACCAGGACGATGCCGTGGGGCTGGCGGATCAGGTGATCGAGCTTGCCCAGTACATCCGGGTCCATCCCCAACGTTTCCAGTTGCAGGCGGCCGGCCTGCTTGTCCAGCAACCGCATCACCACCCGTTCGCCGTGGCCGGTGGGCACCGTCGAGACGCGGATATCGATCGGCCGACCGGCCACGCGCAGGGCGATGCGGCCGTCCTGGGGCAGGCGTTTTTCGGCGATGTCGAGCTGGGCCATGATCTTGATCCGCGACACCAGCGCACCGTGCAGGGCCTTGCGCGGCGAAACCACATCGCGCAGGGTGCCGTCGACGCGATAGCGCACCACGGAATGGCTCTCGTAGGGTTCGATGTGGATGTCGCTGGCCTCATCCCGTGCGGCCTGGGTCAGCAAGGCATTGATCATGCGAATCACCGGCGCGCCGTCCTGGGTGTCCAGCAGGTCGGTGATCTCGGGGATGTCCTGCATCAGCCGGTCGAGGTCGACTTCGTTTTCCGCCGCGCCCACCACTGCGGCGGCACTGCCGGTGTCGGCATAGGCACTGTTGAGCAGCCCATCGAGCTCCTCGTCGCGCACCCGCTCCAGCCGCACCTCGCCGAACTGACGACGTACTTCACTGATGGACCAGCCCGGCGTGGACGGACACACCATCAGCACCGCCCCCTCTTCGGATTGGCTCAACACCAGGCGCTGGGCCTTGGCCCAGGCGTATGGGAGGGTGTTCATGCCGACACCTCGGCCCCAAGAAACACATATATCCCCTGTGGGAGCGAGCTTGCTCGCGATAGCGGTGGGTCAGTTGCAATGAGGTTGAGTGAACGGCCGTCATCGCGAGCAAGCTCGCTCCCACAGTGTCTTGGGCTGGCCTCAGCTTTGTGCATGCCGCTGATGTTCATCAGCGAGTGCCTCCTTCGACCGGCACCGCCTTGATCACCGCCCTGGGCATCTGCGGCCCGGCAGGCGGCGTTCCCGGGATCGCCCTCGCCGAGGCCGGCAGTTGCGGGGCCTGCATGTCCGGCATTGCCCAGCTGCGATCCGGTTGCAGCAGGCCCTGGGCGCGGCGCATGAAGTCGTAGCGGTTGAGGGTGATGCCGCGTCCCGCCGCGGTGTCGCGGATGATGTAGGGCCGCAGGAACACCATCAGGTTGGTCTTGGTGATCTGCCGCCGTTCGTTACGAAACAGCGCGCCGATCCCGGGAATCGTCGACAGCCACGGTACCGCGTCGTTGCTCTGGCTGTAGCCATCCTGCAGCAACCCGCCAAGGACCATGATCTGCCCGTCGTCGAGCAGGATGCTGGTATCGATGGCGCGCTTGTTGGTGACGATACCCGTGGTGCTCGAGGCGCGATTATCGACGCTGCTGACCTCCTGGTAGATGTCGAGCTTGACCGTCCCGCCTTCGGAAATCTGCGGCCGGACATTGAGCTTCAAACCCACCTCCTCGCGGGTCACGGTCTGGAACGGGTTGTTGCTGGTGCCGCCCCCGCCCGTGACGTAGCTACCGCTGACGAAGGGAATGGTCTGGCCGACGAAAATGCTCGCCGCTTCGTTGTCCAGGGTCAGCAGGTTCGGCGTCGACAGCACGTTGGTGCCGCCCTTGCTCTTCAGGGCCCGGGCCAGGACCTTGAGGTCGAGGATCTTGCCGATGCCGGGAATGTCCACGGTGCCGTTGACCACGCCGAGGTTCAGGCCCTGGGGCAAGACATCGATGCTGGTCTTGCCGTTGAGGTTGAGCCCGGTGCCGCCGAGATTGACCCCGCCGATCACCCCGCTGCCACCGAGGTTGCCGGTCTGCCATTGCACGCCGAATTCGCTGGCGTCGTCCTCGCCGACCTCGACGATCAGGCTCTCGATCACCACTTGGGCGCGACGCTGGTCCAGCAGGTCGATGACTTCCCGCAGGTTGCGGTACAGCGGGTCCGGCGCGGAGATCAGCAAGGTGTTGGTGGTGGCGTCGGCCTGGATGGTGACACCGCCGGCACTGAAAGCAGTGCTCTGTTCGTTTTTCGTCGACGCGGAGGTTGTCCCGTTGCTGCCCTGGGCGTAGCCGTTGCCGCTGGTCGACGCACTGCCGCTAGTGGTGCTGCCGGTGCCATCGCCACTGCTGCCCTGCCCACTCTGTCCGTTGGTATTGGCGCCCATGCCACTGAGCACCGAGCGCGAGTTGTCGTTGCCCTCGCCTTCACTTTCCCCGGTGAGCAAGCCGCGCAGGGCCTGGGCCAGTTTGCCGGCCTGGGCGTTGCGCAGGTACACCACGTGCAGGTTGCTCGGGTTGTTCTGAGCGTTGTCGAGCTTGTAGATCAGGTTGCGCGCCAGCTCCGTGCGCTCGGGGCTGCCGGCGCGGATGATGATGGAATTGGAGCGCGGATCGCCGATCACGTTGATCTTCTGGGTCTGGTCGCCGCCCTGGGTTTCCAGCAGGTCAGAGACCATTTGCGCGATGTCGACGGCGATGCCGTTGTGGATCGGCACCACATCGGTGTCGATGGCACTCGGGGTGTCGATGCCTTCGATGAGCTGCGCCACCCGCGACAGGTTTTCGGCGTAATCGGTGACGACAATGGTGTTGTTGCCCGGGTAGGCATTGATCGGGTTGTTCGGCGACACGATCGGGCGCAGCACCGGGATCAGGTTCACCGCGTTTTCGTATTGCAGGCGGAAGGTGCGCGTCAGCATGCCGTTGCCGGCCGGTTTGTCGGCGCTGTAGATCGGCCCACCCAACAGCTTGGCATCGGCCTCCGGCACCACCTGGGCCACGCCCCCCACGTCTACCACGCTGAAGCCTTGCATGCGCAGCGCGGCCAGCAGCATGTCGTAGGCCTGGTGAGCCGGGACCTCGCCTTCGGAAACCAGCGTCAGGTTGCCCTTGACCCGCGGGTCCACCAGGAACTGTTGGCCGGTGGAACGGGACAAGGCCCGCACCACCGCCTGGATATCCGCCTCGACGAAATTCAGCGTCACCGGTTGATCCCCCAGGGGCGTGCGCGCCGGCGCATTGCTGCGGGGCTCTCGGGCACGGGCGGTGAGATCGACCTGATGCCGCACCGCGGGCTTGCGTTCACGCAGGTCCTGGGCCCGCTGGCGATCGAGCAATGCATCGCCGCTACGCTGGGTACTCCCCAATGGAATACCCAACTCGCTGTCCACCAGCAACGGTGGCTGCGACGCGGGCGGCGTGCTGTTGCACGCACTCAACGCCAGCAACAACAGTGGCGCGGCCTTGCGCCAATGACGTGGGTATCGGGCCCCTTTCATGAAGCTTCCTTAGCGCTTTGCGCCTGATCCATGCGAACGGTTCCGGACAGTGTGCCGGCGCTGTTGTCGAGGTAGTCGTGGTTATCGGGATTGGCAAGGGCGGTGCGCTGCAAACGGGCCTCGATCACCTCCAGGGAAAATTGCCGTGGATTGCCCAGCAGCCAGCTGATGACCGCCTCCGCCGGGGCCTGCTCGAACGTGAGCTGCCAGGCGCCGGGGCGCTCGGTACCGGGCGCTTGCAATTGGTAGTGCTGGCTCAAGCCGCTGGCGTCCAGGCTCTGGCGCAAGGCGGCTTCGAGGGGTTGGTCTTGCGCCGGCCCAGCGACGTCACGCAACAGTACTTCGAGGGCCTCGGTCTGGGATCGCAGCTTCGGGGTTTCGGCTTGCCAGTAAGCGATGGTCTTGAGCGGTGGCTGGATCAGCGCGAGCCAGACCAGACAGCCGCCCAACACCAGCGCAGCCAGAGCCACGGCGGCTTGTTCGCGCACGGCAAGCCCCTGCCAGAACGTGCGCAAACGCGTGCGAAAGGTTTGCCAACGGACCCGCGCCAGTGCCAGGGAGTGCTTATTCATCGTCGGTGTCCGGGGTTTCGTCGGAGGCGTCCTGCGTACCCTGGCCGGCCGCGGCCACCCGCAGGCGCCAGCCCTGGTCGACGGCGGCGACGTCGATGCCGGCCTGGGCCAGGGGGATTTTCCAATCCTCTTCGGCGGCGGTTTTCTGCGCCTCGGCCACGACAGTCAGGCGCAACTCACCGTTCTCGAACACCAACGCCTGGACATTGCCGCTCATGAACGGCATGGCGCTGCCCGCCTGCTGCACCAGGCTGGCAAAGCGTTGGGCCGGATCGGTCGCCGCACCGCTCTGGCGCGCAGCGATTTGCTGGCGTGCCTGTTGCAGCGGGTTGAGGATCACTGGCAACTCGGGAAACGCCTGTTTCACCCGCTGGCTCATCTGTGCCTTGAGCCGTTGGCCCTGGGCCGCTTCGCGGGCGGCATAGAGGTTCAACCCGACCACCCACACCGCCAGCGCTGTCGCGCAGATCGCCACCGCCCGACCCCAACCACCGCGCTCGACGGCGTTGCGTGCCAGACCGGCATGCAAACCCCAGCCCGGTGCCGGGCCAGTCCAGCGCTGGCTTTCAGCCAAGGTGTCGAGGGAAGATTTGGGCGGCGCGGCGCCGATCCAATGCAGCCCAGCCCCCGTTTCCAGTAGCCACTCGTCCAGCGCCTCCTCCTGCAACGGTTGCACCACAGCGTGTTGCAGGCCATGGCGCACCAGCAGATGGTCGTCCTCGATGCAGGCCACCGGCCCGGACAGCACCGGCAAGGCGTAGGCCGCCGAGTAGAGGCCGCGCAGTTTCATGCCGGCCTGGTGCACAAGCCGCCCCAGATTGACGAGGGATTCACGGTCCAGCCAGGCGATCTGCACCTGCCCGTCAATGTCGCGCGGGCTATGGGCCACCTGCATGTGTTCGCTGGCTCCGAGCATCAGGGCCTGGGCCGCGCACGTCACCGCTGCGCTGATCTTGGCCGCCGGCAACAGCGGCAACTCCAGGCGGGTCAACACGCTGTCGCGGGGATGAAGGAAACACTCCACCGAAAGGTTTTTACCCCGCTGGCCCAACGCCCGAAGGCTGCTGCGGCCTTGCTCGCGGACCTGGCCCTGGCGATCCAGCCAGGCAAACGCCAGCGGGCTGTCGAGGTCCAGGCTGCCCAGCGGCGCCAGGGCGATGCGCAAGCGCGTCATACCCCCACCCTTGACCAGATCACCTGGGGCAAGCGGTCCTCGGTGCGTTGCAGCAAAGCGTCCAGCTCGACCCGCCGCTGACCACTGCGCGCCTGACCCCGCAGGCGGAACCAGTCGCTGGTGATGCCGACCTTGACGCTGGCGGTCTCCAGCTCCGGCATGCGCAGGCGATTGACGAAATCCCCGCGGTTGATAAACCAGTGGCCGCCGTCGCGCTCCCTGACCAGTGCCTCGGCCCGTTGCAGCGACAGCCCCGGCACGTAGGCGGCCAGCACCGGGGCACTGGCGGTGTTGCCATTGAGCCAGGTGTTGGTGGGCAGGATCGTCACGTAAGGCGCCAGTGTGTCCAGTAACCGCGTGGTGACGCCTTTGACGCTGCGCAAGTCTTGCAAGGTGCGCAGCATCGGCCGCGTCGGGGCGAGCGGCGTATTGTCGGCCTGTGGCGACGTTTCGCGGCCACTGTTGAAGGTATTGGCCTTTGGCGCCTGGTCCACCCGCTGCGGATTCAACAGGCGCGGATAGGCCTCGACCACCCTTTCGACGATACGCGTGCGGACCGTCGCGGCCACGCCCAACTGCTGACACAGGCGTTCGAAGGCGCGCATTTGCTCCTCGTCCACGCGCTCATTGGCGACGAGGTTGCGCAGGTTGAACTTGCCTTGCTCATCTTCCAACTGGCCTTCGAACGGTGTGTCGATCTGGCCTGAACCCGGTATCACGATGGGTTTGGCCCAGGGTTGGCCGAAGCGCGTCAGTGGATCGCTCTGGCGGGCATCCCGGAGCAACTGGCGACTCAGTTGCAGGCCGCCCTGCAACCGCGCCGTGCCCTGGACACGCAACTGCTCGGCCTCCAGGCTGCGAGTGAACAGGGTCTGGCGGGTCAGCATGCCGCCGGCGATGACCGCCACCACGGCGGCGATCAGCAAGGCACTGATCACCGCCATGCCGCGCTGCTTCGCCGCGAGGGGCGAATCCGTCCGCATCACGGCCCTTACAACTGCCAGGAGCCAATGTCGGCATTCACGCCGTCGCCATCAGGCTGGCCGTCGGCCCCCAGGGAAAAGATATCGACTTCGCCGTTGGCACCGGGGTTGAGGTAGTTGTAGGGGCGGCCCCATGGGTCGTTGGGCAGGCGCTCGAGGTAGGAGCGCCAGGTGCCGTTCTTCGCATCGGCCGGTTTCTCCACCAGCACCTTGAGGCCCTGGTTCATGCTCGGATAACTGCCGTGGTCCAGACGATACAGCTTCAAGGCTTGCATCAGGCCGCCAATGTCCTGTTTCGCCGCCGTTGCCCGCGCCTGGTCGGGACGGTCGAGGACCTTGGGCACCACCATCGCCGCCAGAATGCCGAGGATCACCACCACGACCATGATTTCGATCAGGGTGAAACCCCGCTGCCCGCGAGGGCCTTGGGAACGGGCGTTGTAACGGGCGATCTGCATCTCGACGGTCCTTCGCTGGATTCGATTCGAGGCGCAGTGTTGCAAGAAAATATGTCAGTGATATTGAAATTGCTCAGGAGCTTGCGTCGTCAATCGGTCACGAACGCCGGCTACCCTTGAAGGCTGCCCTCGCACCCGAGCCCGCGCCATGCCACGCCCTGCTCCGCAAGCCGGCTTCACCCTGATCGAAGTGCTGGTGGCCCTGGCGATCATCGCCGTGGCCATGTCGGCCGCCGTGCGCGTGGCGGCGGTGATGACCCAGAGCAACGGCCTGCTGCGGGACAAATCCATCGCCCTGCTGGCCGCTCGCAGCCAACTGGCGCAGTTGCGCCTGGAAGGCCGTTTTGCCCAGGGTTCCAAAGTGTTCGAATGCGACCAGGGGCGCTTGCTGCTGCGCTGCGAACAGACCCTGCGCCCGGCGGAAAACGGCCGGCTGCTGCGGGTTGAACTGAGCGTGTCGGACCGCAGTCGCGAAGCACCGCCGCTGGCTCGGCTGGAGACGTTGGTCAGCCGGGAAAAATAAAGGCAGACCCCCCCCTGTGGCGAGGGAGCTTGCTCCCGCTGGGTCGTGCAGCGGCCCCAAAATCTTGCGGTTGCTGCGCAACCGAGCGGGAGCAAGCTCCCTCGCCACAGAGGTTCAGCGCTGATTTTCGGGGCGTGTCAGGGACGGCAAACTCACCGAATCCGGCAACCGGGCCAGGACCAACCGGGTCTGCTCATTGCCACGTTCGATGACCACCGCCTGCGCCTCGATCGCCACCAGCCGTACGCCCTGGGCCACGCGTTCACCCACCAGGAAACTGCGCGGCGGCCCGTCGTTGAGGCTGAGGATCGCCACGGCGGCGTGGGTGCCGGCCAGCACGCCGCTGACCTTGATGTCCACCGGTGCCGGCTGGTTGGAGAACCATTGCAACGCAGGGTTATCGGAACGCTCGGCCATGCGCTGCGGAGCGACGTCCGGCGTGCGCGACTCGGCCGACGTGAGCAGCAGCGAAGACCAGGTCGCCACCCCGGCCAACGCCGCCAACAAGCCCACGACCTGGACGATTTGCGCCGGGGACACACGCTCGATGAACGCCATGGCCTGAATCTCCTTTTTTTGATTCCAACTTGCAGCGTACGCGTCAATTCTCTCCGTTTTATTTCACATCCCTATCATCTTCACCGTGCAGGATGACGCTCACGCAAAGGAGCGCACATGAACCTCGGCAAGCAACGCGGTTTTACCCTGATCGAATTGATGGTGGTGCTGGTGATCATCGGCATCGCCAGTGCCGCCGTGAGCCTGAGCATCAAGCCGGACCCATTGAAGTTGCTGCGCCAGGATGGCGAACGGCTGGTGCAGCTGTTGCAACTGGCCCAGACCGAAGCACGCACCGACGGGCGGCCGATTACCTGGCGCTGGGATGCCAAGGGCTTTGGCTTCAGTCGCCGCGCGGACCGGGGCACCGGGGTCGATCGCTTCGAGGACGACCCGCAACTGCGTCGACGTCGCTGGCAGAGTCCGTCGATGGAAGTGCGCGTGGAACCCAGGCAGCGGGTCGTGTTGAATGCCGAATGGATCGACGAACCCTTGCAGATCCGCTTGTCGGACGGCCAGAACAGTCTCACTGTGCAACGCAGTGCCGCCGGGCGGGTGCAACTCCAATGAGCGCCCGGGAGAAAGGCTTCACCTTGCTGGAGGTGATGGTGGCGATCCTGCTGATGGCGGTGGTCAGCCTGATCGCCTGGCGCGGGCTGGATAGCGTGACCCGTGCCGACAGCCATTTGCAGGCCAGTACCGAGCAGACCGAAGCGCTGCTGCGGGTGTTGAACCAACTGGAGCGCGACGTGGCCCTGCGCGCCAGCATCGAGCTGAGTGAACCGGTCAAACCCGGCGTCGACGACCAGCCCTCGAGCGCCCCGCCCGCCCTCACCGTGCGCAGCACCGAAGGTCGGGGCTTTCGCCTGGATGTGATCCGCGTGGCGGCGGCCCAGGAAGGCGAGCTGCAACGGGTGCGCTGGTGGCTCAAGGGCGACACGCTTTACCGCGCCCAGGGCCAGGCCCGCAACCGCTACCCCCTGCCCGCACCCGGCCCGGGCGTGGCCGTGCTCAGTGACGTCAGCGACGCCGGCCTGCGGTACTGGGACACGGAAAAAGGCTGGCGCAAACTCAGTGGCAACCGCCAGGAAAACCCGACAGGCATCGAGGTCAGCCTGACTCGCCAGACACCTCAGGGGGCCGAAACGTATCGACAGGTGCTGGGGCCGCTGGATTAGCGCGCGATAGCGGTGGGTCTTTCAAGGATGATGTCGAATGTACCGGCCCCATCGCGAGCAAGCTCGCTCCCACAGGGTTACCCGGTGAGCTCAAGATTTGGGCACTACACAGGGCCCCTTGTGGGAGCGAGCTTGCTCGCGAATAGCGGTGGGTCTGTCAAGGATGATGTCGAATGTACCGGCCCCATCGCGAGCAAGCTCGCTCCCACAGGGTTAACGGGTGAGCTCAAGATTTGGGTACTACACAGGGCCCCTTGTGGGAGCGAGCTTGCTCGCGAATAGCGGTGGGTCTGTCAAGGATGATGTCGAATGTACCGGCCCCATCGCGAGCAAGCTCGCTCCCACAGGGTTACCCGGTGAGCTCAAGATTTGGGTACTACACAGGGCCCCTTGTGGGAGCGAGCTTGCTCGCGATGAGGCCCGCCAGGCACCGCCGGCCTCAGCTCAGCACCACCACTCCACCCGGCAATTCGGTGCATTTGGCGCCGTAGGCATCGCGGATCAACAGCGCCACGCCCGCCAATTGGTCAAGGCGAAACCGTGCCTGGACCTTGCGCTGGCCCAGTTCGCGGTTGAGCAGCAGCAACATGCCGGGACGGTAGCGGTTGATTTCATCGATGACGCTGGCCAGGGTCGCGTCATTGAACACCAGGACCTGCTCACGCCAGGCAATGGCGGCCGACACATCGGCACGCTTGGGCGCGCCCACCTGGTGAGGGTCGTAAGTCAGTTGCATGCCCGGTTCCAGGCGAAACCGCTGGCCTTGCACTTCGACCTGCACCACGCCCTCCAGGCAGGTCGCGCAGACGCTCTGGCCGGTGTAGCGGATGTTGAAGCGTGCCCGGGCGGCGCTGATCCAACCGGTGCCGGCGTGGACGCTGATCACCTGGGCACTGCGCCCCTGCACTTCAATTTCGCCACTGAGCAATTCCAATCCTTGCCCGCCATCGGCCAGGGCGCGACGGCTGAGACGGGTCTGGGTGTTGAGTTCCAGGCTGACGCCCTCGACCCATTCCACTCGGCGCTGTTCGCCGACGTCGGTGATGTAGTCGGCCCCCAGCCCGGAAACACCGCCGGGCACCGTGGCGCGGATCAGCAGGAAGGCCGCCGATGCCGCGAGGGCGCCACCCAACAACGCCCGACGGCCGAAATGCCGAGGCGCCTGCAACGCGGCGGCGGCGGGTTGCAGCCCATGCCACAGCGCCTTGGCCTGTTCAAAGGCCTGCGCATGTTCGGGACTTTGCCCGCACCACAGGCGCAAGGCCCGGGCATCGGCCACGGTGGCGCGCCCCGAGGTCAGCAGGATCAGCCAATCTCGGGCCTCGCTGGCCAATCGGGCCTGGGGCGTGGCATCAGGGGAAGCGATGCTGAAGATGTTCAAGCGCACACACACTCATGAAAGGGTCGGGTCTCTACTCTCAAGACGGTTTTCCCGCGCCGGGACCGAACCGCTGAATGACTTTTCTTTCCAGGCGCAGGGCGCAATGCCCCAGCGCCGCCTTGATTTCCTTTTCCACCATGCGCGTGGAAATACCGAAGCGCTGGGAGATTTCCAAGTGCGGCGCTTCTTCCAGGCGGGCGGCGATGAAAATCCTGCGACGGCGCGCCGGCAGTTCGTACAAGGCCTTGAGCAAGGTCTGCAACTCCTTCTGCCCACCGACCACCCGCGCCGGGTCCAGGGACTCATCCGAGACCTGCAGCAATTCCTCGATTTCATCGCCCGTGAGCAAGCGCGCATCGGCCTGCCGACGGTCGGCGGCGATGTTCAGGGCCATGCGATACAGATAGGCATTGGGCTGGGCGATGTCCGGCGTGTCGACCATGCGATCGACCCGCAGGTAGGTTTCATGCAGCACGTCGTTGGCCAGTTCCTCGGAGCCCAGGCGCCTGCGCAGGCGCACCCTGAAATCCTCATAGGAGGTGAGAAACAACTTCACCAACGGGCTGCGACCGATGTCTTTCATCGCCCGGACACCCCTTCCCCTGTCATGCATTCCATGCTTTTTCCTGATGAGTCGGGTAACAAAAGCAGGGTCACCGGCTGGCGCAACGAACTGGGCGCCGGACGGTCGATCCTGAGGTTCTGCAAACTGTTGACCAAGGCCTTGTCCCGCATCAGGTCGCCCGTGGAACTGACCAGGCGGCTGTGCTGGACCACACCGTCCCGGCCGATCCACACTTGCAGCACCGCCCGAAAACTGCCCGGGCGGGTCAACGGTGAACGACATAAATTGCGCTGGATGACCGTCTGGATGGCTGCCGCGTAGTTGCTGTCACTCAAGCCCGGGGTGACGCCGGCAGGCAGCGGCACCTCGCGGACCCGCACCGGCTGCAACGTGAACGCATCCGCCCGGGCATAATGCGCCGCCAGCCCGGTACCGCTGAGCAACACCCGCAATCCTTCGGAGGGGGGAAACCGTCCCTGCACACCCAGCGTCTGGCGCTGGCTCGACAGCTGGTGATCCACCAGCACCGCCATACCCGTCGCACGACTGAACTGCTCCAGCGCCGTGGTCAGTTCCTGGGGCGCGATGTCCAGGTCCACCAGGCCCACCGCCTGGATCGGCCCAGCCAGCAGACACAGCAACACCATCAGCCACCCCAAAGGCGCCCTGGTCAATCCACGTCCGCGTCCGCCCCCGGCTCTGCCCTGCTGCACGACTGACGTATCCGTTGAAAATCGTCATCCTGAGGGGTGTTTATGAATGTCGTATGACAACTGATACAAATCCTCCAGGCCGCACTAGACTGATGCCCTGACAACGCACCGTCCGCTGCGACGGGCCAGGAGGTCGGAGATGAAACAGTGGATGAACATGATGGCAGGCCTCGGGCTGTTCATGGCCTTGCCCTGGGCCCAGGGCGAAGAAGCCCCGGCCTGTATCGAGGTGACTGTGGGGGGTTACAAGACCCCCGACTACAACTGCCTGAGTCGGCAGATGGGCAACGACCCCCAGGCCGCGAAGGCGGCGCAACGGGCCCAGGACGCCATGAACGTGCCGGTCAACGAACGTGCACCGAACAGCATCGGCCTGGCCACCCCGGCGGCCACGGGGGTGCGCATGGGCAATACATTCGGCACTTCGGTCAAGCCCCAGCGGCCGCCGACGCCCGCCGACAATTAACCTTTGCCCAACATCAAACCGCGTTATCGTTCATCGCGAGCAAGCTCGCTCCCACATTGATCCGGGAGAAACACAAAACTCCTGTTCAGACCCACCCCATGTGGGAGCGAGCTTGCTCGCGATAGCGGCCTGCCAGGCGCTAAACGACTGAAAACTCAACCCCCCGGACTCTGGCGAAAACTCACCGCCAGCCGGTTCCAGCTATTGATGGTGCTGATCGCCAGGGTCAGGTCCACCAGTTCCTCCTCGCTGAAGCAGGCCCGGGCCTGGGCATAGACGTCATCGGGCACCTGGCTTTCAGCCAACAGCGTCACCGCCTCGGTCCAGGCCAGGGCGGCGCGTTCGCGAGCCGTGAAGAAACCGCTGTCGCGCCATACCGCCAGCGCGTAGAGCCGCCGCTCGGTCTCGCCCTGGCGTCGAGCCTCCACCGAATGCATGTCGGTGCAGAAGGCACAGCCATTGAGTTGCGAGGCGCGGATCTTGATCAGGTGCAGCAGCGCCGGTTCGATACTCAGGCGACTGGCCAGGGCTTCCAGGCCGATCATGGCTCGCATCGCCCCGGGGGATGCGGTGTAGTAATCCAGACGCGGGCTCATGGCGGGCTCCGTGGCATTCGAGACCTTCACGGTAGGCCCTGGTGCCGGGCAATGACAGGTCCAATTCGGCGAAAAAACCGGGGACAAGTCCAATGGACGGGATTTTCCCCACGCAATTTCTATGCAGTCGCACAATGCGGGTAATCTTGCGCCTTTGACGCTGGCCACCGAACAATCGCCCAGGAGCTCGCGGGTATGGAACTTCATGTTGTCATCAACGGCCGCAAGGACCTGTCGGGCCAGTTGTATCAACAATTGCGCAGCGCCATCGAGAGCGGTCGCCTGGCCGCCGGTACCCAACTGCCGCCCAGTCGCCTGCTGGCCGAGCAACTGGGTGTCTCGCGCAAGACCGTCTCCGACACCTACGCCCAACTGACCTACGAGAACTTCCTCACTGGCATCATCGGCAAAGGCACCTACGTCAATGCGCGACCGGCCAAAGTCGTGCGCAAGCAAAGCCACCGCGAGCTGGCCGGTGCCGACGTCGTCGAGGCCTGGCGCACCATGCCGGACCTGATGCGCCACCCCACCCTCGAAGGTGCGTTGCGCTACGACTTCATCGGCGGCGCCACCGGCAAGGGCCAGTTTCCGCTGGACGACTGGCGGCGCTGCACCGCCCACGCGCTGCGCCAGATCGCCAGTGCCAAGGGTTTCTACAGCCAGCCCGAAGGCCTGCCGTCGCTGCGCAATGCCATTGCCCGGCACATCGCCTTTTCCCGCGGGGTCAATTGCCAGGACGAGGACGTCGTGGTGTGCAACGGCGCGCAACAGGCCCTGGACCTGATCTCGCGGGTGTTGACCCGTCCCGGCAGCCTGGTGGCCATGGAAGATCCGGGTTATCCGCCGGCGCGCTTGCTGTTCGGCTCCCAGGGCGCCACGGTGGCTGGGGTGCCGGTGGACGAACAAGGCATGCGGGTAGACCTGATCCCCGACGGCACGCGGCTGATTTATGTGACGCCCTCCCACCAGTTCCCCCTGGGCATGCCCATGAGCCAGGCCCGCCGCGAGGCCTTGCTGGCGCGGGCCTATGAGCTGGGGGCGATCATCATCGAAGACGACTACGACAGCGAATTCCGCTACGAAGGCCGGCCCGCCGATTCGTTGCAGAGCCTGGATGAGCGCGGGATCGTCGCGTACGTCGGCACCTTCTCCAAGACCCTGTTGCCGGAGCTGCGGCTAGGCTACGCGATCCTGCCGCCAGCGATCCTTGAAGCGGTGATCCTGGCCAAGCGCCTCACCGACCAGCACACCTCCACCCTGCCCCAATGGGCCCTGGCCAAGTTCATCGCCGAGGGCTGCCTGCTCAAGCACATCCGCCGCTGCCACACCCTGTACGCCGGGCGCCGCGAGCGGATCCTGGCGCGCATGGCCGGGGACTTGTCGCCCTGGTTCGAGGCCGTGCCCACCACCGCGGGTTTTCATATGGCCGTGCTGTGCAAGGTCCCGGTGGACCTGGCGCTGGTGATCGAGCTGGCGAAAAAAGCCGAGGTCGGGCTCTACAGCCTCGACGGTTTTTTCAATGATGTGCCCGTACGGCCGGGCCTGTTTTTCGGTTTCGGCGCAATCGAAACCCTCGACATCGACATCGCCCTCGACCGTTTGCGCGACATTCTGCAGCAGGTGGCCTGAGGATTGGACTGGGCATTTATCCGCCCATTGGCTGTTTGAGGCTCGCGCCGCCAGGCCTATCCTGCACGGGTGTCATTACTCGTGAACACCTCCGTCCGACTTGATTCAGGAGTCTGAAAAATGTCTCGCCAAGTGATCAATACCGTACAGGTGCAAGCCGCCGCCGGGCGCTCGGAAGATCTGGGCCGGCAATTGCAGCAGATCGTCGAAACCCTGCGCGCCCTGCCAGGCTGCGACGCCTACATGGTCGACCGTTGCCCGGACGATGGCGACCGCTGGAACGTCAGCGCCCGCTGGCAATCGGAGGCGGCCATGCAAGCCCACTTCAACTGTCCGGAAGTGCAAGGTTTCATCAGCCTGATCGACAACCGCCTGGCTCGAAGCGTGGATTTCAATAGTTTTCCGATTGTCTGAGCGCTCTTGACCTGTGGCGAGGAAGCTTGCTCCCGCTCGGCTGCGCAGCAGTCGTAAACCGGCTGATGCAGTCTGCCTGGACAGTGGCGGCGTTCCGGTTGGGGCGGCTTCGCCACCCAGCGGGAGCAAGTTCCCTCGCCACGGGGGTACGGGCCAGCCTGATGGAAATTTGCCACCCAACCATTGGTCTACCCACCTTCCGAAAGATTGGACGTTTGCTTGCCCCACCCTGGGGCTTAGGGTGAACCCATCGCCGCGACAGCGCGAAATCACTCGAAATCACCAAGGTCCATGCCCCATGAAAACCCTCTATCTGATCGCCGCCCTCAGCCTGCTGCCCGTTACCCATGCCTACGCCCACGAAGCCGCGCCTTCGGAGAAGGTCACGGTGTTGCAGGAACAACGGCTGAAAAACGTTCCAGGCAAAAAAACCATGATGCTGACCGTCAACTATGCCCCCGGCCAAGCGTCCATTGCCCACAAACACGAAGGCACGGCCATGGCCTATGTGCTGGAAGGCGCCATCACCTCCCAGGTCAAAGGCGAGCCGGCGAAGACCTACAAGGCCGGGGAATTCTGGTATGAAGCGGCGGGTTCCGAGCACCTGGTGTCGAAAAACGCCAGCACGAGCCAACCGGCGAAATTGCTGGTGTTCATGGTGATGGGAGAGGATGAAGCGGTGTTGATACCGCTGAAGAACTAACAGTCGCACTACAAGCCATCCTGTGGGAGCGAGCTTGCTCGCGATGGCGGTGTATCAGTCAAGCTCAATGTCGCTGACCCACCGCTATCGCGAGCAAGCTCGCTCCCACAGGGGTCCACAGTGAATCTTTAAAGCCAAAAAAAAGCCCCGCATCTCTCAATGCGGGGCTTTTTCATTCAACGCCGGATCAGTCGGGCAACACGACCGACTGACCACTCAACGCCAGGTCCAGCAATTCGCGGTTGGCGACCGCGTACATGGCGTAGTCGGTACCGCTGGCGGCACGGATGTCCACCAGCATGGCGCGCCAGCGCTCGACCATTTCGTGATGCTGTTCAAGCCACAGCGCCAGGCGGGTTTCCACGTCCTGGGAACCGTCGCCCTCTTGCAGGACCGAGATGGTGATCGCCCGTTGCTGCCAGTCGATGTCATCGCGGAACGCTTCACGGGCCAGTGCTTGCCAGTTGTTTTCCACCGGCAGTGCGCTGATCTGTTGCAGGTACCAGGTGATGTCCAGGGCACTGCCCACGGCGAAGTAAGCCTTGGCCACATCGGCGGCGTTCTGGCCGGTGACGTCGGACGCCTCGATGATCGGCAGCAAGGTGTACAGGTGCGTGGTGCCGGCAACCATGCGCGCCAGCAACTCCGGCACGCCGGCGGCCACGTAGGCCTGGTAACGGGTCTGCCAGCCTTCGCGGGTCGGACCTTCCAGCAGTTCGTCGAGCTTGAGGCCCAATGCGGCCAGATGCGGACCGAAGTGAGCGACGTCACGGGCAGCGTTCTGCTCGTTGCGACGGCTGCGCAGGAACCAGCGCGTGGCGCGACGCCCCAGGCGCATCAGCTCGTCCATCAGCTCCAGTTGCACGTCGGCCGAGACCTGGTGATCCAAGGCTTCGATCTGCCGGAACCAGTGCGGGAGGTGGAAGATATCGCGCACGATCACATAGGCACCCGCCACGTTCGCCGGGCTCATGCCCGTCGACTCCTTGAGCCGTTGAACGAAGGTGATGCCCATGTGGTTGACCAGGTCGTTGGCGATCTGGGTGCTGACGATCTCGCGCTTCAGGCGATGGCGACGCATGGCCTCGGAGAACTTGCTCACCAGTGTCGGCGGGAACGCGGTTTCCATGTCACGGGTCAGGTAATCGTCGTCCGGTACCAGGGAGTTGAGCAGCGCTTCCTTGAGGTCGATCTTGCTGTAGGAGATCAGTACCGACAGTTCGGCACGGGTCAGGCCGTGGCCCGCCGCGACACGTTCGGCCAGTTGCTCTTCAGTCGGCAGGAACTCGATGGCGCGGTCCAGCTTGCCCCGGGCTTCCAGATCGTTCATCAGGCGCTTGTATTCGGCGATCCGCACGAAGGCGCGGCGTGCCGCCAGGGACAGGGCCTGGGTCTGCTTGTAGTTGTTGCCCAACACCAGGCCACCGACTTCGTCGGTCATGCTCGCCAGCAACTGGTTGCGCTGCTTGTCGGTCATGTCGCCGGCCTGCACCACTTCGTTGAGCAGGATCTTGATGTTCACT
The DNA here is from genome assembly GCF_017351655.1 of Pseudomonas sp. FW300-N2F2. Classification (NCBI taxonomy): domain Bacteria; kingdom Pseudomonadati; phylum Pseudomonadota; class Gammaproteobacteria; order Pseudomonadales; family Pseudomonadaceae; genus Pseudomonas; species Pseudomonas sp. FW300-N2F2. The sequence goes on along the minus strand of NZ_JACNDQ010000002.1, from coordinate 1,341,586 downwards.
TCATGGTCGGAGCAGTCCACGCCGCCCGCGTTGTCGATGAAGTCGGTGTTGGAGCCGCCACCATTGAGGCCGAACTCGACGCGACCCAATTGGGTCATGCCCAGGTTACCGCCCTCGCCCACGACCTTGCAGCGCAGTTCGTTGCCGTTCACGCGCAGCGCATCGTTGGCCTTGTCGCCGACATCGGCGTGGCTTTCGGTGCTGGCCTTGACGTAGGTGCCGATACCGCCGTTCCACAACAGGTCCACCGGCGCCTTGAGCAAGGCGTTGAGCAACTCGGTCGGGGTCAGTTTGTCGGCCGTGATGTCGAAGCGTTCTTTCATCTGCGGCGAGATGGCGATGCTCTTCGCGCTGCGCGAGAAGATACCGCCGCCTTCGGACATGATGCTGGTGTCGTAGTCGGTCCAGGCCGAACGCGGCAGGTCGAACAGGCGCTTGCGCTCGGTAAAGCTGTTGGCGGGCTCCGGGTTCGGGTCGATGAAGATGTGCAGGTGGTTGAAGGCCGCGACCAGTTGCAGCTTGTCGGACATCAACAAGCCGTTGCCGAACACGTCGCCGGCCATGTCGCCGACGCCCACCACGGTGATGCTGTCTTCCTGGACATTGATCCCGCGCTCGCGGAAGTGGCGCTGCACGCCGACCCACGCGCCCTTGGCGGTGATGCCCATTTTCTTGTGGTCGTAGCCGGCCGAACCGCCGGAGGCGAACGCATCGCCCAGCCAGAAGCCGTAGTCGATAGCAATGCCGTTGGCGATGTCGGAGAAGGTCGCCGTGCCCTTGTCCGCGGCGACCACCAGGTACGGGTCATCGTCGTCATGACGCACGACGTTGGCCGGCGGTACCAGCGCGCCGTCCTTCAGGTTATCGGTGATGTCCAACAGGCCCGAGATGAAGATGCGGTAGCAAGCAATGCCCTCGGCCGCGATCTCGTCCCGGCTGCCGCCCAGCGGCAGGCGACGTGGCAGGAAACCACCCTTGGCGCCCACCGGCACGATCACCGAGTTCTTCACTTGCTGGGCTTTTACCAGGCCCAGCACTTCGGTGCGGTAGTCTTCTTCACGGTCCGACCAGCGCAGGCCACCGCGGGCAACGTTGCCGAAGCGCAGGTGCACGCCTTCGACCCGTGGCGAGTAGACGAAGATCTCGAACTTCGGTACCGGCTTGGGCAGTTCCGGGATCAGGTGCGGGTTGAACTTGAAGCTGAAGTAGGACTTGTTCTGGCCGTTGGCGTCGGTCTGGTAGAAGTTGGTCCGCAGGGTGGCCTTGATCAGGTCCAGGTAGCGACGCAGGATGCGGTCTTCGTTGAGCACCTGGACGTCGTCCAGGGCCGAGAGGATCGCCTGCTCCAGGCGCAGCTGCTTGTCTTCCAGGTCATCGCCGCTGAGCTTGCGCGCCAGGTAGAAGCGGGTCTTGAACAACCGGGTCAGTTCGCGAGCGATGTCAGTGTGGTTGTTCAGGGTGCTGGCGATGTAACCCAGGTCGAAGCCCAGGCGGATCTGCTTCAGGTAACGGGCGTAGGCACGCAGCAGCGCCACGTCGCGCCATGGCAGGCCGGCGGTCAGCACCAGGCGGTTGAACGCATCGTTCTCGGCATCGCCACGCACGATGTGGACGAAGGCGTCCTGCAAGGTGTCGTTGAGTTGCTGGATGTCCAGGTCCAGGCCTTCGGCGGCGGTGAACGCGAAATCATGAATCCAGAACTCGCGGCCGTTGGTGTGGCGCAGGCGATACGGGAATTCACCCAGCACGCGCAGGCCGAGGTTTTCCAGGATCGGCAGCACGTCGGACAGCGCCAGCGGCGTGTCGGCGTGATACAGCTTGCAGTGCAACTCGCGCTGGCCGGAGACCTGGCCCAGCGGCTGGTAGAAGCTCATGACCAGCGGGTTCTTTTCGTTCAGGTTCAGCAGGTGTTGCATGTCGACCACGGCCGAGTGCGCGGCAAAGCGCTCGCGGTAGCCGGCCGGGAAGCCTTTCGGGAAATCCGACAGCACGTTGGTGCCCTGGGCTTCGCCGAAGCTTTCGATGACCAGGCTGGCGTAGTCGTCCTTCCAGCTGCGGCAGGCCTGCACGACTTCTTTTTCCAGCAGCAGCGGGTCGATGTCCAGGCGATTCTTCGGGTCCACCCGCAGGATCAACTGCACACGGGCCAGTACGGATTCGGAGAAGAAGGTCCAGAACTCGCAGTCCGAGGCCTTCAGGCGATCCATCAGCACTTGCTGGATCTTCTGGCGCACTTCGGTGGAATAGATGTCACGTGGCACGTAGGCCAGGCAGTAGCAGAAACGGCCATACGGGTCTTTGCGCAGGAACACGCGGATCTTGTTGCGTTCCTGGATCTGCACGATGGACATGACAGTGCTGAACAGCTCGTCCACCGGGGTCTGGAACAGGTCGTCACGGGGCAGCACTTCGACCACCTGGGCCAGTTCCTTGCCCAGGTGCGCCTTGGCCTGGAAGCCCGAGCGGCGCTCGATTTCCGCGACCTTGCGACGGATGTACGGGATGACCCGCACGCTCTCGCCATACACCGAGGAGGTGTACAGGCCCATGAAACGGGATTCCTTGATGACCTTGCCGCTGGCGTCGATTTCGCGGATCGACACATAGTCCGGGTAGGCCGGACGGTGCACGCGGCTCGGGTGCGCGGCCTTGGCGAACGACAACAGCGTCGGTTCGCGCAGGTAGGCGACGGCGTAGTCTTCGATGCGCAGGTCTTCGGCGGTCAGGCCGGCGCGCAGCAATTTGGTCAGGCCGAGGAACGAGTCGGGATCGTACTCGATGTGACCGCCGTCGGCCTCGTCGCGCACCACGAACTCTTCGTAGCCCAGGAAGGTGAAGTGGTTACCCACCAGCCATTCCAGGAAGCTCTTGATCTCGCTCTTTTCATCAGCGTCGATGGCGTAGGCGCTGCTGTCCAGGCTGTCGAGGATTTCCTGGACCTTGGCTTTCATCGGTTCGAAATCGGCCACGGCCACGCGCACTTCGCCCAGCACTTGCTCAAGTTCCTTGCTCAGGACGTTGAGTTCGGCGGCGTTGGCGCAGCGATCGATTTCCAGGTACATCAACGACTCTTGCAGGATGTCGTCGCCCTGGGTGCCTTTTGGCAGGATTTCCAGCAACTCGCCCTTGCTGCCGCGACGCACGCTCAGCACAGTGGTTTGCAGGGTATGGATGCTGTAGCCGCGACGGTTCAGCTCGGTGCGGACCGAGTCCACCAGGAACGGCAGGTCGTGGTGCAACACTTCCACGGCCGTGTGGGTCGACTGCCAGCCGTGGCGTTCGTAATCGGGGTTGTAGACGCGCACCTGCGGTTGCGTGTGATCGAAGCGCTCAAGCAGGCGCCAGGCAGACAGGGTGCAGCCGGCGAGGTCGGACAACCGGCGCTGGGTAAGTTCATCGAGGGAAATGATGCCGAAGAATTGTTCAGCGAACAGCGCCACTTGTGGCAGTGCCTGTTCACTGATGTGCTGCGCCAGTGCCGCTTGCAGTTGGTGCTGGAAGTCGGCTTTGCTGGCTGCGGTGAAGAACGCCATCTGTGGTACTCCGCTTGGGCTTGTTATTGATTGAAGCGTCGCGTGCAACCCCTGCGGGGCTGTCGGCCATCCCGTTCCTGATTCTCGGGCAGAGGAAACAGGATGACAGGTGGGTGAAGCTGGACAGGACCCGCAGGTCACATCCTTTTCCATGTAATTTCATGCCATGGACACCTGCAAAAACCACCCAGGGGTGGCCTTGGCAGGTGCACATCCGTTGCGCAGCTTAACGAGTGCGACAACCTGCCTGCTTGCAGCGCTGCGACATATTCGGTCATCGGCTAGCTAAACAGCCGGTACGCACCGAACAACCCTAGCAGGCTGGGGGCCAAACGGCACCCCGAGGCGGTAAACCAGCAGAAAATCCTTCGGGCTGGCAGAATCCACTTTTCGCACCCCGCAGGTGCACTCGATCCTGGAGCCATCACCATGCAAATGACCACCGCCCTTCTGATCGCCAACCCGTGTGATGAAGAAGAAGACAACATGGCCATGCTCTGCTGCCACAGCGCCCAGGGCGAAATGTTCCTGATGACGCGCTACCCCGACGAAGACGAACTGGAAATCGCCCTCGATGGCGAACCCTCGACCCTGGAGGGCGTAAAGGTGACGCTGAGCCCAACCTTGCTCAGGATCGAAATCGCGGCGGCGGACGCCGATGCGCTCAATGGCGATGATGTGCTGGAAATCAGTCACAACAGTGATGCGGCGGACCTGGAAGAAGTGGAGTTGACCTTGCAGAACATTCTCCGGGGTACAGGGACCTATGTAAGGCAGGCCTGACGCCAGCGTTTTCATGGACGCCATCGCGAGCAAGCTCGCTCCCACAGGAATGGCGTCGTTCACCAATGTGTACAAGTCACCAGTGTGGGAGCGAGCTTGCTCGCGATGGCGGTGGCTCAGCTTGCATAGAAAGTGAGCGTCATCTCCAAACCGCTCACGACGTGGCAACCGTCGGTCGCTCTCGTATCGAGACGCCCTTGACGGGCGACGGCGTTCTGAGGTTTCCTGAAACCGGTTTCAGAACCGCTGAACAACTCTAATAAGCAGGTTTCTATCCGTGACTTCTTTCTCCGCCGCCCAGCGCAACCGCGTGACCATGCTCGACGTCGCCGAACGCGCCGGGGTCTCCAAGGCCAGTGTCTCGCGTTTCATTGGCGAAGACCGGGCCCTGCTCTCCGAGGCCATCGCCCGGCGCATCGAGCAGGCCATCAGCGAGCTGGGCTACCGGCCGAACCAGATGGCCCGCGGCCTCAAGCGTGGGCGCACACGCCTGATCGGCATGCTGGTGGCCGATATCCGCAACCCTTATTCGATTGCCGTGATGCATGGCGTGGAAACCGCCTGCCGTCGCCATGGCTATAGCCTGGTGGTGTGCAACACCGACCGCGACGACGAGCAGGAACGCCAGCACCTGGCGCTGCTGCGCGCCTACAACATCGAAGGGCTGATCGTGAACACCTTGGGTCACCACCGTGACGAACTGTTCGAACTGCGCAGCGAAATGCCCCTGGTGCTGGTGGATCGCAAGGTCGATCGGCTCGACAGCGACCTGGTCGGGCTGGACAACCCGGCGGCCATCGAAATGGCCCTCGATCACCTCGAACAACGGGGCTACCGCGATCTGTTGCTGGTGACAGAACCGTTCGACGGCACCAGTTCGCGAATCGAGCGGGTCGAGAGTTTCAAGGCTGGTATCCAACGGCGGCCTGCCCTGGCCGGCACCGTGGTGGAAACCTCTGATCAGTTGACCACGCGTATCAAGGCCTTTCTTGCCCAGCCTGGCCAGGGCCCCAAGGCGTTGTTCTGCGCCAATGGCATTGCCGCCCTGGCCGCCACGACGGTGTTGCGCGAACTGGGTTGCCGCTTGTTCGATGACGTGGGCCTGATCGCCCTCGATGACTTGGATTGGTACCCCTTGGTGGGCAGCGGCATCACGGCCCTGGCCCAACCGACAGCGCAGATCGGCGCCAGCGCTTTCGAATGCCTGCTCAAGCGCTTGCGCGGTGACAACGGGCCGGTGCGGACCCTGGATTTTGCGGCGCGGTTGATTGAGCGTGGGTCGACGCTTGGGAATGGTCGGTGATGGTGAGGGCCCTATCGCGAGCAAGCTCGCTCCCACACGGGATCTGTGGCGCACTGAAGATCCCTGTGGGAGCGAGCTTGCTCGCGATAGGGCCCTGAAGCACACCCCCTTTTTTTGAACGCTTTTTTTTGAACCCTTTTTTTGAACAGAACTGAAACCGGTTTCAGAGGTACAACAACAATGCACAACCCACCCGTTTCCATCAGCCTTTCCAGCTACGGCGCCGACCTGGTGCGGCAGCATGGCCAAGGCCGTTTCATCGATCTGTTGGCCGCCGCCGGTGCCTCGCGCATCGAATGGCGCGAAGAATTGCTCACCACCGAACAGCCCGCTGAACTGGCCGCCGCTGCCCGGGCCCAGGGGCTGCAGAGTATTTTTTCGTCACCCCTGGAACTGTGGCTCGCCGGCCAGTCCAGGCCCAACCCCGCCCTGGCGCTGGCCCTGCAACGCGGCGAGGCGTTCGGTTCGACCTGGCTGAAAGTCTCCCTCGGGCATTTCACCGACTCCAATGACCTGTCGGCACTGGCCCAGGTGCTCGCCGCCAGCCCGGTGCAACTGCTGGTGGAAAACGACCAGACCTTGCAGGGCGGGCGGATCGAACCGTTGCAACGGTTCTTCACCGCGGTGGAGCACCAGGGGCTGCCCGTCGCCATGACCTTCGACATTGGCAACTGGCAATGGCAAGACCAATCGGCCGCCGTGGCCGCCCGACAGCTCGGGCGGTATGTGGCGTATGTGCACTGCAAGGCCGTGGCCCGGCGCGCCGACGGCAAACTCGTCGCCGTGCCTCCGGCCGTGACCGACCTGCACGAGTGGGAACAACTGCTCAAGCACATGCCCGCCGGCGTGATGCGCGCCGCCGAATACCCGCTGCAAGACGATGACCTGCTGCAATTGACCGCCCGCCATGTCGCCACCCTGTCCCGCCTCGGGCAATCGCGCCAGGAGCCTGCCCATGTCTGAATTCGATGTGTTGTCGTTCGGCGAAACCATGGCCATGCTGGTGGCGGATCAGCGTGGTGACCTGGCCAGCGTCGATCAGTTTCACAAGCGCATTGCGGGGGCCGACAGCAACGTGGCCATCGGCCTGTCGCGGCTGGGCTTCAAGGTGGCGTGGCTGAGTCGGGTCGGCGCCGATTCCCTGGGGCGCTTCGTGACGCAGACCCTGGAAAGCGAGGGCCTGGATTGTCGCCACGTGGCGGTCGACCCGGAGCACCCCACCGGCTTCCAGTTCAAGTCCCTTACCGTCGATGGCAGCGACCCGCAAGTCGAGTATTTCCGGCGCAGCTCGGCGGCCAGTCATCTGTCGGTCGGCTCCATCGCACCTGCACTACTTGACGCCCGTCACGTGCACGCCACCGGCATCGTCCCGGCGCTGTCGAGCACGGCCCGCGAGATGTCCTTTGAATTGATGAGCCGTATGCGCGCGGCCGGCCGCAGCCTGTCGTTCGACCCTAACCTGAGGCCAAGCCTATGGGGCAGCGAGTCGACGATGATTACTGCAATCAATCGCCTCGCCGCCCTCGCCCACTGGGTCTTGCCGGGGCTCGGCGAAGGCCGGCTGCTGACCGGCTTCGACGACCCGGCCGACATCGCCGCGTTCTACCTGGACCAAGGTGCCGAACTCGTCGTGATCAAGCTCGGCGCGGACGGCGCCTATTACCGCACGGCGTTGGACCAGGGCGTCATCCCCGGCGTGCCGGTGGCCCAAGTGGTGGACACCGTGGGCGCCGGTGATGGCTTCGCCGTGGGCCTGATCAGCGCATTGCTCGAAGGCCAGGCCATCACCGAGGCCGTGCAGCGCGCCAACTGGATTGGCAGCCGCGCGGTGCAGAGCCGTGGGGATATGGAAGGGTTGCCGACGCGCCTTGAGTTATTGGCTGAATTTGAAACCGCCAATCGCGAGCAAGCTCGCTCCCACATGGGATCGAGTTAACCCCCTGTGGGAGCGAGCTTGCTCGCGATAGAAGCCACCGCAAAACACACCTGCTGCAAACAAAAACAACAAGCTCAGGAGTCAACGACATGCAAACGCTCAACCTCGCCACCCGCCGCTGGTGGTACATCATGCCCATCGTCTTCATCACCTACAGCCTGGCCTACCTCGACCGGGCCAACTATGGGTTTGCCGCCGCCTCGGGCATGGCCAAGGACCTGATGATCACCCCAGGGCTTTCGTCGCTGCTGGGCGCCCTGTTTTTTCTCGGCTACTTTTTCTTCCAGGTCCCGGGGGCGATCTACGCGCAAAAGCACAGCGTGAAGAAGCTGATCTTCGTCAGCCTGATCCTCTGGGGTTCGCTGGCCACCCTGACGGGCGTGGTCTCCAACGCCTACTGGCTGATCGTGATCCGCTTCATGCTCGGGGTGGTCGAGGCCGCGGTGATGCCGGCGATGCTGGTGTACCTGTGCCACTGGTTCACCCGGGCCGAACGCTCGCGCGCCAATACCTTCCTGATCCTCGGCAACCCGGTGACCATGCTGTGGATGTCCGTGGTCTCGGGTTACCTGGTGCAGCGATTCGACTGGCGCTGGATGTTCATCATCGAGGGCCTGCCGGCGGTGCTCTGGGCCTTTGTCTGGTGGCGCCTGGCCGATGATCGCCCGGCCCAGGCCACGTGGCTCAGCGACCAGGAAAAACATGACCTGGAAAGTGCCTTGGCGGCCGAACAGGTCGGCATCAAGGCGGTGAAGAACTACGCCGAAGCCTTTCGCTCTCCCAAGGTGATCATCCTGGCGTTGCAGTTTTTCTGCTGGAGCATCGGCGTCTACGGGTTTGTGCTGTGGTTGCCGTCAATCCTCAAGGCCGGCCTGCAGATGAACATGGTCGAGGCCGGGTGGCTGTCGTCCTTGCCGTACCTGGCGGCGGTGATCGGCATGCTGGTGGTGTCCTGGGCGTCGGACAAGGCGCAGCAGCGCAAGCGTTTTGTCTGGCCGCCGCTGCTGATCGCCTCCATCGCGTTCTACGCCTCCTACCTGCTGGGGGCCGAGCACTTCTGGTGGTCCTATGGCTTGCTGGTGGTCGCCGGCGCTTGCATGTACGCGCCATACGGTCCGTTCTTCGCCATCGTTCCGGAAATCCTCCCGGCCAATGTCGCCGGCGGCGCCATGGCGTTGATCAACAGCATGGGCGCACTGGGTTCGTTCGGCGGCTCGTACCTGGTGGGCTACCTCAACGGCACCACCGGCTCCCCTGGCATGTCCTTCCTGCTGATGAGCGGCGCCTTGCTGCTGTCGGTCGTGCTGACGCTCGCCCTCAAGCCCGGCGCCAGCGACCGGACCGTCTCCCACCCCGCGACGCCGAGCCCGGCGCCCGCCCGTTCCTGAATCGAGACCCCTCCCATGAAAAAGCACGTGGTGTTGTACAAAGCGCTGTCACCTCAATTGATGGCTCGCCTGCAAGCCCAGGCCCAAGTCACGCTCATCGAACGCCTCGATGCCCAGGGCCTGGCACAACTGCGCGACGCCCTGCCCACGGCCCACGGCCTGCTGGGCGCCAGCCTCAAGCTGGATGCGGCGCTGCTGGACCTGGCGCCGAACCTGCAAGCCATCGCCAGCGTCTCGGTGGGGGTCGATAACTACGACATCGACTACCTGACTGAACGTCGGATCCTGCTGACCAATACCCCGGACGTGCTCACCGAAACCACCGCGGACACCGGTTTCGCCCTGATCCTGGCAACCGCCCGGCGCGTGGTGGAACTGGCCAACCTGGTCCGCGAAGGCGGCTGGCAACAGAGCATCGGCCCCCGGCATTTCGGCACCGACGTCCATGGCAAGACCCTGGGCATCATCGGCATGGGGCGCATCGGCGAAGCCTTGGCCCAGCGCGGGCACTTCGGCTTCGGCATGCCGGTGCTCTACCACAGCCACTCGCCCAAGCCCGCGGTCGAGCAGCGTTTCGGTGCGCGTTACTGCAGTCTCGAAACATTGTTGCAGCAGGCGGACTTCGTTTGCCTGACCTTGCCCTTGACGGCTGAAACCCAAGGGCTGATCGATGCGCAGGCGTTTGCGAGAATGCGTCCCGAGACCCTCTTCATCAATATCTCCCGAGGCAAAGTGGTGGATGAAGCGGCACTGATCGACGCCCTGCGCAACAAACAGATCCGTGGCGCGGGGCTGGATGTGTTCGAGCACGAACCCTTGAATGCCGATTCGCCGCTGTTGCAGATGGACAACGTGGTAGCGACACCGCACATGGGCTCGGCCACCCACGAGACCCGGGAAGCGATGGCGCGCTGCGCCGTGGACAACCTGCTGGCGGCATTGGCGGGGGAGCGACCGGAGAACCTGGTGAATTTGGGGGTGTGGAAAGGCTGAGCAATCATCCGAGCACAGCAGCGCTTCTGTGGCGAGGGAGCTTGCTCCCGCTGGGTTGCGAAGCGACCCTTAAAGGGCTGGATGCGGCCTGCCTGATACACCGAGGTGGCGGGCTTCGGGTCTGCTGCGCAGCCCAGCGGGAGCAAGCTCGGCTCCCACAGGTTTTTGCGGTTTGCCCAGGATTTAAGGAATGCCACAAGGGCTATGTCGGCTGGCGGGTTTCGATGTTGTCCAGTGCACGGTTCGCCAGCAGGCTGCCCAGTTCGATCAGTTGCTGAATGCCCAGGAGGAAATGCCGGCGTGAACCGTCCAGGTCGAAGGCCAGGTCATTGACCATGGCATTGGCCGAAGCCAGGGTTTCGCTGAGGTTGGCAAGCAGGCTTTCGGTGTCGATGTCTTTGTTGACGGTGAAGAGTTGGCCCAGGGCAGGTTCTGCTTCGGGTTTGTCCGGTTTGGGGTTCAGGTAATGGTCGAGGACTCGGTCGGTGACTTCGTCGTGTTTCTGGGACTTGGTTTTTGGACGCGGTGAGGTCGGTTCGGTGTTCGGGGGATTGGGGGTAGCTTTGAACATAAATAGAATCTCATGTGGGATAGGAGGAACCACCACCTCGCTACCAAACGAGGGTGGCGGCCATACGAAGGTTGGTAGACCGGCCCACATGAACTCCGGCGCGCTCGAGAGCGCCCTACGCATGGCCACCATCAAATACAAATGCTGAGATGCACTTGTAAAAAGTGACGCTTGCGTCATGTAGAGAGCCGGGCTACCAAACCCGATCGCTGATTCATCAGCGACCCGAAAACGATAGAACCTGCCTCCCAAGCGCACAAGCCGGCGGATTCTGGCGCAGTTGTAGGCAATGGCGCAAGACAACATAGCCTGTTCCAGAGCACTCCTACATCCCGATAAACACCCCTTCACTTTGTGAGTGCTTCCCACTGGAGCGCCAGCCCGGTCAAGCGGGAGCAAGCTCCCTCGCTACGGGGTAAGTGCGCCTGTCCGGGTGGGATTCATGGCAAGCAAACCCACCTCACAATCTTTCCAAGCCGATCACAATTCACACGGCCAATCAAAATCCCGTTAGTCGCCACCCCCCGCCATGCATTAAAGTAACGCCCCCAGCCCCGGCGTTATCCGAACGCCTGGGGCCACCCTTTCCAGGAACAGTCACCGATGGAACATCGTGAAGCGCTGCTTGCGCTGCGAACCTTTCTTTCAACGCAGATTCTCGGCCAGGAAAAACTCATCGAGCGCCTGCTCATCGCTTTGCTCGCCGACGGTCATATGCTGGTGGAAGGCGCGCCTGGGCTGGCCAAGACCAAGGCCATCAAAGAGCTGGCCGAGGGCATCGAAGCGCAGTTCCATCGTATCCAGTTCACCCCTGACCTGCTGCCCGCCGACATTACCGGCACGGAAATCTATCGGCCGGAAACCGGCAGTTTCGTGTTCCAGCAAGGGCCGATTTTCCATAACCTTGTGCTGGCGGACGAAATCAACCGCGCCCCGGCCAAGGTCCAGTCGGCCCTGCTCGAAGCCATGGCCGAACGCCAGGTCAGTGTCGGGCGCAGCACGTATGAACTGTCGCCGCTGTTCCTGGTGATGGCCACGCAGAACCCGATCGAGCAGGAAGGCACCTACCCGCTGCCCGAAGCCCAGCTCGACCGATTCCTGATGCACGTCAAGATCGGTTTTCCCGATGCTGCCGTGGAACGGCGCATCCTGCAGCAGGCCCGGGGTGAAGCGCTGAACGGCGAGACCAAGCCCGAGCGCCGCGTGAGCCAGCAGGCGATCTTCTCCGCACGCAAGGAAATCCTCGGGTTGTACATGGCCGACGCCGTGGAGGAGTACCTGGTGCAACTGATCATGGCCACCCGCAACCCGGCCAAGTTCGATCCGGAAATGGCCGAATGGATCGCCTACGGCGCCAGTCCGCGGGGTTCCATCGCCCTTGACCGCTGCGCCCGTGCCCATGCCTGGCTGGCCGGGCGCGACTTTGTCAGCCCGGAAGATATCCAGGCCGTGCTGTTCGACGTGCTGCGCCATCGCATCATCCTGTCGTTCGAAGCCGAGGCCGCCGGCATCGACCAGGACCGGGTCGTGCAGCGGATTCTCGACGTCGTCGCTGTCGCTTGAGCATGAGTCATGAATAACCCCCTGGCGCCCGCACCGGGCATCCGCGTCAGCCTTTCGGAGCTGATCGAGATGCGCCATCGCGTGCGCGAGGTGCAACTGTTCTCGACACCGGGCCAGCGCAGCCCGCTGATCGGCCTGCACCACTCCAAGCTGCGCGGGCGTGGGGTGGATTTCGACCAGGTGCGGGTCTACCAGGCCGGCGACGACGTACGCACCATTGACTGGCGCGTCACCGCCCGGACCCAGGAGCCTCACACCAAGCTGTTCCACGAAGAGCGGGAGCGGCCGATCTTCATCATGATCGAGCAAAGCCACCGGCTGTTCTTCGGCTCGGGACTGATGTTCAAGTCGGTACTCGCCGCCCAGGCCGCCAGCCTGATCGGCTGGGCCGCGCTGGGGCACAACGACCGGGTCGGCGGCCTGGTGTTCGGCAACAACACCCATTACGAGGTCAAGCCGCGGCGCAGCAAACAGAGCCTGTTGCAATTGCTCAACCGGCTGGTGCGGGTCAATCAGTCACTGCACACCGAGGGCGAGCCGGACCGCGACTCGTTCGGCATTGCCCTGCGTCGAGCCCGGGAAGTGCTGCGGCCCGGCAGCCTGGTGATCGTGATTTGCGACGAACGTGCGTTGTCCGACAGCGCCGAACAGCAGCTGAGCCTGCTGTCGCGTCATTGCGACCTGTTGCTGCTGCCGCTGTCGGACCCGCTGGATCACGCCTTGCCCGCCGCCGGCTTGCTGCGTTTCGCCCAGCGTGGCGCGCAGTTGGAGCTCGACACCCTGAATTTCGAACTGCGCCAGGCCTATCGCGCCCAGGCCGAGGCACGCCAGGCGCGTTGGGAATTGCTGGCGCAAAAGCTGCGAATCCTGATGATGCCCCTGAGTACCCAGGGCGACATGGTCGAGCAACTGCGCGAATACCTGAACCCCAAGCGGGCCGGGAAAAGCCGATGAGCAGTCTCGATCAATTGCAGCCGCTGATGGCGCCACCGCCCATTGGCTTCTGGCCGCCCGCACCGGGCTGGTGGTTGCTACTGCTGATGTTGCCGTTGCTGGGCCTGGGGCTGTGGCAATTGCGCCGGTTCATTCCCGCCAAGCGTACCGCCGACCGCAGCGAGCAACCCCTGGACCCGGTGCGCCTGGCCGCCCTGGCCGAACTCGCCCGGCTGCCCAAGCCCTACGACGGCGCGCCGGCCGGTGCCTGGTTGCAGCAACTCAACGGGCTGCTCAAGCGCCTGTGTCGCAACCACTACCCCTACAGCCAGAGCCACACCCTCAACGGGCGCAAATGGCTGGCCTTCCTGGACAACCGTTGCCCGGCCGCTGGCTTGACGCGCTGGATGGTGCTGGTGGAAGGCGCCTACAAGCCCGAATGCAAGCTCGATGACAAAGCCATCGCCGGCCTGACCCAGGCGGTCGAAATCTGGATTCGCAAACATGTTTGAATTCGCCTGGCCGTGGGTGTTCGCCCTCTTGCCGCTGCCCTGGCTGATGCGCCTGGTGCTGCCGGCGGCCGACAGCGGCGAGCCGGCGCTCAAGGTCAGCTTCCTCGGCGACCTGGAAGGCCTGGTGGGCCGTCGGGCCCGGGCCAATCTGCCGACCTGGCGGCAACAGGCACCCTTTATCCTGCTCTGGCTGCTGTTGCTGATCGCCGCTGCACGACCGCAGTGGCTGGGGGAACCGCTGCCCATTGCCGCCAGCGGTCGCGACCTGCTGGTGGCGGTGGACGTCTCGGGCTCCATGGACTTTCCCGACATGCAGTGGAAGGACGAAGAAGTCAGTCGCCTCACGCTGGTCCAGCACATGCTCGGGGATTTTCTCGAAGGCCGCGAAGGTGACCGGGTCGGCCTGATCCTGTTCGGCAGCCAGGCCTACTTGCAGGCACCGCTGACCTTCGACCGCCGCACCGTGCGTCGTTGGCTCGACGAGGCGCGCATCGGCATCGCCGGCAAGAATACCGCCATCGGCGACGCCATCGGCCTGGCCCTCAAGCGCCTGCGCCAACGTCCGGCCCACAGTCGCGTACTGATCCTGGTCACCGACGGCGCCAACAACGGCGGCGAAATAGACCCGCTGACCGCCGCGCGGCTGGCCGCCGACGAAGGCGTGAAAATCTACCCGATCGGCATTGGTGCCGACCCGGAACAAAGTGGCACGGCGGGCTTCCTCGGCGTCAACCCGAGCCTGGACCTCGACGAGCCGACCCTCAAGGACATTGCCCAGGTCACGGGCGGTCGCTATTTTCGCGCCCAGGATGGCGAGCAATTGCTGGCGATCAAGACCACCCTCGACCAGCTCGAACCGGTGACCCAGCAACCGACCCAGGCACGCCCTGCCCTGGCGCTGTATCACTGGCCCCTGGCCGCTGCGCTGCTGTTGAGCATATTGCTGGTGGCCCGGGCGCGCTGGCCGGACAATCCACTGCAACGTCTGTTCAACCAGCCGCTGTTCCAACCGTCCCAACACACCGAGTGGCGCCAGCGGCTCAAGCGCCTGCGCTTGCGGAGGCGTCGATGATCGCCCTCTGGCCGCACTGGCTGCGCCCCTGGTTTGTGTTGCTGCTGCCGTTGCTGGGCTGGTTGCTCTGGCAACTGTGGCACCGGCAGAAACGGGTGGGCCGCTGGCAGATGATCCTGCCGCCGGCCTTTCATGCGGTACTGCTCAGTGGCGGCAGTGGTCGGGAAAGCCGGCTGCCGTGGATTGCCCTGGGCCTGGGCTGGCTGTTGATCGTGCTGGCGTTGCTGGGGCCAAGCTGGGCGCGGGTCGAACAGACCAGCCAGAAACCCGCCGATCCGCTGATAGTGATACTGGAACTGACCCCGGAAATGCTCGCCACCGATGTCCCGCCCACGCGCCTGGAACAGGCCCGGCGCAAGGTGCTGGACCTGTTGCAGAACCGTAGCGATGCCCAGACCGCGATCATCGTCTATGCCGGCAGCGCCCACACGCTGGTGCCGCTGTCCGACGACCTGGCCACCAGCACCAACCTGCTCGAAGCCCTCGCGCCGTCGATCATGCCCCAAAGCGGCCATCGCGCCGACCTGGCCGTTCATAAAGCCATGGCCCTGCTGGACCAGGGTGAACTCGGCCACGGTCGAATCCTGCTGATCGGTTCGTCGTTGAACGAGCAGGAACGTGAAGGCATCCGCCAGGTCCTGGACGGTTCCGCCACACAATGGCTGATGCTGGGCATCGGTACCCGCGAAGGCGCACCGGTGGCCCAGGAAGATGGCAGTTACCTCAAGGATGCCCAGGGTTCGATCCTGGTTCCGCGCCTGGACAGCCCGGGCCTCAAGGCCTTCGCCAACGAGCTGGACGGTCGCTACCGACCGGCGCGGCTGGACGACAGCGACCTGCGCGGCCTGGGTCTGCTGGACGGTCCTCGCCATCTGCGCAGCGACGGCCAGACATTGCGCCTGGACACCTGGGCCGACCAGGGTTATTGGCTGCTCCTGCCCTTGTTGCTGCTGGCCGCTTGCGCCGGGCGTCGAGGCTGGCTGTTCTGCCTGCCGCTGCTGTTCATGTTGCCGCAAACCGGCCACGCTTTCGAATTCCAGGACCTGTGGTTGCGCCCCGACCAGCAGGGCCAGCACTTGCTCAAGCAAAAGCGCCCCGCCGAAGCCGCCGCCCACTTCGAAGACAGCCAATGGCAAGGCGTCGCCCTGTACGAAGCCGGCCAATACAGCGAAGCCGCCCGGCGCTTCGCCGAAGGCAACGACGCCCGTGCCCACTACAATCGTGGCAACGCCCTGGCCCGAAGCGGTGAGCTGGAAGCCGCACTGGATGCCTATGAACAAGCCCTGGAATTGCAACCCGACCTGCGCCCGGCCCAGACCAACAAGGCCCTGGTGCAGAACCTGTTGAACGAACAGGCACCACCGACGCCAGAGCCCAAGCCCGCCGAACGCGAGGAACCGGGCCAGGGCGAGCAAACGCCGGATAGCACTTCGACGAGTCAATCTTCCGAAGCGGGCCAACCCTCCGCCGAGGCAACCGCGACACCGGACGAATCCCAGCCGCCACGGACCGCGCAAGCGCCCACCGCCCAGGATGTGCCGGGCAGCGAGCTGCCTGACGAGCAGACCACCACGCCGCCGCTGCGTCCCGCCGCCGGCCAGCGCAATGAAGAAGAACAACGCCAGGCCATGGAACAATGGCTGCGCCAGATCCCGGACAATCCCGGCGAGCTGCTCAGGCGTAAATTCTGGTATGAACAGCAAAGCCATCAGGCCCAGGGAAAAACCCCATGACCCGCTTCACCGCCTACTTCCTCGTCTTGCTGCTCTGGGCCTCTGGAACCCAGGCTGCACAGCTGACGGCCAGTGTGGACCGCAGCCGCCTGAACTCCGGGGAAACGGTGGAGCTGACCCTGGAATCCAACGACGCCACG
This sequence comes from Pseudomonas sp. FW300-N2F2, assembly GCF_017351655.1. Classification (NCBI taxonomy): domain Bacteria; kingdom Pseudomonadati; phylum Pseudomonadota; class Gammaproteobacteria; order Pseudomonadales; family Pseudomonadaceae; genus Pseudomonas; species Pseudomonas sp. FW300-N2F2. Next base: position 1,325,126 of record NZ_JACNDQ010000002.1, on the reverse strand, counting down.
TTGTTCGGCAAACCCGACCTGGGCCCGCTCCAGGCCTTGTTCGATGTGCGCGGCACCCGTCAGGTCAACCAGTTGACGACCCTTGACGGCGAGAACCGCGCCACCACCCGCTGGATCGTCACCCTGCTGCCGCGCCAAAGCGGTACCGTGATCATCCCCCCGCTGCAACTGGGCGAAGTGACCAGCCAGCCGATCACCTTGCAAGTCATCGAAAGCGAAACCCGCAATGCGTCCGGGACCCTGGCACCGGTGTTCATCGAGGCCAGCCTCGACCAGACCCAGGTGTATGTGCAGGCCCAGGCAATCCTGACGTTGCGCATCTACCATTCGGTGTCGCTGTACGACGACAGCAGCCTGACGCCACTGCACATCCCCGATGCCCGCACCGAACAACTGGGCGAATCGCGCACCTATGAAAAGGTCATCAACGATGTGCGCCACGGCGTGATCGAGCTGCGTTATGGCATCTACCCGCAACGTAGCGGCGAGCTGACGATCCCGGCCCAGACCTTCAGCGCCACCCTGGTCGAACCGGTGGCCCAGGACGCAGCCCCTTCGGGCCCCAAGCCCGGCCAATTGATGCGGGTAAGCTCCGAGCTCCTGCAACTGAGCGTCAAGCCCAAGCCCGCCAGCTACCCGGCCGATGTGCCTTGGCTGCCGGCACGCAGCCTGTCCTTGAGCGAGAGCTGGAGCCCGGAGCCGACCCACAGCCAGGTGGGCGACTCCCTGACCCGCAGCCTGACCCTGGAAGCCGAAGGCCTGGCCAGCGCCCAACTGCCACCGCTGCCGGCCACTGAGATCAATGGCCTGCGACGTTATCCGGACCAGCCGGTACTCAGCAGCCGCAGCAGTGAACGCGGGTTGGTGGGCAGCCGCGAAGACCGCGAGGCGCTGGTGCCCAACCGTAGCGGCACCATCGAGCTGCCACCGGTGGAAGTGGTCTGGTGGAACACCCTGGAAGATCACCTGGACCGCACCAGCCTCCCGGCGCGGACCCTGCAGGTGGCGAACAATCCGAGCCTGATGGTGGATACACCCGCCGGCACGGCGCAGATCGTGACGACGGTCGACAGCGAGACCCTGTGGTATTGGCAACTGAGCAGCCTGATCCTGGCCTGCACGACGCTGCTCGGCTTCGGTTTGTGGTGGCGCGCCCGCTGGCAGCCGGCCATCCTGCGCTCGACCCAGGCCGGACCGAGCCCGCGCACCCTGCTGGACGACCTCAAGCGCACCTGCCTGGCCAACGACCCCCACGCCACCCGCCAGGCCCTGGACGCCTGGGCCCGCCAGCAACCGGAAACCCTGGCCGACATGGCGGCGCGTTTCGTGCCGCTGTCCGACGCCCTGGACGGCCTCAACGGCGCGCTCTACAGCGAGACCGGCCAGCATTGGCAAGGCGAAGACCTGTGGCGCGCGATCCGCACCATCCCGCCCACCGAAGGGGTGCTGGATTCGGCCGGTGATTCGGGATTGCCACCGCTTTACCCCAAATAACCCACGCATTGTCTTGCAGCTTTTGCAGCTTTTGCAGCTTTTGCAGCTTTTGCAGCTTTTGTGGCTTTTGTGGCTTTTGTGGCTTTTGTGGCTTTTGTGGCTTTTGTGGCTTTTGTGGCTTTTGTGGCTTTTGTGGCTTTTGTGGCGAGGGAGCTTGCTCCCGCTCGATTGCGCAGCAATCGCAAAAAGGGGCCGCTGCGCAGCCCAGCGGGAGCAAGCTCCCTCGCCACAGGGGCGTGTTCAAATAGATCCCATGAAGTTGAACAAGTCCTCCCCCCCGTTTCCCAGTAAACTCTCCTTCTTTTAGCCGCCCTTCTCTTCCCCGCGGCCATCATCTGTTTTCTGGAGTTTGCCTTGCGTCTGTTTCACACCTCCGACTGGCACCTGGGGCAAAACCTGCACGGTCAGGAACGCGATTTCGAACACGCCTGTTTCCTCGACTGGCTGCTGCGCCAGCTGACCCACGAAAAACCCGACGTGCTGCTGATCGCCGGCGACATCTTCGACACCGTCAACCCGCCGGTCAAAGCCCAGGAGCGGCTCTACGACTTCATCGTCAGCGCCCATGAGCAAAACGCCAACCTGACCATCGTGATGATCGCCGGCAACCACGACTCCGGCTCGCGAATCGAACTGCCCGCGCCGCTGATGCGACGCTTGCGCACCCACGCCCTGGGCCGGGTGTTGTGGCTGGACGACGGCCAACTGGACGTCGAGCGCCTGTTGTTGCCATTGCCCGATGCCAAGGGCAAGGTCAAGGCGTGGTGCCTGGCCCTGCCGTTCCTGCGTCCCGCCGAAGTCACCGGCGCGCAACTGGGCGACGACTACCTGCGGGGTATCGGCCAGGTGCATGAGTGGCTGATCGCCGCGGCCAACAGCAAGCGCAAGAAGGGCCAGGCGCTGATTGCCATCAGTCATGCGCACATGGCCGGCGGTTCGGTGTCCGAGGACTCCGAGCGCAGCCTGATCATCGGCAACGCCGAGGCCCTGCCCGCCAGCCTGTTCGGCCCGAGCATCAGCTACGTCGCCCTCGGCCACTTGCACAAACCGCAGAAGGTCAACGGCGAAGAGCGCATCCGCTACAGCGGCTCGCCGATCCCGCTGTCATTCTCGGAAATTGGCTACCAGCATCAGATTCTCGACATCACCCTGGACGGCGAAACCCTGGTCAAGGTCGAACCGCGCCTGATTCCCCGGGCCGTCAACCTGCAACGCCTGGGTCCGGCTCCCTTGGCCGATATCCTTGGGCAACTCAAGGAGCTGCCCGACATCGACCTGTTGGCCGACATCCAGCGCCAACCCTGGCTGGAAGTGCGGGTGCGCCTCGACGAACCGCAGCCGGACCTGCGCCACCAGGTTGAAACCGCACTGCAAGGCAAGGCCGTGCGCCTGGTACGGATCGCCGCAGAGTATGCCGGCAACGGTGGCGCCGGCAGTGCCGATGACGGCAGCGCGCTGGTGGAACTGGATCAACTCAGCCCGCAGGAACTGTTCAGCCGCGCCTGGCAGGACACCTATGGCAACGAAGTGGATGAACAGACCCTCAAGGACTTTGCCGTGCTGTTGCAAGACGTGCAGATGGAGAGCGAGCAACCATGAAGATCCTCGCGATCCGCCTGAAGAACCTGGCGTCCCTGGCCGGGCCTTTTGAAATCGATTTCACCGCCGAACCCTTGGCCAGCGCCGGCCTGTTCGCCATTACCGGTCCCACCGGCGCCGGCAAGAGCACGCTGCTCGACGCCTTGTGCCTGGCGCTGTTCGGCGCCGTGCCGCGCCTCAACAACACCGGTCGCGATGCCAAGGTGCCGGACGTCGATGGCGAGATTGCCACGGGCGATCCGCGCACACTGTTGCGCCGTGGCACCGGCGATGGTTTTGCCGAAGTGGATTTTCGCGGCATCGACGGGCGCCGCTACCGGGCCCGCTGGGAAGCCAATCGCGCCCGGGAAAAGGCCGGCGGCAAATTACAAGCCAGCCGCCAGAGCCTGCGGGACCTGGACAACGATCAACTGCTGGCGAGCCAGAAAGGCGAATACAAGACCCAGCTCGAAGCCGCCCTTGGCCTGAACTTCGAGCAGTTCACCCGCGCCGTGTTGCTGGCCCAGAGCGAGTTCAGCGCGTTCCTCAAGGCCGATGACAACGACCGCAGCGAACTGCTGGAAAAACTCACCGACACCGCCCTGTATACCCGCCTCGGTCGTCGCGCCTTCGACAAGGCCAAGCAAGCCAAGGAAACCCACAAACAGCTGCACGACCAGGCCACCGGTGTCACCCCGCTGGCCCCCGAAGCCCGGGCCGAGCTCGACCAGCGCTTCAACGACGCCCAGCAACAACTCAAGGCCCAACAGGCGCAACTCAAGCAACTGGAGCAACAACACACCTGGCTGCGCGACCTGCGCCAATTGCAGGATGAACACGCCAGCGCCGCCGAACAGTTGCAACAGGCCCAGGCCGATTGGCACGCCCTGGCCGACGAACGCCTGAAACTGACCCGCCTGGAACAGTTGGCGCCCCAACGCCATCAGTTCATCCGCCAGGCGGAACTGAGCCGACAGCTCGAGCCCTTGGCCGCGCAGATCCAGCAGCTCACCCAGCAGCAAATCGACCTGCACCAGCAGCAAGCCGAACTCGAAAAAGGCCTGGGCGTCACGCAACTGGCATTGGTCGCGGCCCGGCAACAAAGGGGCGACAGTGCGCCGTTATTACGCCAGGCTTTCGAGGAGCAAAGCACCCTCGCCCGTCTCGTCAGGGACGCCAGCCAGGCCGCCGGGCATCAGGACCAGGCGCAACAGGCCTGCACCGAAGGCCAGCGCGCCATCGACACCTTGCTCGAACAACAGAAACAGGTGGCCGAGCGCTTGCAGCGAATCGCCGGCGAGCTTGAACAAAGTACGCACCTGGCACCGCTGAGCGACGCCTGGAACGCTTATCGCGATCGCCTCCAACAACTGATGCTGATCGGCAATCGCCTGAACCAGGGCCAGGCCGAACTCTCCATGCTGGAGCAAGGCGCCGCCCGTGCCGCCGAGGAACTGGCCAGCCGCCGGCAAGACCTTGAGGTGCTGTACAAGGAAGCCGGCGCCGAGCCGGAGGCCGTGGCCGAACAGATCCAATTGCTCGGCACCCTGCTGCAAGACAACCGCAAGCAACTGCGCGCCTTCGAAGACCTGACCCGGCTGTGGGCCAGTCAGCAAGAACTGGACAAACGGGGTGCCGAGCTCGAGCAACGCCAACAACAGGCGTTGCAGGAACGTGACCGCCTGGTGCGTGAGGGCGGCGAAGCCAAGGCCGAACTGACCATCGCCGAACAGACCCTGACCGTGACCCGCGAACTGCTGGAACGCCAGCGCCTGGCCCGCAGTGAAAGCGTCGAACAACTGCGCGCACAGTTGCAGGACGAGCAGCCCTGTCCGGTGTGTGGCAGCGTCGAGCATCCCTATCATCAGCCCGAAGCCCTGCTGGAAAACCTCGGACGCTTCGATGAAGCCGAAGAGGCCAACGCCCGCAAAGCCGTCGAACAGCTCAATGAGAAAGTCATCGACCTGCGGGCGCAATACAGCGGGGTCATTGCCCAGCTCAAGGAACTCAAACAACAACAGGAACAGCTCGCCAGCCAGCAACAGAGCCTGGCCCCCAGCCTGGAAGCCCACCCGTTGTCAGCGCAACTGCTGGCCCAGGACTCGAGCAAGCGCGACGCCTGGCTGACTCAACAGAACAGCCAATTGCACCTGCGCATCGGCCAGGACGAACAACGCCAAGCCGCCCTGCTGACCCTGCAGCAGGACGCCGCACGCCTGGGCCAGCGCCTGCGCGAGGCCGAAACGGCCAGCCAGCAGGCGTCACACCACCTGGGCAACCAGCAGCAAGCACTGGCCCGCGACCGCCAGCGCCTGGACGAGGAACTGAACCACTTCAGTGCCCTGCTGCCGGCGGACACCTTGCAGGCCTTGCGCAGCGAACCCGCCGCGACCTTCCTGCAGCTCGACCAGCAGATTGCCCAACGCCTGGAGCAACTGGAACAGCAGCGCGACGAACTGGACGAACAACGCCAGCGCCAGCAGACCCTGGAGAAAGAGCAGGACCGCCAGCAGACCCGCGTCCAGCAACTGGAAGCGGCCCGCCTGCAATTCAGCGCCCTGAGCGAGCAACAGCAGGCCTGCCAGGAGAAACTCGCGCAACTGCTCGGCGAGCACCTCAGCGCCGAACAATGGCAACAACAACTCGACCAGCGCCTGGAACAGACCCGCGAGGCCGAGGCGACGGCCAATCAGCAGTTGCAGCAAGTGCGCAACAGCCTTGTGCAGCTGGCCGCCGAACTCAAGGCCCGCCAGGAACAGGCGCAGTCCCTGGACCACGAACTTCAGGCGTTGACCACGGGTATCGCGCAGTGGCGCACCGGCCATCCTGAACTGGACGATGCCGCCCTTGAAGCCCTGCTCGGCCTGGACGAGCAACACCTCGGCCAGTTGCGCCAGCGCTTGCTCAACAGCGAAAAAGCCATCGAACAGACCAGCGTATTGCTCACCGAACGCGAGCAGCGCCTGCACAACCACCAGGCCCAGCACAACGGCAACCTGGCGCCCGAGCAACTCGCCGAAGCCCTCGCCGAACTGCAAACCCAATTCGCCGTCAGCGAACAGCGTTGCGCCGAACTGCGTGCCGAACAGGCCGAGGACCAGCGCCGGCAGAACGCCAACCAAGCCCTGGCCCAGCAGATCGAACAGGCCTACGCCGAATACCAGCGCTGGGCACGCCTCGATGCCCTGATCGGTTCGGCCACCGGCGACCGCTTCCGCAAGCTGGCCCAGGCCTACAACCTCGACTTGCTGGTGCATCACGCCAATGCCCAACTGCGGCAACTGGTGCGCCGCTACCGGCTCAAGCGTGGCGGCAGCATGCTCGGTCTGCTGGTGATGGACACGGAAATGGGTGATGAACTGCGCTCGGTGCATTCGTTGTCTGGCGGCGAAACCTTCCTGGTCTCCCTCGCCCTGGCCTTGGGCCTGGCCTCGATGGCGTCCAGCACATTGAAGATCGAATCGCTGTTCATCGACGAAGGCTTCGGCAGCCTCGACCCCGAATCGCTGCAACTGGCGATGGACGCCCTCGACGGCTTGCAGGCCCAAGGCCGCAAGGTCGCGGTGATCTCCCACGTGCAGGAAATGCACGAGCGGATCCCGGTGCAGATCCAGGTCCGTCGCCAGGGCAACGGGTTGAGCACCGTGGAGGTGAAATGAGCCGCGCCACGCTCTATTCCTTCCGCCGCTGCCCCTACGCGATGCGGGCGCGCATGGCCTTGCGCTACAGCGCGGTCGACATGGCGATTGTCGAAGTCAGCCTGAAGGCCAAGCCCGCCGAGATGCTCGCCCTCTCCAGCAAAGGCACGGTGCCGGTGCTGCAGGTCGATGGCCGAGTGATCGATGAAAGCCTGGAGATCATGAACTGGGCCTTGGCCCGGCACGACCCGCAAGACTGGCGGCTACGGGACAACGCCGACGGCCAGGCGTTGACGGCGGCGTTGATCGAGGAAAACGACCAGGTGTTCAAGCTGCACTTGAATCGCTACAAGTACCCCGAGCGCTACCCCGAGTACCCGAAGGAGCATTACCGCAGCCAGGGCGAAGACTTTCTGCGCCGCCTGGAAGCACTGCTTGCAACCCGGCCGTTTCTGGCAGCTGAGCACCAGAGCCTGGCGGACGTGGCAGTGATGCCCTTCATACGGCAATTCGCCCACGTCGACCGCGACTGGTTTGCCCAGGCGCCCTATCCGCGGCTGCAGGATTGGTTGCAGAGGTTCCTGGAGTCCGAGCTGTTTGTGGCGATCATGGCCAAATAACAGCCCGTACCTGTTTTTGTGGCGAGGGAGCTTGCTCCCGCTGGGCCGCGCAGCGGACCCTTTTTTGCGATTGCTGTGCAATCGAGCGGGAGCAAGCTCCCTCGCCACAAAGGCATTCCTGCAACCCGATTGTTGCCTGGTCCAATTAGTCGCTCAGCAGACTCAATAAGCGCTCACGCGCCACTTCCAGCTCACCGGCATCCGATTGGGCCGCCGAGACAATCGGCGTGGAGTAGAGAAACAGCAGCATCACTGCCAGACGCATCGCCATGGTGTCGATCCTTATCTGCGAAGGAGTCAATTTGTCAGCGTCAAATTTAAACACATGGCCAAGTGATATTACAGCGGGATTTTTCCAGAAACGGCGAAGCCTGCGATCTTTTCTCTTTCACCCGATATCAGTGAAGATGAAAAGATCGCAGGCTTCAGGCGTTGCGCGAGATTTCAGTGTTGGGTCTTGTGGTCCAGCGCCGCATAGAAGTTGGCGCTTTGTTGCAGGTATTTCTCGGTGTAGCTCTGGGTACGGTTTTTCTTGTCGCTGATCTCGACACTGGCACTGGCGGGCAGCGCTACGGTGGCAGAGATGGCGGAAGCGGCGATCACGGAGAAGAGATTCAGATTCATGGCGGTAGACCTCGGATTCAGTTGGCTGACTTGCCCGGTTGGGCCGTGGAGCAAACTTACGCGCCGAGGCGTCTCGCTTTGAAATGCTTTGTAGTACTAGCGAATATCAGTCTCGTTGATACAACGGCGCAGGCCTTGAAAAACAAGGCCTGCGGTCTATTGACGCAGCATGAACTTCAAGTCGCTCGGTGCATCCATCGGCATTTTCTGCACGGTTTTACCCAGCAGGCCGGTCTTCGGATCGCGCTCGACCACCACGATCTGGTTGCTCTTCTGATTGGCAATCAGCAGGAATTTTCCGCTCGGGTCGAGGCTGAACTCCCGCGGATGATCGCCTTCGACCGAGCGCCGCTGCAGCTCTTTGAGCGTACCCGCAGCCGGGTCAATGGCGAACACCAGCACTTCATTGGTGGTGCCACGGTTACTGACGTAGAGGAACTTGCCGTCCCTGGAAGCATGCAGCGCAGCCGCCGCCCTGCCCGGCTGGGGTTTGCCGGCGGCCAAGTCGACCAGTTGGCGCTGGGTCAGGCGGCCGTCCTGGTAATCGAACACCGCCACTTGCGCGCTCATTTCCATGGTCAGCCAGGCGTGCTTGCCGTCAGCGCTGAACAGCAGGTGACGCGGTCCGCTGCCAGGTGGCAACTGCACGAAGGCCGGATCGGCGGCAGTCAGCGGCAGCTCGGGATTGGCCTTGGGGTCGTAGCGGTAGATGAACACCTTGTCCGCCCCCAGGTCGTTGGCGAACACGTACTTGCCATCGGGCGACGACACCGCCGAATGCACATGGGCCGACATCTGCCGCTCGGGGTTGACCCGGCTCGGTTGATGGCTGCTCAACTGCACCACTGGCGACAGCTTGCCGTCGGCACCCACCGGCAATACCGCCAGGGTGCCGCCCGGGTCTTCCACGACCGAATAGTTGCTGACCAGCAGGTGCCGGCCATCGCCGCTGAGGCTGGAATGCGTCGGCTCGTTGCCCAGGGATTGCACCTGGTTGATCAGGCTGATGGCATGGGTCTTCGGGTCGATGGCGTAGCTGCTGACCTTGCCCACCGGGTCTTTCTGGCCCGGACCGTTTTCGTTGACCACGAACAGCCGGGTCAGGTCGGGCGAGAGAGTCAGCCACGAGGGGTTGTCCGTCTTGATCACTTGCAACGGGTTGGCGTCGATCTGGCCGGTACGGCTGTCGAACTGCAACCGATAGATGCCTTGGCTCTGCCCGGCGGTATAAGACCCCACCAGCAGTTGATGACGCTCTTCGGTGTCCGCCTGGACGCCCATGGCGCCCATGGCGCCCAGGCTGCCGGCCATCAACAGCGGCCAGAGACTACGCATTTTCATCTTCGTCGTCCTCATCGTCGTGGCCGCTGGTGGCGTCCACGCATTCCAGACGGTGGTCACCGGAGTCACTGGTGATGATCCAGTGATTCGAAGCCTTGTCGAACGTCGCGGCCTGCATTTGCGCCGGCGTGAAACGCCAATGCTCGAGGGTACGGCCGTTCATGCACTCGACGTGCAGTTGGTCCTGCTCGTCGAGCTCAAAATTGAATGCGTGCAGCCCGTCGATAATCAGCATGTTGCAGGAGTCGAGGGCAAGCAGCAGGGGGTCGGTTACGGCAGTCATGGTGATCAGTCGGTCTTTGGGAAAGTGGCCATGATAACCCAATGGGCGAGTGGACCTTGGGCCATCACTTCAGAAGCGATGTTGACCGGGCGATCGCCATCGCGAGCAAGCTCGCTCCCACAATTAGGATTTCAATGAATACAGATCTTGTGTTCACAAAAAATCCAGTGTGGGAGCGAGCTTGCTCGCGATGGCGGCAGTCCATCAAACCTCAATGCAACTGCCCCACCGCGATCAGAGCGCCTCGCGCCCCGGCACCCCATCCACCAACCGCAGGATCCCCAGCGGGTTGGCGTTCTTCAGCGGTTCCGGCAGCAGGCTGTCGGGATAGTTCTGGAAGCACACCGGGCGCAGGAAGCGATCGATCGCCAATGTGCCCACCGAGGTGCCCCGGGCATCGGACGTCGCCGGGTAAGGCCCGCCGTGCACCATCGAATCACACACCTCGACCCCGGTCGGATAACCGTTGAGCAGGATGCGGCCGACCTTCTGTTCCAGCAGCGGTGTCAATTCGCTGAACCGTTCGAAATCCGCCGGCTCGCCGATCATCGTCGCGGTCAGTTGGCCGTGCAGGCCGTTCAGCGCGGCGGTCAGTTGTGCCTGGTCGGCGACTTCGACAAACACCGTGGTCGGGCCGAACACTTCTTCTTGCAGCGCCTCGTCACCGTTGATCAGCAGGCTGGCATCGGCCTTGAACAGCTGCGGCTGGGCCTGGTTGCCCTGCTGCTCGCGCCCGGCCAGGTGCTCGATGCCCGGGTGAGCGAGCAATTTCTGCAGGCCCTTGCCGTAGCTTTGCAGCGTGCCGGCGTTGAGCATGGTCTGGGGCGCCTGGTCACCAATCAGCGCGGCCACTTGCTGGGTGAAGGCCGTGAATTGCGGCGAGCGAATGCCGATCACCAGGCCCGGGTTGGTACAGAACTGACCACAGCCCTGCACCACCGAGGCGGTCAAGTCGCGAGCGACGCTTTCGGCGCGGGTTTCCAGCGCTTGCGGCAACACGATCACAGGGTTGATGCTCGACATTTCCGCGAACACCGGAATCGGCTGCGGCCGTGCGGCCGCCATGTCGCACAGGGCACGCCCGCCCTTGAGAGAACCGGTGAAGCCCACAGCCTGGATCGCCGGATGCTTGACCAGCCATTCGCCGACACCACCGCCGTAGATCATGTTGAACACGCCAGCCGGCATCGCGGTTTTTTCCGCCGCGCGAATGATCGCATCGGCCACGTGCTCGGCGGTCGCCATGTGGCCGCTGTGGGCCTTGAACACCACTGGGCAACCGGCCGCCAGGGCCGACGCCGTGTCGCCGCCGGCGGTGGAAAACGCCAGGGGGAAGTTACTGGCGCCGAACACCGCCACCGGCCCCAGGCCGATGCGGTATTGGCGCAGGTCCGGACGCGGTAGCGGCGTGCGCTCAGGCAATGCCCGGTCGATGCGCGCGCCGTAGAAATCGCCTCGGCGCAAGACCTTGGCGAACAGGCGCATCTGGCCGCTGGTGCGACCGCGCTCGCCCTGGATCCGTGCCGCCGGCAGCGCGGTTTCACGGCAGACCACGGCCACGAATTCATCGCCCAAGGCGTCCAGTTCATCGGCAATGGCCTCGAGGAACTCGGCCCGGCGCACCGCGCTCAGGCTGCGGTAGGCCGGATAAGCCGCAGCAGCAGCCTTGGCGGCCGCATCGACTTCTTCGGCCGTGGCCTGGATGAAATCATGTGGCAAGGCCTCGCCGGTGCTGGCGTCGGTGCTCTGCAGGCGGGTCTGGCCGGCCGCGCTGCGCGCCCCGCCGATGTAGTTGTGGCCAAGGATCTGGTTCATCGCAAGTCTCCTTTAAAGTGTGCCGATAGTACCCGGGTTGAACACCGCGTCTACCGGGGCAATGCCGTTGACCAGCGGCGCGCCGAATTCAGCCTGGCTGATTTCGAACACATCCCCTGGCTGGGTGCGGATGCCGTCGGCGAACGACAGGGTCGCGGTGCCGAAGAAGTGAACGTGCACGTCCCCCGGGCGCAGGAACTGACTGTACTTGAAGTGGTGGAACTCCAGGTTCTCGAGGCTGTGGCACATGTTCGCCTCGCCGCTGAGGAACTCGTTCTGCCACAGCACTTCGCCATTGCGCAGGATACGACTGGTCCCGGACAGATGTTGAGGCAGTTCACCGACGCGAAGTTCCGGGCCAAAACTGCAACTGCGCAGTTTCGAGTGGGCCAGGTACAGGTAATTCTTGCGCTCCATGACGTGGTCGGAAAACTCGTTGCCCACGGCGAAGCCCAGGCGATAGGGCTTGCCGTCATGGCCGATGACATACAGGCCGCTGATTTCCGGCTCTTCGCCGGCGTCTTCGGCAAAGGGTGGCAGCGGGAACGGATGGCCCGGACGAACGACGATGCTGCCGTCGCCCTTGTAGAACCATTCCGGTTGCACGCCGGCCTGTCCGGCCTGGGGTTTACCACCTTCCACCCCCCATTTGAAGATGCGCATGGTGTCGGTCATGGTCGCTTCGTCCCCGGCCTGCTGGTGCATCTTGTCCCGGGCCGACGCGCTGCCCAGGTGGGTCAGGCCGGTACCGCTGACCAACAGGTGCGCCGGGTCCGGGTGGTCCAGCGGTGGCAGGATGCGCAGCTCACCGAGCAACCGGGCGTAGTCATGACCCGTCCCCAGGCCCAGGCTGTCGACCTGCTGCTCAAGCTTCACACCCGCTTCGATGGCCGCCAGCGCCAGCTCGCGCACGCTGGCGGCGCCCTGCACTTCGCGCACCTGATCGCCGTCGACCACACCGACGCGGCGTTCGCCGTTACTCAATTCGAACTGAACTAAACGCATAACTTTTTCTCCTTGTAAGCAAAACTTGAATTCGGTGCAGCCCCTTGTGGGAGCGAGCTTGCTCGCGATAGCAGTCTCACATTCACCGATGATGTCGACTGTCAGACCGCCATCGCGAGCAAGCTCGCTCCCACAGTTAAGTGCAGTGATCTAGGTACGCGTCGCCCCGCGGGCGCTGGCGGCGAACTGGTCCGCCGGCAGCACATGCTTGCGCTCCAGCAACCGATAGACCACGCCGGTCAACACCAGGCCGAACACCATCACACCAGACAGGAAATACAGCCCCGAGGCCAGGTTACCGGTGTACTCCTTCAGCGCACCGATCACGAACGGACCAATGTAACCGCCCAGGTTGCCCACCGAGTTGATCAACGCAATACCCGCCGCCGCACTGGCGCCGGCAAAGAAACGCCCTGGCAAGGTCCAGAACACCGCCGTGCAGGAAAACAGCGCGAAGGCCACCAGGCACAGCGCCGCCAGTTGCAACACCGGCACCGACAACCAGGCGCTGAGGAACAGGCCGATGGCGCCCAGCACGTACAACACGGCGAGGTGACCGTAGCGGTCGTTCAAGCGGTCGGAACTGCGGGGAATGATCAGCAGGCCAACGATGCCGAAGATGTACGGCACCGACGACACAAAGCCAGTCACCAGGTCGCTGCCACCGAACTGCTTGATCAGCGTCGGCAGCCACAGGCCCAAGCCGTAGATGCTCAAGGTCACCGGCAGATAGAACAGCGCCAGCAGCAAGACACGCTTGTCCTTGAGGGCATGCAGCGGATTGCCGTGGCGGGTCTGGCCGTATTCCTGCAAATCTTTTTTCAGCTCACCGGTCAGCCAGTCCTTCTCGGCCTGGTCCATCCATTTCACTTGTTGCGGACCATCCGGCAGGTAACGCAGCACCGGCCAGGTCAACAGCACCGCCGGCAGGCCGATGACGATGAACAGCCACTGCCAGCCGTGCAGGCCGAGGATGCCGTCCATGCCCAGCAAGCCGCCGGATACCGGGCCGGTGATCATCATGGCGATTGGCTGGGAAAGAATGAACAGGCCCAGGATCTTGCCGCGATGACGCACCGGGAACCACTGGGTGATGTAGTACAGCACGCCCGGGAAGAACCCGGCTTCCGCCGCGCCCAGCAGAAAGCGCATCACATAGAAGCTGTGAGGCCCCTGCACGAACGCCATGCCAATGGTGATGGCGCCCCAGGTGATCATGATCCGGGCGAACCAGCGCCGGGCACCGAAGCGCTCCAGCATCAGGTTGCTGGGGATCTCCAGCAGGAAGTAACCGATGAAAAACAGCCCGGCACCCAGGCCGTAGGCGGCGTCGCCAATACCGATGTCGGCGCCCATGTGCAGCTTGGCGAAGCCCACCGCGGAGCGGTCCACGTAGGCGATCAGGTACAGCAGGATCAGGAAGGGAATCAGTTTCAGCGTAATGCGACGAATAAGCCGCAATTCCTGGCTCATGGGACCGGTCTCCGATTGTTGTTGTTATGGAACCTCGGGGGATTTCTCTCGCGAATGACCGCCAGGACAACCCCTCCGTTGAATCGGACTATATAGTAATACTATTTACCCAACAACACTTCCAAATCGCGCAATTTGCGCTTATGTTACGCTCAAGCTCGAACAATATAGTCATACAATAAGAGAATCGATCATGTCTGATAAGAAACCCTCCCTGCGCTCGGCCCAATGGTTTGGCACCGCCGACAAAAACGGCTTCATGTACCGCAGCTGGATGAAAAATCAGGGCATCGCCGACCATCAGTTCCACGGCAAGCCGATCATCGGCATCTGCAACACCTGGTCGGAGCTGACGCCGTGCAACGCGCACTTCCGGCAGATCGCCGAGCACGTCAAGCGTGGCGTGATCGAAGCCGGGGGCTTCCCGGTGGAATTCCCGGTGTTCTCCAACGGCGAATCGAACCTGCGCCCCACCGCCATGCTGACCCGCAACCTGGCGAGCATGGACGTGGAAGAAGCGATTCGCGGCAACCCGATTGACGGCGTCGTGCTGCTCACCGGTTGCGACAAGACCACCCCGGCGTTGCTGATGGGCGCCGCCAGTTGCGACGTCCCAGCCATCGTCGTCACCGGCGGGCCGATGCTCAACGGCAAGCACAAAGGCCAGGACATCGGTTCGGGTACCGTGGTCTGGCAATTGAGCGAGCAGGTCAAGGCCGGCACCATCACCATCGACGATTTCCTCGCGGCCGAGGGCGGCATGTCCCGCTCGGCCGGTACCTGCAACACCATGGGCACGGCCTCGACCATGGCCTGCATGGCCGAAGCCCTCGGCACCTCCCTGCCCCACAACGCAGCGATTCCGGCCGTGGATGCACGGCGTTATGTGCTGGCCCATATGTCCGGCATGCGCGCCGTGGAAATGGTCCGTGAAGACCTCAAGCTGTCAAAGATCCTGACCAAGGAAGCCTTCGAAAACGCCATCCGCGTCAACGCCGCCATCGGCGGTTCCACCAACGCGGTGATCCACCTCAAGGCCATTGCCGGACGCATCGGCGTGCAGCTGGACCTGGACGACTGGACCCGCATCGGTCGCGGCATGCCGACCATCGTCGACCTGCAACCGTCCGGGCGCTTTTTGATGGAAGAGTTCTACTACGCCGGCGGTCTGCCCGCCGTGCTGCGGCGTCTCGGCGAGGCCAATCTGATTCCCAATCCGAATGCCCTGACGGTCAACGGCAAGAGCATCGGCGAGAACACCAAGGACGCGCCGATCTATGGCCAGGATGAGGTGATCCGCACCCTGGACAACCCGATCCGCGCCGATGGCGGTATCTGCGTGCTGCGCGGCAACCTGGCGCCACTGGGGGCGGTGCTCAAGCCGTCCGCGGCCACCGCCGAACTGATGCAGCACCGCGGTCGCGCCGTGGTGTTCGAGAACTTCGACGAGTACAAGGCCCGGATCAACGACCCGGAACTGGACGTGGACGCCAACTCGATCCTGGTGATGAAGAACTGCGGGCCCAAGGGTTATCCGGGCATGGCCGAAGTGGGCAACATGGGCTTGCCGGCCAAGCTGCTGGCCCAGGGCGTGACGGACATGGTGCGTATTTCCGATGCACGCATGAGCGGCACCGCCTACGGCACCGTGGTGCTGCACGTGGCACCGGAAGCAGCGGCCGGCGGACCTCTGGCAGCAGTGAAGGAAGGCGACTGGATCGAGCTCGACTGCGCCAGCGGCCGCCTGCACCTGGACATCCCCGACGCCGAACTCGCCGCGCGCCTGGCCGACATCGCACCACCCCAACAACTGCTCGTGGGCGGCTATCGCCAGTTGTACATCGACCACGTGCTGCAAGCGGACCAGGGTTGTGACTTCGACTTCCTGGTGGGCTGCCGCGGCGCCGAAGTCCCACGCCACTCCCACTGAAGCCATCCATCCCCCTGTGGGAGCAAGCCTTTGTGGGAGCTGAGCTTGCTCGCGATAGCGGTGTCACAGACAACATCCAAAGTTGGCTATCACACCGACTGTGGCGAGGGAGCTTGCTCCCGCTGGACTGCGAAGCAGGCCCCTCGGCGGTCGCTGCGCAACCGAGCGGGAGCAAGCTCCCTCGCCACAAGGTCACCAGGCCCAAGGGTTTGGCCTGATGAATATCCGCCGCGCCTGCTATCATGCGCAACACTCCCCTCGCACAGGATCGCGCCGCGTCCCATGGATTACCGTAAACCCTCCGACCGCAAGAGCATGCACGCGCGCATCGTCCAGGAACTGGGCATGCAGATCGTTTCCGGGCGCTTCAAGCCGGACGATAAACTGCCCGCCGAAGCCTTGTTGTGCGAAGAGTATGCGGTCAGCCGCCCGGTGCTGCGCGAAGCCACGCGGGTGCTGGTCGCCAAGGGCCTGGTGTATTCGCGTCCACGCGTGGGCACGGTGGTCAAGGCCCGGCGGGAATGGCACATGCTCGACCCGGACGTGCTGCATTGGTTGATGCAGAGCAGCCCGCAGAATGAATTCTTCAACCTGCTGACCAGCGTGCGCAGCATCATCGAGCCGGCCGCCGCCGCCCTCGCCGCACAGTTCGCCGACGCGGCCGACATCGCCGCCATCCGTGAAGCCTACCAACGCATGGAAGCCGCCCCGACCCCCGAGGCCGTGCTGCAACCGGACCTGGACTTCCACAGCCGCATCGCCGACGCCACCCACAACGACCTGCTCGCCAACCTGTGCAACATGTTGTCGGTGGCCATCGCCGAAGCCCTCAAGCACTCCAACCAGCGGCCCAACCTGCACGAGCTGGCGATGCCGCGTCACAAGGCGATCCTCACCGCCATCGAGAACCGCGATGCCCTCGGTGCCCGCCACGCCACCCTGGTGCAACTGGACGATGCCCGTAGCGCGCTGAACGTGGTGCTGGGCAACGATCCCGCCTGATAAGGTCAGACTTGTGGGAGCAAAGCTTGCTCGCGACAGTGGACTGGAGTGCGCCCCATCGCGAGCAAGCTTTGCTCCCACAGGGTCGTGGCTTGACTGAGCAGCTTTGCTCCTACGAGGTTTGGCTTGACTGACTGACCGGCATTATTCTCAGCGGGTGGTATTTATGTACCACCCGCACCACAGCGAGAAGTCGATACTTTTCTCGCCGTCATCCCGACGGCCATGTTTTATGAAAAGGACTTCTCATGACCGCTCCCTCCTCCGCAGACTCCATCCCCGCGTTGACGCAAAGCGTCAGCCTGCAATTCGCCAGTCACCCGACCTTCGAACAGATCGCGCAACGCATGCTCGAACAAGCTATCAAGCGAACATACCCCTGGCTGGACATTGACCTCTCCAAGGTCCAATTGGCGACTCCGGACGCCAGCGGACGCGCCTGGCAATTCCAGCCGTTCATGCCCGTGGTGCTCGATCACCTGGCCGTTGGCACACCCGTGGATTTCAGCCCACGGGGCAACCTGGACTGCTTTCTCTCCGACACCCCACCCAACCGGCTCCGGGCAGGCAACCAGGAAGTGGACATCCAGGTCATCAAGAACTCACTGCTGGAACTGGCCTGGAGCGTACCGCTCGGGCTGGAGGATGCGCTGGTCCGTTACTGGGGCGACGACATTGACGCAACCGGTGCGAACAGCCGCAGCAACCGCTGGCGCTGGCTCAGCGATGTGCTGAGGAACATGCTGAGCATCCATGGGCTGCAACAGCCCGGGCTCGCTAACACGGCCCGCGAAGCCCTTGACCAGGTCGCCCGTTGGCCGCACCGGGAGCGACGCTTTTGTCTCGCCCCACAGGCGCCTGTGTACGCCTACAACCTGGAAACCCGAATCACCCGGGGCACCACCAGCAGCGTACTGGTCGGCAGCGAGATCCTTCTGGTCCGCGCCACGAAAGGCACCACCGACGTCCTGCTGTGCAGTCCCGGCAGCGCCGTAAAATCCTTTACCTCCCTGGAAGCCTTCAATCGGCATTGGGGCGCATCGATCGCCAGCCGTTACACCGTCGACACCATCACCTGCCAGCGCTACGAGATAAGCGGCGACGTCTTCGAGAGCCAGGCGGCGATGCTGCTGGAGCAACAACTGGCCGACCTGAAGGCTGTACAGCTGCCCGCCGGGATCGGCCTGCAAAACCTGAAGAACCTCTATAACGACCTGAGCGACCCAGCCCGCTACCTGCTGGAAGCCCCCCGACTCTCGCCGCAAACCTCGGCACGCCTGGCTCCCTTGCTGCCCCGCTGGCTGAAAAAAAGCTCCATCGCCGACCAGACGAAGCTCCAGCACTACAGCCTGGCCCTGGCCAGCGCCAAAAAGCGCCATCAGGGCCAGACCTTCCTCAGCGGCATCGAGGACATCAAGGCCTTTACCGCCAGCGCCTTGTCCAGCGCCATGGGGCAAACGAACGACAGCAGCCCGGGCAAGGTGCCATCGAACCAATACCAACCCGACGATGTGCTGCTGACCTTCACCGTTTCCGCAGGCTACCCCGGGACCATCGGCCTCAGCGAGAAGCGGCAGATGAGCCTGACCGAACTGGCCATCCACAATCTCGTCGCCCGTCCCAGTGGCCACTTCACGCTCAGCCATCGCCTGGGCCTGACGCTGCCGACCTGGTTGACCCCGGACTTCGTGACCGGGCTGGTCGAGCAGGTCGACATTGGCACGACCTATCCTCGCTACCTGCAACAGCACCTGCTCGGTGGCTCGCCCCAGGCAAAGAACCGTCAACGGATGTTCGCCGAACAGATCCCTGCGCAACTGGCCCTCGAAGCACTGAAACAGCGGCTGGACCACGAAAACGGCATGACTGTCCAAGGCCTGCGCCTGCTGGAAGCCGTTCTCCAACCTGACGCGGCGAGCCAACAGGTCAACGGTCGGCCGGTGGTCATTCGCCACCTGGATTTAATGCGCAAGCCCCAGGCCCAGCCCGATACCGTGACCAACATGTTCCTGATCGAAGCGCAGGACACCACGGTCGGCCCGCACCTGCTGTATCGGCCGCTTTACGCCCCTGCGCTGCAAGAGTTCCCGACACGGGAGGCGCTGTTTCAGGCCATTGCCGCCGCCGGGGACCTGCAGAACAGCGTCCTGACCTGGCTGTCCGACGCCGCCCGCCCGGTGTACGCCAACGGCGGTTTCCTGGAGCCACACATCGTGCGGTTCTTTCCCGGTGACGAGTTCAGCGCCCCCGACAAACCCGCCCCGGCCACACTCGCCACGCAGGACACCCACGGCGAACTGCTGCAAGCGTTGCACAACGGCGAGCTGATGCAGTACCTCTATGGCTGCAATGCCCAGGCCCTGGTCACCCAGGCCGACCGGAACTCGGTGTCCAACAGCGAGAGCCGCTGGGCGGTGTTGCTCCAGGGCGGCGGCCTGTTGTTCAACACGCTGCTGTTCCCTTTGTTGCGCGGTCCGGTCATGACCACTGCCTGGCTATGGAACCTGATGGCCAGTGCCCAACAGGACATTCCAGCCCTGATCAGCGAGGACCCGGTGGCGCGGGAGCTGGCCGCCGTCGACCTGCTCGTCAACCTGGCCATGCTGGTGAGCCAACTGCCCACCGGACATGCGCCGGTCACCCGTGCGGCGCTGGCCCCATTGCTGAAGGAGCAAGCCATGCGTCCCCCGGCGCCACGCACCGTTGCCGAGCAGTGGCCCGCGTCGGCGCCGCCCACCGTGGCGGAGGGAACCATCGCCGGGCCTGGCGCCCACGCCGAAACCGCCAGTAGACGCCTGGACTTCAGTTTCGCCAGCGCCGGCCAGCGCCTGACACCGGAACAACGCACCCGGCTGCTGCGCTTGCAGGCACTGCGCCCTCCGGCAATGCCCGAACCCATCGAATATGGCCCTTACAAGGGTTTGTACGTGATCGACAACAAATGGCATGCCGAGGTGGAAGGCGCTCTGTATCGGGTCAACCCTGAAGCGGACGGTAGCGCGACCATCGTCGACCCACTCGACCCCAGCCGCAACGGTCCGCCGTTGAAAACCGACCGCCAGGGCCGCTGGCTCCTCGATCTGCGCCTGCGCCTGCTAGGCGGTGCCCCGCCCAAGCGGATGGATGCACAGCGTCGTGCCAATCTGCAGCGTATCGGGGAATTGACCGAGGAACTCAATCAGTGGGTGGCGCAGGAAGACGATCGACAGAAAGCCCTCGACGTGGCCCAGCAAGTGATGACAAGGCTCCAGGAAGGAAGCACTTACACCGAAGCGCAGCGGGAGCCGAAACGCAAAATATTCCATGACCTGCTCCAAGAGCAGACCGAAGTTTATTTGAAACTGGTGAAGAGTGCGTCCGAACGCGCCAGCCTGTGTATCGGGCTTACACCTAAGTACATGCGCGGACTCTTTGAAAACGTGATCAACAATGCCCGTAAGGCCGTCGTGGTCACCGAAATGGATTACATAGCCGCCAAGAACAGGGACCCCAGGTTTCGAGCAGAAAGCGATGTCCGGGAAGTCCTTACCCACCACATGCAGGACTACATCAAGTTCCTCGACCTCATGAGCGACATCAATGATCGAGCGATCTACTGGCTGGAACTCAAGGACGAATACCTTGAGCGCCTCTTGAACTTCGATGCCGATGGCGCCCAGGCGTTCGAACGCCTGACCAGGGACCGTCCGTTGAACGAAGGCAATGCCATCAGCCGCAAAGCCCTGCAACTTTCTACGCTTCCCATGCTGTCGATTAAAAATCCCCAATCGGACGTACCCGCCGTCCTGCTTCGCATCGTCGTACCGCTGGGGGAACAAACGCGTTCCCACAGCGAACTACGGCTGTATGAGCTGACACCGCAGGAACAACTCGAAATCCTGACAAGCCTGACCGAGCGCTATGGCAAGACCCTGGATGCGTTGCAGGGGGTCAAGACCCTCTACCCCGACGATATCCACGCGTCCTATTTCGACAGGCTGGTCAAGTTGGTCGACAGTCTTTACCAGGAGGTGTCGGGCAAACTCGCAGCCGAAATCAAACCCGAGCCCAAACCACACAAGCGCCCGCCGAAACGCCCCAGACCAGCCGGTGCACACGCCCAGAAAAAGCTGATCAGGACCCGCCACAATGGCGTCTTGATTGGCGACCTGAAACCGGCCGGAACATCCTTGCCGATTGAAGTCGTCGAGCTGCGCTCGCAAGTCGATGACGAGATCCTCTCCACCTATTCCCGCCATGATGATGTCTGGGATGTCGTCGAAGTACGCCGCCCGGTCCCGGCACCCGAGACAAGATCGGTCAAGGCGATCAAGGCCGATGCGCGAAAACTGCTCGACGAGCTGGACGCACGCATGCATCGCGCTGAAAGTTACAAGAAAAACTGCCGCCATCCTCAGGAAATCGAGGAGATCATGAGCAATGAGGCGAGTCGGTTTCGCAAGCTTGCCGAGGAACTCGACCGGGCGTTCACCGCAGCGCAAACCCCGCTTACCCCGGCAGACCAGGCACTGAGCCAACAGTTGTCAGACGCGGTATCCAGCCTGACCGCCAAGGGCAGTGCCCTGCGCACCGAATTGAGCCTGCAATTGCCGCCTACCGACGGCAACCTGCGGTTCCTGTTCGAAAAGAACCTGATACAAGTCGCACGTCTCGGCGAACGCACGGCCTTGAAAGGAAGCCGCAAGGATTTCCTCCAGGAGTACGCCATCAACGACCGTAATGGCTCTCCCCTCTGGTATGCGCATTTTCACTACGAAACGGCTGACACACCGAAAGACAATTTCAGCGTCGCGCACCTGAAGACCAAGGAACAACGCAAGGAGCACTACCACTCCCTGCTGGCCAAGGCCACCAGCCCTTATGCGGTGGTGAACGTGCATCGAGGACAGCTCGGCAAGTCGTTGGCGCAGAGCAGGTTCTTACCGTTGGCGCCTTGATGGCCAGGGCTTGCAGGCTGGAGTGATCAGTCGCTGAGCGCGAGAAAAAATCTGTGGGAGCGAGCTTGCTCGCGATGGCTGACGGACAGTCAATACCTTCATTGACTGTCACACCGCTATCGCGAGCAAGCTCGCTCCCACATTGGTTCGCCCCTAGGGCTGCCCCTCCTCAGTGGGCGAACAACGAATTGCCCTTCTGCCCCGCCAGTTTCTCCGGCTTGATCAGGAACCGCGCCAGCGCCGGCAGCAGCCACAGCGCACCGAACATGTTCCACAGCAGCATGAACGTCAGCATCAAGCCCATGTCGGCCTGGAA
The DNA here is from genome assembly GCF_017351655.1 of Pseudomonas sp. FW300-N2F2. Taxonomy (NCBI): domain Bacteria; kingdom Pseudomonadati; phylum Pseudomonadota; class Gammaproteobacteria; order Pseudomonadales; family Pseudomonadaceae; genus Pseudomonas; species Pseudomonas sp. FW300-N2F2. Next base: position 1,303,070 of record NZ_JACNDQ010000002.1, on the reverse strand, counting down.
CTTGATGGCCGAGAAGATCCAGGTGCACACGCCGATGGCCAGGCACAAACCGGTGAACAGCACCGCCTTGCCGGTGGATTTCAGCGTCTGGTAGTAAGCCTCCTGCAACGGCAACCCGGCCCGCAGGAAGCTTTCCAGGCGGCTGTAGATGTAGATGCCATAGTCCACGCCGATCCCGACGCCAAGCGCGACCACCGGCAGCGTCGCGACTTTCACACCAATGCCCATGAAGGCCATCAGGGCGTTGCCCAGTACCGACGTCAGCACCAGCGGCAGCACGATGCACAGCGTCGCCGCCCAGGAACGGAAGGTGATCATGCACATGGTCGCCACGCAGATGTACACCAGGATCAGGATGGTCAGTTCCGATTCCTTGATCACTTCATTGGTGGCCGCCTCGATGCCGGCGTTACCGGCGGCGAGGATGAACTCCAGGCCATCGCGGTTGTTTTCCTTGGCGAACTCCTGCACCGCCTTCACCGCGCGGTCCAGGGTCTCGGCCTTGTGGTCGTTGAGGAACACCAGCACCGGCGCCAGGGAGCAGCTGTTGTTGTACAGGCCATCGGCCCGGGCGATGGAGTTGTTCAGCACATCGGGGTTGCGCGACAGGGTCTCCCATTTCAGGTTGCCCTCGTTCATGCCCTTGATCATCTGCTTGGACACGGTCACCAGGGAAATCGCCGACTGCACGCCCTCGGTGTTCTGCATCTTCCACATCAATTCGTCGATGGGGGCCATGGCTTCATAGCGCGAGCAGCCTTCGGCCTTGGTCTTGACCATCACCACCAGCACATCGGAGCTGGTGGAGTAATTGCTGATGATGAAGTTGTTGTCCTGGTTGTAGCGCGAGTCCGGACGCAGTTCCGGCGCGCCCTGGTCCAGGTCACCGATCTTCAGGTTCTGGCTGTACCAGAGGCCACCGCCAAAGGCGATCACCGCCAGGGCAATGGACACCGGCGCGACCTTGGCGCTGGCGAAATTCGACAGCAGGCGCCAGAACGGATGTTCGCGGGTCGCATCTTTCTTGCTGCGCTCCACCGCACGCTTGCTGATGCCAGCGTAGGAGATCGCCACCGGCAGCAGGATCAGGTTGGTGAACACGATCACCGCCACGCCGATGGAGGCGCCGATGGCCAGTTCACGGATCACGCCGATGTCGATGATCAGCAAGGTGATGAAGCCCACGGCGTCCGCCAGGATCGCGATCATCCCCGGCAGGAACAACTGGCGGAAGGTACGCCGCGCCGCCGTCAGGGCGTTGTCTGCCTCGCTGGACTGCAAGGCGATGCCATTGATTTTCTGCACCCCGTGGGAAATGCCGATGGCGAAGATCAGGAACGGCACCAGCATCGAGTACGGATCCAGGCCGAAGCCGGCCGCGTGCATCAGCCCCAGTTGCCAGACCACCGCCACCAGGGTGGTGGTCAACACCGCCACGGTGCTGCGCATGCAGTTAGTGAACCAGTACAACAGGATCAGGGTGATGACGAAGGCCACGCCGAAGAACAGCACCACCATGACCAGGCCGTCGATCAGGTCACCGACTTTCTTGGCGAAACCGACGATATGGATCTGCACATTCGGGTTCTGGGCTTCGAACTTGTTGCGGATCTTGTCTTCAAGCTCGTGGGAAAACTTCCGATAGTCGAGGGCGAGCAATTTGCCCTGGTCCTGCGGGTCCGGATAGGACTCCAGCAGCGGGATGTCGATGATGCTCGACTTGAAGTCGTTGGCCACCAGGCGCCCGACCTGGCCGGACTTGAGCACGTTGTTGCGCAGCAGGTCGAGACTGTCGGCCGAGCCGTTGTAGCTCTGGGGGATCACCTCGCCGCCGGCGAAGCCCTCCTCCGTCACTTCGGTCCAGCGCACGCTGGGGCTCCACAACGACTTGAGCCCTGAACGGTCGACACCGGAGATGTAGAAGACCTCGTCGTGGATCTGGCGCAGGGTCTCCATGTAGTCCTTGGAGAAAATGTCGCCATTGGTGGCTTCCACGGAAATGCGCACCGTGTTGCCCAGGTTCGCCAGGTCGTTGCGGTGCTCGAGCATCTTCTGGATGAAGGGGTGCTCGAGGGGGATCATTTTTTCGAAACTGGTGGAGGGGCGGATCAGCGTGGCCTGCCAGAACAGGAAAATGCTGACCAGCAGGCAAATGACGATCACTGCCGGGCGGTTGTTGAAAATCAGGCGCTCGAGGAACGTCGCCTTGTCTTGATGATGACTGCTCATGGGGTCCGCCTTCTTGTTTTTATGCCCGTCTTGCAGGCCTGACTCATTTGCTCAGTTCGGCGCCGGTGGACGTGGTGGCACGCACGCCGCCTTGCCCCGCCAGGATCAGGTTGCCGTTGCCTGCCGCCGAGACGGCCGCCACGGAGATTCGGTCCGGACGGTTGAACACGCTGAAGGTCTCGCCGTCGTCGGTACTGCGCACCACGCTGCCGCCGTTGCCGACAATCACGATGGAACCGTCCGCCAGCAGCGTGGCACCCGACAGGCCGAATTCCAGGCTGCCCCGGGCGGCCTTGAGCTCGACCTGCTCCCAGGTGCCGCCAAAATCGGTGGAACGGTACAGGTTGCCGCGCAAACCGTAGGCCAGCAGCGTCGAAGGTTGGGCGGTGCCAATAACCCCGAACAGCGAGCCTTCGTACGGACCTTCGACCTTCTCCCAGGTCTGGCCCCCGTCGGCGGAGCGGAACATGCTGCCGGCCTCGCCGACAATGAACAGCCCGGCGTCTTTCACGGCCGCGATCGCATTGAGGTGGAACTGGTCTTCGTTTTCGAGGCGGTCGCTGGCGTCTTCCCAGTGCTTGCCGCCGTCGGTGGTTTCCAGCAGCGCGCCGTAGGCACCCACGGCAAACCCGTTGCTGGCGTCCTTGAACCAGACATCCAGCAGCGGCGCTTCACGGGTGAGGTCTTCGTATTGCTTGGTCCAGGTGCTGCCACCGTCGTCGCTGGCGAGGATCTGCGCGTCGTGCCCCACGGCCCAGCCGTGCTTGTCGTCGACGAAAAACACCGCGGTGAGCAGTTGGCGGGTCGGCACCTTGGCCTGGGTCCAGGACGTGCCCTGGTCGTCGGAATAGACAATGTGCCCACGATCACCGACCGCCACCAGGCGCTGGCCGGCATGGACCACATCGAGCATCAGGGTTTTGCTGGCCTTGGCCGATTCGACGGAATAGATGACATCGGACGTCGACGCCGCAACGGCCATCACCGGTGCCGACAACACCGCAGAGCCCAGCAGCGAGAGCGCCGAAGCCAGCAACGCGATTCTGCGCAGCATCGGCGGCCGGCAGCGGCCCACAGCCATGACAGGCTCATTCATAGACCTTTCCCCCATTATTATTGTTATGGCTTGGTACGTTGCCAGTCCTGGAGCATAGTCCTGAAACCTGCAATCTAGAGCCACTTCGGAAGCTGGCCTATCCTATCGGGCTTTCGAAAGGTCTGACAATCGACGCCGCGTTATCTTTTGTTAACCAGGGGGGTTGGCGCTGGGGGTGAATGGCGGGGTATTCGGTGGGGTGATAGCTGGCTATTGAATTTGCGGTGTTTGGTCTGACGCTATCGCGAGCAAGCTCGCTCCCACAGTAGATCTCCAGCGAACACCTATTTTGTGATCAGCATGGATCCCCTGTGGGAGCGAGCTTGCTCGCGATGGGAGCACCGCGGTCCACCAGGCAGACCGCGGCATCAAGGTCACGCCAGGCTCTTGCTCACCACCTCGAACACATCGGCCGACAGCCCGCCGGACGCCAGGATGCGTTCCAGTTCGCCTTTCATCAACGCCTGGCGGGCGCTGTCATATTTGCGCCAGCGGGTCAGTGGCGCCAGCTGCCGCGAAGCGATCTGCGGGTTGAAGCCATTGAGCTGGATCACCAGGTCCGCCAGGAAGCGATAACCCGAACCGTCGGCGGCGTGGAAGTTGATCAGGTTCTGCCCGGCGAACGCGCCGACCAGTGCCCGCACCTTGTTCGGGTTCTTGATATTGAACGCCGGGTGTTCCATCAACGCCTTGACCCGTGCCAGGCCACCGGGCAACGGGCTGCCGGCCTGGACGCTGAACCATTGGTCCATGACCAGCGGGTTGCCCTTGAAGTTTTCCGCGAACACTTCCAGGGCCTTGGCCTTCTCGGTCTCGAACGGCGAGTTGACCAGCACCGCCAGCGCGGTCAGGCGTTCGGTCATGTTGTCGGCGGTGTCGAACTGCTCCAGGGTCGCGCTCAGCACCTCAGGCTTGCCGGTGAGCATCAGGTAGGACAGCGCGATGTTCTGCAACGCGCGGCGGGCGAAATGCTCGGCCTCGGCCACGTATGGCGTGCGTTTCGACAAGTCGCGGTTGGCTTCATAACGCAGCCACAGCGCTTCGAACAGGTTCTCGGCCAACTGCTGGCGGGCGAACTCACGGGCGGCGTGGATCGCCTCGACGTCAGCCACTTCGCTGATTTCGGCCAGGTAGGCTTCGCTGGGCAGCGAGAGCATTTCCGCGACCATGGCCTGGTCCAGGGATTCGTCCGACAACACGCTGCGCTGCGCACTGACCAGGCGTGGATCCAGCGTCAGGCTGGCGCCCTGCTGATGCTGGGCGATCAGCTCCTGCAACACCTGCACCGACAACTGCTGGCCGGCATCCCAACGGTTGAACCCATCGCTGTCGTGCTGCATCAGGAACATCAATTGGTCGCGGTTGTACGGGAAGCTCAGCTTCACCGGCGCCGAGAAACCACGCAGCAACGAAGGCAGCGGTTGTTCGGCGACGTCGACGAAGGTGAAGGTCTGCTCGGCTTCGGTCACCGAGATCACCCGGGACGTACCGTTTGCCGCCGCTTCACCGGCCAGCCGCAACGGGATCTCGGCGCCTTGGCTGTCCAGCAGACCCAGTTCCACGGGAATCACGAACGGCAGCTTTTCCTGCTTGTCCGGGGTCGGCGGGCAACTCTGGCGGAAGGTCAGGCTGTAGGTCTTGGCAGCGGCGTCGTAAGACTCGCTCACCGCCAGCCGTGGTGTACCGGCCTGGCTGTACCAACGCTTGAACTGGGCCAGGTCGACGCCGTTGGCATCTTCCATGGCCTTGATGAAGTCGTCGCAGGTCACGGCCTGGCCGTCGTGGCGTTCGAAGTACAGGTCACTGCCCTTGCGGAAACCCTCAGGCCCCAGCAGGGTGTGGATCATGCCGACCACTTCCGAGCCCTTTTCGTACACGGTCAGGGTGTAGAAGTTGGAGATCTCGATAAAACTGTCCGGACGCACCGGGTGGGCCATGGGGCCGGCGTCTTCGGCGAACTGGTGGGTACGCAGGTACGCCACGTCCTGGATGCGCTTGACGGTGGCGGAGTTCATGTCGGCCGAGAACCCGGCGTCGCGGAACACCGTGAAACCTTCCTTGAGCGACAGTTGGAACCAATCGCGGCAAGTCACGCGGTTGCCCGACCAGTTATGGAAGTATTCGTGGGCAACGATCGCCTCGACCCGCTGGTGCGCGGCATCGGTAGCGGTTTCGGCGCGGGCCAGCACCGCGCTGGAGTTGAAGATATTGAGACCCTTGTTCTCCATGGCGCCCATGTTGAAGTCGTTGACCGCGACAATCATGAAGATGTCCAGGTCGTACTCGCGCCCGTAAACCTCTTCGTCCCAGCGCATCGACTTCTTCAGGCTGGTCATGGCGTGCTGGCATTTGTCGATGTTTTCCGGCTCGACGTAGATGCGCAGCGCCACGTTACGCTCGGTCAGGGTGGTGAAGGTGTCTTCGACGCACCACAGGTCACCGGCCACCAGGGCAAACAGGTAGGCCGGTTTCTTGAACGGATCTTCCCAGGTCGCCCAGTGCCGGCCGTCTTCGCCGGGGCCGCTGGCAATCGGATTGCCGTTGGACAGCAACACCGGATAGCTGTGCTGCTCGGCCACCACGGTGGTGGTGAACTTGCTCATCACATCCGGACGGTCGAGGTAATAGGTGATCTTGCGGAACCCTTCGGCCTCGCACTGGGTGCAGAACATGCTGCCGGATTTGTACAGGCCTTCCAGGGCGGTGTTGGTTTCCGGATGGATCCTGACGGTGGTGTCGACCGTAAAGGCCTGGGCCTTGGGGTGCACGGTCAGGTGACTGTCGTCCAGTTGATAATCGCCCTGCCCCAGGTCGGCATCGTCGAGCTTGAGCGAGATCAATTCAAGATGCTGACCATCGAGCACCAGCGGCGGCAGCCCGGCGCCGCGCTCGGGGTTGCGGCGCATCACCAGTTGCGCATGGACCAGGCTGTGGTCCTCGAACAACTCGAAGGTCAGGTGTGTTTCGTCGATCAGGTACTCGGGGGCCTGATAGTCCTTGAGGTAAATCATCTTCGGTTGTTCGGTGCGCATGGGTCGAATCCTTCTACTGATGCACGGCGAGCTGGTAGGCCGTGTACTTACGAATGTTGATCACGCCAGTGTCGAAAATCAGGTATTGGCCCTTGATCCCCAGCAGCGTGCCTTCGGCGATCGGGTTCTTGTCCAGGTTGAAGCTGACGATCTTGGTCGGGTACTGCTCCACCGGATAACGAATCTCGATGGGCTCGACGTCCGCTATGGTCTGGATCGCTTGCAGGCCGAATCGTTCCTGCAAGCCCTGCAATCCCTGGGCGCAGCTTTCGAACAGCGAATCGCGGATCGCCGGCAGGTCCACCGCTGTCGCGTCGCCCTTGAGCAAGGCGCGCCAGTTGGTCTTGTCCGCCACCTGGCTGCGGAACAGGTCCTCGACAAACCCTGACTGCTGGCGCGTGGCGACCCGCAGGATCGGCAGCGCCTGGCTGGCGCCCTGGTCCAGCCAGCGGGTCGGCAATTGCGTGGCACGGGTGATGCCGACTTTCACGCCGGAGGAATTGGCCAGGTAGACCACATGATCGGTCATGCAGAATTGCTCGCCCCAGGCCGGGTCACGGCAGGTGCCCGCGTCGAAATGGCAACGCTCCGGGCTCATGATGCACAGGTCGCACTGGGCCAGCTTGGTCATGCAAGGGTAGCAGTAACCCTGGCTGAAGCTGGTCTTGGTCCGGCGTCCGCAATGGGTGCAGTGGATCGCACCGAGGTACTCCAGGCGGATCGTGCTGCCGATCAACGGGTTGACCGGCACCTCGACCTCGTCCAGGCGAAAGGCGTATTGAACGGTCGGCCCGTCAAGTCGTGCCGACATCTTGCTGATTGCACCGCGGCCAATCTCGATCAATGGATGGCGTCCGACTTGAACAGGATATTGGGCACTTCGGTCGACTTCGACTGGCATTCCTGCGGGCCCATGTAACCGGTGCGCTCGTCTTCGGGCAGGTTCTGGATTTCCCAGGCGATCATGGCCTGCAAGGACAACTCGCGCTGCTCGGCGGTGAGCTTGTTGCCGTCGGCCCATTTACCGATTTCCACGGCCAGTTTCAGGCTGCGGTAGATATCGGGGGTGATGTTCTCGATCATTTCTGCAAAAGACGACATGTTAAGCAATCTCCAATAATGTCGTGGGTTTCCAAGGCAAGGCACGACTGAAAGCCGTGTGGCCACCCGCTATTTAGAACTCCCTGGACAGCTTGACCTGGGCCAGCTCTTTTTCCAGGGAGCGCCTGAATATCTGTGGCGCGGCAAAGGTGTACACGGCAAACCCCAGCCATAGCCAATCAATCACCTGGGCCACCTGCGGGTAGCCCTGGGCCGTCAGGGTGATGACCACCACCCGATAGACCACGAACATGAGCAACAGCACCACGATGGCGCGACTGGCGCTGCGCTCGCTCATCCAACTGTTGAATCGCCACCATGCTCCCAAAAACAGACTGCTGCGGGCCTTGACGGCAGTCAGCAAGTGCAGCGCGGCCCGGTCATTGGCGTTTTCCTGCAAGGCCCAGATGGCGTGCTCACGCGCGCCCTCGACGTCACCCTCGCGCAACGACAGATGCCCAAGCACCACCACGGCCCCGGTATGCCCCGGTTCGGCCTGCAAGGCCTGGCGGGCGAACTGATGCGCCCGCCCCCAGTCGCCGCTGGCACGATAGAACTGGGCCATGGCAACCAGGTTGGACGCATCGTCGGGGCCCAGCTCCAGGGCTTTCTCCAACGGCTCGCGGCTTTGCTCCAGGCGGCCGGTCAACTGGTAAAGATCGGCCAGCGTGCGGTAATTGACCGGATTGAGCGGTTCCATGTCCAGCAACTGGGTCAAGTGTTCCTGGGCCAGTTTGAACTTGCGCAGGGCAATGGCAACCTGGGCGGCAGCGTAATGGGCAAGCGGCAATTGTGCATCGGCCGCCAGCGCCAACTGCACCTCGCGCCTGGCGGCATGCACACGGCGCATATTGATCAGGCAGACCGCCAGCAACGCATGGGCTTCGGCCGAATCCGGATCGCTCGCCAGCAATTGGCGCAGCGCGTCGATGGCGCCGTCGTAATGGTCGGCTTGCAAGCGTTGATACGCCAGTTGCAGCAGATAATCGGTATTCATCAGCTCATCACCAGATACCAGAGAGTGGCAGGCACCCACTTGATGACCATGCCCTTGAGCACGAACGCGCCCACCAGCACGACGGGCAAGCCAAAGCGGTTCAGCACGCCACCGTAGTACTGGTAGATCTCGATGGTCGCGTTTTGCTGCATGAACAGCAGGTAGCCGATGGCAAGTTTCCACACCACCAGGGTCAACAAGGCGTACTGGATCTGCGCCTGGTTCTGGATGTAACCGGCGTCCACCAGTTGCAACAGCGCCGCGCCGATAAGCAGGCTGCCCACCAGGCAAAGGCCGGCCAGCAGCCACTCACGTACGCGGGTCGGACTGCCCACCGCAATGGCGTTGAAGACAAACCACGGCAAGCCGAGCCAGGCGCCTCCCAGCATCAGCCCCAGCAGCGGCCAAAAAGGCGAGACGGCCCACTTGGCCAGGGCGCCTGGGCGCGGTTCGTCTTCAATGCGATAACCACCGTACTGCGCCATCAACGGCCCTTCCCATGTTTGTCGAGGAAGGCCAGCACCTCGTCGTACTGGTTGCCTTCATTGGCATAACGCGCGTAATTGCGCGCCGTAGTCAGCCATTCCAGGGTGGTTGCCCGCACTTCCTTGAGGGCCTGCTTGAAATGCCGGTCGCAGATCGGTTGTTCGCTCGCGCCGCTGATGGACTCTTCGATCGCTTCGTCAGCGGCGGTTTCCACCAGCTCACCCAGGTCCGCACCGGAAAAGCCCGACGTGTTTTTCGCCAGGAAGGCAAAGTCGATGTCCTCGGCCATCGGACGGCCTGCCATCATCAATTTGAGCATGGTTTCCCGGGCCGGCCGGTCGGGCGGCGGCACGAACAACACCCGGTCAAAACGCCCCGGGCGCCTGAAAGCCGAGTCCACCGACCAAGGCACGTTGGTTGCCGCGAGGATCAGTACGCCGTGGTTGTCCTTGGTAAAACCGTCCATCTCGGACAAAAACTGGCTGACCAGTTTCGAAGAGGTCGAATCCCGGGTATTGGAACGCTTGCCACCCAAGGCTTCGACTTCATCGAAAAACATCACGGCCGGGGCCTGGGCACGAGCCTGCTCGAACAGCGCGTGCAACTTGCGTTCGGATTCGCCGATGTACATGTCCAGGACATCGGAAATAGCCACGTTGAAGAACGTCGCCTTGCACTCCCCGGCCGTGGCCCGGGCCAGCATGGTCTTGCCACATCCCGGAGGCCCGTAGAGCAAAACGCCGCCGCCGACCCGCTTGCGAAAGCGCTGGAACAGGCCGGGCTTCTGGTAAGGCAGGATGATTTTCTTGTGAATGGTTTTCTTCAGCTCGTCCAGGCCACCGATGTCATCGAAGGACAGGACTTCCTTTTCCGGCACCAGCAGGCGACGGACTTCGGTCTGGTCGGTGTTGTCATTGGAGATCACGCGCAAGCGCGGACGCCCTTGTGCAGCGGAAAAGTCGGTCACGGATACGTTCAACCGACGCCATAGCGCCATGTCTTCAAGGGCCGGGTTGGCATCCACCGCGGCACGGTACTCCACCTGGGCCTCCTTCATCTGCTCGAGGGCCGCGAAGGCGCGCGCCCTGAGCATCCGCGCGGCAGGCTCGTCGCCTTCAATCAGGCCAAGAGCCCGTTGCGCCTGGCCTGCGGCGATACATAACCCGGCAGCGGCCATTTTCAAGGCCTGGGCATCGCTCCATTGCTCAAGATCGGCAGGAAGCAACTCAAGCCCGCGCGCGTACTCGCTGCGCTCGACACTGGCGTTGAGCAACAGTGTCAGCAGTGCGACGTTGCCGGGCGCAGCAAGGAGCGCGGCCTCCAGCTGGTCGAACGTCGAATCATCCATGGCACTTCCTCAAAAAATGCGTTCGCGTGACAGACAGTTTCATTGCACCACCTCCGGCCGCTCGACATCGACCCAGACGAACTTGTGCGGATCCAGGCGGGTTTCCTGGTCGAGGCGATAGGCGACCAACTTGCCGTAGAGCACCGCGCTGTAATCCAGGCAGGCCAGGTTCGGGCGGATCGGCGCGGGTTTGCCGCTGCGCCAATAGTGACCGACGAACAACAGCGGCTCATCGACGCCATAGCGCAGCAGGTTGTTTTTTTCATCCGGCGACAGCGGCGTGCGAGCCACCGGTTCCGGCAAGGCGTCGGGCTGGAACACGATGTCGCCGTAAGTCTGCGGGTTGTCTTCCCAGAACTTGGTGCGGAAGAACGAACGGGTCAGGCCATCGCCACCCGTCAGCGTCAGGCCGTGGGGCAGGCGCATGTCCGTACCGCGCAGCAAGCGATCGAACACCGTGCAGGCAAAACTGCCCGGTTGCGCCGAGGCCTGGAGGAAGTGCTCGTCGACACAACCGTCCGGGAACAGGCCCCGCAGTGGTTCGATCAGGCCGGCATCCCAACAGGCGTGCACCACCCGGAAGCGGCCAGCATCGACAAACAGCGGCAGCGCATAGAACCATTCGAGAAAGTCATGCCAGTCGCCGGGATGCTGCTCGAACTGGGTCAGTGTCTCGTTGAGCAGGCGGGCATGGCGCGGCGTGTGTTCGCGCACGTAGCGCTGGCCACTGCCCGGCAATGCCGGTGTGCTCCAGCCCAGGGCGTTGAACTCGTGGTTGCCCATGATGCACAGCGCTTGGCCGGCCATGACCATGTCATGAACGATGTGCAGCGCCTCGCGGATCCGCGGGCCACGGTCGATGATGTCCCCCAGGAACACGGCCATGCGCGACGGATGCCGCCAGACCCCGCCCTGCTTGTGGTAACCGAGTCGGTCCAGCAGGTGTTCCAGGGTCAGGGCGCATCCGTGCACGTCACCGATCAAATCGTAACTGCGCGCAGGATCGAGCATCAGTCGCCTCCACCCCCCAACCGACTGCCCCAGCCAAGCTTGGTCCGGCAGACTTCGTAGTAATTGTGATCCAGCGGATGGATCAGGCGCAGCTTCTGCGCTTTTTTGCTGACGGTGATGGTGTCACCCGGCGCGCAGGTGAAATGGTTCTGGCCGTCACAGGACACTTGCGGGTAGATCTGCATATCCTTGGACACGACGATTTTCAGCTCACTGTTGCCATCGACCACGATCGGTCGCCCAGACAAGGTATGGGGGTACATGGGCACAATCACAATAGCGTCGAGCTTGGGATGCATGATCGGCCCGCCGGCCGACAGCGCATAGGCGGTGGAGCCGGTGGGGGTGGCGACGATCAGGCCGTCGGCTTTCTGGCTGCAGACGAACTGGCCGTCGATGTACAGCTCGAATTCGATCATCCGCGTGGATTTACCAGGGTGCAGCACCACGTCGTTGAGGGCATCGCCCTGGCCGATGGCCTCGGCATGACGGCGGACCTCGGCCTGCAGCAGGAAGCGGTTTTCCACCAGGTAGTGGCCGTCCAGGACCTCGGCGACCTTGATCTCCAGCTCGTCGGGGCGGATATCGGTGAGGAACCCCAGGCTGCCCCGGTTGATCCCCAGCACCGGGATGTTGTGTCGTGCCAGGGCCCGGGCGGCCCCCAGCAGGCTGCCGTCGCCGCCGACCACGATGACCATGTCACAGACTTCGCCGAGCATCTTGCGCGACGACGTCTGCAGGCCATGGCCCGGCAGGACTTCGGCGATGGTATCTTCGAGGATCACATGCAGGTGCCGCTCCAGGAGGAAACGTTTGAGACGGCGAACGGTGTCCAACACCTGCGAACTGCCCAGGCGACCGATGATGCCGATATTGCGAAATTGCTCCATGAGGCTCCTGCGAGGGTCTGCGGCGGGCGAAAAACACGATTATGGGCGAAAGCGCGCCGTAGACAAAATCCTTTAAGCCTTCAGCGCAACGGCTATGCTCGCAAGATGATCCTGTTCCCTGAATTGCTGGACTTGCCCCGACGCTTGCACCATCCCGAAGTGCGCGACCTCGCGTGGGCGATCATCGCCCCGCCGATGCTCATCGACACGCCCTGGCCCCAGCGCCATCCCCTGGCTGGCAGTGATTGGGTGCAGGAGCCTGGCCGACTGGAACACTGGCTGCGGCAACTGGACCGCGACAGCTACCCATTGCTGCACTGCCTGTCCCAAGGGCGAACGCGCCGCCTGGGCCTGTATTACGAAAGACTGTGGCAGTTTGCCGTGCAGCATGCCCCGGGCATCGAATTGATCGCCGCCAACCTGCCGATCCGACGCGAAGGCCATACCCTGGGCGAACTGGACCTGTTGCTGCGTGATCGCGACGGCATCCACCACCTGGAGCTGGCTATCAAGTTGTACCTCGGGCCCCAGCACGGAAACGGGCTGGACGCCGCGCAATGGCTGGGCCCGGGCTGCCATGACCGGCTCGACCGCAAGCTGGCGCATCTGCGCGAGCACCAACTGCCGATTTCCGCCCGCCCGGAAAGCCGCGAGGCCCTGGCGGCACTGGGGATCGAGCCCTCTGGCCTCGAGCTGTTTCGCTCCGAGCTCTGGCTGGGCGGGTATTTGCTCTACCCCTGGCCGGGCCAGGCCGAACCACCGGCCGGTGCCCACCCCAGGCATTTGCGCGGCCGCTGGCTGCATCAACGGGACTGGCCTGCGTTCATCGCCCAACGTCCGCCGGGTCGCTGGCAACCCCTGCCCCGCGCCGCCTGGCTGGCCCCGGCGCATTATCCGGCCGAGCAAACCTGGAGCACCGCGCAACTGGACGCCTGGCGAATGGCCCTGGACCCTATGGCGCCGGCACAGTTGATGGTGCGCCTGAGCGAAAACGCCGAGGGTGAGTGGGAAGAAGCCGAGCGGGTGTTCCTGGTGGCGGATCGTTGGCCGGATGTGCCGGGCGGTGGCTGAGCCTTGTGCTGCCTGTCAGGCCCTCATCGCGAGCAAGCTCGCTCCCACATTGGAAAGCACTTTTCTGCAAAAGTGAGTTCCCACACTGGAATGCACGCCCTTGTGGGAGCGAGCTTGCTCGCGATGAAGCCAACTCGGTCCTAGAAGGACAACCGCACAGCCAACGCCGCCAACGTCACCAGCAACACCGGCACCGTCAGCACAATCCCGACCTTGAAGTAATACCCCCAGCCGATCTGGATATTCTTGCGCGCCAGCACATGCAGCCACAGCAACGTCGCCAGGCTGCCAATCGGCGTGATTTTCGGGCCCAGGTCGCTGCCGATGACGTTGGCGTAGATCATCGCCTCCTTCACCGCCCCGGTGGCCTGGCTAGCATCGATGGACAAGGCGCCGATCAGCACCGTCGGCAAGTTGTTCATGGCCGACGAGAGCAGCGCCGTCAGCACACCGGTGCCCATGGCCGCGCCCCACACGCCATATTCGGCGAAACCGTCGAGCCAATGGGCCAGGTAACCAGTCAGCCCGGCGTTGCGCAGGCCATAGACCACCAGGTACATGCCGAGGGAAAAGATCACGATCTGCCAGGGCGCTTCCTTCATTGCCTTGCGGGTGGAGATCTTGTGGCCGTGGGCCGCGACCGCCAGCAGCAACGCAGCACAGACCGCCGAGATCGCACTGATGGGAATCCCCAGCGGCTCCAGGGCAAAGCAGCCCAGCAGCAGGATCACCAACACTGCCCAGCCGGCATAGAACGTCGCCTTGTCGTGGATCGCCGTCGCCGGATCATCCAGTTGATCGGGGTCATAGTCGCGCGGGATGTCGCGGCGAAAGAACCACAGCAGGATGGCCAGGCTGGCCGCCACACTCACCAGGTTCACCGGCACCATGACCGCCGCGTAGCGGTTGAAACCAATGCCGAAGAAGTCCGCCGAGACGATGTTCACCAGGTTCGACACCACCAGCGGCAGGCTCGCGCTGTCGGCAATGAAACCAGCGCCCATCACGAACGCGAGGGTCGCCGCCGGGGAAAACCGCAGTGCCAGCAGCATCGAGATCACAATAGGGGTCAGGATCAACGCTGCCCCGTCATTGGCAAACAACGCCGACACCAGCGCCCCCAGCAGCACCATGAACGCAAACAGCTTGCGCCCGCTGCCCTTTCCCCAGCGGGCCACATGCAGGGCCGCCCAGGCGAAGAACCCCGCCTCGTCCAGCAACAGGCTGATGATGATCAGCGCGACAAACGTACCGGTGGCGTTCCAGATGATCTGCCAGACCAGCGGGATATCACTGACCTGCACCACCCCGCTCAACAAGGCCAGCACCGCGCCCAGCGTCGCGCTCCAGCCAACGCCCAACCCCTTGGGTTGCCAGATCACCAACGTAATGGTCAGCAGGAAAATCAACGACGCGATGAGCATGCGCTACAGCCTTGAAAAAGGGATGGGAAAAAAGTAATCAGCAGCAACGCGCCACCGGACGATCAGGCATGACGCTCAAGCGCTGCACATCCGCTGTCAGCCAGGCGGTACTGGCCGCCAACGCCTGCTCCAACATCGTACTGACCCAGGCCGGTAACTGCGGGTGCTGGCGGTAATAAACCCATTGCCCCTGCCGCCGGTCGCTGAGCAGCCCAGCGTTGCGCAACTGCGCCAGATGCCGGGAGATCTTCGGCTGGCTCAGGCCCAGCGCGGCGGTGAGCTCACAGACACACAACTCGCCTTCACGGGCCACCAGCAACGCAATGCGCGTACGGGTGTCATCGGCCAGGGCCTTGAAGACATCGACGGGATTGGGGGAATCGGGCATGGCGTGGGCAAGCCTGGGATGAGCGAATGGCGAATATATGGATATTCGAATACTCAGTAAAGCCCTGGGTGGATCGCGCAAAACGCTTTTGTGGCGAGGGAGCTTGCTCCCGCTCGGTTGCGCAGCGACCGCCAAAAGGGGCCTGCTGCGCAGTCCAGCGGGAGCAAGCTCCCTCGCCACGGGGTACGGGTTATGTCAGCTAGCGCGGTTCGCCATTATCCGGCGGATACCCAGCGCCACATGTCGCCGCAAACCATTTGGTTAAGCAGTCAAGATCCGCTTTCTTTATAGCTGGCGAATGCGAATATTATCCACATCGGTGATCCCAATTTCTGTACTGAACCCCAGCATATCGATTGGAGCGTCAGGTGTTAAGACAGTTGAATATGGCTCCCAGCTATGCAGAGGATAGATGAGGAGGCTAAATTGTCGCTGCCCGGATCCATTGCCAAAAAAAACCAAGGGAGTGGCGCCGGAAAGGCTGCGGCAAACAAAGCTAAGCTCATAGCGAACACCCTGCTGGAGTGAAATACGCAACAATGCTCCCCCGTGGTCAGCTGGGGCCTCCCGCCCCATTCGGCCAAAATAGTTACCATCCTCATGAACGACTTCAAACAATTTTGCATCTTCCCAACCATTAGCATTCCCACCATCAAATGGGGTGTAATGATCCACCGTCCGCTCTTCGTTTCGAACCATATAGGTCCGCAACGGAAAAGTAACCGCCTCACTCTGGCTGTTGCTGCGATTGAAAGTAACCCGCAACACCACCTTCAACTGAGATCCATCACGCAGTTTCTCAAGCTCGGCCCGAGGAATCTCTTTAGACAGCCCGGCAGATACTTCGCCCTGGACAACTTCTTTATTGGTGTAAAGCGTAATCGTATAGTCAGACCCATCGCTGGCGACCCCTTCGCAGCTTAGCCAGACCCGCTGGCCGGCGGCAATCAGCGGCCAAGGCGCCGCCGTGACACGGGCATCCTCCGTGAAGCTACCCAGGTCCAACTCACTACCAATCCCCCCCTGCGCCGCCTCCGGAATCAACGGCATCGCCAGGCTGGCCGCAGGCATCGCCTGTACATTCAGCGTAAACGAATCCGAAGGTGGCGACTCCACGCCAGCCTGGATCACCGTATAGGTGACGGTCACCGCCTTGCCCAAGCTAAACGCCACTACGCTGTTGTCGATCGGCACTTCCCAGCCGTCCCTGACCGGCCATTCGCCCGAGGTGTACGAACCCTCGGCCGGCGTGCCCGGGGCGCCGGTCCAGGTGACTTTCAGTTTGTCGTCAGGCAGCAGCGCGGCATTGGCCGGTACCACGATGGTCAGCGAATCCTTGGCACTGACCGGGTTCAGGGTGGCACCGTTGGCCTCTTTCACCGAGGGGGCCGTCAGTTCCAGGTCCGAACCGACCGTCAGGTGCCGGACGATGGAGTTGCCCAGGAGCGTAGCGCCACGGGTAATGGAGTAGCTGACATCCACGGTGCCGTTCAGGTTGCCGCTCACATAAGTGAACGGCACGGTAAAGGGAACCGCCTTGCCCGCCGTATTACCCGTCAAGGTTCTCGACTGGTCCGGGGCATTGCTCATTGAGCCGCGCCAGCGCAGCACGACAACATCCTCGGGTAGGGTTGCGGTGTAGGTGGCGATGACGTTGGCGCCGATGGCGGGGTTGACGTCGTCCGGGTTCAACACGTCGTTGGGTGCTTCCACGACCGTAGGAATCGGCAGCAACGGCGCCGCGGCACCCACCGTCAACCTCAAGGACTCCGACTCGGGTTGACCGTTCACGCTGTAGTACACCGTGAGCGAGCCGCCCTCGAGGCGCTTGACCTGCTCTTTGTCCAGGTTCGCCAGCACCGGCGCGCCAACCGCCTCCCCGCCCACGATGGCCGTCACTTCATGATAAGTCGGAAGCGTGGTGGAGGTACGACCGTCGCAAATGATGATGATCTCATCGCCAGCGACACGTCCCGGATAGTAGGGAACGGAAAGCGTATAGAAATTCAGGTCCGGGTCCAGCGTGCCGCCCACGGCTTCCACAATGTCGGGGGCCAGGTATTGGCGGGTATCGCCGATCACGGTCACGGAGGTGCTTTTCGACGGAAGGTCCCTCTCGCCACTGCGGGTCCGCACGTAACCCACCGTGGCCCGCCCTTTGGCGATCGCCGCGACATCGGCATAGGGGATGGTGAAATCGTAGAAGTAGGGAATGGTTTGAACCGTTTCCTCCAGCGGGCCAACGATCACCGGTGAACTGTCGGCGGCGGTGCCGCGCCAGGTCATGCGCAAGAGATCTCCGATGGCATGCTCATAGCGGTTGGCGGTAACCCGCACAGTGACCGGATTTCCGGCCAGTTCGGCGAGGTCGATTTCTTCAACGGGAAAACCATTGACCAGCACCAACGGCGGATCGAGCCGGTTATTGTTCAGATCCACCAGAACATGGGTCACCGCCGACCAGCGCCAGTAGCCGCCTGGGTAGTTGCCGCATTCATCAACCACCTGATAGGCCACGGCAAGGGCATCGCTGTCTTCGGCAAACTCGATGACCTCGAGGGGGACAGTGATGATGATCTCCTCGTCCTCCTCCCCTTCGGCCACCGTGCGGTAGATGTTTTGCGTGCCCCAGGCCAGATTGATCCTGTCATTGCGGCGCATGAACTTGTAAGGCTTGATGGTCACCGGCACACCCGCCGCAGCCTCTTCGGGGCCAACGCCATTTTCAATAATGTCCTGGGGAATCGAGTACTCCAGGCCCGAGTGGCCCGGTGTGCCCTGGTCTTCATCGTAACCGCCGGGTGGGTCGAGTTTGACCAGCAGCTTCCACTTCGGCTCCGACTTCAGGGGATCCGCGGCGCCTGCGGGCAGCACACTGTAGAACACAGGGAAAGCGTCGCCCCTGACGATATGCCCCTCATCGATACGGAAAACCAGACGGTAGTCTTTCTGGTTTGCGTCGATATTCGTACTCCAGACCGGGGTGGTTTCGTCGTTCCAGTAGAGTTTGAAGGCATCACCGATCTCCATGTTGTTCCAGGGATCGACAATGCAGAGCAACCCGCCTTCCACCAGCCTGGCCGGGATGCCGGCGTCATAGTCCTCCACCGGACGCGTCCAACCCGGGAAAATGGGTGGGCGAAGGTCAAGCAGCGTCTGGTTGTCGGGCGAGCAACGCGGGGGGAATCGCTTTTCCATGGAGAACACCTCGATGGTTGAGGGGCTGCCCAATAAAACAGTAGAGGCGCAGTGAACGTGAGGTGATTAGGACGCACTGGAATGAGAGCGTCTACTGTCAGAGTTGACAGTAGGGTGGGGATTTAAAGCGATACATAAAACCCGTGGCGAGGGAGCTTGCTCCCGCTCGGTTGCGCAGCGACCGCCCAAAGGGGCCTGCTGCGCAGTCCAGCGGGAGCAAGCTCCCTCGCCACAGGGTTTCTGAAATCTCGGTTATCAGGCCTTCTTATGCTGCTCGACCCACTTGCCATAGGCATCGATGAATTTCTGCAAGAATGGCCTGACGGACTCCGACAGGTTGCCCGCCTCGTCGAACGCCGTCCCGGCGTTACTCAGGTAGCCTTCCGGCTGCTGCATGCAGGGCACGTCAAGGAACACCAGGGACTGGCGCAAATGATGATTGGCGCCGAAACCGCCAATGGCACCCGGCGAAGCGCTGATCACCGCGCCCGGTTTGCCACTCAGGCAACTCTGGCCGTAGGGACGCGACCCCACATCGATGGCGTTTTTCAACGGTGCCGGCACCGAACGGTTGTATTCCGGCGTGACGAACAACAAGGCATCGGCCGCGCCCACCTGCTGGCGGAAAGTGCTGTAGGCTGGCGGTGGGGAAACATCGATGTCTTCGTTGTAGAGCGGCAACTCGCCAATCTCGATGATATTCAGCTTGAGGTTGGCTGGCGCCAGGTCAGCCAGTGCCAGCGCGACCTTGCGGTTGATCGATGCCTTGCGCAGGCTGCCCACCAAAACGGCCACTGTGTAGACATTACTCATGAGAGGCTTCTCGACTGTCGGCTCAAAGGAGCCTGTAGTTATAGATGATCGGGGTGACAATTGGACCAGTGGAGCGACAAAAACCGGCCGGCTGGACTATTTTTTTCATGTAGGAAAACTTACCGCGCTTGACCAGGGTCTACAGAACCGCAAATCGAGTGATTTATTTCCAGAGGTTCTAAGCAATGGCAGCAGTACTTGTCGGACAATTTCATGCGCGGGACGCCGAAGGTCGCGTCTATTCGGTGCATGAGTTTCAGGAATCGACCCCGTCGCCCGACGGAAATGGCAAGGAGCCTGTCACTACCTATAAATTGGCTATCGGTGATCGAGTCAACAAACTCGACGACGGCAAATTTATTCTCGTGCAGTCTCAAATCGAATTGACGCGCGAACCGGAAACGCCATTGCCCACTCAAACGCCCACTGAAACGCAAATAGCTTCATAACCGTTGGTTATGAGCAGAAGTCATGCCCGGACTTGGGTTAGGATTCAGCCAATCAATGGCTCACCCGCCGAACATGGACTTCTTGCATGCGTTTACGCCACATCGAAGTGATCCAGGCGCTGCTGCAGACCGGCCACCTCGGCACGGCGGCCGAATGGCTGCAACTGCCGGTGGCGGAGGTCGAGGCGATATTGCGCGATGCCGAGGCCCAATTGGGTTTCATGCTGTTCGCCAGCGTGCGCGGTCGTTTGCAGGCGACCCGGGAAACCCTTGAATTGCGCGACGGTATCACACGGGTGTACGACACCCTCGAGCCAGTGCAGCGCCTGGCCAGCAGCCTGAAACACCATCAGGCAGCGCCCTTGCGCATTATCTGCACACCACCGCTGGCCCAGCAGTTGCTGCCCCAGAGCATCGCTGCCTTGCGTCGTCGTCATCCGGATGCGCCGTGCACCCTGCTCAGCCGACCGACCCGCGACATCGTCCACAGCCTGCTGTTGCGCGAAAGCGACCTGGGCCTGAGCCTGCACGACCCTGAACATCCCGACATCCATTGCCAGATGATCGCCCAGGGCAAACTGCAATTGCTCGCGCCCCACGGCTGGCTGCAACCCCGTCAAAAATATATTTCGCTTCAGGACCTGGCGGGCCAGCCGTTGGTGGGCCTGGATGGCCACGACCCGCTGAGCCCTGCATTCGAGCATAAACTGGCGGCGCTGCGACCGGCGCCCATGATCCAGCTCCGCGTCCAGACCCATCAGATGATGCGCGCCATGGTCGAGGCCGGCGAAGGCCTGGCCATCGTCGACCCGTTCACCGCCTCGGGCGCCAAGGACGGCGGCCTCGACGTCTGCCCGGTATCGCCCGCCATCGCGATCGGCCTCTATGCCTTGAGCCTCAACGGCGCACCCTCTTCACCCGCCCTTCAATCGCTGCTGGAACGGGTTACGGAACAAGCCGAGGCGTTGCTGAGCCACTGATCGACATGCCCAGTGGGTCGTCGAACAGCCGGTACCAGAACAGCGCGACTTCGGCGGTATGCCGGTCAATGCCGCGATAGCGCAGGTGATCGATACCACCCAGCACGTAACCGCAACGCTCATAGAGCCGACAGGCGCCCAGATTGTTGTTCTGGGTCTCGAGCATGATGCCCGGCAGTTTTTTCTTGCGACTCCAGAACTGGGCGACATCGAGCAACGCCTTGGCCACTCCGTGGCGACGGGCCGGGGCGTGTACCGCCAGCTCGTCGATGTGGGCATAGCCGTTCCAGTTGGTGCTGACCACCAGGTGCCCGACGGGCTGGTCATCGAGGTAGGCCATGAAGATCTCGCTGTCCGGGGCATCGCGGAAGCTGCTGAACTCTTCGGGATCGATGCCATAGCACTTGCGATAGGGAACGATGGGCGTCACCGGCCATTGGCTGACGGGACGGCCAATCTGCGCCGTCACGTAGTCGCTGACTTCAAAGCTGAAATCGCTGCCCCAGATGTAGGCGGCAAAGCCATCATCGACGATGCGCACCGACAGCCCGGGGTGCTTGGGATTCATGACCGGTTGCATACTGGGGAAGGTCCTCATTCCTTGAAGCACCCAACGGCGTGGTGCCATCCATTGCCCTTGTCTTTCAAATCATCACACATCAAGCGGAATCCGTACCGTAGCCTGCCCGTTACCTCAGGGTAGAAGGTCGTGGCGATTGTGGCGAGAAATGAACAATGGGCGCCCCTGCGGAAACGGGCTTGATCGCGATGGCGGTAGTCCAGCCTGCATCAATGCTGGATGTGCCGCCGTCATCGCGAGCAAGCTCGCTCCCACAGGAGGGGTTTCATCAGTGCGTGGCGGCCTGTGCCTCGGCCAACTGCGTCCACAATGCCGGAGCACCCGCGGACTTGGCGATGGCTTCCAGACGCGCGGCATGCTCGGCCAGGTCGCTTTCGCTGGCGCGGATGATCCGCGATGGCTGGCGGTCGGCGGGCAAACGGCGAATTTCCGTGGCCTGGTTGCCGGAGCCTTCGCCGGTGCCGTTACCGTCCGAGGCGTTGCCGGCCAGGGACAGGCTGGTCTGGCCGCCGGTCATGGTCAGGTAGACGTCGGCCAGGATCTCGGAGTCGAGCAAGGCGCCGTGCAGTTCACGACCGGAGTTGTCGACACCGTAGCGCTTGCACAAGGCGTCGAGGCTGTTGCGCTGCCCCGGATGCCGTTCCCGGGCCATCATCAGGGTATCGAGGATGGTGCAATGCTGGGTGATGTCGGCCCGGTCGTGTTGCCCCATCAGGGCGAATTCGTTGTTGATGAACCCCACGTCGAACGCCGCGTTGTGGATGATCAACTGCGCGCCCTGGATGAATTCGAAGAACTCATCGGCCACTTCGGCAAAACGCGGCTTGCCCACCAGGAATTCGTTGGTGATGCCGTGGACGCCGATAGCGCCCTCGTCACTTTCACGGTCCGGTTGCAGGTAAACGTGGAAATGGCGACCGGTCAGGCGCCGGCCGATCAGCTCGACACAACCGATTTCAATAATCCGGTGACCATCGGTCACCGGCATGCCGGTGGTTTCGGTATCCAGTACTACAGATCTGTTGGCCATCAGTGTTCAGCTCTCAACGGGCAGTCTTGCAAAAGCGCGGATCTTAACACGCTCACGCCAGTGCATCCGCAATGTCCTGTCAGCCAGGCTTTTTTATGACTTGGCGCTCTTGTGGCGAGGGAGCTTGCTCCCGCTCGGTTGCGCAGCGACCGCCCCAGGGGCCTGCTTCGCAGTCCAGCGGGAGCAAGCTCCCTCGCCACAGGTGTCATCCTGTCCAGATCCTGACAACACCCCTATCAGGCCTGCTTGTAGCCCCGCACCTCATCCACCCCACGGTTGGCCAACTGGTCGGCCCGTTCGTTGCCGTGGTGGCCGATGTGGCCGCGCACCCATTTCCAGGTGACGTTGTGGCGGTTGACCTGCTCATCCAGCAGCTTCCAGAGGTCGGCGTTTTTCACCGGTTCCTTCGCCGCCGTCTTCCAGCCGCGCTTCTTCCAGTTGGCCATCCACTCGTTGATGCCTTTCATCACGTATTGCGAGTCGGTCACCAGCAGTACGTCGCAAGGCCGCTTGAGCTCCTCCAGGCCACGGATGGCGCCCATCAGCTCCATGCGATTGTTGGTGGTATTGGCTTCGCCGCCCCAGAGCTCCTTCTCCACGCCCTTGCACACCAGCAACGCGCCCCAGCCGCCCGGGCCGGGGTTGCCCTTGCAGGCGCCATCAGTGAAGAGTTCTACGCTATCGCTCATGCCAATCTATCCAGAAAAAATGCAAAGGCCAGCCGATCAGGCGGTTGATGCCTGTAGTCGAAAGGCCGGCCAGGCCTGCTAAAAGGGGTTATGGCTCGATGTGACGACGATTGACCTTGGCCATAGGCAAGGGAATCAGCTTGCCCATCGGCTCGCGTCGCGCCTGACGCACCGGGCGCAGCCCGACCGCGATCTTGCGCGCCACCAGCAGGTAGAAACCACCGCCGGACAGCTGCCAGTCGCCGGCCTTGCGCTCCCAGCCGGCCAGGCGAGCCTGCCACTTGGGTGACGCAAGCGGCGGACGATAGCACCCGAAGCGGCGTTTCTCCAGCGCGAAGCCCAGCAGGTTGAGCCAGTCGCCGACCCTCGACGCCGAGATGCAGCGGGCCTGGCGCAAGGCGTCGTGGGCAAACACATGACGCAACCCCCAGGTGCTCCAGGGGTTGATACCGATGATCAACAGATGCCCGCCGGGGCGCACGCTGCTGGCGGCTTCACGCAACAAACCATGGGGCGACAGGCAGAAATCCAGGCCGTGCTGCATGACCACCACGTCGGCGGCATGTTCGCTCAGGGGCCAGGCCTGCTCCTCGCAGACGATTTCCACCCCGGGCAACGGCGCCCCCAGGCGTACGTTGCGCTGGACCTGCGGTGCCGACGGCGGCGTTTGCGCCGAAGGCCCGTAGTGCACCAGATAGCCGCCAAAGAACCGGCCCAACTCGTCTTCGAGCATGCGCCGTTCCTCTTCCAGCAAAAATTGCCCGACAGGGCCGGACAGCCATTCACGGGCGGCGCTGATCAACGCCAGCCAGTCAGGATCAGCCTGAGCGAACGCTTCATCGGTCATTGCATTCTCCAACGCGTCAGGAAGTTCTAAGATGCGCCTTTGTTTTCCGCTTGGCGAATTCCGCGATGATACAGATCAGTGCCCTGCCCGCGTTCACCGATAACTACATCTGGTTGTTACAGGATCACTCCACCCAGCGCTGCGCCGTGGTCGACCCGGGAGATGCCGCGCCAGTACAGGCCTGGCTCGACGCCCATCCGGGCTGGGTCCTGAGCGACATCCTGATCACCCACCATCACCATGATCATGTCGGCGGCGTCCAGGCGCTGAAGAATGCGACGAACGCCACCGTTTACGGCCCGGCCAGCGAAAACATCCCGGCGCGGGACCAGGCCCTGCATGACAACGACCAGGTCAGCGTGCTCGGCTGGGACTTCGATGTCTACGCGGTGCCTGGCCATACGCTGGGGCACATCGCCTACTACCACCATGGCCTGCTCTTTTGTGGCGACACCCTGTTCGCCGCCGGCTGCGGCCGGCTTTTCGAAGGCACGCCCGCGCAGATGCACCACTCCCTGAGTCGCCTCGCCGCGTTGCCTGAAGATACCCTGGTCTACTGCACCCATGAATACACCCTCAGCAACCTGAAGTTCGCTGCTGCCGTGGAGCCAGGCAACCCGGACATCGCCGCCCGCCTGGAAAAAGTCGCCCGCCAACGCAACGAAGGCATCATGACGCTGCCCTCGACCCTGGCCCTGGAAAAACTCACCAACCCGTTCCTGCGCACGGCTGAAACATCCGTTAAACAAAAAGCAGACGAACGGAGCGGCCAGCGAAACCAGACGCCGAGTGAGGTTTTTGCGGCCTTGAGGGCTTGGAAAGATACGTTCTAAGGCAGCTATCGATTGATACAAAAATTCTGAAAGGTTGACCTGTTGGGGTGCGCTTCCTAGAATCGGCCGACATTTTTGCCCGGAACTTACTTCCAGCCAATGTCGTCATCCATACGCAGGTCCGTCCAGTCAGACACATTGACCCGCTTGGCTCAAGCCATCGCGGTGGCTGTGTCCGCCACCCTGGCGGGCTGCCAGAGCACGAGCCAGCTGCCGCAGACCGACGCGGCGCACACCCCGAATATCGCCGCTCGCGCCAAACAGAAGCCGGTATGGCTCACCGAGAAACCCAGCCCCCAAGTGCCCCAGGACATCTGGGAACGCATGCGCCAGGGCTTCCAATTGCAGGAAACGGCCGGCGTCAACCCGCGCATCGAGCAACAGCGCCTGTGGTTCGCCAGCAACCCTTCCTTCCTGGAAAACGCCGGTGAGCGCGGCAGCCTGTACATCCATTACATCGTCGAACGCCTTGAAGAACGCAACATGCCGCTGGAACTGGCGCTGTTGCCGGTGATCGAGAGCGCCTACAACCCCATGGCCTATTCCCGGGCCAACGCGGTGGGGCTGTGGCAATTCATCCCGTCCACGGGGCGTTACTTCAACCTGCGCCAGACCCGCTTCTATGACGGGCGACGCGACATCACCGCCTCCACCACGGCCGCCATGGACTACCTGACGCGCCTGCATGATATGTTCAACGGCGACTGGTTGCTGGCGCTGGCGGCCTACAACGCCGGTGAAGGCACAGTCAGCCGCGCCATCGAGCGCAATGAGAAGCTTGGCCTGCCCACCGACTACTGGAACCTGCCGCTGCCCAGCGAGACCCAGGCCTATGTGCCGAAGTTGCTGGCGCTGTCCCAGGTGGTGCTCGCACCCGACGCCTATGGCGTGAACCTCAACCCGATCGCCAACGAACCCTATTTCCAGGTCGTCGAGATCAACCAGCGCATGGACCTGTCCAAGGTCGCGGCAGTGGCCAATATCGACGAAGACGAGCTGTTCCAGCTCAATCCGGCCTTCAAGCAGCGCACCACCATCGACGGCCCCCAGCACCTGCTGGTGCCGACGTCCAAGGCCCAGTTGCTGACCGCCAGCCTGTCGACCATGCGTCCGGAAGAGCTGATCAGCCAGCGCGCGCTCAAGCCGGTTTTCGAATCAGCCGACGACAGCGAAGTGGAAGGTGCCAGGCGCACCTACCGCGTCAAGCGCGGTGACAACCTGGCCCAGATCGCCAAGGCCAACAACGTCCAGACCAAGGACCTGCAACGCTGGAACAAACTCAGCGGCAACAAGCTCAAGGTCGGCCAGACCCTGGTGATGCAGGACGCCAAGGCCAGCAAGGCCACCGGCAAGCGCATCAGCACCGTGATAGCCGCCAACAGCAAGGACCAGAAGAAGCAGACCCAATACAAGGTCAAGCAGGGCGATTCGTTGTACGTCGTCGCCAAGCGCTTCAACGTGGAAATGCAGCACCTCAAGCGCTGGAATCCGCGGATGGGCAAGGCACTCAAGCCTGGGCAGATGCTGACGGTCTACTCCCCGCACTGACCGAGGGACTCTCTGTGGCGAGGGAGCTTGCTCCCGCTGGGCTGCGAAGCAGCCCCAAAAGCAGCGACTCAATCCACCTGTCGCACCGAGGTGCCAGATTCGGGGTCGCTTCGCAACCCAGCGGGAGCAAGCTCCCTCGCCACAGTTCAAGCAAACCCTGAAGCTTTGAGCCCCCGCCTTTTTCCTGCCGATACAAGCTGTTACTGTACAGGCCATAAAGCCCAAGCCGCCTGGATCGGATCTCAGACTTGATACGTCCCCTCCTCCTGCTCCTGATCAGCCTGGCCTTGAGCTCTCCCGCCAGCGCAACCATCAGCGAAAGCCATGGCTATGCGCAGTTCGGCACGCTCAAGTACCCGGCCAGATTCACCCACTTCGACTGGGTCAACCCGCAAGCGCCCAAGGGCGGAGTCTTGCGGGTCATGGCATTCGGCACCTTCGATACGCTCAATCCCTACACGTTCAAGGGTAGCAGCCCGGTTTCCACGCCCAATTTCCTGCAATACGGCATCAATGAGCTGAACGAACCGCTGATGGTCGGCACTGGCCAGTACGCACCGTCCGGTGATGAACCGACGTCGAGCTATGGCCTGATCGCCCAGTCGGTGGAATACAGCGAAGACCGCAGTTGGGTAGTCTTCAACCTGCGTCCCGAAGCGCGATTCCACGATGGCGTGCCCATCACCGCCTATGACGTGGCGTTCTCCTACAGGACGCTGCTCAAGGATGGCCACCCGCAGTACCGCACCAACCTGCAGGAAGTGCTGCGGGTCGACATTCTCAACCCGCTGAAAATCCGCTTCGTCTTCAAGCGTTCGGGCAATCCCTTGCTGATCCTGCGCCTGGGAGAGCTGCCGGTGCTGCCCCAGCATTACTGGAAAGGCCGCGACTTCAAGGCGACGACCTTCGAACCGCCCCTGGGCAGCGGGCCGTATCGCATCACCAAAGTGCAGCCAGGCCGCCAATTGGTGTTCGAGCGGGTCAAGGACTACTGGGGCAAGGACCTGCCGGTCAATCGCGGCAAGTACAACTACGACCGCATGGACGTGGAGTTCTACCGTGACAGCGAAGTCGCCTTCGAAGCCTTCAAGGCCGGCGAGTTCGACATCTACATCGAACACCAGGCCAAGAACTGGGCCAACGGCTATCAATTCCCGGCGGTCAACCGGGGCGATGTGATCAAGGCGCAGATACCCCACCAGATCCCGACGCAGACCCAGGGCCTGTTCATGAACACCCGGCGCGGCACGTTCGCCGAGGTCAAGGTGCGCGAAGCCCTGGGCTTGATGTTCGACTTCGAGTGGACCAACCGCACCCTGTTCAGCGGCGCCTACAAACGCACCCTCAGCTATTACCCCAACAGCGAATTCTCCGCCACCGGCCTGCCGGTGGGGCATGAATGGCTGCTGCTCAAGCCATACCGGGATCAATTGCCGCCCAAACTGCTCACCGAACCCTTCAGCTTGCCCAAGACCGACGGGCGCGGCATTCCCCGGGAAACCCTGCGCAAGGCATTGGGACTCTTGAAGGAAGCCGGCTGGAATCTCAACGGCCAACGCCTGCTGAACGCCGACCACCAGCCCCTGAGCTTCGAAATCCTGCTGGTGAACCCGAACCTGGAGCGTATCCTGCAACCCTACGTCGAAAACCTTGCCAGCATCGGTGTTCAAGCCCGGCTGCGCACGGTGGACCGCGCCCAATACAAACAGCGCCTGGACCAGTTCGACTTCGACATGATCCTGCTGACATTGAACCAGACCCTCAGCCCGGGCCTCGAGCAATGGCAGTACTTTCACTCCAGCCAGGTCGGGGTCAAGGGCAGCAAGAACTACGCAGGGATCGCCAACCCGGTGGTCGACCACCTGCTGGAGAAACTGCTCGCCGCCCAGACCCGCGACGAACAGGTCGCCGCCGGCAAGGCCCTGGATCGCGTACTGCTGTGGCAGCATTACTGCATTCCCAACTGGTATCTCAATTATCATCGCCTGGCGTACCGCAACCGGTTCGCCTTCGTCACCACACCGCCCTATACCCTGGGCCTGAGCGCCTGGTGGCTGAAATCTTCGGAGAAAGATCAATGAAGCCTTTACGTGCCCTGCTCCTGCAGGCCAGCAGCCTGTTGTTCGCCGGGCTGGCCTGCGCCGCGCCGCAGCATGCCGTGACCTTGTACAACGAGCCGCCGAAATACCCGGCCAACTTCCAGCACTTCGACTACGTCAACCCGGACGCGCCCAAGGGCGGTATCTTCCGCCAGGGCGGCTTTGGAGGGTTCGACAGCCTCAACCCGTTCATCAGCAAAGGCGTGCCAGCCGATGACATCGGCCTGATCTACGACACCTTGGCCAAGCAGGGCCTGGACGAACCCTTCACCGAATATGGCCTGATCGCGGAAAAAATCGAGAAAGCCCCGGACAATGGCTGGGTGCGCTTCTACCTGCGCCCCGAAGCCCGTTTCAACGATGGCCATCCGGTACGGGCGGAAGACGTGGTCTTCAGCTTCCAGACCCTGACCAAGGACGGCGCACCGATGTTCCGCGGCTACTACAACGACGTCGCCGAAGTCATCGCCGAAGACCCGCTCAAAGTCCTGTTCAAGTTCAAGCACACCCAAAATCGCGAGCTGCCGCTGATCCTCGGCCAATTGCCGGTACTGCCAAAGCACTGGTGGGCCGAGCGCGACTTCAACAAGGGCAGCCTGGAGATTCCCCTGGGCAGCGGCCCCTACAAGGTCGCCGAAGTGAAGGCCGGCCGCTCGATTCGCTATGAGCGGGTGAAGGACTACTGGGGCAAGGACCTGCCGGTCAATCGCGGGTTCTACAACTTCGACGTGCTGGTCACCGACTACTACCGCGACAACACCGTCGCGGTCGAGGCGTTGAAAGCCGGGCAGTTCGATTATTGGCTGGAAATGACCGCCAAGAACTGGGCCAACGCCTACAACATCCCGGCCGTGACCGAAGGCCGGCTGATCAAGGAACAGATCCCCAACGGCAACCCCACCGGCATGCAGGGCTTTGTCTACAACCTGCGCCGGCCGGTCTTCCAGGATGTGCGGGTGCGCAAGGCCTTGAGCCTGTTGCTGGATTTCGAGTGGACCAACAAGCAACTGTTCAATGGCGCCTACGCCCGCACCCGCAGCTATTTCGAGAATTCGGAAATGGCCGCCACCGGCCTCCCCGGCGAAGACGAACTGAAGATTCTCGAGCCCCTGCGCGGCAAAATCCCCGAGCAGGTCTTCAGCGAAGCCTTCCAGCCTTCCATGTGCGACGGCAGCGGCATGATCCGCGACCAGCAGCGCAAGGCCTACCAATTGCTGCAAGAGGCCGGCTGGCGCATCGTCGACGACAAGATGGTCGATGCCCAAGGCAAACCGGTGGTGCTGGAGTTCCTGCTGGCCCAGACCGAGTTCGAGCGTATATTGCTGCCCTTCAAGCGCAACCTGAGCGACCTGGGCATCGACCTGGTGATTCGCCGGGTGGACGTGTCCCAGTACATCAACCGCGTGCGCTCTCGGGACTTCGACCTGGTGGTGGGCAGCTTCCCGCAATCCAGCTCGCCGGGTAACGAACAGCGTGAGTTCTGGATGTCCGCCGCCGCCGACAAGCCCGGCAGCCGCAACACCATGGGCCTGAAGGACCCGGCCGTGGACCAACTGGTGGAGCAACTGATCAATGCCGACTCGCGCAAGAGCCTGGTGGCTCACGCCCGGGCATTGGACCGGGTCTTGCAATGGGGCTACTACGTGATTCCCAACTGGCACATCAAGACCTGGCGCGTGGCCTACTGGAATCACATCGGTCATCCGAAAATCACCCCAACCTATGACATCGGCACCACCACCTGGTGGGTCAAGCCGGAGGTCAAGCCGGCCGATGAAGTAGAAAAGCAGGTCATCGAGCAGCAAATCGCCGCCCCTGCGAGCGTGGAGTAACAAGATGCTGGCTTACATTTTTCGGCGACTGCTGCTGATCATCCCGACCCTGTTCGGCATTCTGCTGATCAACTTCGTCATCATCCAGGCCGCGCCCGGCGGGCCGGTGGAACAGATGATCGCCAAGCTCGAGGGTTTCGAGGGCGCCACCAGCCGCATTGCCGGCGGCGGTGCCGAGGTGTCGGTGGCCGGTTCTTCCTACCGCGGGGCCCAGGGCCTGGACCCGACGCTGGTCAAGGAAATCGAACGCATGTACGGCTTCGACAAGTCGGCCCCCGAACGCCTGTGGATCATGATCAAGAACTATGCCCACCTGGACTTCGGCGACAGTTTCTTCCGCGATGCCAAGGTCATCGACCTGATCAAGGAAAAGATGCCGGTGTCCATCTCCCTCGGGCTGTGGAGCACACTGATCATGTACCTGGTGTCGATCCCGCTGGGGATCGCCAAGGCCACGCGGCATGGCAGCCATTTCGATGTGTGGACCAGTTCGGCAATCATCGTCGGCTACGCGATCCCGTCGTTCCTGTTCGCCATCCTGCTGATCGTGGTGTTTGCCGGCGGCAGTTATTTCGACTGGTTCCCGTTGCGCGGGCTGACCTCCAACAACTTCGACGAATTGAGCATGGGCGGCAAGATCCTCGATTACTTCTGGCACCTGGCCTTGCCCGTGACCGCCCTGGTGATCGGCAACTTCGCCACCATGACCCTGCTGACCAAGAACAGCTTCCTCGACGAAATCAACAAGCAATACGTGGTCACCGCCAAGGCCAAGGGCCTGACCCGCCATCGGGTTCTCTACGGCCATGTCTTCCGCAACGCCATGCTGCTGGTGATCGCCGGCTTCCCTTCGGCGTTCATCGGGATCTTCTTCACCGGTTCCTTGCTGGTGGAAGTGATCTTTTCCCTCGACGGCCTGGGCCTGATGAGTTTCGAAGCGGCCATCAACCGCGATTATCCGGTGGTGTTTGGCACCCTGTTCATCTTCACCTTGCTGGGGCTGGTGGTGAAACTGATCGGCGACCTGACCTACACCTTTGTCGATCCGCGCATCGACTTCGAAAGCCGGGAGCATTGAGATGAACCTGTCCCCTCTCAATCGCCGTCGTTTCGAACTGTTCAAGGCCAACAAGCGTGGCTGGTGGTCGCTGTGGCTGTTCCTGATCCTGTTCGGGCTGAGCCTGGGCGCCGAGTTGATCGCCAACGACAAGCCGCTGGTGGTGCATTACGACGACGGCTGGTACTTCCCGGCCCTCAAGCGCTACCCGGAAACCACGTTTGGCGGCGAGTTTCCCCTGGAAGCCAACTACAAGAGCCCGTACATCCGTGAACTGCTGGCGGCCAAGGACGCCTGGGTGCTGTGGGCACCGATTCCGTTCAGCTACCAGAGCATCAACTACGACCTCAAGGTCCCGGCCCCGGCACCGCCCTCCTCCGTCAATTGGCTGGGCACCGATGACCAGGGCCGCGATGTTTTGGCCCGGGTGATCTACGGTTTCCGTATCTCGGTACTGTTCGCCCTGACGCTGACGCTGCTCAGCTCGATCATCGGCGTGATCGCCGGCGCCCTGCAGGGTTTCTATGGCGGCTGGGTGGACCTGGCCGGCCAACGCTTCCTGGAAATCTGGTCCGGGCTGCCGGTGCTGTACCTGCTGATCATCCTCGCCAGTTTCGTACAGCCGAACTTCTGGTGGCTGCTGGGCATCATGCTGTTGTTTTCCTGGATGAGCCTGGTGGACGTGGTCCGCGCCGAGTTCCTGCGCGGGCGCAACCTGGAATACGTGCGCGCCGCGCGGGCGCTGGGCATGCAGAACGGCGCGATCATGTTCCGGCACATCCTGCCCAACGCCATGGTCTCGACCATGACCTTCATGCCGTTCATCCTCACCGGCGCCATCGGCACCCTCACCGCCCTGGATTTCCTCGGCTTTGGCCTGCCACCAGGCGCACCGTCACTGGGCGAACTGGTGGCCCAGGGCAAATCCAACCTCCAGGCGCCGTGGCTGGGCATCAGTGCGTTCGCCGTGCTGGCCGTGATGCTGAGCCTGTTGGTGTTCATCGGCGAGTCCGCTCGCGATGCCTTCGATCCGAGGAAGTGATATGAACCAGGACAATCTGATCGAAGTGCGCGACCTGGCGGTGGAGTTCATTGTCGGCGAACGCCGTCAGCGCGTGGTCGAGGGCGTCAGCTTCGACATCAAGCGCGGCGAAACCCTGGCCCTGGTGGGTGAAAGCGGCTCGGGCAAGTCGGTCACCGCCCACTCGATCCTGCGCTTGCTGCCCTACCCGCTGGCCCATCATCCCACCGGGACCATCCAGTACGCCGGCCAGGATTTGCTGGGATTGAAGGAAAAGACCATCCGCCATATCCGCGGCAACCGGATCGCGATGATTTTCCAGGAGCCGATGACCTCCCTCAACCCGCTGCACTGCATTGAGAAACAGATCAATGAAGTACTCGGCATCCACAAGGGCCTGACCGGCAAGGTCGCGACCCGCCGGACCCTGGAGTTGCTGGAGCTGGTCGGCATTCCCGAGCCCCACAAGCGCCTCAAGGCCCTGCCCCACGAGTTGTCCGGCGGCCAGCGCCAGCGAGTGATGATCGCCATGGCCCTGGCCAACGAGCCGGAACTGCTGATCGCCGACGAGCCGACCACCGCCCTGGACGTCACTGTCCAGCTGAAAATCCTGCAATTGCTCAAGGAGTTGCAGGCGCGATTGGGTATGTCGTTGCTGCTGATCAGCCACGATTTGAACCTGGTGCGAAGAATTGCGCATCGCGTATGTGTCATGCAGCGCGGTTGCATCGTCGAACAGGCATCGTGCGAAGAGTTGTTCCGCGCGCCGCAGCATCCGTACACTCGGGAACTGCTGGGCGCCGAGCCCAGCGGCACCCCGGCGAACAACGTCGTCGGCCCGCCGCTGTTGCAGGTCGAGGACCTGAAAGTCTGGTTCCCGATCAAGAAAGGCCTGTTCAAACGCACGGTGGACTACATCAAGGCCGTGGACGGCATCCGCTTCAGCCTGCCCCAGGGCCAGACCCTGGGTATCGTCGGCGAAAGCGGTTCCGGCAAATCCACCCTGGGGCTGGCAATCCTGCGGTTGATCGGTAGCCAGGGCGGGATCCGCTTCGAAGGCAAGCCGCTGGACAGCCTGACGCAGCAGCAGGTCCGGCCACTGCGCCGGGAGATGCAAGTGGTGTTTCAGGACCCGTTCGGCAGCCTGAGCCCACGGATGTGTGTCAGCCAGATCGTCGGCGAAGGCCTGCGAATCCACAAGATCGGCACCGCGGCCGAACAGGAACAAGCGATAATCGCGGCATTGAAGGAGGTAGGCCTGGACCCGGAAACCCGGAACCGCTATCCCCATGAATTTTCCGGAGGGCAACGGCAGCGTATCGCCATTGCCCGGGCCCTGGTGCTCAAGCCGGCGTTGATTCTGCTGGATGAACCAACGTCGGCCCTGGACCGTACCGTGCAACGCCAAGTGGTGGAGCTGTTGCGGTCGTTGCAAACCAAGTACAACCTGACGTACCTGTTTATCAGCCATGACCTGGCTGTCGTCAAAGCGCTGAGCCACCAATTGATGGTGGTCAAGCATGGCCAAGTGGTCGAACAAGGTGATGCCCGCAGCATATTCGCCGCGCCGCAGCACCCCTATACACAGCAGTTGCTGGAGGCCGCCTTCCTGGCCCCAACAACTGCCGAATAACCTGAAAAGAGGAGCAACACATGGGTTTTCTCGCCGGTAAGCGCGTACTGATCGTCGGTGTCGCCAGCAAGCTGTCCATCGCATCCGGCATCGCCGCCGCCATGCATCGCGAGGGCGCTGAGCTTGCCTTCACTTATCAGAACGACAAACTCAAGGGTCGTGTCGAAGAGTTCGCACAAGGCTGGGGCTCGAGCCCTGAACTGTGCTTCCCGTGCGACGTGGCCAGCGATGAAGAAATCGCCAAGGTCTTCGAAGCGCTGGGCAAGAAGTGGGATGGCCTGGACTGCATCGTGCACTCCGTGGGCTTCGCCCCGGGCGACCAGTTGGACGGCGACTTCACCGAAGCCACCACCCGCGAAGGTTTCCGCATTGCCCACGACATCAGCGCCTACAGCTTCGTGGCCCTGGCCAAGGCCGGTCGCGAAATGATGAAAGGCCGCAACGGCAGCCTGCTGACCCTGTCGTACCTGGGCGCCGAGCGCACCATGCCGAACTACAACGTCATGGGCATGGCCAAGGCCTCCCTGGAAGCCGGCGTACGTTACCTGGCCGGTTCCCTGGGCCCGGACGGTACCCGCGTCAACTGCGTATCGGCAGGTCCCATCCGCACCCTCGCCGCTTCCGGCATCAAGAACTTCCGCAAGATGCTGGCCGCCAACGAAGCCCAAACCCCGCTGCGTCGCAACGTCACCATCGAAGAAGTCGGCAACGCCGGCGCCTTCCTGTGCTCGGACCTGGCGTCGGGCATCAGCGGTGAAATCATGTACGTGGACGGCGGCTTCAACACCACCGCCATGGGTAACCTGGAAGAGTAATCTTCGCTTCAGCCCTGCATAAAAACGCCGCTTGCCCTGAAAAGGACAAGCGGCGTTTTTTTTATGCCCACCACACATCCCCTGTGGGAGCGAGCTCGCTCGCGATAGCGGTGGGTCTGTTTGCATCAATGTTGGATGTACCGCCGTCATCGCGAGCAAGCTCGCTCCCACATTGGTTCCAGGTGTTCATAGAAGTCGCGCCCACCACACATCCCCTGTGGAAGCGAGCTTGCTCGCGATAGCGGTGGGTCAGTTTGCATTGATGTTGGATGTACCGCCGTCACCGCGAGCAGGCTCGCTCCCACATTGGTTCCAGGTGTTCATAGAAGTCGCGCCCACCACACATCCCCTGTGGGAGCGAGCTTGCGATAGCGGTGGGTCAGCTTGCATTGATGTTGGATGTACCGCCGTCATCGCGAGCAGGCTCGCTCCCACATTGGTTCCAGGTGTTCATAGAAGTCGCGCCCACCACACATCCCCTGTGGGAGCGAGCTTGCTCGCGATAGCGGTGGGTCAGCTTGCATTGATGTTGGATCTACCGCCGTCATCGCGAGCAGGCTCGCTCCCACATTGGTTCCAGGTATTCATAGAAGTCGCGCCCACCACACATCCCCTGTGGGAGCGAGCTTGCTCGCGATAGCGGTGGGTCAGCTTGCATCAATGCTGAATGTCAGCGGCGCAACGCCTGTTTCTGGGCATACATGGCCGCATCCGCGTCGGCCAACAGGTTGTCGATTGACGAATGCCGCCGGGGGTCGTATTCGATCTGGCCCACGCTGAAACGAATGTCATAGCCACGCTGCAACATCGCATTGCGCTCATCGAGGATTTCCTTGAGGCGCGCCATGATCGCCGAAGTCTCGACATAGGAAGAGCCGGTGAGCAGCGCCACGAACTCATCACCGCCCAAGCGACCGATCACATCACTTTCGCGAAAGGCGATACGTAGCAAATCAGCGAAGGTTTTCAGCGCGCTGTCACCCTCGGCATGCCCATAGCGATCGTTGATCGGCTTGAAGTCGTTGAGGTCGAAGAACAGCAGCGTCGCCGGTCGCGACAAGCGATCACACACATTCAACGCATGCTGGGCCAACGTCTTGAAGCCGCGCCGATTGGACAACAGCGTCAACTCGTCCATGCTCGCCATCTGCACCGCAACCATCTCCTGCTCGGCCATGCGCGCCAAGTCGCGCAGCAGTTCGCGCTCTTCGTCATTGAGCTGGCGCGGCTTGGTGTCGAGCAGGCACAACGTGCCAAGCTTGCTGCCATCCTCCAACCCCAGCGGATGCCCGGCGTAGAAGCGAATGCCAGGCGTGTCCGTGACCAACGGATTGTCGTGAAACCGCTCGTCCTGCTCCGCGTCGCAGATTTCCAGGATCTGATCCTGCAAAATCGCATGCCCACAAAAGGAAACTTCCCGCGGGGTTTCGCTGGCATCCAGGCCGGCACTGGACTTGAACCACTGCCGGTTGGCGTCCACCAGGGACACCAGGGCGATGGGCACGTCAAACAGACGCCGAGCAAGGCGAGTCAGGCGGTCAAACCGCTCTTCGGGTGCGGTATCGAGTAGCTTGAGCGAATGCAGATTCTTGAGGCGAACGGCCTCGTTGTCCGGTTTACCTGGCGCAAGCATCGGGAACTCCATGGGCGAGACTTCATGGAGTCTAGTTCAGGACCACTACCATTCAAACCGAACGGCCAAATCAATCAGGCATTTACCGGCCAGGGCTAATACACTGCTTCACAGGTTCAAGACGAGGACGCTGACCGATGAAGCACGCCCCCCATGACGCCGCCCCACGCTTCTGGCGCGACGCGGCCCTGCCCTTCATCGAAGCCCGGGCCATCGCCGACGGGCGCAAGGTCTGCTATTCGCGCCACTCCCATGACCATTTTTCCATCGGAGCGATCACCGCCGGGCGCAGCACCTATATTCATGAGCGGTCGAATTTCCAGGTGCAGAGCGGCACGGTGGTGCTGATGAACCCCGGCGATGTCCATGCGTGCAACCCGATCGACGATGAGCCGTGGTCGTATGTCATGCTGTACGTCGATACCCAGTGGCTCAGGGATTTGCAACGTCGTATCGGTTTCGATGAAACCCTGGATTTCCAGAGTTTTTCCACGACCCACAGCCGTGATGTCGAGCTGTTTGCCGCGTTGCAAGGGTTGTATGAGCAACTGGTGGATGAGCGGCTCGGCACCGACTGCAAGCGTAGCGCCGCCGAGGCGTTTTTCACTGACCTGCAACAACGGCTCAACCCTGCCGGCCGGCCGGACCGGGGCAGCCACCCGGGTTTGATGCGCGCGGCGCAGTTCATCCACGACCATTGCACCGAAGCCCTGAGGCTCGAAGACATCTGCGCCGCCGCACAACTGTCGCCGTCCTACCTGAGCCGTGCCTTCAAGCGCCACTACGGGATGACGCCCCATGCCTTTCTGGTCAACCGTCGAATCCAGTTCGCCCGCCGCCAGTTACGCGAGGGCAAGCTGATCGCCGACGTGGCGCTGGACAGCGGGTTCGCCGACCAGGCGCATTTCCAGCGCGCTTTCAAGCAACACCTGGCGGCTACTCCGGGCCAGTATCGCGGTTGATGCGCCGCTCTGACTTAAATACATTCTGTGGCGAGGGAGCTTGCTCCCGCTCGACTGCGCAGCAGTCGCCAAAGATCAGCGGGCTCGACTCAAGGCAACACCAAATACACCGCACTGGCCACCAACAACACCGCCATCGCCCGGTTGAACAGGCGCATGGTCGCCGGATTCCCCAGCCAGGTACGCAGAAAACTGCCGGCGTAGGCCCAGCAGCCCACCGAGACGTAGCAGATCACCATATAAACCGCCGCAAACTGCCACACCAGCCGTGCCTCACCGTCGGCGACGAACGCCCCCATCCCCGCCACACAGGCCAGCCAGGCCTTGGGATTGAGCCATTGCATCAGCGCGCCGTAGAACATCGACGGGGCCCGGTCCTCGTCCTTGGCGCCCAGGTGCCCGTTGTCCATCGCCAGTTTCCAGGCCATGAACAACAGGAACGCCACGCCGCCCAGTTGCACCCCCCGTGTGAGCCCAGGCCAGCGTTGTAGCACTTCATGCAACCCGAGCCCCATCAACACCAGTAACAAGACAAAACCCAGGGTCGCGCCGGCCACGTGGCGCAAGGTCGCTCGAAACCCGTACCGAGCCCCGGAACTGAGGGCCACAATGTTGACCGGCCCCGGCGTAATGGAGGCGACCAAGGCAAACGCCGCCATGGAAAGAATCAGACTCATCGCAAACCTTCTTCATATCTGTGAGGTGGCGATCAAGGTAAATCGTCCGTTGCTACCGGTATTGAAGAAAACTGCCCCATGGGGGATCCATGGTGCGAGTGGTGCCGGTGCGGTCGCCGGCCAATCCTCGTGAGCATCCGACCAACTGCGGGAAAATTCACTGTCGATTTTCCGGTGGAGTCGTCCTGGGCACGGTTCTATGCTTTGGCCCATGAACCTACAAGACTCGCTGCTCCCGCCCCACGCCGAGATGGTCCGCGCCATGCTCGAACGAGACACCGCCTACGAGGGGGTGTTCTTCACTGCGGTCAAGACCACCGGCATCTTCTGTCGTCCCAGTTGCACCGCGCGCAAGCCGAAGCCGGAGAACGTGGAGTTCTTCGCCCATGCCGACGAAGCCATGTCGGCCGGCTACCGCGCCTGCCTGCGCTGCAAGCCGCTGGACGCCGCCGCCATCGCGCCGGACTGGATCCAGGCCCTGCTCAAAGCGGTGGACGCCGAGCCCGACCTGCGCTGGACCGACGCCCTGCTGCTGGAACAAGGTATCGAACCGCTGAAACTGCGGCGCTGGTTCAAGCAACATTTCGGCATGACCTTTCACGCCTACCTGCGCACCCGCCGCTTGGGCATTGCCCTGGGCGGCATCAAGGACGGCACTTCCATCGACAATGCTGCGTTCGATTCCGGTTATGAGTCGTTGAGCGGTTTTCGGGACGCCTTCGTCAAATCCTTCCACATCACACCGGGCCGCGCCGCCCTCAGTGAACCCCTGCTGTTCACCCGCCTGACCACGCCGCTGGGGCCGATGCTGGCCATGGCCGAACGACGGGGTCTGGTGCTGCTGGAATTCCTCGACCGCCCGGCCCTGACCAAGGAGCTGGAAGAGCTGCAGCGACGCTACGGCTATACCGTCGCGCCGGGGCACAACGCTCACCTGCAACAGATCGAAACCGAACTGGCCGACTATTTCGCTGGCAAGCTCACGACGTTCAATGTCCCGCTGCACATGCCCGGCAGCGCCTTCGCCGTGCGGGTCTGGGCCGAGTTGCAAACAATCCCCTACGGCGAAACCCGCAGCTACGGCGGCATCGCCACGGCCCTGGGCAGCCCTGGTGCCAGCCGCGCCGTGGGCCTGGCCAACGGGCAGAATCGCCTGGCCATCGTCATTCCCTGCCACCGGGTGATCGGTGCGGATGGCTCGTTGACCGGTTATGGTGGCGGCCAGCCACGCAAGGCGTTTCTGTTGCGGCTGGAAAAAGCCGCGGTGCAGGTTTCACTGCCCCTGGCGTTTTGAGCGTCCCGGAGAACGAACACCTGATGCCTGTGCCCTACCACGATGCCAGTGCCTTCCTGGCCAACCTCGACGAAGACTGGCGACGGCATGTCGCGACGATCGGCCCTTGCCTGCTGCAACCCAAGCCGGCCCGCGATCCCTATGAAGCCCTGGTCCGGGCGATTGCCTACCAGCAACTGCACGCCAAGGCCGGCGATGCGATTCTGGGCCGATTGCTGGCGTTGTTCCCGGCGCAGACATTCCCCACACCCGTACAAATCCTGGCGACCGACGTTGCTCAATTGCGCGGTTGTGGATTTTCCGCCAGCAAGATCGCGACCATCCAGGGCATCGCCCAAGCGGCCCTGGACGGGGTGGTGCCGGATTACGCCACGGCGCGGGCGATGGAGGACGAAGCGTTGATCGAGCGCCTGATCAGCCTGCGCGGTGTCGGGCGCTGGACGGTGGAAATGCTGCTGATCTACAGCCTGGAGCGGCCGGACATCCTGCCGGCCGACGACTTTGGGGTGCGCGAGGGTTATCGACGGATGAAGGGGCTGGAGCACCAACCCAGCCGCAAGCAGATGGTCGAGATCGGCCTGGCCTGGAGCCCTTATCGGACGGTGGCGGCGTGGTATTTGTGGCGGGTGCCCGGTCGTTAGACCGTGTCATCGTTCATCGCGAGCAAGCTCGCTCCCACATTGGACTTGGAAAATTCACGAATCCCCTGTGGGAGCGAGCTTGCTCGCGATGGCGTCCGCATGTCAGTCATGAGCTCAACTGTCCAGAACAACAGGCCGCCCAAGCTGTCCAGAGTCATTACAGTCCCCAATCGGAGGTTCCCATGCAGCTCGAAGGATCCTGCCACTGCGGCGCCGTGTCGTTCAGCCTGGCCTGTGCCCATCCCTACCCTTACCAACGCTGCTACTGCTCGATCTGTCGCAAGACCCAGGGCGGCGGCGGTTATGCGATCAACCTGGGGGGCGATGCCCGAAGCCTGAAGGTGCACGGTCGCAAGCACATCTCGATCTACCATGCACGGCTCAAGGACGAAGGCGATCAACGTGCCCACCGCAGCAGTGCCGAACGGCATTTCTGCTCCCTGTGCGGTTCGGGGTTGTGGTTGTTCAGCCCAAAATGGCCGGAACTGGTGCACCCGTTTGCCTCAGCCATCGACACACCGCTGCCAGTACCGCCTGAACACACCCACTTGATGCTCGGTTCCAAGGCGCCGTGGGTGGAGGTCGAGGCGCATAAGGGCGATCAGCAGTTCGATGTCTATCCCGAGGAATCCATTGCCCAGTGGCATGAACGCCTGGGGCTGGTCACTTAGAGATGCAGTGCTGCATAAGGCCCCATCGCGAGCAAGCTCGCTCCCACATTGGACTTGGAAAGTTCACAAATCCCCTGTGGGAGCGAGCTTGCTCGCGATGGCGTCAGTACCGGCACCTCTGCACTATCGAGCCGGCACACCGCTGTGGAACCGGAACTCCACATCCGGCGATTCGATCAACTCGCGCTCGGCCTCACGGACCTTGTCGATCACCTGGGCAATGTCCTTGGCGTCGCCGTACTGGTAGGCCAGTTTCAGGTAACCCTGGAAATGCCGGGCTTCGCTTTTCAGCAAACCGAAATAGAACTTGCCCAGTTCCTCGTCCAGGTGCGGCACCAAAGCTTCGAAGCGCTCGCAGCTGCGGGCTTCGATGAAGGCACCGACCACCAGGGTGTCCACCAGTTTGACCGGTTCGTGGCTGCGTACCACCTTGCGCAGCCCCGAGGCATAACGCCCGGCAGAGAGCTGGCGCAAGCCGATCTTGCGTTTTTTCATCAGGCGCATGACCTGCTCGTGATGCACCAGCTCTTCCCGGGCCAGGCGCGACATCAGATTGATCAGGTCAACGTGGGAATGGTATTTGGCGATCAGACTCAGGGCGGTGCTGGCCGCCTTGAATTCGCAGTTCTTGTGGTCGATCAGCAACGTTTCCTGGTCGGCCAGCGCGGCCTGGACCCAGGCATCGGGGGTGCGGCAACCAAGGAATTCGTGGATTTCGGGAAGATTCATGGGGCTCACGGGCAAAGGTAGTCGAGCGAAGGGCGCCGATTATACCGGCCTGCCTCCAGACCACCAGCCACCGCCATTGATATGCATCAAGTCGACGACTCACCCATAGCAACTAGACTGCCCCACAACAACTATAGTTGAGCAATGCCAGCCTTTTCATTGCAGGAGAACGCCGATCATGCAAGCCATTCGCAGCATCCTGGTGGTCATTGAGCCCGAACATTCGGAAAGCCTGGCGCTCAAGCGCGCCAAACTGATCGCTGGTGTGACCCAGGCACACCTGCACCTGTTGGTGTGCGACAAAAAGCACGATCACGCCGGCATGCTCGGCGTGCTGAAGGCTGCGCTGCTGGCGGATGGCTACAGCGTGACCACCGAACAGGCCTGGAACGAAAGCCTCTACGAAACCATCATCGACGTGCAGCAGGCTGAAGGTTGCGGGCTGGTGATCAAACAGCACTTTCCCGACAGTCCGCTGAAAAAGGCCCTGCTGACCCCGGCGGACTGGAAACTGCTACGCCATTGCCCAACTCCGGTGCTGCTGGTGAAAACCGCTGGCTCCTGGAAGGACAAGGTGATCCTGGCCGCCGTCGACGTTGGCAATGCCGACGGCGAACACCGCCACCTGCACTCCACCATCATCGACCATGGCTACGACATCGCCCTCCTCGCCAAGGCGCACCTGCATGTAATCAGCGCCCATCCCACGCCAATGCTTTCGTCCGCCGACCCGACCTTCCAGCTCAAGGAAACCATCGAAGCCCGGTATCGCGAACAATGCCGGGCGTTCCAGGCCGAGTTCGACATCGACGACCAGCATCTGCACATCGAAGAAGGCCCGGCGGACGTACTGATCCCGTTCATGGCGCGCAAGCTGCAGGCGGCGGTGACGGT
Organism: Pseudomonas sp. FW300-N2F2; assembly: GCF_017351655.1. Classification (NCBI taxonomy): domain Bacteria; kingdom Pseudomonadati; phylum Pseudomonadota; class Gammaproteobacteria; order Pseudomonadales; family Pseudomonadaceae; genus Pseudomonas; species Pseudomonas sp. FW300-N2F2. The sequence continues at coordinate 1,261,072 of NZ_JACNDQ010000002.1, read as the reverse complement.
GATCGGCACCGTGGCCCGTTCAGGGTTGTCCGGGGTGTTGATCGGCAATACCGCCGAGGCGGTGCTCGATACGCTGGAAAGCGACATACTGGTGCTCAAGCCGCAGGAGGTCGAGGACCATCTGGTGGAGCTGGCGGCCAAGGAATAAAGCGAATGGGCTTTTTTGTGGCGAGGGAGCTTGCTCCCGCTGGGTTGCGAAGCGACCCTCGCTCTTGATCTAAAAAATTTCTGGCCCTGAAAAATCCAGGCGTCTGCTGCGCAGCCGAGCGGGAGCAAGCTCCCTCGCCACAAAAGCTCCCGGGCACAGAAGCGCCTCTGCACAAATGGCCAGGGGTCAGCCGCCGATCGCATCCTTCAGGAACCCGGGCGCGATGTACCGCTGGTAATGGGCTTCGGACAGAAGGAAAAACTCCCGATCAATGGCATCGCGCAGGTCCGGCAGGTCCCAATCGCGAAACTCCGGCATCAGCACCATGCCATAGGCTTCCAGGTTGTTGATCACCCGCGCGCCCCGGGCGATCAACTGGTAGGCCCAGCAATATTCCGACTGGTGCGGCACAAAACGGATCTTGCGCGATTCCAGTTGCTGGCGCAGCAACCCGGGGTCGAAAACCTCCAACTTGGCCACCATCACCTGCACCAACAGTTGTTCGAGCCGCATCCACACCGCGCGTTTTTCGTCCTCGTTGTAGCCGTTCCAGTGAATCACTTCATGGTGGAACCGCTTGCAGCCACGGCACACCAGGTCACCGTAGACAGTGGAGCAGAGGCCGACACAGGGGGTCTTGATGAGCTGGTTGGGCATAAGGAAAAGCACACGCAAAAGCAGGACAGGCTGGCATGTTAGCCCTTTGTCTAAGATTGATCACCCCTCAAACTTGAGCGCCCAACTTACCTTTAATTTTTTTTTCCCGTAGAATCAGCCAGCCTTTTAAGGCGCCAATGTCCGTTAGAAGCTGTTTTCAAAGCGTCACGAGCACAGTCGTTCCTTCAGAGCGGTGTTGGCGAAGGGTCTTTCCAGCGGGGAAAGCCCAACGCCAACCCTCATCAGCTCCCGTTCTGCAGGCGTAAAACTTTGAAAGCAGCTTCTGTGAGGAACTCCGGAAACTCTGGCGTGGTGGCTCAAAAAGCCGCCGACGCGCATGAGTACCGTGGGTTTCTGGATGAGCGTCCCGGACACCCATTTGGGACCACTGATGAGGGTAATAACTGTGCTTGAAGCCTACCGCAAACATATCGAAGAGCGCGCAGCCCTGGGTATCGTTCCCCAGCCGCTTAACGCCGAACAAACCGCAGGCCTGATCGAGCTGCTGAAAAATCCTCCGGCTGGCGAAGAAACCTTTCTCGTTGACCTGATCACCAACCGCGTTCCGCCTGGAGTCGACGAAGCCGCCTACGTCAAGGCCGGTTTCCTCTCCGCCCTGGCCAAGGGCGAGGCCCAATCCCCCCTGCTGGACAAGAAGCGTGCCGTTGAACTGCTCGGCACCATGCAGGGTGGCTATAACATCGTGACCCTGGTGGAACTGCTGGACGACGCCGAACTGGCGCCGGTAGCCGCCAAGGAACTCAAGCACACCCTGCTGATGTTCGATGCCTTCCACGACGTGGCTGAAAAAGCCAAGAACGGTAACGTTCACGCCAAGGCCGTGCTGCAATCCTGGGCCGACGGCGAGTGGTTCAAGAACCGCCCTGTGCTGGCCGACAAGATCAGCCTGCGGGTGTTCAAGGTCACCGGCGAAACCAACACCGACGACCTGTCCCCTGCCCCTGACGCCTGGTCCCGCCCGGACATCCCGCTGCACGCCCTGGCCATGCTGAAAATGGCCCGTGACGGCATCGTGCCTGATGAACAAGGCAAGACCGGCCCGATGAAGCAGATCGAAGAGATGCGTGGCCAAGGCTTCCCGATCGCCTACGTCGGTGACGTGGTCGGTACCGGTTCGTCGCGCAAATCGGCGACCAACTCGGTGCTGTGGTTCTTCGGCGACGACGTTCCTTTCGTTCCGAACAAGCGCGCCGGCGGTTTCTGCTTCGGCAGCAAGATCGCACCGATTTTCTACAACACCATGGAAGACGCCGGCGCCCTGCCGATCGAATTCGATGTGTCCAACATGCACATGGGCGACGTGATCGACCTGTACCCGCATGCTGGCAAAGTCTGCAAGCACGGTACCGATGAAGTCCTGACCACCTTCGAAATGAAGACCCCGGTCCTGTTGGACGAAGTCCGTGCCGGCGGTCGTATCCCGCTGATCATCGGCCGTGGCCTGACCGAGAAGGCACGCGCCGAACTGGGCCTGCCAGCGTTCGACCTGTTCAAGAAGCCTGAAGCCCCCGCTGAAAGCACCAAGGGTTTCACCCTGGCGCAGAAGATGGTCGGCAAGGCTTGCGGTCTGGCGGAAGGCCAAGGCGTGCGCCCGGGTACCTACTGCGAACCGAAGATGACCACCGTGGGTTCCCAGGACACCACCGGTCCGATGACCCGTGACGAACTGAAAGACCTGGCGTGCCTGGGCTTCTCGGCTGACCTGGTAATGCAGTCCTTCTGCCACACCGCGGCCTATCCGAAGCCGATCGACGTGACTACCCACCACACCCTGCCTGACTTCATCATGACCCGCGGCGGCGTTTCCCTGCGTCCGGGCGACGGCATCATCCACTCGTGGCTGAACCGCATGCTGCTGCCAGACACCGTGGGTACCGGTGGTGACTCGCACACCCGTTTCCCGATGGGCATCTCGTTCCCGGCCGGTTCCGGCCTGGTCGCGTTCGCCGCTGCCACCGGTGTCATGCCGCTGGACATGCCGGAATCGATCCTGGTGCGCTTCAAAGGCAAAATGAAACCTGGCATCACCCTGCGTGACCTGGTTCATGCCATTCCGTACTTCGCCATCCAGAACGGTCTGCTGACCGTCGAGAAGAAAGGCAAGAAAAACGCCTTCTCCGGCCGCATCCTGGAAATCGAAGGCCTGGAAGGCTTGACCCTGGAACAGGCTTTCGAGTTGTCCGACGCCTCGGCCGAACGTTCGGCTGCCGGTTGCACCATCAAGCTGTCGAAAGAGTCGATCACCGAGTACCTGCAATCGAACATCACCCTGCTGCGCTGGATGATCGGCGAAGGCTACGGTGATGCACGTACCCTGGAACGTCGCGCCCAAGCGATGGAAGCCTGGGTAGCCAACCCGCAACTGATGGAAGCCGATGCCGACGCCGAATACGCCGAAGTCATCGAAATCGATCTGGCCGACATCAACGAGCCTGTGCTCTGCGCGCCGAACGATCCGGACGATGCCCGTCTGCTGTCCAGCGTTGCTGGCGAGAAGATCGACGAAGTGTTCATCGGTTCGTGCATGACCAACATCGGTCACTTCCGCGCCGCCGGTAAACTGCTGGAGCAGGTCAAGGGTCAGCTGCCAACCCGTCTGTGGCTGTCGCCGCCGACCAAGATGGACGCTCACCAGCTCACCGAAGAAGGCTACTACGGCATCTACGGCAAGGCCGGCGCACGGATGGAAATGCCAGGCTGCTCGCTGTGCATGGGTAACCAGGCGCGCGTCGAGCCGAACTCCACCGTGGTGTCGACCTCGACCCGTAACTTCCCGAACCGTCTGGGTGACGGCGCGAACGTCTACCTGGCTTCGGCCGAACTGGCGTCCGTGGCTTCGATCCTGGGTCGCCTGCCGACCGTCGAGGAGTACATGGAATACGCCGGCAAGATCGATAGCATGGCAGCGGACGTATACCGCTACCTGAGCTTCGACCAGATCGCCGAGTTCCGTGAAGCGGCTGCAAACGCCAACATCCCGGTCGTTCAAGCGTAAAGCTTAAAACGCCCGACTGAAAACGCCGCCCTTCTTGCGAGGGGCGGCGTTTTTTTATGCCTGTCATTTCGATGCCAGCCGAACCACCGCTATCGCGAGCAAGCTCGCTCCCACAGGGGATTCGGTGGTGTACTGCGATGCTGTATCCAGCCTGGTCCTTGTGGCGAGGGAGCTTGCTCCCGCTGGGCTGCGCAGCAGACCCAACCATTTGCCTGACACACCGAGTCGTCAGGACTCAGGGGCGCTTCGCACCCCAGCGGGAGCAAGCTCCCTCGCCACGGGTAATGGTGTCGACTTACAGACTTGTGCACGCCACCACAACCATTGTGGTCCAGTCAGGCCATCAGGGAGTAGACCAACGCCGTAATCGCCACCAACCCCACCAACACAACGAAGACGTTGGAGGCCTGGCCGCGATAGCGGGCCATGGCCGGGACTTTGCGGATGGCGTACATCGGCATCAGGAACAGGATGGCTGCGATGACCGGGCCGCCCAGGGTTTCGATCATGCCCAGGATGCTCGGGTTGAGGGTGGCGACGATCCAGCACACCACCAGCATGAACGCTGCGGTGAGGCGGTCCAGGGTCTTGGGTGCCGGACGGCGGCCGCTCTTGACGATCAGGCCCTTGAGGCCTTCGCTGGCGCCGATGTAGTGCCCCAGGAACGATTTGGAAATGGCGACAAACGCGATCAACGGCGCGGCAAAGGCGATGGTCGGATTGCTGAAATGGTTAGCCAGGTACGACAGGATCGACAGGTTCTGCGCCTTGGCCTCGGCCAATTGCGCCGGGGTCAGGGTCAGCACGCAACTGAACACGAAGAACAGCACCATCACCACCATCAGCACATGGGCGCGCGACAGGATCTGCGAACTGCGCTCCTCGGCGTTGGCGCCGTAGCGACGCTTCTGATCCACCGCAAACGCCGAGATGATCGGCGAGTGGTTGAACGAGAACACCATCACCGGGATCGCCAGCCACAAGGTATGCAACAACGCCGAAGGTTCCGGCGGCGTCGACGCCGTGCTCAGGATACCGCCGCTCCAGTGGGGAATCAGGAACACCGCCAGAAACAGCAGCGCCACGATGAACGGGTAGACCATCAGGCTCATGGCCTTGACGATCGCCTGCTCGCCGCAACGGACCACCGCCAGCAGGCCGAGGATCAGCACCAGGGACAGCACGGCCCGAGGGGGCGGCTGGATGTGCAACTGATGTTCCAGGAAGCTGCCCACCGTGTTGGTCAGCGCCACGCTGTAGATCAGCAGGATCGGGAAAATGGCAAAGAAGTACAAAAGCGTGATCAGCGCACCGGCCTTGAGGCCGAAATGCTCTTCCACCACCTCGGTGATGTCCGCGCCATCGCGACCGGACAACACGAAACGGGTCAGGCCCCGATGGGCATAGAACGTCATGGGGAACGCCAGCAACGCCAGGATCAACAGCGGCCAAAAGCCACCCAGGCCCGCATTGATGGGTAAGAACAGAGTGCCGGCACCGATGGCGGTGCCAAACAGACCCAGCATCCAGGTGGTGTCCTGGCGACTCCATTGGCTGAGGGTGGCTGGGACTGTCGTTTCAAAGCGCTCTTCGACGCTATTGGCCTGATCATTCATCCGGTCGGATCTCCGCTTTCCGGTCACATGCACTCGGCCGGGACGAGTCGGAAAACCCCGACAGGCAGCGCCCTGGCCGAAACAGGGGCGCGATTGTCCGGGATTCACGAGCAGAAGCAAAGACTTAGCTGAGGAGCGGTTATGCGGATCAGATCGCCGCAGTGGAATTGTCCCTGTATTTCCCTGCATCCCCTGTGGGAGCGAGCTTGCTCGCGATGCAGGCGACTCGGGGTGCAAGTTGCTACCGAGGCGCTGCTATCGCGGGCAAGCCTTGCTCCCACAAAGCTCGCTCCCACCATTGGATCGGAGTACGAGCAGCGAGACAGGCCGTCTGTCAGGCGCCCACACAAAGGCACCACGGCAACCGAAATGCACATAAAAAGCCAAGCCCCCCTGCCCCCGGCTCCTACAATCAGGTTGAATAGCCACAATCGATCCAGCGCCCACAGGAGCCCAGCATGACCGCAACCGTTCTGGTACTGGTTGAAACCGTCAATGAATACCTGCCGATTCTCGAACGGCAGGGTTACCACCTGGAATTGGCGCCCACGCCGGCCGAACGCAAGACAGCGATTTTCGAACACGGTGAACGCTTCAGTGCGGTACTGACCCGCGGCCCCCTGGGTTTGACGGCGGAAGAAATCGGCGCCCTGCCCAATCTGCAAATCATCTGCGTGATCGGTGCCGGTTACGAGCAGGTGGACCTGCAGGCCGCGCGCCAGCGGGGCATCGTGGTAACCAACGGCGCCGGGGTCAACGCGTCGTCGGTGGCCGACCATGCCATGGCACTGCTGCTGGCGCTGGTGCGCGACATCCCCCGGGCCGATGCGAGTGTGCGCCGTGGCGAGTGGGCCAAGGTCATGCGCCCTTCCCTGGCCGGCAAGCGCCTGGGTGTGCTGGGCCTGGGCGCGGTGGGCATGGCCATTGCAAAGCGCGCCGCCCTCGGCTTCGACATGAGCGTCAGCTACCACAATCGCCGGCTGCGCAACGACGTGCCCTACACCTTCTGCGCCACGCCCACGGAACTGGCCCGGGTCTCGGACTTCCTGATCGTCGCCACGCCCGGCGGCCTGGATACCCGGCAGTTGATCAACAAACAGGCCCTCGACGCCCTGGGCCCCCATGGCTTCCTGGTGAACATCGCCCGAGCCAGTGTGGTCGCCACCGCCGACCTGATCAGCGCCCTGGAACAGCGGCGGATCGCCGGCGCGGCCCTGGACGTGTTCGATCACGAACCCGAAGTACCGGACGCGCTGAAAAACCTGCCCAACGTGGTACTGACGCCCCATGTGGCCGGCCTGTCGCCGGAAGCGACGCGTGGCACGGTGGAGTTGGTCGGCCAGAACCTGAACGCGTTCTTTGCCGGCAAACCGGTGTTGACGCCGGTGCCGCTACCCGACACGCAGCGTTAAAGCACCCCCAGCAAGGTCCATAACCGCCGGGATTCGGCATCGGCACTGATCAGTTCGCCCAGTAGTTCGCTCAGCGGCTTGTTGCCCCACTCCACACCACGCCGGATCAGGTAGGGCACTGGGCTGTGGGGCTCGGTACGGGCCAGGTAACCGGCGATCACCAGTAGCTGTCGGTAGGCCTCCTCACGATTGGCCGGTTCCTGGAAGACCTGGGCAGCCGCCTGGGGCTGGGGCGTCGACGTCGTCGCCGGGGACGTTTGCACCGGCACGACGGTGGGTTGTTGTGGGTGCATCGCGATGAACTCCTCTACCAGTGTCAGCAACGCCTGAATCACGTCGTGCAGGGATTTGTAGCCCGGGGCCAGGTTGCCCAGGTAAGCGTCGCTCCAGGCTTCGAGCCGTTGCAGGTGCTGCAGGCTCAGCATCAGGCTGCCCTGGCGATGCAACCAGAATGACAAGGGGGTGCTGCGAATCAGTTCGCTGAGTTTCTTTTGCTCGTTGCGCGCCGCTTCCGCCGACGCCTTGGCGTTCTTGCTGTCGTTGACCAACACTTGCTGACGTTGCAAGCGTTGCCAGTCGTCCAGGCAGAAACTGGCAAACGCCGGGTCCCGGCCATCGAGCAATGGCACCCGCGTCAGCAACACTTCGCTGTAGCGCCGGGCCAGCCACTCCAAGGGGATCACTCGCCACGACTGGTCGCCTTCATCGGCCTGGGGATGCAACTGCTCCGGATAGCGTTCACACAACCCCGCCACCAGCGCCAGGCTGCCCGGCAACCCCTCCAGCCCGGCCCGATGCAACCAGGCCTCTCCCAGCCAGGCACTGATCATCAAGTCCTTGCTGCGCTCAAGCAGCAGCGTGGTCGCGAGCCGTTCCAGGTCCGGCCACAGGGCGCGCTTGATCGAAGACTGCCACACACCGGTGGGCAAGCTGGTGTCGTCCTCCCGGCGCAATTCGCGCAGTTGGTCGTATTCCGGCTCGTAGCGCAGGTCGAGACCACAGGGTGACTCGGCACTGATCGGCTCGAGCAACTGAGTGACCAACTCGGGCAAAGGCGATATCGGCACGCTCACAGGCCCTCCTCACGGGTGGCGATGGCGGGGCTCGATGAGGTCGCCATGAAAGGTGAACGGGGTGCCCGCGTCGGCAGCGGCGGGATCGACAACGGCAGCTTGGAACCCTGGCTCATCAACGACAGGCGCACGAACATCAGTGTCTGCTCCGCCGTGCGGGCCTGGGTCTGGGCAGTGACCGGCAGTTGCAGGGCCAGGGGAAAATCGGTGTAGTCGACATTCGGCTGACGCTGGGCCGATCCCAGCGCGCGCATCAGGCGCAGCAATGACCACGGCCCCTGGTACTCCCAGCCAGCCTCCAGGTCGCGCACCACCAGGTTCGGTTGCAATGGATCGTTGGCCGGACGCTGGTAGCCGTTGCGGGCCCAGCGCAAGGTCAGGCGCACGGGCTGGCCGACCATCCACCGCAGGTTCTGCTGGCCGCCGCCGGGGTAGCTGATCTGTTGGTTGCCGGCGTCCAGGCTCCAGGCGATCACCTGGTCAGCGCCGCGCTCTTCATCACGATCGGTCCGCCAGCGCACGTCCATCTCCACCCCCAGAATGCCACTCTTGTCGCGCACGAACAGCGGCCCGAGCCAGGTGCCGGCCTGTTTCAAACGGTTGAGAAAATCCTCGGCCGCCAGGCGCTCCGGCGTCTGGCTCAACACCAGTCCGGCCTGGGCCAGGGGCAGGCGTGTGTCGATCAGCTCCAGCAGGTGCTGGACCCGCGCCGGGTCGGCATCGCTGGCGCGCACATCCTGGGCGAACGGAAAACGCCCGGCCAGGTATTGATTGAAATAGTTGGCCACGTCATTCCAGGCGCTCGCCGCCTGGTTCTGTTGCAGGTACAGGCACCGTTGCAGGGCGCCCTGCTGCAACGCGACCGTACGCTGGGCCAGGTCACCGCGCCCGCTGGGCAGGCTGGAGGTCTGCAAGATCTGCGCACAGGACGTGGTGTCCATGGTGATGAAGTCCCGGCTCACCAATTGCTCCAATTGGGCCGCCGAGCTGGCCGGATTCTGGTTCTTGTACTTGAGCAATTCATCGTTGAGGGCCATGAAGCGCGCCACCTGGTCGTGCTCCAGGGCCGACAGGTTGTCCTGCTGGACGATCAGCCATTCCAGGGCGGGCATTCGCTGTTCGGCGACCTGCAGCATCACGCCGAACTGCTGGCTCAGGCTCAGCTTCAAGTCTTGTGGATCGCTGGCACCGTACAGCTGCAAGCCGAAGTTCTTCGAACCGTCCCAGCGCTGGACATCGGCCCGCTGGCTGAACAGCGGCTGGGCATCGATTTCGTCCAGGCCACTCTTGATCTGCGCCAATGCCCGGCGATTGAGCAGACGCTGGAAACGGATCGCCAGGTCGCCGCGGTGCACATCCATGAAGGCTTTTTGCAGCGCCACGGCCTGGGTCGTTTGTACATTGAAACCCATGCCGGGCAACGACGCGTCGCTTTCATCCAGGCTCAACCACATGGCCCGTGCGGCAGCGCCTTCGGCGGCCTGCATCAGCGCGTCACGGTAATCCGGCGGAATGCGCGGCAGTTCTTCGCTGGCATAGCTCTTGTAACTGGCGAAGTAGTTCAGGGCGACACTGAAATCATCACTGCCATCGCCCTGGCCCATCGCATCGGGGTTGCTGTCCGACGGATCCTTCTGCATGGCCAACGCCACGAAATCGCGCTTGAACAGTGCCTGCACCGCACCGTCCAGCGCGGTGACATGGTCCTGCAAAACCAGCAGGCCGCTGCCCTGTTGCACCAGCAGATTGTCCCGGGAGCCGGTCTGGACGATCCACTGGTCACGAAAACTCTGCTGCAACTTTGCCGCCTGGCTCTCCAGGTCCTGCTCGATATCCGGCCCCAGCAAAGCGCTGTGACTGACCTTGTCCAGCATCTGGCTGTAGCCGGGTACCAGGTCCTGGCCCTTGCCTCGGCCCCAGGCCGAATTGGTCAGGCTGACCAGCGTCTGCAAATCGTCGATCAGCGCCATCAGGTCTTCGAGCTCGCTCAAGGAATTGCCACTGCCGGCCTCCAGCCGTTGCAGGTGCAGCTTGAGGTAACCGGCCTGGCGCACGAAGTTGTCCGCCAGGAAGTAATGGTCCAGCCAGCGCTGCATCAGCCCGGTGAAGTTATCGGAGATCACCGGGCGCGCGGCGTTCAGGTCCAACCCTTTCAAATCACTGTTCTGGGCATCGAACAGCACCCGGTTGTAGAAATGTGCGCGGCTCAAGGTGCCGGTGTTGAGTCCCAGGGACAACGCGGTATTGCTCAGTTGCACCAGTTCGTCCAGCGGCGCCTTGGGGTCGTTCACCACCTGGCTGAACATCTGGTTGTGCTGCTCCAGGCGTACCGCCAGGTCCACCAGTGCCTTGGCCTTCACGTAGCTCTGCCATTGCGCCGGGTCTTCACTCTCGACGTTGCCCCGGCGCTCGGTGTTGCGGATGGACTTGAGTTGCTCCAGGTCTGCGTTCAACAGATCCCGCAATGGCAAGATCCAATGATGCCGGGCGGTCAGGCGTAACCCATTCTCCAGTTGCGTGTCCACGGAAGAGAACCACGAGGTGGGAAAGACCACCGAAACGAAGCGCCAGCTCGGGGCTTTTTCCAACACGTTCCAGTAGTTCTGCACGTTGTGCCGGGTCGGCTCCAGTTGCGGTTCGTCGGGGTCGACTACGAGGTGGTTCTTATGGGCGCTGAGGATCAACCGCGACAGCCCCTCGGCTTGCTCCACCGAATCGTGCCAGACCCAGACCATGCCCCCCAGCCAGACCAGGCCCACCACCAACGCCACCGCCGCGGCCAACCGATGCCCACGCTGGCGCAAGCGCAACAGCCGTGGCACTGGCTGGGCCAGGCCACGCTCGGCCACCAGCCGCCGCGACCACAATTGCCGGGCGAACACAGTTTGCCGCTGGGCGCTGTCGGCGGCGGTCAACCCGTCGCCGCTGACGGCCGGCGCCTGACTGGCGGTGAAATACACCCCACGAAAGCGCGGCGCTTCGCCTTGGGCGTTGCCCTGGAACACCGGCTCCAGCAGGATCTGCAAGGCCCGCCGCAAGCCTTCGAAACGCTCCGGCAAGCCATAGAGATCGGTGCCCAATTGTCCCGACAGCGCACCGATCTCGATGATCGACTGCGACAGCGCGGCGTTGACCTGGTCCAGGGCCTGATCACTCCACTGCGACTGCCACGCCGCATCCGGCAAATACGGCGACGACCAGCCCAGCATCGACTCCCGCGCCTCGGCGGGCAGCGCGCTGACCAGTTCCTGGAACCCGGGCAGCTCTTCCATCCCGGTCATCACCACATACACCGGCAGGCTGAGGCCGAAGCGTTGCAAAAGATCGATGAAGCAGCGCCGGACCTTGAGGCTCAGCTCGGTGGTGTGCTCGATGTCATCGAGGGTGCTGAACGGCACGGTCCAGATCACCGCATCCAATGGCCGTTTGCTGCGCAAGCGCAACATCAGCCCGAGCAGGCGCCACCAGTTGCCCCGTTGCCGGTTCATGCCTTCGTCGGGCAGGAACAACGCCTGGGGCACCACCAGCACCGCGCCTTCGACATCGGAAAACCAGCGCCCGAACCAGGCCGCCTTGTCGGTCGGTTGCAAGCGCCACTGGGCGCACAGTTGGGCACCGTCGGTTTCATTGCCGAGCATCATCAACCAGGGCATCTGATAGCGATCCCGGGTGCCCTGCTCCTGTTCCATGTGGCGCACCGCCCCATAGAAACTGCGGATCGCCGCCCCGCCCTGGGTCCGCAGCCACCAGATCAGGGCGGCGATCAACAGCACCACGACGATGGCGATCAACACCAGGGCAACGATGCTCAGGGTGCTCATGAATCCTGCTCCTGAACCACCGCCGACTCGTTCAGTTGCAACACCGGCTCGAGCTCCAAACGGATGTCACGCCAAAACACCTGCCCCAAGCCGGTCAGCAACAACACCATCGCCAGGATCGCCAGCCCCAGGCGCAAGCCGTCCGGCAACGACTGCTGCACCGGCATGCGCACTGGCGGCGCGGTCGCAGCCAACGCCAGGCGCTGGCTGACGTCGAGGTAATCGGGGTCGTGTTGCCAGGCGAAGGTGAACAGCGCCGCACGCCACTTGGCCTGCTGGACCTGGCCGGGCTCGCCCCGCAATCGCCCCTGGAACCCCAGGATCAGGCACTGCAGGTAGACGTTCGCCAGGTCCCGGGTACCAGGCATCTGCTCGTCCAGCAATTTCTTGATCGCCGCCGGCAAGCGCTCGCCGGCCTGGCGACTGGCATACATGCGTGATTCGAGGGGGTGCTGCTGCCAGGCCAGTTGGCCGGGCCAAGGGCTGAACAACAGGGTTTCGTCCACCAGCGCGACGAAGGCATAGACCAGCGCCTTGACCTGCTCGGTGGCCGCATCGCCGACGGTGGCGAAGGCCACCCGCCACAGGCGTTGGGCACTGCGCCCGGAAAACTCCACCACCCGGTTGACCAAAACCGCGGGGTCGCTGTCCTTGGGCAAGTCTTGCCACTCCTGGGACCACTTCAGCCAGGCCTGGCGAAAAGCGCTGCTCAGCGGCGCCTCATGCAGACTCCGAACCGCTCCGCCACTTCCATCAGGCATACGATTCCCCTTTTGCGATCAGGCACTTTCACTGGCTTGCGCCACGAACAACACCACCTGCCACGGGCTGCTGGCCTGGGCCGATGCCGGTGCCACGATGTGCAGCGGCAATTGCCCGTCGAACCATTGCCCGCTGGCGGCCACCACGAACAAACGGGTGTCGTCGCCGACGCTGTAGGCCACCTGTTCGTTGCGGCTCATGGCCTGGTGGGGCAAACCGCTCATGCGTTGCCGGCTCAGCAGCGGAACGTGGCGCGCCGACGCGATGATCGCCCCGCGCAACCAGTCGGCCGCGGCCTGCTCGCTGGCACCGTTGGGCATGCGCAGGCCGATCACCAGGCGTTGATCCGGCTGGTCGTCCGGCAACTGGATCGAGAAGACCTGCTCGTTGCGCTCGAAGGCCAGGCTGCGATAGCCGGCACGGACCAGTTCCAGGGTGGTTTCCAGCCAATCCAGCAACGGCTCGTAGCCATGCTGCAACTCGAGAAAATCCAACGGTGCGAAGGCCGGGACGCCCGCCAGCGGATCGAGGGCCGACCAGCTCCCGGCCAGCCCCAGCAGCAAACCGTAGAGTGCCTGGGGCGTCGCCACGCGGGTGTTCAGCGCCCCTTCGACTTCCGGCAAGCGCGCCCACAAGGCGGTCAATTGCCGGCGAATCTCCATGGCATCGTCCTGGTTGCCGGCCGCCTGGGCCTGACGCAAGCGACCGGCGAGGAACATGCACTTTTCCCGGGCCCGGGCACACACCCCGGCGACCCGCCGGCCGAGGACCGATTCCGGCAACAGGACCGGCGTTGGTGGCGTGTAGGGCACGCGCCAGAAGCCACCGCCCTCCTTGCGGATGCGCAGCAACGGCAGGCAGATCGAATCGGCCTTGCTCAGTTGCGTGCACAACCTCGGGTTGGGTCGCCAGACAGTGATCGATTCGGGAAACTCACCGCTGGTGAGGTCCGGCAACGCCTCGCCAACCACCGACTGCAAACGGCCCTTGAGCGGCAGCAGTTGCCCGGCGCGCCACAGTGGGCTGACGGCCAGGTACACGGTCACGGTGGCGTCGGCGGTCTTGTCGATGGCCTCGGTGATGTCCAGTTCCAGCGTCGGCCCGACGCCAGCCTGCAGGTTGACCGGCAAGCCGTCCGGCAAGGTCCCTTGCAATTGCAGCAGCCGTACCTGGCCGGCGCTGAGGGCCGACGGGTCGACCTCCAACTGGCTGACGCCCCAGAACCAAGGGTTGCAGGCCCCGGCGAAATGCGCAGCCAAGGCCTCGGCACGCAGCCCCTGCAATTGAAAATGCTGGGGCAGCAATTGCATGCCCTCATGCCAGCACACCGCGTCAGGTAACAGACTCATACGACTCCCTTCGACATCCCAATGTCGCCGCCCATGGCGGCCCGCGGTTTACTCAAGGCTGACGGTCATCACGCTGGCCATCGTTGACGAGGGTCATCTCGCGACTGTCGAACTTCAGCCAGGCCTTGCGCTGATCGTCCAGCCGAAGCCGGTGGGCTCCGGGAGTGTTATAGCTGGCGAAGACCAAAAGTCCAGCGGCGCGCCGGCCCTCCAATGGGAAGGGTTGGCGGTCGATGAATTGCCCCGGGACCAGCTCCAGCCCCCACACCGACATGAGTTGACGATAGTCGCGCTGGAACTGTTCGCGCTCGGCGAACCATTGGCTGGCGGTGATGCCCGACAGTTGCTTGAGCAGGTCCGGGTCGTTCACCGCGATGAAATCCACCGCGATCGGCGTGTCGTCATTGGCCCGGGGCGCGACGTCCAGGGTCAGGGTGTCCAGGTCGACACTGGGGGCAAAAAGCGAGCAACCGGTGAGTGCCAGGCTCAAAAAAAATCCATAAAAAAACCCACGCAAAATGAATCTTCCTTTTCTCAGCGGTCAAAAATTGTTTTTGCTTGCTTTTTTATAGACCTGTTCTAGCGTCTTGGGTAGTTCGACCCACGCGGTTGAATGGACCAGGTTCGTCAAGGGAATGACAGGTTTTCTGCCGCCCATTTGCAACCTGCGGATCAGCAAGGGAATGCGATGAGCGGGACTCCCGATGCATTGCTCCCACACATGCATCGGAGTCGGCCGCCATGGCAGAAAGTACCCAGCACAAGCTCGACAGAGTCCGTCCTCCCCGCGTCCAGATCACCTATGACGTGGAAATCGGCAACGCCATCGAGAAAAAAGAATTGCCACTGGTGGTCGGCATTCTGGCCGACCTCTCGGGCAAGCCGTTGGACCCGCTGCCCAAGCTCAATGAGCGGCGCTTCACGGAAATCGACCGGGACAATTTCAACGAGGTGCTCGCCTCCATCTCCCCCCGCGCCACGCTGCAGGTGAACAACACCCTCAGCGGCGACGACAGCAAGCTCAACATCGAGCTCAACTTCCGGCACATCGACGACTTCGACCCGGTCAAGGTCGTGGAGCAGGTCACGCCGTTGCGTCGGTTGTTCGAGGCGCGCCAACGCCTGCGGGATCTGTTGACCAAGCTCGACGGCAACGATGACCTGGACAAATTGCTGCGTGACGTGATCGCCAACACCGAGGGCCTGCAGGAGATCAAGTCGGCGCGGCCCCAGGACGCGACGCAGGAGCTGCCGACCGTCGCCGCCAACGATGACCCTGCCCCGGCCGAACCACAGGCCTGATCGCGCGCATCATTCAAGGGAGATAACGCCATGCCTGCTTCATCCAGCGCTCAAACCAGCGAGAGCACGACCCAGACCCTGTCCCTGCTGGACAAGATCATCGCCGAAGGCCGCATGGCCCACGACGACAGCCAGCAAGACTACGCCCGCGACATGCTGGCCGAATTCGCCACCCAGGTCCTCGACGAAGGCATGGCCATCGACAAGGACACAGTGGCGATGATCAACGATCGCATCAGCCAGATCGACGAGTTGATCAGCGCCCAGCTCAACGAAGTGCTGCACCACCCCGACCTGCAGAAACTCGAAGCCTCCTGGCGCGGCCTGCACTTGCTGGTGCAAAACACCGAAACCAGCACCCGGCTGAAATTGCGCCTGCTCAACGTCACTCAGAAAGAACTGCAGAACGACCTGGAAAAAGCCGTCGAATTCGACCAGAGCGCGCTGTTCAAGAAAATCTACGAAGAAGAATACGGGACCTTTGGCGGGCATCCGTTCAGCCTGCTGGTAGGTGACTACACCTTTGGCCGGCATCCCCAGGACATCGGCCTGCTGGAAAAACTCTCGAACGTCGCCGCCGCTGCGCACGCCCCGTTCATCGCCGCCGCCAGCCCGCGGTTGTTCGACATGACCAGCTTCACCGAACTGGCGATCCCCCGGGACCTGTCGAAGATTTTCGAGAGCCAGGAACTGATCAAATGGCGCGCCTTCCGGGAAAGCGAAGACTCGCGCTACGTGTCCCTGGTGTTGCCGCACTTCCTGCTGCGCCTGCCCTACGGCCCGGACACGCTGCCGGTGGAAGGCATCAACTACGTCGAAGACGTCAATGGCACCGACCACAGCAAGTACCTGTGGGGCAATGCCGCCTGGACGCTGGCGCAACGCATCACCGAAGCCTTCGCCAAATATGGCTGGTGCGCGGCGATTCGCGGGGCCGAAGGCGGTGGCGCGGTCGAAGGCCTGCCGGCCCATACCTTCCGCACCAGCTCCGGGGACCTGTCGCTCAAATGCCCGACCGAAGTGGCGATCACCGACCGCCGTGAAAAAGAACTCAACGACCTGGGCTTCATCTCCCTGTGCCACAAGAAAAACAGCGACGTGGCAGTGTTCTTCGGCGGCCAGACCACCAACAAGGCCAAGGTCTACAACACCAACGAGGCCAATGCCAACGCGCGGATCTCGGCGATGTTGCCGTATGTACTCGCGGCTTCGCGTTTTGCCCATTACCTGAAGGTGATCATGCGCGACAAGGTCGGCAGTTTCATGACCCGCGACAACGTACAGACCTACCTCAACAACTGGATTGCCGACTACGTGCTGATCAATGACAACGCGCCACAAGAGATCAAGGCGCAGTACCCATTGCGCGAAGCCCGGGTGGATGTGACGGAGGTGGCCGGCAAGCCCGGCGCCTACAAGGCCACGGTGTTCCTGCGGCCGCACTTCCAACTGGAGGAGTTGACCGCCTCGATCCGCCTGGTGGCGACCCTGCCGCCGCCGGTAGCTGCCTGACCGCTGCGTGGCTTGTGGCTATGTGGCTATGTGGCTATGTGGCTATGTGGCTATGTGGCTAGGGAGCTTGCTCCCGCTGGGGCGCGAAACGGCCCTGTTTTTTAGGACTGCTGCGCAGCCCAGCGGGAGCAAGCTCCCTCGCCACAGGTTCAGCGTTCGTCTTTAACGGATCGGTATCGGGTAACACCCCACTCGACTTCAGGAGTTCCACACAATGGATGCAATCATTCTCGACCTCGGCGGCGACATCAAGGGCGACAGCCTGCTGGAGGGGTTCACGGACAAGATCGAGGTCATGTCCTACAGCCATAACGTGGCAATGCAGGTCACCAACGACGTCAGCAACTCGGAGCGCACCTCCGGCCGGCCCCACATCGGCGAATTCACCCTGACCAAGTTCGTCGACAGCTCCACCCCCACTCTCAATGAGTATTGCTGCGCCGGCAAGCCAATCCCGCAAGCCGTCATCACCATCGGCCGCAACGCCGCCGAAGGCAGCGGTAAACTCATGCCCTTCATCATCTACACCCTGACCAACGTCGTGCTATCCAACGTCAGTGTCAGTGGCGGCACCGGCGGCAAACCGGTGGAAACCCTGTCGCTGAACTTCACCAAGATCAAATGGGAGCTCACCGCACAGAAAGACGACGGTACCAAGGAAGGCACGGCGGGCACGACCTGGGACCTGGCCGCCAACAAAATGACCAAGTAAGGCAGCCGCGCCCATGGCTGGCTTCGGGCTGCGCCCACCCCTGTTCGAACGCCTGGCCAGCCCGGCGGACGACACCGGGCGGGCGTTCGACCGACAGGCGTTGCAAGACTCGGTGCATGCCGAACTGTCGCGCCTGTTCAATACCCGACGCGGTCCGCGGGCGCTGACCGATCCACCGAGCATCCTCGACTACGGCATCGCCGACTGGACCGCGCTGCAACAGCAGCGCAGCGATGACCGGCGCCAACTGACCCGGGAAATCCGCCAGGCCATCACCCACTTCGAACCTCGCCTGCGTCTGGGCGAGGTCCAGGTCTGCCCAGTGCCGGGCCATCCGCAGCAACTGTGCATACGGCTGTCGGGCGAGCTGCGCGGCGACCTGCACGCCTGGCCCGTGGCCTTTGTCATCGAGCCCGCCGGCGACGGCCTGGAGGTACGCCATGAGCGACTCGATTGACCCACAACTGCTGGACTATTACCAACGGGAGCTGACCTGGTTGCGTCACGCCGGGAGCCTGTTCGCCGAGCGTTATCCCAAGGTCGCCCGGCGCCTGGAGCTGTCCCCCGGCGAATGCCCCGACCCCCATGTCGAGCGCCTGCTGGAAGGGTTCGCGCTGCTGGCCGCGCGCTTGCAACGGCGGCTGGACGACGACTACGCCGAATTCAGCGATGCCCTGCTCGAACAACTTTACCCGTTGGCCATGCGGCCCTTGCCGTCGTGTGCCATCGTGCAGTTCGAGCCCGACCCGAGCAAAGGCAACTTGAACGAGGGCTACCCGCTGCCCCGCGACACACCGCTGTTCGTCACCACCGACACAGGCCAGAGCATTCATTTTCGCACCACGGCCGCCGTGCATCTGTGGCCAGTCCACGTCAGCGAAGCGCTGCTGCTGGGCAGCGATGAAACCCAGGCGCTGACCGGGGTGGTCCAGGCCCGTTCGGCCTTGCGCCTGGAATTGCGATGCCTGGGGGAAAGCCAGTGGTCGACGCTGGGAATCGACTCGCTGCGGGTGCACCTGGCGGCGTCACCGATGATCAACGCCGGGCTGTACGATTTGCTGGGTGCCCACGCCATCAAGGTCCTGGCCGGCGCGCCGGGCAGCGTGCCGGAGCCGTTGGCCGGCTTGCCGCAGATCGTCGGCTTCGCCAGCGACCAGGTCTTGTTGCCGGACGAGGACGGCGTGCACCCTGGCATGCGCCTGCTGGCCGAGTACTTTGCCTTCCCGGATAAATTCGGTTTCTTCGACCTGCCCCTGGCCGGCGCCACCAGCGACAGCCAGGCCTTGTATCTGTACATCGTGTTCGACCGGGCACCCGGCAGTCGCCTGCCGCTCCAGGCCAGCGACATCGCCCTCGGCTGTACGCCGGTGATCAACCTGTTCCCCCGCACGTCCGAGCCGCTGCGCCCGGATGGCACCCGTAGCGAGTACCGGTTGGTGGCCGACAGTCACCGGGAAAACAGCGTCGAGATCCACAGCATCCGGGGCATGCGCGCCATCTCCGGCCAGGGCGTGCGCAAAGTGCCGGCCTACTACGGCAGCCAGCATGGCAGCGACCAAACCTGCTACTGGCATGCGCGCCGGGTCAGCGGCATGAGCCCGAACCGGCTGGGCACCGACTTGATGGTCAGCCTGGTGGACACCCGGTTCGACCCGCTGGCCGACACCCGCGACTACAGCCTCACCGCCGAACTGCTGTGCACCAATCGCCACCTGGCCCAAAGCCTGCCGGCCGGTACGCCGCTGGGTTTCGAGCGCCCGGGACCGGTGGCCTGGGCGCGCCTGCGCAACCCACCCAGCCCGCAAAGCCTGCCGCGCCTGGACGGTGAATCGCGCTGGCGGCTGGTGTCGCAATTGACCCTCAACCATCTGTCACTGGTCGAAGGCCCCCAGGCACTGGACGCACTGCGTGAGATTCTCGAATTGCACAACCTGCGGGACGAAGCCAGCGCCCACCGACAGATCGAAGGGGTCGCCGGACTGGGCTGCGAGCGCGTCATCGCCCATGTCGGCGAAGACGCCTGGCGCGGCTGGCGCAACGGCCTGGAGGTGCGCCTGCACCTGGATCCGCAACACTTTGTCGGCAGCAGCGCCGTGCTCTTCTCCGGCGTGCTGGCGCAGTTCTTTTCCCTTTACGCCACCGCCAACCGCTTCGTACGCACGGTGCTGGTCCAGTCCGACAAGGAGGTGAAGACATGGCAACCCCAAGCCGGCAAACCCCTGGTGCTCTGAACCTGAGCGAACGACTGCGACGCGATCCGCAACGCTTCGAATGGCTCCAGGCGCTGTTATTACTCGAACGCGAACACCCCCAGGCCGAGCCCCTGGGCAGCGGCACCGCGCCGCACGCCGAAGCCTTGCGCCTGCGCGGGCCATTGACGCCGCTGTTCGCCGCCAGTGAAGTCGAGAGCCTGGACCACGAAGTCGGCTTGCCGCCCACTTTGACCACACCGATCTTCGGCCTCGGTGGCCCGGACGGCCCGCTGCCTTACGCCTACCAGGAATGGCTGCAACAGCGAGCGCGGGCGAAGGATCACGCCCCGGCGGAATTCCTCGACCTGTTCCAGCATCGCCTGCTCAGCCTGCTTTACAAGGTGATGCGCAAACATCGCATCGCCCTCGGTTTCACCGCCCCAGGCGCGTCCGCCGTACACGCGCAACTGCGAGCGTTGACCGGCCTGCTGCCCAAGGCCTTGCAGGAGCGTCAGGCCGCCCCCGACTCGGCGGTCCTGGCCTGCACCGCGCTGTACGCCGATGGCCGGCGCTCCCTGGACGGGTTCGCGGCGATTGTTCGCGAGCAGTTCGGCTTACCCGTGGAACTGAGTGCCTACGAAGGCGGCTGGCGTGAAATCCCGCCGGCCAGTCGCAGCCGCCTGCAACCGGGCGGGCGCAACCTGCGCCTGGGCCGCAACGCGGTGGCCGGCACCCGGGTCTGGGACGAACATGCCGGCGTGCGCCTGACCCTCGGCCCGCTGAGCACGGCCCAGGCCAGCGGATTGCTGCCCACCGGCGAAACCCATCCGCTGCTCGCCAGCCTTTACGCCCTGTATTTCGGCCCTGACCTGGACTGCACCCTGGTGCTGCTGGTCCGCGGTGCCGGCCCGCTGCAACTGAGTCGCCAGGCAGCGCCACGGTTGAACTGGAACGCTGGCCTGCAACGCCAGCCAAGCCTGGCCGTGCAACGGATAGAAACCCGCCTTCGCCAGCCGGAGATCGCCTGAAATGGAACTGGCCAGCCTGATCGGACGCCTCAACCCGGACAACCGCCGCGCCCTGGAACGGGCCGCGCAACGCTGCATGCAGCGCAGCCACCACTACGTGGAAATCGAACACCTGCTGTTGGAGTTGCTCGATATCGAGGGCGGTGACTTCGCCTGCCTGCTGCCGCGTTTCGGCCTGGAACGTGACGCGGTGGCGGCGGAAACCAACAAGGCCCTGGACCTGTTCAAATCCGGCAGCACCCGCACCCCCGCCCTGTCGGCGCAAACCATCGGCCTGCTGGAAGACGCCGTGGTCCAGGCCAGTGTGCTGGGCCTGGACAGCATCCGCTCCGGGCTGTTGCTGCTGGCACTGCTGGACCGTGATGAGCGCCGCAGCCTGCTGCTCAACAGCGCCTCGTCGTTGCTGCGCATTCCCCGCGACGCCCTGCGCGCCCATCTATTGGAATGGACCGAAAGCTCCCGTGAGCATGTCGCTGGCGTGCGCCCGGCCAAGCCCGGCGAGGCGCCACAGAAACAGGACCCGGTGCTGGACCAGTACACCCAGGACCTGACCGCCGACGCCCGGAACGGTCGCATCGACCCCATCGTCGGCCGCGACGGCGAAATCCGTCAGTGCATCGACATCCTGCTCAGGCGCCGGCAGAACAACCCGATCCTGGTGGGCGCGCCGGGTGTCGGCAAGACCGCTGTGGTGGAAGGCCTGGCCCTGCGGATCGCCGCCGGGGATGTGCCGCCATCGCTGCAGGAAGTCACCCTGCGCGTCCTCGACCTGGGTCTGTTACAGGCCGGCGCCGGGGTCAAGGGCGAATTCGAACAACGCCTCAAGGGCGTGATCGATGCGGTACGCAGCGCCGAAAAACCGATCATCCTGTTCATTGACGAAGCCCACACGCTGATCGGCGCCGGCGGTGCGGAAGGCGGCAGCGATGCGGCCAATCTGCTCAAGCCGGCCCTGGCCCGGGGCGAATTGCGCACCCTGGCCGCCACCACCTGGCTGGAATACAAAAAATACTTCGAGAAAGACCCGGCCCTGGCCCGCCGCTTCCAATTGGTGCAGGTCGAAGAACCGGACGAACTCACCGCCGTGGAAATGCTCCGCGGCGTGGCGAGCAAACTGGAACAGCACCACGGCGTGCAAGTGTTGGACGCCGCCATCCACGAGGCGGTGAAACTGTCCCACCGCTACATCTCCGGGCGGCAGTTGCCGGACAAAGCCATCAGCGTGCTCGACACCGCCTGCGCCCGGGTCGCCCTCGGCCAACACGACGTGCCGCCGCCGCTGGAAAGCCTGCGCCACCGGCAGAACAGCCTCAAGGATGAAGTCGAACGCCTGCGCCGCGAACAGGCCACCGGCCTGGATCACCGCGAGCGCATCACCCTGCTGGAGGGCGAATCGACCAGCAATGTGCAGGCCATCCGTGAGCTGGAAACCCGCTGGGGCGAAGAGCGCGAAGCCGTACGCGAACTGCTCGACACCCGGCGCGAACTGCTGGCCCTGAGCGAACGGGCCGACAGTGAAAAAGCCGACACCGAGGTCGATAACCGCATCGACCACCTGGCCGCCGAACTGCTGCGCCTGGAAGCCGGCCTCGATGCCATTCGCCAGGACGATCCGCTGGTGCCCGAACAGGTGGACAGCAAGACCGTCGCCGCGGTGATCGCTGGCTGGACCGGCATCCCGGTCGGCAAGATGCTCGCCGACGAAGCCCACGCCGTGCGCACCCTCGGCCAGCGCATGGGCCAGCGGGTCATGGGCCAGGGCACGGCGTTGAACACCATCGCCCAACGCCTGCAAGCCTACCGCGCCGGCCTTACCGACCCACAGAAACCGGTCGGCGTGTTCCTGCTGGTGGGCCCCACCGGCGTGGGCAAGACCGAAACCGCCTACGCCTTGGCCGATGCCTTGTACGGCGGTGAACGCAACCTGATCAGCATCAACCTCTCGGAGTACCAGGAAGCCCACACCGTCAGCCAACTCAAAGGCGCCCCGCCCGGCTACGTCGGCTACGGCAGCGGCGGCGTGCTCACCGAAGCGGTGCGGCGCAAACCCTATTCCGTGGTGTTGCTGGATGAAATCGAAAAGGCCCACCCGGACGTGCTCGAAGCCTTCTACAACGTCTTCGACAAAGGCCTGATGGAAGACGGCACCGGCCTGGTGGTGGACTTCAAGAACACCGTGATGCTCGCCACCAGCAATGTCGGCGCCGAACTGCTGCTGGACACGCCGGTGGCGCAACTGGGCACCGACGCCTTCAACGAAGCCTTGCACAAGGTGCTGCTGCAAGCGTTCCGTCCGGCGTTTCTGGCGCGCATGACGGTGGTGGCGTACCGGCCGCTGGATGAGGCGACGCTGGAAGGGATTGTGTTGGCGAAGCTGGAGAAATTGCGCGGGCGCTACAAGGCGGCGACGGGCAAGCAGTTCGAGTTCGATGCGGGAATCGTCAAGGCTGTGTTGGCCAAATGCAGCGCGGCGGGGGCACGGGATGTCGAGAATGTGTTGATGACACAGGTGACAGGGAAACTCGCGGAGTGGGTGTTGGAATGAAATATAGAATAGCCATCGAGAACGCCTTGAGAGCTTGGGACGGTATCTGGCTTCACTGGAATAAGAGCGACGCCAGTAAAGCTGCTGCCATGATTCTTCGCCGAATAATGGGGGAGGATCAATACGATGACCAACTCAAAGCGGCAGTGGACTGGTTTTTGGGAAAAACTCAGGTGCCTTTCTCCTATATGGTTGCTTTCGATGCGTTAAAAACAAGCTCCGCACTTTATGCACTATTGGACGCACAAGTGGGTGCCAGCGATGTCGAACCGGCAAACCTGAAACCGGTCGTTCAGCCATCAAGCGCCCCTCTCCAACGTCGCCCTGTCAGGAGGCAGCAAACACCAATCACCATCGCTGGATCATCCTTGGCGGTAGCTTCTTCATCCGCCCCCAAAAAGTCCAATATCGTCGTGCAATTGATGAGATATCAGGATACGTGGAAAGCGATAAAAATCACCGACATCCCCACCGGCACACATGGTCGCTATGAACATACTGCCGATGACTCCACCACCACCATGCAAAAAGGATCGGCCGCAGCAGTCATCAAGATGCAACTCGGTATCAAAACCAATGCCCTGGAAGCCCCAGCTTACTGGATAGAATTGGGGCGTATGGTATTCAAGTCAAAAAAAGGACGCTGTTTCAGTTGTGCTGGAGCTGCGCTTTTTACATTGACCAATGATGAGTATTTCGACACCTACGAAATTGCCGTCATGGGCAATAAGAAATTTGACCATTATTTTGTATGCATCGGCA
Source organism: Pseudomonas sp. FW300-N2F2 (assembly GCF_017351655.1). NCBI lineage: Bacteria > Pseudomonadati > Pseudomonadota > Gammaproteobacteria > Pseudomonadales > Pseudomonadaceae > Pseudomonas > Pseudomonas sp. FW300-N2F2. Next base: position 1,237,165 of record NZ_JACNDQ010000002.1, on the reverse strand, counting down.
GCACTCTCGGAGAAATAGAGGCGGGGCTCGGTACTGCCGTCGATATCTGGCAAGCAAATCTGGCAAACACTCCGGATGTGTTTGCCAAATCCCCAGCCAAGGATTTCATGTACTGGAAAGGTGCGAAAATAATCTGCAGCATTCCTCGCGACCAGCGTCAATCTCTTCGTCACTTTGCGCGCGAACGAGAAGAAATCGAACACTCATGACAACCGAATACATCGAACATAAGACCTCGGTTCTTTTACTGGTACGGTCAGTGTAAAGAGCCGCGTATCTGATCTCTCCAAGCGATCGACTCAGGAACACTTATCATGCCCCGATACTCGCTACTGCAAAGTGAAGATCTGTCATGCGGTGCGGCTGCATCAGCTGTTGCAGAGGCGGAGTTCAATCAAGCCGGCGCCCCGGGTACGCCCGAGGAAATGGCAATTTTTGCGTCTGTCAGCCGCGACTTCAATCAATTGGACGTCAGCGCTCCAGCCAAGATTGCCCGTTATTTCAAAAACGCCGGCTTTCGCGCAAGCGTGATCGAATCACCTTATCGTACGGCTATTCTTATATTGGGATCACCCGCAGTGTTCGCACCCGAATGGGCAAAGTACTCCATGGAGTTGTGGAGTCCGACCAACTGGGTTACCCGCTGGCCCAGAGGGGTACGCGAACGAGACTTCGACAACAATGCCCGTTTGATCATGTTGGTCGCGGTCCCGGGTGGCATGCATTATTTATTGGCCCGCCGTGATGCCGGTCAGTATTACGTCATGGACCCGGCCTACGACATGGACGTCGCCGTACCCGAATTCAGTTCATGGGCAGGGCTTCACTGGGCCGACGGTAACTCCTGGAACCCGCTGGCAACGATCACCACAGGCCCCCCCCATGGCGGGCGCACCAATCAGTATCTGGGGATCAGCATCTGGGTCAATACTGCCAACTCCCCTTACGTGTGGTACTGACGCCAACCCGCCTGAGATCAACCGATGCCGCGTACCATTGATACCAATACCAGCCTGTCCCTCACAGCCTCTTCCCTGGCGGCGCTGTATCCAGAATCCATTTGCGGCGACGAATCCCTGAACCACCTCGGCCAGTATGTGCTCAATGGGCTCAACGACGGCACTAGTCTTACCCTGGCCCCCGCTATCGCCACCCATGTCACTGCCACCTTGCACAATGACGCCATGCTCCGCCCGCTGGACGCCCTCGTCGCTGAAATCCGTCAATTGCCCGCCGACGCCACCGCCGAGCGCTATCAACTGGTACTGCGCCCCTGGCTCTGGTGGCTGAGCCTTGCCAGCAACAACCGCGTGTTCCAGAACCTTGCCACGTCGGACATCGTCACCACGATTTTCAAGGCCCACGGTTTCACCGACTTCCAGCTCAAGCTCAGCGGCAGCTACACCCCACGTGAGTATTGCGTGCAATACGGCGAAACCGATTTGGCCTTCGTCTCGCGCCTGCTGGAAGAGGACGGGATCTTCTGGTTCTTCACCCACGAGGAAGGCAAGCACACGCTGGTCCTGGCCGACAGCAACGACGCCTTCGCGCCGATCCCCAATGGGCCGACGGTGAATTATCTCGGGCAGAAAATGGGTGAGCGAGAACTGCACGGCATCCGCTCAGGGCAGGTGTGCCTGCAGGCGGTGGCCGGGGTTTACCAAGCCACCGACTATGAATTCACCACGCCGACCACATCGCTCTTCAGCCAGGCCGAAGCCGTAGCCGGGCCGAGTTCGATGTACGAACATCCGGGCGGCTACAACGCCAAGGCCCAGGGCGATGCACTGACCAAACAGCGGGTGGACGGCCTGCGCAGCCAGGAGAAACGTTTTGTCGGCGAGAGCGACTGCCGCTGGTTGGTGCCGGGGTATTGGTTCACCCTCGCCGGCCATGAAGACACGACGCTGAATATCGACTGGGTGGTGACCTCGGTCAGCCACGAAGCCAGCCATGAAAGCTACCGCAATCGCTTCGAAGCGATCCCCAAGGCCACCGCTTATCGACCGGCCCGCACCACTTCAAAACCGCGCATGCACACCCAGACGGCCGTGGTGGTGGGCAAGGCCGGCGAAGAGATCTGGACCGATGAATACGGCCGGATCAAGTTGCAGTTCCCCTGGGACCGTACCGGCAAGAACGACGAGACTTCCTCCTGCTGGGTGCGCGTGGTCCTGCCCTGGAGCGGCAAAGGCTTTGGCATGCAGTTCGTACCGCGAATCGGCCAGGAAGTCATCGTGACCTTCATCGACGGCGACCCGGATCGTCCCTTGGTCACCGGTTGCGTCTATAACGGCGACAACGCCCTGCCCTACGCGCTGCCGGCGAACCAGACCCAATCCGGAATCAAGACCAACTCGTCCAAGGGCGGCGGCGGATTCAACGAGTTGCGTTTCGAAGACAAGAAGGACGCCGAAGAGGTGTTCCTCCAGGCGCAAAAGGATTTCAACATCAACGTGCTCAACGACACCACCGCCACCGTCGGCCATGACGAAACCCTCACGGTGCAGAACGCCCGCACCCGCACGGTCAAGGAAGGCGACGAAACCGTCACCCTGGAGAAAGGCAAGCGCAGCGTGACCATCCAGACCGGCAGCGACAGCCTCGATGTGAAGGACACCCGCACCGTCACCGTGGGCTCGGACCAGACCCACAGCACCGGCGGCAACTACGAGCACAAGGTCACCGGCAATTACAGCCTGACGGTGGACGGCAACCTGACCATCAAGGTCAGCGGCACCCTGACCCTGCAAAGCGGCGGCAGCTTCGCCATCAAGAGCGGCGCGGACCTGGCGGCCCAGGCCAGCACGTCCATCAGCCAGAAAGCCGGCACGGCCCTGAGCAACCAGGCCGGGACGTCATTGGAAAACAAGGCTGGCACCACCCTGACCAACGACGCCGGCATCAGCCTGGTGAACAAGGCGGCCGCCGAACAGACGGTGGACGGCGGCGGCATGCTGACCATCAAGGGTGGCCTGGTGAAGGTCAACTGACGGGAGCACGGCAATGACCACGAAAAGACTGGACCTGGAACGCGGCGACAGCCGGCTGGACGGGCAACTGGTCGATGGCCGGCTCGACGGCCCGCTGCACATCGAAGAAGCCCAGCGCCCGCAAGCAAAACTCAACTACAGCCAAGGTGAACTGCAGGGCACCAGCACCCTGTATCACCCCAATGGCAAGGTCTCGGCGGTCCTGCCGTTCGTAAAGGGAAAATTGCAGGGCGTGGCGAGTTTTTACGCGGCCGAAGGCGGCTTGCAACGCCAGGCCACGTACCGTCGCGGGTTGCTGCACGGAGAGGCCAACAACTACTTCCCCGACGGGCAACTGGCCGAAGCCGAGGTCTATCGCGACGGTGTGCGCGACGGCCGCTACCGCCGCCTGCACCCCAACGGCAACCCGGCGGTCGAAGCCCGCTACCTCAACGGCCAACTGCTGGAACCGGCCCAAGCCTACGCCCAGGACGGCCGCCCACTGGACGCCGAGGGCAAACCAATCTCCCGGCTGCACTGGTGGTTCAAGCGCTGGAATGACCCCGCTTAAACATGCCCCCTGACTTTCCTGTGGGAGCCTGCTCGCGAAAGCGGTGGGTCAGCTTGAATCGATGTTGACTGTGCCGCCGCCATCGCGAGCAAGCTCGCTCCCACAATTGGCCCTGCGTTGCATGCAAAGCTCATGAACACCCAGATCCCCTGTGGGAGCGAGCTTGCTCGCGAAAGCGGTGGGTCAGCTTGAATCGATGGTGACTGTGCCGCCGCCATCGCGAGCAAGCTCGCTCCCACAATGGCCCTGCGTTGCATGCAAAGCTCATGAACACCCAGATCCCCTGTGGGAGCGAGCCTGCTCGCGAAAGCGATGGGTCAGTTTGAATCGATGTTGACTGCGTCGCCGCCATCGCGAGCAAGCTCGCTCCCACAACTGGCCCTGCGTTGCATGCAAAACTCATGAACCCCCACATCCCCTGTGGGAGCGAGCTTGCTCGCGAAAGCGGTGGGTCAGCTTGAATCGATGTTGACTGCGTCGCCGCCATCGCGAGCAAGCTCGCTCCCACAATGGCCCTCCGTTGCATGCAAAGCCCATGAACACCCAGATCCCCTGTGGGAGCGAGCCTGCTCGCGAAAGCGGTGAGTCAGCTTGAATCGATGTTGACTGTGCCGCTGCCATCGCGAGCAAGCTCGCTCCCACAAGTGGCCCTGCGTTGCATGCAAAGCTCATGAACCCCCACATCCCCTGTGGGAGCGAGCCTGCTCGCGAAAGCGGTGGGTCAGCTTGAATCGATGTTGACTGTGCCGCCGCCATCGCGAGCAAGCTCGCTCCCACAATTGGCCCTGCGTTGCATGCAAAGCTCATGAACCCCCACATCCCCTGTGGGAGCGAGCCTGCTCGCGAAAGCGGTGGGTCAGCTTGAATCGATGTTGACTGTGCCGCCGCCATCGCGAGCAAGCTCGCTCCCACAATTGGCCCTGCGTTGCATGCAAAGCTCATGAACACCCAGATCCCCTGTGGGAGCGAGCTTGCTCGCGAAAGCGGTGGGTCAGTCGCATCAATGGCGCCTGTGCCGCCGTCTTCCCGGCTCACTGAATGGCCATACCTTTTGCTGGGGTCAATCACGCTAAAGCGCCTGCACAACATACCCACGTATGGTATCGAACGCGGTCCGGCGCGATGCAGACTCATTCTCCAGCGACAGCCACTTTCTCATGCCGAGAGAAGCGGCTTTCGCCAAAGCCCTTGAGCCAAGCCTTCGGAGAACGACCATGACCACGCATTTGAACGCCCCTGCAGCAAAGGATGGAATGCATCCGGATTCAAACATGAGCTTGCACGCAACCTCGTACGAGGAGTTGGTCCCTTCGCGTTATGCGCTGAAGATTGGCGAGATCGACGTACTGGTGGTCAGTGATGGGGTGTTGCCCCTGCCGACCGCAACGATGTCCACCAATGCCGACCCAGCCGCCCGCGCGGCCTGGTTCAAGGACATGTTCCTGGGCCCGGACGCCTTCGATTGGGCGCTGAACGTGCTGGTGGTACGTAGCGGCGAGCAGACCATCCTGGTCGATGCCGGGCTCGGCGGCCAGTTCCCCGGTTTCCCGCGGGCCGGGCAGTTTCCCAAGCGTCTTGCCGCCGCCGGTATCGATCTGGCGTCGGTGACCGACGTGGTGATTACCCACATGCACATGGACCACATTGGCGGGCTGCTGGTCGATGAGGTGAAGCGCCGGTTGCGTCCAGACCTGCGGATCCACGTGGCCGCGACCGAGGTAGCGTTCTGGGCGGCGCCGGATTTCTCCCTCACCTCCATGCCCTCGCCGGTACCGGACGTACTGCGCGCCACCGCCGAGCAATTCATGCACGAGTACCACGACAAGCTGCGCACCTTCGAGGAAGCCTACGAAGTCGCCCCGGGCGTGCTGGTCAAGCGCACCGGCGGCCATACGCCAGGGCACAGCGTGGTCCACGTGACCTGCGGCGAGGAGCGCTTGACCTTCGCCGGCGATGCCTTGTTCCCGGTCGCCTTCGACCACCCCGACTGGCACAACGGCTTTGAACATGACCCTGAAGAGTCGGTCCGCGTTCGGGTCCGCCTGATGCAAGAAGCGGCGGCGTCCGGTGAGTTGCTGGTCGCCACTCACCTGCCGTTCCCCTCCGTTGGCCGGGTGGCGGTCGACGGTGACGCCTTTCGTTGGGTAGCGGCCTATTGGGACTACTGAGTGCCCGTTGGATCGAGGCCAGCGTCCAAGCCGGACGCTGGCCCCTGCCCGATGATCAACGGCGGATGACCCTGTACATCGGGGGTGCCCTGCGGGTCGACGATTTCCATGCCGAGCATCAGGCCACGCCCACGCACATCACCGATCCAGTCGAACTCGTTTTGCAGTGCCTGCAAACCTGTGGTGAAGGGAGCCTTGCTCCCACAACATCCCCTCACCACAAAATCCTCAGAATCCCAGCCAATCGGGCCCACCTTCGCACATCGGCATACAGAATTTGTGGTCTATAGTTCTGACAGATCCCAGGATCTTTCGCTCGGGCCATCAGGAGCTACGCCCCTCGAGCCGTACCGCGTCGACGCCCACCAGCCGTCGGTCGAACAATGCAGGGAGCACACCATGCCGATCCAGCGGCCTGAGACACTGAGGTTGGCCCCTGGCACTGCCCATCGTGCCGAGGCCAATGACGATAGCGAGGCCGGCGTGCTTCGGCGCGCCTTCGATCAAGCCAAGGAAGCCTACATCCTGTTTCCGCTGCTGGCTGTTCTGCTGTTGCTGGCCATCTGGAGCGCCACCCTCTACCTGATCAAGGTCGAACATCTTCGCGCGCAGCAGAGCGCCGCGACGGCCAGCCTGGAAATGGGCGCCACCTACGAAGCGCAAATGTTGCGCGCCATCCATGAAATCGATCAAACACTCAAGCTGGTCAAATACACCTATGAGACCGAGGGCGAGCCTAATCCCCTGCGTCGGCTCCAGGAGCGGGCCTTGTTACCGCCGGCCTTGGTGTTCGACGTCAGCGTGGTCAACCCGGACGGCAGGCTCGTGGCGAGTACGCAGGTCAACGGCCGGGAAAATATCGCTGACCCGAATGAGCAGCAAACACTGCGGCACAGCGACTCATTGTCCATCAGTCATCCGTGGAAAAGCCCAATCACTGGAGAATGGCGCTTGCGCTTCAGCCGGCGACTCGACGCCGCGGATGGCACGCTTTCCGGGATCGCCAGGGTCGAGGTCGACGCCGCCTATTTCGTCAGTAGCTACGACGCCTCGAAACTCGGCGAACAGGGTGCCCTCGGGTTGCTGGGCACTGACGGCCTCTTCCGCGTGCGGCGCACCGGAGAAACGGTACTGGCCGGCGATACGGTCGATTACCCGGCGGTGGTGCCGGACGCGGAAAACACCGAGGCAGTGCTCTCGGTCAATGGTTGGGACGGGGTGCGGCGCTACACCAGTGCCCGCCAGCTCTACGACTTTCCGCTGGCGGTGATTGTCGGGTTGTCCGAGGAAGAACAACTGGCCGCGGTGAACCAGCAGGCGCGTACCTACCTCTGGCGCGCGGCAGGCGGCAGCCTGGTGCTGGTGCTGCTGGTGGGCGTGCTCGCCCGGATGAGCTGGCAACTGGCGCAGAGTCGTTTGCGCGCCGCCGAAGCCCAGGCTCAACTGGCCGCCGCCGCTCGCCAGGCCGGCATGGCCGAAATCGCCACCAACGTCCTGCACAACGTGGGCAATGTACTTAACAGCGTGAATATTTCCGCCGACCTGGTCACCCGCAAGCTGCGCACCAGCAAGGCCTCGGGGCTCGGTAAGGCGGTGCAAATGATGAACGAGCACGCCGATGACCTTGGCGACTTCATCTCCCACGACGAGAAAGGCAAGCTGCTGCCCGGCTACCTGAACCAACTGGTGGACGCGCTTGCGGTGGAGCAACAGAGCATGACCGAAGAACTCGGCCAACTGAGCAAAAGCGTTGATCACATCAAGGAAATCGTCGCCGCCCAGCAATCTTACGCAGGCACCTCCAGCCTGGCCGAAACCGTGCAGATCAAGGACCTGATCGAGGATGCCTTGCGCATGAACGCCGGCATCATCGCGGCGCATCGGATCACCGTGGTGCGAAACCTGGCCGAAACACCCTTGCTGCAACTGGACAAGCACCGGGTGCTGCTGATCCTGATCAACCTGATAAAAAACGCCAGCAGGGCGATGGATGACCGGCCGGAGCTGACCCCTCAAATCATCCTTCAGAGCGAGATCCCCCAAGAAGATACCCTGGTGATCAAGGTCATCGACAACGGCGAAGGCATAGCGCCCGAGAACCTGACACGGATCTTTGCCCATGGCTTTACCACACGCAAGGATGGCCATGGTTTTGGCCTGCACAGCTGCGTCCTGGCGGCCATGGAGATGGGCGGCTCGCTGGAGGCCCATAGCGATGGCCCGGGAACGGGAGCGACCTTTACGCTCAAATTGGCGATCTAGGCTACGCTTCGGTGCGTGACAACGCGCAGCTTCAGCCAACGTTACAAGGAACAGACGAATGGCGATCCACGCAACGAGGTTACCTTGAGCCCATGGTGAAAAAGCCCAATACCTTGGCCTTGGTAGTCGTGACGCTGTATGCCGGCGGTGCCAGTGCCGACGCAGCCGACATGTTCTCGCTGAGCAGTTTCGGCACGGTGGGGATCGTCCATTCCAGCGAGAAAAAAGCCGACTTCACGTCCAGTATCTTCAAGCCCAATGGCGCGGGGCATTCGCGCAACTGGAGCGCCGACGTCGACAGCCTGATAGGCGCCCAACTGACCGCCACCTTCACCCCGCAGCTGTCGGCCGTGGTGCAGGTCATTTCCGAGCAGCGCTACGACAACAGTTACCGGCCCTTCGTCGAGTGGGCCAACATCAAGTACCAGTTCACGCCGGATTTCAGCGCACGCATTGGCCGCACCGTGTTGCCGACGTTCCTGGTGTCCGACACCCGCAAAGTGGGCTACACCCTGCCCTGGGTGCGGGCGCCCATGGAGGTCTACGGCCTGATGCCCATCTCCAGCAGCGACGGCATCGATGGCAGCTACCGGTTTCGAGTCGATGAAATCACCAACACGGTGCAGGCCCACTACGGCCAGACCGACAGCCGCGATTCCGACGGGACCGGCAAGGCGCTGACGAGAAATCTCTGGGGGGTCACCAACACCACCGAACTCGGCGTCCTCACCACACGCATCACCTACATGAAGGCCGACCTGACCCTGGAGCCATTCAATTCACTCTTCGATACGTTCAGGGAGTTCGGTCCGGAAGGCATCGCCATCGCCGATCGCTACGATTCCGATGACACCCCCGTCGACTTTATCGGCGTGGGTGCCAGCTACGATCCGGGCGACTGGTTCGTCATGAGTGAATGGGGACGTCTCGACAGCCGTTCCGGCCTGGGCAGGACCAGCGCCTGGTACATCAGCGGCGGGTACCGCATCGCAGCGTTCACCCCCTATGTCACCTACGCGCGCTCCAGGACCGAAACAGAAGTCTCCAGCCCGGGCCTGACGCTATCGGCCTTGCCGCCAGCCCTGGCGGGCACGGCCGCCGAACTCAACGGTGCGCTCAACAGCATCCTGGGCTCGAACGAAGGCCAGCAGACCCTTTCCCTGGGTATGCGCTGGGACTTCACCAAGCACATGGACGCCAAAGTGCAATTCGATCACACACGTTTCAAGGGCAACTCGGTCGGTCCGTTGATCAACCCCCAACCGGACTTCACGTCGGGGGGTTCGCTCAACGTCATCAGCCTGGCTGTTGATTTTGTCTTCTGATGGAGCAGGCCATGTGGGTTGTGAGACTCATCGGATTCGCCATGGCGGGGCTCGCCCTGTGCGCCGCCAGCGTTGCGGCCAAGGCCGACGTGGTGGTGGTCGTCGCCGCGTCCAGCCCGGTGAAGACGCTCGCGCGCAATCAGGTGGCGGATATTTTCCTGGGCAAGGCCAGTCGTTTTCCCGGCGGTGGACAGGCGATTCCCATTGACCAGACAGAAGATTCACCGACCCGCGATGAGTTCTACACAACGTTCACCGGCAAGTCCGCAGCCCAGCTCAAGGCGCATTGGTCGAAGATCATCTTCACCGGCAGGGGCCAGCCACCGCAGGCGGTTTCGAGCGGGGCGGAGGTCAAGAAACGTATCGCAGAGAACCCCGACACCATCGGCTATATCGAGGCACGGGAACTAGACGGTAGCGTCAGGGCACTGCCGCTCGAGTCGCAATGAGTACGGGCCTCTACGCACCGGGCCCCGTGCCAGCCGCCTGGGCTTGCAGCAACAGCTTGAACTGATCGGCGGGCACCGGTTTGTTGAAGTAGAAACCCTGGAACTCATCGCAGGCGTTATCCCGCAGGAAATCGGCCTGCTCCTTGGTTTCCACGCCTTGGGCCACCACGGTCAGGCTGAGGGTCCGCCCCATCGCGATGATAGCCTCGGTCAGGGCTTTGTCTTCCGACACACTGCTGGTATCGCAGATACACGAGCGGTCGATCTTGATGACATCCAGCGGAAACTGCTCGAGCGCGGAGAGCGACGAATAACCGATCCCGAAATCATCGATAGCGATACGGACCTGCAGGCGCTTGAGCCCGGTCAACACATTCAACGCCCTCTTGACGTCCTGCATGAGCAGGCTCTCGGCGATCTCCAGTTCCAACAGGCGCGCGTCCATACCGGTTTCGGCCAGTATCTCGGCCAAATCCGTCAGCAGGTTCTCATCGGCAAACTGCCGTGCCGTGAGGTTCACGGCGACCCCCAAGTGCGGCAGCCCTTGTCGTTGCCAGGCGACGTTTTGCCGGCAGGCAGTCTTGAGCACCCACTTGCCGATCGGCACGATCAAACCGGTCTCTTCCGCGACCGGGATGAATTGCATGGGCGCCACGATCCCCAGGTCGGGGTGATTCCAACGCAGGAGCGCTTCCATACCGGTGATCTGGCCACTGGGAATGTCCCGCTTGGCCTGGTAGTGCAGTTGGAACTCCTGGCGCTCCAGCGCGTGGCGCAAGCTCAGTTCCAGCGTCAGCCGTTCCAGTGAGTCGGCGTTCAGCTTCGCGGAGTAAAACTGGAAGTTGTTCTTGCCACATTGCTTGGCCTGGTACATCGCGATATCGGCGTTTTTCTTGAGTGTCTGCTCGTCCAGGCCATCCTGTGGGTACACACTGATACCAACGCTGGCGGTCACACGGAACTCCTGGCCCTCGAGGTTGAAGGGCCGGGCAATGGCGGTCAGGATTTTTTGGGCGGCAGTCGCCACGTCGTTGTCCTGCGACAGCTCCGGCAGCAAGATCACGAATTCGTCGCCGCCCAATCGAGCCACCGTATCGCTGCCGCGCAGACACGCCTCGAGGCGCAGCGCGACCTCCTTGAGCAGTTGATCGCCGGCATCGTGCCCCAGCGTATCGTTGACTTGCTTGAAGCGGTCGAGGTCAAGAAACAGCACTGCCAGTTGCCGATCATAACGGCTGGCCTCGCGGATGCTCTGGCTCAACAGCTTGCTGAACAGACTGCGATTGGGCAAGGCCGTAAGGCCGTCGTGATAGGCCAGGTACTCGACACTTTCCGCGTAGGCAATTTTCGCTTCGCCGGCGCGCAAGCGGCTTTGCACCAGTTGCCAGCTCATCCTGGCGAGCAGCCCCGCCAGTAACACCAGCATCAGGCTGCCGCCCGTGGCGCGCCACAGATAGGTACGCGCTTGCTGGTGCACGGCGGCCAGTTGTTCTTCCTCGGACAACCCGACGATCACCGCCAGTGGAAAGTCGTAGAGCTGGCGGGCACTGGTGTAGCGCCACACACCATCCCCTGCATTGATCGCGCGTACGGCTTCGGTGTTTTCAGCGTCCGGTACCACGGTTGCGTAATCGATCGAGTCGCCGGCCGACACGTCCTCCCCACTGCGCCGTGCCCGAAAGACACCGTCAATACCCAACAGGCCGAGCAAGCCGTGATTGCCGAGTTTCGAGGCGTCATAGCTGCTGACGAAATAGGCTGCATCGACCTCGACCATGGCGATCCCGGCGAACGCGCCATCCCCGCCATCGAGCCGTCGGCTGAAACGCAACTTCCACTCCCCCGTCACCGGGCTTTTCCACGGGCGGCTGATCGACAGCGCCGTGTCCGGGCCCAGCGTTTGCAGCTCATCCTTGGCCATTCGGCTTCCGGCTTCGCTAGGCTGGGTACTGGCGACGACCCGGCCGCTGGCATCGACCACACTGACATCGAACAAGTAGGGAGAAGGCAACAAGGCGCGTGCCTTGAGCTTGGGCAGCGGGTTGGGCTCCCGCTCGGACTCGTAGGTGTACTTGACGAGCTTGAGGGTCTGATCGATTTCACGCACAGCCCGCAGGATCTGCGCTTCGTAGGTGGCGCCGACTTCCAGGCTCGCCTCGGCGATCCCCTGCTGCGCGCGGGCCTGTTCGACCTTGATCAGGTACAGGGTGCCCGCCCAGATGACCACCAACAGCAGAACGGCCAGCAGCGGAAACAGGATGTAGGCTTCCCTGGCCTGGTCGAAGCCGCGCCGAAACCAATGGCTCGTCCCATCGGCCAGGGCGTTTTCACGATGGACGATATCCGGGGCCGACGTCATTACACTCGCCCGTTGGATCGCCATGGTGTGCTCCCTGCCTTGTTCACTGCTGACGGCCTGCGGGTATCCGATGCAGCTACGGCGCGAGGCGTCCGCAGTCCCTGATCGCCGGCACGGAAAGATTCCGGACCTGCTGAAAACTATAGACCACAAACCGCGCCCGCCACGGCCAATCGCACGCCGACCGCGGCTTTGCGTGGGGTGTGAATGACGAAGTACAGTTGACGCCCCTGACTTATTGGTCCAGCTTCTAATGCAACCGAGCCCCGCAGTTTTCGTGCAGGACGCTAAGCTTGATAAACCCGGTTCGTTAATCAAAGGGTCTTTGCAAGCCTATGAATGATGTCAGTAGCCCCTCCTCCCCTGCCACTGGTCACCCATGGTCATTCCTGTGTCGTTGATTCCCCTGGTGGTGTGTGACGACTCCAACATGGCGCGCAAACAGGTGTTGCGTGCACTGCCGACAGACTGGCCGGTTTCGGTCACCGAGGCGAGCAATGGCCGCCAGGCCATGGACGCCATACGCCAGGGCCTGGGGCATGTGGTGTTGCTCGACCTGACCATGCCGGAAATGGATGGCTACCAGGTGTTGAGCGCCTTGCGCGACGAAGGATTGAAGGCACAGGTCATCGTGATTTCCGGTGATGTCCAGGATGAGGCGGTGCGCCGCGTGCATGAGCTGGGCGCGCTGGCGTTCCTGAAAAAACCGTTCGATGAAAACGATCTGCGCCAGACGCTGGCGCGGCTGGGGCTACTGGCCCACCCCGGCCAGGTGCCGTTGCAGAATCGTTCGGTCACGAACACGGCCATCAGTTTCCACGATGTGTTCCGCGAGACGGTCAACGTGGCCATCGGCCGGGCAGCGGCCCTGATCGCCAAGGTGCTGGGGGTCTTCGTGCAATTGCCGGTGCCGAACGTGAACCTCCTCGAGGTCGGGGAGTTGCACATGGCCTTGACCGACGTCGGCAGCTCCCAGCAACTCACCGCGATCTGCCAGGGATTTATCGGCAGCGGCATCGCTGGCGAAGCCCTGTTGATCTTCCATGACTCGGAAATCGCCGACATCGCGCAATTGATGCAGCGCCAGAGCGCCGACTATTCGGACCTGGAGATGTTGCTGGACCTTTCCAGCGTCTTGATCGGCGCATGCCTGAGCAGCATTGCCGAACAGATCGACGTGGTGTTTTCCCAAGGCCACCCGCAGATTCTCGGCCAGCACGCGGCCATCGAGGAACTGATCCGGGACAACAGCAAACACTGGAAAAAGACCCTGGCGGTGGAAATCAGCTACAGCCTGGAAGGGCACGATATTCGTTTCGACCTGTTGCTGTTGTTCACGGAGGACTCCGTCGAACGGTTGACCCACAAACTCGCCTACCTGATGAACTGAGCCATGAGCGAATCCATCGATCTGAACGAATTCCACTGGTTGCTGGCCATCGTTCAGAGCATCGACGTCGGGGTGGTGGTGCTCGACCGCGAGTACCGCGTGCAAGTCTGGAACACCTTCATGGAGAACCGCTCCGGGGTGCAGCCCAAGGACGCGCACAACCAGCATTTTTTCAGCCTGTTCCCTGAAATCGATCGCCAATGGTTCAGCCGCAAGGTGGAAAGTGTCGCGACCCTGGGCACGCCAGCGTTCACGGTCTGGGAGCAGCGCCCGTACTTGATGCGCTTCAAGAGCTACCAGCCGATCACCGGCCAGGAAGCGTTCATGTACCAGAACACCACGCTGTTGCCGCTGCGCTCGCCCGACAACACCATCAAACATATCTGCCTGGTGATCTATGACGTCACCGACGTCGCCACCAACCGGCATCAGCTCCAGGCCGCCAACGCACAGCTGCAGCGACTTTCCAGTACCGATCAGTTGACCGGCCTGTACAACCGCGGTTACTGGGAGGGCAATCTGAAAGCCGCCTACGCTCGGCACCAGCGCTATGGCCATGCGTTGAGCCTGGTCATGCTCGACATCGATCATTTCAAGCGGGTCAACGACACCTACGGTCACCAGGCTGGCGACAAGGTCATCGAGCACGTCGCCAGGCTGCTGCACGAGCATGTGCGCGAGTCCGACGTGGCCGGGCGTTATGGCGGTGAAGAGTTCGGCGTGGTGCTCTCGGACACCGACAAGGCCGGCGCACAGATTTTCGCCGAGCGCCTGCGCAAGGCTATCGAAGCGCTGGAAGTGCAGTTCAACGACCAGACTATCCGCTTCACCGTCAGCCTGGGAGTGGCCGACCTGAGCCAGCCCTCGAACGACCACGCCGAGCTGATCGCCAGGGCCGACCAGGCGCTGTATACCTCGAAGAAGACCGGGCGCAATCGGGTGACGGTGCATGAATAGCGAGCCCACTTTTTTCCAGGATGACGGTGAAGTTTGACGCCCACCACACACCCCTTGTGGGAGCGAGCTTGCTCGCGATAGCGGCGGTTCAGCAGCATTGAAGATGGCTGGCACGCCGTCATCGCGAGCAAGCTCGCTCCCACATGGGTTCATTGGCATTCACTCGCCAAGGCTTGGGGAAGCTTCACCCTCTTTACCCAGCAGCTTGAGCGTCACCCCATTCGTCCAGCCGAAGCCGTCCTGCAATTCATATTCGCCACCTCCCCCGCCGTCGCCCCGCCCGGACAGGTCGTATTTCTCCACCAACTTGTTTTCCTTGCGGTAGAGGTTCTCGACCTGCTGCAAGAAGCGACTGCCTACCTGTTGCGCCAACGCGGTGTGCCCGTAGCGGTCCAGCCCTTCCACCGCGACCCATTGCAACGGTGCCCAGCCATTGGGCTCGTCCCACTGCTGGCCATTGCTGACCTGAGTGGTGGCGATACCTGCGGCACGTAACAGGCCATCACGGACCGCATCGGCGGTGCGATGGGCATGTTCGGCGCTGGCCAGGCCGGTGTACAGCGGGAAAAGCGTCGCGGCCGTGAGCTGCTGGCGTTGTTGCTGGCGTTGCCAGTCGTAGTCCACGTAGAAACCTTTGTCGGCATTCCACAAGTGCTGCTCGATGGCCCGCTGGCGCAATTCGGCGCGCCGGCCGTAAGCCTGGACGCACGGGGCGTTCTGCACCGTCTCGCAGGCTTTGGCGATGGTCTGTTCCAGATGATAGATCAGGCTATTGAGGTCCACGGGCACAATGGCCGTGGTGCGAATACTCGCCAGGTTCTGGCCGTCGTCCAACCAACGCGAACTGAAGTCCCAGCCACTTTCGGCGCCGGCGCGCAGGTCACGCCAGACTTCCTTCTTGGGCCGGTCCGGCGCCTGTTCGGCGGTGCGGACATCTTGCAACCAGGATTCCTGTCGAGGCGTCGGGCTGGCATCCCAATAGCGGTTGAGCACGCTGCCGTCGGCAAGTTTGACCACGTGCCGATCCGCAGCACCGGGCTTGAGTGCCTGGGCGCCCGCCATCCAATAGGCATACTCCTTCTGCAACTGTGGCAGGTATCGCCCATAGGCCTGGTCACCTTCGATGCGCGCCTGCAACACCACCATGTAGGCGAAGAATGGCGGCTGCGACCGGCTCAGGTAGTAGGTGCGATTGCCGTTGGGAATGTGGCCGTAGGTGTCGATCATGTAGGCAAAATTATCGGTCATCTGGCGGACCCGGGCCTTATCGCCGCTTTGCTCGAGACCCAGCATGGTGAAATACGAATCCCAGTAATACATCTCGCGAAAGCGTCCGCCAGGTACCACATAGGGCTGCGGCAAGGGCAACAAACTACTGTAGGCCGGCACCTGGCTGTAGGATCGGCTCAGGATCGGCCAGAGGCTGTCGATGTGTTCCCGGATCGGAGCGCCGGGCTTGGGCGCCGGGCTTTCGGCTTGGCCAGATTCGATGAAGTTGGCTTTCACGAAGGCCTTGATATCGAAGCCGTCGCGACCACGTTGGGCCAGGTAATCGGCGCGGATCTGCGCCGGATCACGGTTGGGCAACGCGTCCACAAAATGCTTCTGGTCGGTGAACACCTGCCCACGCTGCACCGCTTCAAAGAGCTCGGGGTAGGCCTGGTCGGGAGGAAGATTGACCCGTCCCTGGGCGTCGACGTAGCTCCATGTGGCAGGTGGTTGGCTCGAACAGGCCACGCACAGCGTGGCAAAGGAAAGGCTGGTGAGCTCAATAGGTCGCATCAAGGATCCATCCTGTTTTTCGTTCCTGACAAACGAGTGACCTGCCGGAATGGACCTGGGTTCAGCCGATGATGCAGCGCCGGGCGACGCCCAGACCATATTGGTCAGTCCAATCTATATTTTTATTAATTGGTCTTGCCAATATTTTTTCCAGCCTGTAGTTTCGGCCCCAAGGTCATGGGTGCAGATCACCACTCGCCTACAACAAAAAAGAGAGCCCCGGTCCCGGCAGCCGCGCGCTCACAACCCTCCTCCCGCCTGCAGGCAACCACCGCCTGCACGCCAGCCAAGGAGCATCGCCATGCTGACAGTCATCTGTAACGAACCCGGCTCGCTCACCGCCATCGAACGTGAACACCCCCTCAGGAAACCGGGAGAGATCCTGATTCGGGTCAAGCGTGTCGGGGTCTGCGGCACCGACCTGCACATCTTCACCGGCAATCAACCGTACCTCGAGTATCCGCGGGTCATGGGCCACGAGTTCTCTGGGGTCGTGGAGGGCACCGACGAGGCCAGCGACCTGGCTGTCGGCGATGTCGTCTATGTGATGCCGTACCTGTCCTGCGGGACTTGCATCGCCTGCCGCCAGGGCAAGACCAACTGCTGCACCGCTATCCAGGTGCTGGGGGTTCACTGCGACGGTGCTTTCACTCAATACCTGAGCGTTCCCCATGCATTCGTGCACAAGGCCGTGGGGGTTTCCCTGGACCAGGCCGCGATGATCGAATTCCTCTCGATCGGCGCTCACGCCGTGCGTCGCTCGAACATCCAGGCGCAGAAACACGCCCTGGTGGTCGGCACCGGCCCGATCGGCATGGCGGCGACGATCTTCGCCAGCCTGCGCGGTGCGAAAGTCACCGTCCTGGATACCCGCGAGGATCGCCTGTCGTTCTGCAAGCAACACCTGAATATCCACGCCGCCGTGTACATCGGCGAAGGCGACAAGCAAGCCCTGGCCGAGCTGACCGAGGGCGATTTTTTCGACGTGGTCTTCGACGCCACCGGCAATGCCCGGGCCATGGAGCGCGGGTTCGAGTTCATCGCCCACGGCGGCACCTATGTGATGATCTCGGTGGTTCGGGACTCCATCACCTTCTCCGACCCTGAGTTCCATAAGCGAGAAGCCACGCTGATGGGCAGCCGCAACGCCACCCAGGAAGACTTCCGGTACGTCGAGCAATGCTTGCGCGACGGTTTGATTCCGGATGCGGCCCTGAACACCCACCGACTGACGCTGGGCGACGTGCCCCACTCGTTCGCCACCTTGCTCGACCCCAAGCAAGGTGTCGTCAAGGCAATCATCGAGTGCTAGGAATCGGAGGACGTCCCATGAACCCGCCTTCTTCTTTGCTTGTGTTGACACCTGGCGATGATGTCGCGGTGGCCCGAGGCGATATCGCCGAAGGTCAGTCGGTGAATGCCGACGGCATCCGCCTGGTCGCCCGGCAGGCGATTCCGTCCGGCCACAAGATCGCCCTGCGCCCGGTGTCGGCCGGCCAGCGGGTGCTCAAGTACGGGCAGACCATCGGCCAGGCCACCCAGGCCATCGAGCCTGGCGATCACGTCCACGTGCACAACCTGGACATGCCCGCCAACACGGCCGAACACAGCGTACGGAACGTCTATGTCCCTACGTCGTTGAGCGAGAACCCCGCGACCTTCGAAGGTTACGTCCGCGAGGATGGACGCGTCGGCACACGCAATTACATCGGGGTCATTTCCAGCGTCAACTGCTCGGCAACCGTCTGCAAGCAGATCGCCAACGCCTTTTCCGCCGAGCGCTTGAAATACTTCCCCAACGTCGATGGCGTCGTTGCGATCACCCATGGCAGCGGCTGTGGCATGGGTGCCCAGGGCGAAGGGATCGACATTCTCAAGCGAACCCTGAGGGGCTATGCCGATCACGCCAATTTCGCTGGTGTGCTGTTGATCGGCCTGGGTTGCGAGGTCAATCAACTCACCCCGTTGATGAATGAGCTGGGGGATCGCCCCGCGGCGCTCAAGGCCAGCCTGGTCATCCAGGACGAAGGCGGCACTCGCGAAGCCGTGCGACGGGGCATCGCCCACATCGAAGCGATGCTGCCCCTCATCAACCAATGCCAGCGGACGACCGTTGCCGCCAGCCACTTATGCGTCGGTTTGCAATGCGGCGGCTCGGATGGCTACTCCGGCATCACGGCCAATCCGGCACTCGGCGCGGCCGTGGACCTGCTGGTGCAACAGGGCGGCACGGCGATCCTTTCGGAAACCCCGGAAATCTATGGGGCCGAACACTTGCTGACGGCCCGCGCCGCGTCTGCCGACATCGCGGCAAAATTGATGGCGCGCATCCATTGGTGGGAAACCTACGTCCGCCACAACGACGGTGACATGAACAACAACCCTTCGCCGGGCAACAAGGCCGGGGGCATCACCACCATCCTGGAAAAATCCTTGGGCGCCGTGGCGAAAGCCGGTGCGACCGGGCTGATGGGCGTGTACCAATACGCGGAAGCGGTCGATGCCCAGGGCCTGGTATTCATGGACACCCCCGGTTACGACCCGGTGTCGGCGACCGGCCAGGTGGCGGGTGGCGCCAACCTGATCTGCTTCACCACGGGCCGTGGCTCGACCTACGGGTGCAAGCCCACGCCCTCGTTGAAAATCGCCACCAACACCCGGCTGTTCCAACGCATGGAGCTGGACATGGACTTCAACGCGGGCGGCATTGTCGATGGCGTGGAGTCAGTGGCCCAGGCCGGTGAGCGGTTGTTCCGACTGATGCTGGCGACCGCGTCCGGGCACCGTACCTGCAGCGAGGAAAACGGCTTGGGCGACAACGAATTCCTACCCTGGCAGATCGGTGCGGTGATGTGAATGGCGAAGTCATTGCCCCCCTCTCCCTGTGGGAGCGCCTATGGTAGCCTTTGCGGACTCTCCGATGGACGTCCACCCATGGTCTCACCGATCAACGCCGCCGAACGCAAGCCCTACCAGAAAATCGCCGATCAACTGCGCAACTACATCGCCCAGGGGGATTTCAAGGCAGGCTCCAGGCTTCCCCCCGAGCGCGACTTGACCCAACTGTTGGGGGTTTCCAGGCCGTCGCTTCGCGAGGCGCTGATCGCCTTGGAAATAGACGGCGACATCGAGATCAAGATGGGCTCCGGCGTGTATGTGCGAGCCCGGTCCAAGGACGGAAAAAACCCGAGCATGACCTTGGGCGAGAGCCCTTCGGAACTGATGCAGGCGCGTGCGTTGATCGAGGGTGAGTCGGTGATCCTGGCGTGCCTGCATGGCAAGAAAAGCGACTACCGCTATCTGCAGGACTGCATCGATGCCATGCGCGCGAGCATCGCCAACGGCCTGCCTCCGCTGGAGGATGACCGTAAATTCCATCAGCGCCTGGCCAAGATGAGCGGCAACTCCGCCCTGGTGCGGATCATCACCGCCCTGTTCGATGAACGACACAACCCGATTTCGGCTCACCTGAGCAAACACTCGGAGAATGCCCTGACGTGGGAAGCCGCGGTCGTCGAACATGAAGCGATCCTGCGCGCCGTAGCCCACAAGGATGTACTCGGCGCCCAAACCTCGATGCGCCAACACCTGAGCCGTTCGGAGAACCGCTGGCTGCGAGCGCTGGAACCGGAAGACACGGGCGACTAGGCCTGCGGTTTTGAAATTTTGGTTGCCTGATCATGTGCCATCGCGAGCAAGCTCGCTCCCACAGTTTGATCGGTGGTGCGCCTTGATTCTGCGGCCTATCCAGCCACCTGTGGGAGCGAGCTTGCTCGCGATGGCGGCAGCACAGCCACCTCGCTGTCACAAGCAAACGCCCCCCCGCTTGCCAAACCTGATGGCCTGGCTTGGCATTTTCAACCCACATCAGCACATCGGCCCAGGCTGGGCCGCGCCTGCTCAAACAATGGAGCGATCTACATGGAAGTCTGCAATCGGCTGCAACCCTCGGAGTGCGTCAGCATGGAGGACATCCGTGGTGAAATCGATGCCCTCGATCAGGCGGTCATCAAATTGCTGGGCAAGCGTTTTCAATACGTACTCGCGGCCTCGAAGTTCAAGACCTCGGCCACGTCGGTGCGTGCGCCGGAGCGTTTCAAGGCGATGCTGGCGACACGACGGGAATGGGCCGAGGCCGAGGGCCTGAGCCCGGATGCCATCGAAAAAATGTACAGCGACCTGGTGAACCACTTCATCGCCGAAGAAATGAAGCACTGGGCGGCCGATCAAGCCCGGAGCTGATTTTTCCTGCTTCGCTGGCAAGGGCGTCCATCCCCTTGCCAGCGTCCTGTCCTCCGGCGAGATCGGGAGCAATCGCCGACAAAATTCGTACGCCTTTGGCCACTGACGCTACCCGCAAACCACCCAGAATCCAGTGGGTGATCGTCCACGCCAAAAGTAAATCAAAGCCTTGGTTGTGTTGCGCTTCGCTCTGCTTGGCCAGCGTCAAGCATTCGAAATTTGACACTACAACGCTATCACCTATCGTTCCTCTCGAGACCGCACCCAGGGACCGGGTGGCCCGGACGCCTTTGCAGGCGCGGTCGTCAATGTCATTCCCCTCAAGGAGCAACAAAATGTCTGGAACGACCCAAACCATTGATGTGCTGGTCAACGTTGACGCCGATTACCTGCTCGCCCACCCCAACGACGTAGGCGGCGCGATTGCCATGCTGGTAACCCGCAGTGCCATCGACAGCCATGCCAACATCACCAGCGGCGAAGGCGAAGGCGGTAACGAATTGTGGTTCGACGTAAAACCCGGTGACATCATTCGCTGGCGCGCCACCACGCTGTCGCGCAACTTCGACCGCATCGCATTGATCAAGGACGTCGAGATCGGCGACCCTCACCAGGGCGGTGATTACAAGGGCACCATTTCGAAGCCGACACCGTTCAACATCCCCGGCATCCCCGTGCCTTATCTGGACAACGGCGCCCCCGGCGGTATCGCCAAAACCGATGTGACCTATACCTTCTGGCAGTCCACTGCGCTGAGCCCAGGCAAGCTCTGGTACCAAATCTATTTCGTTCTGCTGGACCGTAACCTGAACCAGATTGGCCCGACCAACACGTGGGACCCCTACATCACCGTCAATAACCAATAACTGAAAGCTACACAGCCCCGACCGACGCCCTCGTCAACGACGAAAGGCACCGGCCGGGGCTGTGTCCAGGCGCTACAGAACGTCCCTTCCTAGGCCGCTTTTTCAAACTCCATCAATGCCGCCAACACCAACGGGTGCAGGACGGCGTCGGGATGCTTCGTTTGCCAGGCCATCAAGTCGCGACACATGGTTGGCGTCCAGAAGCTCTTGATGTGCTGGTACACACCACGCACCGCCACCGCATGGTCTGGCTCACTGGAGAAATACTGACCGATCTGGCTGGCCATCTTGATCAAGCTGTCAGAGCTCATCGACGCACCTCGGCTTTTTCGGCATGGCGACGTTCCCTCAGCAGGCGGCCTTGTTCATCACTGAAGGCCTGGTAACGTTTCTGCCATTCCGAAGGCTGGCTGACCCGCACGATCTCCACCGCTGTCACCTTGTATTCCGGGCAGTTGGTGGCCCAGTCGGAGTTGTCGGTGGTGATCACATTGGCGCCCGATTCCGGGAAGTGGAACGTGGTGTAGACCACTCCCGGCGCTACCCGCTCGGTCACCCTGGCGCGCAGTACCGTCTGCCCGGCACGGCTGCCGATACCGACCCAGTCTTCATCGACGATCCCGCGGTTCTCGGCATCGGTCGGATGGATTTCCAGACGGTCCTCCTCGTGCCAGGCGACATTTTCGGTGCGCCGGGTCTGGGCACCGACGTTGTACTGGCTGAGGATGCGGCCGGTGGTCAGCAGCAGCGGGTAGCGGTTGTTGACCTTCTCTTCGGTGGGCACGTAGCCGGTGAGCATGAAGCGGCCCTTGCCACGCACGAACTGCTCGATGTGCATGGTCGGCGTGCCGTCCGGCGCGGCATCGTTGCAAGGCCATTGCAGGCTGCCGTGGCGCTCCAGTTCGGCGTAGCTGACGCGGGTGAAGGTCGGCGTCAGGCGGGCGATTTCATCCATGATTTCCGAAGGGTGGTTGTAGTGCATCTTGTAGCCCAGGGCATCGGCCAGGGCGATGGTGGCTTCCCAATCGGCCTTGCCGGCCAATGGGTCCATCACCTTGCGAACGCGGGAGATGCGGCGTTCGGCGTTGGTAAAGGTGCCGTCCTTCTCCAGGAACGAGCTGCCCGGCAGGAACACGTGGGCGAACTTGGCCGTCTCGTTGAGGAAGATGTCCTGGACGATCACGCACTCCAGCGCGGACAGCGCGGCCGTCACATGCTGGGTGTTGGGGTCGCTCTGGGCGATGTCTTCACCTTGGCAATAAAGCGCCTTGAAGGTGCCGTCCAGGGCCGCTTCGAACATGTTCGGGATACGCAGGCCAGGGTCGGGTTGCAGGGTAACGTTCCAGGCCTGCTCGAACTCGGCGCGGACCGCTTCGTTGGAGATGTGCCGATAGCCTGGCAACTCGTGGGGGAACGAGCCCATGTCGCAGGAACCCTGGACATTGTTCTGCCCACGCAGCGGGTTCACCCCGACACCTTCGCGCCCGATGTTGCCGGTCGCCATGGCCAGGTTGGCGATGCCCATGACCGAGGTGCTGCCTTGACTGTGTTCGGTGACGCCGAGGCCGTAGTAGATGGCCGCGTTACCGCCGGTGGCGTAGAGCCGTGCCGCGGCGCGAATCTGCTCGGCAGGTACGCCGCAAACCGGGCCCAGGACCTCGGGGGAGTTTTCCGGCAGGCTGACGAAGTCGCGCCAGCGGGCGAAGTCCGTCGCCTCGCAGCGGGCTTCGACAAAGGGTTGGTCAATCAAGCCTTCGGTGGCAATGACATGGGCCAGCGCATTGAGCATCGCCACGTTGGTGCCGGGACGCAGTTGCAAGTGCAGCTCGGCGCGGGCATGGGGCGAATCCACCAGATCGATGCGCCGTGGGTCGATGACAATCAGTCGCGCGCCCTGGCGCAGGCGGCGCTTGAGCTGGGAGCCGAACACCGGGTGCGCGTCGGTGGGGTTGGCGCCCATCACCAGGATCACGTCGGCCTTCATCACCGAGTCGAAATTCTGGGTCCCGGCGGATTCGCCCAGGGTCTGCTTGAGGCCGTAACCGGTAGGCGAATGGCAGACACGGGCACAGGTGTCGACGTTGTTGTTGCCGAACGCGGTGCGCACCAGTTTCTGCACCAGGTAGGTTTCTTCGTTGGTGCAGCGGCTGGACGTGATCCCGCCGATGGAGTCGCGCCCGTACTTGAGCTGGATCCGGCGCAGTTCGCTGGCGGCGTAGGTGACCGCCTCGTCCCAGCTGACTTCCTGCCACGGGTCGTTGATGTGCTTGCGGATCATCGGCTTGGTGATGCGATCCGGGTGCGTGGCGTAGCCCCAGGCGAAGCGGCCCTTGACGCAGGAATGGCCATGGTTGGCCTGGCCGTTCTTGTCCGGGACCATGCGCACCAGTTGTTCGCCTTTCATCTCGGCGCGGAACGAGCAACCCACGCCGCAGTAGGCGCATGTGGTGATGACGCTGCGCTCCGGCTGGCCGATTTCCACGACGCTCTTGTCGATCAAGGTCGCCGTCGGGCACGCCTGTACACAGGCGCCGCAAGACACGCATTCGGAATCGAGGAAGTTGTCACCCCCGGCCGCTTCCACTCGGGAATCGAAGCCGCGCCCGCTGATGGTCAGGGCGAAGGTGCCCTGGATTTCCTCGCAGGCACGCACGCAGCGGCTGCAGACGATGCACTTGCTCGGGTCGTAGTCGAAATACGGGTTGGAAACGTCCTTGGCCTCGTCCAGGTGGTTGGCACCTTCGTAGCCATAGCGCACTTCGCGCAGGCCCACCTGCCCCGCCACGGTCTGCAATTCGCAGTTGCCATTGGCCGAGCAGGTCAGGCAGTCCAGCGGGTGGTCGGAAATGTACAGCTCCATCACGTTGCGTCGCAGCGTCGCGAGCTTGGAGGTTTGCGTGCGCACCACCATGCCCTCGGTCACCGGCGTGGTGCAGGACGCGGGATAGCCGCGCATGCCGTCGATTTCCACCAGGCACATGCGGCAGGAGCCGAAAGCTTCAAGGCTGTCGGTGGCGCAGAGCTTGGGAATGGTGGTGCCGAGCAAGGCCGCGGCACGCATGACCGAAGTGCCGGAGGCGACGCTGATTTCGCGCCCGTCGATGGTCAGGCTGACCTGCACGTCGCTTTCTCGCGCCGGGGTGCCCAGGTCGATGTCGGTGCTGGGATCGAAGATGGTAATCATTGGTCGGCCTCCGTGGTCGCCAGACCGAAGTCGGCGGGGAAATGCTTGAGGGCGCTGGCGACAGGGTAGGACGTCATCCCACCGAGGGCACAGAGCGAACCGTATTGCAGGGTGTCGCACAGGTCCTGCAGCAACAGGGCTTGTTCCTGACGGGCACCGGCTTCAGTGCTGGCGATCAAGCGATCCACCACTTCCACCCCACGGGTGGAGCCGATCCGGCATGGCGTGCACTTGCCGCAGGATTCCTCGGCGCAGAACTGCAAGGCGAACCGGGCCATCTGGGCCATGTCCAGGCTGTCGTCGGCGACCACCACACCACCGTGGCCGAGCATCGCGCCCATGGCGGCGAACGCTTCGTAGTCCAGCGGCGTATCGAACTGCGAAGGCGGCACCCAGGCACCCAACGGCCCGCCCACTTGCGCGGCCTTCAGCGGGCGTCCGCTGGCGGTACCGCCGCCGTAACCTTCCACCAACTCTCGCAGGCTCAGGCCGAAGGCGCGCTCCACCAAGCCGCCGCGACGGACATTGCCGGCCAGTTGGAACGGCATCGTGCCCAGGGAGCGGCCCATGCCGAAGTCGCGATAGAACTGTGCGCCCTTCTCCAGGATGATCGGCACCGAGGTCAAGGTCAGCACGTTATGCACCAGTGTCGGCAACCCGAACAGGCCTTGCAGTGCCGGCAGCGGCGGCTTGGCGCGCACCGTGCCGCGCTTGCCCTCGAGGGATTCCAGCAACGCCGTTTCCTCGCCGCAGATATAAGCGCCGGCACCGACCCGCACTTCCAGCTCGAACGTGCGGCCACTGCCGTCGACGTTCGCGCCCAGGTAACCGGCCTCACGGGCGATGTGCAGCGCGTCGTTCAGGGTACTGACGGCGTCCGGGTACTCCGAGCGCACGTAGATATAGCCCATCGTCGCGCCTACGGCGATGCCGGCGATGATCATGCCTTCGATCAGCAGGAAGGGGTCGCCTTCCATCAGCATACGGTCGGCGAACGTGCCGGAGTCGCCTTCGTCGGCGTTGCAGACCACGTACTTCTGCGGCCCCTGGGCATCACGCACAGTGCGCCACTTGATGCCCGCCGGAAACGCCGCGCCACCCCGGCCACGCAGGCCGGAGTCCAGCACGCTGGCGACGACATCCGCGCCGTCCATCTGGATGGACCGGGCCAGGCCCAGGAAGCCGCCCCGGGCACGGTAGTCGTCCAAAGACAGCGGTTGCGTGATGCCGGCGCGCGCGAACAGCAGGCGCTGCTGGCTCTTGAGATAGGGAATCTCCTCCACCGGCCCCAGGGCCAGCGGATGGCTACCAGGATCGCCTGCCAAGGCATCCAGCAGGCCCGGCACATCGGCCGGCGTGACAGGGCCGAAGCCCAGCCGGACGCCGGCGCTTTCCAGCTCCACCAACGGTTCCAGCCAGTAGAGGCCACGGGAACTGGTGCGCAACACCGTCAGCGGCAACTGGCGACGTTCAGCCTCACGAGCCAACGCATCGGCCACCTTGTCCGCACCCACGGCACGGGCTACCGAATCACGGGGGATACAGAGCGTCAGCATGCGCCCTCCTCCATGCAATCATTCACCAACTGACGCAGACGCTCGGGCGTGATCCGGGCATGCAGCTCCCCGTCCAGCTCCAGGGCCGGCGAGCAGACGCAGGCACCCAGGCAATAGACCGGCCGCAGGCTGATACTGCCGTCGGCGCTGGTGCCGTGATCGTCCAGCGCCAATTGCTCGCGCAACTGCGCAGCCAAGGCTTCAGCGCCCATGCTCTTGCAGGACTCGGCCCGGCACAGGCGAAGCGTATGGCGCGCCGGCGGCGTGGTACGAAAATCGTGGTAGAAACTGATGACCCCGCGCACTTCAGCCAGGCTGAGGTTCAGGGCGTGGGCGATCTCCGGGACGGCGCTGTCGGGGACATACCCGCAGCCTGCCTGGATGGCATGGAGGATAGGCAGCAAGGCACCGGGGGTGTCCTTTTCGCGCGCAAGCACGCTATGGATCAAAGGCAGGTGAAGCGTCTCATCAGGCATAAACGTACCTCGGCATCTCGAACGACACCGCCGCATAGCGGCAGCCGTCCGGAGTCTTGGCTGCGGCGTCCGGCCCACGTCACGGTAGCGTGGCACATCCGATCGCCATTCTCGCTCTCCGGCCAGGTGTCTTTGGCGCACCTGGTCCGGGGCATCTTCACAGCTTGCCACTCCCGGGGGTTGGCGATTGCACATGGACGACGAAACGTGTTCTGAAAGCGACTCCTTGAAAGCCGTCCCCATGAATCAGCGTGCCTGAGCAAGTATAGACATACGCCGTATCCGCTTATTCGAACCGTCACTTCCCCTTAATGGGTTTGGCGCAATGCATTGGCAACCAGCGTGAATGCAGGCGAAGGTTGCCGCCGGCTGGGATAGTACAAATAGTAGCCTGAAAACGGCGGGCACCAATCTTCCAGCACGCGCACCAGCCGCCCCTCTTGAAGATGGGGTTCAAACTCCTCCTCAGGCAGGTAGGCAATGCCCAGCCCGGCCACCGCCGCCTGCACGATATGGGTCGACGTGTTGAAAATGAGCTGGCCGTCTACTCGCACGTTGACCTGCTTGCCTCGCCGTTCGAAATCCCAGACATAGAGCCCACCCGACGTCGGCATACGCTGGTTGATGCAACGATGGTTCATCAGGTCGCGCGGCTGCCCGGGAACCGCGCGAGTGGCGAAATACGCTGGCGCAGCCACGGCCGCCATCCGCAACGGCGGGCCGATCGGGACCGCAATCATGTCCTTGTCGATGGTATCGCCCAGGCGCACGCCCGCATCGAAACGATCCGCCACGATGTCTCGAAATCCGTAGCTGACGTCGAACTCGACATTGATATCCGGGTAGTCGTGTAGCAACCCGATCAGTTTGGGCAGCAAGGTCGTGCGCAGGACATGGTCACCGCAGGTGATGCGTACAGTGCCTGCGGGCTTGTCGCGCATGTCCGTGAGCATATCCAGCTCGGCTTCTATCTCATCGAAGCGATTACCGATGGCCTGCAACAGCCGTTCACCGGCAATGGTCGGCGAAACGCTGCGGGTGGTCCGCGTCAGCAACCGGATCTGCAAGCGTGCTTCCAGACCACTGATCGCCTGGCTCAGCGCGGATTGTGTGACACCCAGCACCCCGGCAGCTCGCGTGAAGCTGCCTTCGCGCGCCACGGTGACGAAAGACAGCAGATCGTTGAGATTTCTTTTGACCATGGCAGCAGCACTTCAAGCAGATTGATTAGCTCTGCTTATAGCCCTGTTAAGTACTCATTAGCTAGTCGCATAACTGCTCCCAGGTCACCATGAACCCCATGAACAGAAATACATGCACCGTTGCGATGAGATGGGCCCGGCTTGGTTTGCTGACCGTAATGCTCGTGCTTGGCAGCTACGCAATGCTCAATGGTGCCGCGTCGGCATCTTCAAAAGGGGAGAACACGGCTATGTGGATGACCGTCGGCGAACACCGCTTCGCCATCGCCTTGGCCGACAACGCTGCCGCCCGCGCGTTTGTCACGTTGTTGCCGCTGACGTTGGAGATGAGCGATCTCAACCGTAACGAGAAATTCGCCCCCCTCCCCCAAGCGCTGCCTGCCGAAGCAAACAAGCCGGGAACGATCCGCAATGGCGACCTGATGCTGTACGGCACAGACACCCTGGTCATCTTTTATACGAACTTCAACTCGACCTACGCCTACACACGCCTGGGACAAGTGGACGAGACCGCGAAACTGGCTCAAGCGCTGGGCCGGCGGGATGTGCAAGTGACGTTTTCCCAACATTGATTACTCCGCACCGACAGGATTCCCAATGAAAAAGATCATCGTTTTACTCACCCTTCTTGTCAGTTCACTCTCAGCAACAGGAGCCGATATGTCCAACGGCGCAGATAACTTTTATACCAGCGACGACGTGACCGTACAGAAGGTCAACTTCAAGAACCAATATCAAATGAACGTGGCAGGCAACCTGTTCATCCCGAAAAAACTCAATGGCAAGAGCAGAAATCCGGCGATTGTCGTAGGCCACCCGATGGGCGCGGTCAAGGAGCAGAGCGCCAATCTCTATGCCACGAAAATGGCGGAAAGAGGCTTCGTGACCCTCTCCCTGGACTTGTCATTCTGGGGCGAAAGCGAGGGGCGACCGCGCAATGCAGTCTCGCCGGATATCTATGCCGAGGACTTCAGCGCCGCGGTGGACTTTCTCAGCGCCCAGCCTTTCGTCGACAAGGAGCGCATTGGCGCCATCGGCATCTGTGGCAGTGGCAGCTTCGTGATCAGCGCAGCCAAGATCGACCCGCGCATGAAAGCCATCGCAACGGTGAGTATGTATGACATGGGTGGCGTCAATCGCAACGGATTGAAGCACTCCCAAACGCTCGAACAACGCCGGGCGATCATCGCCCAAGCCACACAGCAGCGTAATGTGGAGTTCGCGGGCGGTGAAACGCTTTACACCAGCGGTACGGTGCACCAGTTGGACGATAATACTCACCCTATCCAACGTGAGTTCTATGACTTCTACCGCACCCCGCGCGGTGAGTTCACGCCCTCCGGCTCGTCCAGAGACCTGACCACCCACCCGACGCTGACCAGCAACGTCAAGTTCATGAATTTCTACCCGCTCAATGACATCGAGACCATTTCGCCTCATCCGATGTTGTTCATTGCCGGAGCCGATGCACACTCCAGGGAGTTCAGCGAGCATGCGTATGAACTCGCCGGTCAGCCAAAGGAACTTGTCATTATCCCCGGCGCCGGGCATGTCGATCTTTACGACAGGGTCAACCTCATTCCTTTCGATAAATTGACGAGCTTCTTCCAGAGCAACCTGAAGTAATACCTGACCCAGTCGATTTATCTGTAAGCGACCACCGCGGTCTCATCACAAGACTACAAATCATCGCTATGCTCCCCATAGAGAGATGAGTCAGGTACGACCATCGGATGCGTAGTATCAAGGAGGATTTGATGATGCGGGAAGCAACCACTGGACTCGAAAAACAGATTGAGATCGCTACAAAACTACTCTCCCTGTCAGCAAAAATCGGATTACTGATTGGCGGTACGTGCATCGTCAGTTATCTATTGAGCAACGGTCATTACCCGCAAGGCGTATCCGTTGGAGACAGTTTGTTATTCTTGGTCACGGCGTTTTGCTTTGGCCTGGTCTGCATTTACTTTTCTGCGTCGGTTACAGCGACCGGGATATTACTTTCCCCGATCTTCATCCCCGTGCTTAGGGGCTTCGTCCGGCTACATGGAAAATTCTCCAATAAAAAAACCATATTGGAATTCAAACGCCCCAAAATAACCTTCTTCTCAGTATTTTTTGGAATATGCGGCGCGCTGACCATTTATTTCCTGACCCATAAAAGCCCCTTGGAACACATTCAACTCATCCTCCTGCCGATTTTTCAGTACATCGTTTATTCAGCCTATCTGGAACAGAACAACAAAATAAAAGCAGCGCAGCCATCGGCACCGGCAATCGTCGATTCCGAACATCCTGAGCAGAATCCCCCCGCCGAAATGAAACCCTTGAAAAGAACCAGGGCAATGATCGCGGGGGTCATGCTCCTGACGCCCCTTCTCATGGGTGGCGTGACTTCCGACTTGCTGCAAGCGGCCATGAGCTTCGCGCAAATACGTATAGAAAGGGCAACGATTCTGGTGAAGCCGCCTTACGCCAACCTGTTGCCAGCCCCCAAGGATTCCCCGCTGGAAAATTACAAAAGGTTTGAAAATGCGACGGTGATTTTCCGAGGCGTTGGCAATTCGACGCTCATTGAAATGCACAGCGAGGAAACGGCGATCCGATTGGAGATCCCAAATGACTCGATCATTGTCGAGCGCCGTGTGAAGCCCATTGCCAAAATCAGGAAAAATCCTGAGAAAACGGAAAGCTGATACCATCCGAACATTGACACGCTGAGCAGAACGACATGAATCGCCGCAAGAAAATAAACCAGTTATTGAAGGCTAACGCCAAAAAAGCCAGTGCCAAGCTGGCACCCAAAAGCAAGAATCAATACATCAGCAAAGCCGACCGACTGAAACTGGCGGCTGAAGCCAGTGACGTGCCCGTCACTTCCCCGGAAAGCTGATCCACGTCACACCCCATCTTTGAAGTGCCGCTCATTCAAGGCAAGATACGCCCCTTGAACCGCAAGGAACGCATGAGTGAGCCCCCTTACATCCAGATCATCGAGATCCCGTCGGATAATCTCCACCTTGATAGGGGTGACAGCCTTGGCCGTTCTTCCTGGCTGCCACAAGGCGACCTATGAACAGAAAATAGACGCCTGGATCGACAGCGGCGGGAAGTCTGTCCCGACATTCCTCACCTCGGAAGAAATCAAACGTCTGGAGCAAAGGCGTTACGTCAGGGTTCTGCGTGCCACTTTGGCTCGTGATGCGTTCAACGCGAATCCCGAAGGGTTGCGAGGAAGTGTCAAGTTGACGATGAAGCTGGATCGCCAGGGCGATGTGGTGCGCTGCGAGGCTAAACCCGCTGAGGCCGGCGCGCCCTCCGGTTTGGTGAACCTCATGGCGGATGTTTGCTGGAGCAGTGTCTGGGAGCCCGTCCCGGAAAGCCTCCAGAGTCCAAACGATGGCAGCCTCGAAATCAACATACCGTTGATCGCCTCCGGAGAGACGCCGTCAATTCCTGATCACGAACGTGTACGCCAACAGGCAGCGGTTGCAAGCCGTTTCTTTTGGGACAACATCGTTGGAAGACAGTCCTTGAACGCTTTTGGCAGCGCACGCTTCGACTTCACGGCGAACGCGAAGGGCGAGGTTCTTCGGTGTGATGTAGAACTTCAAAAAAACAGCCTGCGCCCTGAATCCTTCCAGCCCAACCCCGAGCTACAGCAGACACTCACCCGGCAATGCCTCCAGTTGAACGTGGGGAAGATGCCTGGCTTTCAAGTGAAAGCTGACGGCACTGCCAAACGTGTGGTCCGGGTGGATTACCTGCCTTGGAAAAATCATGTAGGCCAGTACTAGGTGGATTTCGCCGGGCCTTTAACGGATGTACTCAGAGACTTGGCGCATTCATCACGTGCCGTACACGTTGCCATTCACTCCAGCAGTCCTCCGCAATTACATCTCGCAGGCCTCGGTCACGCTCCATCTGCAATGCAACGTCAAAAGGAACGGCTATACAAGTAGCCCCATCACGTATGGCAAGCACCTCCGCCTCCGAAAGTGGCGAACCTTTTCTTGTTTCAGCATCGTTGAGCAGCAACACAAGTGCAGGAATAAATACAGCGCAAAGCTGATCGGTCATGGGTATTTGCTCGTCGAGACACCAGGGTTTACTTGATCTCAAATAGCCTCAAAATCACAGCCTGCGCCTTCTTTCCATCAGCCTCGTAAAGCCCGGACAGATAGGACTGGTCGCCTAGTTTTTGCAGTCGAAAATAATTGTAGAAAGCTTGGCCGAATCGTTGCTGGTCAAACCTCCCCTGCCCCCAGAGACTGAGAAATTCGTTGTAGGCGGCGTACTCGATTTCCGGTTTCGGGTTTCTGTCCATTTCTACTCGTCCCACTCATTTAATCTGGCATGGTGTCAATGCCTAACTGGCAAGCGTCGGCAGACCTTTCCCTATACTGTGCAGAATCCGCTCTATCTCTGGCCGAGTGTATTTCTCCCAAGGGCACACGTCCGTCGAATCACCGCTGTGCTTGTACTCCCCGGCATCAAATGCTCTGTATATCGAGAATGCCGGCTCTGGCGTTGGCGCATGTATGGATACGTCCACGATAGTGACGAACAACGCATTCATGACCTCATCGCAAAATTCAAAGTCCTGAGTATTTGAAGTGAAGCGCTCGGCCACCGCAATCGCGACCTGATTCAAGAGGCTGCAAATATCGACCTGCAGACGCTCACAAATGGTCTGCACGTCAATGTTCAAGCCTTCTTCGATGGCTTGCAGCATCACGGCATGAAGATCGGCATCGCTCAGGTCTTTGGTCATTGATTCAAGCGCCGGCTAATCGACTCAATCAGAAACGGAACGCGATCAGTGATCACGAGCCTCAATCCTTTGAAATCTGGAAACCGGATTCTACACAAGATACGAAGCATGCCGTCGATGCCAGCAGCCGAACTGCATCGTTGCTCGACGCAAGGCAATCGGCCATAAGCGAGCGCCACCGATATCAGGAACAACAATCTAGCCACGCCCCCGATTCATGCTTATCCTATTCACCACTCGTATTACCGCGGCTGCTGAACCCGGTACTCACGAGGAAATGAACATGGAAAGAACCCGCGCCTGGAGACGCACCCAGGCCCGTAAACACGGCAATGACAAATCGACTCGTCGGCTGGAACTCAAGCCGGAAAAAAACTGGAAGCTGATGTACACCCGTGCTGACAAGCTCGCCAGGGCACGTCAACTTGGCATGAGCTATCCCATCCGCACGACTCGCCAACTGTTGGATCAAGCATGACAAACCTCCTGTTCGTCTGCAGTCGTAACCAGTTGCGCAGCCCCACGGCAGAAGCGATCTGGCACCGCCGTCCAGGCTTCAATGTCCGCTCGGCGGGCACCAGCCCGAACGCACGCAAGCCCATCGGCCCGGCGGATATTCGCTGGGCCGATATCATTTTTGTCATGGAACGCAAACACCTGAATCGCCTGCAAGCCGAGTACGCTCGCCTGCTTCAATACAAACGAATCCACTCCCTGGATATTCCCGACGACTTTCGCTACATGGATCCTGAGTTGGTGGGCATGCTTGAAAGCGCGGTGACGCCCTATCTCACTCTCTAGCTGGATGCACAAACCTGCCACAGCTCATAACTTGAGAGCAGAATTCGACAGTGCCTGACGCCAGTGGTCAATCAACAACCGGGATCGAAACACCATGGATGAACGCCAAGCAGCCATCAAGAACAAGATCCGCGCCGTGGTGAGGAGTAGCGAATCCGACGAGATCACCTATCGATCAGAGTGGCTCGGTTACCTGCCCTTCCCGGTTTTTCAATGGGTTGAATATCAAGGCGAGAGCTTTTCCAGCGACTTCCCCTTCGATTGGACCCTTGAGGATTTGACGAGTCTTGAGCGGACAGGATTCTTGGAAACACTAGAAGCTTATGAGAACCCGGAAGACCACTTTGATCGGGATATCAGGTATCGCGTTCATGTGGGGAACGTGTAGCGGCTGGTTGGAAAAATGGACAATCCGAGGAAAGGAAATGGGCATTCTTGATCGCTTGTTCGGCGGCCGCTTTACCCTGCCGCCACCAGAGGAAACGACTGTCAGCGACGCGGCGATCATGCGCGAGCTACATCCCTATCGCTCCGGGCTCAAGGCGTTTGCCCAAGCCCTGTTGGTCCGCATGCCAGAAGGCGAACGCGCCAGGCTGGTCAGGCGTGTGCTGCGCATTTACGGCTCGGGCCAGGAGCCGGCCACGACCCTGGTGGAAGGCCTGCTGGATGCAGACAAGGGCCAGAAGCTCGAACACTTGGCCTTGCTAGGCGTCGACTGGAAAGGCTTCGATGGTTTCGAATATCTGGCGCCCTATCTGGTCAGCGCCAGCGGGGTGAAAGAAACTTACCCCTACCGCCATGAGGGCACGCTGTCGATGTCGCAGACGCTGGCCAATTTCGACCAATGGCTGGCGGCGTTCGATAAACGCTACCTGCACCTGGACTCCGGTGGCGACGAATACATCGGGTTCATCGCCGAGGCAGACCAGGTCGAAGCCATGATCGAACTCGCGCGACAGGCAGGTCTTGAAGTGCGCCTCGAGAGTTTCTGAAGAAGATGTATTCGCCGAGCATCGTTCTCCCGCTGAACGAAGCGAACAGCATGACAGTCGGAGCAACAGGACCCTCGACAAAGAAACCTGGCCCATGCTTCTACGACCCACTGCCCTCGCGACCTTGTTCACCCTGGCTGCCGGCACGGCAACCGCTGCGCCGGAACCCCTTCGCCTGGAAAGCCTGCAACGCTGTGGCGACCTGCTCGAAAGCCAGCACCAGGACTGGTGCCTGACAGCGCGCGGGTTGGGTGACGCAACGCCACAACTCAAGTTGGGCGCAAAGACGCTACCCGCAGACACGGTCCAGCGTGAAGGGGAAACCCTGCGCTTGCGCCTGGACAGCGCCGATTACCAGAGTGGCCCGCTCTGGCTGGAAGACGGCCCCCGCACCAGCAATGCCGCCTGGCTGACCTTGCGCAACAGTCATGTGCTGGCCGCCGGGCCGGACGAAGTGGCGAAGAACATGGACGGCCTGACCACCTACATCGACCTGGTCAGCGTGCTGATCGAGGAAGACCGTGATGGTCGTCAGGAAGCCGAGCGTCTGGCCCAGAAATACGGAGCGAAAGTGGTCGGTAGCATCGCGCCGCTGAACCTGTACCAACTTCGCCTGCCGGCCAAGGATCTGGTGCAGCGTGACGCCTTGGTCCTGCGTCTGGGCAGCGAGACCAGCGTGGATGCCGTGGTCACCGAGGAGTCCTCGGCCGAAGAAAGCGAGCAGGCCCCTGCCCAGCCTGAAGAGCCGAAGAAACCGGCCCTGGACTCTGACGAATGGGCCGCGAATCGTTTTCTCGACGCGGTGAATTATTACCAACGACGCATCCCCGGGCGACAGCCGCCCATCCAGCCGCAACCGGTGCGCATCGGCCTGATCGAGCGCGATGTGGATTTCGACACGACGGATTTCGCGGACTACCTCGGTGCTTGCTCACCACCGCGCACCTGCGTCTACGCCCGTGATGCGGACAAGCCAGACAACCACGGCACAACCGTCGCCGGCATCCTCGCCGCACGCTGGGACGACAGCGGCAACACCGGTTTGCTCCGAGGCCTGGACAAGGCCAGCGGTGGCTTCGAGGTCATCGTCGAACGTAATTCCGATGCCGGGATCACCGCCAACATCGCCGCCTCGGTCAACCTCGTGGAAGATGGCGTGCGCGTGCTCAATTGGAGTTGGGGCATCCACCGCGTCGGCGCCAAAGACATCAAAGGCGATGACGTCGACTCGCTGCTGCGCTCGGGCCTGGCCATGGGCGGCTACGAAGAACTGCTGGAAGAGTTTTTCCTCTGGCTGCGCAAGGCACATCCCGACGTGATCGTGGTGAACTCCGCAGGCAATGGCTCCTCGTTCTCGGGCAGTGATGAGTACCGCCTGCCCTCCTCCTTCATTACCGAGCAATTGCTGGTGGTCGGTGGACACCAGCGCAGCGAACGCACCGGCGTCGCCGTCGACGACCCGGCCTATGCGGTCAAGCGCAGCTCCTCGAACATCGACATGCGCGTCGACATCACCGCCGCCGCTTGCGCCCACGCCTCGACAACCAACGCCGGCCAGGACAGCGCGGTGCATTGCGGCACGTCCTACGCCACGCCCATGGTCGCGGGCCTGCTGGCGGCGATGCTGTCCATCAACCCGCAACTGCAACCCGAGCAGTTGCGCATGCTGCTACGCCGCAGCGCCATGACCATCGGCGACAACCACGACTTCGAACAGATGGACGCCGAAGACCTCACCGCGCCCATCCTGCCGTCGGAGCGTCGCTACCAACTCAATGACAAAGACGTCGGCCGCTCGGCGCGGCTGGACATGCAAAAGGCCCTGGACCTGGCCGCGCAAAGCCGTGATCGCGTGCGCTGAACCGGTGGGTCATGGGGTCAGTCGGTAGGTGGATTGCACCAGCCCCGAAGGAAAGCTGCGGCTGGATACGAGTTTCAACTCCACATCCCGCTCAAGCCCGCCAAACAATGGCCGCCCCGAGCCAATCAACACGGGAACGGTGGTGATCACCATATCGGTGACCAACCCCTCGCGCAGAAACGACTGCACCATCCGCCCGCCATCCACATAGACGCGCTGAACGCCTTGGCTCGCCAGCTCCTCCATCAAGTCCCTGGGGGCCAGGTTGGAAAAACGCAGCTTGCCCTTCAACGCCTCGGGCACTGGTGAATCGGTCAACTGTTCGGACAGCACCACCACGGGCCGATCGTAGAACCAGGTGTCGAAGGTCCGCACCTTCTCATAGCTGCCGCGCCCCATCACGATCACGTCCTTATCGGCGATGAAGCCTGAATAGCCATGGTCCTCGGATGGGTCGTCGCGCTGTAGAAGCCAGTCGATGTCACCGCCGGACCGGGCGATGAAGCCATCCAGGCTGGTGGCGATGAAAACGTGGGCGGTGGGCATTGGGGGCTCCTTGCGCGATCGCTGCTTGCAACGGTCGAGAATAGAACGA
This sequence comes from Pseudomonas sp. FW300-N2F2, assembly GCF_017351655.1. NCBI lineage: Bacteria > Pseudomonadati > Pseudomonadota > Gammaproteobacteria > Pseudomonadales > Pseudomonadaceae > Pseudomonas > Pseudomonas sp. FW300-N2F2. The sequence continues at coordinate 1,200,381 of NZ_JACNDQ010000002.1, read as the reverse complement.
AAGGCAGCCAAAACAGAATATTCCCGCTACCCATTGAAGTCCGGGCATCACGCTGATTGACGCGGTCAGGCGCCTGCAAGCATCAAGTCCAGATTCTGCACTGCCGCGCCAGCGGCGCCCTTCCCAAGGTTGTCAAACACCGCAGCCAGCAAAACCTGCCCGGTCTCATCGTTCTCGAACACCGACAAGCGCAAATCATCTGTGCCGTTCAGCGCTTGGGGATCGAGGAACGTCAACTCCTTAGCTTCCTGCATCGACATCACGTGTACATGGCGCGCATCGGCGTAGTGCCGGGTCAGACACGCATGCAACTGCACCGCGCTCACGCCAGGCGCCAACAAGCGGGTTTGCACAGGTATGGTCAGCGCGATTCCCTGCCGAAAAGCGCCATAGGCCGGCACAAACATCGGCCGTTCCGTCAGCCCGCTTTGCTGCTGAATCTCCGGAATATGCTTGTGTGCCAGCCCCAGCCCATAGACCTGAAACGCCGGCGCCGGCGATGCGCCTTCCCCCTCATATTCTTGTACGCCGGCACGCCCTTTTCCGGAATAGCCCGACACGGCATAAATATTCATCGGGTAGTCCGTGGGCAGTAGCCCAGCCTCCAGCAGTGGACGTAGCAGCCCTATCGCTCCCGTGGGATAGCAACCGGGGTTGCTGACCCGCCGCGCCGTGGCGATTCGTCTGGCCTGCTGCGGGTTCATCTGCGCGAAACCGTAGACCCAGTCTGGATGGGTACGGTGCGCCGAACTTGCATCGATCACGCGGACAGCTGGGTTTTTGATGCTCGCTACCGCATCGCGCGCAGCCGGGTCGGGCAAGCAAAGAATTGCGATGTCGCAGTCGTTGATGATTTCAGCGCGGCGTTGCGGATCCTTGCGATATTCGGCGCTGAGGGTGAGCAGCCGCAGATCGCTCCGGTCGCGCAGACGTTGATGGATTTGCAACCCGGTGGTGCCTTGGTCGCCATCGATGAATACAAGGGGACTTGCCATGGCATGCTCTCGAACATTGAAAATCAGGAGTTCCAATGTTCAGCGAGGCGCTAAGATAGGAAAAGTTGAATTTATTAACGCTGGAATTCAGTTTTTCTGAACAAGGACTCACTATGCGGGAAATCAGTCTGGACCGGCTGCGTACGTTGGTGGCGATTGCCGACCTGGGATCGTTTGCCGAAGCCGCGCGTGTGCTGCACCTTGCGCCGCCCACTGTCAGCCTGCATATCGCCGACCTGGAGTCGCGGGTGGGTGGCAAGCTCTTGTCGCGCACACGTGGGCGCGTTCAGCCTTCGGCAATAGGGAACACCCTGGTGGAGCGCGCGCGGCGCCTGTTGGCGGATGCGGAACAGGCGCTAGAGGACGTGGAGCGTCAGGTACAGGGCTTGGCCGGACGTGTGCGGCTTGGCGCCTCCACCGGGGCCATCGCACAGTTGCTGCCGAACGCTTTGGACACGTTGAGCCAACGCCACCCCGCGATCGATGTGCAGGTCGCGGTGCTCACCTCCCAGGAAACCTTGAAGAAGCTTGCCGAGGGCTCCTTGGAGATCGGTCTGGTCGCGCTGCCGCAGTCGCCGGTGAAGGGCTTGCGGATCGAGCCGTGGCGACGGGACCCGGTCATGGCCTTCTTGCCGGCTCGCTGGGAATGCCCGGATACCGTGACACCCGGTTGGCTGTCCGCTCAGCCGTTGATTTTGAATGACACCACCACTCGCCTTTCGCGCTTGACGTCGGAGTGGTTCGCCAGTGACGGCCGACAGCCTGTGCCGCGCATTCAACTGAACTACAACGATGCGATCAAAAGCCTGGTGGCGGCGGGATATGGTGCGACATTGTTGCCCCATGAGGCCTCCACGCCATTGCCCGATACCCGGATCGTCATGCGGCCATTAAAGCCCTTGTTGTGGCGTCAACTGGGTATCGCCCACCGCAGTCTGGACATCGAGCGGCCTACGCAACATGTACTGGATGTGTTGTGGGAGTTGAGCGCGCAGTGATGCCCCCCAAATGCTTCGAACTTTGCCGTCGCCAAAGAGACTACTTGAAAGTGCCAGCACCACCGGTGGTCGTGGTGCCACATAACCCTCAAAGCAGCCTCTAAGTGGCAGAATCCCTAATCGATCGTTTCGGAGACCCCCATGCTTCGCGTATTTGAACAAAGGCTCGACCCTTTCCCGCCCGACGAGGTACCGCCACCGCCCGAAGGCCTGGCTCGGTTTCTCTGGGCCTGCACACGGGGGGTCCGCGGTTACATCCTCGCGTTTGCGCTGCTCAGCGCCGGTGTGTCGATCTATGAAGCCTGGCTGTTTTCCTTCCTCGGCCAGGTCGTGGACCTGCTCTCGACCTGGCAGGCCGGCGGTGAGGCGGCGGCGCAGGAAAGTCGCGTGCTGTGGGGCATGGGCCTCGTCATGCTGGCCAGCATCGGGCTGGTAGCGTTGCGTACCATGGTGCAGCACCAGGTATTGGCGATCAATCTGCCGTTGCGGCTGCGCTGGGACTTCCACCGCCTGATGCTGCGGCAAAGCCTGTCGTTTTTTTCCGACGAGTTCTCTGGCCGGGTCACCACCAAGGTGATGCAGACTGCGCTGGCCGTGCGTGACGTGCTGTTCACCCTGATCGAGATCGCCCCCGGAATCGGCGTGTATTTCATCGCGATCATCGCATTGGCCGGTGGCTTCGCCCTGAAACTGATGCTGCCTTTCGTGGCCTGGATCGTGCTGTTCGGGCTGGCCATGCTCTACTTCGTGCCCCGCCTGGGGAAAGTCGGACAGGAACAGGCCAATGCGCGCTCTTCGATGACCGGACGTATCTCGGACGCCTACACCAACATCACGACCGTGAAGCTGTTCTCCCACTCCAATCGTGAAGCCCACTTCGCGCGCGCGGCCATGGAGGATTTCAAACAGACCGGCTTTCGCCAGATGCGTCTGGTCAGCCAATTCGAGATCGTCAACCAGGCGTTGGTGGTGGGGTTGATCATGGCAGCGGGCGGTTATGCCCTCTGGCTATGGCACCAGGGCGACGTCGGCGCCGGTGCCGTGGCGGCGATCACCGCCATGGCGTTGCGTATCAACGGCATGTCGCACTGGATCATGTGGCAAATGACCTCGCTGTTCGAGAGCATCGGCACCGTGCAGGATGGCATGGCCACCCTTACCCGAGGCCCCAAGGTGCAGGATGCGCCGGACGCGGGGGTGCTGGTGACCTCCGGCGGAGCGGTCACCTTCGACAATGTGAGCTTCAACTACAACGGCGAACGCCAGGTGCTCAATGGCTTGAGCCTGAACATTCGCCCGGGCGAGAAAATCGGCCTGGTGGGCCGCTCCGGCGCGGGCAAATCCACGCTCATCAACTTGCTGCTGCGCTTCTATGATGTCGACAGCGGACAGATCCGAATTGACGGGCAAGATATCGCGCAGGTGACGCAGGACAGCCTGCGCAGCGCCATCGGCATGGTCACCCAGGATACGTCCCTGCTGCACCGCTCCATTCGCGACAACATCGCCTATGGCCGCCCCGATGCGAGCGACGCACAAATCCGCCGTGCCGCGGCCAATGCCCAGGCCGATGAGTTCATCAGCCAACTGAGCGACCGCCAGGGCCACACCGGCTACGACACCTTGGTCGGCGAGCGCGGCATCAAGCTGTCGGGCGGCCAGCGCCAGCGCGTCGCGATTGCCCGAGTGATGCTCAAGAACGCCCCGATCCTGCTCCTTGACGAGGCGACCAGCGCGCTGGATTCGGAAGTCGAAGTGGCCATCCAGGAAAGCCTCGATGAAATGATGCAGGGTAAAACCGTCATCGCCATCGCCCATCGGCTGTCCACGATTGCGGCGATGGATCGACTGATTGTCATGGACGATGGACGCATCATCGAACAGGGCACCCACAGCGAATTGCTCGCCAAGAACGGCATCTATGCGCGGCTGTGGCACCATCAGAGTGGCGGGTTCCTGGGTGAGGACCGGTGGGTGGGCGAGGCGATGGATCAGGTATGAGCGTGGATGGCCCGGGGGGGCAACGCGACTTACCTTTTCTCAACCAATCGCAGTGACTGTGCCCCCTCCAGCGATAGGTGAATCACAGCAGCCCTGCTCGGGAAGTTCGGTGCATCGTCATCGGTATTCTCCATCACAGGAATGTCGATCAGCGTCTGCTCACCCGTCGGGTCGCTGACCAGCTTGGCATCCAGTTTGTCGATGGCACGCCAGCTGTCGCCACCGATGCGCATCACGTCCAACAGGCTGTAGTGCGGCACGCCTTCCTCGTTCTCTTCGGGCGTAAAGGCCGCCAGGTATTGGCTGTAGTTGTTGCCCATACCGAAACCCTCGATGGTGAAGACCGCGAGGGTGACTTGGCTGTCCTCACCCGTGTCCAGCGTCTGCACCAGCGTCGCTTCCGGGTAGCCGGTGGCATAGCTGTCCTTGATGAGCGCTACCAAGTGCCCGATCTGTGTTTCCAGGGCTTTCGGAACGGATTTCGATTCAGCGGCGTGAGTCAGGGTGCAGGTGAAAAACAAGGCAGCGGTCAGCAGGCGCAATTTCATGAAAGTGAATGTCCAGGGCGTCGGGAGGTCTGCGCCCAATGGTAGCGGTTGGCAAGGGATTTGGTAGCCCAGTGTCGATAGGTTTTGTGGTGGGGTGCACAACCTTGCTCGCCAAAGCGGTGGATCAGTGCGCATTGAGGTTGGATGCACTGCCACCATCGCGAGCAAGCTCGCTCCCACAGTGGATTTGTGGTGCTGCACGGTACTTCAAACCTATGCAGGACCCTTGTGGGAGCGAGCTTGCTCGCGATAGCGGAATGTCAGGCGACATTGATGTTGGATGGGCTCGCGAAAGCGGAATGTCAGGCGACATTGATGGTGAATGGGCTGGCCTCATCGCGAGCAAGCTCGCTCCCACAGTGGATTTGTGGTGCTGCACAGTATTTGAAACCTATGCAGGCCCCTTGTGGGAGCGAGCTTGCTCGCGAAAGCGGTGGGTCAGTTCGCAATCGATGTTGGATGCTTCAAGTCATCGATGCACTGGCAGCAGCCTGAGCAAACCCCTGCCGCAAGTCCTCGATCAACACCTCGACATCCTCCAACCCCACATGCAAGCGCACCACCGGGTTCAATGCCCGATCCTCGGCACGTTGCCGATCCTGGGTATCGGCAACGGTCACCAGGCTCTCGAATCCCCCCCAGGACGCGCCCAACCCGAACACCTGCAATGCGTCGATGAATCGCTCCAGGTAAGCGTCGTCGTGTTCGCGAAGTTCAAAGGACAGCAACCCATTGCTGCCCTTGAAATCCCGCTGCCACAACCCGTGGCCGGGATGCTCGGGCAGCGCGGGATGGAAGACCCGCTTCACCTGCGGTTGCGCCTGCAGCCAATGGGCGATTTCCAGGGCCTGGCGCTCATGGGTGTCCAGGCGTGGCACGAGGGTGCGCGCGCCACGCAGGACCAGGTAGGCGTCGTCGGGGCTGACGGTGTTGCCGAAGCTGTCGCTCATGGCCGCCAGTGCCGGCCAAGCCTCCTGGCGCGTGCACACGCTGCCCATGACCACGTCGCTGTGGCCGCTCAGGTATTTGGTCAGGGCCATGATCGAGATGTCGGCGCCTAATGCCAGTGGCCGGTACAACACGCCCGAACCCCAAGTATTGTCCACCGCCAGCAAGATGCCGCGCGGCTTGCAGAGTGCGGCGATGGCCGGCAAGTCGCAGAGCTCGTACAGCAATGAACCGGGCACTTCGGTGTAGACCATTTTGGTGTTGGCCTGCAACCGTCCGGGCAGGTCGCTGCCGTCGGGGGCGAAGTAGTCGACTTCTATGCCGAAGGCCTCGAGGAAGTCCCGGGCCACACGCCGTACCGGGGCATACACCGCATCGGTGATCAGCACATGATCGCCAGGCCGCAGGTAGGCCAGGAAGGTTTGCGCCACGGCAGCCAACCCGGTGCCAAACAGCCGAGTGCGGTAGCCACCCTCCAATTCAGTCACGAGGTCTTCCAGGGCGAAGGCCGTCGGATTGCCCCGGGCGCCATAACTCAGCACGCGCTCGCTGTCGCGCCGGGCACGGGCGTCACGCATCTGGGCCAGGTTGTCGAACAGCACCGTGCTCAGGCGGCTGACCGGTACGTTGACGGGCCTGGCACCGACGCCCTTTGCGGTGCGCGCGCCATGGACCAGACGGGTCCGCAGCCGCTCAGCGACAGTGCTTTGAGGCTGTCCCAGCAATGGCTTGAGGCTGGCGATCTCCTCCTCGCTCATTTGCGCCAGCAGACCGATTTCCCACGCCAGGTATTGGCGCGCCGCGTCCTTGTTGCCAGCGTGACGGTCGTGGGTGAAAAACAGGAAATCGATGCACTGTGCATCCGGCAATGTATCGGCGCCTTCTTGCAGCGCCAGGCCCGCCGAGCGCCAGGCATCCGGACCGCCGTCCAGCAAACGGACCTCAACTTGAGGCAGTTCCAGTGCCGCCAGGGCGGCGAGTCGGGCGTCATCGGCCACCAGCACCAGCGGCCGCTGCTCACCCGCCAGCGCACGGGCCAATAACGGCCGGATCGACCAACGCGCCCCGGCGATATGACCTTTGCGATACGCCCGGCTCGAACGCAGGTCGATCAAGGCCACTGCGTCATCCTTCAGGGCGTCGGCCAAGGCCTGCACTCTGATCAGCGGCAGCTTTTCCGGCGCGACGCCGGCTCGAGCCGGTAATGCCAGGCCACTGCTCAACCCACCGGACAACACAAAGGCCTCGTGCCCCAGCTGCCGCAACCAACTGGCAATGATCGGTGCGCGTACGCCGTCGTTGTCGAACAGCACCACCCGCGCCTGGCGCACGCCCACGTACAAATCGGTGGATTGAATCAACTGCCCGCCCGGCGTGTGTTGCGCACCCGACAACGTGCCAGCGGCAAACTCCTCGGCGGTGCGCACGTCGCAGAGGAACAGACTGCGCCCGGCGTCCGCGGCCCACTGCTCGACCTGGGCGACCCCAACGACAGGCGCTCCGGCCCGCTCGGCCAGCTGTGTCGCCGCCAAGCGCTGCCCCGGCAACGTGCTACTCGACACCTCATCGGCATAACGACGCTCGCTGCCGTGTTCCAGTTGAAGATCTTCCAGGTGCCAGCCTTGCGTACCGTTTTCCAGGGCATAGATCGGGTTTTTCAAACCCAGGTCGATCAACGTCTGGGCGCCAATGATGCTGCGGGTCCGGCCGGCGCAATTGACCACGATAGGGGTCTGCTCGTCCGGCACCAGGTCGTGCACGCGGTAGCCCAGTTCGCCGTTGGGGCAACAGATCGAACCGGGAATGGTCATCTTGCGATACTCCTCCAGCGGTCGGCCGTCGAGGATCACCAGCGGCTCACCCCGAGCCTGCCACTGCGCCAGTTGGCGGGCGCTGACGTGAGGCGTGTGACGGACCGCCTCCACCTGCTCGCCAAAGGCCTTGGACGGCACGTGCACACCAGCAAACAGCTGATAGCCGGCGGCCTGCCAGCCATCGGCGCCGCCCTCCAGGATGTGCACATTGACATAGCCCAACGCTTGCAGGCGTTGCGCCGCACGGGCCGCCAGATCCCCGCCATCCTGATCATGGAGCACCAACCGCACCTGGAGGTTCGGCGCCAGCCGCCGCACTTCCAACTCCAAACGGCTATAGGGCAGGTTCACCCCGAAAAACAGATGGGCTTCGCCATATTGGCCGTGCTCACGCACATCAAACAGGGCGATTTCCTGCCCGTCGAACAACCACCGCTGCAGTTGCTGGGGAGTTAGGGTCTGGCTCATGGGAGTCCCGCTGGAAAAATGGAGTGACTGGAACGCAAGGTTGGCGTCAGTGGGCATAGGCCTTGATCGACGGGGCCATTTGCGAGGCGTTGTAATTGAGGATGCGCCCGTCGGCTTCGACGCCGTAACGGCCGTTGAGTGACTCCAGCGGCAAGCCATAGAGATGGAAATGCAGGGTCGGTTGCTCGCCTGCGACCCGAATGCCATGCAGGTCTTCCCCCAGGAACGCGATGGATGTACCGGGCTGCACGATCACCTCCTTTTCCAGGCGCAAGGTGGTGTATCCCGGTTCGCGACCCTCGTCATCGCGTTGATAGACGTAGTTGATTTCCTGGCCTTCAATGGCGCTGATGATGGCCCAGGTCTCGTGGTTGTGGGGGATGGTGCTTTTGCCCGGTAGCAGCGAGTTCAGGTACAGCGTCGGGGTGTCGCCGTCGTCATTGAGGCGATAGCGAAACGCGGTGCTGCCCTGCCCCGGCTCCGGTGCCGGAAAGGCCTCGAAGTTGAACAGATCGCGGCGCTCGGCCAGGGCTTCCAGCAGCACGACAATCTGCTTGAGCGCGGCTCGGTCGACGCCACGCTGGTGAATGACGCGCACTTCCTTGAGGAAGTTCTCGATGATATCGGCACGGTCAGGGGTGGTCATGGCAGGCTCCTTTAGACGGACAGGCTATAGCGACTCAGGTTGGTCAACAGGTAAGGATCATCGGCTACGGGTGGCCGCCGCCCCGGGTCACCCAAGGCATGGCGCAGAAACTCCCGGGTGCGCTCGCTGGTGGGGTGCTGGAAAATCCGCGCGGCGCTACCGTGCTCGACAATCACGCCGTTCTCGGTGAAATAGACGACATCGCTGATCTCCTCGGCGAAACGCATTTCGTGGGTCACCAGCACACAGGTCATGCCCTCTTCGGTCAGCTCGCGAATCACCGTCAACACCTCGCCGACCGTTTCCGGGTCCAGGGCCGAGGTCACTTCATCGAACAGGATCAGCTCCGGCCGCATCGCCAGGGCGCGGGCAATCGCCACCCGTTGTTGCTGGCCGCCCGAGAGTTGTCCCGGATAGGCATCGGCCTTGTGCTCCATGCGCACCTTGGCGAGCAAGGCGCGGGCATCTTTCTCGGCGTCGGCCCGATTGCGGCCCAGGACCTTGCGCGGCGCAATCACCAAGTTCTCCAGCACCGACAGATGCGGGAACAGGTTGTACTGCTGGAACACAAACCCCACGCGCTTGCGCAACTCGATGCGTTGGGCTTCCTGGGCCAGGGTGTGGACCTCGGTGGCACCGACACGGATGCTGCCCCGCTGGGGTTGCAACAGGCCGGTGATGCAACGCAGGATCGTCGACTTGCCCGAGCCGGAAGGGCCGATGATCGACACGGCTTCGCCACGGCGCACGTCCAGGTCAATGCCCTTGAGCACCGGGTTGCTGCCGAACGACAAGTGCAGGTCGCGCAGGCTGACCAGGGGTTCGGCGACGGTTTCAGTAGAAGGCATAACGTCGCTCCAGGTATTGGGTAAGGCGGGAAATCGGGTAGCAATAAGCAAAGAACAGCACCAGCAGACTCAGGTAGATCACCACGGTGAAGCCGGTCAGGTTCACGGTGTTGCTGGCGATCTGCGCGGTGTCGATCACGTCGTGCACGCCCACCAGGGAAGCCAGTGCGGTGCCCATGGTGATCACCGCGTAGAGGTTCATCCACGGCGGCAACATGCGCTTGAAGCACTGCGGCAGGATGATCGAGCGGAAAATCTGCCCACGGGTGAACGCCAGGGAACGCGCCGCCTCCCATTGGGTGCTGGGAATCGAGGCGATGGCGCCACGGAAGATTTCCGCGACATTGGCGCTGGCCGGCAAAGCCAGGCCGAGGGTGACCTTGACCCAGTCGGGGAACGCGACATAGGTACTGCCGATACGAACCTCGAACGGGAACACATACGTAGTGAAGTAGATCAGCACCAGCCAGGGCGCGTTGCGGAAGACCTGCACCCAGATCCGCGCCGGCCAGCGCAGCAAGCGCAGGGGCGACAGGACCATGGCGCCGACCAACAGCCCCGCCGCAGAACCCAGCCCAATGGCCAGCAGGCTGATGAGAATGTTCTGGCCGAACCCTGCGGCCAGGGCCGGCGACCATTGCAACAAGGCCTTGAACACCGGACTGTGCGGGGCGACATACACCAGCCAGGACAACGTCGCCAGCCCCAGCAGCACTTTGCCGAAATGTCGCCGCGGCCAGGCCCGTGGCGCGATGACGGACGAATCAATGGCCATAGCCGGGCATCCTCAGGCGCGCTTCGAGATAGCGCCCCACGCAGTTGACGGTGAAACTCAGCAGGCCGAAAAAGCCCAGGATCAGGATCATCAGCTCCAGCACGTTATCGCTCTGGGTCCAGATCATGATGGCCGCATAGGTGATGTCGCCCACGGCAATGGCCGAGGCCACGGCGGTCATTTTCACCAGGTCGATCAGGTTGTTGATCAGCGACGGCAAGGCAAAACGCAGGGCAAGGGGCAGTTGCACGTTCCATAACAATTGACGGCTGTTGAAGGCCAGCGAACTGGCCGCCTCCAGGGTCACCGTGGGCACGGCCTCGATGCCGGCCCGCAGCGCCTCGGCATGGAACGCGCCCTTGTGCAGCGAGATCACGATCACCACCCAGGCGAAGGGGGTCAGCGGGTTGGCCGTACCGACGGCCTCGGTCAGCAGCATGTTCAGCACCAGGAAGGCGCAATACAGCTGCACCAGGGTCGGCGTGTTGCGCGTGACTTCGACAAACACCCGCGCAGGCTTTGCAAGCCAGGCCTTGCCCGAGGTCAACAGCGCCGCCAGGCCGACGCCCGCCAACAGGCTGCCGACGATGGTCAGCAGGCACAGCAACACCGTGGTCAACGCGCCCTGCTCCAGCGTGCCACGCTGATAGGCATCGAGCAGAAAGTTGTAGTTGAGGCCGAGCCCGGCACTCCAGTGGACGAATTGCTCCAGCCAATGGGTCATGGTTCGCCCCTCAATTGACCGCAGGCGTGGGCAATACGGCGACCCGCTTCGGTGACGGTTTCGGTCGCCGTGGCGATGGACAGGCGAAACCACGGCGACAAGCCATAGGCACTGCCTGCAACGCCAGCCACGCCCTCGTCCAGCAGGTACGCAACGACATCGGCATCGTGCTCCAGCCGCTGACCGTCCGGGCGATAGCGCCCCAACAACCCGGCGCAGCACACAAAGACGAAAAAACCACCGTGAGGCTCGAGGACTTCAAGGCCCTCGACATTGCGCAAGGTGCTCACCAGCACATCACGGCGCTGACGATAGGCCGCGACCTGTTCCGGCAAGAAATCCAGCCCGCCCTCGAACGCCGCCAAGGCCGCTGCCTGGCCGACCGAGGACGCCCCGGAGGTCGATTGCGATTGCACCACGGTCATGGCATCGGTCAGCGCTTGCGGCCCGGCACCGAAACCGATGCGCCAACCGGTCATGGCATAGGTTTTCGACACCCCGCCCACCAGCAGGCAGCGCGATTGCAAATCCGGCGCGACGTTGAGCAGGTTCTGGGACGAGCGCCCGTCGAAACGAATATGTTCGTAGAGCTCATCCAGCAGAATCAACACGTGGGCATGCCGGCGCAGCACCAGGGCCAAACCTTGCAGTTCTGCCTCGCTGTACACCGCGCCACTGGGGTTGCCGGGGCTATTGAGGATCAGCCAGCGCGTACGCTCGCCGATGTGTTGCTCCAGTTGTCGAGGCGTGAGCTTGCAGCCTTGGTCCAGCCCACATTCGATGAACACCGGCTCACCGCCGTTGAAGCGCACGCTGTCCGGAAAGGACGGCCAGTATGGCGTCGGTACCAGCACCTCGTCGCCGTCATCGAGGGTCGCGGCGAAGGCATTGAAGATGATCTGTTTCGCTCCGTTGGCAATCACAATGGATGCCAGCGGATAGTCCAGCTGGTTTTCCGTGCGCAGCTTGCGTTGCACCGCCACTCGCAAGGCCTTCACACCCGGCGTCGGCGTGTACTTGGTGGCGCCGGCGGCAATGGCGGCATAGGCGGCCTGCTTGATGTGCGCCGGCGTATCGAAATCCGGCTCACCGGTGGTCAGGTCGAGAATGTCGCGACCGGCGTCACGCAGGGCCGTGGCCCGGGACTTGGCGGCGGCATTGGCGGACAGCGAGACACGCTGCACGCGCTTGGACAGGTAAAGTGTCATGGCTGGATTTGCTCCAGGACCTTGCCCGGATTGAGCAGATTGCGCGGATCCAGGGCCTGCTTGATCCGGTGCATCAGGTCCAGTTCCACGGTACTTTTGTAACGCCCCAGCTCGTTCACCTTGCGCTGGCCGATCCCGTGTTCGGCACTGATCGAGCCGCCATGGGCGTGGGCGCTGTCGTGGACCAGTCGGCTGAGGGCGGCGTAATGGGCCATGTGCGCGCCGACCGTGGAGTCAAGCGGATGGGCGACGTTGTAATGCAGGTTGCCGTCCCCCAAGTGACCGAAGGTGTAATGCCGCACGCCGGGAAACTGCTCCTGCAACAGCGCGTCGGTATGGGCAACGAACGCCACGACCTGGGAAATCGGCACCGAGATATCATGCTTCATGTTGCGACCGGCACGCTTTTGCGCATCACTCATGTTTTCCCGCAGCTGCCAGAACGCCTGGCTCTGGACGAGGTTTTCGGCGATCAGCGCATCGGCCAGCAGCTGCTGCTCGAAGGCTTCACCCAGTACCTGCTCGAAAACTTCCCGTGCATGGGATTCACTGTGGTTATCGGACAGTTCCAACAGCGCGAACCAAGGCTGGCGAGCACTGGCGAAGGGACGCGGACCGTCGGGAAACTGCTCGCGCAATAGCGCAAGGCACTCGGCACTGAGCAACTCGAAGGCCGTCAGGCTGGCACCAAAGCCGGCGCGGGCATGGGACAACAAGGCCACGGCCTGCTCCAGGGAGTCGAACGCCAGAAGCGCGGTGGCCTGGGCCTTGGGCAGCGGAAACAGCTTCAGGGTCGCGGCGGTGATAATGCCGAGCGTGCCTTCGCTGCCGATAAACAGGTCCCGCAAATCGTAGCCGGTATTGTCCTTGCGCAAGCCGCGCAGGCCATCCCAGACTTCACCCTGGGCGGTCACGACTTCCAGGCCCAGGGTCAATTCACGGGTATTGCCGTAGCGCAGCACCGCGGTGCCGCCGGCATTGGTGCCCAGGTTGCCGCCGAGGGTGCAACTGCCTTCGGCACCGAGGCTCAAGGGGAACAAGCGACCGGCTTCGCGTGCAACGTCCTGGACAGTTTGCAGGATGCAGCCCGCCTCGACGGTCAGGGTGTCGTTGTCGGTGTCCACGGCGCGTACCCGATTCATTCGGTCGAGCAACAGCAACACGGCACGGCCGCTGGCGTCCGGGGTGGCGCCACCCATCAGTCCGGTGTTGCCACCCTGCACCACCACCGGTGTGTCAGTCGCGGCGCAAGCCCGGACCACCGCCGCGACCTCTTCGGTACTGGCCGGGTGTACTGCGGCAATCACCTGGCCGACGTAACGGCCCTGCTTGTCGGTCAGGTACGGCGCGGCGTCTTCGCTGCCCTGCACATGCTTGGCGCCGACCAGTGCCTGCAACGTCAAAAACAACGACTGGCTCATGGTTGCGCGGCCAGGGGGGCCGCCTGACTGTACTTGGCATGCAGATCACGCAAGGCCTGGGACGGCGCCATACCGGTGCGCTCGCCCAGCTCGATCAGCCAGCCGCTGCGGTGCCAGTCGCGCACGATGGCATCGAGTTTGGCCTGGGTGTCGTGCTCGCCCTTGCGCAGCCAGATCACCGAATTCGATGGGATCAGATCCCCCGGCAGCGGGATTTCATAACCGGCCCATTCGGCTTCGCTCAACAGCGCATGCAGGGTCGGGCTCACATGGACCGCTGCCACGCAGCCATTGCCGCGCAACGACAGCAGCGACTCGGACTGGCTGCGAAAAGCCTTGATCTGTGCGCCGTAGGTTTCCTGCAGGGGCTTGATGAAGTTGCTGCCCTGGGACACGCATACCGGTTTGCCTTTGAGGTCGGCCCACTGGCGGATGCCGGAACCCTTGCGAATCAGCGCCGCCCCACCGACCTCTTCATAGGGCGTCGGCACGTAGTCGAGAATCTCGCCACGCTCTTCGGTGAACTGCATGTTGGCGATCAGGATGTCGACTTTGCCCTGTTGCAGGAATTGCACACGGTTTGGCGCCAGCACCGACACGGTCTGGGTCTCCACCCCCAGCGCCTTGCCGATGCCCTGGGCCAACTCGACGTTGTAGCCCAGGTGCTCGCCTGTCTTGGGATCGATGGTGCCGAACGGCGCACCACTGAGCATCACCCCGACGCTGATGGCATGCCGTTGCTCGATCCGGTCCAGCGTGGCATCGGCCTGGGCCAGGCTGGCCGCGCAGCCGACGGACCACGCCAGGCACAGGCTGACCAGGGTTCGTGGAGCGAAAAATGAAATCATGGGCAATGACCTTGAACGTCGGTTGGTTGAAAGGCGAAAACAGGCGCGACGATCCTCAGGCGCCGTTGGCCTGGAACTGTTTCTGCAATTCCACCAAGGCGGGTGACGCCGGGGTGATTCGGTTACGGGTCTGGGCCTCGATCAGCCAGCCGCTGCGGTGCAATTGCTTGATGATCGGGTCGAGTTTGGCCTGGGTATCGCTTTCACCCTTGCGCGTCCAGATCACCGAGGGCGCCGGGTTCAGCTCCGGGCTCAGGGCGCGGTAACCCTGCCATTCGGCGTTTTCGGCAATCAGTGGATTGATCAGCGTGGCGTCGTGCACCGCCGCGACGCAGTTGTTGCCACGCAGTGCCAGGAGTGATTCCGAGGAGCTCTTGAAAGCCTTGATCTGGACGCCCAACTCGGTGAGCGGCTTGATGTAGCTGCTGCCCTGGGAGGTGCACACCGGTTGATTCTTCAGGTCTTCCCAGCGGCTGATCGTGCTGTCCTTGAGCACCGCCGCGGTGCCACCGACGCGGTAGAACGGCGTGGGTACGAACCCGAGGATTTCACCGCGCTCGGCGGTCCATTCCATGTTGGCGATCAGCACATCGACTTTGCCCTGCTGCAGGAACTGCACGCGGTTGGCGGGCAATACCGGCACCAGTTGCACCTCGGCGCCCAGTTGCCGGCCCAATTCCTGAGCGAGCTCGACGTTCAAGCCGCGCGGTTTCTGGGTGGCGGGGTCGATGCTGCCGAACGGGCCACCGGACAGCAGCACACCCACCGCCAGTTCGTGGCGCTGTTCGATCTTGTCCAGAGTGGCATCGGCCTGGGCGATGTTGACGGCTGACAATGAAATCAAGGCGCCCAGCATGACAGGCAGCAATCGTTTTACAGGTGAGCGCTCGAGCAACATGGATTTCCCCTCATGGATGGCCGGCGTCCCCCGACCTGATGAGTGGGCATCCTAGGGAGCGCCTTGAGGCAAAGGAAATTCAAATATCTAATATCGTTATAACTCTCAGGGTTTGGTTTCCAGGCGAAAAACTTATAACCGCTGTTTTACTGGCTTGCAGTCAAGCCCCCGTCGCAAGACTCCCCTCAACCCATAAAAATCTGTAATGTTTAGGTTTGCACCCTTGATGTGAAGCAACCGCCATGTCGACCCTCGATCTCGAGTTACTGCGCACCTTCATCGCCGTGGTCGATCACCACAGCTTCGCCGAAGCCGGCGCCCAGTTGTCTCGCACACAATCTTCAGTGACCCAGCACATGCAACGCCTGGAACAGCAGGTCGGGGTAAGCCTGTTCGAAAAACGCGGACGGCAAAAACAGCTCACGGAAGCCGGCCAGCAATTGCTGCGGCATGCGCGACAGATGCTATCGCTCAATGACGACGTCCTCAGCTCCCTGCGTGAGAGCAGCCTCAGCGGCGTGCTGCGCATCGGTTCGCCCCACGACATCGCCGACACCATCCTGCCCCCGATCCTCAGCCACATCGCCCGCTCGGCCCCGCGCTTGCGCCTGGAAATCGATGTCGGACGCAGTCCGTTCCTGATGGACGACCTGCATCGAGGCAAGGTCGACATGATCATCTCCACCCGCCAGGATCCGAGCCTTGAAGGCTTCGCCTTGCGCACCTCACCGGTGTGGTGGATCTGCTCGGCCCAGTACCTGCACAACCCCGGCGAACCGTTGCCGCTGATTCTGGTGGATGAGCCCAGCATCTATCGCCGCTATGCCCTCGAGGCGCTCGAGCGCGCCAAGATTCCCTGGCGCCAGGCCTACCTGGCCTCCAACCTGATCGGCATCAAGGCCGCGACCCGCGCGGGCTTAGGGGTCACCCCACGCAGTATGGAAATGCTCGGCCCGGACATGCGGGTATTGGGGGAAAACGATGGTTTACCGCGGCTTCCGGACGTGACTTATCACCTGTGGATTCGACCCAATACGGTCAATCCATTGGTACGCCGGGCTTATGAGTTGATTCGCAGCAACCAGGGGCACGGGAACTGATACGGCCCGCGCCCCTTCGCAGGACCTTGCCCGGCGTCAGGCCATTGAGCGAATGCGCTCGACCAGGCGAGCCTGGAGTTTTTCCAGCGCCTCGGGATCGGCCTTGCCCCGGCCATGCACACCCGGCTCCTCACCTTCCCAGCGAGGAATGATGTGCACGTGAATGTGAAAGACCGTCTGCCCGGCCACAGCGCCATTGAACTGCGCAACCTGGACCCCGTCCGGCTGCAACTCGTCCACGATGATGCGCGTCAGGCGCTGTACGGCAGACATCATCGCGCCCAGGACAGCGGGCTCGACTTCAAGGATATTGCGCGCCTGGGAGGCTTTGGGGATGACCAGGACATGGCCGCGCGATTGCGGAAAGATATCCAGGAAGGCCAGCACATCGGCGTCTTCGTAAATCTTGTAGCACGGCGCATCGCCGCGAAGGATCAGCGCAAAGATGTTCTGCGGATCGTAATGACCGTGGAGACTCATGTTCACTCCTTGAATGGGTGTGGAGAGGTGGGTTGCCGGTAAGAGATTTAGCACAGTCCAGTGGCAACGTCTCGTAAAGGCCTGCTTGAACGTCAGGGCTGGGCTTGCTGGGGAGGGTGTCGTATCCGTTGGTATCAGTGCTGGAGCCGGACCGCTATCGCGAGCAAGCTCGCTCCCACAGGGGATTTGTGGGGGACACTCAATCACGGTCCACCGCCGGCCATTGTGGGAGCGAGCTTGCTCGCGATGGCGGCGAGTCAGTCGGCATCAGGGCTGAAGGTCGGGGTGCTTTCGCGGGCCTCCTTCAGCGCAACGGCCATCTTCTGCCGCAATTCACTTTCCGAAAACGGCTTGTGCAGAACCGGCCGCGCGGCGTACTCGGCCGGCAGCCCGCTGGCGCCGTATCCGGTGCTGAACAGAAAGGGGATTTGGCGCTCGCGAAGAATGTCGGCCACCGGGAACACACGCTCGCCAGCCAGGTTGACGTCCAGGATCGCCAGGTCCACCTGCACCGAGCCGGCGATTTCACACGCAGCAGCGAGCCGGGCGACCGAGGCCACCACTTCGCATCCGAACTCTTCCAGCATCTCCTCGATCAACAGGGCAATCGCGCCTTCGTCTTCGACGACCAGCACCCGGGTTCCAGCCAATGGGCTCATGCCCCGTCCGCTCCAATCAGGAACGAAAAACGACAGCAAACGCCCTGTGGGGCATAGATGAGGTCAAACGTACCACCCAGGTCGCGCTCGATGCAGCGCTTCATCAGGCGCGACCCCAGCCCTTCCCGTTCCGGCGGGGATACCAGCGGCCCTCCACGCTCCTGCCAGTCAAGGGTCAGCCACGCTCCGTCCGCTTGGGTCTGCAGGTGCCAGGTGACGGCAAGCGTCCCCGTCTCCACCGACATGGCCCCGTACTTGAGCGCGTTGATCGCCAATTCATTGAGGGTCATCGTGAGGTTGAGCGCCACGCGGGTGCCAATGTCCACGCAAGCGCCCTCGATCACGACACGGCCAGGCTCATGCCCAAAGACCGGCAGCAGCACTTCATGGGCCAGGGTGTCGAGTGGCGTCTGCCCCCAATGGCGCTTGGTCAACAGATCGTGTGCACGGGACAACGCCAACAGCCTGGCCTCGAAACGCCTGTAGCCGTCCTTCGCATCCTCGGCATTGCGCGCGGTCTGGGCCGCCAGCGATTGCACCGTGGCCAGGGTGTTCTTGACCCGGTGATTGAGCTCATCGATCAGCGTTTTCTGGCGGTTCTCCGCCTGTTTTCGTTCGGAAATATCGACCAGCATGTTGATGGCGCCCACCAGGTTTCCATCGGCGTCATGCAAAGGCGTGGGAAACGGCGTGAACGGTACATGGCTGCCATCCGGCCGCTCTGCAATGGCCTCGACGCCGCGTATCGGCCGGTTTTCCTTCAGCGCCACCGCCATCGGGCATTGATCGTGGGGAAGCGCGGTTCCGTCCGTGTTGAACAGCTTCCAGGTCACACACCACATGTCGCCCAACTGCGGGGTGCGCCCCGACAGTTCGACAGCGGCGCGATTGAAGAACGTGATGCGCCCTTCGGCATCGGTGGTGTACACCGCCGCAGGCAATGCCTCGAGCAGATTGCGCATGTGCCGTTCGCTTTCGCGGACCTGGTTTTCCATCCGCCGCGCCAGCGTGACGTCCTGCAGCACCCGCACGCCATAACGAAACGTACCGTTGGCGTCCCTCACCGACGAGCTGTGGATGTCGAGGTAGACCACCTCGCCATCGGGCTTCAGGGCGCGCTTGCGCAGCACGTAGTTATCCAGTTCACCGGCCACCTGGCGGGCGTACAACCCCGCATCCTGGGCGATGCAGTCCGGGTGGGTGTAGTCCAGGAATGTCATCGACAGGAGTTCCTCCCGCGACCGGCCCAACATGTTGCACAGGGCGTCGTTCACCCGGAGCAAGCGACCGTCGATATCGGCCTCGGAAATCCCGATGGTCACCGCCTCATAGGTCGCTGAAAGCCGGTCGTCGCTGTCCTGGCGTGCCGTCTCGGCCGCGTGGACGCAGCTCCTGTCGATGGTGAAGCAACGGGTGTTGAAAAGCTTTCCGTCCTCGAAGCGCCCGTTCGAAGTGATGGTGACATGCTTGATCGAGCCGTCTTTCGCCCTCAGCCGCGCCGGATAACTCTCCAGGCAGTCGCCACTGCCCAGCTTGGTGAGGATATCGTCGATAACCGGTTCATCGACATGAAACTCGGTGATGTGCCGCCCGATGTATTCCTCTGCCGGGTAACCCAGCAGCGCCAGCTCCGCCTTGTTGGCGCGCAGGATGATGCCCTCGCCACTGACGATATGCAGGCCCACGGCACTGTTTTCGAAAAAGTCCTCCAGGTCGGCACTCTTGCGCCGAAGCTCCTCGGCCATGGCATGGTGCGCCGACACATCCTGGAAGCAGTTGATCACCCCTTGAATGTCGCCCCACCGATCCCTGAGGACACGGATGTTCATCAGCGCCACGAACCGCGAGCCATCCGGGCGTTGAACGATCACTTCCTGGTTGCGCGGCGCAATGCCTGTATTGAGCGCCGAGGCCGTCGGGCAGTGTTCGAATGCCAGCGGCGTGCCATCGGCCAGGAACAATCGATGGGCACCGCAAAAACGGTCGCCGTTCTCTCCGAGTGCTGGTGCCCGTCCCCACAGCTCGGCCGCCTCGCTGTTGTACCGGACGAGCCACCCCTGGTGATCGCAGAGGTACACCGCACCGGGAATCGCATCGAGCGAGCCGGTCCCCATCGCGATCAAGCTTTCGTATTCGCTCGGCGCAGGTGTTTGCGTGGGCAGCTCTTCAATGTTCGACATCAGTCATCCTCAAACCGCCAGGCTGAAACCTTTCACAGGGGCATCAATGGAGTCTAGATCCCTATTCATCGGGCGAGTTCAGGAAAACTCGACGTCACAGCCTCGTGCCTCAAAACTTGAAGAGCGCCTGGGGTGCCTGGACCATTAACGCATGAATCAGCGACGCCGAACATTCCAATGCGCGCAGCTGCGCCATGACCGTCTCGAAGCCGACATGCGCTTCATGCTGAGTGTGCGGCCAATCGCTGCCCCACACCAGGCGTTCGGGGCCGAAACTGCGTTCCAGCAGCGCCAACGAGGCGCGGGCGAATTCAAGGTTGCGCGAGGCCGTTGCGCCCAATCGATAGATACCGGACACCTTCATCCACACCTGCCCGCCCTGCCCCAGCGCCATCAATTGGGCAAAGCCAGGTTGATCCAGCCCCGAACACGCATCCGGGCGGCCGAAATGATCGACCACCACCTTGATGCCCCATGGCAACAGCTGAGCCATCAACCCCGGCAAGTCCACCAGGTTGGCGTGCAACTCGACATGCCAGTCCAGTTCGGCGATGTGGCCCAACAAGCCGTGCCAGGCGGCGTCACGAAAATCAGGCAAGGCTTTGCCCATCAGGTTCAAGCGCACACCGACCACCCCCAGCCGGGCCATGTCGTCCAGCTCGGCTCGACTGATGCCTCGCTCCACCACCACGACCCCGCGCAACTGCTCCGGCGCTTGCCGTAGGGCGGCCAGCAGGTAGCGGTTATCGGTGCCGAGAAAGCTCGGCTGCACCAACACGCCATGGCTCAAGCCATGGGCGTGCAAGTGGCCCAGGTATTGAGCGAGCGTGGCGTCATAGTCGGGTGTGTAGCGCCGGACAGCGGCCAGTTCCAGCTCACGACTGAACACGTGGGCGTGGCAGTCAATGCCGGTCATCGGTTTGGTACAGGTATCAACCATGGGTCTCATCTATCGACAATAAGGGAAATCAGGCCCGGGCGCTCTGGCTGTCACGCTCAACCACAGGCGCCGATGCCGCAGTGGCTTCCAGGCTACGGCCGCGGGTTTCCGGCAGGCACAGCGCCGCGATCACCGCCACGCCGTAGGCGATCCCGGCGTCGATGCCAATGGCCGAGCCCAAGGACATGGAATCGCTCATGTGGCCGACCAGGAACGGGAACATCGCCGAGAGCACCCGACCGAAGTTGTAGCAGAACCCCACGCCGGCACCGCGCACATCCGCCGGGTACAACTCGTTGAAAAACGCCCCGAGGCTCGCCGGAATACCGGCCGCGAAGAAGCCGAGCGGGAACCCCAGGAACAGCATCTGGGTGTTGGTCAACGGCAGGAACACATAACACTGCACGGTGACCACGCAGCACAGCGCGAACAACACGATGTTCTTCCGGCGGCCAATGCGATCGATCAACAGGCCACTGACTACGCAGCCGCACCAAAAGGCGAAGATGATCACTGCCAGGTAGCCGCCGGAGTTGAGTACCGACAGGTTGCGCTCGGTCTTGAGGAAGGTCGGCAGCCAGGTCATCACCGCGTGGTAACCACCGTGCGCCCCTAACCCCAGCAACCCGCCAAACAAGGTCACACGGATCAACTCGGGGCGAAAGATGCCGGCCAGGGATTTGAAGAAACTTTGCGGGATGACATTGTCTTTTTTCAGGCGCTGGAAACTGTCGGGCTCTTCAACGTTGCGCCGCACCCAGATGATCAGGAACGACGGCAGCAAGCCCACGACGAACATCACCCGCCAGGCCATGTCTTGCGGCACGAGGGAGTAGATCAGCGTGAAGACGCCGACCGCCAGCCCCCAACCCACCGCCCAGGCGCTTTGCACCGTGCCCATGACCTTGCCGCGATACTTGGGGTTGATGGTCTCGGCCATCAATACCGCGCCGGCGGCCCATTCCCCGCCAATTCCGAAGCCCTGCAGCGCCTTGACGATCAACAGCTGGTGGAAGCCAGTGACGAACGCCGACAGGAAGGTGAAGAACGAAAACCACAAGATCATCCATTGCAGCGTGCGCACCCGACCGTAGCGATCCGACAGCGTCCCGCCGACCCAGCCGCCAATGGCCGAAGTGACCAGGGTCACGCCGCTGACCAGCCCGGCATCGCCCTTGCTCAAGGCGAACGCGGCGATCAACGCCGGTATCGCCAGGCCGAACATCTGTACTTCCAAGGCGTCGAGCGACCATCCGCCGAAACAGGCCCAAAACGTTTTGCGCTCCCGCGCAGTGACTTGGCGATACCAACTGAACATGATTGTTATCCTTATGGGTGGAACGAAAGGCAGCCGAGAGCGAACCGCGCCGCTACAGGGCCAGTCATGACAAACAAAACGGTAGGGACAGCGGCGACCGACTCGCCGCCAGCCGGGTCGGGTCAGCGAATTTCCACGCGGTAGCGGAAGTGCTCGGCATGCCCGCGAGAGCGTCGCCACTCCAGGGGATTGCCAGCGTAGTCCCGTGCCAGGCGCTCGATCACCACCACCGGGCTGTTGACCGGCACCTGCAGCAGTCTTGCGTGCACCTCATTCACCGATTCGGCGGTGAGGGTTTCTTCGGCATAGGCGACAACCTGGCCGCAAACCTCTTCATAGATGGGGTAAAGCAACGGGCCCTTTTGACTCAGGTCGATTTCGAGCAAGGCTTGGAAGCGGCTACGGGGCAACCAGATTTCTTCGGCGAGCACCGGCTCCACTTCCAGCAGACGCACCCGCACCAGGCGAATCACCGGCGCATCCACCGGCAACCCCAGCGCCTGGGCCACCGCCGACGGCGCGGCCACCGGTTCCACGGACAAGATCCGGCTCTCGGGAACCCGGCGTTCACCAGAAGCGCTTTGAAAACGGAAGAAACGGAACAACGACGATTGAAACTGCGGCCGGCGAATGAAAGTACCGCGCCCCTGCTGGCGCTCCAGGACGCCCTCGCTGACCAGCGCATCGATGGCCTTGCGCACTGTGCCGGTCGACAACTGGTACTCCGCTGAAAGGGCGGCCTCGGTCGGAATCGCCTCCCCCGGGCGCCAGCGGTTATTGGCGATCTGTTCAGCCAATTGGTCGCGCAAACGTTGATACAGCGGCAGGCGGGCATCACTGGAGAGAGATTTCATCGACCTTATTCACCTTGTTATCTAGTCATATATATGAATATGCACGGCGAGTATTTACCCAGGCTCGATGGCTGTCAAGAAGTGCCAGGGTGTCTCGTTGACGAATGGTGAATCCAATGACGCAGCCGCCCGCAATTAACAACGTTTAACTCGCACACTCGCGCCCCACGCCCAAGAATGAAGCCCTCTGCCCAGACCTGTTTGCTCAAGCGCAAAGCTGTCCGCCCACCCTGCGGTGCGCCGGACATTTCCCACTGGCTGCGCGTAGTACCGCCCCTTCGCCCGCCCAATTTCACATGGAAATGAAGCATGTTGCCTGCACCCCACCACTCAACCGCCGCCCTGAAGCCACTCTGGCTGCTTGCCCTGCTCACAAGCGGCACCGCACCGGCGATGGCAGCGGAACTCGCGCACAGCACGCCTGGCTTCCTCGACGGGGCGACGCTGCAAGTCCTCAGCCGTAACTTCTACCTCAACAACGACTATCGCGCCCCGACCCCGGCAGGCAAAAGCTACAAACAGGAGTGGGCCCAGGGCTTCATCGCCTCGTTCGAGTCCGGTTTCACCCCCGGTACGATCGGCGTAGGCATCGATGCCCACGGGTTCCTGGGGTTGAAACTGGACGGCGGCAAGGGGCATTCCGGAACGGGATTATTGCCGCTGGATGAGAACGGGCGAAGCGAGGAGCATTACTCCAGTGCCGGCGGCGCGCTGAAATTCAACGCCTCACGCACCACCCTGGCGCTCGGCGAAATGACCGTGCAGAGCCCGGTATTCGATACCGCAGACAAGCGCCTGCAACCCGAATACGCCAGCGGCCTGCTGCTCTCCAGCCGCGAATTCAACGGGCTCGACCTGCAGGCGGGTCACTTCAGTGCGTTCAAGAATCAGGACGCCTCGACCGGCAAGGGTGATTTTTCCGGGTATGGCGCGACGACGCGCCACAGCGCCATCGACTTCATCGGCGTCGACCTGCTCACCGGCCAAGCCCTGGGCGGCGCGCTCTACGCCTCCGAACTGAGCGATACCTGGCGCCAGTACTATGCCAACCTGCATACCACCCTTGGCGAACTGTTCCTTGACGGCAACCTGTACCACACCCGCGACTACGGTAAGGCCAACGCCGGGGCCATCGACACCACGGCCTATAGCCTGAGCGGCAAGTACCGGTTCAATGCCCAGGCGTTCACCCTGGCCTACCAGAAAATCAACGGCGACACGCCCTTCGATTTCGTCGGAGGCGACTCGATCTACCTGGCCAACTCGATCAAATATGCCGACTTCAACGGCCCGGGCGAGCGCTCATGGCAAGCGCGCTACGACCTCGACCTGGGCACCTTGGGCATCCCCGGCCTGAGTTTCATGGCCCGCTATGTGACTGGACGCGGGATCGACGGCAGCCATGCCCCCCAAGGCGGTGCCTACAACCCGTTCGATACCGACACCGGCACTTACAGTCCGCAACAAGGTGCTGGCGGACGCCATTGGGAGCGCGACCTGGACCTGCACTACATCGTGCAGTCAGGCCCGGCCAAGGACCTGTCGTTGCAACTGTCCCATGTCACCCATCGCGCCAACAGCAGCCAGGGCGGCGATGACATCGACCGGCTGTACCTCGTCATTGAGTACCCGCTCAAGCTCGGGCCGTTCTGACCCTCGCGTGTCAGGAAACCGAAGGTGGACGAACACGCGCAGCGCCCGCCTGTTGCCCATGCCCCATATATCCGCTGATTACTTGCGAGAGGCCTTATCGGTCATCCGAGTGGCCCGGATGCTTGCCTCCTCGGCGGTACGTTGGGCCTGCTCGGACATTGTCTCGGCCTGCTCAGCTTTCCTGAAGGCCTCATCCGCCCTGAGCCTTGCCGTTGCGGCGTTATTTTCCGCCGACCCCAGCGACTGGTTTGACAGCGCCAGGCCGTTGATCGATCTGTCACTGCCCCTTTGTACGCCCGCCCACGATGCAGCAGCGTCGTCCTGCAGACCGACAGTGAAGGTTTGCAACCCATCGTTCGCGCCCCACTGCGCCAATCGACAATCGGTATCGCTTTAGGCGACAAAAAACAGGCGTGGATGAGTTGTTCTTCTATGCTTGCTCCAACTATAGGAATTTTCCCCATGGCCGAGTCCGAACCGCGACTTCTGCGGGTGCATGCCCTCAAGACCGCCTGCTCGAACTGCAGCGTGCTTGAGCTGTGCCTGCCCATTGGCCTGACGGGCGGTGAAGTCGAGCGCCTCGACACCCTGATCGCCCAGCGAGTGAAGGTCAAGAAAGGCGCAGCGCTGTATCGCACCGGCGACCCGCTGCGCTCGTTGTATGCGGTGCGATTGGGTTTCTTCAAGACCAGCGTCCTCTCGGTAGACGGTCGCGAACAGGTCACCGGTTTCCAGATGCAAGGCGAAATGCTTGGCCTGGACGCCATCAGCACCGATCACTACGCCTGTAATGCCATTGCCCTGGAAGACAGCGAAGTCTGCCCGCTGCCTTTCAACCTCTTGGAAAAACTGGCCCACGACTTACCGTCGTTGCAGCACAACCTGAACAAACTCCTGAGCCAGGAAATCGTGCGCGACCACGGCATGCTGTTGATGCTCGGCAACATGAACGCCGACGAACGCCTGGCGGCGTTTCTATTGAACCTGTCCCAGCGGCTTAACATGCGAGGTTATTCCTCCAGGGAGTTCGTGCTGCGCATGAGCCGCGAAGCCATCGGCTCCTACCTGGGCCTGCGCCTGGAAACCATCTGCCGGGGCATCGCCCACCTGCGCCAGGAGGAACTGGTGGACATGCATGGGCGCAATGTCACTATTCTGGACTTGCCCGGCCTCAAGCAAAAAGTCGCCGGTTGTCATCGTCATGCGGAACTGTGATGCCTGCTCTGCATGACATCTGATCTACGTCAATACCCGTCAACGCCTCCAAGCCGAGATTAAGACTCAGCGTTCGAACCTTTGCATCGACGAAGGTTACCGAACCTCCCGTCTCATGGAGGCTTAGATCATGGCAACGCACCTGCAAGGTACAGAACCGGTCATCCCAACCGTCACACCTCACCCTTTGGCCGGCAGTTTGCGAAAGGTCGAGCCCAGACGCCTGTCGCTGAGTTTGCTGATCGCTCTGGTCGTCGGTTCGATGATCGGCAGCGGCATCTTCAGCCTGCCCCAGAACATGGCAGCCAGCGCCGGTGCCGGGGCGATCCTGATCGGCTGGCTCATCACCGGGGTGGGCATGCTCTCGCTGGCCTTGGTCTACCAGACCCTCTCCAACCGCCAACCGGAGCTGGACAACGGTGTGTTTGCCTATGCCCGTGCCCTGGGCGGCGAATTCCTCGGTTTCAATTCGGCGTGGGGCTATTGGATCAGCGCCTGGATCGGCAATGTCAGTTACCTGGTGATTCTGTTCGCTGCGCTCAGCTACTTTTTCCCCCTGTTTGGCGAAGGCAATAACAAGGCCGCGATCATCGGCGCTTCTGTGGTGCTGTGGGCATTGCATTGGATGATCCTGCGCGGGATGCGCACCGCCGCCAAGGCCAACGCCCTGACGACGATCGCCAAGGTGGTGCCGTTGCTGTTGTTCATCGGGCTGGTCATTGCCGCGTTCTCCAAGGACACCTTCATGGTGGATTTCTGGGGCACGCCGGCGCTGGGCAGTACGCTGGACCAGGTCAAGAGCACCATGTTGGTGACGGTCTGGGTGTTCATCGGTATTGAAGGCGCCAACGTATTCTCCGCCCGGGCCGCCGAACGGGCCGACGTCGGCCGCGCTACCGTGATGGGCTTCATCCTCACATTGTTGCTGCTGATCGCCGTTTCCCTATTGTCGTTGGGCATCCTCAGACAGCCCGAACTGGCCGCGCTGAAGAATCCTTCCATGGCCGGTGTACTGGAAGCGGTGACCGGGCCTTGGGGCGCGGTGCTGATCAGTATTGGCCTGATTGTGTCAGTGGGCGGCGCGCTGCTGGCCTGGACGCTGTTGGCAGCCGAATCGGTCTTCACCCCGGCCAAGGAAAAGGTCATGCCACGCCTGCTGGCCACGGAAAACCAACATGGCGCACCGGCCAACGCGCTGTGGATCACCAACGGCTGCATCCAATTGTTCCTGCTGCTGACCCTGTATTCGAGTGCCAGCTACCTGGCGCTGATTTCACTCGCCACCTCGATGATCCTGCTGCCGTACCTGTTCAGTGGCCTGTATGCACTGAAAATGACCTGGCAAGGCCAGACCTACGCCGGCCATCGCGGCCTGCAACTGCGCGACATGGCCATCGCTGTGGTCGCGACGGGCTATTGCGTCTGGCTGCTCTACGCCGCCGGCCCCCGGTACATGCTGCTCAGTGCCCTGCTCTATGCCCCCGGCTCGCTGATCTACCTGAGCGCCCAACGGGCCAGGACAGGCCGGGCCCTCACTGGTTTTGGCTGGGGCCTGCTGATAGTGATCTGGGTGGCGGCGATCTTCGCCGGCTGGATGCTCTGGGCCGGCCAACTGTCTTTGTAAGTTCGTAAGCGTGCATTGACCCGTTCGGCAACGGTATCTGCTCATCTGGCCAGGTACCCGTCCGGACATCACCAAAGAGGAAAATCAAATGTCCAATTCAGTGAAGAAAATGCCGGTCAAAACCGAAGAAAACGCTCCACCTCTCGCCAAGCCTGAGCTCAGGCATCCGTTTGAAAAGCTCCGCCAGCAGGTGGATCGCCTGTTCGATGATTTCAACCGGGGCACGGGGCTTTCGCCTTTCAGTCGCGGCTTGTTCGATGTCGAGCCTTTCTGGCGTCGCGAGTTTTCCACCAGCAGCCTGCCGGCCGTTGACATCAGCGAGAAGGAAAAGAGCTTTGAAATCACCGCCGAGTTGCCCGGCATGGATCAGAAAGACATCGAAATCCGTCTGGCCAACGGCAACCTGATCATCAAGGGGGAGAAAAAAGACACCAAGGAAGAAAAAAGAAAGGGTTATCACCTGTCCGAGCGCCATTACGGCTCCTTCGAACGGGTGTTCAACCTGCCAAAAGGCGTCGACAGCGACAAGATCGAAGCCCAGTTCAGCAAAGGCGTGCTGACGCTGACACTGCCAAAAAAACCGGAAGCACTGAAAGCGGAAAAGGTCGTGCCCATCAAGGCCGATTGATCGCTTTGAACCCTGCCCCTCGCCGGCCAACGACGAGGGGCTTTTTCTTGCCTGTGCCTATTTCAGGCCGAATGCGTCGTTGAAGCGACCACCGCTATCGCGAGCAAGCTCGCTCCCACACTGAACCTTGGCGGGCACAAATCCCGCGACCACAGCCCCCCCTGTGGGAGCGAGCTTGCTCGCGATAGCGGTGGGTCAGCTGACGATGATGGGGGCTGGACTAATGCCTTCGCGAGCAAGCCCGCTCCAACACTGAACCGTGGCGGGTACAAATCCCGTGGGCACAGAAAATCCCCTGTGGGAGCGAGCTTGCTCGCGAAGGCGGTGGCTCAGAGTTCGACGCTATCGCGGTACTCCGGCACCGACACCGACCAACCCAATTCGTCGTGAATGCGATGGCGCAAGACATCGGACGCATTGGGCTCGCCATGCACGACATAGGTGTGCCGGGGTGGTGTCTTGAAGCCGCCCAGCCATTGCATGATTTCGTCCGCATCGGCATGGGCCGACAGCGTTTGCATGGGCACCACTTCGGCATTGATCGGCACATCCTTGCCATGAATGCGCACCGCCGGCTCGCCGGCCACAATCCTCGCACCGCGTGTACCGCCAGCCTGGAAACCGGGCATCAGCAAGGTGTTGATGGGGTTGGGCGCCAGGCTCTTGAGGTGGTGCAGCACTCGCCCGCCGGTGGCCATGCCACTGGCGGCGATGATCACCGCCGGGGTGCGTTGCAGGTCCAGGGCCATGGAATCCTTGACCGAGCGCACCGGATGGGCGATGTGGCACATGCCTTCGCACTCTTCCCTGGAGAGACGGTGCTCGTCACCAAAGCGCTGGTACAACCGGGTGACGTCGATGGCCATGGGGCTGTTGAGATAGATCGGGATATCGGGGATCGCCCGGCGCTGTTTCAGGCGATACAAGTGGTACATCAGCAACTGGGCACGACCAACCGTGAACGAGGGCACCAACGTGATGCCGCGGCGCAACGCGGTGCGAGTGATCACCTCAGCCAATTGATCTTCCGGCGACTCGTGTGGGTGCCGACGGTCGCCGTAAGTGGATTCCACCAACAGGACATCCGCCTGCTCGATGACCTTCGGCGCGAACATCACCGGATCCTCGGGTCGCCCCAAGTCCCCGGAACACACCAGCGTCACCCCTGCGGCCTGGACCTGTACCGTCGCGGCACCGAGGATGTGTCCGGCGCGACGCAGCAAGATGGTTATCCCCCGGGCGATCTCCACTGGGTGTTCGAATGCAATCGGGCGCAGCAGTTTCAGCGCTCGTTCAGCGTGTTCACGGGTGTACAGCGGGAAGGCCGGTGCGTGTTTGGAAAACCCCTTGCGGTTGGCGTATTCGGCTTCTTCTTCCTGCAGGCGGGCGCTGTCACGCAGCAGGATCTTCACCAACTCACAGGTCGCTGGCGAAGCATAGATGGGGCCGCGATAGCCATTACGCACCAGCACCGGCAGGTAGCCGCTGTGGTCCAGGTGGGCGTGGGTCAGTACGATCGCATCCAGGTCACGCATCGGCAGCTCGAAGGGATCCCAGTTATGCAGGCGCAATTGCTTGTAGCCCTGGAACAGGCCGCAATCGATCAGGATGCGCTGATCGTCGTGTTCCAGCAGATACTTGCTGCCGGTGACCGTACCGGCGGCCCCGAGAAATGTCATGCGCATGGCGGTGCTCCTGGGCAATCGATCGTCAGTCTATTAATCACATTGCTGGACCTCGTTGCCGTTGATCTTTGTCAACAGCTAAGCGGTCGAGTCCGATCCATCACACCGCCAGGACACTGCAAGACACCTGGTACAGGATGTGCTCGGTCGTGCTGCCCAGTAGCCCATGCAGATCGTCGTGCTGGAATCGCCCCATGACGATCACGTCCACTTCATGCTCCAGGGCAAACTCACTCAGGGCCGAGACCGGATGCCCCAGTAGAAAATGCCTGCGCTCGGCCGGCACACCAAACAGGTTCGCCAGTTCCAGAAAGGTTTTTTCCAGGCTCCTGCGCAGTTCCTTGCTGAGCTGCGACAGCGCCAGGCCGCCACCGCCCACATCCCCCAGATAGACTGACGACACTTCATAGGCGTGAACCAGGTGCAGCTCGGCGTCGCACTGCAAGGCCAGCCCCATTGCCTGGCGGATGATCCGGTCGTTCAGCCCACTGTTCTGGGCAAACGCACTGGAAGGGTCCACCGCCGCGACCACTGTACGCGGCAGCGCATGACCGGTGGCCCCAACCAGATACATCGGCACAGGACAGTTGCGCAGCAGTTGCCAGTCCAGCGGGGTGAAAAATGCCCGCTTGAGCATGGGCTCGTGTTGTACCTGCTTGATCAGCAAGTCCGGCTGGATCTGCGTAACGTGTTTCAGGATCTGCTTGCCCATCTTCTGGGCCCATTCCACCTCAGTGGTGACCCGCAGGCCACGGCGGCGCAACTTGTCCGCCTCATCCTCCAACCAATGGCGATGGTCCTGGAGATAGTTCTGCCGCGCTTCCTCACGAGGCCCCTCTTCAAGCAGCGAAAGAATGTCCAGCGAGGGAATCAGGGCGGTGACATGCAAGTGCGCTCCACTGGCCGCCGCCAGGGCCGCGGCGTGATGCAGGGCGGGCGAATGACGCTGTGCCGGGTTGAGGATCAGCAACAGGCGTTGGTACTGGCTCATGATGGGTCTCCAAAGTCGGGCTCGAACGCCACGGCGCAGCGTCGATGCCATGAGGCATGTTGGCCGTCATTGCGGCGTCGGCGTCCAGCGCCAATTCAAGACTTCGGGCATGTCCTGCCCATGCTCGATGAGGTACAACTGGTGCTTTTCCATGGTTGCCCAATAGCGATCCCGAGCACTGTCCACCAGCGGCTGCAAGCGTGGCACGCGCTGGATGACATCGAGCGCCAGTTGGTAGCGGTCCAGGTGGTTGATGACCGCCATGTCGAACGGCGTGGTGGTGGCGCCCTCCTCCATGAAACCGCGGACATGGAAGTTATCGTGGCCGTGACGCTTGTAGACCAGCCGATGGATCAGCGACGGATAGCCGTGGAAGGCGAAAATCACTGGCTTGTCCACGGTAAACAACCCATCGAACTCGGCGTCCGGCAACCCGTGGGCATGCTGTTGCGGCGGTTGCAGGGCCATCAGGTCCACGACATTCACTACCCGCACGCGCAGGTCGGGTACGTATTCGCGCAGCAACGTGACAGCGGCCAGGGTTTCCAACGTTGGCACGTCACCGGCACAAGCCATCACCACATCCGGGTCTTCGTCGTTGTTGCAGGCAAAGGCCCAGCGACCGATCCCGACCGAGCAGTGCCGAACGGCCGAATCGATGTCCAGCCACTGCCATTCCGGCTGTTTGCCGGCCACGATCACATTGATGTAATCGCGGCTCTTGAGGCAGTGATCGGCAACGGACAGCAGGCAATTGGCGTCTGCTGGCAGGTAGATGCGCACCACGTCGGCGCTCTTGTTCGCCACCAGGTCGATGAACCCCGGATCCTGGTGGGAAAAGCCATTGTGATCCTGTCGCCAGACATGGGACGTGAGCAGGTAATTGAGCGAAGCAATCGACGCGCGCCACGGGATCTGGGCGGCAGTCTTGAGCCATTTGGCGTGCTGATTGAACATCGAATCGACGATATGGATGAACGCCTCATAGCAGGAAAACAGCCCATGCCGGCCAGTCAGCAAATACCCCTCCAGCCAGCCTTCACACACTTGTTCGCTGAGGATTTCCATCACCCGGCCATCGCATGCCAAGTTCGTATCGTTTGCCTCCAGGGCCGCCATCCAGGTTTTGCCACTGACCTCGTACACCGCATCAAGGCGATTGGAGGCGGTTTCATCGGGGCCGAACAGACGGAAATTGCCTGCCCGCAGGTTGTGCTTCATCACATCACGCACAAAACCGCCCAACACCCGGGTGGCCTCTGCCTGCACGCTGCCGGGCGCGCCGAATTGCACGGCGTAATCGGTGAACCGCGGCAGTTCCAGGGGTTTTAGGAGCACGCCACCATTGGCATGGGGATTGGCGCCCAGGCGCCGATGTCCCGTCGGCGCCAATGCGGCAATGTCCGGCAGCAACGCACCGTTGTCGTCGAACAACTCCTGCGGACGGTAGCTCTGGAGCCATTGTTCCAGTTGCATCAAATGCAGGGGCAACTCGAAGTGGCTCAGCGGCACCTGGTGGGCGCGCCAGGTGCCTTCGACCTGCTGGCCATCGACGAATTTCGGACCGGTCCAGCCCTTGGGCGTGCGCAGCACCAGCATTGGCCAAAGCTGGCGCTCCAAGGTACGTCCCGACGAATCCGCGCGGGCCATGCGCTGGATTTCGCGAATCTTGAGCAACATGCCGTCCAGGGTCCTGGCCAACTGTTGGTGCACCGTTTGCGGATCGTCGCCTTCGACAAAATAAGGATCGTAGCCGTAGCCATACATCAGGGCCGACAGTTCGTCTTCACTGATGCGCGAAAGCAGCGTGGGGTTGGCGATCTTGAAACCGTTGAGATGAAGAATGGGCAGCACGGCCCCGTCACGCCTGGGGTTGAGGAATTTGTTGGAGTGCCAGCTCGCCGCCAACGTGCCGGTTTCGGCCTCACCGTCGCCGATGACGCAAGCCACGATCAGGTCAGGGTTGTCGAACACTGCGCCATAGGCATGGGCCAGGGAATAACCCAACTCCCCACCTTCATGGATGGAGCCGGGAATCTGCGCAGAGACATGGCTGGATAAGCCATAAGGCCAGGAAAATTGCCGGAACAGGCGCAGCATTCCGTTTTCATTCTGCTCCACCGAGGGGTAACACTGGGTGAAGCTGCCCTCCAGGTAACTCTGGGCGACGATGGCGGGGCCGCCATGACCGGGGCCGGTGATCAGGATCATGTTCAAGTCACGGGTCTTGATCAGGTGATTGAGGTGCACGTAAATCAGGTTCAGCCCCGGCGTTGTGCCCCAATGGCCCAGCAGGCGCGGTTTAATATGATCGCGTTGCAGCGGTTTGCGCAGCAACGGGTTGTCCTTGAGGTAGATTTGCCCCACGGCCAGGTAATTGGACGCACGCCAGTAGGCGTCAATGCCTTCCAGTTGGTCGGGGCTGAGAAAATCGCTCATCACGTCCTCCGCAAAAACACAGGATTGCCATGCTTGATTCTGGAACGCAGGAAGGCATGTGACTTGATTTACATCAGAACCAGGGACGCTAAGGTCATACCAGGTGCTTGCTCGATGCCCTGGTGCCGCCGGCCTTGCCTGCTACCCATTGGTCCAAGTCAAACCAAACGCTGGAGCGCCTGATGAGCGGACAGGTCCATGGGGCCGTCGTACTCACTCCTTGACCGCCAGCACACTGCCCGGCACCGAATACAAGGCACGCTCTGTCGTGCTGCCAATCAAGCGCTCAAGACCGGCGCGGTGCACAGTACCCATCACCACCACATCGGCCTCGAATTCGTCGATGAATTCCTGGATGACCGGCACCGGCAGGCCAACGACGAAGTGCCGACGCTCCGCCGGTACGCCACAGCGCTCGGCCAGGCTGATAAGCGCCGCATGCAGCGATTCGCGCAGGGCGTCGGCAAAGTCGTCATCCCAAGCACCGGCCAGCAACGAGGCTTCGCCATTGAAGGCCGGCGACAGGTCGCAGGCGTACAACAGATGCAACGAAGCGTCGCACTGCCGGGCCAGCGCGGTGGCCGTCTGGACGATACGCTCATTCAAGGCATTGGCCTCGGGATCCGAGGGGTCCACCGCAGCCACGACCCGCCGCGGCAAGCTGTGCACCGCCTGGTTGACCAGGTGCACCGGCACCGGACAGTCACGCAATAAATGACAGTCAAGGGGCGTGGCGAACACGCGCTTGAGCAAGGGTTCAAGGGTAACGTCCTTGATCAGCAGGTCAGGCTTGAACTGCTCGACGTAGCGCAGGATTTCCAGCAACGGATGAAGCGTCCACACCACGTGAGTCGTCACATCCAGGCCTTCCTCCTTGAGCAGCGCCGCCTCTTCTACCATCCAGCGACGATAGCGGTGCAAATAGCGCTGCACGCTCGCTTCATCGATTTTTTCACCCCATAAGTGGGTGCGGGCCGGTGGCTGGACGAACGCGCACAAGTGCAGCGCAGCCCCGCTGGCCCGGGCCAGGGCACAGGCCCTGCGCATCGCCGCAGAAGGATGCAGGTCGGGTTCGACGATCAATAGCAGACGCTGGTATTGCCCCATCGCACACCTCCATCGGATTGCCCATACGAAATCCAGAACCTTGCACCGGCCTTTTCCGGCACGATCTTCAGCGTGCGCCCATCTAGGCCCCGGACGGTTTGATCTGAATCAAAGGCAGGGCAATCGACGGACGGATACGCGGGCACTGATCCAGATCAGAATCGATCGCCGTGGCGGGCGTAGAACACTATCGAATGCGTAGCTTTTTATCGCACGCACGTGTACATCCGAGGGAGGATCGCACCATGCTCACTGTCAAAGACCACAACGAACGCGCCGCTGCCCTGTATGCCAGCATCAGTGGCAAACACTGGATCCAGGCACTCAAGGACGGCCGGCATGTCTTGATCCGCCCGCTCAGGGAGCAGGATCGCCAGCGCGAATACGACTTCATCATGCGCCTGTCACCGGAGTCCCGGCACATGCGCTTTCTGGCGCAGATCAATGAGCCGGGCGCGGCGCTGCTCGATAATTTGATGGACGTCGACTGCAAGACGCGCATGGCCTACATCGCCCTGGTCCATGACAACGGCGAGTTGATCGAGATCGGGGTCAGTCGCTATTGCGCGACCCAGGAACACGAATGCGAGTGCGCGGTGACGGTCGCCGACCCTTGGCAACACCTGGGGCTGGGGACATTGCTGATGGAGCACCTGATCGACACCGCGCGTAAAAATGGCTACCGCCAGATGTACTCCGTCGATGCGGCCAGCAATGCCTCGATGCGGGATTTGGCCCATAGCCTGGGTTTTGAAACCCACAGCGATCCCGACGACACCCGGCAGGTCATCCACCGGCTCTACCTTTAGCTCCGGACGCTGCGCGAGGCCTTGGTATGGCCTCGCACAGCGTTGATCCCGTCACGCTTGCGGCTTGATCGCCAACACGCTGCAGGGCGCCCGTTGCAGCAGTAACTCGGCGGTGGTGCCCAGGCGCCTGTCCAGGCCACGATGCGCCGTGGTGCCCATGACGATGACATCGACCTGGTGATCGGCGGCGAACGTGCAAATGCTGTTCAGCGGCGCTCCTTCGATGAAGTGGCGCTGCTGCGGTGCGACCCCATGCCGCTCGGCCAGGGACTCGAACACCTCATGCTGGGCCTGGCCCAACGCTTCATAGAGCCCGGTGGCCAGGGGCAGCGCGCCAATGCCCATGTCCGAGGCGTAGACAGCCGTCCAATCGAAGGCGTGCAGCAACTCGACCTGGGCATTACATTGTTCTGCCAGTTTGACCGCGGCGTCGACGATCTGGTCGTTGAACACCAGATCCTGCTCCTCGCTGCGCAGCACATCGACAATCGCCAGGACCCGCCGAGGCCGCGGGTGACGCGAATCCGTGACCAGATGCACCGGCACCGAGCAGTCACGCAGCAAGCGCCAGTCCAGGGGTGTGAAAAACACCCGTTTCATCGCCGGTTCCGGCTGCGCGTCCTTGATGATCAATGCCATCGGCATCTCCTTGATGTATTGCTGCAAGGCTTGAAAGGCATCCTTGCTCCACACCACCTCGCAGGTCACCTCGACGCCGTGCCGGCGCGCCAGTTCGGCCTGTTGCCACAACCAATGCCGATGGGTTTCCAGATAACCCTCACGCGCTTGCTTGACCTGTTCCGGGGCGAACAGACCGGCCACCGAGAGCAACTCCAGGTAGTCGAACGCCACAATATGCAGGGGCAGGTCCAGCGCCAGGGCCAACTCGGTGGCGCGGTCGAACGCCGGCGTACGGATCATGGCGTCAGGCGCCAATAACAACAAACGTTGAGTCTGGGACATGGAACACCTCGGCACGTGGCGACAGCCACTTAAAGGATTGAGGTTTCCAGAATGGACGCCTGCCCGAGACAGGACTTGATCTTCATCAAACAGCCATCATTCAGGCTGACAAACTCGGGAGCAACAGCCCTGCCCACATCGCCAGTGTGACCAGCACCTGGCCGGGAATCACATACCCGGCGAACCTTCGCCCGCCACTGAGCCAGGCGACGACGCATTTGCTCAGGGAGTTGCTGCTCAGCGCCATCAGCACCGGTACGGCGACGCCGTCGGAGGGCAACAACCCGCCCTTGGCCAGGGACGCGATGGAGGCCGTCGAGGCATGGGCGTCGAGCAACCCGCTGAAAATCGCGGTGACGGTCACCCCGGCCTGGCCAAACGCATCGAGCATCGCCGACGAGAGGACGGTGATACCGGTCATTGCCAGAACCATGGTCAACGCCAGCTTGAGGCTGAAGGCACCGCCGTGTTTGATGGGTTCATCGGCCCGCGCCCTTGGACGGGGAAACATCAGCAGGCCGGCGTAGAGCAATACCATCAGCATCCCGCACACCAACGGCCCCCACATCCAACGCAGCAGCACGGGGTCCACGGCTGCGAGAATCAGGCTCATTTGAACCACCGTCGCCAGGTTGGATAATACCGCCGCGGCGCTCACCACCTTGAGATTGATCGGCTCTTTGACCGCGATACCGCCCATGGTCGCGACAGTCGCCGTGGCAGAAGCAAACCCCGAGGCAATCGCACTGAGGGCATAGCCATAGCGGGTCCCCAGGGTTCGAACCGCGACATGCCCCAGCGCACCCACCGCCATCAGCATGACGGTGAGGGTGCACAGGTTGCGCAGGTTGATTGCGTCATAAGGCCCGAGGAATCGATCCGGTGCCAGCGGGAGCACGACCAGCGCGGCGATCAACAGCACCAGGCCATCGCGCAGCTCGGTGGCCGTCAATTGGTTGCGGGCAAAATGGTGCAACGTCTGGCGGCTGGCGAGCAGCCCGGCAATCACTACGCCAATCGCCGTCGCCAGGCCCGGGGCGCTCGCACAGAGCGCACCCAGTGCCAGTACCGCGAACAACGCCACCTCGCTGGTAATCCCCGGGTCCTTGTCGAGATTTCGCCAATAGGCCACGGTCACCAATGCGCCCAGGGCAAGGGTCATGCCCCCCAGCAACAAGGGACCGCCCGCCTGGATCGCCAGGTAGCCGAGCACGGACGTGATGGCGAAGGTGCGCAGGCCGGCGAAGTCGCGCCTGTCGCCCTCGCCTTTGCGCCGTTCGCGCTCAAGCCCCACCAGCAGGCCGATTCCCAGCGCGGCGGCGGCATTGGCGAAAGCCAGGGTTTCAGTCATGGTCACGGCTCTCTGGCGCTGCCTGCGGTTGTCACTCAATCCAGAGGCCCGAGCCGACTGCGCTCGGGCCCTGGGGCGACTGATCATGCTCAAACATAGCGCGATTGCCGCGCCGTTGCCGCCTTCAACGCAACGCTTTGAAGCGTGTTTGATGCAAATCAAGTTACCGGGCGCCATGACGCTCATGATCGATGACAGACACCACGCCGCGCGAAACGTCGCCCGGCGCCAACAGGTCCTTGCCCGGGAGGTTTGTCATGTCTACGCAATCACGCTTGATGCTGGTCGTCTCGCCACTGATGGAACACAGCCCGGCGTTCGACCGGGCCGCCGCACTGGCCAGGGCCGAAGGCGCGGCGCTGCATATTGTCGCGTTTGACTACCTCGAAGGCCTGGCCACGGCGGGCCTGGTAAACGAACAAGCACTGGAGCAGATGCGCCTGGGCTACATCGAGCGCCATCGGCAGTGGCTGGAGGAACAGGCCAGGCCCCTGCGCAACCTCGGCATCGAGGTCACGACAGAAGTGACGTGGGTCGAGCGCCCCTTGCAGGAAATCCTGGTCCACCTCAAGGAAGCGCCGATGGCTGCGCTGATCAAGTCGGTGGACCCTGAGTCATGGTTTTCCCGACTGATGTTCACACCGCTGGACGTGCACCTGCTGCGCGAATGCGCAGTTCCATTGCACTTCGTCAACAAGGTCGCCCACGCTCGTCCGCGCAAGATCCTGGCCGCCATCGACCCGTTCCATCAGGACGGACACTACGAAGGCCTCAATGACCGTATCCTGAGCGAAGCCAACAAGCTGGCCACCCGCTGCGACGCGACGCTGGAAGTCATCTACGCCTATGACCTTTCGTCCATTACCGCCGCCGAATACGGTTTCGGCAACGGTTCGATGTTCTTCTCCTCGACCCTGGCCCGCCAGCTCTACGAATCCCAGGGCGCCGCCTTCGATGCACTGGCCGAACGCAATGGCATCGCCCCGGACCAGCGACGCATGATCATGGGTGACCCGGCCAAGGTGTTGGCGAGCTACGCCGCATCCCATGACATTGACGTCATCGTCATGGGGCGCGTGCGCTACGGCAGCCTGGACAAGCTGATCGGCAGCACAGTGGAAAGCCTGCTGTACAAAATGCCCTGCAGCCTGTGGGTGATTGCGCCGCAGCGAATTGGCTGAGGTGCAGTTGCGCAGATGACCCGCAGAACAACCGCACCGTACCCACAGGAGCGCGGCTGATGAACCGACCGAGCAACATACCTGCGGCGCACCCGACAACGCCCTCGCAGGGCCTGGCCTGGTACACGTTGCCCGCCGCACAGGCACTCAAACACCTGGGTGTCGATGAGCAA
This sequence comes from Pseudomonas sp. FW300-N2F2, assembly GCF_017351655.1. NCBI lineage: Bacteria > Pseudomonadati > Pseudomonadota > Gammaproteobacteria > Pseudomonadales > Pseudomonadaceae > Pseudomonas > Pseudomonas sp. FW300-N2F2. Next base: position 1,161,891 of record NZ_JACNDQ010000002.1, on the reverse strand, counting down.
GCCGGGCTGGACATCGCCGAAGCCCAGGCCCGGCTTGAGCGTACGGGTTTCAACCGGTTGCCAGCGTCAGCCCGGCGGCCAGCGTGGCAGCGATTTCTGCTGCAATTTCATAACATCCTGATTTATGTACTGCTCGGTTGCGCTGCAATCACCGCAACGCTGCAACACCTGTGGGACACGGTGGTCATTCTTGCCGTCGTGGTGGTCAATGCGATCATTGGCTATGTCCAGGAAGGCAAGGCCGAGCAGGCCATGGATGCCATCCGCAACATGCTGGCGCCCCGCGCAACGGTGATACGTGCCGGCGAACGCCTGGGCATCGCAGGCGAGGAACTGGTACCCGGCGATATCGTCTTGCTGGAGGCTGGCGACAAAGTCCCGGCGGATCTGCGCCTGCTGCATGCCAATCGGCTCCAGGTCCAGGAAGCCATCCTGACCGGAGAATCCGCACCGGCTGAAAAAAATACCGAACCGGTGCGCATCGAAGCAGCCCTGGCTGATCGTGCCTGCATGGCCTTCAGTGGCACCCTGGTGACCTGCGGCCAAGCAACAGGGGTCGTCGTCGCCACCGCAACCTCGACTGAAATCGGGCGCATCAGCAACCTGCTGTCGGCAGTGAAGCCGCTGACGACGCCCCTGATACAGCAAATGGACGTCTTCGCCCGCTGGCTGACGCTATTGATTTTGCTGATCGCCGGTCTGCTACTCGCTTATGGCCACTTTGTCGGGCATTACGTCTTCACCGAGATATTCATGGTCGTGGTGGGCATGTCGGTCGCGGCCATACCCGAGGGGTTGCCCGCCGTACTCACCATCACCCTGGCGGTGGGCGTGCGGGCAATGGCCCATCGCAACGCCATCGTTCGGCACCTGCCGGCCATCGAAACCCTGGGCTCGGTATCGGTCATCTGCACGGACAAGACCGGCACCCTCACCCGTAACGAGATGATGGTGGCATCCGTCGTCACCAGTGACCTGACCTTCACGGTCGACGGGGTCGGCTATCAGCCTTCGGGCAACATGAACCTTGCCGATCAGTTGATCGACACCTCTCACCACCCGGTGCTGGCCGAACTCGGGCGCGCGACCAGCCTTTGCAATGACGCGAGCTTGAGGCAGCACGAAGACGCCTGGAAGGTCGAAGGAGACCCCATGGAAGGTGCATTGCTGGTGTTTTGCGCCAAGGCCGGTATCAACGGTGAAGAGGAACGCGGCACTTGGGCGCGCACCGATGCCATTCCGTTCGACGCTAAACACCGCTTCATGGCAACGCTGCATCACAACCATGACCGACAAGCCGCGATTTATGTCAAAGGCGCGCCGGAGCAGGTTTTGACCATGTGCACATGCCAGCGTAGCAGCACGGGGGCAACGGCCCCGCTCGATACCGACTATTGGCACGCGCAGGCCAATGCCATCGCCCGCAAAGGCCAACGCGTGTTGGCGCTCGCCGTCAGGTCCGTCCCACCCGAACACGCCATCCTGGAATTTGCCGATGTGCAAGGGACACTGACCTTGCTTGGCCTGGTCGGGATGATCGACCCGCCCCGCCCGGAAACGATCCAGGCGATCAAGCAATGCCAGGCGGCCGGCATTGTCGTGAAAATGATCACAGGGGACCACGCCGGCACCGCCTGCGCCATCGCTGATCAGATCGGCCTGGACAACCCCGACAAGGTACTGACGGGCATTGACCTGGATGCAATGAACGATGCAACCCTCAGGGAATCGCTCAAGCAAGTGAACATCTTCGCGCGTACCAGCCCCGAACATAAGCTCCGGCTGGTGACGTTGCTGCAACTCAACGGCATGACCGTGGCCATGACCGGCGACGGCGTCAACGACGCGCCAGCGCTCAAGCGCGCAGATGCCGGCATCGCCATGGGCGGCAAAGGCAGTGAAGCAGCCAAGGAAGCCGCGGACCTGGTACTGGCGGACGATAACTTCGCCTCTATCGTCGCCGCTGTGCGTGAAGGCCGCACGGTCTATGACAACATCAAGAAAGTGCTGAGCTGGACGTTACCCACCAACGCGGGCGAGACAATGACCCTGATTGTCGCGCTGCTGTTTGGCCTTACATTGCCAGTCACGGCGATACAGATCCTGTGGATCAACCTGATTACCGCTATCACGCTGGGTATCGCGCTGGCGTTCGAACCGACCGAAGACAACACCATGCGCAGGCCACCGCGCTCACGACAGGAGCCGTTGATCAGCGGCGCATTGGTCTGGCATATGGTGCTCGTTTCCATTCTGTTCCTGTGCGGTGTCTACGGCATCTTTACCTATGCCCTGGACCGAGGCTACTCCGTCGAACTGGCCCGCACCCTGGCAGTGAACACCTTGGTCGTGATGGAAATTTTCCACCTGTTCTTTATCCGCAATCTCTACGGCACGTCACTGACCTGGAAGGGCCTTCGGGGTACGAAGGTTGTGTGGGCGACCATCGCGGTGGTGACCGTCGCTCAATTCGCCATCACCTACGCGCCGCCGCTGCAAACCGTGTTCGCCACCCAAGCGGTGCCCTTCATGGATGGACTGCTGATCATCGCGGTGGGCATTGCGCTGTTCGCCATCATCGAAATTGAAAAACAGCTTCGACTGCGTTTAAGCGAGTCCGATCGTCAACCGTGACGATCACTCCCCTACCCACCCCGCCAGGACCTGAACCATGAACGCATCCAGACTCGCCGCCCTCGCCCTGACCGCGGTGCTTTTCCCCACGCCTACCTTTGCCCAGCAGGCCACCGACGCCGCCAATCCGACGCCGCCATCAATGAGCATTGAACAATTTGATCAGCAGATGGCGAAAGCCCAGGAAAACCTGAAGAAGATGCAGGAGCAAATGAGCCTGATCCAGAAAACCACCGATCCGGCGCAACGCCAGAAGCTCATGCAAGATCACCAGGCCATGATGCAGCAAAGCATGCAGATGATGAATGGGATGATGGGGGGCGGCATGATGGGCGGCCATATGAAGGGACACGGCCCGATGATGGGTTGGAAACAAATGGGCAACCACTATTCCCGGATGACGCCTGAGCAGATGAAGCAACACCAGTACATGATGGACAACTACATGGGCATGCAGCAAATGATGATGGAACAGATGATGCAGCACCAGCAGAACATGGGGACGCCATCTCCCTAGACCGGTCTCCCAGGGCAGCGCCTAACTGGACCGGCCCTTGCGCGTGGGTGCTCACGACTTAGGGCGTGGTCGGCGGGGTGCTTTTCGGGCTGCTCGGCGTGGGCGGTGGTTTCGTCGTGGTTCCGGCGCGCCAACGGTACAGCAATCTGACCACGCAATCGGTGCTCGCCACGTCGCTGACCGTTATCGCTTGGGTTGCCCTGTCAGGGGTGCTGACGAGCTCGGCGACAGGCCACCTGCAATGGCCAATAGCGCTACCCTTTTCCATGGGGGCCATCGTCGGCATGCTCGGCGGGCGCCTGGTCGCTGCCAAGTTGCCGGAACCCATCTGCAAAGATGGCTTCGCCCTTGTGTCGACGCTGGTAGCGGCCGCGCTGCTGGTAAAAGCCCTGGGTTGAATCGCATAGTGGAATATCAACGATTGTGTACCGGAGAACGCTGATGAATCTTGACTGGCTCAACTTTACGCCTTGGTCATCCCTTGCCGGCGGTATGTTGATTGGCTTGGCGGCCAGCCTGTTCGTGGTCGCCAACGGCCGGATCGCCGGCATCAGTGGGCTGATCGGCAGCCTGCTGCAGCGTGGCAGCGAAGGGCTGGGCGAGAAGGCTCTGTTTCTTCTGGGCCTGCTCGTCGCGCCGCTGGTATGGGGCGTGTTTGCCTCCTTGCCACCGATCGAGTTCCAGAACGGCTGGTTCGGCCTCACTGTCGCGGGCCTGTTGGTGGGTGTCGGCACTCGTTACGGTTCGGGCTGCACCAGTGGCCATGGCGTGTGCGGCCTGTCACGCCTGTCACCGCGCTCGATGGTCGCCACCGCGTGTTTCATGCTCAGCGGTTTCGCCACGGTATTTGTCCTGCGTCACGTGATAGGGGTTTGAACATGCGCAAACTGACGGCATTCATCGCCGGCCTGCTCTTTGGCTTCGGGCTGCTCCTGGCAGGCATGGCCAACCCGAACAAAGTATTGGGTTTCCTGGACCTGGCCGGCGCCTGGGATCCGTCCCTGGCGCTGGTGATGATCGGGGCGATTGGCAGCGCGATCGTCCCGCTGGCCTGGGCGCGCCAACAGACTCATTCGCTGCTGGGCAGCCCCATGCAGTTGCCGGTCAAGCGAGAACTGGACCCACGCCTGATCGGTGGCAGCCTGGTGTTCGGTATCGGCTGGGGCATCGCCGGCATCTGCCCTGGCCCCGCCGTGGCCATCCTGCTGACCGGACACTGGCAAGCCTTTGTCTTCATGCTGGCCATGTTGGCGGGCATGTGGTTGTTCACCGTGCTGGAAACCCGGCGTGTCCATTGATCAGGAGATTGCCATGAAAGCCAACATTGGAACCATTGACCGGGGCGCACGCATTGCCGTGGGGCTTGTCCTTATAATTCCGGCCCTGACGGGCTCGATCGGCGCCTGGGGCTGGATTGGCCTGGTGCCACTGGCCACGGGTATCTTTCGCTTCTGTCCGCTCTATTCGTTATTGGGCATCAAGACCTGCAAACGTTGCTGAAGCGCACAACGGCCTTTCTCCTGGAGCGGCCATTGACGTTGCAAGCCCCTCTTGGAGCCTTGCAACGGGCTCCCTCAACCGAAGGATTCGCCGCCATGCCCTGCTCACAGCCCGAGACATTTGACGTAATCATCATCGGTGGCGGCCAAGCGGCCTTGGCGGTGGCCTATTTCCTGCGGCGTACGCCTCTCTCGTTCGTCATCCTCGACGCCCAGGAAGAACCCGGTGGTGCCTGGCGGCATGGCTGGAACTCGCTGCGACTCTTTTCCCCGGCTACATGGAGTTCGATCCCCGGCTGGATGATGCCCCCCACACAGAATGGCTATCCGTCGCGAGACCACGTGATCGACTACCTCACGCAGTACGAACAGCGCTATCGATTTCCCGTGGTGCGACCGGTACAGGTCACGCGTGTGGAACGCACAGCAACGGGTTTGCGGGTACACACCCCCGAGAAGCACTGGGACGCCCGGGTCGTGGTCAGCGCAACGGGCACCTGGAGCAACCCCTACATCCCTCGTTACCCTGATGCAGCCTTGTTCGCTGGGCAGCAATTGCATTCGGCGGACTATGTCGAGGCATCCCCGTTCGCTGGCAAGAAGGTCCTGGTTGTAGGCGGTGGCAATTCAGGCGCGCAGATTCTGGCCGAGGTGTCGAAAATCGCCGAGACCACTTGGGTCACCCCCATCGAACCACCGTTCCTTCCTGACGAGGTCGATGGGCGCGTGTTGTTCGAGCGCGCCACCGAGCGCTGGAAGGCCCAGCAGGAAGGTCGCGTCATTGATCAACCCGTGGGAGGGTTGGGTGACATCGTCATGGTGCCGCCGGTGGTCGAGGCCCGTGAACGCAACGTCCTTCAGGCCGTCAGGCCTTTCGAGCGCTTTACCCGCAACGGCGTGATCTGGGCCGACGGCCGCGAATCAGCCGTGGACGTGGTGATCTGGTGCACCGGATTCAGGCCCGCCCTACAGCATCTGGATGCGCTGGGGGTGCTCAACAACGACGGCCCTGTGGAGGTCGAGGGCACCCGCTCGATACAAGAGCCCAGGCTGTGGCTGGTCGGCTACGGCGAGTGGACGGGGTCGGCGTCCGCCACCCTGATTGGCGTTACACGCACGGCACGCAGCACGGTTGGCGAGATAGTCGACTTTCTCGCCCGGCAATCCATGGCCGATGCGCCTGCTTGAAGCACCGCACGGGATCGGCCACCTGTCATGGCAGCGGAAAATCGCTTAGAAGCGCCCTATTTCCAAGGTCGCGCACAGCCCACCCTCGGTGCGATTCTCCAGGCGTATGTGCCCTCCCAGACGATCCGCGATGGTGCGTACGATCGTCAGCCCCAACCCCGCCCCTTGGTCATTGCCGCGGCTGTAGAACCGCTCGAAGAGCCGCTCACGCTCGGCCTCGTCGATACCCGGCCCCTGGTCTTCGACAGACAGCTCGTAGTGATCGCCCTTCCTGGCCAGGCGTACGGTGATCGTGCCGTTGGCCGGAGAAAAATTGGCCGCGTTGGTCACCAGGTTGTTCAAGGCGATATCGATGGCCACCGGGTCGATTCGAACCGGACCGATGTCATCGCTGACATCCAGCACCGGCTCGAGCCCCTTGCTCAACAACCAGGGCGTCATTTGCACCAGGCTCGCCCGAACCGTGGCGGCCAGGTCGATGACCGCCGGCGTCGGAACGCCTGCCTGCGGTTCAAGCCGTGCCATGGTGAGCAATTGGTTGACCAGGCGCGTGGTGCGGTCGACCCCGGCAATCAGGTGTTCCAGGGACTCGCGACGGCTTTGCTCGCTCCCCGCCTCCATCAGATTCTGTGCATGCACCCGCAGTACGGCCAAGGGCGTACGCATTTCATGGGCGGCGTCGGCGATGAAACGCCGCTCACGGCCCATCACCTCCTGGATCTGCGCCAAGACACGGTTGAGTGCCGCCTGCATGGGCTCAAGCTCGGTAGGAAGCGGCATCATTTGCAAGGGCTCCAGGGAACCGGGATGCCTGGCGCGCAGCTTTGCCGCCATATCGACCAGGGGCTTGAGCCCCCAGCCGATGGCCAGCCAGATCACGGCGGCAAGCACCACGCTGCCGATCAGGTTGGGCACGACGGTGTGACGAACAATGCGGTCGACCAGGTCGGCACGCACGTCGTCGCGCTCGCCCACCCAGATCTTCAACCCGTATTGCGCGTCGTCCAGGACGAACGCCCGCCACTTACGGTTCTTCTGGTCCACGATCTCGCTGAAACCGGGCGCAACCGGGGGTGAGGTGAACGACGGTGCGCTGGTGGTATGAACCAGCACCGAACCTTGTGAGTTCCAGACCTGGAAAGCGATCTTGCTTTCATAGGGATGACCGTCGACTTTGGGCACCGCCTGCCCCAGCGCCGAATTGAACGCCTGATACAACTCGGCGTGTTCCTTGCTCGCCATCGGCATGCGCATCACACCCTGCAGCAGCCGGGCATTCTGCGCCAATTGGGCATCGTAGACCTCGGCGATTTCGTGGTTGCTGTCATGCAGGTTGAATACCGTGATGATCAACAGGCCAAGGAACAGCAGGCCGAGGATCAACGTGAGGGTACGCCGCCGGATCGAACTCATCGGCGCTCCTCCACCAGGTAACCGACACCACGAATGGTACGGATCAGGTCGGTGGAGAACTTCTTGCGCAGGTGATGGATGTGCACTTCCAGCGTGTTGCTCTCGGCCTCCTCGCTCCAACCGTAGAGCAACTGCATCAAATGATCGCGCGTCATGACGCGGCCCGGCGGCGAGAGCAGTTCATGGAGCAACTGATACTCCTTGGGCGTCAGGGCCACCGGCTTGCCCTGGTAACTGACTTGCTGGGTGCCAGGGTTCAGGCTGATGCCGGCATGTTCGATCAACGCCTGGGCGCGGCCGGCGCTGCGACGCAACAAGGCCCGTAGCCGGGCCTTGAGTTCCGCCAGGTCGAAGGGTTTGACCAGATAGTCGTCAGCCCCGGCGTCCAACCCGGCGATGCGATCCTCGGTGGCATCGCGGGCGGTGAGGATCAGCACCGGCAGGTTGGAACCACTGTCACGCAAGCGCCGCAACACCTGCAGGCCGTCCATGCGTGGCAAGCCAAGGTCAAGCACCGCCAGGTCGAAAGTCTCACTGAGCAGCGAATGCAAGGCGCTGCTGCCGTCCTGCAACCAGTCGACGGTATAGCCTTCGCGACTCAAGGCCTGATGGACGCCCTCCCCCAAGGCCACGTCATCTTCGATCAGTAATAAACGCACACGCGCTCCTGTCAGTTCAGTTGCTTGTTCACATCCACCAGCAACGCGTCGATCTCCTTGCGGCGCCCGGCATCGGCCGTTTCCCGACCCGGCCGCGGCGCTGCCTGCAAGGCTTTTTGCAGCGCTGCCTTGGCTTCGCTGTAGCGTTTCTGACGGTAGAGGTGATCGCCCCAAAAGTACAGGCTGTCGATGCCGTTCGGGTTGAGTTGCAACGCCTGCTGGAGCAATTGCTCGGCCTTGTCCGAGTCGCCGAACCCCAGGGGCCAGCCCGGCACCCGGTCGTAGAGTGCGCCGAGGCTGGTGTAGGCCGAGCCTTGCAGGGCCTTGGGGTCCAGGGTCAGGGCTTTTTCCAGGTCGCCCTTGGCGTCCTTGACCTTGCCCAGCGCACCGAGCCCACCCTTGGCACCGGCCCAACTGCTGTTGACGATACCGGACCAGATCCATGCTTCGGCCACCGATTGGCGCTCCTGCTTGAATGCCGAGGCCTGGGTCGCGAGTTTTTCGAACGCGTCGGCGCGTTGGCCTTCTGGCAATTCATATTGAATGTGGGCCCAGCGCTGCTGGATGTCGCTGAGACGTTGCTGGTCGGCCGCCTCCAATGCCCAGACGCTTTGGCTCAGGGTGCCGATCAATAGGCAAGCAAGGATTTTTTTCATGGCTTGAGGTGCTCGTTTTCAGGTTTGCGACTGAGGCGACGGACCAGTGGCAATTGCTTGCGCAGACCCCGATCCACCAAGTTGGGAAGCAGGCTGTTGAGGCCGACGAAAAAGCGTTCAGGCCAGCCCAGATACAGCTCGCGCCGGTCGCCGATAATCGCGTGGATCACCGCCGCCGCCACGGTTTGCGGGTCGTCGACGTTGGCCTTGAGGGCCTGGTTGAGCGCGTCGGCTGCCGGGCTGTTCATCGAGGTTCGGGTGGCCCGGGGCGCCACGTAGAGCACTCCGATACGGGTGTCGGCCAACTCCCGGCGCAAGGCTTCGGAAAAACCGCGCAAGGCAAACTTGCTGGCGCAGTAACTGGCGTAGCCCGGGTAGCCGATTGATCCGTAGGTCGAACCGACGTTCACCACCATCGCGCTGTCGGCCTGCTTGAGCAGCGGCAACAGTATTTTGGTCAGGCAGATCGGCGCGCTGATGTTCAGCGCCAGCATGGCGTTGATCTCGCTGTCGTCGAGTTGTTCGAGCATGGCGAAGTGGTTCACGCCCGCGGCATTGATCAGCAGGTTGATGCCGCCCTGGGCCTCGGCGGCGACCAGCACTTTGCGTCGGTCGGCGAGGAAGGTCAGGTCGGCTTCGACCCAGCTCAAGTGCTGCGGATAACGCTCCAGCAACGGCTGCAAGGCTTCGCGATGCCTGGCGACGGCCAGCACCCGCGCGCCACTGGCGCACAGGGCAGCGGCGATGGCCTGGCCGATTCCACCGCTGGCGCCCGTCAGCACGACACGCGCATCACACAGGCGCATGTTCAGGCTCCCCGTCACGCGGCAGGCCCCGGAACATGTCGGTGTACAACCGGTACACCACCTTGGAGGCATGGATCACCGCAGCCTGGTCCGCCGGATCGTCCAGGCGGTTCATCAGCCCGCGATAGGTCTGCATATGCTCGATGTCGAGCGATCCATGGGAGCTGAGGTAACTGAACGCCGTGGGCGGCAATTCCAGGCGCTGGCGGATACTGTCGGCGGCATGGGTCGCCAGGGCGATACTGGTGCCCTCCAGCACATTGACCATGCCGAACAGGCCAACCGGGTTGCCTCGGGCGATCAAGTCATAGAGGTAACTGACCATCAGCTCGATGGGTAACGAAGGCTGGCCGTTGCGCACCGCTTCCTTATCGCCACCGCACACGGCAATGTCATCCAGCACCCATTGCTCATGGCCGTACTCTTCGTCGATGTATTCGCACACGGCCTTGCGCAGCCATTCCAGGTGCGTTGGCAGGCGCGCCCCGCACGCCATCATCAACGGCACCGTATGGCGCACGTGGTAATACGCCTGGATCAGGAAGCCCCGGTAACTGGCCAAGCTGACCTGGCCGTCGAGGGCGTCACGAATGATCGGCAGATTGAACAGGGTCTGGCGCTCTTGCTGGGTGGCTTCTTGCAACGTGTCAAAAAAACTCATGATGGGGATTCCTCGGACAAGACAGATGAAGTGAGCTGCGCGCGGTAATGCTCGACGATGGCCTCCCGGCGTGGCCGGCCATTGGCGGTGAGCATGCCGTTGGCAGCGCTGAAGGGTTGGTCCAGGCGCGTCCAGTGATGGACCCGCGCGTAGTCGGGCAGCGTGTCGTTGGCCTTGGCCACGGCCAGCTCCAGCGTTTGATCCGTGCAGTCGGCCCGGGCGGGCCAGAGCAGTGCATGGTTGTGCGGCATGGCTTCGCCATAGACAAAGGCCTGGGCAACGTCACCGCCCTGGGTGAGTTCGGCTTCAACCCATTCGGGGTTCACGTTGCGACCGAAACTGGTGACGAATTGGTGTTTCTTGCGACCGCGCAGGTAAAGAAAACCGTCCTCGTCGAACGCCCCCAGGTCGCCACTGGGCCACCACTCGCTGGCGTGCGCAGGCTCCCCCAGGTAACCGAGCAGCGTCGAGCCCTTGATCAGAACTTCGCCGTCATCGGCCAAGCGGATCTCCACATGGGGCAGTGGCTGGCCGACACTGCCGGCACGATGAGCCTGTGGCCGATTGAGGCACACCACCGAAGCGCATTCCGACAGCCCATAGCCTTCAAACACCGGCAGGCCAACACGCTGGGCCCGCTGCAACAAATCGTGGGACACCCGTGCCCCGCCGACGGCGGCGAATCGCACGATGTGCGGGTTGAACAGCTTCTGTTCGGCGGCCGTGACCAACATCAACAGCAGTTGCGGAACCAGGATCAGGCTCTGCGCCCGACGCTCGGCCAGGCATCCCAGCAGCCGCGTCGGGTCGACCCCACTGGCGCCCTGGATGCCAAGCGTCCTCTGGCTGGGCAGGCTCAGCATGGCGCCGGCATACAACGCCGCGTAGCAGCCAAGGTTTTCCAGCAGAATCGCCAGGGGCAGCAACGCCAAGTGATGCCGGGCCTCGACCGGTTGGCTGGCCTGTTCCAGTTCACGGGCCACCCGCAACAGGCTGTCAGCGCTCAGGCAGACGCCTTTGGGCGTGCCGGTGGTGCCAGAGGTGAAGGTCAGCTTGGCGGTGCCTGCCGGCAGACGACTCGGCCCGTCGAAGTGCCGTCGCCAGAACTCGCCACTGTGCTGGTATCCGGCAGCTTGCAGTTCCGCTTCGAACGCGGGCTCGGCAATCACCCGCTCGGCCTGGCTCTGCTCCAGGCAGTGGCGACGTTGAGCCTGGCTGAAAAAACCGGGCAGGATGACGCAGGCCAGCCCTTCGAACAGCGCGGCAAGGTCCCAGAGCATCGCTTCGATGCCGTTGTCCAGGGCCAGGGCAACAACGCTGATGTGTTCATCGCGCAGGCGTTGCTGGCGGTACACCACTTCGGAATAAAGCGTTGCGTAGTCGAGCTGCGAACCGTCGCCCCACAGCGCAATAGCGTGCCCCCTGCGCTCGGCATGCCCACGCAGGGTGCGTTTGAACCGTTCCATCTCAGGCGACATGGCTGGTCTCCCCGAGATCCGTCGACAGTCCCAGTCGCGTGAACAGGCCGGTATTACGCAGGTGAACGAAACCGGCGCGGATGTTTCCGACATGAACCCACGGCTGGCTTTCGTAGTAACGCCCCCAGAGGTGACGCTCCTCGCCAAGGCGCTGCGGATCGGCCGGGCACAGGGTCACGGGCTTGAGACCCAGGCGATGGAAGCTGTTGACCAGGCCGATATTGCCAGTGAACGCAACCCATTCCAGGCCGCCCATGGCCAACAGATAAGTGATCGCGATGATGCTCAGCCGGGCGCTGCCCGTGTCACTGGCGGCCAGATTGCCGACTTCGACGATACCGGCGCGATCCACCGGACGGTCGGCGGCGGCGCTGATCAAAGGCTCGATGGGGCTGTCCAGATAATGTTCGAGGAACAGCGGCCCCTGGGCGGCCCGGCGCACGCCAGCCGCTGCGCAGAGCGTGCCGTGGACATCGTCGAGCCCGAACAGCTCCGGCATGAAGTGACGAATATCGGCACCGTGGACCTGGCGAAAACGCTGCTGGATGAACGCCTCGAACTCAGCTCGCCGGGCTTGTCCCGGCAACGCCCGGTGCAAGTGCCGAACCGGCGGGCCGGCATCACCGAAGGCCAGCGGCAAGTGGATGTTCCAGTCAAAATCGGGCATGGCGCAACATTCTCCCTCGGGCTATTGGGGAGAAGTATCGAGGCCGTTTCTTAACGAAGTCTGAAGATGGGAAGTTTGCGTACGCTTGAGAAATAGTCCGATCAAACACGGGCTGCCTTTGTTTGTTTTTCCGTAGTACAGTAGGCAAAACCCGATAAATATCCACCTTTAGATGACCTGAAGTGCCAGGCCCGACGTCAATGGACCCGCACCCCCGTCATCCTTCTACCGCGGCGGTAATTGCATGATCGACATCACCGAAGTCTCCATTGCCCAACTGCGCGCCGCGCTGGAATCGGGCCAGACCACAGCGGTAGCGCTTGTCCAGGCCTACCTCGCCAGGATCGATGCCTACGACGGCCCCGACACCCCCACGGCCCTCAACGCGGTGGTGGTGCGCAACCCGGATGCGCTGAAGGAAGCGCAGGCTTCCGATGCCCGTCGGGCCAGTGGCCAGACCCTCGGCCCACTCGACGGCATTCCCTATACGGCCAAGGACAGTTATCTGGTCAAAGGGCTCACCGCCGCCTCCGGAAGCCCGGCGTTCAAGGACCTGGTGGCCTATCGCGATGCGTTCACCATCGAACGACTGCGCGCCGCCGGGGCCATCTGCCTGGGCAAGACCAACATGCCGCCCATGGCCAATGGCGGGATGCAGCGCGGGGTGTATGGCCGGGCGGAAAGTCCGTACAACGGCGACTACCTCACCGCGCCCTTTGCCTCCGGCTCCTCGAACGGTGCGGGCACGGCAACCGCCGCCAGTTTCGCCGCGTTCGGCCTTGCCGAAGAAACCTGGTCGAGTGGACGCGGCCCGGCGTCGAACAACGGCCTGTGCGCCTACACGCCGTCGCGTGGGGTGATTTCGGTGCGGGGCAATTGGCCTTTGACGCCAACGATGGACGTCGTCGTGCCCTTCGCCAGGACCATGGCCGACCTGCTCGAAGTGCTGGACGTGGTGGTCGCCGAAGACCCGGACACCCGTGGCGACCTGTGGCGGCTGCAACCCTGGGTGCCGATTCCGAGCGTCGAGTCGGTTCGTCCCGCCTCGTATCCGGGCCTTGCCAGCAACCCGGGGGCGCTGGCCGGCATTCGGCTCGGCGTGCCACGGATGTACATCAACGCGGACCCTGAAGCCGGCACGGCCGAGGCCCCTGGCATCGGCGGCCCGACCGGGCAGCGAATCGTCACCCGCGCCTCGGTGATCGACCTTTGGGAGCAAGCCCGCAAGGCCCTGGAAGCTTGTGGCGCCGAAGTGGTCGAGGTGGATTTCCCGCTGGTGTCCAACTGCGAGGGCGACCGTCCCGGCGCACCGACGGTGTTCACCCGCGGCCTGGTTTCCAAGGAGTTCCTGCACCATGAGTTGTGGGACCTGTCGGCCTGGGCATTCGATGACTTCCTGCGGGCCAACGGTGATCCGACATTGAATCGCCTGGCCGATGTCGACGGACCGAAGATTTTCCCCCACGACCCGGGCACCCTGCCCAACCGGGAGGACGATCTGGCCGCCGGCATGGACGAGTATGTGAAGATGGCCCAACGCGGCATTACGCCCTGGGACCAGATCCCGACGCTGCCCGACGGGTTGCGGGGGCTTGAAGCGACACGCCGGATCGACCTGGAAGACTGGATGGAACGGCTGGGCCTGGACGCGGTGATCTTCCCGACCGTCGCCGACGTCGGGCCGGCGGATGCGGATATCAATCCGGAATCTGCCGATATCGCCTGGAGCAACGGGGTCTGGGTCGCCAACGGCAACCTCGCCATCCGCCACCTGGGCGTACCCACGGTCACCGTGCCCATGGGCGTCATGGCGGACATCGGCATGCCCGTCGGGCTGACATTCGCCGGGCGTGCCTATGACGATTCGAGGCTGTTGCAACTGGCATCGGCGTTCGAGTCGATAGGCTCCAAGCGCCGGGTCCCGCCGCGGACACCGCCATTGTCGGCTTGAGCCGGTTCTTGGGGCTGCTGCGCCACAAAAGCGCACAGGTGCATTACCTGAGGGCTATTTTGGCGAGGGTGGCGTTTGAATGATCACACCCTCGCCCAGCCGAACATGCAACCGTGGCGAGGGAGCTTGCTCCCGCTGGGCTGCGCAGCGGCCCCGATTCCATGCCTACAGCCGGAAATACTGCTGCATGGCACGGGCCAGCAGGCTCACGGCTTCATCGCCGCGTGACGCCTGGGCTCGCATGAACACCACCTCATGCTCCGCGATCACCGGCAGGCCTTCGAGGATCCGCATGGCAGCCGTCACCCGTCCACGGTCGATCAGGCTGATCGCCAACCCGGCCTCCACGCAGGCCTTGACGGCCTGGTTGGAGGGGCTTTCCAGGACGATGCGGGTCTTGCGCCCGCTTTGCCTGAGGGACTCCATCATCGCTTGCCGATAAGGGCATTGCGCCGCATGCACCGCCAGCGGCAGCGGCTCCATCGAAGCCGCTATCGTGTGGGCCGGCCCGACCCAGACCGGCGTGGTGGACACCAGCACTTGCACCTCTGCATTCGCCTGCCCCTTCGGCTGGGCAATAACTGCCGCCTGGAGCTTGCCGCGCTGCACCAGGTCGCGTAGCGCATAGCTTGGCGCGGTCTTGAGCTCCAGCACCACGTTGGGCCACGCGGCGGCGAAGGTCGGGAGGATGTCGCGGATCACATGGTCTGCGTACTCATCCGGCACCCCCAAGGTGATACGCCCTGCCAAACGGGTTCCGTGCAGGTCGGCCAGCACCCGATCATGGGTGCTCAACAGCTCCGTCGTCGCCACGAGCAAACGCTGGCCCAACGCGGTGAGGGATACCGATTGGTTGTCCCGGTTGAGCAACCGCCCGCCAGCGACCGCTTCCAAACGCTGGATATGCACGCTGACCGCCGCCGGGCTTTTGTGCAGTTGGTCCGCCGCCGCACTGAATTTCCCGATCCGCGCCACCGCATGAAAAGTACGTATCAAGTCGATATCGAGTATGGCCGTCATGATTCAATCTTCGTGAACAACTGATGCATTACATTTTGATTTATTAGATTAGCCGGGTTTCGTAGCCTGTGGTCATGAACCCGAATAAATCGCTGACCTGCACTTCCCTGCCCCGGCCCGCCTGGTACTGGCTGATTCCATTGCCGTTACTCGAAGCGGCATTGCTGGTGTCGTGGAGCTCAGGTTTCGTCGGTGCGCGCTTTTCCATCGATTATGCGCCGGCCCTGCTGGTGGTCTTCTGGCGGTGTGTCGTGGTCACGCTCGTCCTGTTTCCCTTCGTCGCCAGGTCGCTACGCCGGACCTCGCCCGTCGCACTGTTGAAGAATGCCGGCATCGGACTGCTGGCGATGGCAGGCTACCTGGGCGGTATCACCCAAGGCATTGCCCTGGGTGTGCCGGCGGGCCTGGCCGCGCTGGTCGCCGACCTGCTGCCGATGGGCCTGGCGCTGCTGGCCGCAGGCGTACTCCGGCAACGACTGGCCTGGCAGGTCTGGACAGGGCTGCTGATCGGCCTGCTCGGCGTCATGCTGGTGACCCAGGGCGCACTGGCGTGGGGCAATGCGCCCTTGTGGGCCTATGGCCTGCCGCTGCTTGGCATGTTCTCGCTCGCCGTCGCGACCCTGTGGCAGAAATACTTACCCGCCGAACAATCGCTGGGCCTGCTGCCCAACCTCTGGCTGCAATGTTGCGTGTCGGGCCTGGCCTTCGCCCTGGTCGAGGGCGCCCATGGCAGCCTGGCCCCGCTGCCCAGCACAGGCTTCGCACTGAGCGTATTGTGGACCGCGGGCCTGTCGACCATGGGCGGCTACGGCCTCTATTGGTTGTGCCTGCGCCGCGCGACCGCCACCCGCGTCGCCAGTGTCCTGTACCTCAGCCCGCCCATTACGATGCTCTGGGCCTGGGCCATGTTCAACGAACCGCTTTCCTGGCAGATGGTGGTGGGGATGGCGGTGTCCGGGATCGGCATCTGGCTGGTCGTCGGCACCGAAGCCCGGCAGGCTGCAAGTTCAAGATAGCAAGATCGGTCGAGCGCATTGTGCTCGCCGGCTTCATGCTGGTGGCCTTTATTGGGAAAGACCATGACCGACACAAAAAAGCATTACCAATCCCGCATGCGCAAGGTGCTCGATTACATCGACCTGCACCTTGATGACTGCCTGGATCTGGATACGTTGAGTGGCGTTGCGGCTTTTTCGAAATACCATTTTCACCGGCAGTTCATGGCGACGTTCAGCTTGCCTTTGAATCGCTACGTCCAACTCGCTCGCCTGAAACGCGCCTCCTACAAACTGGCGTTTCGCGAACATGAAACGATTACGCAGATCGCCATGGACGCCGGTTACGCAGCGCCTGACGCCTTTGCCCGCGTGTTTCGACAACGGGTGGGACAACCGCCTTCGAATTTCCGCAAGTCTCCCGACTGGCAGCGCTGGAACACCCTTTTCACGCCATTGCACACTGCGAGGAACCGCCTCATGCCCACGCCCTATCAGCCCAGTGACGTACGGATCCGTACGGTTCCTGCAACCCCCGTCGCCATCATGGAACACCGAGGCGATCCCTCGACGATCGGGACGACCCTCCGGCGCTTCATTGCATGGCGGCGAAGTGTCGGCCTGATCCCCTCGATCAGCCCGACGTTCAATGTATTTCACTCCGACCCGCGCACGACGCCGCCGCAAGACTATCGCCTGGATTTATGCGCGGGGACGGGCCGACCTGTCGTGCCGAACGGAGAAACGATCAAGGCTGGCAGTATTCCCGCCGGACGTTGTGCAGTGCTGCGGGTCGAAGGGGGCGCCGACAACCTCGAGACCGCCGCGCTGTACCTGTACAGGGACTGGTTGCCGGCCAGCGGTGAGGAGCCAGGAGATTTCCCCCTCTACTGCCAGCGTATTACGTTCTTTCCGGACGTTGCGGAGAACCAAGCCATTACCGAGCTCTTTCTGCCACTCAGGTGATCGGAAGCGGCGAACATCGCTTGTACGATCGGTAGGTCGGCCTTCAAGTACAGGCCAACAATTACAGGATTTACACCTCGACAACGTGGGCTCCAATCCATAGGCAACACCAATACATTGCATTGCATATCGGTCTTGGACGCTATAGCTAAAGCGGCAGATGATGGCTTCAACCAAGCGACATCAACCCGATCCAAACCGATAGGAGCTACGCCATGCAACAGTCCCACGCCTACAACGACATCAGCCTGGCCCTGACCACCGAAGTGCTGGATGCCAAGGCACGCAAGCACCTGTCCTGGCAAGACTTGGCCGATGGCACCGGCCTGAGCCTTGCCTACGTCACCGCCGCCCTGCTCGGCCAGCATCCATTGCCGGAACACGCGGCGAAGGTGATTGGCGAGAAGCTCGACCTGACCGCTGACTCGGTCGCCCGCCTGCAGATCATTCCCCTGCGCGGCAGCCTCGCTGGCGTGCCGACCGATCCGACGATCTATCGCTTCTACGAAATGATCCAGATCT
The DNA here is from genome assembly GCF_017351655.1 of Pseudomonas sp. FW300-N2F2. Taxonomy (NCBI): domain Bacteria; kingdom Pseudomonadati; phylum Pseudomonadota; class Gammaproteobacteria; order Pseudomonadales; family Pseudomonadaceae; genus Pseudomonas; species Pseudomonas sp. FW300-N2F2. The sequence goes on along the minus strand of NZ_JACNDQ010000002.1, from coordinate 1,144,259 downwards.
ACGGCACCACCCTCAAGGCCCTGGTTCATGAGCAGTTCGGCGACGGCATCATCAGCGCGATCAACTTCAAGCTCGACATCAAGAAAGTCGAAGACCCTGAAGGCGGCTCGCGTGCGGTGATCACACTGGACGGCAAGTTCCTGCCCCTGCGTCCGTTCTGACCTATCGCGACTCCCAAGGTGAAACCCACACTCTTGAATACAGCCTGGTCGGCAACGGCTGCACGAACTGATACCCGGCTGGGCAACCACCCTATTCATTGGAGGCAAGCAGCATGAAAGCGCTGATCGAAGGTTTCCTGAAGTTCCAGCAGGAGGTCTTTCCACAACGCACGGACCTGTTCAAACACCTGGCCACCACGCAACACCCGGGCACGTTGTTCATCACTTGTTCCGACAGCCGCGTTGTACCGGAGCTGCTGACCCAGCAGGAACCCGGCGAACTGTTCGTGATCCGTAATGCCGGCAACATCGTGCCGTCCTATAGCCCACACCCAGGCGGTGTTTCCGCGACGGTGGAATATGCCGTCGCGGTGCTGGGCGTGAGGGATATCGTGATCTGTGGTCATTCCGATTGCGGTGCCATGACCGCCGTCGCCAAATGCGCCTGCATGAATCACCTGCCGGCGGTCAGCGGTTGGCTGCAACACGCCGAGTCGGCACGGGTCATCAATGAGTCACGGCCTCACGTCGATGACGCGGCGAAAGTCAGTTCGATGGTGCGTGAAAACGTCATCGCCCAATTGGCGAACATCCAGACGCACCCGAGTGTGCGGCTGGCCCAGGAGAAGGGCTTGCTCAACCTGCACGGCTGGGTCTATGACATCGAGACCGGCTCCATCGACGCCCTGGACGTCGACAATCGCAGCTTCAGGTCCTTGGCGGACAACCCCCAGGCGTGTGCCGTACCGGCCCGGATGGCGACTGCCGCGTGAGGGTCGCTGCTTGGTCTAGGGCAGTTGCCCACCTCGATCACGGTGGCGAGGGAGCTTGCTCCCGCTGGGCTGCGCAGCGGCCCCAAAGCCATCCACCCCGTGCAACAGTGTCTCCACGAAAGCCACGGACGCCGCGCTGTGATAGTTGTTCTTGCGCCGCAACAGCGAAGCTCCACGCCGGGGCGCCGCGTCCTGCAGCGCCAGCTTGCGCAGTGCGCGCTCCTGGGTGGCGATGGGCTCCGGAAGAATGGTGGCGACGGCCGAATGCCCGATCACTTCCAGCAACGTGCTGACCGAATTGACCTCAATGCTCACCTTGGGCGTGATCCGAGCCTGGACGAAGTAGTCGTCGATGCACGTACGGGTGGCAAAGTCCGGGCTCAACAAGGCGAACTCCAGTTGCCCGACCTGCTCAGCCGTCAGCGCGTCCTGGCAGTCATACAACGGGTGATCGCGCCCCACCATCAACCCCAGGGTTTCGGTGAACGCCGGGATCGATTCGATATCGGCGCTCCTGACCTGATCGAATGCGATGGCGATGTCTAACGTGTCATTCGCCAAGCCCTCCTCGATATCGACCATCGACAACTCGAAGATTTGCAGATGGATATTCGGGTATCGCGCGCGGTAGTCACGCACCAGCGGCCCGACCAGGTAAGCCATGAATGTCGGAGTCATGGCCAGCCTCAAGCTGCCGCGGGACAGGTCCTTGACGTCGTGCAGCGCGCGCTTGCCGGCGGCCAGCTCCACCAGCACCCGCCGGGCGCATTCGATATAGGCCGCCCCGGCATCCGTGGGCCTGACCGTGCGAGACGTGCGGTCGAACAGACTCACGCCAAGGGTTTCTTCCAGTTGCCGGATCTGTTGCGACAGGGTCGGCTGCGACACGTGCAACACCTCGGCGGCACGCGTGAAACCGCCGTGGTCAGCGACCGCCAACAGATAGCGCAAGTGACGTAGCAACATCGGAACCACCACCTGGAGCTTGGGTAATTGCGATGCATTGTATAGGGGACATGTCGCATCCACATCCGCCACGGGCTCAGCGTTGCGTTTAGCGGGTCGACGTCAGCCTCAGCACCCGCATCACAAAAGCGCTCGCCTTCGCCAGCATGGCGCCGCTCATACTCGGCTGGCACACGGCGTTCGAAACCGGTGTTGCGGACTCGCTGGCCAGGGCGCCCATCAACTGGGGCAACAGGAATCCGCTTTCGTATTCTGGGTGAATCGCAACAGAGGTGTCCGACCAAGGGTTGCCAGTGCAGGTAACGTCGATCATGGGAAATCTCCTGGAGGATGGAGAGCACTGCGACGGCCCGAAACGGTCGATCGCTTCAGGGATCAGTTTCACTGGCGAACAGTTTTTAGAGAATGCCCAGGAATCTGATGACTTGATTGCGCCATCTGAAACAATCGCCCCGGGCAGCCAAAAAAGCCCCGGTGTCGTTGCAATGCTGTTCACTTAAGGCTGTCGACAAACCCGTGGCGAGGGGGCTTGCTCCCGCTGGGCCGCGAAGCGGCCCCAAAACCTGTCAAATGCGGAGCATCAGATACACCGCACCCACCGGTTTACGACTGCTTCGCAGCCGAGCGGGAGCAAGCTCCCTCGCCACAGGTCCATCATCTTTCTTAAATGAACAGCATTGCGGTGTCGTTGAGGCAACCGGGGCTTGGGACCGGCTATGAGTCACGCCGGTTTTTTCAGCGTGTCATACGCTTCAAGCGAGCGCAGCGAGTAGATGTAGGCAGCCCCCGCATTCAACGAAATCGAAGTGGCCAGGGCCGCTGCGACCTCTTCACGGCTCGCCCCCGCCTTGATCGCCGCATCCGTGTGGGCGGCGATACAGCCGTCGCAACGGGTGGTCACGGCGATGGCGATCGAGATCAGCTCGCGGGTCTTGGCATCGAGCACGTTGTTTTCGCTGGCGGCTTCCCCGAGCGCCATATAGGCCTTGACCATTTTCGGGTTGCTGCGGCCCAGCGCGCCAAACGCTTTCTGAATGGTGGGCAACAATTCGGACCAGTTATTGAACATGGCATTAACTCCTGAGTGGGTTGGGTGTACTGTTTTGACGCCCTCAGTTTTTCACCCTGGCACCACTCGGTTTTGCTCAATCCGCTCAGTTTTTTTGGCGAAACGCTCAAATGAATGCGATCGATAAACTCATCAGCCTGGCCAACGTTCGCGGCAGCCTGGACCTGCGCTGTCAGTTCCAGGGCGACTGGGCCCTGGATCACGGCCAGCATGCCCTGGGCACGGCGCCCTATCACATCGTGCTGGCCGGCGAATGCCGCGTCGAGTTTGCCGATGGGCAGCGCTTGCCCATGCGCGCCGGTGACATCCTGCTGCTGCCGCGCGGCGCCCCGCACCTCATGCACAGCCCTGGGAAAATGGTGACGCCGACCTCACCCCGGATCGTGACCGGAGGCGCCCTGCCGATTCACCGCATTGGCGGTGCCAGCGCGGAGCTGGACATGCTTTGCGGTGGTTTTCACTTCAACCGGGCTTCGTTGCTGTTCAGCGCCCTGCCCGACTACCTGGTGATTCCCAGCGGCGCCTTACCGGCCAACGGACCTTTGCCGGCATTGGTGGAAATCCTTCGCGGGGAAGCGGATGGGAACCAGCCCGGCGCTCGCTTCTTGCTCGACGCCTTGTCCCAGGCCCTGTTCACCCTGATTCTGCGTGCGCACCTGGCGAGTCATGGCCAGGACAGCGGCACGCTGGCCCTGCTCGGCGACAAGCGCCTGGGCCGGGCCTGGCAGGCGATGCTGGCGGACCCTGCGCACGAGTGGACCATTCAAGGCCTGGCAGACCTCGCGAGCATGTCCCGGGCCAATTTCATGCGCGCATTCGTCAAGCTGGCCGGCGTCTCGCCGTGGGTACTGTTGACGCAAGTGCGAATGGAGTTGGCCTTCAGTCTGCTCAGCCACTCACACCTGGGGCTGAGCGATATTGCCGTACAGGTCGGCTACCAATCCCAGGCTGCGTTCAGCAAGAAATTCAAGGAAATCTACGGCGAGGCGCCAGGGCGGGTGCGTCGTGGGATCCAGGCCCCGAACCCACGCTGACCATCAAGAGATATCCGCTCGCAGGGCCGGGTGCTCGCGCAGGTGTTCGACGATGTAGTCCACGAAACTGCGCACCCGCATCGGCGCCTTGCGTCTTTCACGATAGACCACCTGCACGGGCATGGAGGGTGGTTCATAGGCTTGCAAGACCCTGCGCAAGCGTCCGCTGCTCAGATAGTCGTACAACGGATAGCTCAAGCAACGCGTCAACCCGGCCCCATGAGCTGCTGCGTCGATGGCCGCCTGTAGCGTGGCGCAACTGAGCCGCGTGCGGGCCTTGAAGCCGTTGGTCTCGCCCTGCTGTTGAAAAGACCACTGGACCCAGTCCTGGTTGGCCTGCGTGGCGATCAGTCGGTGATCGTGCAGATCCTGCGGCACAACCGGCTCACCATACATCGCCAGATAATCAGGACTGGCGCAGACGAGCGAGCGAACGCTGCCGACAGGTCGTGCGATCAATGAGCAACTGGGTAGATGCCCTACCAGCACCGCGACATCCAGCCCTTCCTCATGCATGTTCGGGAAACGATCATGGTAGTGGGCCAATAGCCTGATCTCGGGGAAGTGATCCATGTAGCCGGCCAATACCGGGGCCATGACATAACGGCTGAACAAGGTGGGCAACAGAATCGTCAGATTGCCCTGGGCCTGGACATGCCAACCCTTGGCCGATGCTTCAGCCTCGTCAACGGCCTTGAGAATGCGTGAACAATCGGCCATGAAGCCGACCCCGGCTTCCGTCAGCACCACCCCGCGCGTGCTTCGTGACAGCAGCTGCACACCCAGTCGCGCTTCCAGTCGAGCGACCGCACGCATCACGGTCGGTCCGGAGACGTTGAGGCGCTGGGCGGCCGAGGCGAGGCTGGGGCACTGCGACAGCGCGTGGAATATCAGCATTTCATGGTGGCGCGCCATCAGCCGGTGCCTTTTACGACAGGCTTGAGCGTGACGTCGTCTCCCAGCCGATCGGCGAGGAAGTCCACGAACGTACGCACCTTGGCCGGCACTCGATTGCTCTTCTGATACACCACGTGAATCGGCAACGCCGGTGGTTCGAAAGCCTTGAGCACCACTTCCAGTTCACCCTCGGCGACCTGCCGGGCCACTTGATAGGACAATACCCGGGTAACGCCCCAGCCCTGGCGGGCGATATTGATCGCGGCCTGATTCGCGGTCACCACCAGGCGTGGGTCAACCCGCAGGCTCAGCGAGTTTGCTTCGTCCATGAACTGCCAGTGGCTCAGCAAATGACTGGCCGAAGACATCACGATATTGGCCTTGCTCAACTCGCCAGGATGGGTTGGCCGTCCATGGCGCTGGAAATAGGCCGGGGCGCCGCAAATCACTTGGCGTACCTCACCGACCTTGATGGCGTGCTGATTGTTTTCCTGCAAATGGCCGATGCGGATTGCCACATCGATGCCCTCGTCCGCGATATTCACCACACGGTCGACCAACAAGGCATTGAGGTGCACCGAGGGAAACCGATCCAGGTAATCCGTCAGCAAGGGCGCGATGTACAACTCGCCAAACAGCACCGGTGCGGTAACCGTCAGATACCCGCACGGGATCGAGTAGCTGCCGGCGGCGGCCTCCTCGGCTTCTTCGAGCTCACTCAGGATCCGCCGGCAATCTTCCAGGTAGCGTTGCCCCGCTTCGGTCAGGTGCACATTGCGGGTGGTACGAGACAATAGTTGGGTGCCGATCCGTTCTTCCATCGCCGCAATGGCTCGCGTCACACTCGGTGGCGAAATGCGCAAGCGCCGGGCGGCAGCGGCGAACCCTTCCTCCTCGGCAACCACCATGAAAATCTGCATTTCCTGAAAGCGATCCATGGGCGATCCAGTCTTGCTTGAGGGAGATTGAACATACGTGGCGGTTTCGGCCTCAAGGCTTGCCGGAAGATCTCCCCGGCAAGCTCCTGCGGTTTGACTCAGGCTTGCTGCAAGCCCTTGGCGGTGCGCTGCATGCCGACGAAATTCGGCAAGGCTTCGATGCTGCCCAACCAGGCACGGACGTTCGGGTAGTCGGTCAGCGCGACGTTGCCTTCCGGTGCATGGGACACGTAGGTGTACGCGGCCACGTCAGCGATGGTCGGTTGCTCACCGGCCAGGAACCGGCTTTGCCCCAGCTCCGTCTCCATTACTTTCAACAGGGCGTGGGAACGCTTGATGGCGTCTTCGGCGTCATAGCCGGCGCCGAACACGGTGATCAATCGGGCGTTGGCCGGCCCCTGGTTGATCTGGCCCGCGGCCACCGAAAGCCAGCGCTGCACCCGGGCCTGGGCGAGCGGATCGCTGGGCAGCCATTGGCCCTTGCCGTATTTGGCCGCGAGGTAGACCAGGATCGCGTTCGAGTCGGCCAGCACAACACCGTTGTCATCGATCACCGGCACCTGGCCGAAGCTGTTGATGGCGAGGAACTCCGGGGTCTTGTGCTCGCCTTTCATCAAGTCCACGAATACCAGCTCGGTCGGCAGGCCCAGCAGCGAGAGCATCAGCTCGACACGATGGGCGTGACCCGACAACGGGTGGCGATAAAGTTTGATCGCGTTCTCAGGCATGACGTACTCCATGTTGTTTGGGCTCGAAGCGGTGATCGCGTCGATGGCGCTATCCTCTGCTCCTGCTCCGGACAGTGGAATAACCAGCTTTTACAATCCAGCATTTCACCCAGTGAAACGATCGCAAGCCCTAGACCTCAAGCACCAGCGGCTCGCTCCCTTGAGCCGGCACCGCGCAGCAGATCAGCACTTCGCCTTCGCCAACCGGTTCGGCCGGCTGGCTCAGGTAATGCACCTGGCCGCGGCTCAAGCGGGTTTTGCAGGTGCCGCAGGAACCGCCGCGGCAGCTGAATTCCGGGTTCAGGCCGCGCGCTTCGGCCAGTTCCAGCAGCGTTCCGCCGCCGGGTTCCCAACGGGCCTCCTTGCCGGAACTGGCGAACAAGACCTTCACCGCTTCAGTCGCGGCCGGCACTTGCTGGGGCGCCGGCATGCTGACTTCGATGTCCCGCACAAGGGTGGAGGGACCGAAGGTTTCCGCATGGATGCGATCGTCAGGGATGCGCAATTTGCGCAGCCCGTCGTACAGCGCCTGGGTAAAGCTGCCCGGCCCGCACAGATAGAAGTCGTAGTCGTTGAGTGGCAGCAGTTTCTTCAGTAGTTCCACATCGATCCGACCCGCCAGGTCATAGCCTTCACCCACCTTTGCTTCGGTGGGCGGTTGGCTGACCATACGCACAACCTGGAGCTTGTCGCCGGCACGGGCGGCCAGTTCGTCGATCTCTTCACGGAACGCCAGGTCGGCCACCGAGCGGGCGCTTTGCAGCAGCCAGACCGGACGCATGCGGCTGATGCGTTGCCCCTGGTAAACCACCTCGCGCAACATCGACAACAGCGGCGTGATGCCCACCCCCGCTGCCAGCAATACCAACGGACGCCGCTCGGTGGCCTGGACGGTGAAATGGCCCTGGGGCGCCCGCGCTTCGATCTCGTGCAGCGCCCGCACCTGCTCATGCAGGTGGGACGACACCGATCCATCGCGCTTGACGCTGATGCGCAGGAAATCATCCGACGGCGCACTGGAAACGCTATAGGTTCGGATCGACGGCGCTTTCTGCCCCTCCAGCTGGATCCGCACCGGCAAATGTTGCCCGGCTTCAAACCGAGGCAAACCCAAGCCATCGCTCGCCTGCAGGTAGAACGAACGAATGTTGTGGCTCTCATCCACGACTCGCGCAACCCGCAACGCACGCCAGCGGCTACGCAGCGCCTCAGCCTGCAAACGTTCGGCGGCTTGCTCCCAACTGCCGGTCATCAATGAATTGGGCGAGTCGCCTTCATCCTGATCCTTCCAGCGCAGCGCGATGGCAGCCGGACGATAGACGATGCGTTGCGGTGTGAAGCGCAGCAGCCGCTCGGCGCCTTGGAAGGCATTGATCTCGGGATCGTCCAGCAGGACTTGCGCCGAACCACTCATTTGCAGCAGATCGCCGGTCTGGAAATCGACGAACACCAGCCCGGCCCGCGGGTTGAGCAGGATGTTGCCCAGGGTGTTGAAGAACAGATTGCCGGAAAAATCCGGAATGGTCAGCGACCCGTCTTCATCCATGCGCACGAACCCCGGCTTGCCGCCACGGTGAGAAGCATCGACCTGCCGCTCGCCATCGCGCACCACGTAGGTGGCGATGTAAAACGAATCGGCCGCCGTCACCAGGCGCCGGACCAGCGGGTCTGACACGCTCAACTGCCGCGGCGCGACCGCCTGTGGGTCGACAAATTGATACTGGCGCAGGTTGATGTAGCGAGGGCAGTTGCCATAGGCCTGGCTCACTGCAATCTCCAGCCCTGGGGCAAGCTGACGGCGCACCACGCCATTCATGCGATTACGCCGACGGGTGTGCAATTCGATCCCCAGCATGCCGATGGCATCCCCCTCGCCCATGCCCTCCTGGGCAGGGTCGTTCGGCTCGGGCTCGAGGTTGATGTGCAGGGTCTGCGGATCGGGCGAGTTCATGAAACCCGGTTGTCCCGCGCGCAGGGTCGCCCACACGTCGCCTTGCCGGTCCACCGCCCCCAGCACCACGAAAGGCAACTGGGCGTAGAACTCCCGGTGCTGGTCCGGCATCCACGTACGCGCCAGTTGCCGTTGGCCGACACTGGCCATCATGTCGACAGCCCCGACGGAGCGCTGCAAGGTCAGCTCTCCTTCGTGCCAGGGCGAGGTTTTTGCTTGCAAGGCTTTGTCCATCAGCTACTCCTCGCGCTCGCAGCATGAACGCCTGCGCCAGTGCGCTACGGTTGGGGATTCTCCGCCATCGTTTGCACGGGTGTGCAAGTGGCTGGCGTTATCTTCTGCCCAAAGCGGTTGCGCAGGAATACGCACGAACTGCAATCCACCGTTTCATAAAATGGAATGGTGGGCTCATGGCCTGACACTGGCGAAATGCTTGGTCAATTCGAGCAAGGTCACCCGCAACTCCGGAGGCCGCACGGGCTTGGCCAGGATCGAAATGTTCATGTGGTGCAGGGCGTGGCGAATTCTTTCGATTTCATGGCCGGTCATGATCATGGCGGGGACTTCCCAGCCCCGCTGTTCGCGAATCGCGGCGATGCATTCGGCCCCCGAGACTTTCGTACCCAGGTCGAAGTCGGCAATGATGATGTCGCAGTCGCTGGTCACACCCACTCCGTCGCTGTGGGTTTCCACTTCGCATCCCCACTTCTCCAACAGCGCCGACGTCGCCATCAGCACGTTGGCGTCATCCTCCACCAGGCACACCCGCAAGCCCTGCAAACGGCTTTGCGTGGGCACCGGTCTGTCCACCACAGCCCTTGGCGCGACCCTTTCCAGCCCTTGGATCGTGGCGCGCGTGCCCTGGCCGAGCCGGGAGTCCAGCTGGATGTCCAGATTGATCAGGTGGCTGATTCGCTTGACGATGGACAACCCCAGGCCCAGCCCCTCGACATCCTTGTCACGGACGTGGCGTACCCGATAAAACTCCTTGAACACCTCAGGCAGATGTTCGGCGGCAATGCCCCGGCCCTTGTCGTAGATGACGATGGCCAGGCCATTGCCTTTCGGACGCACACCGATCAACACCGGTTGGCCGGGGGCATATTTGAGCGTATTGGAAACCAGGTTCTGCACCATGGTCGCCAACAAACCGGCATTGACGCTGACCCAGTGCCGGCAAGGCCGCAGGCGCAACTCGACACCGGCCCAGCGGGCGGCTTCGGTGTTCTGCTTGACCACATCCTGGAGCAACGCGCCCAGGTGCACGGGTTCGGCCTGGGGTTCAAGCTGCCCGTTGTCGAGGGTGTAGATGTCCAGGATCGAACGAAACAGCTGCGACACGATGTGTAGCGAACGGTCGATGTTGTCCACCAGTCGCAGCTCTTCCTGGCCCAACCGGGCATCGCGCAGGCAGGCGGTGAATAAGCCGATCGAGTGGATCGGCTGACGCAAGTCATGGCTGGCCTGGGCCAGGAAGCGGGACTTTTCCTGGTTCGCGGCAATCGCCTCTTCCGAAGCGATGCGGGTACGGGTCAGCAGGATATGCGCGTAGGCAGGCACCACGATGGTGGTGACGATCAACGTCAGGAACAGATAGGGCTGGCCACGCCAGAACGGCGTGAGCAGGAAAATCACCCCCAGGGTCGACAGCGCGAGAACGGTTGCCAGCGCCAGGTAGCGCGAACCGAAGCGCATGCCATTACCCAACGTGACCCAGAGCAATGCCGCGTACACCGGCAGCGTGCCCTCCCCACCCACGATCAAGGCAAAGGCGAGGCTTGCGTAATCCAGTGTCATGGCAAAAAGACGACGCAGGAAAAAGTGCCCGGGCCAGCGCTTGACCGCCATGCGCAGCGGGACCGCGGTGCCGAAGAAAAAGGCCATGTACCACAGGATCGGTACATAGGTTTCGAAGTCGCTGGCCAGAAAGGCCACCACAATGATGTAAAGCGCAGTACACGCCCCGACCGTCAATCTCAATGTCGCCTGATCAAGCTCGCTATTCTTTTCCGTCATAGTCACAGGAGTATTCCAACATGAAAGTTTGTTTCAAACTGAAACCCGAGGGGCAGTTTGGGTTACGATGCGCGAACTTGAAGTCAGAAGGATCTGAAGGATGACGTGCAGAGTCATTGTGGCAGATGACCATCCTTTGTTTCGTGAAGGTATGTTGAGAACCATCGAACGGCTTCTGCCGACAGCCACCATAGAACAAGCTGGCAATCTGGATGAAGTATTGGCGCTGGCGCGTTCCGGGGTGGAAGTGGACTCCCTGATACTCGACTTGCGCTTTCCCGGGATCAAATCGCTGCAAGTCATAGGCCAGTTGCGCAGTGAGTTCAAACGGACCTCCATTATTGTGGTTTCAATGATGGATGACATCGAGGTTATTTCCCAGGTGATGGCGCTGGGCGCCGACGGTTTCATCGGCAAGAATATCGACCCTTCCGATATTGCCGAGGCCATCATGGCAATACGCGAAGGCGAAGTGGTGGTGAAGTATCAAGCCGAAAACTCGGTACTGGACGATGCGCTTTCCCAGCTGACCGTACGCCAACGGCAAGTGCTTGGGTTGATCGCGGCCGGCAAGACCAACAAGGAAATAGCCCGGGACCTGGGCATTTCCCCCTTCACGGTGCGCATCCATGTCTCGAGCCTGCTCAAATCCCTGGGTGTCCCCACGCGCGCGGCGGCCGCGGCGCAATTTTCCAACTTCCCAGGCAATGGAGGATGGTCGGAAAAACAAGACAATTAAATGTATAACGGCCGCAAATATTCATTGAGCGTTACCCTCCCAACTCGCGGCCCAAGCCATAGCACACTTGTACTATAGCTTCGCCCGGTACTCTCCCCCTAAGCTGTGGGCGTTCCATACAAAGGCTGTTCGAACAGCCAATCATAAAGAAAGCCAACGCGCCATTCGCCGTGCAGTATCACTGTGCCTATCGAAACATTATGGCGTGCGAAGCCTATGGATTAAATAAGTCCACAGGCGGCGCACTGCTGGGTCAACTTCACCGTCTGCGCGGTTGAAATGGAATGGTCCTGACATTAACTCAAGGTAAGTCATCATGTCCTTCGAATATGGAAAAACACTTAGAAATGGATTGGCGCTGTGCGTGCTGGCGGGCGTACTCAACGGTTGTGCAAACACCGGTGACTTGGGCAACTTGGGCAACTTGATGGGCACCTTGAATCAGGGCGCCCAGAAATACGACGTTTCTTACCTCAAGCAAACGATCATTCCGGGCAAGACGACAAAGGGCCAGATCACCCAAATGTTCGGCGCGCCGACGAATGAAGAGCTCAATTCGACCAGCACCAGCAACGAGTCGAACTGGACCTATGAAAAGAGTGATGAGGGCCTGGATAAATACATGAAGCTGGCCCATAAGTATGTGTCGCCCGAGACGCGCCTGAAGATGGCCGACACCTCGGCACAACTGTCCAAGGCACAGACCGTGGCCAACGACGTCAGCAGCGTGACCGGCGGGAAAACGGGCCAAAGCCAGACTCAAGGTTCGGTATTGACCATTTATTTCGTCGATGACGTCGTGAAGTACTACAGGGTCTACTGACGCAATGACTCGTCCATTGGGGGCAGCATCAAGCCTGCCCCCAACCTTCACCGGTCACTCCTTCCACGTACCTCCGCTCAAGGCGCAACTCTTGCGGGTGCTGTCCAACAGCTCAGCGGTACGCTTGTAGTAATAAAAGTCCACGCCCTGCCCGTTCACATTCACACAGGTGCCCTGGGGATTCTCCGGGCAGGTTTGCGAGTAGGTGATCCTGCCCGCTTCGCCACCAAGCGCGACCGGCATGTTGGCGAAGGATTCACAGCTGGAGCGGAACTTGGCCGCCGGTTGCTTATCGCTCGCCTGCACGCAATCCTTGGCCTCGATGTGTTGCCCCATGACGGTCATCTCACCTTCCATCGTGCACGCCTGGCTACCTGCATGGGCCACTGAAGCGCACAGCATCGTGGCGCTGATCACACTGAAAAAACGAACGACTCCGTTCATGTACTCTCCCGACGTCCTGAGTGGTCATACCTCCTGAAGTATCCTGACTCGGGCAACAATTCTGAATAGCACAGATGGGCTAGCCGCTACGCTTGCCCAAGGCACCAGAGACACATGAGGTTCGACAGCCAGTGGAAAAGAACAGTGAACTCGACCAGGCCACGTTGCGCCTGATCGTCAGCGCCTGTGCGCTGTTGTACATCGTCGTATTGGCCAGCCTCCATCCCGGCGATGCCACAGGCTACGTGCCCATCATCATTTACATCACAACGTTTATCGTCGCCTCGGTATTCCTGCGCATGATCATCAAGCGTTGGCCAGGACACTTCTTCTGGCGACGCCTTTTCTCGATGCTGCATGACTACACGGGTATCGCTTTCGCCATGGTGCTGGGCGGTGAAAGCGCACTGCCGATCTACGCCGCGCTGCTCTGGGTCACCCTGGGCAATGGCATGCGCTTCGGCTCGCGCTACCTGGCGCTGGCAACCGTTATCGCGCTATCGACCCTGGTGCTGATTTTCTGGCTCAATCCGTTCTGGCATGGCCAGCCCTACATGTTCCTGATGTTGATCGTCACCACCATCGTGGTGCCGGCCTATGCGCACATTTTGCTCAAGCGCACCCGCATTGCTTCGGAAGAGGCGATTGCCGCGAATCAGGAGAAATCCCGTTTCCTGGCCCAGGCCAGCCATGACCTGCGCCAACCGATCCACTCCATCGGCCTGTTCACCGCCTGCCTGCGTGACGCCAGGCTGGGCCTGGAGGAATTGCGGCTGGTGGACAACATCGACCGTTCGCTGCACACCGTGTCGCAGCTGTTCCGTTCGATCCTCGATATCTACACCCTGGACCATGGCCAGCTGATGCCGAAGGCCGATACCGTCCACTTGGGCGCGCTACTACAGGACGTCGTCAAGCAGAACACCGAGGCGGCTCGCTGGGCTGGGGTCGAACTGCGCCTGCGCGCCTGCCCTTACTGGGTCAGCGTCAATCCAGGCATGCTGACCACGATGGTCCAGAACCTGCTGTCCAACGCCCTCAAATACGCGCCCGGCCAACCGGTACTGATCGGCGTGCGACGCCAGGGCAAGCGCCTGGCCGTGGTGATCTACGACAAGGGCCGGGGCATTGCGGCCGAACATTTGCCCGAAGTGTTCAAGGAGTTCTACCGCGTGCGCCATGTGCGCGACAAGGATGTCGAGGGCCTTGGCCTGGGCCTGTCTATCGTCAAGCGCATCAGCCAGATTCTCGGTGTCGATGTACACATCCGCTCCACGGTCGGACAAGGCACCAAAGTAGCGATCAGCGGCCTGGAACTGGCGGCGCCAAGGGCCATGGAGCCCAAGGTGTCGCCCGTCCAGAATCGCTTGGACGGATTACGGGTGTGCTTGGTAGAAGACGACGCCAACGTCCTGATGGCGACGTCGGCGCTCCTGGAAAAATGGGGTTGCGAGGTTGAGGCCCACAGCGACGGCGAGGGGCTGACCAGCGATTGCGCCATCGTCATCGCCGATTTCGACCTGGGCACGAAAGTCTCGGGCGCCGAATGCATCGCCGCGATACGCGCACAGCGCGGCTGGGAAGTCCCGGCATTGGTCATCACCGGACACGAGATCGAGCGCATACGCCAGTCATTGCAAAGCCTGAACATCTCGGTGCTGGCCAAGCCCGTGCGACCGCCGGAGCTGCGAACAGTATTGCTTGAACTGCTCAAGTCCATGAATCGCCAGGGCGAGGGCTCAGCTCACCTCAACCCACCCAGCCGATAGCCGTCTTGGGAATCACCTCGGACTCATCGAGCTTGGAGGCAAACATGCTCACCGCATCGAGGGCGTCGGTGGTCCCGTTCCGGATCTGCACGATGACCGATCCGGCCTGGTCTGCCAGGGTGACACCGCGCAAGGCGCCCTCGTGGGTCACGTTCATGCTCGCGACGGCATCGCGGGTTTCGGAGAGGATCATGCCGATCATTTCGGCAATCTCCGAGGTGGAACGACTGGTGCGCCCGGCCAGTTGCCGGACCTCGTCGGCCACCACCGCGAACCCCCGCCCCTGATCGCCGGCCCGCGCAGCCTCGATGGCCGCGTTGAGGGCCAGCAGGTTGGTCTGGTCGGCAATGCCGCGAATGGTGTTGACGATGGCCGTGATCTCTTCCGAACGCGCGCCCAGTTGCCCAACGAGGCGCGCGGAGGCGCCGATGTTGTCGGCGATCTCGCGCATCTCCTTGGCGGTCTGGTGGATCACCTGGGCGCCCTGCTCGGCCACGCGTTCGGTCTCGGCGGAGATGTGGTACGCACGGGAGGCGCCGCGTGAGTCCTCCTCGAATTTCTCTACCCGTTCGGTGATGTCACTGGCGAACTTCACAATCTTGCACAACTTGCCTTCGGCGTCGTAGACCGGGTTGTAGCTGGCTTCCAGCCAGACAACTTTGCCGTTTTTGCCGAGACGCTTGAATTGCCCGCTGAAAAACTCACCGGCGTTCAGACGACGCCAGAAATCACTGTACTCCGAGCTACTCACCAGGCTCGGTTCGCAAAACATCCGGTGGTGCTTGCCCTTGAGTTCGGCCAGTGAGTAATGCATGACATTCATGAAGTTGTCGTTGGCGGTCAGGATGTTGCCGCCCAGGTCGAACTCGATGACCGCCATGGCCCGGTCGAGGGCCGCCAGCCGGCCGCGTGTTTCGGCCTCGGCGGTGACCTTGGTGGTGACATCGAGTGCGTACTTGACCACCTTCACGACACGGCCTTGTTCGTCCACCACCGGGTTATAGCTGGCTTCCAGCCACACGTTCTGGCCTGACGCGCTGCGGCGGTGAAACGTGCCGGATACGAATTGACCGGTGCGCAACTTGTTCCAGAATTCACGGTACTCGGCGCTGCCCGCCAACGCCGGGGGGCAGAAATCCCGATGGGACAGGCTGGCCAATTGTTCCGCACGGTAACCCATCGTGCTCAGGAAATTCTCGTTCGCCCGAAGGACCTTGCCATCGGAGCTGAACTCGATAACAGCCATCGACCGCTCCAGAGCGCCCACCAGTCCTTTGTAAGTTGCCAATTCGGCCGTCCTAGCCGTCAGTTCATCTTTTAGTTTTTTATTAAACATGACGTACCCTCGAAGTAACCGGACCTTATATACATATCGACTGGTTAGCTTGGGGCTGAACGGTATGACGAAATTATGTTTCGACGCCAAAACCCACCGAATCCATCAACCAGGTTCTAAAGGCCTGCACCTTTGGGGCATCGGCCAGTTCATGTGGGGTGACGAAGTAGAAACCCAGGTCAGACTTCAGCCGCAGATCAAAGGGCGCAACCAAGCGGCCCGCCTTCAGGTCATCCTCGACATACGTTGAGCGGCCGATGCACACCCCCAGGCCGTCGACCGCCGCCTGCACAGCCATCATGGCCAGGTCGAAGGTCAGCCGGCTGCCTTCGGCCAGTCTTTTCGGTTGGCCAGCGGCACTCAACCACGAACGCCAGTCGTCACGGGTCACCCCGCTGACCTGCAACAAGGTGTGCCGGGCCAGATCGCCGGGATCCTGCAAAGGGGTGGGACCTTGCAACAGCCTGGGACTGCAGACCGGGAAGATTTCGTCGGCCATCAGCCAGTCGGCCCGCACGCCCTTCCAGTCGCCGACACCGTAACGGATGGCCGCATCGACGCCGCCCTTGCGAAAATCCACCCGTTCGGTGGATGCAGTGACGCGCACATCGATATTGGGAAACGCCTGCTGGAAGGAGGCCAGCCGCGGCAGCAACCATTTGGAGGCAAACGAAACCAGGGTGCTGATCGTCAAGACACTGTTGTTGCGGCTTTCCAGCAACGTCTCGGTGCAATAGCGCAGTTCATGGAAGGCTGCCCGAACGCCTGGGAAATAGGCCTGGCCTTCAGCGGTCAGGGCCAGGCCATCCTTGAGCCGCAGGAACAAGCGCACGCCCAGTTCCTCTTCGAGCCGGCGGATCTGATGGCTTATGGCTGTTTGAGTGACGTTCAGCTCTGCTGCGGCGTTGGTAAAGCTCATGTGCCTGGCGGCTGACTCGAATGCTTTAAGGCCATTGAGAGAAGGGATTCGGGTGGCCATGGAGGTTTGCTGTGCTCATGAGATTTTGTCATACGCTAGCACTGAAGATGTCCTTTGAAAATGTCCCGACCCTCACCGATTCTGGCGGCCCGTCCCCCCGTCTGTGAGGAAACCATGAAACTGTACTTTGCCCCCATGACCTGCTCATTGTCCCCGCACATCGTGCTGCGGGAATTGGGTCTGCCCTTTGAATTGATCCGGGTCGACAACAAGACCAAGCGAACCGCCGACGGGCTCGACTTCCTGAGCATCAACCCCAAGGGCTACGTGGCCGCCTTGGTGTTGGAAAACGGCAGCGTGCTGACCGAGGGCCCCGCCATTGTCCAGTACCTGGCCGACCTGGCCCCCGGCAACGCGCTAGCCCCGGCCAATGGCACCTGGGAGCGGGTTCGCCTGCAGGAGTGGTTGAACTTCATCAGCGCCGAAATCCACAGCGGCTGTGCCCCGCTGTTCAACGCCGACATCGCAGAGCCCACCAAGGCAATCTTCAAGGCAAGACTGTTCAAGCGCCTGGACTACCTCAGCCAGGCCCTTGCACGACAGGACTACCTGATGGGCAGTTTCGGCCTGGCCGACGGTTATCTGTTTACCGTTTTGAACTGGCTGCCATTGTTCAATATCGAGATCGGGGACTGGCCGGTGCTGGCGTCGTTCATGACCCGAGTCGCAGCACGCCCCAGCGTCCGGGCGGCCATGGCGGCGGAGGCGGCCTAGCCCCGGGCCAACGATCAACTTTGCTGCTTTGCCCGCAAGGCAGCATCATAAAAACTTCATGGTGCCGGAGCATGATCACTACGTTTGCTGATTACTTTCGTTCCCATTCAGCGAGGCAGGATCATGCCACCGCAAGGACTTCAGGTGGACTTCGCCCATCGACCACGGCTTGCCGATCTGCACCCCCTGCAGGAACCCGCCAGGCGCTTGTCCGGCACCCTGCGCAAACAGCCAGGGCCGGCCGTCACACCGGCGGTGCAGTTGCAAGACCGGCGGGGATACGACAGCGGCTTTCTTGGTGACTTCATCGTGCCTTGGCCAAGCGTGGAAGCGGCGTTGCTCGATGACGTCTACCCGACCGGCACCGTCGACAATCGCCTGGATTATCAGCACTTCTCCATCGTTCTTTCGCGACGGCGACGTCTGGCCCTGGTGGCGGGCGTCAACATCGATGGCGCCAGCAGTGTCGAGATCGATCGAGGTCGTGATGCCTGGGCATACGACGGTCGAATCCCCAGCGATGCCCAGATTGGAGAAGCGCTGTACGCCGGCAATTTGCTGGATCGCGGTCATCTGGTCAGACGACAGGATCCCAATTGGGGCTCCGAGGCACAGACCGCCAACAACGATACCTTCCACTTCACCAACTGCTCGCCGCAGATGGCAGCCTTCAATCAAAAAACCTGGCTTGAGCTTGAGGATTACATCCTCGATAACACGCGCCGGTGGAAAGCCAGGGCGACGATATTTACCGGGCCCTTGTTCCGGGACGATGATCAAACGTACAGAGGCGTACAGATCCCCACTGCGTTCTGGAAAGTCGTGGCCTTTCTCGGTGACGACGGCAAACCTTCGGCCAGTGCCTACATGATTGACCAGCGTCAGGAACTGGAAAAGTTGGAACTTGTGTTCGGAGCGCTCAAGACCTACCGACGCAGCGTCGATCAAATTGAGGCGCTGAGCGGTATCCGCTTTGGCGACTTGGCTGACTACGACGGCTTTTCCAATGAAGAACGACTGACAGGTACGAGGATTGAAGCGCCAATCCGTGGGCCTGAAGACATCCGCCTTTGAAAACGGTGGGAATGAGCTGGCTCGCGATGACGGCAGCACAGTCAACATCCCTGCAAACTGACCCGCCGCTATCGCGAGCAAGCTCGCTCCCACAGGGGATTGAAGCTGCATGGGATGTTGGTGAACGACTCAAAATACTGTGGGAGCGAGCTTGCTCGCGATGACGGCGGCACAGTCGACATCCCTGCAAACTGACCCGCCGCTATCGCGAGCAAGCTCGCTCCCACAGGGGATTGAAGCTGCATGGGATGTTGGCGAGCGACTCAAAAAACGGTGGGACTTATTCGCTCAAGGCTTGGCTGAAGGAGGTGTCGATAATCCCGGCAGTGGCCAGCGGGGCTGGCAGCGCCTTGACCTTGAACAGGAAGTCCGCCGTGCTTTGCAGGTCGGCGGCGGCCTGTCGATCCACCGGGCCGACGCTCATGTGGGCCTGGCGCAACCAATGGCGTGAGACGTTCTGATCGAGGTTGGCCTTTTTCGCCCACAAGTCCGCGTATGAGTCGGTGTGGTTGTCGACCCAGGTGCGGGCTTGTTTCACGCGACCGAGGAAGTCGGCGATGGCTTCGCGCTTGCTGTCGATGGCCGGCGTCGAAGCGGCAATGGCGCTGAGACCGGGCATGAGGTTTTTCGCCGTCAGGATCGGCCGGGCGCCGGAGAACAGGATCTGTTGCGAGATGTAGGGTTCCCACACCGGAAAGGCATCGATGCTGCCCTGGGGCAAGGCCGCCGCCGCGTCGATCGGCATCAGCTTGATGAATTCCACATGGTTCTCCGGCAAGCCGGCCTGCTCCAGGGCGCGCAAGGTCAGTTGCTGGCTCCAGGCGCCCGGCCAATAGGCGACCTTCTTGCCCTTGAGGTCCGCGATGGTCTTGACCGGTGAGTCCTTGGGCACCAACAGCGCAATGGTGTCCGGGTTCTGCCGCGAAACACCGATCAGTTTCACCGGTGCCTGTTTGGCAGCCAGGAACAGAAAACCCGAATCGCCGAGAAAGCCCAGGTCCAGGTCGCCGGTATTCAGCGCCTCGGCCAGGGGCGCGGCGGCTTGGAAGTGTTTCCAGTCGACGCGGTAGGGGGCGCCCTCAAGCACCCCCGAGGCCTCCACCGAAGCCCGCACGTTGTAATAGTTCTGATCGCCAACATATAGGACCAACGGCTCACTGGCCTGGAGCAAAGGGGCGGCGAACAATGTGCTGAGGAGCAGACCGCGCAGGGATCGGGCGAACGTCATGAAGGCAATCCTGAATGAGTTTCATAGAACATAACGCTCTTGTAATTCGCTTTAGAAATTCTTTTAGCGCATAAGCTCATAGTCACAAGCAGCCACTGTCCACGACCCAACAGTGCCGCAACAGACTGTTGCCTGGGCAACATTTCCTTGAAGCCTTCACCCCGTGGCGGCACCCGAAAACCGCCCATTCGCCGGCTATGGCACAGAGCCTGCAATATTCCTTTCAAGTGCGATTTTCTTCCGCACTCCGATCTTTCGGAAATAAGAACATTGCCTTCTCACCGCCTTGCTGGAGCTGTTCCATGAAACCCGACTTCCGCTTCCCACTGGCCCTCGCCAGATCCCTGATCGGTGCCTGTGCCCTGGCGTTGAGCCTGCCGACCCTGGCCCAGGCCGCAGAAAGCCCTCCGGCCGAAGTGCACCTGGATTACGCCTATTACTCGCCGGTCAGCCTGGTGCTCAAGCACTTCGGTTACCTGGAAAAGGCCCTGCCCCAGACCAAGGTCAGCTGGGTCCTGAGCCAAGGCAGTAACCGCTCCTTGGAATACCTCAATAGCGGCGGCGTCGACTTCGCTTCGTCCGCCAGCCTCGCCGCGGTGCTGAGCCGGGCCAATGGCAGCCCGATCAAGTCGGTGTATGTCTACAGTCGCGCCGAATGGACCGCCCTGGTGGTGCGCAAGGATTCGCCGTACCAGACGGTCGCCGACCTCAAGGGCAAGAAAATCGCCGCCACCAAAGGCACCGATCCCTACCTGTTCACCCTGCGCAGCCTGCAACAGGCCGGGCTGAAGAAAGACGATGTGGAGCTGGTGCACTTGCAGCACCCGGACGGTCGCACCGCCTTGGAAAAAGGCGATGTCGACGCCTGGGCCGGTCTCGACCCGCACATGGCCGCCAGCGAAGTACAAGCCGGGTCGCGCCTGCTGTATCGCAACCCCGCCTTCAATAGCTACGGCGTGGTCAGCGTCACGGAGAAGTATGCCCAGGAGCATCCGCAGACCATCGACACCGTGCTTGCGGCCTACGAACAGGCCCGGGCCTGGTCGGTGGAGCATCCGCAAGAGCTGGCCAAATTGCTGGCCGACGAATCCGGACTGCCGCTGGAAGTTGCCCGGCTGCAACTGTCCCGCACCGACCTGGGCAGCCCGCAGTTGAGTGCCAAGGATGTGCTGGCTTCCAAGGCGGCCGCGCCGATCCTGGTCTCGGAAGAATTGGTTCGTCGCGGGGTGAATGTGGACCAGGTGATAGATCAATTGCTCGACACCGGCCGCCAGCAGGCCGTGGCCCGTCAATAACCCTTGCCCAGGCGACAGCCGATCCGCGCCTGGCGCGGATTCGGCGTTGCCGGAGGAACGCCATGAGCAGTAACAGCGAAGACCTCTCCAGCCCCCATTTGGCCCTGCCCGCATCGGGCAAAGCGCCCCTGTTCAATCCCGGCCGCTGGCGGCTGCGCCTCAAAGGGCTGGCCCTGCCGGTGCTGATCATCGTGTTCCTGGAGATCATCGTGCGCATCGGTTGGCTGCCCGCCTACCAGATGCCGGCCCCCAGCGAGATCGCCCTGACCCTCGGCGACCTGGCCGAAGGTGCGCTATGGAAACATATCAGCGCCAGCCTGTTGCGAGTGCTGCTGGGCTTTGCCATCGGCGCCAGCCTGGCGTTGGTCTTCGCCGCCTGGGTTGGCTTGAGTCGGGAGGCCGAAGCCTATCTGGAGCCGACCTTCGCCGGCCTGCGCTCGATTCCCAGCCTGGCCTGGGTGCCATTGCTCCTGCTGTGGCTGGGCATCGACGAAACCTCGAAGGTGGTGTTGATCGCCATCGGCGCGTTCTTTCCCGTGTACCTCAATGGCGTGGCAGCGATTCGCAACATCGACCGCAAGCTGGTGGAGGTCGGCCAAATGTACGGCTTCAGCCGCCGCCGTCTGGTGCGGCGGATTCTCCTGCCCGCCGCCCTCCCCGGCCTGTTCACCGGGTTGCGCGGCGGCATGAGCCTGGCCTGGATGTTCCTGGTGGCCGCCGAGCTGATCGCCGCGACCAAGGGCCTGGGCTATCTGCTCAGCGATGGCCGCGAAACCTCGCGTCCGGACATCGTGCTGGCGGCGATCATCGTGCTCGCCCTGCTGGGCAAGCTCAGCGACGGCATCCTCGCCGCCCTGGAAAAGCATTTCCTGGCCTGGCGCGACACCTTTACCGGCACCGAGGAGTGAGCCATGACCCAAGCCCTGCTGGACATCCACGTCGAGCGCAAGACGTTCGCCGACACCACCGTGCTCAATCATATCCACCTGCAACTGCAACCCCGGGAAACCGTGTGCCTGCTGGGCCCTAGCGGCTGTGGCAAGAGCACCTTGCTGCGCATCGTCGCCGGTCTGGAGAAAGACTTCGAAGGGCAACTGCTCAGCCACACCGAACACCTGGCCTTTGTGTTCCAGGAACCGCGCTTGATGCCCTGGCTGACGGTGCAACAGAACATCGGGTTCAGTGATGACGACGATTACGACAAGGCCTGGGTCGCGCAGTTGATCGAGGAAGTCGGCCTCACGGGATTTGCCGACGCATTGCCCAAGGCGTTGTCCGGCGGTATGGCGCAGCGGGTGGCGATTGCCCGCGGCCTGTACGCGCGACCACAGGTGCTGTTGCTGGACGAGCCCTTCAGCGCCGTGGATGCCTTCACCCGAATGAAATTGCAGGACCTGTTGCTGCAACTGGCCGAACGGCACGCGATCGCCTTGTTGCTGGTGACTCACGATGTCGACGAGGCGCTGTACCTGAGCGACCGGGTGTTGGTGATGGACAACCGCCCCAGCCGCATTCGCCAAGCATTGACGGTACAACTGGACCATCCGCGAGACCGGCGCGACCCGTTGCTGGCCCGACTCAAGGCGCTGGCCCTGACCGAACTGCAACGTGCTCATGTGATTTGATCAAGGCGCTTCGCTAAGCACTTAATAGCATTAACAAATAAACAATCAGTATTTATGGTTATAAAAATAACCACGTACTCTCAACTCATCCCGTCCCATTGGTCACGACAGTGAAGTGCCTTATGAAACCGACTGACAACGTTATCGACTTCGTCCAATTCCGCAAACGCAAGCAGGCCCAGCAACTGGCCCGGGCCATGTGGGAAATGTACGCGCGTAATGCCGGTTACCAGGCGTTCCAGTGGGTCCAGGCGTTCCAGCCGACCAGGACGTACCAGGCGTGAGCGCCCAGGAACCCTCGCGCTTTTTGGCGAGTGCCGACGAACCCGAAGTGGATCTGAACAACCTTGAAGCCTTGGATGAAGATCCGATTTGCGAACGGGTCGCGCAGAACCTGCAACGCCTGCGGGGCAAGCGACACCTGTCCCTGGACGCCCTCGCTCGCCAGTGCGGGGTAAGTCGGGCCATGCTGGCGCAGATCGAGTCCGGACGCAGCGTGCCCTCGATCAAGGTGCTGTGCAAAATCGCCAAGGGTCTGAAGGTGTCGGTTGCCGCGTTCCTGGAACATCGGGCGTTCGAGGGGGTGGCGGTGCTGTCGGTCAGCCAGAGCAAACGCCTGGTCAGCGCCAGTGGCGCCTTCGTCAGCCGTGCCCTGTTCCCGTTCGATGTGGCACGCCAGTCGGAATTCTACGAACTGCGCCTGAGCCCGCTGGGGGAGGAACACTCCGAAGGGCATGGGCCGGGTGTTCAGGAGAACCTGGTGGTGTCCCAGGGTGTGCTGGAGATCAGTGTCAACGAGGAACGCTACCTGCTCTCCACCGGCGACTCGATTCTGTTTTATGCCGACCAACCACACCGCTATCGCAACCCGGCCGACAGCGAAGCGGTGGCGTACCTGGTGGTTACCTACCCGGAACGCCTGGACTGAACCCGCCTGTGGCGAGGGAGCTTGCTCCCGTTTGAGTGCGCAGCGCTCACAAAATGGGGGCTGCTGCGCAAGCTCCCTCGCCACGGGGCCAGTCTCAAGGACGTTGCCCGGCTGTAATCAGCAGGTGCAGCACATCATCGGCATGCCGTTGCAGCTCATCATCATCGGCATGCTGCAGTCGTCCATCATCTTCATCATCAAGGCGCAGCAGTTTTTCATCATGTCCATGTTCATGCCCGCCATCGGCATGACTTTGCACATCATGCAGTCCGCCATCACCGTGCATTCCATCACGCACTTCATCATCGGCATCGGCATGCCCATCATCGGCATTGGCATCATCATGCTCGCCATCGGCATGGCCATGCTCGCCTGGGACATGCACATCATGCTCATGTTGCCGCAGTGCATCATCATCGGCATGCCGCAGTTCATCATCATCTGCATCATGTCGGCGCTGTTCTTGAACATGGCCATGTCCATGCCGGCGGCTGGCATCATTTTGCACATCATGCCGTCGTCCATCATTTCGCAGGTCATGGTCGCCATCATCATCGGCATGCCCATCATCGGCATCATCGGCATGTTGGCGTTCATCGGCATTGGCATCTGCATGGCGTTCATCATGGTGGTGTTCCCTGTAAGGTTCGAGAGTCGGACAAGCTGATGGGGCGGATTCTAAGCATTGACCCGGGCCCGACAAGATGGCGATCGAACAGCAGGAATGAACGTTCAGACAGGCTTACCGGAGCGACACGCGCCAAGTCGTCTGCTACTGCATGCCCTGCGCTTTCATTGCAGACACTTTCCAAACGACAGCTTCGATTCTTCGGTCATGGATATGCCATCCAAACCTATATCAATAACCGTAAGAAATAATCGATCTAAATATCCCCCAGCGTTTCCCGCCACGAGGGCTCAGCCAATCAACTGGGCATACACCGGCCGGTCGATATTCCCACCAGACAGAATCACCCCCACCTTTTTCCCCTGCATCGCTTCACATTCCTGCATGAGTGCCGCCAAGGCCGCGGCACCTGCGCCCTCGGCGAGGTTATGAGTGTCGGTGTAATACACCCGCATGGCCTCGGCAATTTCCGCGTCGCTGACTGCGACGATCCGCGCTGCAGCGGCCCCATAGATGGCAAAGGCCTCGGGAATGGGTCTACGCACGGCCAACCCGTCCGCGAAGGTATTCGCCGAAGCGGTCTCACACAGTCTTCCGGTTTCAAATGACAACTTCGCCGCGACGGCCTCAGTGGACACCACGCCCACCACTTGGGTTTTCAGCCCCAAGGCATCGCGGGCGGCGATGACTGCGCAAATCCCCGACCCACAGCCTATCGGCACGTAGACCGTGTCGAGGTCCGGCACCGCCTTGAACAGTTCAAGCCCATAGGTCGCCACGCCCCTGACCAACTCCGGATGGAACGGCGGCACCAGGTAGAGCCCCTGAGCGTGGGCCAGGTGTGCTGCCTCTTCCCGGGCCTCATCAAAATCGCGGCCATACTCGACCACCTCGCCGCCAAAGCCACGCATGGCATTGTTCTTCTCCACCGAGTTACCTTGCGGCACGACGATCAACGCTTTCAAACCCAAGGCGGTGGCCGCCAGTGCCAGGCTCTGGCCATGGTTGCCGCGCGTCGCCGTGACAATGCCTTTCGCCTCGGGATGCTCGCGCGTGAGCCAGTGCACGAAGGTCAGGCCGCCGCGCACCTTGAAGGCCCCGGTCGGGGTGTGATTCTCGTGCTTGACCCACACCGTGCAACCCAACCGTTCAGCCAGCAACGGCCAGGCGTACTGGGCCGTGGCGGGCATGAATTGATAGAGATGGCGGGCAGCGTGTTCGATGTCGTCGCGGGTCAGTGTGTGCATGATGGGCCTCCTGGTTTTGCCCAGTCTAATCAGCGCGACGGCGACGGGGCTTTCAGAAAACTGACCTGACTTTCAAGCCCACTCTTCATTACTATGCTGTTCATGAGCCCGCGAAATCGCCCACCGCCGCCCCTGTCTGAACCGGTCCGTCGTATCGAGGCAGGGCCCTGGGCGATCGAATTGCTCCCCGGCTGTGCCTACGCGACCCGCTACGTCGCGACCCAGTCGGCGATCGGCTTTGCCTTCGACAGTCAGCGCGGCCTGCACGCCATCGGCAGCGACCGCGTGTTGCCCTTCGAGGCGCTGCCCAACGGCCTGGCATTCGTTCCCGCCGGGTGCGACGTGTTCTCCGAATCCCCCCGGGGCGGTGAATACCTGCGGATGGTGCGCACCGACGGCATGGCGTTGCCGGCGAAACATGCGTTCAACAACCGTATTGACCCGCAGGCCATCACCCTCGCCTTGAGAATGCGCAGCGCACTGCTGCGTGCCACGGCAGAGGACGATTGGGAAGCCTGGGCGCTCGGACTGGCTGAGCGAGTGAAGGACCACAAGAGGTTTTCGGCACATTCCCAAGGCTCGATCACGGCCGGCCGGATGCGCCTGCTCGATGAGTTCATCGACGCCGGTCTCGACGGTCCGCTGGGGGTCAAGGAAATGGCCGGGCTGCTTGGCTTGTCCGAAGGTTATTTCATGCGGGCATTCAAACAGGCGACCGGCAAAAGCCCACACAGCTACCTGATCGACCGACGCCTCGCCAAGGCACGGGCGCTGATGCGCGATTCAACCGCCCGACTGACCGATATCGCCCACATCTGCGGCTTCAATTCCCAGGCGCACATGACCACGCTGTTCAAGCAACGCCTGGGCGTCAGCCCGGCGCAGTTGCGCGGGTATTCAAGGCCCTGAAGCCTCTGGGCAATGGGTTGATGGGGGCACCTGAGGGGCGAAATGGCGCCCCAAACCAAATTGCCATCAGATGGCCTTGCAAAAACACCCTGGCCGTCTAGATTCAAACCTGTCTCCAACCAGATCTTCAACCACACCTGACAGCCCCTCGGGCGAGAGCATCTATTGGCCTGAAAAACACACTTGGCGTTGCTTTCAATTACTGACACGGAATCAGTCATATCAACAAGAGGGATGCTTGATGAAGCATGGCCGTGGGTATCGTTCGCGCTCGCAAAAAGGACCAGCCGGACATTTCTGGCTGTCATTGGTTTGCTTTTCAGGCCTGGTGATCGCCAGCTTCCTGTTGTTCGAACAACAGATCCAGGATTTCCTGACCCATCTCAACCTGTACCTGCCCTCGACGCCCGCGCAGAAACTCAACCTGGCCTTGCTGCTGATTGCCCTGCTGGCGCTGGACGTGGTGTTGCCGGTGCCGTCGAGCATGGTCGCGCTGCTGGCCGTGGCGATGCTTGGCAGCCTGGGTGGATACCTGGTGATTTTCGTCGGCCTGTGCCTGGGGGCCGGGCTGGGTTATGCGCTGGGAGCCGGCTATTTGCGTCTGCTGTCCGGCCGCCTGGGCCTGCATCAGCGCCAGCCGGGGCAACTGGCCTATCGGTTGGGCACGCTGTCATTGATCTGCCTGCGCGGCGTCCCGGTGCTGGCGGAAACCTCGGTCGTCGCCGCCGGCATGCAACGCTACCCATTGCGCGCGTTCATCCTGGTCACCACCCTGGCCAATGCCGGCCTCGCGTTGGCCTACAGTGCCATCGGCACCTTTCTCGTCGAACAGAACGCGCTGCTGGTGACCCTGCTCGCCAGCATGGTATTGCCCGGGCTGTTCATCGCCGGGTACAGCCTGTTCAAGAACATTCGCCGGCGCGACACGGAGCAACCCTTGCACGGGCGCTTCAAGGTCAGCTACGACTACCCGGTGGTGTTCACCGATCATCTGTTCGACCCGCTCAATCCCTGCCTGCATCGTCAGCTCACCGCCGGACACCGCGGCCAGGTAACGGTGCTGGTGTTCGCCGATGAACAACTGCTGCACAGCGCTCCGCACCTGCTGGCACAGATCAATACCTACTTCGCCAGCCATTTTCCGGACCTGCATTTACAGGCGCCCCCCATCGCGGTCCCGGCCGGCGAATCGAGCAAGGATTCCCAGGTGTTGCAGCAGCTGTACAGCGACATGCTGCAACATGGCCTGGACCGGCATTGCTATGTGCTGGCCCTCGGTGGCGGCGCGGTGCTCGATGCGGTGGGCTACGCCTGCGCCACCTTCCACCGCGGCATTCGCCTGATTCGCATCCCCAGCACCGTACTCGCCCAGAACGACGCCGGTATCGGTGTGAAAAACGGCATCAACGCCTTTGGCCAGAAGAACCTGCTGGGCGCCTTCTACCCCGCCACCGCGGTCATCAACGATTTTCAATTGCTGACCAGCCTGAGCCGACGCGACCAGATCGCCGGGCTGGCCGAGGCAGTCAAGGTGGCGCTGATCAAGGACCAGGCGTTTTTCCAGTGGATGGAGCAACAGGCCGACGCCCTCGCCCACTTCGATCACGCGGCCAGCCGCTACGCGATCCGCCGCTGTGCCGAACTGCACCTGGCGCACATCACCGGTGCCGGTGATCCCTTCGAACGCGGTAATGGGCGGCCATTGGACTACGGGCATTGGGCCGCTCACAAATTGGAAAACCTCAGTCACCACCGACTGCGCCATGGTGAGGCCGTCGCCGTGGGCATGGCCCTGGATGGACTCTACGCCAATGCCCTGGGGCTGTTGAGCGACGCCGACAGCGACCGGGTGCTGCACCTGCTGCTCAAGCTCGGCTTCTGCCTGAACCCGCCGGAACTGACCCTGAAAGATGCACAAGGACGCTCGCAGGTTCTGCTCGGGCTGGAAGAGTTCCGCCAGCATTTGGGCGGGCAACTCTCCATCCCCATGCTCAGCCGGATCGGCGAGTCGGTGGACTTGCATGAAATCGATACCGCGCGAATGGAGCAGGCGCTGCAACGGCTCTGCACTCAAGCCGCCCCTGCACTCACACTGAACGAGAGCTGTGCGCAATGAACCCGTCGTCGCCGGACCTCAAGACCTGGATGACCCTCGGCCGCGTCTCCAACCTGCCCACGGTGTGGACCAACACCCTGGCCGCCGCCCTGCTCGCCAGCAGCGCAGGGGCCCTGGCACCGCCATCGTCCCTGGTCTGGCTCCTGCTGCTGGCGGCACTGTCGCTGCTGTACCTGGCCGGCATGCTGTTGAATGACCTGTTGGACGCCGACTGGGATCAACGCCACCACAATCCGCGTCCTATCACCCTGGGCCTGGTCAGCCGCCAGCAAGTGCGGTTGGCCACGGCGCTGCTACTGGTGCTGGCCGCGGCCGCGCTGCTGGGCCTGAGCCGGTTGATCGAACAACCGCACTGGCTGCTGGGCAGCGCCACGCTGTTGGTGGGTTGCATACTCGGCTACAACCTGCTGCACAAGAAGTACGCCCACAGCGTCTGGCTGATGGGGGCCTGTCGCTCGGCACTCTACCTCACCGCGGCGGCCAGCCTGGCGATGCCACCCGAACCGATCTGGCTCTGTGCCCTTTTGCTCGGCGTCTACATCAGCGGCCTGACCTACCTGGCCCGCCAGGAACACCGCAATCAACTGATCAGCCGCCTCCCGCTGCTGCTGATGTTGAGCCCCCTGGCGTTGGCGATCTACGCAGACAACGCCTGGTTCTGGCCAGTCCTGCTGATATGGCTTGGCTGGTTGGGCTGGCACTACTGGCGCAACCTGGCCAACCCGCGGCAACGGCAGGTCCGCGCCTTTATCGGTGCGGGCCTGGCCGCCCTGCCGCTGTTCGATGCCCTGGTGCTGGCCGTCGCCAACCAGCCGCTGGGCAGCCTGTTATGTGTCCTGGTGTTTTTCCTGCTTCCTCATTTCCAGCGCTGGATCAAACCCACATGAACACGGACGTTACAGCATCGGCATCGGCAGCCCTCGACATGCGCCAGGATTGCCTGAACGAACAACGCCGGCATTTCACCCAGTCGCTCGATGAAACCGAGCGGCAATGGTGGCTCTCGGCGCAGGCGCAACTTGCCCAACGCCCGGACGCCAACACCGCGGCATTCCTGAGCGGCCAGTGCAAGCGCCACCTCAAGGAGCGTGCCCAGCCCGGCACCGACGGCTGGAGCAATGTCCAACTGGCGCGGGCATTGCTGCTGGCCCAGGTCCTGGAACTGCAACCCGCCGCCGCGCAAGTGCCCTTGCTGCGCCAGTTGTTCCTGTGGGGCGACGACCAGGAAAAGATCGCCACCTTGAAAGCCCTCGACTGGCTCGACAGCGGTGGGCTCTGCGTCGAGCTTGCACTTCAGGCCGGGCGCACCAGCAACAGCCAGGTGTTTGCCGCCCTCGCCCTGGACACCGCCTACCCATCGCGTCACTACGACGAACGGGCCTTCAACCAACTGGTGTTGAAAGCCCTGGGCATGGGCCTCGATGTAGGGCGCCTGGTCGGCCTGACGCAACGACAAAGCGTCACGCTCAACCAGTTGGCCCTCGACCTGCTGGACGAACAACTCGCCGCCGAACGAACGGTATCTGCCGGACTGCCCCACGTGATTGCCTTTGCCTTGCTGAGCCCGGCGCAACGTCAGCGCCTGGCCGGGCTGGCCCAGCAACAACGCTTGCCGCCGCCATGGCAAGCGCACCTGGGCGGCACTTTGCCGAACTGATGCCCGCCCTTCCCCTGCCTTTTTGACGAGGATTCACCATGTTCAAGTACTTCGACCCGCATATCCATATGGTCAGCCGCACCACCGACGACTACCAGAACATGGCGGCCGCCGGCATCACCGGCGTGATCGAACCAGCCTTCTGGCAGGGTCAGGCCAGGACCAGCGTCGGCAGCTTCATCGACTACTTCGACACGCTGTTGGGCTGGGAGCGTTTTCGCGCCAGCATGTTCGGCATCCATCACTTCTGCACCATCGGCCTGAACCCCAAGGAGGCCAACGACTTGTCGGTGGCCAATGAAGTGCTGGAGATCCTGCCGCGCTACCTGGTGAAAGATGGCGTGGTGGCGGTGGGTGAAATCGGCTACGACGACATCACCCCGGAAGAGGATCGCTTTCTCGCCGCCCAATTGGAGCTGGCCAAACAATTCAACCTGCCGGTGCTGGTGCACACCCCCCACCGCGACAAGATCGGTGGCACCAAGCGCACACTCGCGGTCATTCGCGAGGTCGGCATTGCCGAACACCTGGTGATCATCGACCACCTCAACGAACTGACCCTGCCCCTGGTGCTGGACAGCGATTGCTGGCGCGGCCATTCCATCTACCCCAACACCAAGATGTCGGAACAACGCATGGTCGCGCTGCTGCAGCAGTACGGCACAGAAAAAATGGTGGTCAACAGCGCCGCCGACTGGGGCATCAGCGACCCGCTCAAAGTGCCCAAGACCGGCCAGGCGATGCTGGCCGCCGGCTTCAGTGAAGCCCAGGTCGAACAGGTGCTGTTCCACAACCCGGTGGACTTTTTTGCCCAGAGCGGCCAGTTGGACAAAACCCTGGTCAGCACGCCCCTGCCCATCGATCAGCGGCGACAGTGGCAGGACAACTCTGCCCTGCGGGGCCAGGAGCCGGTGATCAAATGAGTGCCCGCACGGGTTGGACGGCCACGCAGATCGGCTATTGCAGCAACGTGCACCCGACCCATGACCTGGGCGGGCTGCGCGCTTCCATCGAACGGCATTTCCAGACCGTACGTACACTGCGCGGGCTCGACACCCAAGACAGTGGATTGTGGATCAGCGCCGTCGCCGCCGCCGAGCTCCAACAGGCGTCCGCCCGTGCGGATTTCCTCGACCTGCTGCAACGCAGCGGGCTACGCCTGACCTCTCTCAACGGGTTTCCCTACGGCCAATTTCACCAGGGCGCGGTGAAAGCCGACGTCTACCTGCCCAGTTGGGCCGATCCGCAGCGGCTGGCGTACAGCCTGGACCTGGCTCGATTTCTCGCCCAGGCCCTGCCAGTGGACTGTGCCCAGGGAGTGATCTCCAGCCTGCCGCTGGGCTATGCCGCCCACTGGAGCCCGACGTTGCAGCAACGTGCCGAGCAGCAACTGCGTGAGCTCACCGCCGCGCTGGCCCGGTTGCAACGGGAGACAGGCAAGAAGATCGTGATCTGCCTGGAAATGGAGCCCGATTGCGTGCTGGAAAACACCGACCAGGCCATCGCCTTCTTTCGTCACTGGCAAACCACGGACCCGCACCATGAACACCTGGCGCTGTGTTTTGACGTCTGCCACCAGGCCGTGATGTTCGAAGACTGCTATCAGTCACTGGACCGATTGCGTCGGGCCCGGGTCCCCATCGGCAAGATCCAGCTATCCAATGCGCTGATTTGCCACCTGCCTGAGGATGCGCAGCGGCGCGAACAGGTGCTCCAGACATTGGGCGGTTTTGCCGAACCCACCTACCTGCATCAAGTCAAAGCCCGCGCTGGACAGGAGCAGTTATCAGCCTGGGCCGACCTTCCCGCGGCCCTGTACGAGTGTGAGCAGGACGGCCGCGCCCCTCCCGAGCTGAGGATTCACTTCCACATTCCGTTGTTCAGCGAACACCTGCTGTTGCCCGAACTCAGCGGCAGCCAGGTCGCCCTGGCGCAGACCTTCGATTTTCTCGCCGACCATGGGGATTTTCGCCCGGTACTGGAAGTGGAAACCTACAGCTGGGGCGTCCTGCCCAGCCAGTTGCGCCCTACCACCGAGCACGCCCAACTCCAGGGCATCGCGGCGGAGTTGCACTGGGTCGAAGACCAGTTGCAGCAGCGCCAGTTGCTGCAACCCCAAGCGCTGGAGGCCTGCGCCGATGTCCTCTGAGCCTGCGCGCCAGCCGTTGCTGCTGATCAACGTGGTCGGCCTGACACCCGCACTGCTGGGGGCCTCGACGCCCTGCATCAATGCCCTGTTGAAAACGGCCAGGATGGCCACGCTGCAACCGGTGTTCCCGGCGGTCACCTCCACGGTGCAAGCCTCGATCCTCACGGGCCAGCCACCGTCGGAGCACGGTATCGTCGGCAACGGCTGGTATTTTCGCGATCAGGCCGAAGTGCGTTTCTGGCTGCAGCCCAACGCACTGATCCAGGGGGAAAAAGTCTGGCAGACACTCAAGCGCCAGTACCCCGGGTTTCGCTGCAGCCAGTTGTTCTGGTGGTACAACATGTATGCGGACGTGGACGCCGCCATTACCCCACGGCCGCATTACCCGGCCGATGGCCGCAAGATGTTCGGCCTGTATTCGACGCCGGCCTCGTTGCACGAGCATATCGAACAGCAGATCGGCGAATTCCCCTTTCCAAGTTTCTGGGGCCCGGCAGCCGGCATCGCCTCGAGCCGCTGGATCGTCGATTGCGCCATCGCCGAATTCCAGCTCGACCGCCCCGACCTGCAGTTGATCTACCTGCCCCATCTCGACTACAGCCTGCAACGCCTGGGCCCCGATCATCCGTCGATTGCCGACGAGGTGCGCGCCATCGACAGCGAAGTCGGGCGTCTGCTGGACTTTGCCCAAGCACAGGGCGCGGCGGTGATGCTGCTGTCCGAATACGGGATCGAAGCCGTCACCCAATCCGTTTCCATCAACCGGTTGCTACGCGCCGAAGGCTTGTTGCAGGTCCGCCAATCGCTGACCTGGGAGTTGCTCGATCCCGGTGCCAGTGCGGCGTTTGCCGTGGCCGATCATCAGGTCGCGCACATCTACGTGAAGCAGGCGCGCGACATCCCTCGCGTCAAGGCGCTGTTGCAGCGCCAGGCCGGCATCGAGCAGGTGCTGGATAAAACCGAACAACGGGCCTGGCACCTGGATCATCCGCGCAGCGGCGAGCTGGTAGCCGTGGCCGCCGTCGGTTGCTGGTTCGATTACTACTACTGGTTTGACGACCGCAAGGCCCCCGACTTTGCCCGCACCGTGGACATCCATCGCAAGCCAGGCTACGACCCGCTCGAACTGTTCATCGACCCGGCCATTCGCTTCCCGAAACTGAAAGTGGCGCGCCGCCTGCTTCAGAAAAAACTCGGCTTTCGCTACTACATGGACCTGATTCCGCTGGACACCCGCCTGGTCCGCGGCAGTCACGGACGGCTGCCCGCGAGCGAAAAGACCGGCCCGCTGCTCATCACCAATTGTGATCTGTCGTTGCCGCAGCAGCTTGCGGCCACGGCGGTGAAGCAACTGCTCCTGGAACACTTCCGGGGGCGCCCTCATGCCGATACGGCGAATGCCAAGGAGCTTCCATGCGGCGAGCCATTTCCATAACCGTTCTCAGTGCCCTGGCCGGTTTGGCCCAGGCACAGGACACCAACAACTTCGATTGCAGCAACTTCCTGCAGTTTGGAGCAGACATCAACAAGACCCGGACCGCGTTTGCCCACAGTCCCGAGACCATGGCCTGGAACTGGTTCGTCTGTTTGAACCAACCCAGCACCGCGCAAAGCAGCAATCTCGTGTGGGAGACGATGAAGCCTTCGGACCAGGTCTACCTGCCCAACGGCGCGCCACCGGGCACCTATGACAGCTCAGCGCCGCTCCCGGCCGCGGTGGTGACGCAAGCCAAGGCACAGGGCATGGACCTGTCCCGATCCTTCCATAACATCAATGCCACCCAACAGGTCGATGGCCTGATCCTGCAAATGGGGGGTGCCGTGCCCGATGCCCAACAAGGCCAGCCCGTACGCTTTCAGTTACTGATGGGCAAGGACACGTTCGATTACATCGTGAAGAAGCAGGTCTACAACGTGAACGGTCAGGCCGCCCTGGCCAACGACCTGGACTTCCCCCCCACCGCCTGGGAGTTGAAAGCCGCGTGGCTGTGGATCGGCACGGACACGACCTACCGACAAACCCTGGTGAACGACGGTTACTACATTGCCCAGGCCTACTACCAGCAGGACGATGGTACCTATCAGGTCGGCTATGTGGCATTGAGCGGCCTGCATGTCGTCAACAAACTGAACGCCGACTGGGTCTGGACCACCTTCGAAAACATCAACAACAGCAAGTACACCGTAACCAATGCCCCGACGCCGGCGCCGATGACCAACACCACCGGGCCGACTGCGGCCGCCAAGCCGGTGAATGCCAGCTTCCAGGCCAATAATCGGAGCCTGTCGAAGTACGAGTTGATCGGGGTCGAGTTCCAACCCATCACCCAGGTACTGGCCAATTCACAACTGGAATCGGCGTTCCAGAACACCTCGTCCTGCCTGGCCTGCCACGGCACCGCCGCCTACTCGAACGACAACGGCTACTTCAACTTCGCTCTGAACCAGGGGGGCGGCATCGTCTATCCCACCACTCCGCTGCCGCCCTCGGCATTCGATGGCTACAAAAAACTGGACTTTGTCTGGTCGCTGAAACGCGCCCAGTGGCAACGCTAAGGAGCATGACATGAGCGTATTGAATTTCCCCCGTATCTACCTCAACGGCCATATGTTCTGGAACCCACCGACGGCCAACAATAACGATGTATATCCGCTGTATGACGCGGTCAACGCGGACATCAACTGGCCGTTCATGAGCCACTTCGGCATCAACGCCACGAACGCCCCCACCCAGCTGATGCCCTGGGCCATCAAGCCCCTGGCAAAGAATGAGCTGCCGCTCTATATGCTGCAGGTACCGACCAATGCCAACCCGAAAACCTACCCATACATGCCCGCCGAATGGGATCTGTTTGGTGACAATGCCTGCGGCACGGTGAGCTACAAAGGGACTCGCTCAACGATCATTGGCGGCGAGCTGCAGGCCGACACCTACATCACCGAGGATGCGCTGGTTGGCAGGGACTACCAATTGCTCGGCAATCCCTTTGGCAGCAACGCTCCGACTGCCGCGCGCTTCGTGGACGTCAGCCCGTGGCAGAACACCTTCACCGCGTTGTATTTCGACAAGCTGATGCTGGGGGATGCCACGTGTGGCCTGACCCTCAATCGCCAGTATCGGATGATGGATCGCTTCCTCAATTTCAATTGGGGCGCCTTCGGTGGCCTGGTGTATGTCACCACCACCTGGCAGACCTGCTTTCCCCAGGAGAACCTGGAATGGGTCATCGGTGATTCGGCGCTGCTGAGTAACCTGCAGCAGCAGATGAAGCTGCAAGGGGCAAAGGGCCTGATGTTCAGGTTCTCCACCTACCTGACCTGCTACGACAGGAACGGTGTGTTCAACGACTTTCCGTACGTCAACACCCGTTCCAATGCCCCCTCGGATACGGCTCGTCTGCAAGCGATGTATCAGAAGGGCCTGGACAACGTTTCCGGTATTTTCTTCAATCCCGCCTACAGCCGCACCGCCGCGACCCTGGGCCTCTGGTTCACCGACGAGTACCCCACCGCCCCCGCCGGCCGGCGCCTGGTGCCCGTGCAGGCCGTCGCTGTCGCTAAACCAGGCGCGTCTGCCCAAAACACCACACTGGGCGTGACCCCGGTGCAGATTACCGGCAACACCCTGTCGCTGGATCTGGCCAACACGTTCCCGTTCTATCCGGTAGAGCCCGATGCCCCCATCCTGACCGCCGAAAAATTCCAGGCTGGCGACTATCAACTGGGTGTACGCGAGGGTGATCAATTCACGCCGGTAGTGGACTTCGGTTTCGACCGGTATAACCAGGCAGCCTTCGACAAACGCTCCGGCCTGCAGGACTTCACGCTCAGCGACGAGGCCCTGACGAAGCTACAGGCAGATAATCCATTGGAGCTGCGACTGAAGGCCACGGCCGCCCCAACCCCCGTGATCGCCGCCACCCAGCAAACCTGGACCGCCGAAGTGGTGGAGAGCGGCAGTTTCATCGACGTGGGCGACCATAAGACACTGACCATCATGGTGCAGAAAAATGGTCAGCCGGCCGCCAATACCACGCTATGGGTGGCGGAATATGGCAACCCCTACATGGTGACCACCAGCGACTACTATCTGGCCTCCAGCAACGCGGCCAATTTCACGCTGTTCTTCGACCACCCGAACCACCCCGAACTGAACAAGGCCAATCTACCGAACTTCAATAACGCGCCGCCCGTACAAAACTATCTGGCCGAAGGCAGCGGCCGCCGACTGACCGCGCTGCGCAATACGGATGAGGACATTGGAGACCCGATCGGTTATCAGCAATTCCTGCAGGGCGAGGGCAAACCGGTCACGATCGACTTGCACCCTTGCCTGGCATTCGACGCTGGCCTCTACGCCACCGGAACCCTGCACGACGACGTCCACGCCACGCCGGTGGATTACTCTTATGTCACCACGACCACCGACGCCAACGGCATCGCCCAAGTGAGCTTCAGGGCCGTGGCCCCGGGCTTCCCGACCTTGCGTTTTTTCGTCAAGGACGGCGACAGCGATCCGGTCATCCCCTTCAGCTTCCCCGTTCCCCAAGCCTACATCGACTTCCTCGCGCCGCTCCGCGTCCTGCCCTTGGACGTGCAGCTGCAACAGGACTTCATCAACTACTGGAACACCGTCTACAAGGATCAGAACGCCGCCACGCAGCTGTGGGAGGGCTTCCTCTACCCACGCATCCTGCAGACCTTCTATTACCTGTACCCCATCATGAACAAGTACATGCCGCTCAACTCCCAGGCACGCGTCGAAGGCGCCATCGACCAGTTGATTGTGCTGATCAGCAAGCCCTACCAGGAAGAAAGCACGCTCTCGATGCCCATCACCCGTGACATGTCCCAGAGCCGCCGCGCGGTATTGGAGCTATGGGCCAAGAAGCTGGTGAAGCGCAACTATCCGCCACAACAACTCAAGATGAGCGATTACGACAACCTCTGACCGTAACGCTGTTCACCCAGGAAAGATAAACCACTGTGGGAGCGAGCTGGTGTAGGAGCCGAGCTTTTGTGGGAGCCGAGCTTGCTCGCGATGAACGATAACGCGGTCATTCGAAAGACCGAGGTGCCTTCATCGCGAGCAAGCTCAGCTCCCACACAAGCTTTGCTCCCACAGGCTCGCACACAGTGTCACCCGGTACTTTTCAAAGGAATGACCTATGAAAACCAGTATCTTGAACCGGCTGTTGCTGTTGATCCTGCTGTTCAGCCCACCGCTGTTTGCCGAGGACAGCGGTGCCGTCTACTTCACCATGGGCGTGCACAACACCGAGGGGTGCAACGAACAGAACGGCAACTGCATCGCCAAACGCGCCCCGGGCGACCCTTCCGATCCGTTCTTCCCGGCGTTCTGGATCAGCGATTGGACCATGTACCGGGTGATGCACAACTACGAAAAAAACCCGCCGCCCTACAGCAATCCGCCCTCCACCCTGACCCCGGCGGACTACACCGTCTCCCGAGGCACCAGCTACTACGACACGGCCTATATCCCGGCCGATGGCGACGGCTTCGGTGCGATGATGGAGCACTATGAGAAGTACTGCCTGCCGATCTTCCCGATCAAGAACAACAATTACACCTGCTCCTTCGTGTCCCTGGGCAACAAGGCGTACTTCCTGACCTATCCGCAGGATCGCCCCAAGGACATGCCGGCCTGCTGCATGTTCTCGCCGATGAACCATCCGCCGCGCCAAGACTTCATCCAGCACCTGCCCTACAGCGCCGAGCGCAGCCAAAACCTCGACGCCAGCGTGCAGGCCTACGCGCTGGACCTTCAATCGCCGCAGGGGCCGATCCTGTTCGGCTATGCCTTCTACAAAAAGATGTCGGGGCAACCGCCCTACCGGCAGCCCCAATCGTTCTTTTTCTCCGGTGACACCAGCGTCGCCAATGCCCCCATCGTCAGCCAGAACTACACCAACTTCCGCATCGCCAGGCCGGACCCGGCCCAGACCTGGGCGCAGGTGGCCGCGATGTGCCCGGCGAATCCACCGCCCTGCCAGTTGTTCGAGCCACCGGCTTCCCAGAGCAACGGCCAAAAGGCGCAGTGGAACAAGCTCATGCAGCGCAAACCCTGAGCAATGACGGAGATCGCCATGAACATTTCACTGCGTTTCATCCTGGTACTAGTGGGTCTGGCCAATCTTCCGGCCCTGGCCCTGGAGCAATCCCAGGAACAAGCCATGCCACGGACACAGGCCTCCAGCCTGAATTGCCAGCCCCCCAGCACGGCGCCAGCGGCCACCGCCAGCCAGGACCTGTTCGATCAATACAGCTGGCAGCTGTTCATCGCCGTGAACTGGCCCGCCCAGGCAGGGCAGCGCGGGGATCCCGACTGCAGCAAGCAACCGGGAGACCCTGGCTACACCGTCTGGCAGACCTACAAGACCGTGGAAGAAATCTTCCTGCCACGGGGGGCCGATCCAGGCCCCTGGAACACCCCGCAACTGGCCAAGAGCCTGGGCATCATCAACATCGCCGCGCTGAAGAACAGCTCCCTGGTGAATGCCGTCGACCAGGCCGTCGGCGGCTGGCTGATCGACCAGGCCGGCAACCCGACCTACTACGACATCTCGGCCAACGAGACCTCCTACAACTACATCGTCGCCAACCAGTTCTATAACGCCGATGTGGTGTCCAAAGCCAACAACATCACCTTTCCCTACGGGGTCATCGAGGTCAAATCGAGCTGGCGCATCCTTACCACGCATGACAACGCCAGCCGCTACCTGACCATGCTCGCCCGCGTCGCCACGTTCGACGACCAAGGCCAGCGCAGCGGCGTCACCGAGGCCTATCTGGGCCTGGTGGGGTTGCACATCATCACCAAGGTGAACGGTTATCCGCAGTGGATCTGGTCGACCTTCGAACAGATCGACAACGTTGCGCCCAAAGTGCTGGTAAACGGCGTATGGGTCGACCAGCCGGCGGCCGGCACGGCCTATTCCTACTTCAACCCCAACGCGCCGGCAGCCAGCCTCAACCAGTCACCCTGCGACTGGCAGACCCAGGGCGCGCACCTGGTCTGCGTGCCCAAGCCCGGCACCACCTTCCAGACCCCGAACCCGTTGAACCGGTTCACCCCGATCGCCGAGGTCACCAACCAGGTCAACGCCCGTTACCGCAGCGACCCGGACCTGCAACGCAGCGTGTTTAAGTACTACCAACTCATCACCACCCAGCGCCCGCTGATGCCGGACAACCCCAGCAACCCACTGGGCCAGCCGACCCCCGCCCTCTCGGCCAACGTAACCATGGAAAGCTACATCCAGCCCAACAGCAGCTGCATGAACTGCCACTCCATGGCGACCCCGGTCAAGAGCCCCTACAAATCCGATTACTCCTACCTGTTCAAATTCGCCAATTCGCCTGTCGGCAAAACCATCAAGGACGAGGAATAACTCATGAGCATCCTGAACGGACCACGGCTGAATTTCTGGGGCGGCATCCGCACCGACGTCAGCCTACCAAACAACTCCCCGACCATTCCCTACGATGGCAACGATGACTGGCCGCTCTTCGACCTGACCACCTCGACCCTGGCACCCGGGGCCGAGTCCTACACCGACGATCAGTTGAACAACATGATCAATGCCCCCGCCCCCATCGGCAATCGCTACACCGCCGGTGGCTGGAATCACTACGGGCAGCATGTCGTCGACATGCAGAACGCCCTGATCAGCTCCCAGGGCATCCCCGGCAGCATCAACACCACTGGCGACCTGGTGGGCCAGGCCGTCTACCTGCTCGGCTCGGTGGACCCGGTGACCGGCCAGGGACCGGTGTCCGGCCCGATGATGGTGGACCTGGACCCCACCGCCTCGACGACCACCCAGATCTTCGTCGGCGGCCTGCAAATCGGTGGCAACGACAACATCCAGTTGCTGATTCGCAGCGACACCGTGTGCAGCAGTTTCTACATGAAGAAGCGTGTGCTGGAACCAGAGCAAATGGATGCCCCGGGCTCCTTCCGCTTCAGCGGCACATTTCAGCTGACCTTCCCCCTGAGTAGCATCGTCAACTGGAACCAGAACAGCAGTGGGCTGCGTTCGATCATCCAAGCGCCGGGCGCAACGGGTATCGTCCTGCGTTTCGTCATGTTCGAGATGTGTCCCGCGATGACCACCGAGCAACTGGACGCCGACTACGCCGCTGGCCGGTACACGCCCAACCCGAGCATCGGCAGGGTCATCGGCACACTGGCCCCGGCCTTCGCCGACGAGCCGCTGAACTGCCAGCCGGGCCGGCAACTGATTAACCAGTACACGGGGAACGCCGGCTATGCCGAACTGAGTGACAGTGGCCTCCTGAGCATCGACATGGTGAATGTCATTCCGAAGAAAACCTTCCGGGCTGTCCGGGACGATATCACCAGCCCCATCGGGCCCAACGCCGATTACGGGACCGTGACCATCAGCGCCGGCGCCACCACCCTGACCACATTGGACCCGACCAGCAGTCCCTTGGTCGACTACTACGTGTATGGCGGCATCGTCGACCTGCCCCTGACCACCAGCCAGCAGCAGACGGTGCGGACCACGGCACTGGCCATTACCGCGCCCGACAAGGTTTGCAACACCACACTTAATGCCACCGAATCGACCTATCGGATCTATGCCGACCAGCGCAACGTCTACCTGGAGGACTACCCCAACGGCCTGTCGATCACCCTGCAGGTCCGGTACCTGGGCGGCACGGTGCCCAGCACCACCGAAATCGGCCTGAAGGCGGCGCCCCCCGCGGTCTATGATCAACCGCAATACTGGGACTTCCTCGACTTCCCTGATTCGTTGACCGTCGACAGTGGCCAGCTTTCCGTCAGCTTCCCGGTCACCCTCAAGCCGGGCAGCGCCGCTCAAGCGGGCTTCGTCGCCCTGACCTGCACGGTCAACAATTTCCCCAGCAGCGCTTACTTCACCAACTTTCGCAAATACGCCCAGACCGACTTCGGCATCCCCCAGGGCACGACCATCACCTGGCCGCTGATGTACCCCAACGTGCTGCGCTTTCACTACCTGGCCTTCCCTGCCATGTCGCGCTACATCCCGCTGAATCAGCCCGACGCCATCATGGGCGCCAAGAACCCCATCCTGGCCCGCACCTCGGATGCGTACAAAGGCACCACGCTGTTCATGCCGGTGGTGCGCTCGATGTCGCCCTGCCAGCGGGCACTGCTGCGGGCCTACCTCACCGGTGAACCGTGGCAACCGCCGCAATGACCGTGTCCCCCTTTTGTTCATGGAGAGAGCCTATGTCAGTTCCCCTTCAGATCCCCGCACACCCGGAGGAAAGCCTGCGCCCCAGCACCCTTGTCGCCGAAGACCTGCTGAACCCTCGTGGTCTCTGCCTGCAAGCCGACGGCAGCCTGCTGCTCACCGAAGCAGGTTCCGGGTTGCCCGACCAACCTTTCAGCGGCCGTATCAGTCGACTGCGCCCGGATCCGCAGCGGCCCGGCGCCTACCTGCCCCGCGAAACCCTGGCGCAAGGGTTTCGCGCCATGAACATGCAGGCACGCATGCTGCGCGATGAAATCATGGGGCTGTCGGACATCGCCTGCGGTGATGGACGCTGCCTGGTCAGCCAGACCGATTACGTCGCGGGTTCCAAACTGCTGGACCTGCAATTCACGCCGCCCGAGCCGGTCTTCCATAGCCGCGGCAACCTGAACGCGCTGTGCTACCACCCGACCCGCCGCAGTTGGCTGGCCGTCAAGCCCGATACCAATCAGTTGGTGGAGTTCGTCACGGGCCAAGAGGAGCGCGTGCTGGCTCAACTGCCTGAACTGGATCAAGGCCAGGAAGCCGTTCCCGTGACCTTGGTGTACGAACCGGCGACAGACGCTGTGCTGATCAGTCTGTTCTCGGGGGAACTGCACGGCGACCCGAACCGCAAGGGCATCGACTTTGCCGAAAAGGCCGGCCAGGTGATCCGGGTCTGGCCCGCCAGCGCCGAGATCGACATCCTAATTCGCGGCCTGCAACTGCCCACCGGGCTGGCGCTGCGCCCCAACGGCCACCTGCTGGTGCTGGAACTCTGCGAGCGCTTGCAACAACCCCTGCTCCCCGACTGGAACGGCGAACCCCTGCATGGCGGCTTTACCCGATTCAGTGGGCGACTGCTGAGCTGCGACTTGCAAACAGCCCAGGTCACCGTGCTCGCCCGAGGCTTGGATACCCCGTCCAACCTGTGCCTGTTACCCGACGCGGTACTGGTCAGCGAAGGCATGGGCCTGGTCGGGCGGCCACTGCCCACGCCAGAGGAAAACGTGGTGCCGTTACGCGGCAGGCTTCGTCGGGTGCAACTCTGACGAAAACACCGGCCGGGAGCACAGCCCGGCCGGTGACCCAAGTGTCATCCACTACTCGCGTCAGCCTGCGGTAACGGTCATGCCACCGTCGGCCATGACCACCGCGCCGACCACAAAGCTCGCGCGATCGGAGGCCAGGAACGCAACCACCTCGGCAATTTCTTCCGGCTGCGCGGCGCGGCCGATGGGCGCGGCTTCACCGTGCTGGGCGAGGAACGCCGGACCGTCCTCGACCACGTCATTGAGGATGTTGGTGACCACATCGCCAACACCGATGGCATTGACGCGAATGCCATGCTCGATGACTTCCAGTGCCAGGGTGCGCGTCAGTTGCGCCAGGGCACCTTTGGACGCGGTGTAGGCGGCAATGGTCGGGAAGGCAAAATAGGACGCGTAGGACGCAATGTTGACGATGGCCCCCGCCTTGTTCGGCATCATCGCCTTGACCGCTTCGCGTGAATGCAGGAAAGCGGCCGTGGCGTTGACCGCCTGGATGCGCTCCCAGTCCTGGCGCGTCATGTCGATGACGAGTTTATTGATGATGATCCCGGCATTGTTGACCAGGATGTCCAGCCGGCCGAACTGCTCGACGGCCAGGCCGACGGCGCGCTCGGCGGCGCCATCCGCGGTGATATCGGCCTCCAGCGGCACCAGCCCGGGACGGGCCAGCTCATGGACGGCGGGGTTGATGTCTTCAGCGATTACCTTGGCACCGCGGGCATGCAACAGCAATGCGATGGCCTTGCCGATGCCACTGGCGGCGCCAGTGACCAGTGCAACCTTGCCTTGGACTTCGTGGGGAATGTTGTGTTGGATATCGGTCATGATCGCTCTCCTGCGTGAGCGGACAGACGAAACATTCGCCTGCCCGGCGCCCGTGGGCGCTGTCGTTATCGACGACTTCACTTTCTCGCAATGGCGACTGCCAGGCTTTCGCAGGCTTGCTGGGACTGTCGGGGTTTTGCGCAAATGTGGCCAGAGATGGCCACCGCCGGGCTGTGTAGGCGCTGGCGAAGCCTGCGATCTTTTGATCTTTCGCTTGAGATTCAAGTGTCTGGGAAAAGATCGCAGCCTCGTTGCACTCGACAGCGCCTACAGGGTCAGGAACAGCGCGGAGGTCCAGACCCGTGACTGATCCCGCTGGCGGGCACAGATGAACAAGGGGTGTTCACGCCCTGGATCAAGCCCCAGCCGTGCCAGTTCGATGCGCCCCTGCAACTCACGGGGCAACGGTGCAGCGGTCGTCCGTTCCAGGGACAGCTTCAACTCCGCGCCCGGCAACTGCTCGACCACTTGCGATTGCGCCAACAACTCATCGCCGGACAGCTCCATCACCACCGTCGGTGCGTGCACGTAAGGTTGCGGTTCGGACGGGTCGCCGACCTTGACGTAATTGTCGATACGGCTGTGGATCTGTAGCGTGGCGCCGGCCAGTTGCGACAGGTCGATTTCGATGCTGTCGGTATCG
Source organism: Pseudomonas sp. FW300-N2F2 (assembly GCF_017351655.1). Lineage (NCBI taxonomy): Bacteria > Pseudomonadati > Pseudomonadota > Gammaproteobacteria > Pseudomonadales > Pseudomonadaceae > Pseudomonas > Pseudomonas sp. FW300-N2F2. Next base: position 1,100,280 of record NZ_JACNDQ010000002.1, on the reverse strand, counting down.
CCGTTGGTGTCGGTGCGAAACGCCAGGACCGTGGCGTCCTTGCGCCATACGGTCTGCTCGGGATGGTCGAGGCCCAAGGCGCGGAAACCATTGATGACCGCGCCGGTGATACGGATTTCGCCAGTCCAGTACGCACCGCGATAGCGGTCCTTGATCCGCGCACCCCCCAGGCGCAGGCGAATGCGTTGCGCGCAGAAACCCAGTTCCTGGTGCAGGTTACGCGACCAGATCAACTGGTCGCCATCAAACAGATCGACCTGCTCCCACCCGGCCTCCCCCAGCAGTCGATAGTCCAGGGAGGCATTCGAATCGGCAGTGAAGACTTCCCCCATGAAGTGCTTGCCCTGGCGCAGGCTGGCGAACGAACGCTCCCCGGTCGTGGCGAAGGTACGGCGGGCGCGCAAGGCCTTGCCGACGCTGGCGCGGTCGAAAGCCTCGGCGACCACCCCCGTCAACCCACCACGGGAGCCGAACACCGCCGTGGCCGGAACGCCGCCACCGCAGCGGCCCTGGTGTTCATCGCTGTTGGCCGCGGCGCCAACCCGATAGCCACGCTGCAGCGCTTCGGCGTAGACCCAATGGAACTGGCCCCAGGCCGAACCCACCTCGATCAGCCGCTCGAGTTCCGGGTGATGCCAATCGAGGTTGCAACGGCGTCCGCCGACATGGGGCATCATCAGATGGCCTTCGGGGTCCTTGGCATAGGCGGCGTACAACTCGTCCACCGGCCAGGCGCCTGGCTTGATGGTGCCGGCGGTGAACTCGTTCCATTCGAAGGAACGCACCAGTCGTCCTTGATTGTCGAAGGGGAACTCGGGTTTGCGGTCATGCAGGAATACGACGTTGCGGTCGCCGCCCGCACAAGAGTTACCGCACCATTCGGTTCCGGGATAGCACACGAATCGGCCCGGCTCATTGAGCTCGTGGATCAGCTTGACCGCCTGGTCCCAGCGTTGCTCGGTGATATTGAAGTCATTGGCGGTGTAGCCGAGGACGTCGAGCCCGGCGACATCGCGACCGTAGCTGAGGTTGTACAGCGTGTCGTTGGTGCCCACCGTGTCATCGGAGTGCACATGCAGGTCGGCGTAGAGCGGGCGCAACGCCGTACCGGCCGGGTCGACAGTGACGAAGGCCTGGGCCCCGTCGACAAACGGCGCCGCCACGTTGGCGGACAAACGCCACTCGCCCACGGCGCCGAGGTCAAGCGCCTCGAGCCGGGCCGTCGCCCAACCTTCGGACGCCAGCGTGAACGGCTGTCGACGTTCGCCGCCCTCCGGATCAACCAGGGTCAGGACACCCTCGAGCGGCAAGTTTCGGCAGGTGTTGCCCCAGGCATCGTCCACCCGCAAGAGGACATCGAAGGCTTCCCCGGCGCTGACCAGTCGAGGCACGATCAGTTGCACGCGCTGCGCCGGTCCCGGCACGATGTCCAACAAGGGATCGCCCGGCACTTCGGCAAATTTCGAGCTGCCCAGCGGGTCGATGAACAGGCGGAAACGGAAGTCCTTCTCGACGAAACTCTGCACCCGCGTCCCCGCCCCGCCCTGGCGTCGGTCACCCAGGCGAATGATGACTTTATCGCCCGGGTTCAGGTACCCGTCGATGATGTCGATGATGATCGCTTTCTGGAATGGCCGTTCATGGCCCTTCTGGTCGAAGCGCACCTTCAAGTGCTGCACCGTGGCCTGGCTCTGGCCAGGGACCAGCTCACCGGCCTGGTATTCGGCGCTGACATAGTTGGGGCCGGCCGGGTTCGAGGTCTGGAACAAGGCCCAGTCGGAATAGAACTTGAAGGCCAGCTTGAGCCACGCGCCGTCGGCCAGGCCGCTGCCACCGACCTCGTAGACCAGGGTGATTTCATCCCACTGCCCGGCGACCAGCGTGTCACGGTCGCAGTGGACGCTGCCCAGGAACGGACGTTTCTTGTTGCGCTCGTACAGGCCTTGTGGGGCGATGTAATGCCCGGCTTCGCGGGGATCGAAAACGTTACTCACATGACACCTCGTGCAGTGGTCCACTGAAGGGTTCGAATACGTGGGGCGATGCTTATTGCACGCGCCATTGCTGGTAGTGACGCTCGATGCGCCGGAATACAAAGCTTTCCATGAGCCAGGCAATCAAGCCGATCACGACAATGCCCAGCAGCACCTGGCTGCTGTTGCCGATCTGCCCGCCCGTGGCGACCATCCAGCCGATGCCGCGGGAAGCGCCGATCATTTCCGCCGCCACCAGCGCCCGCCAGCCCTGGCTGAAGCCGATGCGCAAGGCGGCGGTCACGAACGGCAACGAGGCCGGCAGATAGACGTGGGCCAACAGTTGCCAGGCGTTGGCACCCAAGGTCCGTGCCGCGCGAACTTCACCGCCGCGGATGCTCTGCACGCCCTCCTGGATGGTCACCGCCATGGGGAACATCGCGGCAATGAAAATCACCAGCACGATGGAGACATAACCCAGGCCGAAAATGATCATGATCAGCGGCGCCCAGGCAATCGGCGGGATGGCCATGAACAGGCTGTTGAGCGGCGAGATGAAATCGCGAAAGCGCGAGGACAGGCCAGCGGCCGTGCCCAGCAGGAGCGCAACGATCACCGCGGCGCAAAAACCACCCAGCTCTTCCAGCACGCTGGCCTGCAGGTGTTGCCACAGCGAACGGTCACCCAGCCAGCGCAGCGCCTCGCGGGCAACGTCCCAGGGCTGCGGCAGGATGTAGGTGGGAAAGCGGCTCGCCAGGGCGATCCAGATCAACAACAGGAATGGCAGCGACGCCCATCCCCAATTCGGTTTTGGCAAGGACATGACGGACTCAGTGCGCGGCTTTTTCCAGGTAGGAGGTATCCACGATCTGTTCGGTCTTGAGCGTGGTGTCGATAAAACCCAGGTCGTGGGAGTAATCCATCAGGCGCTGGATGAACTGGATGTCCGCCGCCTGCAAGTCCGCCGACCAGCCCAGCCGGGTTCGGGCCTGGGCAACGATGGTTTCTGGCGCGATGGTCTTGCCGTCAATGCCTTGCACCGATTCGAGCTTGAATGCCTCGGCGATGAGCCGGTTCGATTCGTCGGGATGTTCATTGAGGAAGGCGATGGCCTTGCGATGGGCGCGTAACAGCTTCACCACATCATCCGGGCGCTCCTGCAAGGTTTTCGGCAAGGCGATCACCACGTACCACGGGTACTGGGGCAGCGCCTGGTTGACGTCCAGCAGGATCCGGCTCGAACCGCGCAACACCGACTGGCTGACGAAGGGCTCCCAGGAAAATGCCGCGTCGACGATGCCACGTTCAAGGGCAGCGTTCATGTTGCCCGGCGGCATGTCGATGATGTCCAGGTCCTTGTCGGGATCGAGCCCGGCCTTTTCCTTCAGGACATAACCGCGCAGCAGCACATCCATGCCACTGCCCTTCTTGACCCCGGCGAGCTTTTTCCCCTTGAGCGCTTCCAGCTGGGTGATCGGACTCTTGGCGTCGACAATCACCGCGGCCTGGCCGTAATTGACCTTCGCCAGGATCCGGCTTTGCAGCCCGCGGGAAAACCACTGGTACACCGGTGGGGTGCCGACATAGGCCACGTCCAGTTCACCGGCGGCCAGTGCCTGCTGGATCACCGGACCATCGCCCAAGGCCTTGAGGTCGACGTTCAAGCCTTCTTCGCGGTAGTAACCTTGTTTGTCGGCGATCAGCGCCGGGGCGTTGGCCATGGCGAAGACATAACCCACGCGCAAGGGTTTCGCCTCGCCCGCTACGGCGAAGGCGCTGCCTGCCAACGTGGCGGCAGACAATGTAAGGGCAAGCAGCGAACGTTTGATCATGCTGTCAGCTCAAGTCGAGGGGTGGGGTAAACCGTGGTGTCGCAGGCGTCCATCACCTGGGCAATGCGCGTCATCAGCTCATTGCGGTAATCGAGGAACGCCGGCAGGCGACGGGTTTTCAGGTTGCTGCGGGGACGCGGCAGGTGGATATCCAGCTCGCTGTGAATACCGCCCGGCGCGATGTTGAGCACGATGACTCGGTCGGCCAGGAACACCGCTTCGTCGAGGTCGTGGGTAATGAACAACACCGTCTGGCCCAGTTCGGCCCAGATGCGCAACGTCTCTTCGTTCATGCTGTTGCGACTGATGGCATCGAGCGCGGCGAACGGCTCATCCATCAGCAATACGCTGGGTTCCAGTGCCAGGGTTCTCGCCAGGGAGACACGCTGCTGCATGCCGCCGGAAAGCTGGTGCGGCAACCGCTGCGCGGCATTCTCCAGACCGACCAGGCGCAGGTACTGCAACGCCTGTGCGCGCTGCTGCGCTTCGTCGGCCTGGGCGCTCATCCGCAGACCGAAACGAACGTTTTCCAGGGCACTCAACCAGGGGAACAATTGCGGCGCCTGGAACACATAACCCAACTCCGAACGCTCCGGCCGTACCGCGGTCTGGTTGATGGTGATGCGGCCACTTTGCGGTTGCACGAACCCTGACAACAGGTTCAGCAAGGTGGTTTTCCCACAGCCGGATGGCCCGAGGATCGCGACGAACTCGCCGGGTTTGGCGTTCAGGCTGAAAGAGGAAAATACGCGATGCCCGTTGGGGTAGCTGAAGCTGATGTCATCGACCGTCAGGGCGTCGGCTTGCGGCTGCGGGTAAGGGAGGGTTTTGGGCATGGCAAGTGTCGTCAGGTCGTTTACAATGGGAATGCCTGACATAATACGTATTAATACAAGTAGTCCCAATAACCTATTTTTATAACCTTAGAAGTGAAGGCACCCTGCCCCACTCAAGGCCATGGAAGCTGACAGTGTCCACCTCCATTCTTCGCGACAGCACCACCTCGCTCTACGAACAGATCGCCCATCAACTGCTGGAAGAAATCCAGCGCGGCGACTACGAACCCAGCGGCAAGCTACCGTCCGAGGCGCAGTTGGGCGAACGGTTCGGGGTGAGCCGCGTCACGGTTCGCCTTGCAGTGGGCAAGCTCAGCGACGACGGCGTGGTGGAGCGCAAGCAAGGCAAAGGCACCTTCGTCGCGGCCAAGCAGGTGCGGCACGGCCTGGATGCGTTGCGCAGCTTTCATGAGGCGTTGTTGTTGCAAGGGCTGCAACCGAGCATGCAGGTGCTCAGCCATGCCCTGCAGCCCGTTCCAGAAACCCTGCGGGGGTTGTTTGAGCAAGCGCACGACTGCCTGCTTCTGGAGCGCCTGCACTTCGTCGATGACGAACCCATCGCATTGGGACGCAGCCACCTGCCGGCAGAGTTGGCCAGCGTGGCCTGGGCTGAGGTCGAACATCAGCCGATCTATTCCATTCTCGAATCGATCACCGGCCTGGCGGTCAGCCGCGCCGACCTGGCCATCCGTGCACAGGAAGCCGACAAAAGCCTGGCCAGCGCGCTGCACGTCAAACGCGGTGCCGCGCTGCTGGTCATGGAGCGCACGTCCTATTTCGCCGATGGCCGTTGCTGCGACCGCACGACGTTTTTCATCCGCCCGGAACGCTACGCCTTCGTTCTCAGTGGGGTGTTCAAATCCAATACCGCCAATTGATAGGATTCAAATTGGCGCGACGGTTGGGCCCGGCCTGACAAAACACTGTTCTGTAACCGGTCGCCCCCATTGCTGCCCCTCTTGCTCCTGCTCCAACCTGAAACCGAACGCTTCATACAGCTTGCGAGCAGCGTCGAGCCCCTGGAACGTCCAGAGGATCGTTGAGCTAAAGCCCCACTCGTCACAGAACTTCATCGCTTCGGCCAACAGGCGCCTACCAGCCCCCTTGCCGCGCGCCGAATCATCCAGGATGAAGCAGCGCAGCACCGCACTGCCGCCCTCGCCTTCGCCGTCGATGGCAATCGAACCGACTATTCGTTCGCCATCCAGGGCGACCCAGACCTCATTGCGCGGATTGTGCAGACGCCCCATCAGCTCGGCCATGTCCGATGCAACCAGGCTTTCGAACAACTGGCCGAAGTTCGAATGCCTGGCGTAATAGTCCGCATGCATTTGCACAATGCGGCCAATGACGCCAGGACGGTAGCCACGCGCGATCTCCAACTGCGCCGGCGCGGGCGGCGCTGTACCGAGCCGATGGGCGTGTAGCGCGATGGCATAGCTGGCAATCCCCTCACTCACGGTCTGACATTGCCCGTCAGATAAGTGAGCCATGGCCGCGACAACCTGTTGCGTGGCGAAAGCATCAATGGCGCAGAGGGTGTTTTGCCCCTGGGCGGTGAGTCGCAATCTCTTGGCCCGCGCATCCTGTTCATGGGCAACTTCTTCAATCTCGCCGGCCTCGATGAGCTTGCGAACCATCCGGCTTACGCTGGATTTTTCCAGGCCGAGCAGCTCGACAAGCTCGCCCGCGGTCAGGGATTGGCGATTGCCGAGCTCCACGATGGTGTGCACCGACGACGGCGGATAATCCGTCGCAGCCAACGTGGTGTGCATGAACCCCAGCTCCCGCACCATGAGACGCGATGCCGAACGGATGTTCTCAATCAGATCTGGTGGGCAATGGTTCACGGGGACCTCGGACGCGATGGGTATTTAGTTGCATCGCACAACTAAATACCCATCCGTGCGTTCAGTCAAGCTTTCCAGCCCAGATCCCAGGAGCAACAGCCACGCCGCGCAGCGAATGGAGCATGCACCTAATGATCGCCATGAAGGCTATTGACCCGACTGTCCGCCAGTTTGAACACCACGCGCTGAGGGTGGTTGATCGAGACCAGGTACTCCACGGGCTGCCCTTGGCGGTCGAAGATCACGCCCCGGTAGACCAGTGCGGCCGTCCCGGGCTCGACGTCGAGCAAGCGCGCCTCCTGGTCGTTCATCGTGGCGATGCTCAGCGTGCCCTCGTCGCTCTCTATTTCGATCTGGTAGCGCGATAACAACAATGCATACAACGAAGCCCCCTCGATCAGGTCTCCCGCCACCAGCTCCGGTGCCCGGGCGGCCGGGATGTAACTGGTCTCGATGCAGAATGGCTTTTGATCCACGGTGCGCAGGCGCCTGATGGTCAGCAAGGGGTCGCCTTCCTGGATTTTCAGCAGTTTCGCCACTCGAGCACTGGCTTGGGTTTGTTCGAAGTAGAGCAATTTACTGCCCGGCCGGGCGCCAGCCTGCTCGACCACTTCAGCGATACCCTTGCGCGCGACGGTATTGAGCGGCCGTTCGACACCGGGCGCCGTGACGAAGGTGCCACGATTGCCCCGACGCTCCAGGACCCCGCGATCGATCAACGTCTGCAGCGCCTTGCGCAGGGTCATCCGGCTGATCCCCAGGTGCTCGGCAAGATCCCGTTCCGCCGGGATCCGTTCAGTGGGCCCGAATTCCGGGCGTTCCAGCATCTCCAGCAAGGCCTGCACAGCCTGCCAGGCCACCTGCTTGCGTTCGGGCGCCAACAGCGCAACGTCGGAAGACTTTGGAGGCGTTACTTTCATGGTCTACATCCTGGATTATTTTTTCGGCACTGCATTGCGACTGTGGAACCCCAAAATAATGTCGCAAACCCGCCAGCTTGATCATAAGCGGCAAAACCGCCTCGCAGAACACCGTAGAAATCCCGTAGGAAGCCTATTAGACCATGGGGAAAAATCCTTGTAATGGTATTTTTCATGGTATAGCTTTTGGTCTAAATCGTGTTCATGACAGCAGCATGAACCCTTTAACAAGGCCCAGGAGTTCACATGGCGATCCAGTTCAACCGGGAAGCATTCATCAGTTCCTTGCAGCAATCCGTGCACATCGTCGACGACGCCCAGCAGTTCGGCCAGGAGTTGGCCTCGCGGATCGACCGCATCTATTTCGTCAGCTGCGGCGCTCCCAACCGCATCATGCTCGGCCTGCAATACTGGCTTGAACGCTACAGCCACACGCTGGAAGTGCGCCGTTATTTCCCGGCCGACTTCATGGACATCGATCCACCGCGCCTGGATGAACGCACCCTGGTGGTCCTCGCCTCCAAGTCCGGCACGACCCAGGAAACCATCGCCGCCGCACGCTTTCTGCAAGACAAGCCTTGCCTCACCGTAGGCGTGACCCAGACCGCCGAGTTGCCACTGGCCCAGGCCGTCCAGCATTGCTTCTTGCTGGGACGTACCGACGAAGCCTACTTCGGTTGTTTCATGACGCTCCAGGCCCTGATCGGCGGGATCCTGGCCAAGCGCGAAGGCTGGCCGCTGCTGGACAAGCTCACCCGCTCGCTCAAGGCATTGCCAAGGGCCCTGGCCGATGCCGCGATCAATAATGACCAACGGGCAACCGAAGAGGCACGCCTCTACAAAGACGACCGCGTCATGTATTTCCTTGCTTCGGGGCCGATGTTCACCACAGCCTATGTGTTCGGCGTCTGCGTGGTCATGGAAAGCCAGTGGTTGCATTGTCTGCCGGTGGAAGCCGCGGAGTTTTTCCACGGCCCGTTCGAAGCCATCGATGCCACCACGCCCCTGCTCCTGCTGGTGGGCGAAGACCCCAGTCGTGCACAGATGGAGCGCGTCGTGCGGTTCTGCCAGCGCTACACGGAACGGGTCATGGTCTATGACGCCAAGGACTTCCCGATGGAGGGCATCGACCCCGAGATCCGCGCCATTGTCGCGCCCTACATTGTCGGCATCGCCGTGGAACGCATCGCCGCCCACCTGGCGGTCTGGCACCAACAGCCACTGACGACCCGCCGCTACATGTGGAAAACGGAGTACTGAGCATGGCCAGCCTGATCGCGGTCGGTGACAACACCCTGGACGTCTACCTGGACCAGAACATCGAATACCCCGGCGGCAATGCACTCAATGTCGCGGTATTCGCCGCCCGGCTGGGTGCTCGCAGTGCCTACCTGGGCTGCGTTGGCGATGACCGGCACGGCCAGTACCTGCTCGATTGCCTGCAACAGGAAGCGGTCGATGCTTCACGCTGCCGGACGTTATCGGGTGCCAATGGCTGGGCGTGTGTCGACAACGTCGAGGGCGAGCGGGTGTTCCTCGGCAGCGATCCTGGCGTGTGCCGCCAACTGCGCCTCGATGCCGACGACCTGGCTTACATCGGCACATTCCCGTTGGCACACAGCAGCCTCTACAGCGGCCTGGAAGATCAATTGGCCCAGGTTCGCCAGGCCAGTGGTTGCCTGTCCTTCGACTTCTCGGACAACTGGGTCGAGTTCGACTGGCAGGCCCTGATCCAGCACGTGGACGTCGCCTTTTTCTCGGCGGCCGATCTCTCGACGGCGCAAGCCATTGAACTGGCGAACGCGATGCGGGCCAAGGGGCCGGCGGCGGTGGTCATCACTCGCGGTGCCCAGGGCGCCCTCGCAGTCGACGCCCAGGGAGCCCGCGAACAACCCGCGCTGCCTTGTGCGTTCGTCGACAGCATGGGCGCCGGCGACGGCTTTATCGCCGCGTTCCTGCTCGCGTGGCAAGCCCGGCACCCCCTTGCCGAGTGCCTTGCGCACGGCGTCGATCATGCCGGCCAGGTGTGCGGGTGGGCCGGTGGCTTTGGCCATGGGCGGACCGTGGACAGCCAACGCGTTCAACAACTGAAACACGCCTTGAACATTCAAGGCTGATGCGTACTGCCCCGGGGCCCTCCCGGGACGGCTCTACCAACCTGTCGTGGATACCCTGTCGATGAAAAAATATCTGATCGGTTTGATGCTCGTGGCCAGCCCGCTGATGTCCTCGGGCGCCAACGAAGAACTGCGTTTCGGGGTCGACCCCACCTACCCACCCTTTGAGTCCAAGCGACCGGACGGCTCCCTGACAGGTTTCGATATCGAGCTGGGCGAAAGCTTGTGCAGCGAATTGCAACGCCGTTGCGTCTGGGTCGAAAACGCCTTCGATGGCATGGTCTCGGCCCTCAAGGGCAGGAAGTTCGACGGGATACTCTCTGCCCTCTCGATCACTGAAGCACGCAAAGCCGAAATTGCCTTTTCCAACACCCTGTACGACACCCCGGCACGTCTGGTGGCCCCGCAAGGCAGCCAATTGCAACCGACTGCCGAATCCTTGCGCGGCAAGCGCATCGGCGTGCAGCAAGGCAGCGTGTTCGAGGTCTACGCCAAGCGGATGTGGGGCCTTAAGGGCGTGGAAGTGGTGCCCTATCAAAGCAGTGACTTGACCTATTCGGACTTGGTCAACGGTCGGCTGGATGCGGCGTTCGACGATGCCATCGCCGTCTCCGAGGGCCTGTTGAAAAAGCCCGCAGGCAAAGGCTTCGGCTATGCCGGCGAGGTGGTCAAGTCACCGGAGATCTTCGGCCCGGGCACCGGCATCGGATTGCGTAAAAGCGATACCGCCCTGGCTGGCGAAATCAACCAGGCGCTCGAACGGATCCACCAGAACGGTACCTACGAACGCATCGCCAGAAAGTACTTCGACTTCGACATCTCACCGAAGTAAACCACCCGCGTGGAGCCTGAAAGCATGTTTCTCGAAGGGTACGGCTATCTCATTTTCCAGGGTGCGTGGCTGACCGTCCAAGTGGCCACGTGGGCCGCCTGCGTCGCCCTCGTGCTTGGCCTGCTCGGGGCCTTGGCGAAACTCTCGCCAGTGGCGCCGCTAAGGCTGGTCGCGACGGTCTACACCACACTCGTGCGCAGCGTGCCGGACCTGGTTCTGATGCTGCTGATCTATTACAGCGCGCAAATCGGAATCAACCAGATAGCCCAGGCGTTCGGCCGGGAATCGTTGCAGTTGAATCCCTATGGCACCGCCATCGGTACGCTGGGATTCATCTACGGCGCGTACTGTGCCGAAACCTTTCGCGGCGCCTTCAGGGCCATCCCGTCAGGCCAATTGGAAGCGGCCCGGGCCTATGGCATGAGCCATTGGCAAGTCCTGCGGCGCATCCGCCTGCCGCAAATGATGCGGTTCGCATTGCCCGGCATCGGCAATATCTGGCAAGTGTTGTTGAAAAGTGCCGGCCTGATCTCGCTGCTGGGCCTCAATGACATGGTCCAGGTCGCCAAACAGGCGGGCAGCGCGACGTCAAGGCAGATGTTCTTCTATCTGGTGATTGCGGCGATCTTCCTGGCTTTTGCGATCCTGTCCAGCCTGGCCCTCAAACACCTTGAACGACGCTACAGCATCGAACCGCAGCGGAGCGTGTCATGATCGAGATACTGAAGGAATTCGGACCGAACTTTCTCTGGTCCGACGGTTACCGCTGGAGCGGCCTGGTCGTCACGCTATGGTTATTGGTCACGTCCGCCGTCATCGGCTTGTGCGCGGCGATCCCCCTGGCGCTGGTTCGCACCTATGGCAATCGTTGGCTGGCACTGCCTGTCCAGCTTTATACCCTGGTGTTGCGCGGCACGCCGTTGTTCGTGCAACTGCTGATCATCTACAGCGGCCTGGCCAGCCTGAGCGTCATCAGGGAATCGTCGAGCCTGTGGTGGTTCTTTCGCGATGGCATGCATTGCGTGATCCTGGCCCTGGCCTTGAACACCTGTGCCTACACCGTCGAGATTCTCGCCGGCGTACTGCGCACCACCCCACGCGGCGAGATCGAAGCCGCCCTCGCCCTGGGCATGACCCGCACCCAGCTATTCCTCCTGGTGCTGATACCGAGCATGCTGCGCCGAGCACTCCCGGCCTACAGCAACGAAGTGATCTTTGTCCTGCACGCCACGGCCATCGCCTTTACCGCGACCGTTCCTGACATCCTTAAAATCGCGGCAGATGTCAACGCTGCCACCTTCAAGACGTTCCACGCCTATGGCATTGCCGCGCTGCTCTACATGTTGCTGGCGTGCGCACTGGTGGGTGTATTCCGATTGGCTGAACGCCGATTGCTGGCTTATCAGCGATAACGATGAAGACCTATAGAGGCTCCGCGGTCTGGATGAGCGAATTGAGCACCAGCTTTATTTCAATCGCCGGATCTTTATGCCCTTGCAATATCAAGCCTTCGGACAGGGCGGTGAAGGTCTTCGCAAGCGCGGCATAGTCCAGCGGCGGTTTCTTGCCAGCATGGTTGAATATGATGGTAATCAACTTGCCCAGGGCTTCGCTGTTTTCCTCATGCAAGTCGTAGTAATGCTGTGAGAACTCTTCATCCCGCAGGGCGATCAGTTGCAACTCGGCATCGAGGATCGCACAGCGGGTATTGTTCTTCAGGGTGTCGATATAGGCATTCAAGCCATGGCTCAACTGCTCCGCCGAATAGCCCGACGCCAGGGTCGCGCTCAAGCGATCGATTTCAACTCGCTTGAAGCGTTGAGTCAGTTGCAGGAGCAAATCCGATTTACTGGAGAAATTGGAAAAGAAGGCCCCTTTGGAAAAGCCCGCCGCCTCGGCAATAACGTTGACGCTGGCGGCATGAAAGCCTTTGCTGATCATCAGCTCAGTGGCGGTGTCGAATAATTTATCTCTTGTTACTTGCTGGCTCTCTTCTCGACCTAGTCTCTTTTTAATCACGCCCTCGGCTCCTTTGGCCAGTCAAAATATGTACATGTAACTAAATGCGACGCAGCGGCTACTCACTGTATGGAGTCCATCTTCGCCATCATATCTTATACGCACCTCGTTCAATCATTTACATTTTAACTTTCATCCCGTGCCATGTATGTGCCATGTAACCGGGACAATCTTGGGGCGAACGCAAGATGACTACCCAGTCACTTTCTTGCCTGGGCCCATGCAAGGCAAAACCGTTGTGGTCTTTGCCTGACGAGCTGGATGGAGTGCCTCCTACCCACCTCAAAACGGCATTTTTTCCCACCGTCCCACGGCACACCACAGCGTAAAAAAATCTGCGTAAGGCCCGGTTCAGAGCCACTGATTTGCCATTACGACTAAATACCACTTGATTCTCAGATACCGAATGGTTTTTAATTGCGCCGTTGGTGGAGCCCAACGCCTGATCCAGGCATCACGTCCGTGACACGGGTCTCGATGCAATGGCAGGTCATCTCACAGGAGCGGTATTTTAATGGAATATGCCTTCGTTACAGGCGCTACTGGCCTGCTCGGGAACAATATCGTTCGTGCACTGTTAAAACGAAACATCAAAGTAAAAGCACTGGTTCGTTCCGCAGAGAAAGCCAAGAAACAGTTCGCCAGCCTGCCCGTGGAATGGGTCGAAGGCGACATGCTCAATGTCGATGCCTTCAGCCATGCCCTGCAGGGGTGCGATGCCTTGTTTCATACCGCGGCCTATTTCCGCGACAGTTACAAAGGCGGGAAACACTGGCAAAAACTCTATGACACGAATGTGACCGGCACCGAGCGATTGTTGCAAGCCGCCTATGCCGCCGGCATCCGTCGTGCTGTGCACACCTCTTCCATCGCCGTGTTGAAGGGCAATAAAGATCAAGTGATCGATGAAACCATGTCTCGCAGTGAACAGGAGGCTGACGATTACTACTTGAGCAAAATATTGTCCGAACAAAAGGTCCAGCAATTCCTGTCGCAGCACCCGGACATGTTCATTGCCATGGTCTTGCCAGGGTGGATGTTCGGCCCGGGGGATATCGGCCCGACCTCCTCGGGCCAGTTCCTGCTCGACTTTGTCGGACAGAAATTGCCCGGCGTACTTCCCGGAAGCTTTTCCGTCGTCGATGCCCGGGATGTGGCCGAACATCAAATCGCGGCCATCACCCGCGGCAGGTCCGGAGAGCGTTACCTCGCCGCCGGCAATCACATGGACATGAAAAGCATTTTCCAGGCGCTGTCCAGCGTCAGTGGCGTGAAAGCCCCGGAACGAAAAGTGCCCTTGTTCATGCTGCGAATCATCGCGCTGATCTATGAAGGTTATTACCGGATTACCAAGAAACCGGTACTCATCAGTACTTCCACGGTCAAGCTCATGGCGCAAGAACAAGGCCGTACCCATTTCAGCCACAACAAAAGTTCAAGGGAGTTGGAATGCCAGTTCCGCCCTGTCGCTGAAACCCTGACCGATACCCTGGACTGGTATCGGAATAACAACTACACAGATGCTTGATTGAAACACTTCATATAAAGCCTGCCTCAGTAGTACTTATTTTGACGCGCCCTATATCCAAGGATTGAAAGAGGTTGGTAAATGAAAAGCCTTTCATATAAAGAAGGTTTTCTGCATCGTTTTGTCGGTTTTTCGGAATCGTTCCCCGAGCAAGTTGCTATCCGGCACCTGGACACGGAAGAAGAGACCGTCACTTACCGCGAGCTGCGCATCAAGGCCGAAGCCTGCAACGGTACCCTGACGGCACTCGGTGTATTGCCAGGCGATAAAGTAGCGCTGGTGCTGCCCAACGGGGTGGCGTTCATCGCTTACTACCTGGCGATTATCGGGCGGGGTGCCATCCCGGTCATCCTCAACTACAAGTTGACTCCCTTCGAAATGAACAGTGTCGTCAGCCTCGCCAGGCCGACGCTGGTGGTCACGACCGAAACGTTGTGGGGACAACACAGCGAGGTATTCCAGCCGGACAACGGCGTCAGGCACTCCCTGGTGCTGGACGGTGGGAGCGAACCGTCATCGCCCCTGCCCGCCAATGCAACGGCCGCCTCTGAACTTCCTCGACAGCTCGAACCCTTGTCGTTGCCCGACGGCAATCCGATCGTCTCGGTGCAGTTCACCTACCGTGGTATCGGCAGGCCCCTGGCTGTCTCTCACCGCTACCTCGACCTGACGCAATCGAGCGATGGCCTGCACGAGCACTTTCACCTGCAGGGCGTCGGCTCGGTGCACCTGGTGACGCTGCCGCTGTATGCCATTTTCGGCCTGTCGGTGATGATGGTGTTCCCTTTGAGCGTGGGCGCCACCCTGCTCATGACCAACACCCTGCTCAATCGCGACCTGGCCGAAGTCTTGTCCGAGCATCAGGTCACCTTCGCCTGCCTGGTGCCCGATGTCATCCGCTACTTCAATACGCGCCTGGCCAAACGCAAAGGCACGCCGTTGCCGCTGCACCCGCAACTGATGATTTATTCCGGCGGCAGCCACCTGCCGGCCGATGAAGCCGAGAAACTGGGCAAACTGCTGGGTTGCAACCCGGTGCTGCAAGGCTATGGCCTGACCGAAAGCATGCCGGTCATTGTCCAGAGCTCGATCGGCGAGGTCCACCGCGGCGCCATGGGCCAGCCGATCACCGGCGTGGAACTGCGCGTCGTCGATGCCGAGGGCCTGGACGTGGCACCCGGGCGCATCGGTGAATTACTGATCCGCGGCGCTATGGTGATCGACGGCTACAACGATGCCGAGGACAGCAATGCCCGGTTCTTCCGCGAGGGCTGGTTCCACAGCGGTGACCTGGTCTGGCGGGACGACGCTGGGCATGTGTTTTTCTTTTGCCAACGCCTGCGGATCTCGAAGATCAAGGCGCAGATGGTCGACCTGGTGGAAATCGAATCCATCGCCCTCAAGCACCCCGATGTGGTGCGGGCCAGGGCCTATATCGTCCCGGATCACAAGGAAGTCAACGTGCTGCACCTGTGCGTCGAAGGGACCGGCGAGCTGACCCAGAACGCGCTTTCCACCCTGCTTTCGCGCTACCTGTCGGGCTTCAAGCTGCCCAAGACCATCGAGATCATCTCGCTCAAGGAAGAGGCACATGCACGCTAACAGCACCCAACCGGTACTGGCCGTTTTCGACTTCGACGGCACATTGACCGACCGCCACACGTTCTGGCGCTACATGCGTTTTATCGTGGGCACCCGTTCGTTCTGGCTCAGGATCATTCCCCTGCTGCCCAAGATGCTCAGCGTGATCCTGGGCATCACACCGCTGATGCAAGCGCGCCTGGCTTTCATCGCCTGTTACCTGGGCGGGTTGTCGGTGGAACAAGAACGCGAGCACGCCAAGTACTTCATCAGCGAACAGCTCCCGCGCTGGCTCAGGCCCGAGGCGTTGCGGCGGCTGCAATGGCATCAATCCATGGGGCACGTCACCGCCCTGGTCAGCAACTCGCCGGAAAACTACCTGATTCCCTGGGGCCGGGTCGCGGGGTTCGACTATGTGTGCGGCACCCGCCTGGCCACGGCGAAGAACAAACTGACTGGCGGGATAGCCGGTACCAACTGTGTAGAGCGAGAGAAAGTCACGCGGCTCAAAGGCTGCCTGAGCAACCTTGATGATTTTTACATTTATGCCTACGGCGACTCATCCGGCGACGATGCCCTGCTCGGCATTGCCAACTCTCCCTTCTACAGAAACTGGTACTGATCGATGAACACTCTGAGCACGTTGGCCCCCCAGCATTTCAAGCGCCCTGGCAGCGCCCCGGCCGTCATGATCGTCGGCGCCGGCCCCATTGGCCTGTCCCTGGCAATCATGCTGAAAAAATGGGGTGTGGCGTTTCGCATCATTGAAAAGAACGCCGGACCCTCGACGGCGACCAAGGCCATGGCGATCCACTCCCGGACCCTGGAAATCTTCAGAGACCTGGGCGTTGCCGAGCAAGCCATCCACGACGGCTTCACGATCAACCAATTCTCCGTGCAGTCGAACGCCAGGCGGGTGCTGAACTACAACTTCTCCTACCTGGACGCGACCTATCCCCTGCTCTTGAGCCTGCCACAGCCGCAAACCGAGAAGATTCTCCTGGAGCGGTTGAAGGAACTGGGTGCAGAGGTGGAGTGGAACACCGAACTGGTGGACATCGAAAACCTGCCGGGGTCGGTACGCATGACGCTCAAGCATGCCGACGGCACCGACGAAACCTTCACCAGTCGCTGGGTGGCCGCCTGTGACGGGGCTCGCAGCAACATCAGAAAACGCCTGGACATGACCTTCGAAGGTTCGTCCTACGACCGCTTCTTCATGCTGGCCGATGCCGATATCCAATGGTCCGGCAGCCAGGATGAGGGCGCATTCTTCCTGGGTGCGCAGGACGGTTATGTGGCCGTCGCACCGATCAGCGCCCAGTCCCGTTATCGGCTGTTCATCGAAATGCCCTATAACCTGCCCCCCGAAGGCGAGCGCCCGTCCTTGAGCCTGGAGAACTTCCAGCGCCTGTGCGAAGGACGCGGGCAAAAGATGACGTTGTCCAATATCTCATCGACCACCATCGCCTCGTTCCAGCATCGCCGCGTGCAAACGATGCAACAAGGCTCGGTGTTCCTGCTGGGGGACTCGGCGCACATCGGCAGCCCCATCGGTGGCCAGTGGATGAACCTGGGGGTTTCCGAGGCCTATAACCTGGCCTGGAAAATCGCT
Organism: Pseudomonas sp. FW300-N2F2; assembly: GCF_017351655.1. Taxonomy (NCBI): domain Bacteria; kingdom Pseudomonadati; phylum Pseudomonadota; class Gammaproteobacteria; order Pseudomonadales; family Pseudomonadaceae; genus Pseudomonas; species Pseudomonas sp. FW300-N2F2. The sequence continues at coordinate 1,083,177 of NZ_JACNDQ010000002.1, read as the reverse complement.
TATGTCGACCAAGGCCTGGCGGACCCGTCCTTGCTCGACAGCTACAACGAAGAGCGTTATCCGGTTGCCCTGGAAGTCGAGAACACCGCACACCGCCTGACACGGCTGATTACCGTCCGGCGGCGCGCCCTGGTCTGGCTGCGCGACCATGTCCTGCCGCTGTTGAGCAACCGGAAAAAGGTCCAGCGCAGGTTGCCGTCAATGATTTCCGGTCACCAGTACCACTATGACAAGAGTGACTACATCCAAGAATCGCTGACGAAGAAGCAGCGCCAGAACTGGAATAAAAAAGGGAAAAAACCCGAGTTCCAGACCGCCGCGCCCCGCGCCGGGCAACTGGCACCGGATGTCGAGTTGTGGCAACTGCAAGGGCTGCCCACGAAACGCTTGATCGACCTGTTTCATGGCACGTTCACGTTGTTGATCTTCAGCGCGGCCGATCAGTTTTCGCCGTTATTGCCGGGCTATTACGCGTTGGCCGAGTCGGTGGAAAAGGACTACCCGGGCATCAAGGCCTATTGCGTGATCGACGCCCTGAGCAGCGCCGGGCTACCGGCCTGGCACTCGACACTGCTGGACCCCGATTGGCGATTGCACAAGCGCTACCACGCCAAGGAAGGCACGTTGATGCTGATTCGTCCTGACGGCTACATCGCTTTCCAGGGCGCCGATGCAATGACGCTGGTGACGTATCTGAACGTAAGGTCCGGGTTGCTCAAGGGTGCCAGAAAAGCGCTGACTCGCGAGATCGACGCAATGGAACTCCAACTTTAAGTCGCTCCATGGCTACTGCCAGTTTGCCTCATTGATATAAACACGGCCCAGTCCTGGGCCGCGATTTCTGATCTTTCTTCTGTATAGAAATATCCACCGACTTTGGTTAGGAGAACCTTATGCGCATGCAACTTAACGATGTGGTGCAGGAATTCATCGTGTCCAACGGAAGAATAGCCCACAGCTATTTCTCTCTGTCCGAAAAGATCATTGAATCATTGTGCGAATCCAATATCGCCAAGGAAGCGATATTGCTTCGGGTGTTGGAACAGGCCGAATCCGTCACGGCCCACTATTTCAATGCTCATCAACAAGTTCTCGAGGGCGTTTATGCCCATGGGATCGAAACCTCCGTCAACCAGAATGTTGCGGTGCTGGAGCCTGTTCACTCGAACCCGACAATACTGGCCCCGGTGCCCGCCGCCGAAACCGTCGAACAGGCCACCGCACTCAGCTACGGGCAATGGTTGCGCAGCGAAATCGGCACGGTGACCGGGTTCCAGGCGCAACAGATCGACTTCGATCAAAGTTTCGAAAGCCTGGGGATCGACTCGCTGGGGCTGGTGGATATCTTCGAATCCCTGGCCCAGCACTTCCCGGAAAAGAAAGCACTCACCTCGCAGCTCTTCGATGCCCCGACCCCGACCGCCTTGCTGGCAAGGCTCGAAGCCGATCCGCAGGCACCGGCGCTGGATGTCCAGGGCTGGGTACTCGATCAACTGGCGGCGATCACCGGCTTTACGGTCGAGCAGATCGACCCGACACAAAGCTATGAAAACCTGGGCCTGGATTCGCTGGTGCAGTTGGATTTCCTCGAGTCGGTAGTCGCCCTGTGGCCGCAGCTCAAGGCTCACAGTTCCGAGCTGGCCAATGCCAGGTTCCCGCAGGCAACCATCGCCCTGATTCAAGCGGCCCTGGCCGATCCCCAGCCACAAGCGACGCCTTGCGAGACGCCTTCCCCTGCCGCGACGAACACTCAAGGACAGGAAGAAAACCTGCTGTTCAACGCCCTGTCGCCGTTGATCCCGGACGCAGCACAGGCGATCGATATCCAGACGCCCTTCGCACAACTGGGGCTCAACGGTTTTGCCCGGGAGGCGCTCTGCCAATCCATGGCGCAGCAGTGCTCGGCCAGCGAATTTGCCGGTGAAGCGCTGATGTCCCGTCGCACGCCCCAGGATGCCTTGTCGCTGCTGGCCAGGCTGAGCTGAGCCCAGCAGCAACAGGAATGGAATCCGGGTGACCGAACAGGTCACCCAGCATTTTGGCGATCAGGAGACAGGGTATGAGTGGCGCAGTAACGACAGCGGGCGATTTTTGCTTCAGCGCGATGGCGGGCGAGTTTCCGGGGGCACCGTCAACGGAGGCGCTCTGGCAGTTGCTCGCCCAAGGGCAGGTCGCACCGATGGAATCGATGCCGACACGCTGGGAAGTGGATAAGGCATCAATCTATTCAACCAAGGCCGGCGAGAAGGATCGCACGTATCTGGACAGCGCTTTTTGCCTGACCGACGACGCCTCGATCCCGTCACGGCACGAAGGACGGCAGGTCGCCATCGGCAAGAAGGTGCTTCAGACGCTGTTGACCCAACTCGCCGCACAAGGCTCGCCACTGGGCGGGGAACGCACGGCGCTGGTAGTCGCGACGTCTTGGAGCGACGAGAGTTATTTCGTCACCGGCATGTCCGGAAAAACCGCTGCGCCGCCGGGTTTTACACCGGGTGAACAAGTGGCGGCACTGGCTGCGGCCTTTGCCTTGGGTGGCCCGGCGTTATCGGTGGACACGGCCTGCAGTTCGTTCCCCTATGCCCTGGATATGGCCCAGGCGCTGGTCAACAGCGGCCAGGCGGACAACGCGATTGTCATGGCCCTCAACACCGTGCTGCCTCCGGCGCTGTTCCTCGGGTTCTCGCAGTTGACGGCATTTTCCGCACGGGCGCGGATGGAAGCTTTCGGCCAGGACGCCGACGGCATCGTGCCGGGCGAATGTGCGGTCGCGTTTCTGGTCGAACCCGTCGCCCAGGCCCTGACGGCGCAGCGCCATCCCCTGGGTGTCTTGCGCGCCTTGGGCATGTCCGCCGACGGTGCCGAGGGCTCGGTGTTCGCCCCCGGCAAACAGGCCCAGTACTCGGCTTACCAACGTGCCTATCGCGGCCTCGATCCAAGGGACGTGGACTACATCGAGACCCACGGCACCGGCACACCGCTGGGGGATGCGACGGAGTTGGCCTCGTTGAACAGCTTCTTCGCCCCCCATCGCCCGGACGACCGGAAAATCACCATCGGTTCGATCAAGTCGGTCATCGGCCATCCCCTGGCCGCTGCCGGCGGCGCGTCGCTCGCCAAGGCCTTGATGATACTGCGCCACAAAGGCATTCCACCGCAGCCCGGCTACCGCCCCAGCACCAAGGTCGACGACACCTGCCTGCGACTCGCCACCCAGCAGGTACAGCCTCTGGAAGCGCGTCCGTCGGCGCTCCGGATTGGCATCTCCAGCTTTGGTTTTGGCGGCGCCAACGCGCACCTGGTGGTGGACGAATACCTTCCCGGCGACCACCCTGCCGCTGCCCCCGTAACCACCTCCGGCGTGCTGATGCTGGACCTTGCCATTGTCGAGGCTGAAGCCGCGCTGGGCAGCCACCGCTCGTTGCAAGCATTCCAGCAGCAGCTCGACCAACCCGCCGCCCCCTCGGTCGTGTTTCCTTATGGGCGCTTCGTCGATTACACCCCGGCTCCCGGTCAGCCTTTGCTGGGCAAATTCCTCGCCCAGGACCACGTCATCGATATCGACGGCTTCGGCATGGGCCCCAAACCGCTGGCCCATGTCGATCCGTTCAAGCTGTTGATCACCGATCGCGTCAATCACTTGCTGCGGCGCTTGCCGGGCGTGGCCGGTTCGCCCGGCACCGCGATGGTCATGTGCTGCAACATGGGCGGCGAGCGCTTCAGCAACGCCTATAGCAGCGCCCACAACTTCTATTCCCGGGCGCACGGTGCGGCACCGGGCGTCGAGGTGACCGACGTGGCAACCATGTTGCCAAACATGCTGTCCGGCTACCCGGCGCAGATTTTCGACTTCAAGGGTTTCCATCAGACCCTGGTCGGCACGGCGGGCCTGTTCTGGCAAACCTTGCTGGCCTCGCCACAGTGGTTCGACAACGGCATCACCACGCTCCTGCTCGGCGCCGGGCGTTTTTTCAGCGGTGAAATCGAGGTCGAGCGCGCTCGGTGCAGCGCGACCCAGCAAGGTGAAGGCCTGGGGTTGATCGCGCTGCGTCGCTATCACCCCCAGGCCACTGACAAGCCCTTGCTGGTGATCCGCGCCGCGGTCCTCGCCCATGCGGCCAGCTCGCTGGAAGAGGCTTGCCGGTTGTTGGGCAAAGCGCCCGGCCACTCTTTGCACGTTGAAGTCTGCGAGTTGCAGCCGGTTGCGACGCCTGCCAGCGGATCGCTGCAGGAAATCACCGGTTTCCTCGCTGAAGCCAGTGGCATCGAAACCTTGCTGGCGGTGATGTTGCGGGGCGCGCCCCATACCGTGATCGAAGTGCGCGAGGCCGGCAAGGCGCTGATGTGGCTGTTTACCGAGCAGCTTCGCCAGTGGAACCCGACCACCGCCGAGGTCAGCTCACCCATCAAGCATCCGTTCATGTTGCGCTTTGCCCATTCGTCATCCCAGGAACTGCAGCAGGTCATCACGCCTGTCAGCCTGGTTCGCGAGCCGCAGAACGATGGCGTCGACGTGCAGCAGCTCAGCGACATGCTCACCAGCACGCTGCTCTCCGGGCTGCGGGTACGGGTGCGCGCCATGGAAAGCCTGTTCGCCCTGCACCGTGGCGATACCGCCCAGCGCCCGGCGCATTGGCAGCGCAGCGCGGAACATAGCGTGATCACCAACGCCCAGCGCAGCCCTCAGTCGCTGCATGCCCAACTCGTGGTGAATGAAGCGCACCCGTACTTCTTCGATCACCCCCTGGATCACATCCCGGGCATCTTGCTACTGGAGGGCGTGCTGCAACTGCTCGAACTGGCCATGCCGCCTCTGAGCGGACGGGTCGCCTACATCAAGACCCTGACGATCAGGTTCCAGCACTACGTACAGAAGCAGGACACGGTCGACCTGCACGTCGAACAGGGCGAAGCCCCCCTGGTGTTCAACGCGAAGGTCATGCAGGCCGGAAAAGTGATGTGCACCTGCGTCCTCGCCATGGCCTACAGCTCGGCATTCGAGACCTCGCCGGCTGGCGAATTCAGCGCCACGCCCTGCCGCGACAAGGCCCTGTTGCACAAGGCCAGGGCGGAAAACGTCATCGTCAGTGACATGAGCGGCATCGCCCAGGGCCTGAGCGTGGACACCGTGAAACTGCCGCCGGAACACTTCTTCCAGGCCGGCGATCCCCAGCACTATTCGATGGTGTATTTCCTCGAAGTGGCTCGCCAGTGCTACATGCAGATCGCCCACAGCCACCTGCGGATCCCGCTCAATACCCCGATGAACCTGCTGGCCTTGAGTTTCACCCTGGACCGGCCCATCCCCAGGAACAGCCCGCTGTCATTGGCGCCGCAAGCCGGTTTCGATGCGTCGCTCCAGGCCTTCAAGACCAACCGCATCTATATCGACCTGTTCAACCGGGGCGAAAAAATCGGTCAAGCCAGCATTACCGCCCAGGTGCTGAGTCAATCGGCACCGGCAGCCTGAGCATTGAATGGATCTGCCCACCCGGCATGACCGTGCCCCCCACAACCAAGGTGTCGCCGTGAACGATGTCAACGTGCAAGTCATAGTCAAATCGCCCCCTTCTGAAATCTGGAAGCTCTGGAGCAATTTTCCCGAAGCGCCGCTCTGGGATACCGACGTCCGCCAATGTCAACTCGACGGCCCGTTCCAAGCTGGAATCCGCGGCAGATGTGTCCTCAAGAATGGCTTGGAAATGCCTCTGAAACTGGAAGCCGTGAGTCCGCACGAAAGTTATCGCAACAGCGCCCGGCTGCTCTGGATCGACCTCGAATTCGATCATCGGATGCGCAGGCTCTCTGCCGATGAAACCCATGTCATCCATAGCGCGAAGATTTCGGGCCCGTTGAGCTTCCTCTACCGCGGGCTGCTGCGCAAAGCGCTGGCCAAGGCGATGACCACCGCACTGGACAACCTGTGCAGGCTGGCTGAACAACGGGCCAGCGACGCATCGGTGCACGGGAAGAGCGCGGCACCCTTGCACCTCGTATGAACGTCTTCGGACACGCTTCGCCTACTTATCGATAACAGCAACATTTCGGATCTAGCATGAACCTACAGAAAAGCACCCGGTATCTTGTCATGGGCATCATTGGCCTGGGTGGTACCGCCCCGGCATCGAGTTTCGCCGACACACTCGGCCCCTATGTCAGTGGCATGGGCGGCGTGAACTGGGTCGCTGAACAGGACCTAAACCAGAACGACCTTGACTTCGTCGAGATGGAATTCAACCAACCGTTGCATTCCGGCTTCGCCACCGGCCTGGCACTGGGCTGGCGATTCCCGGTCGGGCTGAGGCCTGAAGTGGAACTGAGCTACCGCCGCAACACCCTGACCCAGTTCAATCACCGGGTCTACGAGGGTGGCGGCAGCATCGATGGCAAAGGCGAAGAGGAAGCCACCAGCCTCATGGCCAACCTCTGGTATGACGTCACGAACCTGCCAGCCCCCCTGAGCAGGTTCACCCCTTATGTCGGCGGTGGCCTGGGCTACGCCGTGCTGACCATCACCGGCCTGGAAGCCGGCGGCGTCGAGTTCGGCGACACCCATCGCGACACCGTCTCGGCCTGGCAACTCGGCACCGGTGTCGCCTACGAGCTCAGCGAGCATTGGTCCATGTCCCTGGATTATCGCTACTTCAAGACCGGTGAAGCGCACTTCGGCAACATCCAGGGCCTGCCCCAGGGCGATGTGAAAACGGAGTACAACGCCCAGTCCCTGATGCTGGGTTTGCGGTACTGGTTGTAAGCGGTAGACGGAGCGGCGCCTTGCCTCATTCGCAGGGCGTCCGGCGGTGACCGCGCCAGTACCCCAAACTGGAAAATTTTGAGAGGATGCATGCCAAGAACGCCATGGAATACAGGCTTTCCAATTTCCATCCCCGTGGCGGTCCGACATGTACATCCCTCTCTTCCAAAGCTTACGGGCACGCTTCGCCATCGTCGTGGCGCTGGTGGTGCTGCTGCTCAGTTGTATCTTCGGCACCGTTATCGGCGAGTCCTCCATTTCGCGGCTCAAGGAGCAAACCGGGCTGCAACTGAGCGAATATGCCTACTCGATGATCGATCGCCTCGATCGCGACATGAGTAACCGTTCAAAAGCGCTCACGGTCCTGAGCAAGCTGGAAACCCTGCGCAACACTGCGGACCCCGGCGAAGCACGCGCCCTGCTCGACCACCTTAGCCAGCAGTTCCCGAACTATTCCTGGATCGGCCTCACCGACGCCCACGGCAAAGTGGTCGCATCGACCAACGGGGTGCTCGCAGGCGCCGACATCTCGCAACGGCCGGTCTTTGCCAGTGCGCGGGAAAAGACGTTCATTGGCGATGTCCACGAAGCCGTCCTGCTGGCCAAGCTGCTGCCGAATCCTTCCGGGGAAGCGATGAAATTCGTCGATATCAGCATGCCAATCAAGGACGTCGCCGGAAATCTCACAGGGGTGCTCGCGGCGCATCTTTCCTGGGAATGGGCTGCGGAAGTTGGTCGATCGCTTTTCGACCCCTTGCAAGAGCGCCTGCCTGGCCTGGAGTTCCTGGTCATCAGCAAGGACGGCACCCTCTTGCTGGGCCCCAAGGACATGATCGGCAAGCCCGCCGGAATCACGCTCGATGGGCGCGGACAAAGCTGGTCGGTGGAGCGCTGGCCGGACGGTAAGCTCTATCTGGCAGGTGCGGCGCAAAGTGTCGGTGTCGACGACTATCCCGGCCTGGGATGGACCGTGGTGACACGCCAGCCCGCCGAGATCGCCTTTGCGGCAGCACGTGAGATGCGCAATGAAATACTCATCTGGGGCGGCCTGCTGTCCATCCTGTTCGCGGTCATCGGATGGATCATGGCAGGTATTCTCACCGGGCCGGTGAACGTCATCGCCAAGGCTGCCGCGCGCCTTTCCGAAGGCGCCGATGTGGGGATTCCCTTGCTCAAGGGCACACGCGAAGTCGAAACGCTGAGTGTTGCGATCCGGCACCTCGTTGACAGCCTCACCCGAAAAAGAGGTCAGTTGGCCGTGGTCGAGGGTATCGCCTACCGCGATGTCGTCACCGGCCTGCCAAATCGGGCAGCCTTGGAAAAGTACATCGAGGCGGTACGCAGCGAGGTCGACGTACAGCCTGGCTTTGGCGTGCTATGCCTGGATCTGGACGGGTTCAAGCCCATCAACGATTGCTTCGGCCATGCCGTTGGCGATGCATTGCTCCAAGAGGTCGGCCTCCGGCTCCTGGGCGCGGTGCGCGATGGCGACATCGCTGTGCGCCACGGCGGGGATGAGTTCGTATTGCTGCTGCGCCTGCGTACCGGAGAATCCTTGTCCAGCATGCAGGGTGCCGCCCAGCGCATCATCGCAAAACTGGCCGAGCCGGTCGTGCTGGCCGGGGAGTCGATCACGATCGGCTGCAGTATCGGCGGGACGCTGTGGACCGGCGGCGAGTTTACCGATGCGCTGGCCCAGGCCGACGAAGCGCTCTACCGGGCCAAGCGTGCGGGCAAGTCCCAGGCGAAATTCCATGACACCTCGTTCACCGAGGCCGGACATACCGGAGCAAAGGTCTGAGGCGCTAGCGCAAGGTCTGAAGCGCCTCGCGCCCGGCAAAACGAGCAGCGGCCACCGCCCTGTTGGGAACGTTCAGCGCACGGATCAACGAAGAGACATGAATGCGCACGGTGAAGGGAGAGATCTCAAGCGCTGAGGCGATTTCCTTGTTGGTCTTGCCTTCGGCGATCAATTGCCAGACCTCTCGCTGCCGTGACGTGAGCTTGCTCATGTCATCATCGGGACCGAGTGGCAGCGAGCCCGAAGGCTCATACTTGACCCGTACTTCGCCACGGCGAATATCGGCGATGGCCTGGCCGACCTGGTCGGGGGAAAGGCTCTTGCCGACAAAGCCGTCGACACCGGTGGCCATGACACGGCCAATGACATCGCTGTCATCCAGGGTCGAAACCACAATCATCACAGTGTGCTTGAGTGCCTGGCGCAACTGCGCGAGCTCGCTGATGGAGCCCAGGCCGGGAAGACGTATTTCAAGAATCAGCGTATCGAGAGGTTGTCCATTCGTTGCCAGCGTCCGTACTTCCTCCAGGCTCCCTGCTTGTTCGATCATTGCGTCAGGTATCAGGCGTTCCAGCAACACCATCATCCCCTCTCGGAACAGCGGATGCTCATCTGCCACGATCATCCGGCAAATCTTCCGACCCGAGACGCGTCTCTCATCGCGTCCCATACTGCATCTTGACGACTTCACTGATTCTCTGCGCAACGCCATTGAACGGAGGCGTAACGGATCGGATCGACTGACCACGATAAGGTCCGTCCGCGGGAAACCAGTTCTGGACAACGACAACCTGTTTCGGCTGCTCGGCCGAAACAGGGCCCGTGGAGATTTCATTGGTGAACTTGCAGGTATCGAACGTCCCCAGGGCCGTCTTGATCGTTTCACGTCCGTTGTAAGTCAGCTTCTCGACAACATCGAACTCGACCGCTCCCCCGGCGCTCACCGCTTTGTTTTTGTAGCTGACGGTGACGGTCTGCCCAGGTTGCAGATCAATCGGTGTGGAAGCGGGAGGCTGGTAGGTGGTGGTCACCAACGATGCCCCGGCACCATGGCGATCGCCGTAGCGAACCAGCCGACCGTCCTTGATCTCGGCGAAAGTCGTCGTCAGGAAAAACGGCGCATTGTTCAGGAACGACGTGTGCACCGAGGCCACCGGATTGGCGCCGGCAAACGCCTCGCGCCCGAGCGTCTCGGTTTTACCGCGACTGGTGGCTGGCGACAGGTTGTCCCGGCTTTCATACTCCACCACCGTCCCGGCCTGGAAATCCGCCTCGTTGGTGCAAGCCGCAGAGGATGTCTCACTGGCCGTGGAAGCCGACGCACCGGCGATAAAAGAACCCCAGCCACTGGCGACAAGGGCCGAGACGGCGAATGCCGTTGCGAGGCGCTTGCGATAAGCCGGGCAGATGCTGGACTTTCTGGCAGGTGTGCTTTTCAAAAAACAGATCCTTGTTCAAATAGGCTCATTGCGACCGATCGGAAACCCGATAACGCTCATAGGTTAGGGTCGAGTGCCGAGCGGCGCTATAGCGCAAGTGTGCTATAGGTTTTGCCCTCGTTCTGGATGGGGGGTGATGATCGAGACTACCGATACGCGCCAGACCATGACATCATAAAGCCACCACTTTTGATCGAGCCTGGACGCGCTTCATTCTTCAGCCTTGAAACCGTATCAGAGGCTCGTATGACCGAATCACTGGAGCGTTTTGTCCAGGCGCAAGCGTCAACCTATGACCAAGCTTTGCTCGAGCTACGGCGCGGCCGCAAGGAAGGTCACTGGATGTGGTTCATCTTTCCCCAACTACGCGGCCTGGGTGTCAGCGAGAACGCCACCTACTACGGCCTGCGCGACCTGGAAGAAGCGCGCGACTATTTGCATCACCCGCTTCTGGGACCGCGACTCGAGTGCGCAACCCGCGCCGTCCTGGACTCGGAAGTCGCGGTAGAGAAACTCCTGGGGACACTCGACGCCATGAAATTCGCGTCCTGCATGACGCTGTTCGCAGCGGCCGCGGGCGCGCATTGCGTGTATGCCCAGGCGCTGGAGGGTGGGGTGAATGTCGACTCAAGAACACTGGAACTACTTAAGGAGCAAGAGAGAAAAAATGTCTAATTACGAAACATGGACGTTGGTGGTCCAGGTGGCCGTGGCCCTGGTGGCCCTGCTGTCGATGTACCTGGTTGTTCGCCAGGTGGTCATCCTGACGGCACAACTGAAGGCGACTCAACAGGCTTCCGAGGCCCAGAGCATCATTTCGATTGTCGAGTTCCTGCAAGCCAGCCAGGCCCGCGATGCCCGGCAAGCGGTTCGCGCCACGCTGTCGACCCTGCATCATGACCAATGGGACGCAACCCATGTCCAGCATGCCTCGCTGACCTGTGCGAACTACGACGTCGTCGCGGCGTTATTGCGGGCCGACTTGATCAAGAACAAGCACATCATCATCGAAAACTGGGCGCCGAGCATCAAGCACTGCCACCAGATACTTGCCCCTTTCATTGAGACAAAACGCGCCCAGCCCGGCGGCGACCGAAAGTACTGGAGCAACTTCGACTGGCTGCGCGAGCAGTGCTCTAAGGTCTGACGGGGGTTGTGACAGTGAATCCAGAAGCCATTTTCGCTGAAACGGTGAAACGCCTGCGAGCGGCCAGGCACCTTGCCATTTTTACCGGTGCCGGCATTTCGGCACAAAGCGGTATCGCCACGTTCCGTGATCCCTCGACCGGTCTCTGGGCACGTTACGACCCAAAGAAACTGGCCACCCCCGCCGCCTTCGCCAAAGACCCTGCACTGGTATGGGCATGGTACAGCTGGCGCCGAACGCTGGTTAACCAAGCGCCCCCCAATGACGCGCACCGGGCAGTCGCCAGGCTGACCCAGAGCTTGCCCCGCGTGACCGTCATCACACAGAACGTCGACGACCTGCTCGAGCGAGCCGGATCCAAGGAGGTAATTCACCTTCACGGTGATCTGGCCAGCGCCCGTTGCTTCCAGTGCAACCGTCCCTACCTGGGCGCGTTGCCCGTGGACATCGGGCCGGACTGCGACAGCCTGGCCCCCCCGCGTTGCCCACACTGCGACGGCCGGATCCGCCCCAATGTCGTCTGGTTCGGCGAGAAAATGCCGGAACAGGAACTGGACCAGGCCTTCAGCGCGGCCCGCGACTGCGACGTCATGCTCTCCATTGGCACTTCTGGAGAGGTCTACCCGGCGGCACGGATTCCAACATTGGCAACCGAGCATGGCGCCTGGCTGGTGCATATCAATATCAAACCGATGGGGGCCGCTTCCGATAAAACGCTGGTGGGCGATGCGACCCACTGGTTACCGCGGCTTGTTGACGCGTTGGGCTGAGAGGTGGCCTGCAAGGCTTGCCCGACACCGCTGGACTGAACCGGGAGGTCGTCGCCCAGGCCGATCATGAATTGTCGCAGTCGCGTTGTTAGGGGCCGCTGCGCAGCCCAGCGGGAGCAAGCTCCCTCGCCACAAAAACGGTGAACAGATGATGGGCGCACACCCCTGTGCCTTTTGTGGCGAATGGTTAAATGACTCCCAGCCCAACCAAACATAACTCCGTGGCGAGGGAGCTTGCTCCCGCTGGGCTGCACAGCAGCCCCAAAAAGCTGAATGCGGTCTGCCTGAAATACCACAGGGTCTGACTTCAGGGCCGCTTCACGCGCCAGCGGGAGCAGGCTCCCTCGCCACAAAAACGGTGAACAGATGATGGGCGCACACCCCTGTGCCTTTTGTGGCGAATGGTTAAATGACTCCCAGCCCAACCCAACACAACTCCGTGGCGAGGGAGCTTGCTCCCGCTGGGCTGCACAGCAGCCCCAAAAAGCTGAATGCGGTCTGCCTGAAATACCACAGGGTCTGACTTCAGGGCCGCTTCACGCGCCAGCGGGAGCAAGCTCCCTCGCCACAAAAACGGTGAACAGATGATGGGCGCACACCCCTGTGCCTTTTGTGGCGAATGGTTAAAGACTCCCAGCCCAACCCAACACAACTCCGTGGCGAGGGAGCTTGCTCCCGCTGGGCTGCACAGCAGCCCCAAAAAGCTGAATGCGGTCTGCCTGAAACACCACAGGGTCTGACTTCAGGGCCGCTTCACGCGCCAGCGGGAGCAGGCTCCCTCGCCACGGGCCTATTTGATGGGCCCCTAAACGAAAAATGCCCCGTACCTTTCGATACGGAGCATTTCTTCAAGGCTTCCCGCGGATTGCCAGGTATTCACGCGACGGTGAGTCTTCTGGTTCAATCGCCTGCAGAATCCAGAGCGATTCTGCAGTTCCTATCGGGGGAACCCGCCTGAAGTCCTTCAGGCGTTCTGGTTCCAGGGACGGTCTCCATGTTCGTCCTTGATGCGCGTCGGCAGGCCCATCACATCCAGCGCCTCGAGGAACGCCTCGGCAGGCAGCTCTTCGACGTTGACCATGCGCTGCACGTCCCACTCGCCACGGGCCACCAGCAAGGCCGCGGCCACGGGTGGCACGCCGGCGGTATAGGAAATGCCCTGGCTGTCGGTTTCGGCGTAGGCGTCCTCGTGGTCGGCCACGTTGTAGATGAACATTTCGCGCGGCTGGCCATCCTTGACGCCTTTGACCAGGTCACCGATGCAGGTCTTGCCGGTGTAGCCCGGCGCCAGCGAGCTCGGGTCAGGCAGCACGGCCTTGACCACTTTCAGCGGCACGACTTCCAGGCCTTCGGCGGTCTTGACCGGTTGCTCGGAAAGCAGGCCGAGGTTCTTGAGCACGGTGAACACATTGATGTAGTGCTCCCCGAAGCTCATCCAGAAACGCACGTTGGGCACGTCGAGGTTCTTGGACAGCGAGTGCACTTCGTCGTGACCGGTCAGGTACAGGTTCTGCGAGCCGACCACTGGCAGGTCGTCGGTGCGCTTGACCTCGAACATGGTGTTGCTGGTCCACTGGCTGTCCTGCCAGCTCCACACCTGTCCGGTGAACTCACGGAAATTGATTTCCGGATCGAAATTGGTGGCGAAATATTTGCCATGGGAGCCAGCATTGACGTCGAGAATGTCGATCGAATCAATGCGGTCGAAATGCTGTTGTTGCGCCAGTGCCGCATAGGCATTGACCACACCCGGGTCGAAGCCCACGCCGAGAATGGCGGTGATGTTCTTCTCCTGGCACTCCTGGAGATGGTTCCACTCGTAGTTGCCGTACCAGGGCGGCGTCTCGCAGACCTTGCCCGGTTCTTCGTGGATGGCGGTGTCCAGGTAGGCCACGCCGGTATCGATGCAGGCACGCAGCACCGACATGTTGAGGAAAGCAGAGCCGACGTTGATGACGATCTGCGACTCGGTCTCGCGAATCAGCGCCTTGGTCGCTTCGACATCCAGAGCGTTCAGTGCAAAGGCCTTGATGTCGGCGGGTTGCTTGAGGCTACCCTTGGCCTTGACGCTGTCGATGATGGCCTGGCATTTGGAGATGTTGCGCGACGCGATAGCAATACGACCGAGTTCGTCGTTGTGCTGCGCGCACTTGTGGGCCACCACCTTGGCGACACCTCCTGCACCAATGATAAGTACGTTCTTCTTCAATTTCTTTATTTCTCCTTCCGCCAGCTCAAGAGAGGCTGGACAAGTAGTCGTCGTAAACAAACTCGCGAACCACCTCGACGCTGCCGTCGAGTTGCTTCACAACGATGGACGGCATTTTCAGGCCGTTGAACCAGTTTTTCTTGACCATGGTGTAGCCCGCTGCGTCGATGAACGACAGCCGATCGCCGATGGACAGCGGACGATCGAATTGGTACTCGCCAAAGATGTCTCCAGCCAGGCAGGATTTGCCGCACACCATGTAGGTGTGTTCGCCCTCGCTCGGTGCCAGCTTGGCGTTCAGGCGATAGATCAGCAGATCGAGCATGTGTGCCTCGATGGAACTGTCCACCACGGCCAGGTGCTTGCCGTTGTAGAGCGTGTCGAGCACGGTGACTTCCAGCGACGCGCTCTGGGTGATCGCAGCCTCGCCCGGCTCCAGGTAGACCTGCACGCCATACTTCTGCGAGAAGGCCTTGAGCCGTGCGCAAAAGGCGTCCAGGGCGTAGCCCTCACCGGTGAAATGGATGCCGCCACCGAGGCTGACCCACTCGACCTTATGCAGCAAGTGACCAAAACGTTCTTCGATAGTGCCCAGCATCTGGTCGAACAAACCGAAATCGCCGTTCTCGCAGTTGTTGTGGAACATGAACCCGGAGATATACTCGATGACCTGTTCGATTTTCACCGGATCCCATTCACCCAGGCGGCTGAACGGTCGTGCCGGGTCGGCCAGTAGGTAATCGGAGCTGCTCACTTGCGGGTTGACCCGCAGGCCGCGGACCTTTCCGGCCGACGCCTCGGTGTAGCGCTGCAACTGGCCGATGGAGTTGAAGATGATCTTGTCGCAGTTGGCGAGCATCTCCTCGATCTCATCGTCGGCCCAGGCCACGCTGTAGGCGTGGGTCTCGCCCGCGAATTTCTGCCGGCCGAGCTTGAGTTCATACAGCGACGACGACGTGGTGCCGTCCATGTACTGCTGCATCAGGTCGAACACCGACCAGGTGGCGAAGCACTTGAGCGCCAGCAAGGCCTTGGCCCCGGACTGCTCACGCACATAGGCGATCTTCTGCATGTTCGCCAGCAGCTTTTGTTTGTCGATGAGGTAGTACGGCGTTTTGATCATTTTCGAGGCCTCCGGGCAAGGCGAGCCAAAAAAGGATGCGCATTGTGCCTTCACTGACTGCAGATCGAAAGAGCGAAAAGCCCCGTTCGCGCAATCATCCCGATCCAGATCGACGCTTTGCGATCACCGGACATACCGGCCGCCCAGGCGACGAAATGCTGAATCTGGCAAAGGGAGGATAAGCAAAGAGCGCTGACGCTCGACCTTGAGCCGTCGCGGATAACCGGCCTTGCGCAACAGGCCATGGGTGATCAGTGTTTATGCATCAGGTCATGAAGGACACCAAACCTCAGGCCCGCTTCGCAAACGATCATGTCTGTAACACCGAAGACCTTGAACGCCGCCAGCATGATCGCCAGGCCCCCGGGCAGGATGCCCAGGCGATGGCTCTGCAAGCCGGCCAATCTGAGGCGGTCGACATGGCCGACTTCCAGCAGCCGCAACGACAGGCGCAACAACCCGCTGTAGGTAATGCCGCCTTGGCCAACGTCATTGAGACCATTGGCCTTGAGCACTTTGGCCAACATCCGCGCCGTACCGGAAGAGCCGATCACCTGCTGCCAGCCCTGCGCGCGATAACGCGCCGCCATCGCTTCAAACTGCAGGACGGCCACGCGTTCAGCCTCCAGCAGCGCTTGAGCGGTGATGCGTCCGCCCGCAAAGTAACGGGCGCCAAAGGTGCCGCTGCCGATGGCAATGCTTTCCGTCAACAGCGGCTGAGCGCCCTGCCCCAGAATCAGTTCGGTCGAGCCACCGCCGATGTCCACCACCAGTCGCGTCCGCTCGACACCGGGCACTGCATGGGCGACACCGGCATACACCAGCCGGGCTTCTTCATGTCCGGACAGCACGTCGATCCGAAACCCCAGGTGCCGCTCGGCACTGGCCAGGAACAATTGGGCATTGGCCGCTTCGCGCACGGCACTGGTCGCCACCGCCCGCACCCGTCCGGCTTCGAAGCCTCGCAGCTTTTTGCCAAATCGGGCCAGGGCTTGCCAGCCTCGATCCAGCGCCAGTTCGTCCAGGGCCCCGGCTTGCAGGCCCTCGGCCAATCGGACCGGCTCGCGCAGGGTTTTCACTTCCTGGATCACCCGTTGTCGATTGCGCTTGACCGACTGGCCAATCATCAGGCGAAAGGCGTTGGAGCCCAGGTCAATGGCCGCGAACAGGGGGGCGTCGCCTTTCATAGGGGTGTTCCTTGATTCATCAGCCAGCAGGCACAAGCGCTGCGGGCATCCCACGATGGTTTGCGAAGATCCTGCCATGGGTTCGATGACACCTGGATGACACCCCTTGAGCCCCAGTAACTGTTTTAGCCAAGGGCAGCGCATGAAGCACAGATGACGTTCACCACTATGTAACAAATTGCAACTAGCGTGGATGGCGCCTCCACGACCGAGTTTTCCATCATGCTTTCAACCCAGGACACCTTGGTACAGCGCATCCACCGCGAATTGCTCGATCACAGCGACGAAGAACTGGAGCTGGAGCTATCCGAAGACGGGCATGACCTGAACGCCTTGTTCGATGAACATGCCCCGGATAGCAGCGAGAAAGAAACCCGACGCCTGTATTTCAGCGAACTGTTCCGCCTTCAGGGCGAGCTGGTGAAGCTGCAAAGTTGGGTGGTCAAGACCGGGCACAAGGTCGTGATCCTGTTCGAAGGGCGCGACGCCGCCGGCAAGGGTGGCGTGATCAAGCGCATTACCCAGCGGCTCAATCCCCGGGTATGTCGCGTCGCCGCCCTGCCCGCCCCCAACGACCGTGAACGGACTCAATGGTACTTCCAGCGCTACGTTTCGCACCTGCCGGCGGCGGGTGAAATCGTGCTGTTCGACCGCAGTTGGTACAACCGCGCCGGGGTCGAGCAAGTCATGGGGTTCTGCACCGACGAACAGTACGAAGAGTTCTTTCGTACCGTGCCGGAATTCGAGCGGATGCTCGCCCGCTCCGGCATCCAGTTGATCAAGTACTGGTTCTCCATTTCCGACCAGGAACAGCACCTGCGCTTCCTCAGCCGCATCCATGACCCGCTCAAGCAATGGAAGCTCAGCCCCATGGACCTGGAGTCCCGCCGGCGCTGGGAGGCCTATACCAAGGCCAAGGAAATCATGCTCGAACGCACCCACATCGCCGAGGCTCCCTGGTGGGTGGTGCAGGCCGACGACAAGAAAAAAGCCCGGCTCAACTGCATCCATCACCTGCTTGGGCAAATGCCCTATGAAGAGGTGGAGCTGCCGACCATCGAACTGCCGCAGCGGGTACGCCAGGAAGACTACTCCCGCAGTCCGACGCCACCGGAGCTCATCGTGCCCCAGGTCTATTGAGAACCGCCAGGCAGGGACGCCCGGCACCGAGCCCCCACTTCCACCGCTCACTGAGCCGGACTTCATCATGACGAACCAGACCCTGGCCATGGACTCATCGAGTGCCATCGCCCCCAGCTCGAGACCGCAACTCAACCGCAAGCCAAGCGTGCTCACCCTGGTGGTGTTTTTCGCGGTACTGGGCAGCGGCCTGCTGTTTACCGCCTACAGCCTGATGCACGACATGAACGAACTGGGCACCGTGGTGACCACCTGGACGCCGTTCCTGCTGTTGGGCGTGGCGCTGGTGATTGCCCTTGGCTTCGAATTCGTCAACGGTTTCCACGACACTGCCAACGCCGTGGCCACCGTCATCTACACCAACTCCATGGCGCCAAACGTTGCCGTGGCCTGGTCGGGCTTCTTCAACTTCCTCGGGGTGCTGCTCGCCAGCGGCGCGGTGGCCTTCGGTATCATCGCCTTGCTGCCGGTTGAACTGATCCTGCAAGTCGGTTCCTCCGCCGGCTTCGCCATGATCTTCGCCCTGCTGATCGCCGCCATCCTCTGGAACCTGGGCACCTGGTGGCTGGGCTTGCCGGCGTCGTCGTCCCACACCCTGATCGGCTCGATCATTGGCGTGGGCGTCGCCAATGCCTTGATGCACGGGCGCGACGGCACCAGCGGCGTGGATTGGGCCCAAGCGACCAAGATCGGCTATGCATTGCTGCTCTCGCCACTGGTGGGCTTCGGCTGCGCCGCGTTGTTGTTGCTGGCGCTGCGGGCCTTCGTCAAGAACCGCTCGCTGTACAGGGCCCCGCAAGGCAACACCCCGCCGCCCTGGTGGATTCGCGGCATGCTGATCCTGACTTGCACCGGTGTGTCATTCGCCCACGGTTCCAATGACGGCCAGAAAGGCATGGGCCTGATCATGCTGATCCTGGTCGGCACCCTGCCGATGGCGTATGCGCTGAACCGCACCATGCCCGCCGACCAGGCCCTGCAATTCGCCGCTGTGGCGCAAGTCACCCAGCAAGCCCTGGTGCAGCACTCGCCGCTACCGCCCCCAACGGACCCGCGAGCGATCCTTACCACCTACGTTGGCAGCAAGGAAGCGACGCCTCAGTTGGTGCCGGCCCTGGCCGCCATGACCGGCAGCATCGGCGCCGAGGTCAAGGGCTACGGTTCGCTGGCCAAGGTGCCGGCCGAAGCCGTGGGCAACGTGCGCAACGACATGTACCTGACCAGCGAAACCATTCGCCTGATGGACAAGAACAAGGTCGGTAATTTCGATGCCGACACCAGCGCCCAGTTGCAATTGTTCAAACAGCAAATCGACACCTCCACCCGCTTCATTCCTCTGTGGGTGAAAATCGCCGTGGCCATCGCCCTCGGCCTGGGCACCATGGTCGGCTGGAAACGCATCGTGGTGACGGTGGGTGAAAAAATCGGCAAGACCCACCTGACCTACGCCCAAGGTGCCTCGGCCGAAACCGTCGCCATGCTCACCATCGGTGCCGCCGACATGTTCGGCTTGCCGGTGTCCACGACCCACGTGCTCTCCTCTGGCGTGGCCGGCAGCATGGTCGCCAACGGCTCTGGCCTGCAGATGCGCACCATCCGCAACCTGTTGATGGCCTGGGTACTGACGCTGCCTGCCGCCATCCTGCTGTCCGGCAGCCTCTACTGGTTGTTCACCAAGCTGTTCTGACCTGCTGTTCGCCGAGGCCTCACCTGACAGAGGCCTCGTTCTCCCGTCCACCACAGCCCCCACAGGGGACTGGGTGAGTTCACAACCAGAAACGGTTAACATCCCTCTCCTTCGTCTACCCTCACAGAACGGCGTACCGCCATCCATGTGGGCGTGATGCTTCGACATTCCTTGCCTTCTCTACCGGAGATCTTCCATGCTCAAGCCTTCCCTGGCATTGGCCGCTGGTGTTGCCCTGTCGTTTTGCAGCTGGCTGGCGCAGGCCGCCGACACCCTGAAAGTCAGCGCGATTCCCGATGAGGCCCCGACCGAGCTGCTGCGCAAGTTCAAGCCGTTGGGGGCTTACCTGGAACAGCAAACCGGCATGAAGGTCGAGTTCGTCCCCGTGAGCGACTACCCGGCCGTGGTCGAGGCACTGGCCACCGACCGGATCGACATGGCTTGGCTGGGGGGCTTCACCTTCGTCCAGGCGCGCCTGAAAACCGGCAACGCCATCCCGCTGGTCCAGCGCGAACAGGACGCCCAGTTCACCAGCAAATTCATCACCGCCGACCCGACCGTCAAGTCCCTCGCCGACCTCAAGGGCAAGACCTTCGCCTTCGGTTCGGTATCGTCGACATCGGGCAGTCTCATGCCGCGCTATTTCATGCTTCAGGACGGCATCAAGCCAGAGAGTTACTTCAGCCGCGTCGGCTACTCGGGTGCCCACGACGCCACCGTCGCCTGGGTCCAGGCCGGCAAAGTGGACGCCGGGGTACTGAACGCCAGCGTCTGGGAAAAACTGGTCGCGGCCGGCAAGGTCGACACGAACAAGGTCAAGGTCTTCGCCACCACCCCAGCCTACTTCGACTACAACTGGACAGTGCGCGGAACCCTCGACCCCGCGTTGGCAGCCAAGATCAAGGCCGCCTTCCTGGCCCTCGACCCGGCCAACCCGAAGGACAAGGAAATCCTCGACCTGCAAGCCGCCAGCCGCTTCATCGAAACCAAGCCTGAGAACTACAAGGGCATCGAGGAAGCCGCACGCGCCGCCGAACTGCTCAAATGACCCTGCGACTGACCCAGGTCAGCGTTACCCATGCCAACGGCGTCCAGGCGCTGCGTGGCGTGGACTTGCACATCGGCGCCGGCGAACAGGTCGCCATCATCGGCCCGTCCGGCGCCGGCAAGTCGAGCCTGCTCAACCTGCTGGCCACCGCACTGCGCCCGGGCAGTGGGGAGCTGCAGCTACTTGGCGAACGCGCCTGGCAGCTGTCGGCCCGCCAGCGTCAACGCCTGCGCGCGCGCATCGGTCTGATTCACCAATCGCCCCCTCTGCCGCCGCGCCAACGTGTGGTGACGGCGGTCCTGGCCGGAAAGCTCGGCCAGTGGGGCATCGGTAAAAGCCTGTTGAACCTGTTGCACCCGCTGGATATTCCAGGCGCCAGGGCGGCATTGGCCCGGTTGGACCTGGGCGACAAACTGTTCGCCCAATGCCAGCAACTGTCCGGCGGACAACTGCAGCGCGTGGGCATTGCCCGCGTGCTGTACCAAGCGCCCGAGGTGTTGCTGGCCGACGAACCGGTTTCGGCCATGGACCCGGTATTGGCCGAGCACACGCTTTCGGTGCTTTGCCGCCACGCCCGGGAACACAACGTCACCCTGGTCGCCAGCCTGCATGCGGTGGAACTGGCCTTGGCGCACTTTTCCCGGGTCATTGGCCTGCGGGACGGGCAGATCCTGTTCGACCTGCCAACCGAGGCGGTCGACCGTCCGTTGCTCGACACGCTCTACGCCAACGAACAACTGCAGTCTTCACCAACAACGCCCCACGCGTCCTTGAGCGTGCAGATTCCCCGATGCTGACACGCGATACCCGAGACCCCGCCACCCGCCCTCGCCTGCTGCTCAGTCTGCTGGCCCTGGTGTTGCTGTGGCCGGGCATCCAATTCAGCGAACTGGACCTCGGCGTGCTGCTGGCGAGCGACAGCCAGAGCGAAATGGGCCGGTTCGTAGCGGCGTTCTGGCCGCCCGCCCATGGCGACGAATTCGTTGAACTGCTGTGGCAGGCCACCTTGCAGACGCTGGCGATCGCCACGGCCGGCATGGCCTTGGCGTTGCTGTTGGCGGTGCCCGCGAGCCTGCTGGCCAGCCGCGCCCTGTCGCTGTCGGCGGCCTCCCGTGCCGGCCATCCGGGCTATTGGGGCCAACTGCTGCGCTGGCCGGTACGCGGCTTGTTGGTCTTCTTGCGCAGCGTGCCGGAAATCGTCTGGGCCTTGCTCTTCGTGCGCGCGGTCGGCCTCGGCCCGACGGCGGGCGTATTGGCCATCGCCATTACCTACAGCGGCATGCTGGGCAAGGTCTACGCGGAAATCTACGAGTCGGTCGACCAGCGCCCGGCCCACGCGCTCTTGCAGTCCGGCAGCAGCCGGCTGGCAGCCTTTTGCTATGGGATCCTGCCCAATGTCGCGGCGGAACTGTTGTCGTACACGGTGTACCGCTGGGAATGCGCGATCCGCGCCTCGGTGGTGATGGGCTTCGTCGGTGCCGGAGGGCTGGGTCAGCAGATGGACCTGTCGCTGCGAATGTTCGCTGGCGGTGAAGTCGCCAGCCTGCTGCTGACGTTCCTGGCACTGGTGCTGCTCGCCGATCAACTCAGCCGCCTGCTGCGCTGGAGGCTGGCATGAATCGCCTGCTCAACGTGGTCATGGTCCTGTGCATCGGCGCGGCAGTCATCGCCTCGTTCGTCTACCTGGGCATCGACCTGGGCGAGCTCGGCGACAGCGGCAATCTGCAGCGGATGGGGGCTTATGCGCAGCGTTTTCTCAGCCCGGACCTGAGCCCGGGCCATCTGAAAGCAATCGGTCACGGCGCCCTGGAAACCCTGGCCATGTCCGCCCTCGGCACCCTGCTCGCGGCGGTGTTCGGCCTGCTATTGGCCTTGCCCGCGGCCGGACGCTTCGGCTGGCCTTTGCAGAGCGCGTCGCGCCTGATGCTCAACGCCTTGCGCGCCGTTCCAGAACTGGTGTGGGCTGCACTGATGGTCCTGGCCGCTGGTCTCGGTCCCAATGCCGGCACCTTGGCACTCGCCCTGCACACCACCGGCGTACTCGGTCGCTTGTTCGCCGAGGCGTTGGAAAATACCCCTTCCGAACCGGCCGACGCCATCCGTTTGCAAGGCGGCAACGCCGTATTGGCGTTCTGCTACGGGACACTGCCCAACCTGCTGCCGCAACTGTTGGCCTACGTCCTGTATCGCTGGGAAAACAACATCCGCATGGCCAGCGTGCTCGGTTTTGTCGGTGCCGGAGGGCTTGGACAAATGCTCTATGTCAGCCTCAGCCTGTTCCAGGAGGCCCAGGGCAGCACGGTCATCCTGGCGATGCTGCTATTGGTGCTCGCCGTCGATACCTTGAGCGGCTGGAGCCGCCAGCGCTGGGTCAAGGCTTGACGGCTGTGCACAGCGACGAATATGGAATTGGTCATAAAGACCAAGAATAAGGTCTTTATGACCACGACGCATCCGAGTCAAAATAACCCAACAAACACCAACCCATTGACTGGCAAGGCATTATTAATTGGCACACTTTCTGATCAGGTCTTCTGCCCCTTTTGGCGAACCTAGGAAGAAAGCACATGAGTAATGAATTCAAGCCTGGTCTTAGCGTAGTCACCGGTGCCAGTTCGGGTATTGGCCTGGCCGTCACCCAACGTTTGCTGGAGCACGGTTCCAACGTGATCGCGATGTCGCGACAGATCGGTGGCCTCGGCGAACTGGTCGAGCGATTTGGCGACAGGCTGTTCTGGCTGCCCGGCGACGTGACACAGGCGACCGACCAGGCCAGGCTGGCACAACTGGCCGCCTCCATCGGCCCGGTGGATTGCCTGGTACCCAATGCGGGAATCGCGCAACTGGCCGACGGCCTGGACCTGGCCGCTTTCGACAGGCAATGGGCCGTCAATGGCGCGGGCGCCCTCAATACCCTGAGCAGCCTGCGCGAGCACCTGGCAGCCGAGGCGTCCGTGGTGTTCATCGGCACGTTCCTCGAACAGGTCACCTTCCCGGGGTTGGCCGCGTACATTGCATCGAAAGCGGCCTTGCGCGCGCAGATGCGCACCCTGGCCGTTGAACTGGCACCCCTTGGCGTTCGCCTCAACATGGTTTCGCCGGGGCCTACCGCCACACCGATCTGGGGCACCCTGGGCCTCGATGCAGAGGCTCTGGGCTCGGTAGCGAGCACGGTCAAGCAACGATTGCTGGGCGGGCAATTCCTCGAACCCGGAGCCGTGGCAGATGTCATCCTGTTCCAATTGGGCCAGGGTGCACGGGGCGTGTATGGTCAGGACTGGGTGGTGGACAGCGGCTACACCTTGCGTTGATTGCGGCGAGTCCTGGCTAGAAGAGACAGTATGTTTGGCTGAGCATGTAACCCTGTGGGAGCGAGCTTGCTCGCGATAGGGTCAGGTCAGTTAGCATCATGTCGGCTGGGTCGCCGTCATCGCGAGCAAGCTCGCTCCCACAGGTCGTGCTTTCGTGCCGAGCGGTGGCGAGGGAGCTTGCTCCCTCGCCACAAGGGCGGTCGGTCCTCCCCAAAGGGTTCGGCATTACCTTACGCCCTCTCCATCAACGCCCGTTGCCCATCCGCCTCTCCCTGCAACAACTCAACCACCCAATCGATAAACACCCGAACCCTGGGTGACAGCTGTCGGTGCGGCGGGTACACCGCTGAGATCGGCCACGTCGGCACGCCGTACTCGCTCAATACTTCGACCAGGCCGCCCTCGGCCAACTGCCGTTGCACGTGGTAACGCGGCACCTGGATCAAGCCGAATCCCGCTTCACAGGCCGTTACATAAGCGTCGGCGTTATTGACGGTCAACTCACTCGGCAATTGCATTTCGCGCACCCGCCCCGCCACTTCGAATTCGAACGGGAAGAACCGTCCATTGCCAGAGGCAAAGCCGATGGCCTGGTGCGCCGGCAAATCCTCCAACCGGCGAGGCGTGCCGGCGCGAGCGAGGTAGTCGGGGCTGGCACAGGTCAGTTGGTGCAGGCGCACGATAGGCCGGGCCACCAGGGCCTGGTCAACGACATGCCCAGCGCGAATCGCGCAATCCACGCCTTCGCGCTGCAGATGGACCTGGCGATCGTGGAAACCGATGTCCAGTTGCAGCGCCGGGTAGCGCCGGTAGAACTCCGGCAGGCGCGGCAGGATCCAGGTGCAACCGAAGGCGATCGGCATGTCCACCTTCAACGTACCGCGAGGCTGGCTCCTTTGCGCCGACAACGAACTCTCAAGGTCAGCGAGGTCGTCCAACAACTGGCCGCAGCGTTGGTAATACGCTTGACCGTCGAGCGTTGCGCGCACCTGCCGGGTGGTGCGCTGCAACAGTTGCACGCCCAGATGGGCTTCCAACTGCTGGATCAACAGACTGACGGTGGCCCGGGGCAAGCCAAGGTCATCGGCCGCCTTGCCAAAACCGCCCAGCTCGACGATACGCCGGAACACTTGCATGGCCTGTAATCGGTCCACTGTCGCGCCTCATTATTTAGATATCCCGAATAGTTAAACCAATAATCGTGGATTTATCCAGGAAAGCCCTTGCTGGAGACTGCACAGGTCGTTCATTTCCAGGAGCTATCAGCATGAAGACCCGCCAACTCGGCCATCGCGGCCCTTACGTTTCCTCCATCGGCCTGGGCTGCATGGGCATGTCGGACTTCTA
Organism: Pseudomonas sp. FW300-N2F2; assembly: GCF_017351655.1. Lineage (NCBI taxonomy): Bacteria > Pseudomonadati > Pseudomonadota > Gammaproteobacteria > Pseudomonadales > Pseudomonadaceae > Pseudomonas > Pseudomonas sp. FW300-N2F2. The sequence continues at coordinate 1,058,214 of NZ_JACNDQ010000002.1, read as the reverse complement.
CACCACGGGCGTGGACGAGGGAGAAGCGATTGCCACGCTCCACCGCGCCCTGGAGTTGTGCGTGACGCTGTTCGACACCGCCGACATGTACGGGCCGCATACCAATGAAGAGCTGCTCGGACGCGCCTTGCGAGGCAAGCGTGAAAGCCTGTACCTGGCCAGCAAGTTCGGCCTCGTGCGCAGCAGCGATCCCCATGCCCGCGGCGTCAACGGCCGCCCCGAATACGTCCGGCAATCGGTCGAAGGCAGCCTCAAACGCCTCGCCACCGACTACCTCGACCTCTACTACCAGCACCGCATCGACCCTGAAGTGCCCGTCGAGGAAACCATCGGCGCCATGGCCGAGCTGGTCAAGGCCGGCAAGGTCCGCCATATCGGCATCTCGGAGGCCAGCGCCGAGACCATCCAACGAGCCCACGCCGTGCATCCGCTGGCGGCGGTGCAAAGCGAATACTCGTTGTGGTCCCGCGAGCCTGAACACAATGGCGTGCTCGATACCTGCAAGCGCCTGGGCATTGCGTTCGTTGCCTACAGTCCCTTGGGCCGGGGCTTTCTGACCGGCGAGCTGAAATCACCGGAGGATTTTGCCGCCGATGACTATCGCCGCTTCAACCCGCGCTTCCAGGCCGACAACTTCAAGCGCAACCTGGCGCTGGTCGAACGGGTCAAGGCCTTGGCCGCGGACAAGGGCATCAGCGCCTCGCAACTGGCCCTGGGTTGGGTATTGGCCCAGGGTGACCACGTCATTCCGATCCCGGGCACCAAGCAGCGCAAGTACCTGGAGAGCAATGTGGCAGCGTCTTCAGTGGTATTGAGCGCTGACGAACTGGCCCATCTGGATGGGATTTTCGCAGGCGAAGGTGTGGTAGCGGGCGACCGATACCAGGCGCAGACGATGACGTTGTTGAACGGTTGATCCGTCGGCTGGGCTGTCGGTTTCGACAGGCCGGATTCAAGCAGGCGCCAGCCCAGCCGATAACCCTATCAATAATAGCCCCAGGCCTAGCCGGGCTCTGCCAGTTGCATAGGGTAACGATCAATGAGTTTGTCGCTGAATCGCCTGCTGACGTGGGGCGTCGTGATGTTCCTCGCTGCAAGCGCTTGCGCGGCAGAGTCCCCCCTGCGCATCGTGACGGAGGAGCTGCCGCCCTACAACATGACGCAGAACGGACGCGTGACCGGCATGAGCACCGAAGTGGTCCAGGCCGTGCTCAAGGAGGTCGGCATGGACGCGCCTATCCAGCCCATGCCCTGGGCCCGGGCCTACGAGCTGGCGCTCAACGAAAGTAATGTGTTGATCTATTCGATCGTCCGCACGCCTGCTCGCGAATCGCTTTTCCAGTGGGTGGGCACCATTGGCCCGACGCAGTGGTACATCTACTCGCTGGCGGATCGACCGGTAAAACTCGACTCGCTGGCCGACGCCCATGGTCACCAGATCGCCACGGTCAATCAGGACGTGGGCGAGCAATACCTGGTCTCGAAGGGTTTTCGCATCGGCGAGGAACTGCAGTCGAGCACCAAGTACGAACACAACTACCGCAAGCTCAAGGTCGATCACGTGGAGCTGTGGATCTCCAACGAACTCAACGCGCTGTACCTGACTCGCCAGAATGGCGAAGACCCGGACAAAGTGCTGATCCGCTCGTTGGCGCTTCCCGAACTGAGCAGCCCGGACGGCCTGAGCATGGCGTTCAGCCGCAAGACGCCGGCCGAGACGGTGGAGAAATTCCGCGCCGGCCTTGAGACCATCCGTCGCAATGGGGTCTACGACGCCATCCTGCGCAAATGGTTATGACATGGGTGACTCTTTCCGCACGGCGGCGTCCCAGCCACCACCGACCCAGGCGTTCAGCTCCCTGGGGCGGCGCCTGGTGCTGGCAACGCTGTTGTTCTGCCTGTTCTTTACCCTGGCGATGGTCACCTGGCGCACCTGGCTGGCCTGGGAAAACAACCTGGCGGAAATGAATTCGGAGCTGGCCCTGATCGATCAGGTGTTCCAGAACACCTTGGCCTACGCCATTTGGGAACTGGACCGCGAATCCCTCGACCAGCAAATCACCAGCGTCGCCGCGGCGGCCCCCGTGGGGCGCGTGGTGTTGAACATCCTGCGCCCCGGGCAAGCGCCGGAAGTCATCGAACTCAATCGATACGCCGTCGGTCAATCGGGCGTGGTGCCGGTGCTGCATCGCCAGCTCATCGCCGAGCCCTACGCCGGGGCCCATGAGAAAGTCGGTGAACTGACCATCGAAGGCGATAATAACCTGCTGTGGGAGCGTCTCTGGAGCGAAGCACGCAGCATCGTCATCACCCAGCTCATCCAGTCCTTGCTGCTGGCCGGGTTGGTCATGACCATGTTCAATCGCCTGGTGACCGTGCATGTGGTGCATATCGCCCGTCACCTGGGCGGACTCGCGCCGCATACCCTCAAACATCACCTCAAGCTGCAACGGGCGGTGAATCGCCAGGACGAACTGAGCCTGCTCGAATTCCAGGTCAATGAACTCCAGGACAATCTGGGCGCCCACCTCGAACGCCAGCGTTCGGACGAACTGGCCCTGGCCGCCAGCCGCGATCAAATGGCCGAACTGGTGGAGGCACGCACCGCGGAACTGAAGGCCGCCAACCAGTCGCTCGAAGCGCTGTCCCGTCACGATGCCTTGACGGGCCTGGCCAATCGTCGCTACTTCGACGAACTGAAGGAAATCGAGTTTCGTCGGGCAATCCGCCACAACACCCCGCTGGCCGTGCTCATGTGCGACGTCGATTTCTTCAAGATCTACAACGACACCTACGGCCACATGCAGGGCGATCTGTGCCTCAAAGAAATCGCAGAGACCCTGCGCAGCGTGTTCGGCCGCTCTGGCGAACTGACCGCCCGCGTGGGCGGCGAAGAGTTCGTCGTGGTCCTGCCCAATGTCGACGCCGCACAGGCCTGCCAAGCGGCTCAACGCTTTCGCACCAGCCTGGCGGAACGTGAGCTGCCCCACAGCGGCTCCAAGGTCTCGCCTTTCGTCACCGTGAGCATCGGCGTTGCCGAGCTGGACCCGGAGACCATGGACCATTTCGATCAAGTGCTGCAACGCGCCGACCAGGCGCTGTACCGGGCCAAACACCAGGGACGCGACCGCGTTGCCCTGTAACGACCACCGCGCGCCATGAGGTCTGCATATGCACATTCGCCTGACACTCTGCTCATGCCTGCTACTCGCCTCGATCAGCCTGGCAAGCCACGCCGGCACAATCGAAGTCGTCACCGAAGACTCCCTGTACGCCTATCAGCGTGACGACAAGGTCGTCGGGCCGGGCATTCGCATTGCCGAGGAGACACTGAGAAACGCGCAGCTCACCGACTACAGTCTGTCGCTGTACCCGTGGGCCCGGGCCTACGAAAAAGCGCTGCACGAGCCCAACGTACTGATCTTCCCGCTGGACCGCACCCCGGCCCGCGAGACATTGTTCAAATGGGTGGGTGAAATACATCGGGTGGCGAGCCGGCTCTATAAACTGCGTGATAACCGCGACATCACCGTCAGCAGCCTCGAGCAGGCCAAGCAGTACAGCATCGGCGTGGTGCGAAACGACGCCAAGCAGATTTACCTGCAGCAGCGCGGGTTCACCCGGCTGGTCATCTCGGCCAACAACCACGACAACTTTCAGAAACTGCTCAATCGCCAGATCCAATTGCTGCCGATGCCGGAGAACACCGCACGCCTGATGAGCCAGGATGCGCAAGTGGATTTCGCTTCGCTGGAAGAGGTCTATATCCTCGACGAACAACCCCACAGGGTCCACTTGGCCTTCAGCCTGAGCACACCGGATGAAGTCGTCGCCAAGGCCCAACGCGCGTTCGAAGAACTCAAGGATTCCGGTGAAGTCGCACGCATCATGAACGAACAGCGGTAGACTCTGGGGGATCACACCGCAAGCAACGATGAGGTATGTCCCGATGAGTAAAGCGTCTTACATTCCGCCCAAGGTCTGGAAAAACGACGCCCCGTCTGGCGGCCAGTTCGCCAGCATCAACCGCCCTGTCGCCGGGCCGACCCATGACAAAACCTTGCCGGTTGGCAAGCACCCGCTGCAGCTCTATTCCCTGGCCACGCCCAACGGCGTGAAGGTAACCATCCTGCTGGAGGAACTGCTGGCGCTGGGTCATACGGGCGCGGAGTACGATGCCTGGCTGATCCGCATCAACGAGGGCGACCAGTTCTCCAGCGGCTTCGTCGAGATCAACCCCAACTCCAAGATCCCGGCCCTGCTGGACCTTAGCGTGGAACCCGCCATTCGGGTCTTCGAATCCGGCTCGATTCTGCTTTACCTGGCGGAAAAATTCGGCGCCTTCCTGCCCAGCGATCCGGCGGGCCGCACCGAAACACTGAACTGGCTGTTCTGGCAGATGGGCTCTGCCCCGTACCTGGGCGGTGGCTTCGGGCATTTCTACGCGTATGCGCCGGAGAAACTCGAATACCCGATCAATCGCTTCACCATGGAAGCCAAGCGTCAACTCGACGTCCTGGACCGCCGCCTCGGCGAAAGCCAATACCTGGCAGGCAACGACTACACCATCGCCGACATCGCGGTCTGGCCCTGGTATGGCCAACTGGTGCGCAACAACGTGTACGGCGCCGCCGAATTCCTCAGTGCCCACGAATACACCCATGTGCAGCGCTGGGCGGAAGACATTGCCAAGCGCCCCGCCGTCCTGCGCGGACAGCGGGTCAACCGCACGTGGGGGGATGAGGCGAGCCAGGTGCCGGAGCGGCATGAGGTTGGGGATTTGGGCTGAGGCCAGGTCGCACGCTGAATGGGTGGTAAACCTGGGTTTCTCAACTGAAACAGCCCCTGTGGGAGCGAGCTTGCTCGCGATGGCGGTGGATCAGCTAGCCTCGATCTGAATATGCCGACGTCTTCGCGAGCAAGCTCGCTCCCACATTGGATCGGGGGTGAACCTCAGGGTCTGTCCCCGTTTCTTCTTGTCCTATATCGACTGTCTTGACACCCAACTAGATTATTGGGGTGGCGGACAGGCCACCCCATATTTTCTATATGTCGCCGATGCATCACGCGACACTTGAAAATGCTCTTAAACCTATCCTTCGTAGACTGTGGCAGCAAGTAACATTTCTGCAGCGATCCGCCAAGTGATATTATTTACATCGACATTTTCATTCATATTTTTGTAATACCCAGCCATGCCATTTGCAAAACCCGAAAGACCGGATAGAAACTGCTCTATTTTTTTATTCTCCCATTCACCGCCATGATTTTCATAATCTTCAGCTAAGTACCCAACAAATTTTACGAACCCTTCCCGCGTTGAAATAGTTTTTGCATACTCACACAACTCATCATTAGTCATTTTTGCGCCCCTTAATAATGGATGTGGGAACCGGGGACAGACCACGATTTGAGTTCCTGTAATCGGTCCGCCCCATAATCGTGGCCTACCCCGTTTTTCCCCGTTCCGGCGAATCTAATGCTTGCTGTCTCGATGTGTCCGTTAGCTATTGGTGTGTTTTGATCCCTCAGGCCTAACCGTCATGACTTTCACTACATCATCAATCACTGCTTTGCTCATCTCCATTAGATAATGAGCGGCCCAGGCATGGCGGTCCGTTTTCCGTTCGAAAGTGGCGTCCTCTGCAAGGCGGTAGGCGAGATGCAAGAGATCTGACGCTTGTTGCAACGCTTCATTTAACGGAACACCGCCGTTAACGCGGAACAGCGGACGGTCGGAGCAGTAATGGAATGGGGTGTAGCCGATAGTTTTTGCTTCTGCCTGTTCGGTCATTTGCTATCTCCACTGACTGAGATGCAGCGGGACCGCGATACAGAGTTGCGGAGCAGATGAGGCCGTTTTCTTGATCTATTGATATGCATTGTTCAACTCCCTTGATTCGAAGAGCTGCCGCATCCGTTACCAAGCGAATGGGTGGCAGCTGTGCGCAGGTTGGTAAACCGGGGAATCAAGGAAACCGGCACGTCAGAAGACGTCCCACGCACAGCTGCCATAAAACAAAATCGCAGGTCTGAAAACCTGCAATCCTGTCCGTGCACTGTTACGCCTTATTCCACCGGGTTACCAAGCCCGGTCGCTGAATGTGCAGCGACATCCAGAGCGTAACGCGACAGAAAACCTCCGGCGAGAGGCTCAGGGCCAGAATAGTGCTTTTGGTGGGATTTTCAGAAGTTTCCTACGTGAGGCCGCAATGCTCGCAGTCCATCACGGACAGACACGTTTTGTGGACGCGGCTCAAATTCTCGAAGCACCTTTGAGAGGCTTGAGCACGCGTTGCGAGCAGAGGCACATCAAGAGGCACAGGCATTGGAGTAGATTTGTGAGGATCCCTCAGGGTCTGTCCCCGTTTTCCTGTTTCCTGTCGTGCAACACAAGCTGTCGACTCATGCAGATCTCTTCACTATTCAACTTCTTGATTTCGCTTAAGAAAGTTCGGGGACCTCTTAGGATCTGTCCCCATCATCTCTTCGTTTTCCCCTTGCTTTACGAGGCCCATTGGGTTTTTTCAGGATATACGCCTTCCTTCCAGAGCCTAGCCAGTTTCATGCTTGCCCTATGCGACCATCCTCCGTCTTGATCTAGTGGGCACGCAGAAAGCACCGTTAACGTTCCGCGCAGTTTATTTAGCCTAAGAACACCGACGTCTGTACCCCGCCCAAAAGAGTAATCAACGTACTCCTCGGTGTCAGCAATCCTGTCCATTTCGATGTAAAAAGCCATATTTTTAAGTCCTTCCTTCGTTACTTGACAAGCGGGCTTGGATATCGAAGCTGAGTAGCAGGACAACGGGGACAGACCACGTTTTTCAACTAAGACAGTGATCGTTTTCCCGGACGTCCCGGGTGGCCTCGTTGAGCTCGGCGTCCGATCATAGCTTCAGTTTCTGCAGCAAATCGCGAGCCACCGAGCACATAGTTACCATTGGTGGCGGCCCGAATTTGGTCAACCATCCCTACTCCCAACTCGTCTCTAAAAAGGTCCCTGTAAGCCTCTGCACTCGATGTATTTGGCCCTCCAAGCGACAGATACTGAGAGTGCGGGGTAATAAAATATGAAAATTCTGATTGTGCGTTAACACGATAACTCGACCAACGGTATTCCGCCGGATGCGCTACCATTTTTGCCCGAACAGGATTCATTTCTATATAACGATAGCAGGCCAAAACATAACTTTCACTTTGGACAAGGCATGAGCGAAAGCGCCCCTCCCATAGAGTTCCACTGCGCCCATATGTACGATTCACGTATTGAACATATCTCTGTCCTATCCCCTTCATAAGCAAGCCTGCACTACTTTGCTCTTGAGGGCTAACCAATAAATGAACATGGTTACTCATCAAGCACCACGCGTGAACCTCACACCCACTTTTGCTGGCTTGCTCTGCGAGCAACTCCATATAAAAAATATAATCATCATCCGAGAAAAAGCAAACCGATCGATTATTCCCTCGCTGAATTAGATGCAAGGGTACACCCGGCATTAAGACGCGTGCTCTGCGTGGCATATATGGAGAGTCCTTTTATACAAGTCGAGCCAAAAGCTTAGCTAACTCAAGAAAGGACATCACCTCTTTCTATTTCCTACTATTTCAGCCAATCAGAACACGCTACAGAAAACGTATAGAAAACGTGGTCTGTCCCCGTTTTCGCCGAACCTGCGGTATTTCTTGGCGCCTATCGCAACGCCTTCGAGACGCCCTGATGAGCAAGATCGATTCGACTCGCCTCTCCCAGGTCCTGGCTGCGCTGGCCAAGCCTAAGGAACGAGTAACATCGAGCGCAACAAACAACACCAGCGCCGCCAAGACCAAAAAGGGCGAAAAAGATCTCGAAGTGCTGCGCGTACATTTGCAAAGTCGTCTTCGAGACCTCAAAAGAAATACTGAAGATTTCCACGAGGCAGCCCCAGTCATCACCGTGCAGGAAATCCTGCGCTGGGAGTTCGGCGAAAGCATTCTGGAACATCCCGAATTCGGCAGCATTTCAAAAAAAGTCGCTGAAACCATGCTGGAAGATCAGGCATTGGAGAGGGCCATCTACGGGATCATTGATCGGATGGTGTCGCCTGAGCCCTGACCGGAAGATCCGGGAGCGCGCCTCCCCTGGTATAGGCCTGTGCACGACATCGGATGAGCTGTGCAACGGTGCAAACGCGCTGTACTCGATGGCGGCGGATGAGTTGGCATTGATGCTGGATGTGCCGACGTCATCGCGAGCAAGCTCGCTCCCACATTGGTTCGGGGGTGAACCTCGCCTTCTCGACTGGCACCGCTCCCACAGTTTTTTCCCACAGTTTTTCGTCAAATGTTCAGCGGTTGGCTTCCAGCTTGTACCTATCACCCGCCGACGCCGGAGTCGTCTCATTGGCCAGGGCAAAAACACACTCATCCAGATAAGGCCTGACATCCGCCCATTTCTTGCGATCGGCGATAAATCCCCGCAGCTTCTTGCCGGCATCCACAACATCCGGCTCATGGGCCATCAACATGAGCCTGGCGACTGAGCTGGCGTCATCATCCTTGTGCTTGGCATGATCCTGCCGAGCGTAAGAGTGAAACTCCTCGATCCGCCCCAACACAGCCTCGGCACCGCCCATGCACTTGTCACCCAGGACCTCTTCGCGCCGCTGCGCATGTCCACCGGCAAAGCTGTCCTGGACAAGATGAAGCAAACTGCCAAACGCCACCTGATTCACATTCGCCCGCAACCATGGACGCCCCACCGCAAAAAGATCCTGCACGGTTTGTCCGTTATTGAAATGCTGTTCCCAGCCTTCGATCTGGATGTCTTTCAAATAGGTATTGAGGGGGTAGGTACCATCGGCAACCCCCCAGGCGAACTCGGCCCACATCATGATTTCGCGCTTGGTCTTCTCTGGCGCGTCGCCCTCTTGGGACGCCATTGCATGCAAGAATTGCAGGTCGCCAAAATGCGAACGGGAGATGTAGTTCCCCGCCCCCATGAACGCCATCGGATCGGAAGCGCTTATGTCCTCGGCTTTCTCGAAGAGATTGACCCAGCACCGCGTCTGCGAGATGAAACCAACCGAGTAGCGTCCATCGCAGCCCTTGGTCTTGGCATCTTCCGCGCCAGGCATGAACACCGGATCATCGTTCCAGCGAACCCCGGCAATGACATAAGCGCCGGCGTTCTCCAGGTTGGGGTTGCTGCAATCCTGCCAATCCCCGTCACACCCATAGATCTTCTGCGTCAGCGCCTCGTGGGCAGGATCGGAAAAGTTATGCAGCGCGAAACTGGCGAAAGGCACCGTCGCCTTATAGGAAACCCCGTATTTCTTGGCCATCTCCCGTTCAGCCAACGTGCCATCCGGCGAGAGTTGAAAAGCGTTGGCGTGTCCGATGCAACCCAACAGAACACCCCAGGCAACTCCTGACACGGCTTTGTGTTTGTTCATGAATCGTCTCTGCAAAGGGCGGTGACGAGCAGGTTCTCGTCTCGCGCCGGGGATGGGTTGTGGTGGGCATAGTAAATGGCAAGACGCCATCGTCGATAGCATAGCGGGTGGGGCTTTGTCGTCCAGCGAGCAAACGCTGATTTTTTCCGTAGGTTTCCCGGGACCGATACGAAAGTCGCCGTCCAACAGACGGAGTAAACCCCAACCAAAAGCCCCTATGGACCGCCCCCGCAAATAGCACAAGCTCACGCCCATACAAGTCCCCAGCCGTGATCGCTACAGGGAAAGGACTCCGCACGCATACCTCGTACGCGTCACGTCGCGCTCAACCGAGTCCCGCCATGAACCTATCGAACCTCTTCAACAAAGCCCGAGCCCGCACACAAGGGGCGGTCAGCCTGGCCTGCACGTTGAGCGAACTGGACCCGGCGCTGGCCAACGTACGCATCACACCGGTATTGATCGCCGGGTTTGTCTCCCCTCACCTGGACATCGACCGGGTCGCCGCCAAGGTTAAGCAGCGCTTTCCCCAAAGCGCCATCAGCCTGTGCACGACGTCCGGTGAGCTGTACAACGGTGCGAACACGCTGTACTGCCAGACCGGCGAGACCTGGGACCGGGTGGTGCTGCAGCTGTTCGACACCAGTGTGATTGCGTCGGCCGAGGTGGTGATGGTGCCGCTGGAGTGCGAGGACATTCGCGGTGGCGGCAAGCGCCTGGCCATGCGTGAGCGAATCGCTCGATTGGTGAATAACATCAAGCAGGCGCAGGTGAGCACGCCCATTGACCATCGCGATACCTTGGCCTACGTGGTGTTCGATGGTCTTTCGGCTTCCGAGTCGTTCTTTATGGAGGCGCTTTATGAGTCTGGACGCTTCCCGTGCTTGTTCGTCGGCGGCTCAGCCGGTGGCAAGGCGGATTTCAAGAAGACCCTGATCAGTGATGGGCAGCGCAGTTACCAGAACCATGCGCAGATTGTCTTTCTGAAAACCGCGGCGGATGTGCGCTTCGGGGTGTTCAAGAGCCAGAACTTCCAACCTGCCGGGCTGACATTCAGCGTGCTGACCGCGTCGGTCGAAGACCGCACCATCGACCAGGTCATCGACAGTCGTGGAAACATCAAGAGCATGGTCCAGGCGCTGTGCGAGGCCTTCGAGTGCAGTGCCCAGGCGCTGGAAAAGAAGCTGGCCGATTATTCATTCGCCATCCGCGTGGGTGATGAGCTGTTCGTCCGTTCCATTGCCCGCATCGACCATCAGCAGCAGATCATCCAGTTGTTCTGCGACGTGGCGCCCGGCGAAGAGCTGGTGATGGTCAAGCGCACGCCCCTGCGCGAGGCGACCCGGCTCGACTACGAGAAATTCCTCAAGGGTAAAGGTGGCCAGCCGGTGGCCGCCATTCTCAACGATTGCATCCTGCGCCGGCTCAACAACAGCAGCGACCTGGGCAGCATGGCCGGTATTTTCGGGGATGTGCCCCTGGCCGGCTTCTCGACGTTTGGTGAAATCCTCGGTTTGAATCTTAACCAGACACTCACGGCGATTTTCTTCTTCAGGGTCACCAAGGGCGCCGGTTTTGTCGACGAGTACGTCGATCACTTCATCACCCACTATGGCGAGTTCAAGGCATTTTTCCTGCGCCGCCAGATCAAGAAGCTGGCGGGCCTGAATCATGTCGTGGTCAAGCAGATCATGGCGTTCAAGATGAATGACTTCAGCAGCGCCTTGGACACTCGCGGCCTGGACCAGACGATCCTGCCGGTGTTCGACGGCCTGACGGACCTGGGCCAGGTATTGGCGCAGGCCAGCCAGCAACAAGCGTCGATGGTGACGCAAATCAAGCATTACTCCGGCGAACTGCACCTGTCGATGGATGACCTGACGGGCACCATCGACCGGCAAAACAGCGTCGCCGAGCAGGCCGGCACCACCGTCGAGCAGCTTGCCACGCAAGCGGGTGAAGCGGTGGTCGGTGCCCGTGCGCTCGCCAGCTCGAGCTTGCGTATCCAGTCGATCGTACAGGTCATCCAGCAAATCGCCGGACAGACCAACCTGTTGGCCCTCAACGCCGCCATCGAAGCAGCGCGGGCCGGTGAGATGGGCAGAGGCTTTGCGGTGGTGGCCGATGAGGTTCGCAAGCTTGCGGAAATCACCCGCCAGAATGCCGCGGAAATCGGCATGGACATCGGCCTGCTCTCGACGGAGATCCAAGGCGTCGCCCAACAGATCGAAGACCAGTCCGTTGCCGTGAGCGCCCTGCGGGAGATGCTCGATGCCCTGGAAGACTCCAGCCGTACCACCGAAGGCACGGCACAACGCACGAAGGCCATCGCCGACACCTTGACCGGGCTGACCCACGCCAATGCTTGAGGCCGAGTCGCCCCGGCGATGGATCAAGATTGAGCGATCAGCACACGTCCCCTTGTGGGAGCGAGCTTGCTCGCGATAGCGGTAGATCAGTTTGCGGTGATTGACTGTGCCGACGTCATCGCGAGCAAGCTCGCTCCCACAGGGAGTTTGTGGTTGTTCACAGGCGTCACCGTCAGGGAATCAACATCTGCACCTGCCCCGGCACGACGATCTTGATCACCCCGGCCCAGGTGCACATCAAGGTGCTGTTGGCGTCGATGGCCGGCATGTTGCCCAGCAACAGGGTCGGGGCGCCGCCGGGGATCCATGGCGCCGCAGTGGCCGGGATGCAGGGCATGGGGGTCAGCACGCCCAGGGCCGCCGCGGTGGCGGCGGCCACGGTGGGGTTCGCCAGGCTCATGCACATGCCGAAGGTGGTGATGTTCACCAGCGGGATGTGATCCATGATGTTCGCCGCCGGCATCCCGCCGGTCAGCAGGCGATTGACCGGCAGCACATTGAGCACCGCGGGGGCTGCGCCGAAGCTGCATTGCAGGGTCGCGGTGCTACAGACTTGCGGGCATCCCATCGCGGTGGCTCCTTTGACAGCGACTCCCCGAACCATAGCTCGCCCGCTTCCGACGCGCACGCCGCCATGCATCAAGCCCGCTGATTATCCGGCAACACGCTAACCTATAAGACCTTGGCGTGCTTGTGACGCCTCCCACGCGCCATTAGATTAGCCAATGATCGATGGCCTCCAAAATAAGCAGAAGGGATAAGCATGGCGTTTACTGATCAGTCCACCCGCGTGCGCGACGGTGAAGAACTCGATGCCAACCTGATCGACCCGTACCTCAAGGCCCACATTCCCGGCCTGACCGGCCTGCCACGGATCAGCCAGTTTCCCGGTGGCGCGTCGAACCTGACCTACCTGCTGGAATACCCCGAACAGGAATTCGTCCTGCGTCGGCCGCCGTTCGGCCACAAGGCCAAGTCCGCCCACGACATGGGCCGTGAGTTCCGCATCCTCAACCAATTGCGCGAAGCGTTCCCGTACTGCCCCAAAGCCTATGTGCACTGCACTGACGAGTCGGTGATGGGCGCCGAGTTCTACGTGATGGAACGGGTCAAGGGCATTATCCTGCGCTCCGACCTGCCGCCGGAGCTGGGTTTCGACGCTGCCCGCACTGAAGCGCTGTGCAAGAGCTTCATCGACCGGCTCGTCGAACTGCACCGCGTCGACTACACCGCTTGCGGCCTGGCCGACCTGGGCAAGCCCGAAGGCTACGTGGCCCGGCAGATCCGTGGCTGGAGCGACCGCTACGAAAAAGCCCTGACCCCCGATGCGCCGAAATGGGAGGCGGTCAAGGCCTGGCTCAACGACAAGATGCCCGCCGACCACCCCACTTCGAGCATCGTCCACAACGACTACCGCTTCGACAACGTGATCCTCGACCCGGAGAACCCGATGCAGATCATCGGTGTGCTGGACTGGGAATTGACCACCCTGGGCGACCCGTTGATGGACCTGGGCAACAGCCTCGCCTACTGGATCGAGGCGGACGACCCGGCGCCGGTGCAACTGATGCGCCGCCAGCCGAGCCACGCCCCCGGCATGCTGACCCGCCGCGAATTCGTCGATTACTACGCCGAGCGCGCCGGGATCCGCATCGACAACTTCGACTTCTACTACACCTACGGCCTGTTCCGCCTGGCCGGGATCGTCCAGCAGATCTACTACCGCTTCTTCCACGGCCAGACCCAGGACAAACGCTTCGCGCAGTTCGTTCAGATGAACAAACTGCTGGAGCAGATGAGCCTGCAGGTCATCGGTAAATCCACGCTCTGAGCGCCCCATCACAAGGAAACAGCATGTCCAAGACCCAGTTGTTCGACCTCGACGGTAAAATCGCCTTCGTTTCCGGCGCCAGCCGCGGCATCGGCGAAGCCATCGCCAAACTGCTGGCCCAACAAGGCGCCCATGTGATCGTGTCCAGCCGCAAGCTCGACGGTTGCCAGCACGTGGCCGATGCGATCATCGCTGCCGGCGGCAAGGCCACCGCCATCGCCTGCCACATCGGGGAAATGGAGCAGATCAGCCAGGTGTTCGCCGGTATCCGCGAACAGTTCGGGCGCCTGGACATCCTGGTGAACAACGCCGCCACCAACCCGCAGTTCTGCAACGTCCTGGACACCGACCTGGGTGCGTTCCAGAAAACCGTGGACGTGAACATCCGCGGCTATTTCTTCATGTCGGTGGAAGCCGGCAAGCTGATGCGCGAAAACGGCGGCGGCAGCATCATCAACGTGGCGTCGATCAACGGCATCTCGCCGGGGATCTTCCAGGGCATCTATTCGGTGACCAAGGCCGCGGTGATCAACATGACCAAGGTCTTCGCCAAGGAATGCGCGCAGTTCGGCATCCGCTGCAACGCCCTGCTGCCGGGCCTGACCGACACCAAGTTCGCCTCGGCGCTGGTCAAGAACGACGCCATCCTGAAAACCGCCCTGGCGCAGATCCCCCTCAAGCGCGTGGCCGACCCGAGCGAAATGGCCGGCGCGGTGCTGTACCTGGCCAGCGATGCGTCGAGCTACACCACGGGTGTGGCGTTGAATGTGGATGGTGGGTTCCTGTCCTGATAGCGAACTCCATGGCAGACCTGTGAGAAACCCTGTGGGAGCGAGCTTGCTCGCGATGGCGGTGTGTCAGCCAAGAATCTTTTTCACTGACACGCCGCCATCGCGAGCAAGCTCGCTCCCACAAGGGGTCCTCTGCGATCGCGCAAATGAATATTTATTCCAACATTTGCAATTTGAGAATATTTATTCCATAAAGAGCCTTCTGAAAATAACAATTCAAAGGGCTCTTTCTCATGCGTGAACTCGGCATCGGTCTGATTGGCACCGGCTTCATGGGCCGTGCCCATGCCTTGGCGTTCCACAATGCCAAGGCGGTGTTCGACCTCCCCCTGAACCTGACACTGGCGGCCCTGGCCGACGCCGATCCGCAGCGTGCCCGGCAGTGCGCCCAAAGCTGGGGGTTCGAGACGGCCCACAGTGACTGGCAACAGCTGATCGACGACCCCAAGGTCAACCTGATCGCCATCACCACCCCCAACCACCTGCACTTCCCCATGGCCATGGCGGCGTTGGCGGCGGGCAAGCCGGTCTATTGTGAAAAGCCCCTGGCGGTGTCCCTGGAGCAGGCCGAGCAGATGCGCCAGGCGGCCAAGGCTGCGGGGGTGGTGACGCGGGTCGGCTACAACTACCAGCACAACCCGATCATCCAACTGGCGCGGGACATGATCCAGCGCGGCGAACTGGGACAGATCATCAGCTTCCAGGGTGAGTTCAGCGAAGACTTCATGGCCGATCCCACTTCACCGTGGTCATGGCGTTGCGAAGCGAGCCACGCCGGTGGCGCACTGGCCGACCTGGGCAGCCACTTGCTGGCCATGGCCCGGCACTTGTTGGGCGATGTCGAGGCCGTGTGCGCCGACAGCCAGACCGTGCATCACCAACGCCCTGCCAGCGCCGGCAATGCCGAACAACGGGCCATCGCGGTGGACGACCACGTCCACGGGCTGCTGCGTTTCGCCAATGGCGCCCGGGGCACGGTGAGCAGCAGTTGGCTCAAGCATGGCTACAAGAATCATCTGAGTTTCGAGATCAGCGGCACCCTCGGCACATTGGCCTTCGATCAGGAACGGCTCAATGAACTGCGCCTGTGTCGCGCCGGCCAGCCAGGTTTCCAGCGCCTGCTGGCCGGTCCGGACCTGCCCGGCTATGCCGCATTCAGCCCCGCCGCCGGACACCAGTTGGGGTACAACGAATTGAAGACGTTGGAGGTGCAGGAACTGATCATGGCCCTCGCTGGCGAAGGCGGCAGCGGCACGGACTTCGACGAGGCCTGGGAAGTGGAACGGCTGGCGGCAGCGATTCGGATGGCGGCGCGGGAGCAGCGCTGGGTCAAGGTCAGCGAGCTGTAACCGCAACCGCTCACTTCAGTGAACTCCCTGTGGCGAGGGAGCTTGCTCCCGCTGGGTTGCGCAGCA
This sequence comes from Pseudomonas sp. FW300-N2F2, assembly GCF_017351655.1. NCBI lineage: Bacteria > Pseudomonadati > Pseudomonadota > Gammaproteobacteria > Pseudomonadales > Pseudomonadaceae > Pseudomonas > Pseudomonas sp. FW300-N2F2. Next base: position 1,042,371 of record NZ_JACNDQ010000002.1, on the reverse strand, counting down.
ACCCCAAAGAACTGAATGCTGAATGCGACCAACCTGACACACCCGGGTGAATGGTTTTGGGGCTACTTCGTAGCCCAGCGGGAGCAAGCTCCCTCGCCACGGGGGATCGCGTTCACTGGGTTTGCAATTGAACCAACCGCCCCGCCAACGCCTTGGCCTGGCTCGCCACATCGGTCACGGCGGTGCTTTCCCACCATATCCCCCGCAACGGCGGGCCCATGGCGAACAGGCGCTCGGCGGGTTCGCCTCGAGCATCCAGCACCGCACCATCGGCGCGGGCGGCGATGCCCAGGGCCAACGGCCCCGGCTGGACCAGCCCTCGGGCCAGCAACTGTTGCGGCAACGGCCGTGCAACGCGACGCCAGTCGTACTCGATGCCGCTGGAGTTGATCAGTGCCGCGCCCTCCACCACCGTCAGCCCGGCCTCGCCCCGTCGGCGGATGTAGATACTTAATGCCCCTCCGGCAGAAGGTACCAACCCTTTGAACGACGCCGCCTGGATCCGCAACCGCCCTTCCCCATGCAAACGCGCCACCAACTCCGCACTCAATGGTGGCGAGCGATGGTGATGACTCTCCCACCACGGCCGCACATGCCGCACGAACTGCCGGCGCTGCACATCGCTGGCCTGGTTCCACAAGCGCCCGATATGCGCACGCACGGTGTCCAGCGGCGCTTGCCAATCGATGCCTTGAGCTTGAGCCTGGCGGCATTGCTCACGCAGGGCGCACATCAACTGGCGTGGCGAACGCAGGCTGTGGTCTTCGGCGAGGAAATCCACCCAGGCCGGCGGCTGGCGGCGCACGTGGGGCAACAGCCCATGGCGGGAAAACACTTCGATGGGGCCACGGTGCCCGGCCTGCTCCAGGGACACCACGGCGTCGACCATGGTCAGCCCCGAGCCGATGATCAGCACCGTGGCCTGGGGATCGAGCTGACGCATCGCGGCCACATCCCAGGGATCCAGGGCTGCGGCATTCAAGCCGCTGGATTCGGTTTGCGGGGTGCGCGCCGCCGGGAACATGCCGGTGGCCAGCACCGCGAAACCGCCCCGCAAGACTTGGCCGTCGGCGAGCGTAACCATCACGGCATCGTCGGCAAGCCGCAGGTCCACAGCCTCTCCGCGCACATGCTCGGCGGTCGAACCGCTTTGTGCGCCCAACTCGCGGGCCTCGGCCAGGCGTTGCTGCACATACAGGCCAAAGATTCCCCGGGGCGGGAACAACTCGCTGATCGGCACGTGCTGCTGATCCGACTCGGGCCAGCCGCCGGCTTCGATGAACGCGGTGAGCCATTGGGTCAGGTCATCGGCGTTGTCCGGATCGACGCTCATCCGCGCGGCGTTGCCGTTCAAGGTGTGTCCCAGTTCCACGGCACTGTAGGCCTCGCCCCGGCCCAGCTCGCTGCGCGGCTCGACGATCAACACCTCGCGCCGGCCCGGCAGGCGCAGCAACTGCGCGGCCAGCATGGCACCGCTCAGGCCGCCACCGATAATCAGGATGTCGGCTTCGCGGATGAGGCCACTCCCCTGTCGTTCCAGCGCTGTGTCCATACCGCTCTCCCCAGGAATCAAATCACCACGTTGCGTACGAATCTCGCCGCCACCGGGCCATCGTTGCGATAGGCATGGGGCTGGTTGCTGGCGAACATGAAAAACTCACCGGCGCCAATGCGGCGCTCCTCGCTGCCCAACAGCAGGGTCAGGCAACCCTCGAAGACATAGAGCTGCTCGCTCCAACCGTCGGCGTCAGGCTCTGAAGGGTAATGCTCGCCGGGCTCCAGGCGCCATTCCCAAAGCTCGACTTCACGGCTGGCGGTGGCCTTGGCCAGCAATACGGCCTTGCTGCCGGGGATGGTGCCGGCCCAGGCCAGTTCATTGATGCGGCTCGGATCTCGCGCCTCGGGGGCCTGGATCAGATCGCTGAAGGCCACGTCGAGGGCTTCGGCGACCCGATCAAGCGTCGTCAGGCTGACGTTCTTTTCGCCAGCCTCGATGGCCACCAGCATGCGCCGGCTGACCCCGGACAATTCCGCCAGTGCGGTCTGGCTGAGCTCGGCGGCATGCCGCAAACGACGGACGTTCTGGCTGACGTGTTGCAGGACGGAGGCCCGCTGGCCGGATTCTTTGTGCACTATATTGCTCACATGGCTGGGTTGCGCATTATACTGCCCACCTTCGGGCGCATTGTGCGTCCCCCTCAAGTGGCGCGCAAGGTCATGGCATCGGTGAACTCTCCTCAAGCTTCCCCCCGTTTCTCCCGGTTCAGCAAGGCCGAATGCGTGCTGGTGCTGATCACCATGATCTGGGGTGGAACGTTCTTGCTGGTACAGCACGCCATGACGGTCAGCGGGCCGATGTTTTTCGTCGGCCTGCGCTTCGCGGCCGCCGCCGCGTTCGTCGCACTGTTTTCCTGGCGGCACCTGCGCGACCTGACACTGTTCGAACTCAAGGCCGGGTGCTTCATCGGCGTGGCGATCATGCTCGGCTACGGTTTGCAGACCGTCGGCCTGCAAACCATTCCCAGCAGCCAGTCGGCGTTCATCACCGCGCTTTACGTGCCCTTCGTGCCCTTGCTGCAATGGCTGGTGCTGGGCCGTCGCCCTGGGCTGATGCCCAGCATCGGGATCATGCTGGCGTTCACCGGCTTGATGCTGGTGTCGGGGCCGGCGGGCGCTTCATTGAATTTCAGCCCCGGTGAAATCGCCACGTTGATCAGCGCCATCGCGATTGCCGCCGAGATCATCCTGATCAGCGCCTATGCCGGCCAGGTCGACGTGCGTCGGGTGACCGTGGTGCAACTGGCGAGCACGGCTGTGCTGGCGTTCCTGATGGTGGTGCCGACCCAGGAAGCGATCCCGGATTTTTCCCTGTTGCTGCTGGTCAGTGCCGTGGGCCTGGGCGCCGCCAGCGCCGCGATCCAAGTAGCGATGAACTGGGCGCAGAAAAGCGTCTCGCCGACCCGCGCCACGCTGATCTATGCCGGCGAACCGGTGTGGGCCGGCATCGCCGGGCGCCTGGCCGGTGAGCGGTTGCCGGCGATCGCGTTGTTCGGCGCGGCGCTGATCGTGGCGGCGGTGATTGTCAGTGAGCTGAAGACCCGCAGCAAAGATGCCATTGCAGCCGATGAATCGCTTGAGCGGGAAGGTTGAGGCCGGCCAGCAATCCATTCGCCACCGAAAAAAAAGCCGCCTCGACAGCGGCCATTCCGGCGTTGACGCTTCGTCCGAGGTCATCTGAAACCCTGCAAAGTCGGAAAACACTGCCTACCTTGTAGGATTCTGCGACACCCTCACGGTTGGTGATCGGGAATACGCCACGTATGATCCCTCACAACCTCCCGCCGAATAGAAGCCTATGTCACTGATAGTTCTATTGCTTTTGCCCTTCATCGGCAGCTGTGTCGCGGCGCTGCTGCCGCATAACGCCCGTAACGCCGAATCCCTGCTGGCCGGCCTCGTAGCCCTGGCCGGTACCGTTCAGGTGGCCTTGCTGTACCCGCAGATCGCCGACGGTGGCGTGATCCGCGAGCACTATGCCTGGTTGCCCAGCCTGGGGCTGGATTTCGTGCTGCGCCTGGACGGGTTCGCCTGGCTGTTTTCGTTGCTGGTGCTGGGCATCGGCACGCTGGTGTCGCTGTACGCCCGCTATTACATGTCGCCGGACGATCCGGTGCCACGCTTCTTCGCCTTCTTCCTGGCGTTCATGGGCGCCATGCTCGGGCTGGTGATCTCCGGCAACCTGATCCAGATGGTGTTTTTCTGGGAGCTGACCAGCCTGTTCTCGTTCCTGCTGATCGGTTACTGGCACCACCGCGCCGACGCGCGGCGCGGTGCCTATATGGCCTTGATGGTGACCGGTGCCGGCGGGCTTTGCCTGTTGGCGGGGGTGATGCTGCTCGGCCATGTGGTGGGCAGCTATGAGCTGGACAAGGTCCTGGCCGCTGGCGACCTGATCCGCGCTCATGCCCTCTACCCCATCCTGTTGCCTCTGATCCTGATCGGCGCCCTGAGCAAAAGCGCGCAATTCCCTTTCCACTTCTGGCTCCCCCACGCCATGGCCGCCCCGACGCCGGTGTCGGCGTACCTGCACTCGGCGACCATGGTCAAGGCCGGGGTGTTCCTGCTGGCGCGGTTATGGCCGTCGCTGTCGGGCAGTGAAGAATGGTTCTACATCGTCAGCGGCGCGGGGGCCTGTACCTTGCTGCTGGGCGCCTACTGCGCCATGTTCCAGAACGACCTCAAGGGTTTGCTGGCCTACTCCACCATCAGCCACCTCGGGCTGATCACCCTGTTGCTGGGCCTGAACAGTCCGCTGGCGGCCGTGGCGGCGGTGTTCCATATCCTTAACCATGCCACCTTCAAGGCGTCGCTGTTCATGGCCGCCGGGATCATCGACCACGAAAGCGGCACCCGGGACATTCGCAAGCTCAGCGGCCTGGTGCGGCTGATTCCGTTCACCGCCACCCTGGCCATGGTCGCCAGCGCAGCGATGGCCGGGGTGCCGCTGCTCAATGGTTTCCTGTCCAAGGAAATGTTCTTCGCCGAGACGGTGTTCATTTCCGCCACGGCCTGGGTCGAGCTGGCGTTGCCGATCATCGCCACCATCGCCGGGACCTTCAGCGTCGCCTACTCCCTGCGCTTCACCGTGGATGTGTTCTTCGGCCCCACCGCCACCGACCTGCCCCATACCCCCCACGAACCACCGCGCTGGATGCGCGCGCCGGTGGAGCTGCTGGTGTTCACCTGCCTGTTGGTGGGGATTTTTCCGGCCCAGGTGGTCGGCTCGTTGCTCGCCGCCGCCGCGTTGCCGGTGGTGGGCGGCACGCTGCCCGAGTACAGCCTGGCGATCTGGCACGGCCTGAACGCGCCGATGATCATGAGCCTGGTGGCGATGTCCGGCGGCATCGTCCTGTACCTGTTGCTGCGCAATCAGTTCCGGCAAGGCCACATCAAGCACCCGCCATTCATTGGCCGACTCAGCGGCAAGCGCCTGTTCGAGCGCTGCCTGGTGCTGATGATGCGCCAGGGCCGGCGCCTGGAACGACGGATCAGCACCCGGCGCCTGCAAGCCCAGTTGTTCTGGCTGGTCCTGGCCGCCGTGCTCGCCGGGTTGATCCCGATGCTGCACAGCACGCTGGTCTGGGGCGACCGACCGAAGATCCCCGGCTCCATCGTCTTCGTCACCTTGTGGCTGCTGGCAATCATCTGTGCCCTGGGCGCGGCCTGGCAGGCCAAGTATCACCGGCTCGCGGCCCTGACCATGGTCAGCGTCTGCGGCCTGATGACCTGCGTGACCTTCGTCTGGTTCTCTGCCCCCGACCTGGCCTTGACGCAACTGGTGGTGGAAGTGGTGACCACGGTGCTGATCCTGCTGGGCCTGCGCTGGCTGCCCCGGCGGATCGAGGACGTCTCGCCACTGCCCAACAGCGAGCGGCGCGCGCGCATCCGGCGCCTGCGGGACTTGCTGCTGTCCATCGCGGTGGGCGGCGGCATGGCGTTGCTGTCCTATGCGATGCTGACGCGGCAGACGCCCAACGACATTTCTTCGTTCTACTTGAGCCGTGCCCTGCCCGAAGGCGGCGGCAGCAACGTGGTGAACGTGATGCTGGTGGACTTCCGTGGCTTCGACACCTTGGGGGAAATCACCGTGCTGGTGGCGGTAGCCCTGGCGGTGTTCGCCCTGTTGCGGCGTTTCCGACCACCGAAGGAAAGCATGCAACTGCCGGCGCAACAGCGCCTGCTGGCACCGGACGTGGTCACCGACCTGGTCAACCCGCGCCATGCCAGCGACACCGCCTTGGGTTTCATGATGGTGCCGTCGGTGCTGGTGCGCCTGCTGCTGCCGATCGCCCTGGTGGTGTCGTTCTACCTGTTCATGCGCGGCCACAACCAACCCGGTGGCGGCTTCGTGGCCGGGCTGGTGATGTCGGTGGCGTTCATCCTGCAATACATGGTCGCCGGCACCCAGTGGGTCGAGGCGCAAATGAGCCTGCGCCCGCTGCGCTGGATGGGCACCGGGCTGTTGTTCGCCACCGCCACCGGCCTGGGGGCGATGGCCGTGGGTTATCCGTTCCTGACCACCCATACCTGGCATTTCGAATTGCCGTTGCTGGGTGACATTCACCTGGCCAGCGCGCTGTTCTTCGACATTGGCGTGTACGCCGTGGTGGTCGGTTCCACCCTGTTGATCCTCACCGCCCTGGCTCACCAGTCGGTGCGGGCACATAAGCCGGGCCTGCAAGCCAAACCCATCGCCCCCGCCAAAGGAGCCACCGTCTGATGGAAGAAGTCATCGCAATCGCAATCGGCGTACTGGCCGCCTCCGGCGTCTGGCTGGTGCTGCGGCCTCGGACCTTCCAGGTGGTCATGGGCCTGTGCCTGCTGTCCTATGGCGTCAACCTGTTCATCTTCAGCATGGGCAGCCTGTTCATCGGCAAGGAGCCGATCATCAAGGACGGCGTGCCCCAGGACCTGCTGCACTACACCGACCCGCTGCCCCAGGCCCTGGTGCTGACCGCCATCGTGATCAGCTTCGCCATGACCGCGTTGTTCCTGGTGGTGCTGCTGGCGTCCCGGGGCCTGACCGGTACCGACCACGTGGACGGTCGGGAGCCCAAGGAATGATAGTGACGCCCCATCTGATCGCCGCCCCCATCCTGCTGCCGCTGCTGACCGCCGCGGTGATGCTGATGCTGGGCGAGAAACACCGCCCGCTCAAGGCCCGGATCAACCTGTTTTCCAGCCTGCTGGGCCTGGGCATCGCCGTGCTGTTGCTCTACTGGACCCAGGACCAGGCCTTGCCTGCCTCCATTGGCGTGTACCTGCCCGGCAATTGGCAGGCGCCGTTCGGCATCGTCCTGGTGGTCGATCGGCTGTCGGCGCTGATGCTGGTACTGACCGGCATCATCGGCGTCAGCGCCCTGCTCTTCGCCACGGCCCGCTGGGACCGCGCCGGTGCCAGTTTCCATGCGCTGTTCCAGATCCAGTTGATGGGCCTCTACGGCGCCTTCCTGACGGCGGACCTGTTCAACCTGTTCGTGTTCTTCGAAGTGCTGCTGGCGGCTTCCTACGGCCTGATGCTGCACGGTTCGGGCCGGGCGCGAGTGTCGGCGGGCCTGCATTACATCTCCATCAACCTGCTGGCCTCGTCGTTGTTCCTGATCGGCGCGGCGCTGATCTATGGCGTCACCGGCACGTTGAACATGGCCGACCTGGCCCTGAAAATCCCGCTGGTGCCGGAGGCCGACCGCGGCCTGCTGCACGCCGGGGCAGGCATTCTGGCGGTGGCGTTCCTGGCCAAGGCCGGCATGTGGCCGCTGAACTTCTGGCTGGTGCCGGCCTATAGCGCCGCCAGCGCACCGGTGGCGGCGCTGTTTGCGATCATGACCAAGGTCGGGGTCTACACGCTCCTGCGCCTGTGGACGCTGCTGTTCTCCGGCCAGGCCGGCGCCTCGGCGTATTTCGGCGCCGACTGGCTGGTCTACGGCGGCATGGCGACCATCGTCTGCGCCGCCATCGCCATTCTCGCCGCCCAGCGCCTGGAGCGCATGGCGAGCCTGAGCATCCTGGTCTCGGCCGGGATCCTGTTGTCGGCCATCGGCTTCGCCCAACCGAACCTGGTGGGTGCGGCGCTGTTCTATCTGGTGAGTTCGACCCTGGCGCTCTGTGCGCTGTTCTTGCTGGCCGAACTGATCGAACGTTCGCGCTCGGCCAATGAACTGTCCCTGGACGACGACTTCGACACGTTGCCGCGACCGTTGGAATCCTTGCAGCCGCCCAAGGGCATCAACCTCGATGACGAGCAAAAAGCCGTGGTCGGGCAGGTGATTCCCTGGACCATGGCCTTCCTCGGCTTGAGCTTTATCTTCTGTGCGCTGTTGATCATCGGCATGCCGCCGCTGTCGGGGTTCATCGGCAAGCTGAGCCTGCTCAGTGCCCTGCTCAATCCCCAGGGGCTCGAGGCCAGCGCCGGAACGCCGGTGTCGAACCAGGCCTGGGGCTTGCTGGCGTTGTTGATCCTGTCGGGGCTGGCCTCGTTGATCGCCTTCTCGCGCCTGGGCATCCAGCGCTTCTGGACGCCGCAGGAGCGACCCTCGCCGTTGCTGCGACCGTTCGAATGCCTGCCGATCGTCGTGCTGCTGGGCCTGGGCATCGCCCTGACCTTCAAGGCCGAGCCGTTGCTGCGCTATACCCAATCCGCCGCCGATGCGCTGAACAACCCGGAACATTACGTGATGTCGGTACTTGCCACCCGCGCCGTGCCCAACCCCGAAACCCGCGCCGCGTTGCGGGAGGTGCAGCCATGAAGCGCCTGTTTCCTGCCCCATGGTTGTCCCTGGCGCTGTGCTTGTTGTGGCTGGTGTTGAACGTGTCCCTCAGCGCCGGCCATCTGCTGCTGGGTGCTGCACTGGGGTTCCTGGCCCCGTTGATGATGCGCCCGTTGCGACCGCGGCCCATCCGCATCCGCCGGCCGTGGGTGGTGTTGCGCTTGTTCCTGCTGGTGGGCCGCGACGTGCTGATGTCCAACCTGGCGGTGGCCTGGGGTGTGCTGAACGCCGGGCGCCGGCCACCTCGCTCGCGGTTCATCAAGGTGCCGCTGGACCTGCGCGATGCCAACGGCCTGGCCGCGCTGTCGATGATCACCACGGTGATTCCCGGGACCGTCTGGTCGGAATTGGCCCTGGATCGCAGCATCCTGTTGATGCACGTGTTCGACCTGGCCGACGAGGCGTCATTCATCGCGCATTTCAAGGCCACCTACGAGCGCCCGTTGATGGAGATTTTCGAATGAGCCCGTTGCTGTCCAATGCGATCCTGTTGAGCCTGTTCCTGTTCTCCCTGGCGATGGTGTTGACCCTGTGGCGGCTGTTCAAGGGCCCTTCGGCCCAGGATCGGGTATTGGCCCTGGACTACCTGTACATCGTGGCGATGCTGATGATGCTGGTGCTGGGCATCCGCTATGCCAGTGACACCTATTTCGAGGCGGCGCTGCTGATCGCCCTGTTCGGCTTTGTCGGCTCGTTTGCCCTGGCCAAGTTCCTGCTGCGTGGCGAGGTGATCGAATGAACGGCGAACTGTCGATGTGGGTCGAAATCCCGGTGGCGATCCTGCTGGTCCTCAGCAGCCTTTTCGCCCTGGCCGGGGCGATCGGCCTGATGCGCTTGAAGGATTATTTCCAGCGCATGCACCCGCCGGCCCTGGCCTCCACACTGGGGGCCTGGTGCGTGGCGCTGGCCTCGATCGTGTATTTTTCGGCGCTCAAGTCCGGGCCGGTGTTGCACGCCTGGCTGATCCCGATCCTGCTATCGATCACCGTACCGGTGACCACCCTGCTGCTGGCTCGGGCGGCGTTGTTCCGCAAACGCATGGCTGGGGATGATGTGCCGGCGGAAGTGAGCAGTCGCCGAACCGGACAGGACGGCTGACCGCTACCTTGCGGCGAACACCCTTGTGGCGAGGGAGCTTGCTCCCGCTGGGCTGCGCAGCAGCCCCGAGACCTGTCACCTCGGAGTGTCAGGCTGTTTGTGTTCAGCTTTTGGGAGGGCTGCGCCCTCCAGCGGGAGCAAGCTCCCTCGCCACAAAAGCGGGTCGTCTTGTGTAAGTCCCTCCCACCCTTGCACTGCCGTTCAAGCCCACGCCACCGTCAACAACCCGGCCCCGAGCACCACGCACAACGGCGAATAGACCCAGGTATCGAGCCTGGCGAATGTCGAGCCCTTGACCTCCTTGAAGAAGCCCACCAGGTTCGACTCGCCAATGGCCCGGGCGAACATCAGCAAGGCGATCGCACTGATCAGCCACTGCAACGCCCGATGGGTGACTGGCTGCGCCAGCAGACCGCCTCGCAGGCACACCAGCAGCGCAATCATCAGCAGTGCCAGGGCGACCAGCAACGTCAGCCAGCCCGAAGGGTCGAACGCCGGTCGCAGCGCCTCCCCCTGCCTCACCGGCACCTGGGGCACCACCGCCAGGGCCGCCCACCGCCCACCCAGGGCCCAATACAAATGAATCAAGCTGATGGTCGCAAACACTGCGACCAGCGACCGAGCCAATAAAAGCGTCATTCGCCAGCCTCCTGAAAAAGGTTGAACAATCATCCTAGCTCGAATTTGGTATTTCGCTGGACGGGCGCAGGTTGCCAGTTTCCAGTGAATGATTCATTGCCCAGGATCAAGCGTTCAGCCCGCTGGCACGTGCGCCCGCTAGAGGCCGGCGGACACCTTGTCGGCGACCTCCTTGGGCAACCAGGCCTGCCAGACCTCAGGATGGGCCTTGAGGAACGCCTCGGCGGCTTCACGGGGTGGCGTGCGCTTCTCGCTCATGTCGGCCAGGGTCTTGTTCAACGGCTCGATGGGCAAGTCGACCTTGCTGAAGAACTCGGCAATCTCCGGGTATTGCTTCTGGAATGGCGCCGAGACACCGATCGACAGCTTCGAGGCCAGGGAGCGGGTCGGCTTCGGGTTGGGGTTATCGGCGTCGGTCAGGGTCTTCCAGGCCTCGGCATCGAACGGCGGTTCTTGCAGCTGCACCAGTTTGAAACGCCCGAGCAGCGGCGTGGGCGACCAGTAGTAGAACAGGATCGGTTTGCCCCGGCGGATCGTCGAGCTGATTTCCGCATCCAGCGCCGCCCCCGAGCCGCTGCGAAAATTCACGTAGCTGTCCGACAAGCCATACGCCTTGAGCTTCTGTTTGTTGACCACCTCGGAGGTCCAGCCGATGGGGCTGTTGAGGAAGCGGCCCTTGTCGGGGCTCTCCGGGTCCTTGAACACGTGCTTGTAGCGCGCCAGGTCTTCGACGCTGCGCAGGTCCGGCGCCAGGGGCTTGATGCCCTTGGCCGGGTCGCCCTTGATGACGTACTCGGGCACCCACCAGCCTTCGGTCGCGCCTTTGACCGTATCGCCCAAGGCAACCACCTTGCCTTCGGCCTCGGCCTTGACCCACACGGGGCTGCGGCCGGCCCATTCTTCGCCGATCACCTGTATGTCGTTATTGGCCAGGGCGGTTTCCAGGGTAATGGTGGTGCCGGGCAATGTATCGGTCTGCAATCCATAGCCCTTTTCCACGATGACTCGCAGGATATCGGTGATCAGGCTGCCACTTTCCCAGTTCAAGTCGGCAAAGTGGATCGGCGCGGTGGCGGCCGACACCGGAAGGGGTGAAACCAACACAGCGAAGGTGGCCCAGGCAGCCAGCCACTGTCGAACTCGTTTCATGCTTTGCACCTCATGCCAGATACCGCAATAGCTGAACGGCCCTGCGTAACCGAACGCAAGTCCCTGAATAGTTCAGTCAATTGACTGTAGCCGAGGTTCCAGCGAGTTCTTGCGAAACTGTCAGTGGTGTGGGCGCACAGGCCCAGAAACGGTCACTCACTGGCCTTGAAAGTCACCAGCTCGCCCTTGCGCCACTTGGCGGCCTTGGCGGTCACCGCCTTCAAGGTCTTGGTCAAGCCTTCCTGCAACTGTTCGTTGGCCGCAAACACGGTCACCACACTGTGGCCTTCCTTGAACAGGATGGCCTGACCACCTGGGGTCGTGACGAAGGCGTAATCGCCCAGGCCATAGACCGTCAGCTTGATTTCGCGAAAGCGGATTTCAAACTTGCCACCTTCGCGGCTGGGCAATACCGCTGCACGAAAATGATCACCGACCTTGAGCTCGAGCCTGGGCTTGTCATCGACCACCAGGGCCGACTCGGTGTCGATTTCGGCGACATAAATACCTTCGGCGGTCTGCTCGGTGATGTAGACGAAACGTGACTGGAATTGTTTGACCAGTTTTGCCCGCAGGTCACCAAGTACAAATAACGCATGCATGTCGAGATTACTTACTGCCAAGGAAACATCCCCATTTTTGAAAAAGACCCGCCCTGCGCAAAGGACGGACCACGAGAACCCGTACCGACTGTAGTGTCGTAATGGACCTGTCACTGAAATTCGAAATGAACGGCGCGCCCCTGTCCCGGGCCGAGAGCAGACTAAAGGTTGCCGCTCTTGCCGTCTTTCCCGGGGGGTCGCCAGAGGCTGAAGGAAAACACCACTCTGAGCATCGGAAAAGATGGGACTACTAACTTTAGGGAAATTTCTCACTTAAAAAAGCATTTTTCTGACATCGAGCCCAAAAAAAATTGCTTTAGATAGGCGCAACCGTCCACACGACGCTGCCGATTCTAGAGTAGCCGAAGGCGTGGAGACTACTCGAAGTACCCGGCAATTCGTCGGTAAACCATGAAAAGGAATTCACAATGGCCACTTTCACCACCCAAGCCCTCCCCACCGCCCCGTGCATCGTTGAACCTGCCAACAACCCTGACGGCGCCGATTGCCTGCCAATTTCGTTGATTCAACCGCGTTATCGGGTCGTCTTGGCCGGCAAGTGTTTTTTTCACATTGAAGAAACATCGACTGGACGTGTAAGAGGATTCCGCACCGACCATAACGAGGCCTGCTACCTGGCCAGACGCCTCGAAAACAGCGCCTGAAACGCTTACGTGCCCGTCCATGACTTAACTCAGCCGCCGACGGGCAACTGCTGCCATACTGCCCGCCCAGCGAAGACCGTCGTACATCGGCGGATAGCGCACCCATAATGGTTCGAGGAGAAGGCGCGACGTGACGGAATTTGATATTGGCGAGTTTTTTATCCGGGGCGAAGCCAGAGAAGTCGAAGGCGAGTTCCAGGCCGTCATCGTGATGCGTGCCAAGCCACCGTTGACCACCGTCAGTTGCCACCAGGTGGAAAAGGATCGCTGGTTCAAGACTTCGCAGCTCGCGGCCGAGGCTGCCAGGGAAGCAGCCAGGGCGTTGAAGGCCGCCGTGGATGAAGGGGCCTTGAAAGCCTGATTCCAATCGAACTCCTGATGACCGCTTGCCTCAGATAAAGGTAAGCCCCGAGGCGCCACGACGGCGCCCCCACCCAAAGGAGACTTCCATGGAACAACCTTCTCACGAACTCAGCACCTTGTTCGACCAACTCGGCCTGCCCTCGGACGGCAACGCCATCGACGATTTCATCGTCGCACACCCATTGGCTCCGGAGATCAAGCTGGTGGAGGCCGACTTCTGGTCGGACCAGCAAAAAGACCTGCTGCGCGAATGGCTGCTGGCCGACGGCGAAGAGGCGGTGCTGGTGGATCAACTGAATGTGCGGCTGCACGACGGTAAGTAGCAGCCAGACCTTTGGCCAGGGACAAGACAGCTATAGCAGCCAGGACCTTTGACTGAGTGCAAGGCCGCTCTTGTGGCGAGGGAGCTTGCTCCCGCTCGACTGCGCAGCAGTCGCCCTGAGTACTGCCGGCTCGGTATTTCACCCTATTGGTTGCATCCAGCTCTTTGGGGCTGCTGCGCAGCCCAGCGGGAGCAAGCTCCCTCGCCACAGGGTTGCAGTGCAGGCCAGGTGCCTTGCGCTGAGGCCTAACGCGGCTTCTCGGGTTTGTAGCCCAACCGCAAGCCACCCCAATGACGGCCCTTGAGCATGATCGGCACGGAGAGATCGTGCATCAGTTCTCCCGTATCGCGGGTGTAGGTCTGGAGCAATACGGGTTGCTGGTGGCTGCCGCAACGAATCCCGGTGCGATCGGAGAATTTGCGCTTGGTGCGATTATTCAGCGTGTCCACCTGGGGATCGCCGGTCAGTGGCTGGCTGAACACCTTGTTGTGGGTCGGCACGTAGCCCTGCTGGGTGCAGGCAATCGCAAACACCAGCCCCTCGTGGCGGGCCAGCAACGGTTCCTGGATCGCCGGCAGGACCTGGTCGGTGTAGCGGTCGAAACGGGTCTGGAATTTGGCCGGTTGGGTATTGGGGATCGGCTGGTAGTTACGGTCGAACAAGTCCTCCAGGCTGACACGGCCCTGGTCGATGTCGGCCTCGAACTGCGCGGCGATCTGGCTCGCCCCTTCCCGCGCCAGGTCGTAGACCCGTTGGTGATAATCGTCGAGCCCCACCTCGGCCAGGCGTTCGCTGATGGTTTCGGCCTGGCCTTCCATCTGCACCGCCGCCTCGGCCAGACGCTGGGTCTGCTGGTCGCTGATGGACAGGTCGCTACGCATCTGCTCGATGGCGTGGAACAGGCTGTCGAGTTGTTCGCGGTTGGTGTCGGTGCCTTGGGCGATGGCGCTGACCTGGGTTTCGACCCCTTCTGCAAGCCTGGCAATGTTTTCCAGATGCTGGCCGGTGTGCTCCACCTGCTGCACGCCGCTGTCCAGGTCAGCGGCCAATTGACGGATCTGCTCCACCACCTGGGTCGTGCGCTGCTGGATGTCGGCCACCATCACCCCGACTTCGCCGGTCGCCGCGGCGGTGCGCCCGGCCAGGCCGCGGACCTCATCGGCCACCACCGCGAACCCACGGCCATGCTCACCGGCCCGGGCCGCCTCGATGGCCGCGTTCAGCGCCAGCAGGTTGGTCTGGCTGGCAATCGATTGGATCACCAGGCTGACTCGCTGGATTTCATCGCTGCGTACGCTCAAGGCTTCGATCAACTCACGGCTGTCATTCGCGCGCTGGCTGAGCTGGTGCATGCGGCTGATGGACTCCACCAGTTCGCTGCGCCCGGCCACGCTGCTGCGATGGGCCTCGCTGGCAGCGCCCAAGGCCTGCTGGCTGAGTTGCGAAGTGGCCTGTTCGGTGGCGATCATCGATTCGGCATTGCTGACGATCTGCGCCGCCGCATCGAGTTGGGACTGGACCTTGCCGGCCAGTTGCTTGACCGAATAGGCGACGCCGGCCGCCGACAGCGCGTTATGGCTGGTGGTGTAGGACAGGTCGCGGGTCAGCTCGGCCAATGCGTCGGTCGTGGCTGCGGGTGCCGCGGCCACCCGCGAACGCAGGCGCGGCAACCAGACGATGAGCATGACCAGCGGCAGGCCCAGGTACAGCGACCAGCCGCCCAGGGCCATGCCGCACAGCAGCAAGGCCAGGGCGAGGCTCTGCAAGGTCGGCGTCAGCCAGCGCGCCGCGCCTTTTGTCACAGGTTCCGAGGCCGGTACCGCACCCGCCAGCGTTCCGTCTGTCGCCATGTTCGTCACCCACACTCTCGTTGTTATGACCGCATTAAACGCCACTACCGAGCCATTATCCATGGTCCATTAGTCGTGTTCTTGCAGCAGGTCAACGGAAGTAGACGAACAGCCACGGGCGAAAGCAAAAGATCGCGGCCTTCGTCAAAAGGTCGCGATCTTTTTTCGGAAAACGCGAATCAGGCCTGACGCTGGTGCTTGTCGATCTGTTCGTGACGTTCCTGGGCTTCGATGCAGTACTTGGTGGTCGGGCTGATCAGCAGGCGCTTGAGGCCGATCGGCTCGCCGCTGTCGTCGCACCAGCCGAAGCTGTCGTCGTTGATGCGGTCCAGGGCCTGCTCCAGTTGAGGCAGCATGCGCTGGTCGCGATCGATGGCGTTGACCAGCCAGGTACGCTCTTCTTCTACGGAAGCAGCGTCCGCCGGGTCGGCCGGGGTGTCCAGGCTTTCAATGGCGATTCGGTTCTGTTCGATGCGCTCGTGGGTTTCGACCTTCATGTTCTGCAACAGCTTGGTGAAGAAAGCCAGCTGCTCGGCATTCATGTAGTCATCCGCCGGCATGGCCAGCAACTTTTCCTTTGTCATTGATTTCTCTATAAAAAAACGTGCATTAAGGCGAATTATGGAGCGTCCCGCAGCGCAGCTGCCACGCTCATCGGGAAAGGCGCCGTCTATTCCAAGCGCCACCCGGCACTCAATTTACGAGGGGCGGCAGTCTAAGGCCGAGTCGAGGCCTCAGCAACTGAAAACATAGGGAAAATGTCCGACAACCCCCTCAAATGTTCTCTGACAGGCTTTTGGCAGTCATCGGAGTGCGTTTATAACAAGAAATTCGGTGCAATAGCTGTATTAAGAAGACAAATGGCAACGCCACGCGGGTCAGGCGTGGCGCTTTGTCGCAACCTCAGGGGGTTCAGCGCTTGAGTTTGCGCTTGTTGCGGTATTGGTCGATGACCACTGCCACGACGATGATCAAGCCCTTGATGATGTCCTGGATATAGGCATCGACACCGACGAAGGTAAAGCCGCTGGCCATCACCCCCAGGATCAACGCCCCGATCACGGTCCCGGTGATGCGCCCCACCCCGCCCGCCAGGCTGGTGCCGCCGATCACCGCCGCCGCAATCGCGTCCAGTTCGTAGGACATGCCCATGCCCGCCTGCCCGGTCGCCGCTCGCGCCGAAGCCACCACGCCGGCCAAGCCCGCCAGCAACCCGGCAATGCTGTAGACGATCACCAGGTGGCGCTTGACGTTGATGCCCGAGGTCCGCGCCGCCTGCATGTTGCCGCCAATGGCGTAGGTGTACTTGCCGTACTTGGTGTAGCGCAGGGCGATGTGGAAGATCACCGCCACCACCAGGAAAATGATCACCGGCATGGCGCCATGGCCAATGGCGGTGTAGGAATCGGACAACATGCTCACCGGCTGGCCTTCGGTGTAGTAGCGCGCCAGGCCACGGGCCGAGACCATCATGCCGAGGGTGGCGATGAATGGCGGGATGCCGGTAATGGCAATGATGCTGCCGTTGATTGCCCCGGCCAGCAGCCCCACCCCGAGCCCCGCCACCACCGGTATCCACACCGGCAAATCCGTCAGCGAGGGAAACACCGCCCGGGCGAAGTCCGAGGTCTGGGCCAGGCTGGCGGCGATCATCGCCGACAGCGCCAGCACCGAGCCGGACGACAAGTCGATACCGGTGGTGATGATCACCTGGGTCACGCCGATGGCCAGCAGGCCGATGATCGACACTTGCAGGATCATCAACACCAGGCGCTGGGAGTTCATCAGGAAACTCTGGTCACGCATGATCCAGCCGAACATTTCGAACACCAGGCCGATGCCGATCAGCACCAGGAAGATGCTCAGCTCCGTCGGCAGGCGCCGCCGGGACCTGGCCGGTGCGGCCGCGGGTTTGTTTTCCAGTATTGCGTTCATAGCCATTCACCTTTTTATTCTTTGTCCAGGGTGCTCGTCGCCGCTGGGCGCCGCCGTTGCTCTTGAACCGGGCCGCTTCGCGCCCCAGCGGGAGCAAGCTCCCTCGCCACGGGAATATTGCTCGATGTCACTTCTCTACCAGCAGGCAATCAGGACAGCCCCGAAGCCAGTTGCATCACTCGTTCCTGGGTCGCTTCGCTGCGGTCGAGGGTGCCCATCAGGTCACCTTCGTGCATCACCATGACCCGGTCGCTCATGCCCAATACTTCCGGCAGTTCCGAGGAAATCATGATCACCGCCATGCCTTCGCTGGCGAGGTAGGAAATCAGCCGATAGATCTCGGCCTTGGCGCCCACATCGATGCCGCGGGTCGGCTCGTCGAGAATCAGGATGCGCGGGTTGGTCATCAGCCAGCGCGCCAACAGCGCTTTCTGCTGGTTGCCGCCGGACAAGGTGTCGATGCACTGTTCCAGCGACGGGGTCTTGACCCGCAGCTTCTTGCACATGTCCTCGCACAAGGTACGCAGGGCTTTCTGCTGGATGAAACCGTTGCCGACGTAATGGGGCAGCACCGCCATCTCCATGTTCTCCAGCACCGACAGGCACGGGAACAGGCCGCTGAGCTTGCGGTCCTCGGTCAACAGCGCGAAGCCCTTCTCGATGGCCATGTGTGGGTCGCTGATGCGCACGGGTTGGCCGTCCAGCCGGATCTCGCCGCCAGTGCTCGGGGTCACGCCGAAAATCGCCTCGGCCACGTTGGTCCGGCCCGAGCCCATCAACCCGGCGATGCCCAGGATTTCCCCGGCATGCAGGTCGAAGGACACGCCTTTGAAAATGCCGTCCAGGCTCAGGTCGCGCACCGACAGCACCAACTCACCGATGGGTTGCTCTCGTACCGGGAACAACTGGCTCAGTTCGCGCCCGACCATCATCGAAATCAGGCTGTCGCCATCCATGCTGTCGGCCCGTTGCAGGCCGATGTAGGCGCCGTCGCGAAACACCGCCACTTCATCGGCGATGGCGAACACTTCGTTCATCTTGTGGGTGATGTAGATGATGCCCTTACCCTGGGACTTGAGGTCGGCAATGATCGAGAACAGGTGGGCGACTTCGGTCTCGGTGATGGCCGAGGTCGGCTCGTCCATGATCAGGATGTCGGAGTCATACGAGACGGCCTTGGCAATCTCCACCATCTGCCGCTCGGCGATGCTCAGGTTGCCCACCTGCTCCTCGGGATCGAGCTTGATGCGCAGGCGTTCCAGCAGCCGGGCCGTGCAACGGTGCATCTCGCCATGGTCGACCATGTGCAGGCCGTTGAGCTGCTCGCGGCCGATCCAGATGTTTTCGGCGATGCTCATGTGGGGCATCAGGTTCAGTTCCTGATGGATCATCGCGATGCCGGCCTGCAACGCCGCCAGCGGCGTGTCGAACGTCACCGGCTTGCCGCGCAGGCGCAGTTCACCGGCGTCGGGCTGGTAGATGCCGGCGATGATCTTCATCAAGGTCGATTTGCCCGCACCGTTCTCGCCCATCAGGGCCAGCACGGAACCGGGGCGTACCCGCAATTGAACATCGGACAGGGCCACCACACCGGGAAAGCCCTTGCTGACATTGACGACTTCCAGCAGGTACGGCTCATCAAGTGATACATCCGGCTGGAAAGTCATCGCCGGGGCGCTCGAAGCAGTCGCTGAAGCGAACATGATCAGGTACTCCCTCGGCAAGGTCGGCGTTGCAACCTTGCCTGCTTATTGTTGTGGTGGGACCGGGTTGAACGTCACTTGAACTGATCGACGTTTTCCGGCGTGATCAGGCGGTACGGCACCCAGACAGCCTGCTCGACCGGCTGCTTCTTGACCATTTTCACCGCCGTGTCGATCGAACCATCGGCCTGGCCCTTGGCGTCCTGGAACACCGAGACCGCCATTTCGCCTTTCTTGATCGCGTTCAAACCGTCCGGCGTGCCATCGACCCCGGCAATCAACACGCTTCCTTTCTCGGTGCCCGCTTGCTTGAGGGCCATCGCGGCGCCAATGGCCATCTCGTCGTTGTTGGCCACCACCGCCTGGAACTCGCGTCCCTGGGTCAGCCAGTCGTTGACCAGGGTCATGCCCTTGTCGCGCAACCAGGTGCCGGTCTGTTCCTGTTCGATCTTGATGCCCGGGTACTTGGCCAGCACTTCCTTGACGCCCTTGGTGCGGTTGGCGGTGGAGTTGTTGGCCAGGTCACCCAAGAGGATCACGATGTTGCCCTTGCCGCCCATTTTTTCAGCCAGGTATTGCATCTGCATGCGACCGGCTTCCAGGTCGTCGGAGGCCACGGTGACCACGCCTTCCGGTAACTTCGGATCGTCCGGGCGGCGGTTGACGTACACCAGCGGGATGCCGGCCGCCACGGCGGCCTTGGTGATGCGCTGGGTCGCGGCGGTGTCCACCGGGTTGACGATGAGCGCATCGACCTTCTGGCTGATGAAGCTTTCCACCTGGCTCAGCTGCTTGACCACGTCGCTGCGAGCATCTTCGAACTGCAGGGTGACGCCGTCCGGCAGGGACTTGGCTTTCTTGTCCATGGATTCGCGCAGGTAGGTCAACCAGGTGTCATCGAACTGGGACATGCTGACGCCGATCTTCAGGTCCGCCAGGGCAGCGCCGCTGGTGAGCATCAACGACAGGGCCAGCGAGGCGATACGGGTCTTGGTCTTCATGAACGGTCTTTCTCCACTTTTTTGTTGGTTTTATGGATAAGGCGTAGCGGATCAGGAACGGGGCAAGCGCACGATGGGCGCGCCGGGCATGCAACAGACCACGGCGCCGTTGCGCTGGATACACAGGAATTCGAACAGGGGAAAGACTGCGGACAAGCGCAGTAGACGTGGCAGGTGAAACGCAGAACGGCTGAAGGTTTTCATCGACGGTACCTAGCTGTGTTTCTTGTTTTTGTTTCGTCTGTCGTCCATTCAAGGCTGGCTTGGCGGAAGACAAACAGGGTTGTCGGTAACCTGGAATCGACTTTATTGGAAAATATTTTCCATATCAACTGATTTTAGAATTTTATTCGTTTTTTATTCCATGACCCACCGGCGTGGACAACCGCACCACTTCGCCCTGCCCGGCACTCTGCCTGGCAGCGTCGAGGATGCGCGTGGTCGCCAGCGCATCACGGGCCTCCACCGGCAGCGGGCCAGTGCCCTGCAACGCGGTTTGCAGGTGTTGGTAGAACGCCAGCCAGCAGCCACGCTCCGAGGTCACCCGCTCGCGCTCGGTGCCATGTTCGAACCAGCCCCAGCGCCGATGTTCCTCAGCCCCCCAGCGCTCGCCCTCGGTCGCTGGGCTCAACCCGGCCAACGCCTGGGCCTCCTGCCCGTCCAAGCCGTCGACGGTGTAGCAGCCCTGGGTGCCGTTGACCCGAAAGCGCGGGCGCGGTGCGTTTTGCACGCAATTGCCGCTCAAGTGGGAGATTACGCCGCTGGCATGGGTCAAGGACATGAAGAAACCGTTGTCGAACACCTGGTCCGGCTGCCGGTAGTCCAACTCGGCGTAGACCCGCACCACCGGCCCGAACAGTTGCAGCGCCTGGTCCACCAAGTGGCTGCCCAAATCGCGCAGGAACCCACCACCGCTGCCTTTGCCTACCGAGGCTGGCGAATAACGTTCGACACTCGACTCGAAACGAATGACTTGCCCGAGTGCCCCGGAGGCCAACAGTTTGCGCAGGGTCAGGAAATCCGAATCCCAGCGGCGGTTCTGGTACACGCTCAAGGGCACATTGCGACGTTCGGCGGCCAACACCATCGCCTCGGCCTGCGCGGCGTCAGGGGCGAACGGTTTGTCGCTGACCACCGCCACGCCGAGTTCGATGGCGTGCATCACTATGGCCGGGCGACCGTCCAAAGGCGTGGACACCACCACCGCATCGACGCCGGCCGCCACCAATTGTTCGAGGGTGTCGAAGGCCTGGGCCTGCGGGTGATCGCTGGCCAATTGTTGGCGGCGCTCGGCAGACCGGGTCACCACACCGACGAACGTAGCCCCCGGCAGACTGCTGATCAGCGGCGCGTGAAAGAACCGCCCACCCTTGCCGTAGCCGACTAGCCCGATTCGCATGAAAGCTCCTTGTTAATCACTGAATGAATGCAATCCCTGTGGGAGCTGAGCTTGCTCGCGAAGACGGCGATACATTCAACATTGATGTCGACTGACACTACGCCATCGCGAGCAAGCTCAGCTCCCACCATTTGACCGAGTACCTTTGAGGGAACGCAGTCGACTGTGAGAGCGAGCTTGCTCGCGAAGACGGCGGTACATTCAACATTGATGTCGACTGACACTACGCCTTCGCGAGCAAGCCCGCTCCCACAAGGGATTGCGGGTTAGCCATAGAAGGGTGGGCGCTCGGGCAGCTCGACCTTGACGATCTGCCCGCTCTGCTGCGCTTCGACACAGGCATCCGCCGCCACCGCCGCGGCAAACCCATCCCAGGCCGATGGCCCACCCACTTGCCCGGCGCGCACACCGTCGATGAAGGCCTGCAACTCGACGTCATAAGCGGCGATGAAACGGTCCTTCCAATCCATCAGGATCGCATTGGACAACTTGGCGCCGCTGCGCAGTTGCACCTGGGACGGCTCCGGCAGCTTGGCGATGCCGGTCTCCCCCACCACTTCGCACTGGATGTCATAGCCGTACTGGCAATTGACGAACACCTCGACGTCGATGCGCGTGCCCCGGGCGGTTTCCAACAGGACGATCTGCGGGTCCCGCAAATGAGCCAGGGCCTTGCTGGTCTTGCGTGGGAACACCACCTGCACCGACACGTAGTCATCGGCCAACAACCAGCGCAACACATCCAGCTCGTGGATCAAGGTGTCGGTGATCGCCATGTCGGTCTTGTAGTTCTCGCCCACGCTCGGGTTGCGGTGGGCGCAGTGCAGCATCAGCGGCTCACCGATCTGGCCGCTGTCGATCACCGCCTTGAGCGCCCGATAGCCTTCATCGTAGGGGCGCATGAAACCGACTTGCACCAGGCGCTTGCCATGGGCCACTTCGGCCTCGACGATCTTGCGGCAACCTTCGGCCGTGACCGCCAGTGGCTTTTCACAGAACACCGGTTTGCCCGCCGCAATCGCCGCCAGCACGAACTCTTCATGGCTCGGTCCCCAGGAGGTGACAAGGATCGCCTCCACGTCCGGCGCCTTGATCAACGCATGGCCGTCAGGGTAGACCTCGGCGGTCAGCTTGAGATCGGCCACGACCTTGGCCGCTTGTTGCAGGTTGATGTCGGTCACCGCCACCACCTGGCTGTTGAGCAAGGTCTGGCTGCAACGACGGATATGGTCCTGGCCGATGGCCCCGGTGCCGATGACGCCCAGCTTCAAAGACATGTAGAACTCCTTTCATAGGATTGGGGCAATTAATACTGACGAGCCTGGGCCAGTCGTTCATTGAGGGTCTTGGCAACCGCATCGGTGCGAGCACTGGTGGAGACCTGCGCCACGCCCACCCGCCACCACGACAGGTAGCTGTGAATCATGGTCTTGGGCAGGACCTTGATGTCGATCAAGGTGGAGACCGTCTGGCGCCGCGCATCCGCCAGGGCCGCGCGCAGCTCCTCCAGGGTCGTCGCCTTGTAGGTCTTGCAGCCGTAGGCCGCGGCACTCATGGCGAAGTCCACCGGCACGAAGGCGCCGTCGAGCTTGCCGGTGTCCGGGTTGCGGAAACGGAACTCGGTGCCGAAGCTGTCCATGCCATTTCCCATCTGCAAATTGTTGATGCAGCCGAAGGCCATGTTGTCCAGCAGCACCACGTTGATTTTGCGGCGCTCCTGGATCGAGGTCGCCAGTTCCGAGTGCAGCATCATGTAGGAGCCATCGCCCACCAGGGCGTACACCTCTTTATCGGGCTCGGCGAGTTTCACGCCCAAGGCTGCGTTCACCTCATAACCCATGCACGAATAGCCGTACTCGACGTGATAGGTGTTCACGCCCTTGCTGCGCCAGGCGCGCTGCAAGTCGCCGGGCAAGCTGCCGGCGGCGGCGACGATAATCGCATCGTCGGCCAGGGTTTCGTTGAGGGTGCCCAGCACGCGGCTCTGGGTCAGGCAGGAACCGGTGAGTTCGATGAATTCGCGAAACACCGCCGGGTCCATGTGGTCGTCGATTTCCGGGAGGAAATCCTCGGTTTGATAATCGGCCTGGTAGATCCGATCGACCTCGGCGTCCAACTGGGCCTTGGCGTCGGCGATCTGCCCACCCCATTCAGCGCGATAGTCGCCCAGCGCGGCGGACAGCGACTCCAGGCCCGAGCGGGCGTCGGCCAGCAGTTGCACGCCGTCGAGCTTCAAGGCGTCGCAGGGGCTGATATTGAGATTGAGGAACTGCACATCCGGGTGCTGGAACAACCATTTGGAGCCGGTGGTGAAATCGCTGTAGCGCGTGCCGATGCCGATGATCAGGTCGGCCTTCTTGGCCAGCAGGTTCGCCGCCAGGCAACCGGTTTCACCGACGCCGCCGACGTTCAGCGGGTGGCTGGACACCACCGCACTCTTGCCGGCCTGGGTCTCGGCGAAGGGAATCGCGAAGCGCTCGGCAAAGGCCAGCAACGCCGCGTTGGCACCGGAGTAGCGCACCCCACCGCCGCAGATAATCAGCGGCCGGCGCTTGCCCTTGAGCAGCGCCAGGGCATCGCCGAGCATCGCTTCGGTAGCCGGGCGGCGTTCGATGCGGTGCACGCGTTTTTGCAGGAAATAATCCGGATAATCGTAGGCTTCGGCCTGCACGTCCTGGGGCAGCGCCAGGGTCACCGCGCCGGTTTCGGCCGGATCGGTCAGCACGCGCATCGCATGAATCGCGGCAGTCATCAGCTGTTCGGGGCGATTGATCCGATCCCAATATTTGCTCACGGCCTTGAACGCATCGTTGGTGCTGATGCTCAGGTCGTGAAACTGTTCGATCTGCTGCAGCACCGGGTCCGGCTGGCGACTGGCGTAGACATCGCCGGGCAATAGCAGCAGCGGAATGCGATTGGCCGTGGCGGTGGCCGCGGCGGTCAGCATGTTCGCCGCACCGGGGCCCACCGACGAGCTGCAGGCGTAGATCTTGCGCCGCAGGTGCTGCTTGGCAAACCCGATGGCGGCATGGGCCATGCCCTGCTCGTTGCGGCCCTGATGGACCACCAGGTCGCCGCTGTCCTGCTCCAGCGCCTGGCCCAGGCCCAGCACGTTGCCGTGGCCGAAAATGGTAAAGACCCCGGCGACGAACTTGCTCTGGACGCCATCGACCTCGATGTACTGGTTATCGAGGAATTTCACCAGGGCCTGGGCCATGGTCAGTCGTGTTGTGGTCATGCTTGCACCTTTTTTGGAATGCACATCTTGCGGCTGGTCCAAATCTCCTGTGGGAGCGGGCTTGCTCGCGAAAGCGGTGTGCCAGGCGAAATCGATGTTGAGTGTGCCACCGCCTTCGCGAGCAAGCCCGCTCCCACATGGGGTCTGCGCCAGACCAACAATCGGGTCAGGCCTGTGAGCTTTGCAGGTGATTCATGCTCGCCCCCAACGCCTGGCGAATGTCGGCCAGTTCATGGACGCTCTCGGCAAACGGCTCGAAGGACAGGTAACCCTCGTACCCACCGGCCCGCAGCGCCTCGATCTGCGCGGCATTGCCGAGAATGTCAGCCGCGCCCACCAGCACCCGGTGGCCGTCACGAATCGTCGCCAAGGGGGCCTGGGCATCTTCGACGCCGGAGATGTGCACCAGCCCGGTCAGTTCGGGAAAGAACGCCTGCTCCCCCGCCAGATGATGGTGAAAGGTGTCGTGCACCAGGCGGAACACATCCAGCCCGCCGATGGCCTGGATCGCGTCCACTGCCGTGCGCTTGCGCCGCAGCGAGCACTCTTCGAAACCCAGAGGCTCGATGAAACCGTAGATGCCAAAGGCGCGCAGGATCGGCGCCAGTTCGCTAAGGGCCGTACGCAGCCCTGCGGCGCGCTCGGCTTCGCTGCGCGGGTCGGCGCGGTCATTGAGCGGGCACATCACCAGCCCTTCGGCGCCGCATTCGCGGGCGTAGTCGGCCAACCTCACCGCTTGGGTCCGACGCTCCTCGTTCCACACGTCGAAGGGGTAAAGGGCATTGATCGACAACACCTTGATGCCCCTTTCCTCACATAACTCGCGCACCCGACCGGGCGGCATGCCGTCTTCGATCTCGACACCCTTCAGATCGTTGCGGATCTCGATGGCATCGGTTCTCAACGCCAGCGCCAGGTCGATGAACTCGGGCAGTGACAGGCGCGGTGCAACCATTCGGTTCAAGGCAAAACGCAGGGGCTTGTTCATTGTTATTCTCGCTCCGGCACTTGTAAAAAACGGGTTATTGAGCAGTCGGCATGCTGAACTCGGGCCCCTTGGCGATGCTGTCGGGCCAGCGCTGCATCACGCTTTTGTAGCGGCTGTAGAAGCGCAGGCCTTCTTCACCGTAGGCATGGTGATCGCCGAACAGCGAACGCTTCCAGCCGCCAAAGGAATGCCAGGCCATGGGCACCGGGATCGGCACGTTGATGCCCACCATGCCGACCTTGATGTTACGGGCGAACGCCCGGGCGATGCCGCCGTCACGGGTGAAGCACGACACGCCGTTGCCGAATTCATGGGCATTGATCAGCGCCACTGCCGTGGCGAAGTCCGGCACACGGACAATCCCCAGCACCGGTCCGAAAATCTCTTGCTGGTAGATGCTCATCTCGGCGGTGACCTGGTCGAACAGCGTCGCGCCGACAAAGAACCCCTGCTCGGCCCCCGGCACCTTGAAACCACGGCCATCGACGATCAGGCGCGCGCCCTCGGCCACGCCGGCGTCGATGAAACCTTCCACCTTGGCCTTGTGCTCGGCGGTGACCAACGGCCCCATGTCGGTGCCGGGCTGCTGGCCGTTGCCGATCTTCAATTGATCAATGCGGGGTAACAGTTTGGCAATCAATTCATCCCCCACATCCCCCACCGCCACGGCGATGGAAATCGCCATGCAACGCTCGCCGGCCGAGCCGTAGGCCGCCCCGATCAACGCATCCGCGGCTTGGTCGAGGTCGGCATCGGGCATGACGATCATGTGGTTCTTCGCCCCGCCCAGGGCCTGGACGCGCTTGCCCTGCGCCGTACCTTGCTGGTGGATGTACTCAGCGATCGGTGTGGAGCCGACAAAGGAAATCGCTTCGATGTCCGGGTGCTGCAACAGCGCATCCACCGCCACCTTGTCGCCTTGGACGACGTTGAACACGCCATCCGGCAGGCCGGCTTCCGTCAGCAAGCGGGCCATCAGCAAACTGGCGGACGGGTCGCGCTCCGAAGGCTTGAGGATGAAGCAGTTGCCGGCGACCAGCGCCAGAGGAATCATCCACAAAGGCACCATCACCGGGAAGTTGAACGGCGTGACCCCGGCGCAAACACCCAGGGGCTGGCGCAGGTTCCAGTTGTCGATGCCACCGCCGATGTTGTCGCTGAAATCGGTCTTGAGCAGGTTCGGCGCACCGCAGGCGTACTCGACGATCTCGATGCCCCGGGTGACTTCACCGTGGGCGTCGGACAGCACCTTGCCGTGTTCACGGCTGATGATCTGCGCCAGTTCGTCGTGATGCCGATCGAGCAATTCCTTGAACTTGAACATCACCCGCGAACGGCGCAGGGACGACTGCTCGGACCAGGCCGGGAACGCCGCCAGCGCCGAAGCCACCGCTGCGTCGACGGTACTCGGTTCGGCCAGGGCCACCTGGGCCTGCACCGCGCCAGTGGCCGGGTTGAAGACATTGCTCAGGCGCGCGCTGTCGCTGGCCTGCACTCGACCGTTGATGTAATGGCCTACTACCGGGGCGTCACTCATTGTTCTTGTTCTCCGTGGAAAGTGTGGCATTCAGAGGTCGAGCAGCCAGCTGTGCTGCGGATCGTTATGGAATTGCCAGACCCGCTTCGGGCCGGCCATGACGTTCAGGTAATACGACTCGTACCCGTAGGGCACACTGACCGGGTGATAGCCCTTGGGTACCACCACCAGGTCGCTGTTCTCCACGGCCATGGCCTGGTCGATGCTGCGGTCGTCGGTGTAGACCCGCTGGAACACGAAGCCTTGGGACGGGTTGACCTGGTGGTAATAGGTTTCCTCCAGGAAGCTCTGGTGCGGCAGGTCATCGGTGTCGTGTTTGTGCGGTGGGTAGCTCGACGAGTGACCCGACGGCGTGCGCACTTCCACCACCAGCAGCGAGTGGGCCGGTTCGCTGTCCGGCAGAATGTCGCAGACATAACGGGTGTTGGCGCCCTTGCCGCGCACGCTGCGTTTCATGCTGTCTGGCCGGATCAAGCGCGGGCCGTACTCGTTTTGGGCCGAACCCGGCGCGGCACACACGGCGATCTGTACATCGCTGAGGGCGGTTACCTGGGCCTGACTGCCGGGCGGCAGGTAGGCGGCATAGGGTGATTTGTCCTCGAACACCGACTGGCGATCCCCGAGGTTGTCCCAATCGAACGCGCCCTGCCCTGGCGCTTCGCCCTTGAGGCTGATGCGCCCGCTGAGCAGCACCAGGCACAATTCCTTGTCTCCGGCGGCCACCGGTAGGGTTTCACCGAGGCTCAAGCGATAGGCGGCGAAGCCGACGTACTCCAGTTCTCCACGGGGCAACTGGACCATGGTCTGGCCCTCTGGATGGCTTTTGATCAACAGGCTCATGACGCACTCCTTTCCAGCAAGGCACGCAGGGTGTCGTAACCCTTCTTGGCGTAGGCATAACTCGGCGCTACGGCAGGATCCTGCTCGGCTTCCACCACCAGCCAACCTTGGTAGTCGGCGGCCAGCAGCACATCGAGCAACGCGGCGAAATCGATATCGCCATCCCCCGGCACGGTGAAGGTGCCGTTGATGATGCAGTCGGGGAAGCTCCAGAGGTTGTTGCGCGCCAGTTGCACCACCGGTTTGCGCACGTCCTTGAAGTGCACATGGCAGACCCGTTCGATGTGCTTGCGCAAGACCTGCAGCGGTTCACCCCCGCCCATGTAGCAGTGACCCGAATCGAACAACAGGCCTACTTCGCTGCCGGTCAGGGCCATCAATTTGTCGATGTCCGCGGGCGACTCGACATAGGCGCCCATGTGATGGTGGTAGGCCAGGCGCACGCCTTGGGACAAGGTGAAGCGCGCCAGTTCGGTGAGTTTGTCGGCGTAGGCTTGCCAGGCTTCGTCGGTGTGAAAACGCGGCCGCTCGACCAATGGAATGCGTTGGCCTTGAATGGAATCGGCGACTTCGCCGTACACCAACACGTTGGCGCCGTTCTGCGCCAGCAGCTCGACGTGACTGGCGATGGCGTCGATTTCCTCGGCCGCCGAGCGCCGGGCCAGGCGACTGGAATACCAGCCGGAGACCAGCGCCAGGTCGTACGGCCGTAGCACATCGCCGACGCCCTTGGCGTCCTTGGGGAACTTGCCGTTGAGCTCGAAGCCTTCGTAGCCGATGGCTTTGCCTTCACTCAGCGCGGTACTCAACGGCGTCTCGCCGCCCAACGATGGCAAGTCGTCGTTGCTCCAGGAAATCGGGTTGATGCCAATTCGAATAGCGGGCATGGCTGCACCTTTTATTGTTTTTTCATAACCATTGAAGGCGGCAATGAACCCTGTGGGAGCGAGCTCGCTCGCGATAGCAGTGGGTCAGGCGACTGATTGTCAACTGTCAGTCCGCTATCGCGAGCAAGCTCGCTCCCACAGGTTCAGTATTCACAATGTCTAACTTCGCGCAGCACGCCAGGCCTCGATCAACTCCACAAACCGGCCCTGCACCTGTCGGATCAGCGTTTCATCGTCGATTTCCCCGGCCAACCAGGCCCGGCTCGGTTCCTGGAAGATCGTGCGGCCCACGGCGAAACCGCGGCAGGTGCTGCTCTGGCTGGCCTGGCGAAACCCTTCGGCCAACGCGGCGGCCGGGGCGTTGAGGCCCAGCAGGACCACGCCACGGCAATACGGGTCGCGCTGTTGGATCAGCTCATCGAGCTGCTGCCATTCATCCGCGCCCTGGGCTTCGATCTTCCACCACGCCGGGAAGATGCCCAGGTTGTAGAGGCGCTTGAGGGCGCGATAGAGCACGTCCGGGTGCGGGGATGGATGATCCTTGGGCGGAATGACTTCCAGCAGCAATTCATGGCCGCTGGCCTGGGAGGCCTTGTACAGCCCCATCAATTGCGCCTCTTGCTCCAGGCGCAGCAGCGGTTCGTCGTCAGGGTGAAATTGCACCAGGCACTTGATGATCTGCTCCTGTGGCCAGGCGATCAGGTTGCTGCCAATGGAGCGCCCATGCTCGAAGGCCAGTGGCCGCGAACCCTGCACTTCCACCGGCCGCGCCACCCACCAGCCGCGGCCGGTGGCAGCGTTCAGCGAATCCTGGCCGAAGCGCTGGTCGGCCAGCAGACCGACGTCGGCCTCGATGCCCTGATGCCGCAGGTCGGCTTCGACCCGCGCCACCGCCTGGATGAACAATTGCTTGAGTTCGCCGATGCTGCTCAACTCTCGGCCGCCCTTCTGGGCCAGTTCCACCAGTTGTCCACGATGGTCGAAGGCGAAGATGAACAGCTGTTTCCAGGTCTTGCGGGGCACGCTGACCTGATGCAGGCGTTGCAGCACGACATCCTGGTCCGGCCGGGTGATGGGCACCGGGCTGTCGAACAAATAGTCGAGTTCGGCCCGGGTCGGCATTGCCGGGGCGCAGGCATGGCGCGACACCACCAGCCCACCGCAAGCATTGGCCAACTGGCAGCAGCGTTCATCGCTGGCGTCCTCCAACCAGCCGGCGAGAAATCCGGACATGAACGCATCGCCGGCGCCCAGTACATTCAAGACTTCGACCCGCACGCCAGGGTAAATGGCGCCGTCTTCGAGCCGGGCCGGAATGGCACCATGGATCACCGTACAACCCTGGGGGCCGAGCTTGACCACCAGGGTCGCCGCCGTCAGCGAGCGCACAGTACGCAACGCGGTCAGCAGGTCTTCGCTGCCGCCGGCGATGAGATATTCTTCTTCGGTGCCGACGATCAGATCGAAACGCGGCAGGATGCTCTGCACGTGCTGGCTGACTTTCTGGTCGGCCACAAACCGCGTTTCGCCATCGGCCTTGCCCGCCAGGCCCCAAAGCACTGGCCGGTAATCGATGTCGAGGACCCGCTTGACCTGATGTTTTTGCGCATAGTCCAGCGCCTGGATACTGGCCTTGTAGACGCCGTCGGTGGAGAAATGCGTGCCGGTGATCAGCAAAGCCTTGCTGGAAGCAATGAAGGTTTCGTCGATGTCTTCGGCGCGCAGCGCCATGTCGGCGCAGTTCTCCCGATAGAACACCAGGGGAAAGGTTTCCCGGTCCTTGATCCCCAGCAGGACCATGGCCGTCAGACGTTCGGGATCGACCTTGATGCCCCTGACATCGCAGCCTTCGCGGGCCAGGGACTCCACCAGGAAGCGACCCATATGGTCATCGCCTACCCGGCTCAACATCGCCGACCTGAGGCCCAGGCGCGCCGTGCCGAACGCGATGTTGGCCGACGAACCGCCAAGGTACTTGGCGAAGCTCGAAACATCTTCCAGGCGCGCGCCGACTTGCTGCGCGTAGAGGTCGACGCCCAGGCGTCCCAGGCAGATCACATCCAATTGACGCCCACTGGCAAAACGAGTCTGGCCCATGCTGGCTCCTGTTATTTTTATCAGCCTGCGCTTGTCGCCGACACCGGCGCCAACGCTGTTGGTGAGTGCAGACTAAAACGAGCAGCGCGCAATAATCAATAATTATTCTATAAATTTTTTACGTGGAATATTTTTTCCAATACGCTATGACCAAAGCGAACCAGACGCAGTGCATCGTTTCAGCACCTGCTGCAACATTTGTCCGCCCATGATTTTCCCTGCGCCTACGCTGTAGACTGCGACCAGCCAACCTATTGTCGAGGGCCGGCCTTTTTTCGGGCCGCCCTATAAGAACAAGCCAGAAGGATTTTCTATGACCCGCCCCGATGATCTGCCGGCGCCGTCCGAGAGCGCGTCCGAACCCGCCCTCCCGAGCCCTCCGATCAATGCCGAGCGCCTGCTGCAACTGATCACCGACGAATACGAAAGCCTGCCGCGCCAGCTCAAACGCATCGCCAGCTACATGAGCCAGCAGAGCGACCGGATCATGGTCGACCGCATCAGTGACATCGCCCGGGAATGCGAAGTGCACCCCTCGGCCATCGTCAGGTTTTCCCAGCGCTTCGGCTTCAGCGGGTTCAGCGAAATGCAGGCGTTGTTCCGCGAGGCCTACACCCACAAGACCACGCCGGTACAGAACTACCAGCAGCGCATTCGCAGCATGATCGCCAACAAGTCGCAGAAAGCCAGCGGCGGCGACCTGGCCCGCGAGTGCGTCAACGCGACCCTGTCGGGCATCGAGCGCCTGGGGTTGGAGCTGGACGACCAGGCGTTCGAAAAGGCCGTGGACCTGGTGGTCAACGCCGACAACATCTATGTGGTGGGCGTACGCCGCTCGTTCGCGGTCGCCGATTACCTGGTCTACAACCTGCAACACACCAACAAACGCATTCACCTGGTGTCCGGCCTGGGGGGCAGCTACCGCGAGCAGATGCGCAGTGTGCGGGCCAACGACCTGGTCATCGCCATCAGCTTTACGCCCTACGGCAAGGAAACCCAGCACTGCCTGCGCATTGCCCAGCATCACCAGGCCAAGACCCTGATCATCACCGACAGCAACCTCTCGCCCCTGGCCAAGCGGGCCAACGCCGTGTTGCTGGTGAACGAAGGGAGTTCGTTCGCCTTTCGTTCGTTGAGCGCCACGTTGTGCCTGTGCCAGGCGTTGTTCATCGCCGTGGCTTACCGGCTGGAACTCAAGGTCGATGAAATCCATGAACAGGTCGGGTTCGAGGACTAACGCCCGCAGGATTTTCTGAAGGAGATGTCATGAAACTGATCGGCATGCTGGACTCGCCCTACGTGCGACGCGTCGCCATTTCCGCCAAGTGCCTGGGGGTTGCCCTGGAACACGAGTCCGTTTCGGTGTTCAGGCATTTCGAACAATTCCAGCGCATCAACCCGGTGGTCAAGGCCCCGACCCTGGTGCTGGACGATGGTAACGTGCTGATGGATTCCACGTTGATCATCGACTACCTCGAGGCCTTGGCCGCGCCGGGCAAAAGCCTGATGCCGGTGGACAGTGGGCAACGGCTGCGCGCACTGCGCCTGATTGGCCTGGCTTTGGCGGCGTGCGAGAAGTCGGTGCAGATCTACTACGAACGCAACCTGCGGCCGACAGAAATCCAACACGCCCCTTGGGTCGAACGCGTGGAAGGCCAACTGGCGGAGGCCTATGGCATGCTCGAACAGGAACTGGTGAAACAACCCCTGGCCACCGATGGCACACTCGATCAGGCGGGCATCACCGTGGCAGTGGCCTGGAGCTTCACCCACCTGGTGGTGCCGGACCAGGTGCAGGGCAAGTCACTCCCATCGATCAGCGCGTTCACCGCCTATGCCGAAGGGTTGGAGGCGTTTGTCAGTACGCCGATGGAATAAGCGCAGGATTCCGATTCACCCTGGATCCCTGTGGGAGCGAGCTTGCTCGCGATAGCGGTGTACCAGTCAACATGGATACTGCCTGACCTGACGCCATCGCGAGCAAGCTCGCTCCCACAGTTTGTCCCCGGATGTCTGCGGGATATGCATTCACCACAGACCCCACACAGGATTTGCTCAAGCCAGCTCCATTTCCTTGGGCTCTACCACCGGCGCCACCTCGAAGCGGTCCGCCAGGAACGGCGTGATGTCCAACGGCAAGGGCTCGTTGTTCACCAGTTTGTCCAGCAACACGCCGGTGATAGCCGAGGTCAGGATGCCGGTGCGGAAATGCCCGCACGCGTTGAGATAGCCTTCCACCCCGCGCATCGGTCCCAGGATCGGCAGTTCATCAGGCGAACCCGGGCGCAGGCCGGCCCAGGTTCGTTTCAGGTTGATGTCGACCAACTGCGGAATACAGCGCACCGCACCTTGCACCAGCCCTTCGATCTCCGGATAAGTCGTGGTCACGTCGAAACCTTTGTCTTCGGTGGTGCTGCCGATGAGGATTTCACCGTTGTCTTTCTGCGCCACATAGCAGTCGCTGGTGGTCAGGCAGCCGTTGAGGATTTTCGGCATGCGCTCGGTCAGCAGGATCTGGCCCTTGACCGGCTTGACCGGAATCCGCACGCCGGTGGCCTGCTCGCTCAGGTCCGCCGCCCAGGCGCCGGCCGCGTTGATCAGGGTCCGGCAGTGGAAGGTCCCCGCCTCGGCGGTTTGCACCCCGGTCACCCGCGTGCCGCTGCGCAACACCTCGGTCACGTTGGTGTTGAAGAACAGGTCGACGCCGTTCTGCCGGGCGCCTTCAGTGTAGGCGTCGGCCAGGCGGAACGGGCTGAGCTGGTGATCGCAGAGAAACTCCAGGGCGCCCTGGGCCTCATGGCTCACATTCGGCTCCGCTGCACGCAAGGCCGCCTGGTCGAGCCAGCGTACCTGGTCTGCCAGGTGGGGAATGCAGGCGACGATGTGCTCGGCGTACAAACGGTCTTCGTCGTCGTAGATCACGAACTTGAGCCCGGTCTCCTCGAACTTGAAATCCATACCATGGCGGTCGATCAATTCGCGGTGCAACTGCGGGTACATCGCATTGGACTGCAAGGCGAACTCGAAGAACGACTGCGGCAGGATGTGCGGCGTGCTGGCATCCACCGCCACGGCGGCGCCCTGGGTCTGACGCTTGCGGTTGGCCGACATCATGCGAAAGAAGATCACCCCGCAACCCAGGCCCACCGACTCACCGATGGCCCACAGCCCACCCGCCGAGGCGCGGGTCGCG
The DNA here is from genome assembly GCF_017351655.1 of Pseudomonas sp. FW300-N2F2. NCBI lineage: Bacteria > Pseudomonadati > Pseudomonadota > Gammaproteobacteria > Pseudomonadales > Pseudomonadaceae > Pseudomonas > Pseudomonas sp. FW300-N2F2. The sequence continues at coordinate 1,008,537 of NZ_JACNDQ010000002.1, read as the reverse complement.
TTGCCGGGGCGCTTGGCGTCGATCAGGGCGATCTTCAGGTGCTTGCGCTTGGACAGTTGATAGGCACAAGAGGCCCCGATCACACCGCCACCGGCGATGACCACGTCGTAGTCCTTAATCATGGGAAACGGCCTCCGTCCCGGCATTCTGGAACGCTGAAAAGGGAATCGGATCGATGGGGAAACGCGGCCGCAGCCAACCCACGTCGGCGCGCCCGGTGGCTTCGCGCAAGCGGTCGCTGCAGTAGCCGACGCACATCCGCCCCTGGCAATCGCCCATGCTCACGCGGGTGCGCATCTTCAGGCTGGCCATGTCTTGCACGCCTTGCTCCAGCGCCCGGTCGATGTCGGCGCGGGTGGCGTGCTCGCAGCGGCAGATCACCGTGTCGGCGGCAGGCAACGCGGTTTGCCCGGCACCACGCTGGGTGTAGCGATCCACGGCGGCGCGAAAGCGAATGATCCGCGCCAGTTGCGCCTGGTAGCGCTCCCGGTGGGCCAGGGCCGTGGACGGATCCAGCACGTTGCGTTGCATGAGGATCGACAACGCCGCGATGCGCCCACTGAGCATGGCCGCTTCACCGCCACGGATCCCGCCCATGTCGCCGGCCAGGTGAATGTGCGCTTCGCTGCTTTGTTGCCAGGCATCGGACACGGCCCGCAAATAGCCGTCGTCGCTGAAACCGTGCTCCAGGCCCATCTGCTGGCTCAATTGAGTCCGCGGGATAAACCCGTAGCCCACCGCCAGGGTCTGGGCCGGCACCTGTTCGGCGCGTTTGAGGTCCGGCTCCCAGGTCGTGGAATACGGCGCGACGGTGACGTGGCTCAGCTCACCCTCGCCGTCAGCCTGCACCACGCCCCAGCCATAGCGCACGGGAATGCGATTGAGCTTGAGGTAGGCCAGCATGCTCAGGCCGTCGAGGAACAACTGCGGCTTGTTCAGCAACGCCAGGCTTTCCTTGGCGATCCGGCCGAACCCACAGGCTTCGAAGACACCCGCCACCGCCACGCCCGACGCGTGCAGTTGGCAGGCCACCAGCGGCAGCAACGGCCCCGTGCCGGCGATCACCACCGGGCTCGGTGGCCGGACCACGCCGCTCTTGATCTGCAATTGCAGGCCCCCAAGCATCATCACCCCCGGTAGCGTCCAGCCAGGAAACGGCACGCTGCGTTCGTGACAACCGGCCGCCAGGACCAGATGGGAATAGGCGACCTCGCCCAGGCGCTCGTCGGCATCCAGCAGCATCAACGCCCGGAAGCCTTCGGCACCGATGACCCGGTTGCCCAATCGCACATCGATCAACCCGGCATGGCGCTGGTATTCTCCGTGGAGTTTTTCCAGGGCTTCGCTGTAGCGCGGCCCCAGGTAATCCAGGCTGACGCCATCGCGCAGCGGCCCGCGGTACACGACGCCGCCGAGGCGCGGAGCCTCTTCGAGCAAGGTGCAACGCACCCCGTGGGAGGCCAGCTCGATGGCCGCAGCCATGCCCGCCGGCCCACCGCCGACAATCACCGGATCGAGGCTCATGGCGCCTCCGTTTCGGTCATGCGGTTGGCTCGGGTTTCGATCTGCATGCCAGGGCGCACCAGGGTCTGGCAGGCGCGGCGCTTGTGGCGGCCGTCGATCTTGACCAGGCAGCACTGGCACACGCCCATGCCGCAGTAGGCGCCGCTGATCTGGTCGTGGTCGTTGCGGGCGACCTGGCGTTGCCCCAGGGACTGGATGACGGTGAGGACGGTTTCCCCGTGGGCGGCGTTGACGGCTTGCCCGTCCAGGCGCACCGTCATGTCGGCGCGGGTCAACGGCTGGATATCGAATGTTCGGCGTAGAACGTCTTGAGGTTGCATCATGCTGCTCTTCCTTGAAGGTTCAGTGAGGTTTCGGCTCCTTGCGGCACATCCACCGGCTCGCGTCGGTACCCGGCAACAGCGCACCGAAGCGGGGCAACAGACGCAACATGATAGTGCGCGCAAAATTCATGTTAGGGATAATTTGTGACCAAGTGTTGATCCAGGCCAGCGAATCGGCGTGCCGGTCCATGAACTTTTTTTCAGAAAGCCGACAGCTGATTTTTGGCAGAATGCTGTGCAATCGCTCCAACTTCCCCACACGGTACCGCCCATGAACCGCATCCTGACCATCGAAGACGACGCCGTGACCGCCCGTGAAATCGTTGCCGAGCTGACCCGCAACGGCCTGGACGTCGATTGGGTCGACAACGGCCGCGAAGGCCTGGAACGGGCGGTCAGCGGCGACTATGACTTGATCACGCTGGACCGCATGCTGCCTGAGCTCGACGGGCTGGTGATCGTCACCACGTTGCGCACCATGGGCGTGGCCACGCCGATCCTGATGATCAGCGCCCTTTCCGATGTGGATGAGCGCGTGCGTGGCCTGCGGGCCGGCGGCGACGATTACCTGACCAAGCCGTTCGCCACCGACGAAATGGCCGCCCGGGTCGAAGTGCTGCTGCGGCGCAACAATGGCACCCGCGAGCCGGAAACCGCGCTGCGGGTGGCCGACCTGGAACTGAACCTGATCAGCCGCGAAGCCAGCCGCAACGGGCAACTGCTGAGCCTGTTGCCCACCGAATACAAGCTGCTGGAATTCCTGATGCGCAACAGCGGGCAAATCCTCTCGCGCATGATGATTTTCGAGGAAGTCTGGGGCTATCACTTCGACCCCGGCACCAATCTGATCGATGTCCACATCGGCCGCCTGCGCAAGAAAATCGACCCGCCGGGCCTGGAACCGCTGATTCGCACGGTACGGGGTTCCGGCTATGTCATTGCTGAACCCCGCTAAGGGCTGGCGCTCCTCCAGCAGCCGCCTGCTGGCGCTGTACAGTTCGCTGTTCGTGATCTGGAGCGCGATCCTGATGGGGGTGATGTATTACGAAGTGTTTGGCTACCTCGACAGCCTGGCCAAACACTCCCTGATGCAGCGCCAGCACCTGTTCGCCCGGATCCACGGCGACCAACTGGAAGATGCGCTCATGGCCAGCCTGACGCTGGACGAGCGCGGCGTCGACGCCTACGGGCTGTTCGATCCGCAACTGCGCCATTTGAGCGGGCCGATCCTGCGCGTGCCCGCCGACCTGCCCCTTGACGGCAAGATCCACATGCTCGGCGGCTGCGTCGACTCCGATGACCCGGGCGTGCCTTCCGACAGCTGCGACGCGGTGGCGACCCGTACCCAGGACGGCCGCTGGCTGGTCCTGGCCCGGGACAACGGCTCGCTGTTCGCGGTGACACGGATCATCTTGCACGCGCTGTTCTGGGGCGTATCGCTGACCATCCTGCCGGGCATCGCTGGCTGGCACCTGCTGCGCCGTCGACCGCTACGCCGGATTCGCCAGTTGCAGGCCAGCGCCGAAGCCATCGTCGCCGGCGACCTGACCCATCGCCTGCCGCTGTCGAGTCGGCGCGATGAACTGGACATGCTGGCGGCGATCGTCAATGCCATGCTTGAGCGCATCGAGCGCTTGATGAACGAGGTCAAGGGCGTGTGCGACAACATTGCCCACGACCTGCGCACCCCGTTGACGCGCCTGCGTGCTCAACTTTATCGCATCCAGCAGCAAGCGCCGGACGGTTCCCCCGAGGCCTTGCAGATGGACCAGGTGATCGCCGAGACCGACACCCTGATGGCGCGGTTTCGTGGTTTGTTGCGGATTTCCGAACTGGAAGACCAGCAACGGCGCTCGGGCTTCGTACGCCTCGATCCGTTGCAGTTATTGCAGGAGCTGCATGATTTTTACCTGCCCCTGGCCGAGGAAGGCGAACTGACCTTCATCCTGGAGGCGCCCGACGCCCTGCCCCTGCTCAACGGCGACCGGGCCTTGCTGTTCGAGGCCGTGTCGAACCTGCTGAGCAACTCCATCAAGTTCACCCCGCCGGGGGGCACCGTGATCCTGCGCGGGGTCGACCAGGGCGACAGCACGCGTATCGAAGTGCTCGACTCCGGCCCGGGCATCCCCGAGGCGGAGCGCAAGGCGGTGTTCCGCCGTTTCTACCGTGCAGAGGGCAGCAGCCAGCACGGCGGATTCGGCCTGGGCCTGTCGATCGTCGCAGCGATTGTCAACCTGCACGGGTTTACGTTGGAGGTGGGCAGCAGCGAACATGGCGGCGCACGGTTGGTGCTCGATTGCCGGGGGTCATTGTTGTAGCCAAGGGAGGGGGGCTTGATCTTTACCTATCAGAGTTCACTGCGATGCAGCGGAGTGTTTTGCAGTTCATAGCGCAGCTCATCGATCAGCTTCGCGATACTTTCTTCCGAGCGGACGCTGTCGACACTCATGCCGCTCACTACCAAGTCCACCTCGCCGCTTTCACGGTGATACAGACGCACGGTGAGGGTGCCGTCGCCATTGAGGCTGCATTCGCAGGCCAGCGGCGTAAAGCTTTCTTCGAGGCGGGCACGCAAGGGGGCCAAATGGGTCATGGGATGCACCTCAGCCCTGAGGGGACAAATGAACGGTGGACAGCGCCGACCTCCTGGTCCGAATAGATATCCTGTCGCGCTCGTATCGGGTTCGTTCACTGCACATCGTGGCGTATTCCTTGTGTGTTTCGTGGGGGACGCGACATCACAAACGATGTCGCACACCCATAGCCTAAGGAACCGCCCCCCCGTGCAAAACCCGAATTTGCACCAGTACACCCGGTGCATTTGCACTGGCTATCATGGTGCCTTCATTCGCCATTCGCCGGCGAACAAACCCCGCTCTCGCGCCCAGACAATCGCCTCGCTGCGGCTGTGGACATCCAGCTTCGAATACAGTGTCGCCACGTGATTGCGCACGGTGTTGGGCGCCAGCTTCAGCCGCGCGGCGATTTCCTTGTCTGCCAGCCCCTCGCAGATCAGCCCCAGCACGTCCCGTTCCCGGGCCGTCAGCTCGGTGAATGACACGCTCGGCACCTGGGCGTTGATGCTCTTCACGTTGGCCAGTTTTTCAATCAGGGTCCGGCTGAACCAGGACGCGTCTTTCATCACCTCCTCGATGGCCGCCACCAGCTCCAGCTCCGAGCGCTTGCGTTCGGTGATGTTCATCAGCACCAGCAGGTAACAGGGCTTGTCCTGGATGAGCACCGTGTCGGCGGCGACCTCGCAATCGATGAGCTCACCGCCTTTCTTATGCACCTTGACGTCGATACTGGAGACCGCGGCGGCCTTTTCCAACCGGGCAAACAGCTCGGCGCCGGCGTCCTGGTCGAGAAAACCGATCTCCTCCACGGTCTTACCCAGCAACTCTTCGCTGGCGTAACCGGTGGTCTGGAGAAACGCTTCGTTGATTTCCAGCAATTGTTGTTCGGCGCTGCACACCAGGGTGGGCACGGGCGACAGGCGGAACGACTTGGCAAAACGCTCCTCGCTCTGGCGCAGCGCCGTTTCCGCCTTGCGGCGCGGCTCCATGTCCATGAAGGAAAACAGCATGCAGTCTTCGTCATGCAGGTCCAGGGGCTGGCCGGCGACGATCACCTGCTTGATGGTGCCATCGGGCAATTTCAACTCGGCCTGCATTTGCGGAATCGTCGCGCCCTGCCCCAGGCGCTCGACGGCCAGGTCGCGTTTTTCGGCGGCTTCGAGCACATCCAGTTCGTACACCGAACGCCCGATCACCTGCTCGCGGCTGTAGCCGGTCATCTCCAGGAACCCCGGATTGACCTTGATGTAGCGCAGGTCGCTGAGGCGACAGATCACCGCCGGCGCCGGGTTGGCCCCAAAGGTTTTCTCGAAGCGCTGCTCGGCGCTGGCCCATTCGGTGGCATCGCTGAGGATCAACACGAGCAGTTCCGGCTCGCCGTTGCGGTCGGCCAGGACCATGCTGCGGATCCGATGCACCCAGGTGCGATCCGGGTCGGCCTGGGGCGTGACTTCCACCAACACATCGCTGAACTCATCGCCACGGGCAACCCGGGCGATGGGGTAGTTGTCTTCTGTCAGCGGATGATTGTTGCGGTAACGCAAATTGAACCGCTGGGCGTATTGCCGGGCCGTGGTGCCCAGTTCAGAGAGGTCCTGGACCCCGTGCATGGTCAAGGCCGCTGCGTTGGCCCAGGCAATGGTCTGGTCAACCTCGATCAACATCACCCCGTCGGACAGTCCGGCAATGATCTGCAGCAATTGACGACGGTTGGTATCGGTGGTCGGGACTTGCTGATTCATTGGGTCTCCATGTGATTCAGGCGCGCATGGAAGTTACGACCACCCCCAGTGATGACACGTTCCCCGTAGCAGCGGCGTAGGAGCTGTCGAATGCAACGAGGCTGCGATCTTCTACCCTTCACGCCGCCATGCGCCCCTCGGCAATCGCCTGGGAGGCCGCCAGCATTGCTCGCAGCAACACCGCGCAACCGGCGGCGAGGTCATCCGGGGCGGCATTTTCGATTTCGTTGTGGCTGATGCCACCTTCGCAGGGCACGAAGATCATCCCGGCCGGGCCCAGTTCGGCGAGGAAGATCGCGTCATGGCCGGCACCGCTGACGATGTCCAGGTGGGACAGGCCCAGCCCTTGTGCGGCGCCGCGCACGGCATCGACGCAGCCCTGGTCGAAATACAGCGGCGGGAAGTCGGCGGTGGGTTTCAAATCGAAGGTCAGGCCGTGCTGCCGGCAGGTGTCTTCGATCACCTGCTTGACCTCGGCGATCATCGAATCCAGGCGCGCCGGTTCCAGATGACGGAAATCCAGGGTCATGCGCACCTCGCCGGGAATCACGTTGCGAGAACCCGGATAGGCCTGCAGGCAACCAACCGTGCCGCAGGCATGGGGCTGATGACCGAGGGCAGCGCGGTTGACGGCGCCGACGATGATCGACGCGCCCACCAGGGCGTCCTTGCGCAGGTGCATCGGGGTCGGACCAGCGTGAGCCTCGACACCCCGCAAGGTCAGGTCGAACCACTTCTGCCCCAGGGCGCCCATCACCACGCCGATGGTCTTGCCCTCGTCCTCGAGGATCGGCCCCTGTTCGATGTGCGCCTCGAAGTACGCCCCCACCGGATGCCCACTGACCGGGCGCGGGCCGGCATAGCCGATGGCGTTGAGCGCCTGGCCCACGCTGATGCCCTCGGCATCGGTCTTGGCGAGGGTTTCTTCGAGGGTGAATTTCTCGGCGAACACCCCGGAGCCCATCATGCAGGGGGCGAAGCGCGAGCCTTCTTCGTTGGTCCAGACCACCACCTCCAACGGCGCTTCGGTCTCGATGTTCAGGTCATTGAGGGTGCGCAGCACCTCCAGCCCGGACAGTACGCCAAAGCAGCCGTCGAACTTGCCGCCGGTGGGTTGGGTGTCGATGTGGCTGCCGGTCATGACCGGTGGCAGGTTCGGATTGCGCCCCGGGCGACGGGCGAAGATATTGCCCACCCCATCGATGCTGACGGTGCAGCCCGCCGCCTGGGTCCATTGCACGAACAGGTCGCGGGCCTGGCGGTCGAGGTCGGTCAGCGCCAGCCGGCACACACCGCCCTTGACCGTGGCACCGAGCCGGGCCAGGTCCATGAGCGATTGCCACAGGCGGTCGCGGTTGATGTGCGGCTGGGTGGATTGCAGGACGTCGATGGCTGCGTTCATGGAGGTTCTCCTTTTTTCAGGCATTTTTTGGTGTACTTGAGGCCGCTATCGCGAGCAAGCTCGCTCCCACAGGGGATCTGCTGTGCACACAGACTTTGCATCCACCCAAATCCAGTGTGGGAGCGAGCTCGCTCGCGATGAGGCCCTCCCTCACACCGCGGTTTTAGCGACGGACGGGCTCGCTCGCATGCTGCACAACCCGTAATAAATCACCCCACCCAGCGCCGAGCCGGTGAACCAGCCGTAGCTGTAGAACCAGCTGAACGCGTCGCTGCCCAGGGACAACAAGGTCAGCACCACCGGCACGCCAAAGGCGATGAAGCCATTCCAGTTCCACGCCGGGTAAATGTCGTCGCGGTACAACCCGGCCAGGTCCAGTTGCTGTTTCTTGATCAGGAAATAATCCACCACCATGATCCCGGCAATCGGCCCCAGCAGGCTTGAATAACCCAGCAGCCAATTGGAATAGACCGATTCGAGGCTGACCTCGGAGACGATCAGGCCCAGTTTCTTCAACAGTTCGTGGGCCATCAGCGCCAACCCCACCAGCCCGGTGAGCATCACGGCCTTGGTGCGGCCGATCAGTTTCGGCGCCAGGTTCTGGAAGTCGTTGGTGGGCGAAACGATGTTGGCGGCGGTGTTGGTCGACAGCGTCGCGACGATGATCAGCACCATGGCCAGCGCCACCCACACCGGGCTCTGGATGTGCCCGATCAAGGTCACCGGGTCGGAAACGGTGACGCCCACCAGTTTTTCCGAGGCGGCAGTCATGACCACACCGAGGGAGGCGAACAGGAACATGGTCAGCGGCAGGCCGATGATCTGCCCCACGACTTGGTCTTTCTGGCTCTTGGCATACCGACTGAAGTCCGGGATGTTCAGCGACAGGGTGGCCCAGAAACCGACCATGGCCGTCAGCCCGGCAAGGAAATAGCCGGTCACCCCGGCGCCTTCGGGCCGCTTGGCCGGGACCGCCATCAGTTCAGTCAATGAAACGTTGGGCAATGCCCACACCAACAGACCGACGCCCACCAGTACCAGCAGCGGCGCAGACAAGGTTTCCAGCCACTTGATCGACTCGGCGCCGCGCAACACCACCCACAGGTTGATGACCCAGAACACCATGAAGCCGATCACTTCGCCGGTGCCGCCCAGGCTCTTCCAGCCGTCGAACACCGAGCCAAGAAACAGGTGGATCGCCAGCCCGCCGAACATCGTCTGGATGCCGAACCAGCCGCACGCCACCAGGGCGCGGATCAGGCACGGCACGTTGGAACCGATGACACCAAAGGACGAGCGCAACAGCACCGGAAACGGAATGCCGTACTTGGTCCCGGCGAAGGCGTTCAGGGTCAGGGGGATCAGCACGATGATGTTGGCAAACAGGATCGCCAGCAGCGCCTCGCCCACCGTCAGGCCGAAATAGGCGGTGAGCACGCCGCCGAGGGTGTAGGTCGGCACGCAGATCGCCATGCCCACCCACAGTGCGGTGATGTGCCATTTGTTCCAGGTTCGCTCGTGCACCTTGGTCGGCGCGATGTCGTGGTTATAACGGGGGCTGTCGAGGACGTCGCTGCCGGCTTCAAGCTCGAACAATCCGTCGCGCTCGGTCACTGTTGATCTGGTCATGTCCGCTCCACTGTTTTCATTATTTTTGCTCATCGACGGGCGATGGCCGGAGTACTTGCACGCATGCTACCGACCACCCCGCCAGACCCACGACGGCACTCAATAACCGTGCCGGATAATGCGCCGAGCTGACCGGATGATCGATATAACCCTTTCAACCTTTTGATGTTTAACGTTTTAACGCCACATTATTGCCTTGTGTCACTCCCTGCTTACCGCCCTTGAGGCTAGATGACCTTCACGCCCTGTCGAGTGGGGGATTCAAAGTGGTGCACCCCGGATCGACGCGAGGTGTCTAGACCGCACTTGCAACGCTTTCAAGCCGCTGATTTACCATGACAAATCTCGCTCAAATAACGATCCTGTCAAGTGCGTCAAAATGGTGAGCAGGCTCACCATTTTGGTGAATCAATAAATTAATACTTTAATTTCAATAAGTTAGTTAACGCATAAGCTTATAAAAAATAATCTTGCTCATTTCAAAAACTCCAGCTAGCGTCTAATCCTGACAGCTGTGACAAGAACATAAACCGGCACGACTTTACCTACCGTGATCGATAAAACATAAAGAACCGGCAACAGTCGGTCATGCCTGCGAGGAACTCGGAATGTCTCTGTTGATCCGTGGCGCCACCGTTATTACCCATGATGAAAGTTATCGCGCCGATGTGTTTTGCGCCGACGGCGTGATCAAGGCCATCGGTGACAACCTGGATGTTCCGGCCGCCGTCGAAGTGCTCGATGGCAATGGTCAATACCTGATGCCCGGCGGCATCGATCCCCATACGCATATGCAGTTGCCGTTCATGGGCACGGTCGCCAGTGAAGACTTCTTCAGCGGCACGGCGGCGGGTCTCGCCGGTGGCACCACGTCGATCATCGACTTCGTGATTCCCAACCCCCAACAGTCGCTGATGGAAGCCTTTCATCAATGGCGGGGCTGGGCCGAGAAAAGCGCCAGTGACTACGGTTTCCACGTGGCGATCACCTGGTGGAGCGAGCAGGTGCGCGAAGAAATGGCCGAGCTGGTCAGCCATCACGGGGTGAACAGCTTCAAGCATTTCATGGCCTACAAGAATGCAATCATGGCCGCCGACGACACCTTGGTCGCAAGCTTCGAGCGCTGCCTTGAATTGGGCGCGGTGCCCACCGTGCACGCCGAGAATGGCGAACTGGTCTACCACCTGCAACGCAAGCTGCTGGCCCAGGGCATCACCGGCCCCGAAGCCCATCCGTTGTCACGCCCTTCGCAAGTGGAAGGCGAAGCCGCGAGCCGCGCCATCCGCATCGCCGAAACCCTGGGCACGCCGCTGTACCTGGTGCACGTGTCCACCAAGGAAGCCCTGGACGAAATCACCTACGCCCGCAGCAAGGGCCAACCGGTCTACGGTGAAGTACTGGCCGGGCATCTGTTGCTGGACGACAGTGTCTATCGCGATCCCGACTGGCAGACTGCCGCCGGCTACGTGATGAGCCCGCCCTTCCGCCCACGCGGACATCAAGAGGCACTCTGGCACGGCTTGCAGTCCGGCAACCTGCACACCACCGCCACCGACCACTGCTGCTTCTGCGCCGAACAGAAGGCTGCCGGGCGTGACGACTTCAGCAAGATCCCCAACGGCACCGCCGGAATCGAAGACCGCATGGCGGTGCTTTGGGACGAGGGGGTCAATAGCGGCAAATTGTCGATGCAGGACTTCGTCGCTCTCACCTCCACCAACACCGCGAAGATTTTCAATCTCTACCCACGCAAGGGGGCGATCCGCGTCGGCGCCGATGCGGACCTGGTGCTCTGGGATCCCCAGGGCAGCCGCACGATCTCAGCCAAGACCCATCACCAGCAAGTGGACTTCAACATCTTCGAAGGCAAGACCGTGCGCGGCGTGCCCAGCCACACCATCAGCCAGGGTCGGCTGGTGTGGGCCGACGGCGACCTGCGGGCCGAGCGCGGCGCCGGGCGCTACATCGAACGACCGGCGTACCCGGCGGTGTTCGATTTGCTGAGCAAGCGGGCGGAGTTGCACAGGCCGGTTGCCGTGAAGCGCTGAACCCAGGCCTTCGGCCTATCGCGAGCAAGCTCGCTCCCACACTGGATCTCGGGTGGGCGTGAAATCTGTGTGCACAGCAGATCCCTTGTGGGAGCGAGCTTGCTCGCGATGAGGCCAGTCCAGACACCGAAAAAACCACTGCCCACCAGAGGCAGCACCTCAAACACCGTGAGGCCCACTCCATGATCCAGCCCTTGAGTCACCTCCCCCATTCCCAGGAAGACCCGGCCACCCTCGCCGCCCGCTTCAGCGACCTGGCGCCGCCGCTCAACGTGCGCCAGGCCCACCTGGAAGCGTCCCGCTGCCTGTACTGCTACGACGCGCCCTGCGTGAACGCCTGTCCGAGCGAGATCGATATTCCGTCGTTCATTCGCAACATCCACCAGGACAACGTCCAAGGCGCGGCGCAGAAAATCCTCTCGGCCAACATCCTCGGCGGCAGTTGCGCCCGGGTCTGCCCCACGGAGGTCCTGTGCCAGCAAGCCTGCGTGCGCAACAACGCCCATGAGTGCGCGCCGGTGTTGATCGGCTCGTTGCAACGCTACGCGGTGGACAATGCGCACTTCAGCGAACACCCGTTCAAGCGTGCCGCCACCACCGGCAAGCGCATCGCCGTGGTCGGGGCCGGGCCGGCGGGGTTGGCGTGTGCGCACCGCAGTGCGATGCATGGCCATGACGTGGTGATTTTCGAAGCCCGGGACAAGGCCGGCGGCCTCAACGAATACGGGATCGCCAAGTACAAACTGGTGGACGATTACGCCCAACGCGAGCTGGACTTCCTGCTGGACATCGGCGGCATCGAAATCCGTCACGGCCAGAAACTCGGCGAGAACCTCAGCCTGAGCGACCTGCACCAGCAGTTCGACGCAGTGTTCCTCGGCCTCGGCCTGGCCGCCAGCAAGCAACTGGGCCTGAGCGACGAACAGGCCCCGGGGCTGCTGGCCGCCACCGAGTACATCCGCGAACTGCGCCAGGCCGACGACCTCAGCCAGTTGCCGCTGGCCGACCGTTGCATCGTGCTCGGTGCCGGCAACACCGCCATCGACATGGCCGTGCAGATGGCTCGCCTCGGCGCCCGGGACGTCAACCTGGTCTACCGTCGTGGCCTTGAAGACATGGGTGCCACCTTGCATGAGCAAGACATCGCCAAGGCTAATCAGGTGCGTCTGCTGACCTGGGCCCAACCGCAACAGGTGTTGCTCGATGACGCCGGGCATGTGCGCGGCATGCGCTTTTCCCGTACCCATCTGGAAAACGGTCGACTGGTCATCGGTGCCGAGACCTTCGACCTGGCCGCCGACGCCGTTTTCAAAGCCATCGGCCAAGCCTTCGATGACCACGCACTGGTGGACCCGCTGGCCCGGGAGCTCAAGCGCCAGGACGGGCGAATTCTGGTGGACGAACACCTGCGCACCAGCGTTCCCGGTGTCTACGCCGGCGGCGATTGCACCAGCCTGGACCAGGACCTCACCGTGCAGGCGGTGCAGCACGGCAAGCTCGCCGCCGAGGCGATCAACGCTCAACTGATGCTTAACGTGGAGGCTGCGTAAATGGCCGATCTGTCGATTGTCTTCGCCGGCATCAAAGCCCCCAACCCGTTCTGGCTGGCCTCCGCACCACCCACCGACAAGGCCTACAACGTGGTCCGCGCCTTCGAGGCCGGCTGGGGTGGCGTGGTCTGGAAAACCCTCGGTGAGGATCCAGCGGCCGTGAATGTGTCCTCGCGTTATTCGGCCCACTACGGTGCCAATCGCGAGGTCTTGGGCATCAACAACATCGAGCTGATCACCGACCGTTCCCTGGAGATCAACCTGAGGGAAATCACCCAGGTGAAAAAGGACTGGCCGGACCGGGCGTTGATCGTGTCGCTGATGGTGCCCTGCGTCGAAGAATCCTGGAAACGCATCCTGCCCCTGGTGGAAGCCACCGGCGCCGACGGCATCGAGTTGAACTTCGGCTGCCCCCACGGCATGCCGGAACGGGGCATGGGCGCGGCGGTCGGCCAGGTGCCGGAGTACGTCGAACAAGTGACCCGCTGGTGCAAGACCTATTGCTCGCTGCCGGTGATCGTCAAGCTCACGCCGAACATCACCGACATCCGCGTCGCCGCCCGGGCGGCCCATCGGGGTGGCGCGGACGCGGTGTCGTTGATCAACACCATCAACTCCATCACCAGCGTCGACCTGGACCGCATGGTCGCCCTGCCCAGCGTCGGCAGCCAGAGCACCCATGGCGGTTACTGCGGTTCGGCGGTCAAGCCCATCGCCTTGAACATGGTCGCCGAAATCGCCCGCGACCCGCAGACCCAAGGCTTGCCGATCTGCGGCATCGGCGGCATCGGCAGTTGGCGCGACGCAGCGGAATTCATCGCCCTGGGCAGCGGCGCGGTGCAGGTCTGCACGGCGGCGATGCTGCATGGGTTTCGCATCGTCGACGAGATGAAGGATGGCTTGTCGCGGTGGATGGATGAGCACGGCCACGCCAACCTCCAGGCGTTCTCCGGTCGCGCGGTGGGCAACACCACTGACTGGAAGTACCTGGACATCAACTACCAGGTCATCGCCAAGATCGACCAGGAGGCGTGCATCGGTTGCGGGCGCTGCCACATCGCCTGTGAAGACACTTCACACCAGGCCATCGCCAGTCTCAAGCAGGCGGACGGCACGCGTAAATATGAAGTGATCGATGAAGAGTGCGTGGGCTGCAACCTGTGCCAGATCACCTGCCCGGTGCAGGACTGCATCGAGATGGTGACGGTGGATACCGGCAAGCCGTTTCTGGATTGGAACCATGACCCGCGCAATCCCTATCATGTAACAGCTTGAAGGTAGGCGTGTCTGGACTGGCGCCATCGCGAGCAAGCTCGCTCCCACAGTGGATCGTGTCGTTCACAGATGTTGTGTACAGCAGAGATCCAGTGTGGGAGCGAGCTTGCTCGCGATGAGGCCATCAGCTTCACCACAAAACCTCAAGGCTCCAACCCGATCCCCCGCAAAATCACCCCGGTCACCGTCTGCACCGCCCGTTCGAATTGCATGTCGGACAGCGACTGGTGGTCGTTGAGAATATTGATCTGGTGGTCGAAGTCGGCGTAGTGCTGGGTCGAGGCCCAGATCATGTAGAGCAGGCTTGAGGGCTCCACCGGGAGGATGCGTTTGTCCTCGACCCACTGGCGGATTTTCGCTTCCTTCATCTTGGCCCAGTCATAGAGGCTAGCATCCAGCGCCTGGCCCAGGGTCGGGGCACCGTGGATGATTTCGTTGGCCCAGACCTTGGAGCCGTAGGGCCGGCTGCGGGAGTGGTTCATCTTGGCGCGGATATAGCTGCTGAGCACCACACGCGGGTCGTCGAACATTTCGAAGCACAAGGCATCCTGTTTCCATACCTCCAGCAGATCGAACAGCACGGCGCTGTACAGTTCGCTCTTGGTGCTGAAGTAGTAATGCAGGTTGGAACGAGGCAATTGCACTTCAGCGGCGATGTCGGCCATGGCGGTGCTGCCGAAGCCTTTCTCGGCAAAGACCTTCTCCGCGGCCAACAGGATTTTCTCGACGTTACTGCGACGAATCTCGATCTTGTGATTGCCCATGAGGGCTCCCTGGCAACAGCGTTGCTCAAGACTAGCATCCGCCCACTTTCGAAAACACTGGGGGCTCGCTCCCCATTTGACCGTGCATGTTCAGGCGGATGTACACAATGCTCTTGTGGCGAGGGAGCTTGCTCCCTCGCCACAAGAGACCTCACCGTCCATGAGCGCGTGGGCATTCGACTAATGTCTTAGACCAGTCATCGCACAACCAAGCACCCTCCCCGCTATCCTCAAACCACAGATCTGCCCGGCGCCACGGCCTGCGATCTTGACCTCGTCCAGCAACAGCCATTGAAACACCTCATTTTGAAGCAAGGCCGAGTTGGATAATTCCGATAATGGCCAGTTGACAACGAGCAACCGCTTCCAAATAATCCCTCTAATGTTGTACGACGACGTATGACAAAAATAAAAACAACAAAAAAGTAGGGAGCGTCATAGTGAGCACACGTGTCCGTTTTTCGCCCGACCAACGTCCAGACCGCCGTACCCTTCTCAACACCAGCCCCGCCCTGATCCTGCTCGGTTGTAGCGGTCTTGCCGCATTTCTACCAACGACCGCCAGCGCCGAAGGCTTCGTCGATGACGCCAAGGCCACGCTGACCCTGCGCAACGCCTACTTCAACCGCAACTTCACCAACCCGAACAACGCCCAGGGCAAGGCCGAGGAATGGACCCAGAACTTCATCCTCGACGCGAAGTCCGGCTTCACCCAGGGCACGGTCGGTTTCGGCGTGGACGTGCTGGGCCTGTACTCGGTCAAGCTCGACGGCGGCCGTGGCACGGCGGGTACGCAATTGCTGCCGGTGCATGACGACGGTCGCCCGGCCGACGACTTCGGCCGTTTGGGCGTGGCCCTGAAGGCCAAGGTGTCGAAGACCGAGCTGAAGGTCGGCGAGTGGATGCCAGTGCTGCCGATCCTGCGTTCCGACGACGGCCGCTCCCTGCCGCAAACCTTCCGTGGCGGCCAGGTGACCTCCACCGAAATCAACGGCCTGAGCCTCTACGGCGGCCAGTTCCGTGGCAACAGCCCGCGCAACGACGCGAGCATGGAAGACATGTCCATGAACGGCCGCGGTGCGTTCACCTCCGATCGTTTCAACTTCGGCGGTGGCGAATACACCTTCAACGAAAAACGCACCCAGGTCGGCGTGTGGTACGCGGAACTGTCCGACATCTACCAGCAGCAATATTTCAACCTGACCCACAGCCAGCCCATCGGCGACTGGACCCTGGGCGCCAACCTTGGCTACTTCATCGGCAAGGAAGACGGCAGCGCCCTGGCCGGCGACCTGGACAACAAAACCGCATTCGCCATGCTCTCGGCCAAATACGGCGGCAACACCTTCTACGTCGGCCTGCAGAAAGTCGGCGGCGATGACGCCTGGATGCGCGTCAACGGCACCAGCGGCGGCACCCTGGCCAACGACAGCTACAACTCCAGCTATGACAACGCCAAGGAAAAATCCTGGCAACTGCGCCACGACTTCAACTTCGCCGCCGTCGGCGTGCCGGGCCTGACCTTGATGAACCGCTACATCAGCGGTGACAACGTGCACACCGCCACGGTCGACGACGGCAAGGAATGGGGCCGCGAAACCGAACTGGCCTACACCGTGCAGAGCGGCGCGTTGAAGAGCCTCAACGTGAAATGGCGTAACTCGACGATGCGCCGGGATTACAGCACCAACGAATTCGATGAGAACCGTATTTTCATCAGCTATCCGATCAGTTTGTTGTAAGGCGGTTGGGTGGGTCTGCTAGTGAGGGGGCGGCTGGGCTGGTGCCTTCGCGAGCAGGCTCGCTCCCACAAGGAAAGGTCACCCTTTGCCCGCGGTCATATGGCCTATACAACGGATATCACTCACTGTTTGCTCAGGTAATGCCATGACGACGACACCGATTCGCCAACCCCTCAATCGCCTGCTGCTGACCGGCGCCGCCGGCGGCCTGGGCAAAGTCCTGCGCGAGCGCCTCAAGCCTTTCGCCCGCCACATCCGGCTGTCGGATATCGCCAACATGGCCCCGGCCATCGATGAAAGCGAAGAAGTGGTGCCGTGCGACCTGTCCGATAAACAGGCCGTGCACCGATTGGTGGAAGGCGTCGACGCCATCCTGCATTTCGGGGGTGTTTCGGTGGAGCGCCCGTTCGAAGAGATCCTCGGCGCCAACATCAGTGGCGTGTTCCACATCTACGAAGCCGCCCGCAAGCATGGCGTCAAGCGCGTGATCTTCGCCAGTTCCAACCACGTCATCGGCTTCTACAAGCAGGACGAAGCCCTCGATGCCCTCTCCCCGCGCCGCCCGGATGGCTACTACGGCCTGTCCAAGTCCTACGGCGAAGACGTCGCCAGTTTCTACTTCGATCGCTACGGCATCGAGACCGTGAGCATCCGCATTGGCTCGTCGTTCGCCGAGCCACAGAACCGCCGGATGATGAGCACCTGGCTGAGCTTCGACGACCTCACCCAACTGCTCGAATGCTCGCTCTACACGCCCAAGGTCGGCCACACCGTGGTCTACGGCGTGTCCGCCAACCGCGACGTCTGGTGGGACAACAGCCACGCCGCGCACCTGGGTTACCAACCCAAGGACACTTCCGAGATTTTCCGCGACAAGATCGAGGCCCAGCCAATGCCGGCCGCCGACGACCCGGCCAGGATCTACCAGGGCGGTGCCTTCGTCGCAGCCGGCCCGTTCGACGACTGATTGGCCTGTTTCCATGGGATACGAACGTACAAAGGAATCACCATGCAAGCCGAATTGATTGTCGATGCACGCAACGCCGTCGGGGAGAGCCCGGTGTGGGTCCCCGAGGAAAACGCCCTGTATTGGGTGAACATCCCCAACGGTGGCCTGCAACGCTGGAATGCCAGCAGCGGAAAAATCCAGGGCTGGGAAGCCCCCGAAATGCTTGCCTGCATTGCCCGTCACCAGGACGGCGGCTGGGTCGCGGGCATGGAAAGCGGTTTCTTCCGCCTGCACCCCCATGACGACGGCAGCCTCGACAGCGAACTCTGTGGGAGCGTCGAGCACAGCCGCATCGACATGCGCCTCAACGATGGCCGTTGCGACCGCCAGGGTCGCTTCTGGGCCGGCAGCATGGTGCTGAACATGGCCGCCAACGTCGACGAAGGCCGGATGTACCGGTATGAAGCCGGGCAACGCAGCCCGGTCGAGGCGCAACTGAGCGGTTTCATCGTGCCCAATGGCCTGGGCTTCAGCCCGGACGGGCGGACGATGTACCTCTCCGACTCGCACCCGTTGAGCCAGCAGATCTGGGCTTTCGATTACGACATCGACAGCGGCACCCCATCCAACCGGCGGCTGTTCGTCGACATGCTGCCCCTGGCCGGTCGCCCGGACGGCGCGGCAGTCGACGCCGATGGTTGCTACTGGATCTGCGCCAACGACGCCGGGCTGATTCACCGTTTCACCCCCGATGGACGTCTCGACCGTTCGCTGGAGGTGCCGGTGAAAAAACCCACCATGTGCGCCTTTGGCGGCAGCCGCCTGGACACCCTCTTCGTCACCTCGATCCGCCCCGGCGACGACAACGACCCACAGTCCCTGGCCGGTGGCGTGTTCGCCCTCAAGCCCGGCGTCAAGGGCCTGGCCGAACCCGCTTTTGGAGGGTCGAAGCACTCCGCGAACTGACCTGCTGTGCCGCTTCATTGGATGAGCCATAAAAACAACAAAACTGGAGATGGACCATGAATTTCAAACGCACGCTTTTGATCGCAGCCCTGCCCCTGGCCTTCCTGGCCCAGGCGGCCCATGCCCTTGAACTCAAGATCGCCGACATCCATCCCAAGGGCTACCCCACCGTGATGGCCGAAGAAAGCATGGGCAAGACCCTGACCAAAGAGACCAACGGCGAGCTGACCTTCAAATACTTCCCAGGCGGTGTATTGGGTTCCGAGAAGGAAGTCATCGAGCAGATGCAAGTCGGCGCGATACAGATGTCCCGGGTCAGCCTGGGTATCGTCGGTCCTGTGGTGCCGGATGTGAACGTGTTCAACATGCCGTTCATCTTCCGCGACCAGGCCCACATGCGCGCCGTCATCGACGGTGATGTGGGCGATGCGATCCTCGACCGGATCACCAACTCCGAGTTCGGCCTGGTGGCCCTGGCCTGGATGGACGGCGGCACGCGCAACATCTACACCAAGAAGCCGGTGCGCAAGCTCGAAGACCTCAAGGGCATGAAGATCCGCGTGCAAGGCAACCCGATGTTCATCGAGATGATGAACGCCATGGGCGCCAACGGTATTGCGATGGACACCGGTGAAATCTTCAGCGCCCTGCAGACCGGCGTGATCGACGGCGCGGAAAACAACCCGCCGACCCTGCTCGAACACAACCACTACCAAAACGCCAAGTACTACAGCCTCACCGGACACCTGATCCTGCCAGAGCCGATCGTGATGTCGAAAATCACTTGGGAAAAACTGACCCCGGATCAACAGACGATGGTCAGGAAAGCCGCCAAGGCTGCCCAGGCCGAAGAGCGTGCGCTGTGGGACCAGAAGTCCACCGCCAGCGAAGAAAAACTCAAGGCTGCGGGTGTCGAGTTCATCACGGTCGACAAAAAACCCTTCTACGACGCCACCGCACCGGTACGGGCCAAGTACGGCGCGCCCTATGCCGACCTGATCAAGCGTATCGAAGCCGTTCAGTAACGCCTCCCGTTCTGTACTCATGAAAAGGCCCGGCACGCCTGATGCCCAAGGCGTGCCCGGTTACGGTGGAACCCGATGAAGAATTTGCTGCTGCGTATCAACGATAAGATCTACATGACGTGCATCTGGGTTGCCGGCCTTTCCGTCCTGGCGATTTCCCTGATGATTCCCTGGGGCGTGTTCGCCCGCTACGTGCTGGGCTCCGGCTCGAGCTGGCCCGAGCCCACGGCGATCCTGCTGATGATGGTGTTCACCTTCATTGGTGCCGCCGCCAGTTACCGCGCCGGTGCGCACATGGCCGTGGCCATGCTCACCGACCGCATGCCACCGCACCTGAAATCCGCCGCGTCGATCTTTTCCCAATTGCTCATGGCCCTGATCTGCATCTTCATGACGGTCTGGGGCTTCAAGCTGTGCATGTCCACCTGGAACCAGTTCATGGCTTCCCTGCCCGGCCTGCGAGTTGGCGTGACCTATTTGCCGATTCCCCTGGGCGGCTTGCTGACGCTGGTTTTTGTCCTGGAAAAACTCTTGCTCGGTGACCAGAGCAAACGGCGGGTCGTGCAGTTCGACCTGGTTGAAGAAAGTGAAGGTGCCGCTTAATGGACGCTCTGATTCTGCTGGGCAGTTTTATCGTGTTGATCCTGATCGGCATGCCGGTCGCCTACGCCTTGGGCGCCGCCGCCCTGATCGGTGCGTGGTGGATCGACATCCCGTTCCAGGCCGTGATGATCCAGGTGGCGGGTGGGGTGAACAAGTTCTCCCTGTTGGCCATTCCGTTCTTCGTGCTGGCCGGTGCGATCATGGCCGAGGGCGGCATGTCCCGCCGCTTGGTGGCATGTGCCGGGGTGCTGGTGGGTTTTGTGCGTGGTGGCCTGTCACTGGTCAACATCGTCGCCTCGACCTTCTTCGGCGCGATCTCCGGTTCGTCAGTGGCCGACACCGCGTCGGTGGGCTCGGTGCTGATTCCGGAAATGGAACGCAAGGGCTATCCACGGGACTTTTCCACCGCCGTGACCGTCAGCGGTTCGGTGCAAGCCCTGCTCACCCCGCCAAGCCATAACTCGGTGCTCTACTCCCTGGCCGCCGGCGGTACGGTCTCGATTGCCTCGCTGTTCATGGCGGGCATCGTGCCAGGCTTGCTGATGAGCGCGTGCCTGATGGTGTTGTGCCTGATCTTCGCGAAAAAGCGCAACTACCCCAAGGGCGAAGTGATCCCGATGCGCCAGGCGTTGAAAATCGTCGGCGAAGCCCTGTGGGGCCTGATGGCGATGGTGATCATCCTCGGCGGCATCCTGTCGGGCATCTTCACCGCCACCGAATCGGCGGCCATCGCGGTGCTGTGGTCGTTCTTCGTGACCATGTTCATCTATCGCGACTACAAGTGGCGTGAACTGCCGAAGCTGATGCACCGCACCGTGCGCACCATCTCCATCGTGATGATCCTGATCGGCTTCGCCGCCAGTTTCGGCTACATCATGACGCTGATGCAGATCCCGGCGAAGATCACCACGATGTTCCTGACCCTGTCGGACAACCGCTACGTGATCCTGATGTGCATCAACGTGATGTTGCTGCTGTTGGGCACCGTGATGGACATGGCGCCGCTGATCCTGATCCTCACGCCGATCCTGATGCCGGTTATCGTCGGCATCGGCGTGGACCCGGTGCAGTTCGGCATGATCATGCTGGTGAACCTGGGCATCGGGCTGATAACGCCACCCGTGGGGGCGGTGCTGTTCGTCGGCTCCGCCATCGGCAAGGTCAGTATCGAAAGCACGGTCAAGGCACTGCTGCCGTTCTACGCCGTGCTGTTCCTGGTGCTGATGCTGGTGACCTACGTGCCAGCCCTGTCGCTGTGGTTGCCGCACCTGGTGTTGTAACCATTCCATCAGCAAGCAAGCCCCCTTGTGGCGAGGGAGCTTGCTCCCGCTGGACTGCGAAGCAGGCCCAAGTTATTTGTTTCAGCACAAATTTTTGGGGCGGCTTCGCCACCCAGCGGGAGCAAGCTCCCTCGCCACAACAGCGTCCACACAAAATCTGCATTTCCTCACTGCTTTTCAATCCAGCAGACAACCACCATGACCCCACCCCTTCTCCATCTCGAAGACGAACTGACCCGCCTCACGCTGGCCCCGCATCTGGGTGCCAGCCTGGTCGACTGGACCTTGCGCAGCAGCGGCGCCCCGCTGCTACGCCCGCCCGCGCCGCAAGCCCTGGAAAACGGCCTGCCCGGCAAGCTCGGTGGCTTCCCATTGATCCCCTGGTCGAACCGGATCGCCCACGGCGGCTTCGACTGTCCCGGCGGCTGGCTGGCCCTGGACGCCAACAGCCCCAACGACCCGTTCCCCATCCATGGCAGCGCCTGGCAGCAACCGTGGCAAGTGACCGAACAGAATGCCCAGGAAGCGCTGCTGCAACTCGACAGTCAGCACCCGTTCGGTTATTGCGCCAGTTTGCGTGTCCGCTTGCGCGGCGGCCAGTTGCAAATCGCGATGCTCGTCACCCACACGGCGAAACAGCCGGCGTGGCATGGGCTCGGCCTGCACCCATACTTCCCGCGCACCGCCGGCACGCGCCTGCGAACCCGAGCGAGCGAAACCTGGCTGTGCGACGCCACGAAACTGCCGACGGAACGGATCGACCTCCCCGAACACTGGAACTTCCAGGAGTCCCGCTTATTGCCGGACACTCTCGTGGACAACGGCTTCGGTGGCTGGGACGGACATTGCCTGATCCAACAGCTGGACCTGGGCTACGAGCTGGCGTGCCAGGCCAGCGGCTGCGATTACTTCCTGCTCTACTGCCCCGTGGGCCTGGATTTCTTTTGCATCGAACCGGTCAGCCACCCGGTCAACGCCCACCACCTGCCGGGACGACCGGGGTTGCGCCTGCTGGAGCAAGGGCAATCGGTGGCGCTGGGGTTTTCGATGCAGTGCCGGTTGCTGTAGACACACACCCGTGGCGAGGGAGCTTGCTCCCGCTCGGCTGCGAAGCAGACGCCCTGGGGAACCGTAGGGGCCTGCTGCGCAGTCCAGCGGGAGCAAGCTCCCTCACCACAGATTGTGTCCAGCCGGGACTACGCCCGCACCCACATGAACACTGCCACCCCCAGGCACACCCCGGCGAACCCCACTTGCAGCGCCCGGGCCGGAACCTTGGCCGCCACTCGCCGCCCGAGCACCATCCCGACGATGCTCGCCGCAATGAACGCCATCCCTACCCGGTCGATGCTCACCCCGGCATGAAACGCGCCCACCACGCCAATCAACGAAATCAGGCTGATGACCATCAAGGAAGTCGCGACGATCCCGCGCATCTGCACATCGGTCAGTTGCTTGAACGCCGGCACGATCAGGAAGCCGCCCCCCACGCCGAGCAACCCCGAGACCAGGCCAGTCACCGCGCCCAATGCCGACAGCGTGGCGGTGCAACGAGGCGTCCAGGCCAGGCGGCCGGTCTGGCGGTCGAGCATGCAGTTTTTCTGGCCCCAACTGGCGGCGCCATGATCGCTGGGCCCCACTTGCGGCGTTTCGCGACGCAACATGCGCGCCGCCACCAGCACCATCAGCAGGCTGAACAGCATCATCAGGATTTTTTCCGAGAGCTGGTGGGCGAGGTAGATGCCCAGCGGCGAAAACACCGCGCCCAGCAGTGCGATCAGCAGGGCCGCACGGTAGCGCACCAGGCCATGGCGCAACCCGTCGATGGCCCCCACCGCCGCCGCGCTACCCACCGCGAACAACGCCACCGGCGCGGCCTGGATCATGCTCCAGCCCAGGCCCAACACCAACGCCGGCACCGCCAGGATGCCGCCGCCCGCCCCCGTCAGGCCAAGGAGCAAGCCCATGACCACACCAAAAAAACTTGCCAGTAACATTCAGGTTCTCTCAAGCCGCGCACACCTGTTGGCAGGTGCGATCGCATTTGCAGGACGCCTTGGCCCTCACTAAGCTGCGGACCATATGTTGTAAGTCCCAAGCGTTGCAACAAGCTATTTTAGATTGGTATGTGGCGAGGGAGCTTGCTCCCGCTGGGCTGCGGAGCAGCCCCCTTTCATGAGCTCTTCCCGCACAGGTTCGCTGTCATGCCCGCGCAGATCCAAAGCTTTCTCGACCCCGCCTCAAAGACCTATACCCACGTCATTTTCGAGCACGACGGTGGGCAATGCGCGGTGGTCGATCCAGTGCTCGACTACGACCCGACTTCGGGACGCACCGCCACCGAACAGGCCGACCGGGTGATCGCCTTCGTGGGCGAACACCGATTGAACGTGCAATGGCTACTGGAAACCCATGCCCACGCCGACCACTTGTCGGCCGCGCCCTACCTGCGCCAGAAACTGGGCGGCAAGATTGCCATCGGCCAGTCCATCAACCAGGTCCAGAGCGTCTTCAAGGCGCTGTTCAACCTCGAACCGCAATTCGCGGCGGATGGCTCGCAGTTCGATCACCTGTTCGCCGCCGACGAGTCCTTCTTCATTGGCAACCTCAAGGCCACCGCCCTGCACGTGCCCGGCCACACCCCGGCGGACATGGCCTACCTGATCGATGGCGACGTGATCCTGGTGGGCGACACGCTGTTCATGCCCGACGTAGGCACCGCCCGTTGCGACTTCCCTGGCGGCAATGCCCATCAGCTCTACGCCTCGATCCGCAAGCTGCTGGCCTTCCCCGCCGGGGTACGGCTGTATGTGTGCCACGACTATCCACCGGAGGAACGCGAGCCCCACTGCATGAGCACCGTGGGCGAGCAGCGCCAGCACAACATTCATGTCCGCGATGGCATCGATGAAGCTTCGTTCGTGGCCATGCGTACCCAGCGCGACAAGACGCTGGGCATGCCGACGCTGCTGTTGCCGGCGATCCAGGTGAATGTGCGGGCCGGCCATCTGCCGCCGGCCGAGGACAATGGCGTGACGTACCTGAAGATTCCGATCAATCAGCTTTAGAAGCTTGTACTGAATGTAATGGCCTCATCGCGAGCAAGCTCGCTCCCACAGGAGATTGATTAACACCACCAATCCAGTGTGGGAGCGAGCTTGCTCGCGATGGCAGTGGGTCAGGCAACAATGAGCCTCAGGTTCCCAAGGTCAGCCCATTGGCCGGCAACGGCAGCGCGGTCTTGTAGCGCACCTGCTTGAGGGCAAAGCTCGAACGGATGTTCGCCACGCCCGGGACCTTGGTCAGGAAGTCCATCATGAACCGCTCCAGCGACTGGATGGTCGGCACCAGCACGCGGATCAGGTAGTCCGGATCGCCGGCCATCAGGTAGCACTCCATCACCTCCGGCCGGTCGGAAATCGCCTCCTCGAAGTGCTGCAACGCCTCCTCCACCTGCTTCTCCAGGCTCACATGAATGAACACGTTGACGTGCAACCCCAGCAGGTCGGCATCCAGCAGCGTGACCTGCTCGCGGATCACCCCCAACTCCTCCATCGCCCGTACCCGGTTGAAGCACGGCGTCGGCGACAGATTCACCGAACGGGCGAGATCGGCGTTGGTGATGCGGGCGTTTTCCTGAAGGCTGTTCAGAATGCCGATGTCGGTGCGATCCAATTTACGCATGAGACAAATAATCCTGCTTTTTATCGTTGTGCAGATTTTTTATCTGCAAATGATCTGAACAGCAAGCTAACAGAGAAAAATATTCTTCTTCGTCGAGCCTATGATTGTTGTAGGACAATTTCCCCTACCCGGGGACATTCGTCAGCTAGCGCGCCCACTACAAGAAATTCACAAGATCGAGCGTAGAAAGCCATGAACCCAGCGTACGAACCGCTACGCCTGCACGTCCCCGAACCCTCGGGCCGTCCCGGCTGCAAGACCGACTTTTCCTACCTGCATCTGTCCGATGCCGGCACGGTGCGCAAACCTCCCATCGACGTCGAACCCGCCGACACCGCCGACCTGGCCCGCAGCCTGATCCGCGTGCTCGATGACCAGGGCAATGCCTTGGGCGACTGGGCGGCGGACATTCCCGTCGATATCCTGCGCAAAGGCATGCGCGCCATGCTCAAGACGCGCATCTACGACAACCGCATGGTGGTCGCCCAGCGCCAGAAAAAGATGTCGTTCTACATGCAAAGCCTTGGCGAAGAAGCCATCGGCAGCGCCCAGGCCCTGGCGTTGAACATCGACGACATGTGCTTCCCCACCTACCGCCAGCAAAGCATTCTGATGGCCCGCGAGGTGCCGCTGGTGGACCTGATCTGCCAACTGCTGTCCAACGAGCGCGATCCGCTCAAGGGCCGGCAATTGCCGATCATGTACTCGGTCAAGGACGCCGGTTTCTTCACCATTTCCGGCAACCTCGCCACGCAATTCATCCAGGGCGTGGGCTGGGGCATGGCCTCGGCGATCAAGGGCGACACCAAGATCGCCTCGGCCTGGATCGGTGACGGCGCCACCGCCGAATCGGACTTCCACACCGCCCTCACCTTCGCTCACGTCTACCGGGCGCCGGTGATCCTCAACGTGGTCAACAACCAGTGGGCGATCTCCACCTTCCAGGCCATTGCCGGCGGTGAAGCCACGACGTTCGCCGGACGCGGCGTCGGTTGCGGCATCGCCTCCCTGCGTGTCGATGGCAACGATTTCATGGCGGTCTACGCCGCCTCGCGCTGGGCCGCCGAACGTGCCCGCCGCAACCTCGGCCCGGCGCTGATCGAATGGGTCACCTACCGCGCCGGCCCGCACTCCACCTCGGACGATCCCTCCAAATACCGCCCCGCCGACGACTGGAGCCACTTCCCGCTGGGCGATCCAATTGCCCGCCTCAAACAGCACATGGTCAAGATCGGCCAGTGGTCCGAAGAGGAACATGCGGCGGTCAGCGCCGAACTCGAAGCCGAGGTGATCGCCGCGCAGAAGGAAGCCGAACAGTACGGCACCCTCGCCGGCGGGCAGACTCCCAGCGCCGCGACCATGTTCGAAGACGTCTACAAAGAGATGCCGGAGCACTTGAAGCGCCAGCGTCAGCAGTTGGGGATCTGACATGAACGATCACAACAACAATATTGCGTTGGACACCGCCATGACCACTACCACCATGACCATGATCCAGGCCCTGCGCTCGGCCATGGACGTGATGCTCGAGCGCGACGACAACGTCGTGGTGTTCGGCCAGGACGTGGGCTACTTCGGCGGCGTGTTCCGCTGCACCGAAGGCCTGCAGAACAAATACGGCACCTCGCGGGTGTTCGACGCACCGATTTCCGAAAGCGGCATCGTCGGCGTGGCGGTGGGCATGGGCGCCTACGGGCTGCGGCCGGTGGCCGAGATCCAGTTCGCCGACTACGTCTACCCGGCGTCGGACCAGATCATTTCCGAGGCGGCGCGCCTGCGCTATCGCTCGGCCGGCGAGTTCACCGCGCCGATGACCCTGCGCATGCCCTGCGGCGGCGGCATCTACGGCGGCCAGACCCACAGCCAGAGCATCGAGGCGATGTTCACCCAGGTCTGCGGCCTGCGCACCGTGATGCCATCCAACCCCTACGACGCCAAGGGCTTGCTGATCGCCTCCATCGAAAACGATGACCCGGTGATCTTCCTCGAACCCAAGCGCCTGTATAACGGCCCGTTCGACGGCCACCACGACCGACCGGTAACCCCGTGGTCGAAACACCCCTCGGCCCAGGTGCCGGACGGTTACTACACCGTGCCGCTGGACGTCGCCGCCATCACCCGTCCGGGCAAGGACGTGACAATTCTCACCTACGGCACCACGGTCTACGTTTCCCAAGTGGCGGCTGAAGAAACCGGCATCGACGCCGAAGTCATCGACCTGCGCAGCCTCTGGCCGCTGGACCTTGAGACCATCGTCAAATCCGTGAAGAAGACCGGCCGTTGCGTGGTCGTCCACGAAGCCACCCGCACCTGCGGTTTCGGCGCCGAACTGGTGTCGTTGGTGCAAGAACACTGCTTCCACCACCTGGAAGCGCCCATCGAGCGTGTCACCGGTTGGGACACCCCCTACCCGCATGCGCAGGAGTGGGCGTATTTCCCTGGGCCGTCCCGAGTGGGCGCGGCGTTGAAACGGGTCATGGAGGTCTGAATGGGCACGCACGTTATCAAGATGCCGGACATTGGCGAAGGCATCGCCGAAGTTGAATTGTCGGTGTGGCACGTCAAGGTCGGCGACATGGTGGTCGAAGACCAGGTACTCGCCGATGTCATGACCGACAAGGCGATGGTGGATATCCCTTCGCCGGTGCATGGCCGGGTCATCGCCCTGGGCGGCGAGCCGGGTGAAGTCATGGCGGTGGGCAGCGAACTGATCCGCATTGAAGTCGAAGGTGCGGGTAACTTGAAAGAATCGGCACAACCGGCTCCCGCCGCGGCGGCTGCGCAGGCGCCGAAGCCGGCGCCAGTGGCAACGCCTGAACCGGTGCTGGAAAAGACCGCCGCCCCTCGCCCGGCGGCGCAAGCCCCGGTGGCCCGCGATCCCGACGAGCGTCCTCTGGCCTCGCCGGCCGTGCGCAAACACGCGCTGGACCTGGGCATTCAATTGCGCCTGGTCCAGGGCAGCGGCCCGGCCGGACGGGTCCTGCACGAAGACCTCGAAGCCTACCTGGCCCAGGGTCCGTCGTCCCAGGCCAAGGGCGGTTCGGGTTATGCCGAACGCCACGACGAGCAGCAGATCCCGGTGATCGGCATGCGCCGCAAGATCGCCCAGCGCATGCAGGAAGCGACCCAACGCGCGGCTCATTTCAGCTACGTCGAGGAAATCGACGTCACGGCCCTGGAAGAGCTGCGGGTTCACTTGAATGAAAAACACGGCGCCAGTCGCGGCAAGCTGACCTTGCTGCCGTTCCTGGTCCGCGCCCTGGTCGTGGCCCTGCGGGACTTTCCGCAGATGAATGCGCGCTACGACGACGAAGCCCAGGTCATCAATCGCTCAGGCGCGGTGCATGTGGGCGTCGCCACCCAGAGCGACGTTGGCCTGATGGTGCCGGTGGTCCGTCACGCCGAAGCCCGTACCCTGTGGGACAGCGCGGCGGAAATCGCCCGCCTGGCCACGGCGGCCCGCACGGGCAAGGCCAGTCGCGATGAACTGTCCGGCTCGACCATCACCCTGACCAGCCTCGGTACCCTCGGCGGCATCGTCAGCACGCCGGTGCTGAACCTGCCGGAAGTGGCGATTGTCGGCGTGAACAAAATCGTCGAGCGGCCCATGGTGATCAAGGGTCAGATCGTGATCCGCAAGATGATGAACCTCTCCAGCTCCTTCGATCACCGGGTGGTCGACGGCATGGACGCGGCGCAATTCATCCAGGCCCTGCGCGGCTTGCTCGAACAACCCGCCACCCTGTTCGTGGAGTAAGGTATGCAACAGACTTTGAACACCACGCTGCTGATCATCGGCGGCGGCCCCGGCGGCTATGTGGCGGCGATCCGCGCCGGGCAATTGGGCATCTCGACCATCCTGGTGGAAGGCCAAGCGTTGGGCGGCACCTGCCTGAACATCGGTTGCATCCCGTCCAAGGCGTTGATCCATGTGGCCGAGCAGTTCCACCAGACCCGACATCACAGCCAGGGCTCGGCCCTGGGCATCACGGTGGCGGCGCCAACGCTGGACATCGGCAAGAGCGTGGAATGGAAGGACGGCATCGTCGATCGCCTGACCACCGGCGTCGCGGCATTGCTGAAAAAGCACAAGGTCCAGGTCATTCATGGCTGGGCCAAGGTGATCGATGGCAAGACGGTCGAGGTCGGCGATACCCGCATCCAATGCGAACACCTGCTGCTGGCCACCGGTTCGAAAAGCGTCAACCTGCCGATGCTGCCACTGGGCGGGCCAATCATTTCTTCCACCGAAGCCCTCGCCCCCACCTCGGTGCCCAAGCACCTGGTGGTGGTCGGTGGTGGCTACATCGGCCTGGAGCTGGGCATCGCCTATCGCAAGCTCGGCGCCGAGGTCAGCGTGGTCGAGGCCCAGGAGCGGATCCTGCCAGCTTACGACGGCGAGCTGACGCAACCGGTGCACGAGGCGCTCAAGCAACTGGGCGTGAAGCTGTACCTCAAGCACAGCGTCGAAGGGTTCAATGCCCAGGCCAGCACCTTGCAAGTGCGCGATCCCAATGGCGACACGCTGAACCTGGACACCGACCGGGTGCTGGTGGCAGTCGGGCGCAAACCCAACACCCAGGGCTGGAACCTTGAAGCGCTGGACCTGGCGATGAACGGTTCGGCGGTGAACATCGACAGTCGTTGCCAGACCAGCATGCGCAACGTCTGGGCCATCGGCGACCTGAGCGGCGAACCGATGCTCGCCCACCGGGCCATGGCCCAAGGCGAAATGGTCGCCGAGCTGATCGCCGGCCAGCATCGGGAATTCAACCCGACCGCCATCGCCGCGGTGTGCTTCACCGACCCGGAACTGGTGGTGGTCGGCAAGACGCCGGACGAGGCCAAGGCTGCCGGGCTGGACTGCCTGGTTTCGAGCTTCCCGTTCGCCGCCAACGGCCGGGCCATGACCCTGGAATCGAAAAGCGGTTTCGTCCGGGTCGTGGCGCGCCGGGACAATCACTTGATCGTGGGCTGGCAAGCGGTCGGCGTCGGCGTGTCGGAGCTGTCCACGGCGTTTGGTCAGTCCCTGGAAATGGGCGCGCGCCTGGAGGATATCGCCGGCACCATCCACGCCCATCCAACGCTGGGCGAGGCCGTGCAGGAAGCGGCGTTGCGGGCGTTGGGGCATGCGTTGCATCTGTGATTCAGGGGAATTGATGGTGTGAGTAAGGGCCCTATCGCGAGCAAGCTCGCTCCCACATGGGATTACGTTCCCATGAACGACCGTTATCACCTGTGGGAGCGAGCTTGCTCGCGATTTTCAAGAACACCATCATTTATCTGTCTGCACCTTGTCGTGCGGGCTGCGAAACAGCCCTGGAATGAAGTATTGTTGTCCCCATCCAAAAAACGTCAGAAGCCTTGAACCGTTTCGACGGTTGTTAAGAAATAGAGGGTGTCATGGGTAACGAGAGCATCAATTGGGACAAACTGGGCTTTGACTACATCAAGACCGACAAGCGCTACCTGTCGCACTGGCGCGATGGCGCCTGGGACGCGGGCACCCTGACCGACGACAACGTGCTGCACATCAGCGAGGGCTCCACGGCCCTGCACTATGGTCAGCAGTGCTTCGAAGGCCTGAAGGCCTATCGTTGCAAGGACGGTTCGATCAACCTGTTCCGCCCGGACCAGAACGCCGCCCGCATGCAGCGCAGCTGTGCCCGCCTGCTGATGCCGCAGGTCGAGACCGAGCAGTTCGTCGAAGCCTGCAAGCAAGTGGTCCGCGCCAACGAGCGCTTCATCCCGCCGTACGGCACTGGCGGCGCGCTGTACCTGCGTCCGTTCGTGATCGGCGTGGGTGACAACATCGGCGTGCGCACCGCACCCGAGTTCATCTTCTCGATTTTCTGCATCCCGGTCGGCGCCTACTTCAAGGGCGGCCTGACCCCGCACAACTTCCTGATCTCCAGCTTCGACCGCGCCGCGCCGCAAGGCACCGGTGCGGCCAAGGTCGGTGGCAACTACGCCGCCAGCCTGATGCCCGGCTCCCAGGCCAAGAAGGCCAGTTTCGCCGACTGCATCTACCTGGACCCGATGACCCATTCGAAAATCGAGGAAGTCGGCTCGGCCAACTTCTTCGGCATCACCCACGACAACAAATTCGTCACCCCAAGATCCCCTTCGGTCCTGCCGGGCATCACTCGCCTGTCGTTGATCGAACTGGCCAAATCGCGCCTGGGCCTGGAAGTGATCGAAGGCGACGTGTTCATCGACAAGCTGTCGGACTTCAAGGAAGCCGGTGCTTGCGGTACCGCTGCGGTGATCACCCCGATTGGCGGCATCAGCTACAAGGACAAGCTGCACGTGTTCCACAGCGAAACCGAAGTCGGCCCGATCACCCAGAAGCTCTACAAGGAGCTGACCGGCGTGCAGACCGGCGACGTGGAAGCGCCGGCGGGTTGGATCGTCAAGGTTTGACCTAGGCAACCGCCTGCTCAGTGCATGCATAAAAAAGCCCACCCCTGCCTCGGCAAGGGTGGGCTTTTTACTGGCTGCTTCGGCTACCCCCGACGCAATACCAACCACCGCCCCCAACGCTGGCAAAACCATCCGTAACCGCTGACCAGCAAGATCCCGCCCAGCACCAGGACCGCGCCAACGATAAAGTTCGGCTCCAGCGGCTCGTCCAGCAACCAGACACCAAAACCGATGCCAAACAGCGGCGTCATGAACGACAGCACGCCCAACTGCGAAGCCAGGTAGTGGCGCAGCAGCGAGAACCAGATCAGGAAACTGGCGAAGGACACCAGCAACACCTGGAACGCCAGGCTGGCAATGAGTTGCGGCGTGGGGTTGATCGTCGTTTGCGCCAACGCCACGGACATTGCGATCAGCAGCACCCCGGCGCCCACCAGTTGATACAGCAGTGTCTGGCTGGCCGGCACGTCGGTCAGCCGCGAACAGCGTACCGTCACCGTGGTTGCGCCCCACAGCGCGCCGGCCAGCAAACCCATGCCGTCACCGAGCAACGAGCTGCCGTTCGCCGCCTCCGAGCCGCCACTGAAGGCCACCACGATCCCGCCGAAGGCAACCGCGATGCCCAGCCATTGCGCCGGCTTGAGGCGTTCGCTCGGCAGTTTCCAGTGCAAACCGAGGGCGGCGAACATCGGGGCGGTGTACAGGAAAATCACCATGTGCGAAGCCGTCGTATGACGCAGGCCTTCGCCCACCATCACGAACTCCAGGGCAAACAACAACCCCACCAACAGGCCCGGACGCCAACTGCCATCGGCCAGGGACAGGCGTTCACCCCGCGCCAGCACCAACAACCAGACCAGTACCGCGGCAATGGCCGAGCGCACGCCCAGTTGCAGCATTGGCGCCATGTCGGCGGCGCTGGCCTTGATCGCGACTTGCTGGAAACCCCAGATGGCACAGAGTCCAGTCATCAGGGCACTGACCTGGCCATCCAGGGTGCGGCGGGTGGTCATGGAAAAGGTCCTTGGGCAGAAATGGATGAAAGGATTGTCTGCCTGACACCTTTGCTGGATATAGTGATTACCCGACAAGCCATCCCGGTAATCCGCCATTGCGGTCGATATGCAGCCTCCAGCCCAACATCTGAAAATGCCTCCGTTCGACGCGGCCCTGCCCTCGCCGATTTTCTTTCGCAGCGCCTGCATGCCGGCCCACGCCACTTACCCCCGGCATCGACATGCCTGGGGTGAGTTCGTCTACTCCTACAGTGGAGTGATGGAAATCGAGATCGCCCAGCACCATTACCTGGCGCCACCGCAGTACGGCATCTGGCTGCCGCCGGACATGGAACACGTTGGGTTCAATCGGCATGAGGCCTGTCATTGTTCGTTGTACTTGGCGGCCGAACTGTGCGCTGCGCTGCCGGCCGTCCCCTGCGCGCTGACCTTGAGCCCACTGATCCGCGCGTTGCTGGAAGAGCTGCACAACGAACCGCCGAGCCAACCGCAGACACCCGAGCAGCAGCGCTTGTTGCAGGTGCTGGTGGACAAGCTGGCTCAGGCGCCCCATGCCGGTAGCTACCTGCCCTCCTCGGATGATCCACTGCTGGGCCCCGTATTGCGGGCCCTGGAGGCGAACCCCAGCGACCCGCGCTCCTTGCCGCAACTGGCCCGTGCCGCCAACACCACCGAACGCACGCTGATGCGCCGGGCCCAACGGGACCTGGGCATGTCCCTGGTGGAATGGCGCCAGCGCCTGAAAGTCATCGAGGCCCTGGCCCTGCTCGAACGTGGCCAGAGCGTGGAAACCATTGGCCTGGACCTGGGCTACAGCAGCGCCTCGGCGTTCATCAGCATGTTTCGCAAAATGATGGGCACCACGCCGGATGAGTATCGACGCAGGCATATGGCTTGAGGATGAGGGTGGCGCTGGAATGGCTATCGCGAGCAAGCTCGCTCCCACAGGGTTTGTCGGTGGGTATCAACCTTGTGTTCAACGCAGGCCCACTGTGGGAGCGAGCTTGCTCGCCATAGCGCCAGTGGGTCTGCCGTCGATTTCGGCACTGACCCCAAACCGCCGCGCCAGCTCCCGGCGCCCACTGGCCGTCAACCCCAGGGCCCGGCTATCCAGGTCCTGGATCAGCCATTTGCGCTTGATCGCCAACTGCAGCAACGCCGCCCCCAGTGCGCCACCCAGGTGCGGGCGACGCATGCTCCAGTCCAGGCAAGGGCAGGCGAATCGGCGCCGTCGCGTGGCGAGTGATTGGACATCGATGCCAAAGCCCTCGAACAGCGCCTCGCCGGACTCACTCAGGCGATAGTCCTGGCCTTGCACCGCCTCCAACCATCCGGCCTCGATCAGGCGATCATGCAGCCGCACCGCCAGGGTGCCAGCCATGTGGTCGTAGCAGGTGCGAGCGAATTGCAGGCGATCCGGAGTACGCGGCGTGAAGGTCGGCGCGGCGTTCTGGCCGATCACCATCAGCGCTTCGAGGGCCTGGGCGACACGTGGGTCCGCCAGGCTGTAATAGCGATGCCGGCCCTGGACGTGCAGGCGCACCAAGGCCAGGTCCTTGAGTTTCGCCAGGTGGGCGCTGGCGGTCGAGGCGCTGACCTCGGCGATGCTCGCCAATTCGGTGCTGGTGCGGGCATGGCCATCCATCAAGGCGCAGAGCATTCGGGTACGGGCCGGCTCGGCAATCGCGGCGGCCACTTGGGACACGCCTACGTCATGACGTTCTGCGTTCATCTTTCACTCCACAATGGAACAAGCGCACCGAGCGGTTTCGGCCCTCAATCGTCCCGGGTCAGCACTTCCAGCAACTCGATTTCAAAGATCAGGTTGGCGTTGGGCTTGATGTGTGCGCCCATGGACCGTTCACCGTAGGCCAGGTGGGCCGGCACCAGCAACTTGCGCTTGCCACCGACTTGCATGCCCATCAGGCCCAGGTCCCAGCCCTTGATGACACGACCGGTGCCGATCACGCATTGGAAGGGTTTGCCGCGACTGTAGGACGAATCGAATTCGGTGCCGTCTTCGAGGGTGCCGCGGTATTGGGTGGTGATCAGCGCACCTTTGACTACGCTTTTGCCGTCGCCCTGTTGCAGGTCGATGATTTGCAGTTCTTCATTCATGGCGTATCCCTCGTGTGATCCAGGCGCGAGGTTTTCGCAGAAATCAGGACGCATGGCAAACGTTGTCTGCCCTGCATCAGGGAACCGCAACGGCCTATTCGGTTCACATGGGTATCGACCCTGCATTTCAGATAAGGACTTTCTGATGATCGACTCTCGTCCGCACCACGGTTTCATTCCGCCGTACATCCTCAACCGCATCATCGCCCACGGTTCCGAACAGCAACGTTCCAGCGCCCTCGGCACCTTGACCCACGTGCGCAACCTGCGGCACAACCCTGGCCCGCCCAGCACTCCGCCCGTCGCGGCGGCGCTGCCCAAGCCCGGCAAGGCCGGACACCCGCAACGCAGCGTGCATGACGCCCAGAACAGCATGGAACTGCCCGGCCAGCCGGTACGCCTGGAAGGCCAGCGGGCCAGTGGCGATCCGGCCGTGGACGAGGCCTACGATGCCCTGGGCGCCACCTATGATTTTTTCTGGAAGGTCCTGGGGCGCGATTCCATCGACAACAAAGGCTTCGCCCTGGTGGGCAGCGTGCATTACGGCCAGGGCTATGAGAACGCCTTCTGGAACGGCGCACAGATGGTGTTCGGCGACGGCGACGGCGAAATCTTCCAGCGCTTCACCCGTTCCCTGGACGTGGTGGCCCACGAACTGGCCCATGGCGTCACCGAAAGCGAAGCCGGGTTGGTCTACGCCAACCAGTCCGGTGCTCTGAACGAGTCCATCTCCGACGTGTTCGGTGTGCTGGTCAAGCAGTTCGTGCTCGAACAGACCGCCGACCAGGCCGACTGGCTGATCGGCGCCGACCTGCTCACCGACAAGATCAACGGCGACGGCCTGCGCAGCATGTCCAACCCCGGCAGCGCCTACGATGACCCGCTGCTGGGCAAGGACCCGCAACCGGCGCACATGCGCGAATTCGTCATTACCCGTGAAGACAACGGTGGCGTGCACATCAACTCCGGCATTCCCAACCGGGCCTTTTATCTGGTGGCGACCACGCTGGGCGGATTTGCCTGGGAAAAGGCCGGCCGGATCTGGTATGAAACCTTGTGCGACCGAAGACTGGCCAATGACGCGTCCTTCAGCGCCTTCGCCCGCTTGACCGTCGAGCATGCCCGCCAGCGCTTCGGCACGCGGGAAGTGCAAGCGGTACAGAACGGCTGGGCCCAGGTCGGCGTCGACCTGACACAGGAGAGCTGATGAAAACCCTTCCAGACCTCGACGACAAAGCCGTGGTACGGCTGTCGCGCCAGGGCGGCGTGGCCGCCATCCATGCGTTGACCCGACCACGGGAAATCGAGTTCGCCCAGTGCGACCTCGACCAGCGCACTCGCATCTGTTCGGTCCTGGAGGGCTGCCTGCCGCTGACCTCCTCCACGCCCGGGCGCGGCGACCAGCGGTTTTTCCAGATCGAGGTGCGTTATCGCGCCAACGACCAGGACGACGAGATGGTGCTGCAGGTGCCCGAGGACCGGGCACCCGGCGAGCTGGTTCAGCTATGGGACAAAGGCGAAGTGCTCTGAAGATTTAACGTGTGGCCGGCACGATCTTGACGATCGCGCCGGACACGGTTTCGATCAGCAGGTACTTGTCGTCGATCTGCACCCATTGCTGCTCGCTTGTCGGCTGTTCGAGCTTCTTCTGTTTCCAGTCTTTCATGGCCCTGTCCGCGCGCTGGTAGTCCGCCGGTACCCGGTCGTTCTCCACCAGCCTGCGGCCATTGCTCGGCGAATGCTCCAGGGCGTCTCCGGTTTTCTCGACCGCTTGCGCAACAGGCCCAAGGGCTCCAAGGCCGGCAATCAGAACCAGGCTGGCGATCAGGGTGGGTTTGCGCATAGAAAAAACTCCAGTTATTCGAGGGACTGAATCTGGGACTTCGCGGCCGGCAAATCATTCCTTAATTCCTGGAAACTGTACCCCGTGGCGAGGGAGCTTGCTCCATCGCCACGGGATATAGTGACAAGCCCTGCACGACGGACCCTGCCATGACGACCCCGACCACTGCCTCCCCTGCCCTCAAGGAAATCTTCAACAGCGCCCGCCTGGAACACATCGCCAGCAAAATGCGCGCGGTGTATCCGGCTTTCGACGCCAAGGCATTCTTGCGCATGGCCAACGACGGGCTGGCCGAGTTATCGGTGATGCAGCGCATGGCCCGGGTCAGCGAGTGCCTGCACGCGGTGCTGCCTCTCGATTATGAAGCATCGCTGGAGGTGCTGCGCGCCCTGGCCCCGCGCCTGAACAGCATGTTT
Source organism: Pseudomonas sp. FW300-N2F2 (assembly GCF_017351655.1). Lineage (NCBI taxonomy): Bacteria > Pseudomonadati > Pseudomonadota > Gammaproteobacteria > Pseudomonadales > Pseudomonadaceae > Pseudomonas > Pseudomonas sp. FW300-N2F2. The sequence goes on along the minus strand of NZ_JACNDQ010000002.1, from coordinate 971,639 downwards.
GTCAGCATGTTCCTGCCGCACTACGTGGCGTCTTACGGCCGCAATCACTTCGACGTGTCGTTGGACGCACTGCAGTATTTCACTCGGTTCGGCTCGTCGGAGTTCGCCGTGCGGCACTTCTTGCGGGACGATCTGGAACGCACCCTCAAGGTCATGCACGGCTGGGCCCTGGACGCCAACGAGCACGTGCGTCGCCTGGCCAGCGAAGGCAGCCGGCCGCGCCTGCCATGGTCGTTTCACCTGGAGCCGATCCAGGCCAACCCCGACCTGGCCGCCGCGATCCTCGACACGCTCAAGGCCGACGACAGCCTTTATGTGCGCAAATCCGTGGCCAACCACCTCAACGACGTCACCAAGCAGCATCCCGAGTGGGTGCTGGACCAGATCGAAGGCTGGCCCTTGCAAGACCGCCACACCGCTTGGATTGCCCGGCATGCGCTGCGTAGCTTGATCAAACAAGGTAATCCCAGGGCGCTGGGGGTCATCGGCGCCGGCGGCAAGGCGCAGGTCCAGGTGCTGGATTTGCAGGTGACGCCGGCGGTGATTCACTTGGGCGAACAGGTCACGCTGTCCTTCACGGTGCAATCAACCCTCGGGCAGAGCCAACGCCTGGTGATCGACTACGCCGTCGACTACGTGAAAGCCTCGGGCGGCACCTCGGCCAAGGTCTTCAAACTCAAGACCTTCGACCTGCCCGCCCAGGGTCGCGTCAACCTCAGCCGTTCGCAACATATTCGCGAACTGACCACCCGCAAACACTACGCGGGCCGGCATGCCGTGCACCTGCTGGTCAACGGCGAGCGCCTGGGCAGCACGGCGTTCGATATCGTCTCCTGAGGGGGTCAGGCTATCGCCACGGCTTTCGCCTGGCGAATTTCCTGCAGGAAACGCTCGGCCGGCAGCGGATGGCCCAACAGATAGCCCTGCAGCGAATCGCAGCCCAACTGGGTCAGGAAGTCTTGTTGCATATCGGTCTCCACGCCTTCGGCGACGATCCGCAGGCCCAGGGCCTGGCCGAGGGCAACGATGGCCGAGACGATGGCCGCGTCATCGCTGTCGTGCTCCAGGTCCCGCACGAAGCCGCGATCGATCTTCAGCTCGTTGGCCGGCAGGCGCTTGAGGTACATCAGGCTCGAATAGCCGGTGCCGAAGTCGTCGATGGACAAATCCACACCCATGTCCGAGAGCAGTTGCAACACCGTCATGCTTGCGTCCGCATCGCTCATGGCGGTGGTTTCGGTGATTTCCAGGGTCAGGCTGTTGGCCGGCAGCTTGTGCGTTTCCAACGCCTTGGCCACGCTCTGCACCAGACCGGTGTGGCAGAACTGCAAGGCCGAGAGGTTCACCGCGATGCGCCAGTCGGTATAACCGAGCACGTACCATTCGCGCATCTGCCGGCAGGCTTCGTTCAACACCCATTCGCCGATGGGAATGATCAACCCGGTCTTTTCCGCCAGGTCGATGAACGTGTCGGGCATCAACAGGCCTTGGGTCGGATGGGTCCAGCGCAACAAGGCTTCGGCCCCGACCGGACGGCCATTGGCCGCGTCGAACTTGGGCTGGTAATGCAGGCTGAACTGCCGCTGTTCGACGGCCATGCGCAAGTCTTGCAGCAACTGCAATTGCTTGCGGGCGTTACTGTTCATCGAGGCGTCGAAAAAACTGTAGCCGTTTTTGCCGGCGCCCTTGGCGTGGTACATCGCCGCGTCGGCATTCATCAGCAGCTCTTCGGCGCTCTGGCCGTTGCCGGGGTAAAGGGCGATGCCGACGCTGGCGGAGATCTGCAAGTCATGTTCAGACACCCGGAACGTGCGCCCGATCAAGCCGACCTGGCGTGCCGCCAGTCGCAGGGCATCGTCGGGTTCGGCCAGTTGCACCAGCAGCACGAACTCATCACCACCGATCCGCGCCAGGGTGTCCTGGCTGCGCAGGTCTTCGCGCAAGCGCAGGGCCACGTCCCGCAGCAACAAATCGCCCATGTGGTGACCAAAGGCATCGTTGACCGGCTTGAAACCATCGAGGTCGATGAACATCAAGGCGAAGCAGCCGCCCTGCTCCTGCACCCGATGCATGGCCTGATCGATCCGGTCGGCCAGCAGCACACGGTTGGGCAGTTCGGTGAGGGGGTCGTGCAGGGCCAACTGCGTCAGTTCCCGGTTGGCCCGGGTCAGGGACTGGGCCAGCTCGGCGGTGCGGGCTTCCAGGCGCGCATCGAGAATCGATGTCAGCAAGGCAATGGCCAGCACCGCCAGGGTGGTGATCAACACCAGATTGTCCAGGCCCTTGCCGCTCAAGCCGTCCAGAGAACCACAGAAACTGCCCTCGCTGAACCGCGCCCCGGCCATGCCGGTGTAGTGCATGCCGACGATGGCGATGCCCATGACCACCGCGGCGCCCGCGCGAGCCAGACGCACGTGGGGGGTGTTCTGGCGCAGGCGGAAGGCAATCCACAGCGCCGCCGCCGACGCGCCGACAGCAATCACCAGCGAAGCCCCGAACAGTGTCGGGTCGTAATCGATGCCCGGCTGCATCCGCAGCGCGGCCATGCCGGTGTAATGCATGGCGCTGATCCCGGCGCCCATGATCAGCGCACCGAAGGCCAACTGCCAAGCCGGCAATCGCGGCTGGCTGACCAGCCACAGGGCAAAACCGCTGGAAAGAATGGCGGTCAGCAGTGACAGCGCGGTGATCGAGACATCGTAGCCAAGCTCAACCGGCAAGGTGAACGCCAGCATGCCGATGAAGTGCATGGACCAGATGCCCACCCCCATCGCCAGCGCGCCCCCAGTCATCCACCAATGCGCGGCGCGCCCCTGGGCGGTCGCGATACGCCCGGCCAGATCCAGCGCGGTGTAGGAAGCCAGCACGGCAACAAACAAGGAGATCGAAACGAGGGCGGGGGAATAACTGCCGATGAGCATGGTTTTTTCTCGTAACTGGAGAACCGGACTGCGTCCATGCCCGGTTGGAGGCCGGCGATTGTACTGAATCGTGACAGGGACGCACGAAGCAAATGTCAAAAAGCCATCAAACCTGAAATATTTTCGACGAAAGACACTTCCCCGAGCAGGGAGATTTTTTCTGCAAGCCATCCATCATGCGTTCACCGCAGTTCCGTTGTGGGAGCGAGCTTGCTCGCGATAGCGGTGGATCAGCTTGCATCAATGTTGAATGGGCCGCCGTCATCGCGAGCAAGCTCGCTCCCACATTGGGATTGGGGTCGGGCACAGGTTTTAGATTCACTGGAGATCCAGTGTGGGAGCGAGCTCGCTCGCGATAGCGGTGGATCAGCTTGCATCAATGTTGAACGGGCCGTCGTCATCGCGAGCAAGCTCGCTCCCACATTGGGATTGGGGTCGGGCACAGGTTTTAGATTCACTGGAGATCCAGTGTGGGAGCGAGCTCGCTCGCGATAGCGGTGGATCAGCTTGCATCAATGTTGAACGGACCGTCGTCATCGCGAGCAAGCTCGCTCCCACACTGGGATTGGGGTCGGGCACAGGTTTTAGATTCACTGGAGATCCAGTGTGGGAGCGAGCTCGCTCGCGATAGCGGTGGATCAGCTTGCATCAATGTTGAACGGACCGTCGTCATCGCGAGCAAGCTCGCTCCCACACTGGGATTGGGGTCGGGCACAGGTTTTAGATTCACTGGAGATCCAGTGTGGGAGCGAGCTCGCTCGCGATAGCGGTGGGTCAGTCTGCACGCGGGCCCCGGGGCGTTCAGCTACTCTCGAAGAACCACTTCAAGGAGGATTCCACTCATGAGCGTTCCAGCCAACCGAGCCTTGACCACCGCACTCGTGGTGATCGATGTACAGAACGACTTCATCCCCGGCGGCCAACTGGCCGTGCCAGGAGGTGATGAGATCGTGCCGTTGATCAACCAGCTCGGCCAATCATTCAGGCACATCGTCCTCGCGCAAGACTGGCATCCGGCCGGGCACGCCTCGTTTGCCTCCAGTCACCCGGGCAAGCAACCTTTCGACATCATCCAATTGCCCTACGGCGAGCAGACACTCTGGCCCGACCACTGCCTACAGGGCAGCCACGGCGCCGCGCTGCACCCGGCACTCGGGCTTGACCATGCCAAGCTGATCATTCGCAAAGGCTGCAACCCGGACATAGACAGTTACTCGGCCTTCATGGAAGCGGACCACCAGACCCCGACCGGTTTGACCGGCTACCTCAAGGAACGCGGCATCGACACCGTCTACCTGGTGGGCCTGGCCCTGGATTTCTGCGTGATGTTTTCGGCACTGGATGCCCGGCTGGCCGGGTTCAACGCGTTTGTGGTGCTGGACGCCTGCCGGGGCATTGACAGGGAGGGCTCGATGGAGGCGGCGATCCGGCGGATGCAGGAAGCGGGCGTGCAATTGATCGAATCCAGCGCGATAGACGGTCGCCCCTTCGCTTGATGGCTCATACTAGGCGCCTCTTTTCCGGACAGTGAGCCTCCATGCCCTTCCTCGCCCGCACTCACCCGCGCCTTTCCAGCGCCACGGTCCTTGGCCTGGCGGTGGGTATCCTGGCTCCCGTGGACTCGATCATCAGCAAGATCCTGATCGGCTGGAATGCCGGGGTCTGGACCTACCTGGTGCTGATGTTCTGGCTGACCGTGCGGGCCAAGGCGCCCGACGTGAAGCGCATCGCCGAAATCGAAGATGAAAATGCCGGGCTGGTGCTGCTGACGGTCTGCGTCGCGGCCTTGGCCAGCCTGGCGACCATCACCTTCGAGCTGGCCGGCAGCCGCGACCTGCAGGCCGCTGGCAAGCTGTTGCATTACGGCTTCACGGCAATGACCGTGATCGGCTCATGGTTGCTGATCGGGGTGATTTTCAGCGTTCACTACGCACGGCTGTATTACACCTGGGAGGGCAAGGAGCCGGCGCTGCGGTTTGCCGAAGGGCTGACCACGCCCAACTATTGGGATTTCCTGTATTTCTCTTTCACCATCGGCGTGGCGGTGCAGACCTCGGATGTGGGAGTCGCCACCCGGCAATTGCGCAAGATCGTATTGGCGCAATCGTTGATCGGGTTTGTGTTCAACACGGCGATCCTGGGGTTTTCGATCAATATTGCGGCGGGGTTGTTTGGGTAAGGGGCCATTGGGACCGCTTCGCGCTCCAGCGGGAGCAAGCTCCCTCGCCACAGGATTCAGGGCGGTGTTGGCAGCCATAGCCTGAAACGTGCCCCGCCTAGCGGCGAGGCTTCCACCGTCAAGGTGCCGCCCTGGGCTTCCAGGGCCCGGCGGCTGATGGCCAGGCCGAGGCCGAAGCCGCCCGTGGCGCGATCGCGGCTGCGGTCCAGGCGGTAGAACGGCTCGAACACCCGCTCGCGTTCGCTGTCGGGAATGCCGATGCCGTCGTCGTCGACCCAGATCTCACAGCCTTGACCACCCACCAGCACGCCGATCTGGATGTGCTTTTCGCAATACCGCATGGCATTGCGCAGCAGGTTCTGCAACGCCCGTGCGGTCAACCGTGGGTCCAGCACAAAACGCTCCAGCGTCCCATGCAACAGCACGTCGATCACCACGTCCGGCGCCGCCAGGTCCTCGTCGACGCTGCCCAGGATGCTGTCGATGAATTCGTCCAGCGCCACTTCGACCCGTTCGGGCAAGTGTTGCGGGTTTTGCAACCGGCTGTAGGACAACAGCTCCAGCACCAACTCATCCAGCTCGCGAATGTGCGCCACCAGCCCTTGCAGACGCTCGCGGCTGGGTGCCGGCAAGTCATCGGACAGCGCCAGGGCCAGGCCGAAATCGAGCCGCGTCAGGGGCGTGCGCAGTTCGTGGGACACAGCGTTGAGCAGATCCCGCTGTTGGTTAAGCAGGTTCTCTATGTCCCCCGCCATCGTGTCGAACACATGGGCCAGGCTGCCGATGTTCGAACTGGAGGCGATGTGCGTACGCTCCCCCAGATGACCTTTGCCGAAACGCTCGGCGGTGCGCCGCAGGCGTTCCAGGTCGCGCCAGTGAGGCCGCAACCAGAGCAACAGGCAAGCCAGCATCGTCGCGCCGATCAACACGTTGATGCTCCAGTACAACCAGCTGACATCGGCCGGGTCTGGCGGCACGACCATCTTCACCGCCATGTGCTCATCCAGCGGCGCCGCCGCCAGGGTTCGCCAGGCCCAGTCGCCGAGGCGCACCACATTCTCGCCACGCTTGAGACGCGCCTGCTCCTCGGCGCTGAAACCGTTGTCATCAATGGCGGCCAGTTCGATGCGCAGCGGGTCGAATTCCTTGTCCATCTGCGCCGCCAGCGTCGGCCACTGTGCGCTGGGCACGGCGCGGAACTGCTTGACCAACAAGGTTTGCAGGCCCCGGGAATAATCGAGGTTGTAGGTCAGGAAACGCTCGTGGAACAGGCGGACCACCAGTTCCGGCATCAGGTAGATCGCCGCGCTGTAGGACACAATGGTGACCAGGTACAGGCGAATCAGCAGCTTCCACATCGGCTCAGCATTCCCACTCGGAACGGCTGAACAGGTAGCCCTTGCCCCACACGGTTTTGATCTTGCGGGCTTCGTCGGCGTTGTCGTCGAACTTGCGCCGCAACTTGGAAATCGCCACGTCCACCGAACGATCGGTGCCGTTGAATTCGATACCCCGCAGGCGTTGCAGGATCTGGTCGCGGCTCAGCACTTCGCCGGAATGCCGGGCCAGCACCACCAGCAGATTGTATTCGCCGCTGGACAATTCCACCGCCTGCCCGCGCCAGGTCACCGTGCGCTCGGACAAGTCGATGCACAGGTTGCCCACCAGGATGCGGTCGTTGGCCGTCTGCGGCTCGATGAGGCTGCTGCGCCGTAACAAGGTGCGCACCCGCGCCAGCAACACCCGAGGCTCGCACGGTTTGGTGACGTAGTCGTCAGCGCCCATCTCCAGGCCCAGGACCTGGTCGTGGCTGTCATCCCGGGCGGTGAGCATCAGGATCGGCAAGGTCGCCGAATCGGCCCGCAGCAAGCGGCAGACCTGCAAGCCGTCCAGCCCCGGCAACATCAGGTCGAGGATCACCAGGTCCGGCGGATCGACCCGCGCCCGTTCACGCACATGATCGCCACGGCTGAGGACGCTGACCTGATAGCCGTTGCGCTCCAGGTAACTGGCGATCAGTTCAGAGAGTGCGGGGTCGTCTTCGACCAGGAGGATGTTGGGCATGGTGTTTCCAGAAAGTGCTGTGGCGCCGGCAATGCCGCAATCGCGAGCAAGCTCGCTCCCACAAGGGTCGAGGGGACGACACAAAACCACTGTGGGAGCGAGCTTGCTCGCGATGAGGGCCTGCCAGACGCAGAGAATCTCAAGCGGCCAAGGATATACGCCCTCACCCACCCAGAGCCAAACCCCTTACACAATTTCACACACTGTCTACAAAGCTTTACCGGATTACCCCCTGAGATACTGAAATCGATAGCCCGCCAGAGAGCACCGCTCGCGCACGGTGTTCTCCAGAGGGGCTATGGTCCATGGGGTGTATCGGCTAGGTGGATCAACGTTGGTCAGTGTCCGGTTGCGAGTCTGGAATACTCGCCAGCACCTGGCCCGCGTTGTAGGGGATCCGACAGTAGGCGCCCAGATAATCCTGAATCGCCTGCGTTCCAATCTCCCCCGTGTAGGGGTTCGCCCAGAGTGGCCACAGGGGATTGCCATTCTCGAACGCGCCGGTCCAGTGCCTGTAGTTGAACCCCGTGGGCACCACGTAATAAGTGCGAATGGCTTCCATGGTGCCGCCGTCCGGACGTGGGGGCTGGGCAAATGAGTTCGCGGCCCCTTGGGAGTTTGCCCAGTTGGCCGCCTCCCCCCCTGTGATGGTACCGATCATTGCCATCTGCCAGGCGTTCGAGCGGATCACCGAATAAGACGCTGTTTGCCCCGAAGCGTCGGCGACTGTGATCGTCGCCTGTCCGTTGGCCCACCCTTCGACCGTACCGTAGCCATCCACACGGGCGACATTACCATTCGACGTGTAGTAAGCGTATCCAGGGTTCCCCGATAGAGGGGTACGATTGAATGTTGTGCCGGCTGGCATGGGGGTGCCGTTTCGCGGCTGTCCGATGTACAGGAAAAACCCGCTGAGGTACACGGGGCCGGTATCGACCACCAACTGCTTGGCTACATTGAATCCCCGATAATCAGACTCTGGTTGATTGCTGTACAGCGCCTTGGCGTTGACGATATGGGGCCCCTCGGCGAGCCCGCTCAGCGGCAGGCTCCAGTCACCATAACCGTCGACATCGGCGATGCCCTTCAGGTCGGCACCCTCAAAGATCTGTACTTGCATACCCAGGGAGGCCCGACCGTGCAAAGTGACGCTGGTGGAGAGGGTATAACCGCCGTTGGGGATGTCGGCATTGTTGGGATCCTTGATCGCTGTAATCGTCGGCTGCACGACGGCAACCACATTAATCCCCCAGGCATCGGATATTGGATTGTTACCGTAGAGCGCCTTCGCGGTGAAGATATGAGGCGCCACGCTGAGCCCGCTGACTGTCAGGCTCCAGACACCATCGCCGTTGACATCGGCGGTGCCCTTCAAGTCGTCGCCTTCGTGAACTTCCACCTTCTGGCCCTTTGTCGCCCTGCCGCCCAGGGTGACGCTGGTTTCGACGGTATACCCACCGTTGGTGATTGGCGCCTGATGCGGGTCCTTGGCGGAGTCGATGGTCGGCCTGATCAGTTCGAGGGTTTTGACCGTATAGGTGCGCAACGGAAAGGTCACCGCCTCACTCTGGTTACTGCTTCGGTTGAAGGTTACCTCCAGCACAACCTTGAGCTCGGAACCATCGCGCAGTTTCTCAAGCTCGACCCGCTGGATCGCCTTCGACAGCCCGGGACCCACTTCGCTCGGGATCACCTCTGAGCCGGTGTAAAGCGTAATCGTGTGGTTCGAGCCATCGCTGGCAGTGCCCTCGCAGCGCAACCAGACCCGCTGGCCGGCGGCGATCAGTGGCCAGGGCGCTGCCGTGACACGGGCATCGCCAGTAAAGCTGCCCAGATTCAGTTCGCTGCCAATGCCGCCCTGTGCCGCCTCGCGAATCAGTGGCATTGCCAGGCTGGACTCGGGCATTGCCTGCACCGCCAGCGTCAGCGGCGCCGACGGCGGCTCTTCGCGGCCGTCACGGGTCACCGTGTAGGTCACCGTCACCGATCGCGCCAGGTTATAGGCGAGCACGCTGACCGGAAGATCGATCTCTCGGCTGGCAGGCAAATCGCCTACCGGCGTGGTGTAAGAACCCGCGCCTGCAGTGCCGGCCCAGGTCACGCTGACCTTATCTCCGGGCTGGGTCCCGTAATCCGGAATCACCACGGTCAGCGCATCCTTGGCCGTAACCGGATTCAGTTGCTGGGTCGGTGAGTTGCCGGTGGCCTGCTTGACGCTGGGCGCAGTCAACTCCATCCCCGCACCAATCCTCATCTGCAAGATTTCTGATGGACTGGTCCTGCCGTCATGACGCCGAACCCAATACATCGCCCGCACCGTGCCATCCCGGTTGCCCTCGATCAACGGAGCGCTGATGGTGAACGGGATGTTTTGAGTCTCGGTGATTTCAGTGACCCGAATCGAGTCCCGATACCGCCCGGTGTTCGACCCCCACCACAGGATATGCACCCGGTCACCAGCCTTTTGCCCGCCGTATTGGCGAACGATCAGGCGCGTGCCATCCGGTTTGTCCGCCGGGTCCAGCACGCCTTCGCTCTCGCCCTCCACCACCGGCACGGGCAATTCGGCCAGGGGGAGGCCGATACTCAGCAGGTCGGCGTGCAGCGACTCATCTTCGATGACTTCCCGGCTTACCGCATCGCGCAGCAGCTTGTAGTACAGATCGAGCGTGCCCCCATTAATGGCAGTGAGGTGCTCGCCGGCCACGACGATTTCAATCGGGACAGTGCCCTCCGCTTCGTTCTGGCTGAGGGGATGCAGGGGCAAGTCCGGTGTATAAGCGCTGCCGGTTTCGGTGGTGCCGTTCCAGATCAAGGCAATGGCGTTGCCCTCTTCCATGGCCGGGTCCAGCGGGATCTCGATGGTGGTGCTGGGCAGTTGGGGATCGAGGGTGCCGGCGATCTCGTCCAGGGGGATCGGCGCTGCCAGGGGATTGGCCCGGCCCACGATCCGCGGGGAGAGTATTTTAGAGGTCAAGTCATCACTGCCATCCGCCTTGATCAGCCGATAGAAAAAAGCCGCATGAGGACCGCCGGCCAGCTGTCGCACGTCGGCGCTGGGGCGCTTGAACTCGAGGATACTCGGGACACTGAGAAGTTTTTCCGACGCGAAGATGACTTCTTCGATCTTTTCCCCCTCTGCCGTGGTGCCCGTCAAATGCATCTCGACCTCATCGCCTACCTTGAAGGCGTTGGTATCCGTCGCGATGATCTGAAAGGTCAGGTCCGCCTCGCCGAGCCGGTCCACGTCCAGCACCAGATTGACGAGTTCCTTGATCAGCGGCGCCTCCAGGCGCGAGTTGCCGGTGTCTACAATCACCCGTACTTCGGCACTCCAGTCTTCGGATTTGTTGTCCACCACGTCGTAGACTTCAAAGACCACCGCCAGTCCATTGGTATCGGTGTCCCCGGCCTTGAGAATGGTCGCTTCATCAACGGTAATGATCAGCGGCGTACGCTGCGGCGGCAGATGCTCGCTCTCTACTGTTTTCCAAATGATTTCACCGCCCCAGGACAGCTTGATCCGATCACCTTCGACCATGATCGGATAAGGCTCGATGGTCACCTCGACACCTTGCTCGGCGGCTTCCTGGTCCACGAAACCGGGTGGCAGGAACTCGGTGGGGATCGTCAGTCGCAGTTCCGAGTGACCGGGCGTGTCACCATCCTGATCCTTGCCACCGGGCGGAGCGTTGGTGATCTTGACGTGGATCTTCGTCACCGCCGAAGGCCTGTAGTCGGGTTCCCCCAGTATCTTCACGTCGTAGTTCAGGTTGAAGTCCCCATCGATCAGCCCGCCGACCGGGATATACCGCTCGACCCACTGACCCACCTCGGTCTCTTCATTGATAGAGCCCGTCAACACGGGGATATTATCCAACTTGATCCGGAAGGCATCTCCCCGTCCCATGTTGTCCCAGGGCGGTATACGCAACTTTAACCCCTTGTGGGGAAAGACCAGCATGGCAGCGGCGATGTTGATCCCTATGCTGCCGGCTGGAGCCGGCGGATGCGCCGGACTGCCGTCGGGAATCTTCAGCTCGTCATATAACAGGGGGGTGTTGTCGGCAGTGTCCATGGCAGGGTCCCAGTCGGATGAGGTCTGGGTTTATTCAATGCCTGAAAGGGGAAAGTGCCTACTGTCAGAGTTGACAGTAGGCGCACCTTTCTACCACTTGTTCATTCGGCGCGGGATCATCTCAACGTAAAATTATCGAAATGGGCTTCACCGCGTCCATGCATTAAATCAATGCGTTTGAAGGGCCTTGGTGCCGTGTATTCAACCCAACGTTTTCCACCCGTTTCAAGTGGATCAGGGACCAAGAAGCTAACGATCTGCACATCCTGCTCATCGTACAACCAGACCACAGACTGAAGCGCATAGTGATAGTGGCCGACACGGAAAAAGCTCGCAGCCCTCTCCAAATCGATTCGGACCTTTCCCCCTTCGCCGCCAATGTGGAGGGCGTGATTTACGATCTCGGGCGCTTGAGTAAAGTTTCTGATTTCCACAGGCCCCGGGTACCCCTCTTTTATAGCAGTGATCGTGGCGCGCCCTGGCAACTCTAGCGATGAACCCACCGGGATGACGCCTAGTGGAACGTCCTCGAAGTCGATAAAGACTTCGCGAATAATCGTAAAGCTGCGTGCCCATGACACCGGCTCAGGTCCATAGATGCCCTTGGCGGTAAAGCTGTGGAAACCCTCTGCCATCCCGTTCTGGTGCTGGCTCCAGTCACCATCGCGGTTGACGTTGGCAAGCCCTTTTGAGGTACCGCTGTCGAAGATTTCAATCTTCTGGTTGACCGAGGCCTTGCCGAACAGCGTGACATTGACCTGGTCAGTTACGCTGCCGTCAGGCACTTCCGTGCCCGTAGCTGTTTTCACATTCGTGATCGTTGGCGTCACGATGGCGGTCACCGTCAGGGTACGTGCGGCCGAGACAGGTTCGGTACCATAGAGACCTTTTGCGGTGAAGCTGTGGCCGCCGATGGCAAGTCCGCTGATCTCCTTGTCCCAATCGCCGCTGGCGTTGGACGACGCGGTGCCCTTCGAGGTGGTGCCGTTGTCGAAAATCTCGACCTCCTGGTTGTTCGACGCCTTGCCACTGAGGATTACGGTCGTCGCGGTGGTCGTGGTGCCGTTGGGAATCTCGTTCTGCGGATCCTTCACCGAGGCGATGGTTGGCGTCATGGCCACTCCCACCGTGAATAACCGTACATTGGAATAGGGTGTACCTCCAGTGTTGTAAAGTGCCTTGGCATAAAAACGATGCCCTCCTTCAGCAACCGCGATGTTCGCGAGCGACCAGATCCCCGTCACGGAGTCGGCTGTTGCGGTGCCTTTCAATACCGCACCTGAGCCGCTGCCATCGTAGATCTCGACATCACGCCCCTTGCTGGCCGTTCCGTTCACAGAAACGGTCGTCGTGACCGTTTCTGTGCCCTCCGGAATTTCGGCGCCGTTGGCGTCCTTGACGTTATCGAGAGTCGGTATTGCCTGCACGCCGATGGTGATGTGCAAGGTCTCTGATGCAGAAGTCCCACCTCCGATCCGCCGAATCCAGTACATCGCCCGCACCGAGCCATCCCGATTGCCCTCGATCAACGGAGCGCCGATGGTGAACGGGATGTTTTGATTCTCGGTAATTTCAGTGACCCGAATCGAGTCCCGATACCGCCCGGTGTTCGTCCCCCACCACAAGATATGCACCCGGTCGCCGGCCTTTTGCCCGCTGTATTGGCGGACGATCAGGCGCGTGCCGTCCGGTTTATCCGCCGGGTCCAGTACGCCATCGCTCTCGCCCTCGACCACCGGCACAGGTAATTCGGCCACGGGAGTGCCGATACTGAGCGGGTCGGCGTGCAGCGATTCCTCCTCAAGCACTTCCCGGCTCACCACATCGCGCAGCAGCTTGTAGTACAGGTCGAGCGTGCCCCCATTAATGGCAGTGAGGTGCTCACCGGCCACGACGATTTCAATCGGGACAGTGCCCTCTGCTTCGTTCTGGCTGAGGGGATGCAGGGGCAAGTCCGGTGTATAAGCGCTGCCGGTCTCGGTGACACCGTTCCAGATCAAGGCAATGGCATTGCCCTCTTCCATGGCCGGGTCCAGCGGGATTTCGATGGTCGTGCTGGGCAGTTGTGGATCGAGGGTGCCGGCGATCTCGTCCAGCGGGATCGGTGCCGCCAGGGGGTTGGCCCGGCCCACGATCCGCGGGGAAAAGATCTTGGAGACCAGGTCATCACTGCCATCGGCCTTGATCAGCCGATAGAAAAAAGCCGCATGGGGACCGCCGGCCAGCTGCCGTACCTCGGCGCTGGGGCGTTTGAATTCGAGGATACTCGGGACGCTGAGAATTTTTTCCGACGCGAAGATGACTTCTTCGATCTTTTCCCCCTCCGCCGTGGTGCCCGTCAAATGCATCTCGACTTCATCGTCCACCTTGAAGGAGTCGCCCACCGCGATGATCTGAAAGGTCAGGTCCGCCTCGCCGAGCTGGTCCACGTCCAGCACCAGATTGATCGTTTCCTTGATCAGCGGCGCCTCCAGGCGCGAGTTACCGGTGTCCACGATCACCCGTACTTCGGCACTCCAGTCTTCGGATTTGTTGTCCACCACGTCGTAGACTTCAAAGACCACCGCCAGCCCATTGGTATCGGTGTCCCCGGCCTTGAGAATGGTGGCTTCATCGACGGTAATGATCAACGGCGTACTCTGCGGCGGCAGATGCTGCGGCTCTACAGTCGCCCAAAGAATTTCACCGCCCCAAGACAGCTTGATCCGATCCCCTTCGACCATGATCGGGTAAGGCTCGATGGTCACTTGGACACCTTGCCGGGCGGCGTCCTGGTCCACGAAGCCGGGTGGCAGGTAGTCGGTGGGGATCGTCAGTCGCAGTTCCGAGTGACCGGGCGTATCACCATCCTGATCCTTGCCACCGGGCGGAGCGTTGGTGATCTTGACGTGGATCTTCGTCACCGCTGAAGGTCTGTAGTCGGGTTCCCCGAGTATTTTCACGTCATAGTTCAGGTTGAAGTCGCCATCGTTCAGCCCGCCTACCGGGATATACCGCTCGACCCACTGACCCACCTCGGTCTCTTCATTGATAGAGCCCGTCAACACGGGGATATTGTTCAAGTTGATCCTGTAGGCATCCCCCCGTCCCATGCTGTCCCCCCAGGGCGGTAGAAGCAGCCGTAACCCCTTGTGGGGAAAGACCAGCATGGCAGCGGCGATGTTGATGCCGACGCTACCGGCGGGAACCGGCGGATGCGCCGGGTTGCCGTCGGGAATCTCCAGCTCGTCATATACCAGGGGGGTGTTGTCGGCAGTGTCCATGGCAAGGTCCCAGTCGGAGGAGGTCTGGGTTTATTCAATGCCTGAAAGGAAAGTGTGCCTACTGTCAGAGTTGACAGTAGGCACACCTTTCTACCGGTCGATCATTTCGGCGCGAGATCATCTCAAGGTAAAATTATCGAAATATGTTTCACCGCGTACATGCTTTAAATCAATGCGTTTGAAGGGCCTTGGGGCCGTGTATTCAACCCAACGTTTTCCACTGATATCAAGTGGATCAGGGGAAAAGAAGCTCACGATCTGCACGTCCAGCTCATCGTATAGCGTGATCAAAGACTCAAGACCAAAACTATAGTGTCCGACACGGAAAAAGCTCGCTGGCCTCACCAAATCGATTCTGACCTGCCCCCCTTCGCCGTCAATGCGCAAGGCTTGGTTTACGATCTCGGGCCCCAGACTAAGGCTTTTAATTTCCACAGGACCCGGGTATCCCGCATTGACAGTAGTGATCGTGGCGCGTCCCGGTAACTCTAGCGATGTACCCACCGGGATGGGTCTTAACGCAACGTCCTCGAAGTCGATAAAGAGTTCTCGAACAATCGTAAAACGCCATGGCAATGACACCGGCCCAGTGCCATAGATGCCCTTGGCGGTGAAGCTGTGAGGGCCCTCGGCGAGTCCGCTCAGCGGCAAGCTCCAATCACCATAGCCATCGACATCGGCGATGCCCTTCGGGTCGGTGCCGTCGTCTAAGATCTGTACTTGCATGCCCAGGGAAGCCCGACCGTGCAAAGTGACGCTGGTGGCGAGGGTATAACCGCCGTTGGCGATGTCGGCATTGTTGGGATCCTTGACCGCCGTGATCGTCGGCTGCGCGACGGCAACCACATTAATCCTCCAGGCATCGGATGTTGGATTATTACCATAGAGCGCCTTCGCGGTGAAAATGTGCGGCGCCACGCTAAGCCCGCTGACTGTCAGGCTCCAGACACCATCGCCGTTGACATCGGCGGTGCCCTTCAAGTCGTCGCCTTCGTGAACTTCCACCTTCTGGCCCTTTGTCGCCCTGCCGCTCAGGGTGACGCTGGTTTCGACGGTATACCCACCGTTGGTGATTGGCGCCTGATGCGGGTCCTTGACGGAGTCGATGGTCGGTCTGATCAGTTCGAAGGTTTTGACCGTATAAGTGCGCAACGGAAAGGCCAGCGCATTGGCCTCGGTGGTGGTCTGACTCAAATCCGCCTTGAACTGCACCGTCAAAGTGCTGCCGTCCTTCAGTTCCTTCAGGTAGCTATACTCGACCGGGACGTCATAAAGCCCTTGGGAGATCCAGACTGGGCTGGTCCTTGGACCACGTGGCGGCGGTGTCCAGATATTCAGGTCATAGGGAACGGTCCCGTCGGCCTTGGTGCCTTTGAGGCGCAGCCACACATCCTGATCCGGGGCAATCAACGGCCAGACAATGATCCGGCAAGTGGCATCGGCACTGATGGAATTCAGATCCAGTTCAGTGCCAATGCCGCCCTGTGCCGCTTCGCGAATCAGCGGCATTGCCAGACTGGACTCGGGCATTGCCTGCACCGCCAGCGTCAGGGGCGCTGACGGCGGCTCTTCGCGGCCGTCACGGGTCACCGTGTAGGTCACCGTCACCGATCGCGCCAGGTTATAGGCGAGCACGCTGACCGGAAGATCGATCTCTCGGCTGGCAGGCAAATCGCCTACCAGCGTGGTGTAAGAACCCGCGCCTGCAGTGCCGGCCCAGGTCACGCTGACCTTATCTCCGGGCTGGATACCGTAATCCGGAATCACCACGGTCAAGGCATCCTTGGCCGTCACCGGGTTCAGTTGCTGGGTCGGTGAGTTGCCGGTGGCCTGCTTGACGCTGGGCGCAGTCAACTCCATCCCCGCACCAATCCTCATCTGCAAGATTTCTGACGGACTGGTCCTGCCCTCATGGCGTCGAACCCAATACATCGCCCGCACCGTGCCATCCCGGTTGCCCTCGATCAACGCGGCACCGATGGTGAACGGGATGTTTTGGGTCTCGGTGATTTCAGTGACCCGAATCGAGTCCCGATACCGCCCGGTGTTCGACCCCCACCACAGGATATGCACCCGGTCACCAGCCTTTTGCCCGCCGTATTGGCGAACGATCAGGCGCGTGCCATCCGGTTTGTCCGCCGGGTCCAGCACACCGTCGCTCTCGCCCTCCACCACCGGCACGGGCAATTCGGCCAGGGGCGTGCCGATCCTCAGCGGGTCGGCGTGCAGGGATTCATCTTCGATGACTTCACGACTCACCGCATCGCGCAGCAGCTTGTAGTACAGATCGAGCGTGCCGCCTTCAATGGCGGTGACATGATCGCCGGCCACGACGATTTCGATCGGGACAGTGCCCTCCGCTTCATTCTGGCTGAGGGGATGCAGGGGCAAGTCCGGCGTATAAGCGCTGCCGGTTTCGGTGGTGCCGTTCCAGACCAAGGCAATGGCG
Source organism: Pseudomonas sp. FW300-N2F2 (assembly GCF_017351655.1). Taxonomy (NCBI): domain Bacteria; kingdom Pseudomonadati; phylum Pseudomonadota; class Gammaproteobacteria; order Pseudomonadales; family Pseudomonadaceae; genus Pseudomonas; species Pseudomonas sp. FW300-N2F2. The sequence continues at coordinate 954,685 of NZ_JACNDQ010000002.1, read as the reverse complement.
TTGCCCTCTTCCATGGCCGGGTCCAGCGGGATCTCGATGGTGGTGCTGGGCAGTTGTGGATCGAGGGTGCCGGCGATCTCGTCCAGGGGGATCGGTGCCGCCAGGGGGTTGGCCCGGCCCACGATTCGCGGGGAGAGTATTTTGGAGACCCGGTCATCACTGCCATCGGCCTTGATCAGCCGAAAGAAAAACGCCGCATGAGGACCACCCGCCAACGGTCGCACCTCGGCGCTGGGGCGTTTGAACTCGAGGATACTCGGGACGCTGAGGATTCTCTCGGGCACATAGATGACTTCGTCGATCTTTTCACCCTCTGCCGTGGTGCCCGTCAAATGCATCTCGACTTCATCGCCCACCTTGAAGGAGTCGCCTACCGCGATGATCTGAAAGGTCAGGTCCGCCTCGCCGAGCTGGTCCACGTCCAGCACCAGATTGACGAGTTCCTTGATCAGCGGCGCGTCCAGGCGCGAGTTGTCGGTCTTCACGATCACCCGCACTTCGGCACTGAAGTCTTCGGATTTGTTGTCCACCACGTCGTAGACTTCAAAGACCACCGCCAGGCCGTTGTCATCGGTGTCCAAGGCAGCGCGGATGGTGGCTTCATCGACGGTGATGATCAGCGGCGCACTCTGCGGTGGCAGGTGCTGTGGTTCCACAGTGCCCCAAACAGGTTGGCCGCCCCAGAACAGCTTGATCCGATCCCCTTCGGCCATGATCGGATAAGGCTCGATGGTCACCGGGACACCTTGCTCGGCGGCTTCCTGGTCCACGAAGCCGGGTGGCAGGAACTCGGTGGGGATCGTCAGTCTCAGTTCGGAGTGACCGGGCGTTGCACCGTCCAGATCCTGGCCACCGGGCGGGGCAAAATCGATCTTGACGTGGATCTTCGTCACCGCTGAGGACGTGTAGCCGGGCTCCCCGAGTATTCGCACGTCGTAGTTCAGGTTGAAGTCGCCATCGACCAGCCCGCCGACTGGGATATACCGCTCAACCCACTGGCCCACTTCAGTCTCTTCGTCGATAGAGCCCGTCACCACGGGGATATTGTTCAACTTGATCCGGAAGGCATCCCCCCGCCCCATGCGGTCCCCCCAGGGCGGTAGACGCAACCGTAACCCGTCGTGGGGGAAGACAAGCCTGGCAGCGGCGATGTTGATGCCGACGCTGTCGGCTGGAGCCGGCGGATGCGCCGGGCCGCCGTCGGGAATCTCCAGCGCGTCATATTCCAGGGGGGTGTTGTCGGCAGTGTCCATGGCAGGGTCCCGGTCGGATAAGGTCCGGGTTTATTCAATGCCTGGAATCGATGCACGGCTACTGTCAGAGCTGACAGTAGCCGCAGGAGCGTGGCCGCTGAACAAGGTCATAACCGACCAACGGCGACTCAACCTGTCAATCCTGACAGTTGGCAAATCCCCGACCGACTAGCAGATTAGGGTTCAGCCCCCCTCTCAATGGACACTCCTCATGACCCGGTTCATGCCCTGGCTGCTTCCTCCCCTGGCCCCTTCCCAAGCACCGCTGGAACTCAGGGGATTGTTCATTGCAGGTTGGACCAGTCCGGTAGCCGATGCTGACTTCGGAATCAACCGCAGCATTGTCTTCGACCTCGCCATCCCGCCCCAGACCGAAGACCCTCCCAAGGACGCACTCTGTGTCATCGACCCTTGGAACGATCAGAAGGAGGGCGACCATGTCGATGTCTACCTGAACGATGAAATCATCGCCCAGGAGACTGTCCCCGTCGGAGGGCTTAACAAGCGTCTGTTTTTGCCGCTGGCACACGAAAAAATCGTCCCCACCTGGGGCGAGAACTTCCACTTCAAGCTGACCCGCGTAGGCGAAACCGCGCCCAGCGACGGCTCGACACCCTGGCGCTTGCGAATCAAGCTGGATCGACCGGGCGGCAAGGATAGAGAACCTCACAACCCCGGCCATTCGGAGCTAAAGGCTCCGCTGCCCCCTCAGGATGTGATCGATAACGGGGTGGACGCCGGCTCCGCAAAGGACGGTTTCGACCTTGAGATCATGCACTATCCCGGTCGTGCGGCCCACGACACCATTCAGTTGGCCTGGGGTAGTGCTTTTGTATATCGCGAGATAACCCCGCAAGAGGCGGCTACGACCGACTCGATCTTCATCAGGATCGACCAGCACACCATCCTGGCTGGCGGAGACAGCGCCCGACTGCTGGTGCACTACATGGTGTTCGATCTGGTTTGGAACTATGCCGAAAAATATTCCCTGCGCACTTATGTGTCAGTAGACGCCGGCGCCGCGCGACTGTCCGCGCCCATTATCAAGGAAGCTTCCAACGGGGTTATCGATTTGCCGACCCTGGGCAAACAGCCCGTGACGATCCAGATTTTCGCGTCCGCACCCGATTTTGCCCTGAACGACACATTGCACATGAACTGGATCGGTACGCCAGTGATCGGCCTGCCCTTGGAAAACCGTCAATCCAAGATCATCGACAACCTGCCCGCCGTCTATGAGTTCGAGATTCCCAACGCTGAAATCCGTGCCCTGGCGGGCGGATCTGGCGACACCTTCTATACCCTGGAAAAAGCCAACGGTGATCCTCCCCTGTCGTCCAGACACGCCTTTGCCAGCGTCGAGGGGCAGCTATCCACCCTGCCCGCGCCGACACTTAGAGAACTGGTTGGGGACATACTCGAACCGGACCAGCCTTTCGCCACAGCGATCATCCATGCTTATCCGGGAATGAAGGATGGCGACCATCTCAAATTGGTCTGGTTGGGTGAAAAGGCCAACAACGCAGGCCCATACCTGCATGAAGACGAGCACATTGTCAGCAACAATGAAGTCGGCACGGACATTGTGATGTTCGTCCCCGGTGAGCACATCGAGGTCCTGCGGGGAGGCAGCCTGAAACTGAGCTACTGGGTCTCCAACGACGACGCAATCGTGTACGACGTCAGGGAGTCCGACATCCTCGATGCCTTGGTCCAGGTCATCCGTGCCGAACTCCCTGCGCCCCGGGTCGTTGAAGCGCCTGATGACAAACTGGATCCAGACATTCATACCGGCAGCGTGACACTGCGTATCGGTTACCTCGGCACCGCCCAAGGCGACATTCTCACCTACTACTGGCATGGCAACCCGGGAGATGGCAGCACCAGCGACTGGGTACCGATATCCCAAGCCAGCGCCGGCAAGGAACTGGACTTTACGATCCTGCGCAAGTACATCGAACCGAACATCAGCGACATCGTCCGGATTCGTTATGTCGTCCTGGAAAAACTCACCGGCCGGTATCGCTACTCGGGCTTGCTTGAGCTGGTCATCGGCGACCTGTTGGGCGAACTGCCCGTGCCAGTGGTAATCGAAGCCTTGCCCGCAGATGAGCTCGATCCGATGAATGCACTCGCCGGCGCCACGGTAGAGGTGCGATACGCAAGCATGGATCAGCCGCACAGGGTTCATTTGAATTGGCTGGGTACCCCCGGAGCGGGTACATCCGATGATCTGGAGTTGCCCGGCAGTACCACCGGCCGCGTTCTTTTCAACGTCCCGGCCTCGGTGGTCGGAGCCAATATCAACCGTAACGTGATGCTCGGTTATGAGGTGACGCACAAAGGCTTCGTCTTTCCTTCCGACACCCTGGCGCTGAAAGTATTGGCCTTCCAGGATCCGGAACAGCAGTTGCCCAAGCCACGGATTACCCAGGCAAACGACACGACGTTGGTGCTGAACCTGGCAACCTTCAACGGAAACGCCAACGTCATCCTTGGAAAATGGCCATTCATCGCCGCCAAACAACGCATCTGGTTTCGGCTCGAGGGCAACACTGGGATGGGAATGCCCTATTCCATTGCATTGCTGGACAGCCATGAACTGAACGACAACCAGGTCGCCAATGGCCTGAGCGAAGTGGCGTTGCGAACCGAGCTGGAACGACTCGGCCACAACACACCGTTAACCGTGGTATGCAAGGTGGGCTTCAGCGCCGAAACAGAAGAGATCTATGCGCTTACCTTTCCCCTGACCCGCTACACCTTCAAGACGCATCATGACTGGGTCGTTCCAGAGATCACCAGCGTCAGGGACTCCTGGGGCGAAGTGGGTGAAGGAGAAAACACCCTCGACAACCGCGTGACATTGAGGGGCACGGCGACACCCGACTCCAGTATCCAGCTCTATGACCGCGACGCTCCAGGAGCGATCGTGCCGGTAGACATCGACGGGGCCTGGTCGCATATCATGGCCTCGCTAAGCGTAAAATCTTACCGGCTCACCGCCCACGCCCTGGACGGCAGCGGCTTTGTTTCATCACCCCGTACTTTTTCCGTAGAAGCCGCCAACGCCCCTACCATTACCAGCATCAGTGACGTCTGGCGTGAGATTGCCCATGAAGGCTACACCGCTAATCGGCAAGTCACGGTGAAGGGCCAGGCCAATCCCAGACAAAATGTAAAAATCACGGGGGTTTCAACGCCGGCTCCAGAAGAGCCGACTGATGGAAACGGTGCTTGGAGCACCACCTTCAGCGCCTTGGCCCTGCAGCGTTATAGCGTGGTGGTCGAAGCGCTTTATGGCATAGGCGTCCCGCCCTCCGCACCGCGGTCATTCACGGTGACTGGTGTTGTCAATCCGATTATCAGCAGCGTTCGAGACTCCCGCGGCGAACTCAATAATGGCGCCACCACCACCGACAATCGGGTGGCCTTGAGCGGTAATGCCAGTGCCTATCAAGTCGTGCAGATACTGGGCACCACGACGACAGCCCCGGAAATCACAGCCGATGCCGGAGGTATCTGGCACCTGCCACAGTTAGCGGTAAGCCCTGGAAACTACAGCCTGACCGCCAAAGCCTTGTACGGCGACAACGTGCCCATTTCACAGCCGCGAACCTTTACCGTACGCGCGCCAACGCCACCGTTGAACTTCAATCAAAGCCCCGTCACCTTGAGTGGAGCGGCCTACATGCTCGTCGGGAGCGCCGCGCTGCCCAACTTCGGCGCCGGCACCTCGGTACGCCATATTGCCAGCGGCGGCACACCACCCTATTGGTACAGTTCCAGTAACCAGGCAGCCGCCGTGGTCGATCAATCCGGGCTGGTAACCGTTCGCCGCAATGGCAGCACGACCATCACCGTGACCGATTCGTCCACCCCAGCGCAGGCAAAAAGCTACAGCGTTACGGTGACAGGCGTCTGGCTGTGTCACAACCTCGGAGGCGGGCATTACCAGACGATTCGCAACGTCGCCGCTTCACGGGGCTTGAGCGTTCCAGACCTCGGTACGTTGAATACAATCAGCGCCGCCTACCGGGGACGCTGGCCTTGGGGGGGCGCCTACACCTGGTCCAGCAGCGTCAAGTTTCCACTGCCGCCGGTGTATATGTATGCGCTGACCATGTCCAACGGTGCGACATGGGGGTTATGGGACCTGAACCCGATCGGCACGGGCCTGGGCATCGGGCGGTAAGGTGAGCGGCTTCAAACGCAAAGAACCCTGCACTGCGGCAGGGTTCTTTGGGTGGTTTCCAGTCGGGTCCAGGGTTTACCAGCTGTAACGCAGCCCCACATTCGCGCCGAACGGCATTTCGATATGCTTGCCATTGGCATAATCGAAATCGGCATGCAGTTGCAGACGCTCGCTGAGCTGCGCAGCTACACCCGCGCCGAGCTCACCGCGCGACCCCGAAAGATCGTTATTGAATACGTTGTTATTGACTTGCACTTCGTTGTTCTTGGCAAACTCATGGGCCATCGCCAGCCGGACATAGGGCTGCAGCACGGTACCGTCGTCCAGCGTAAAATTACGTCCGCCGGTCATGCCGACCTTGCCGAGGAAAGAATGGGTGCGGTCGCCTTCGGCCTGCATACCATTATCCAAACCGTAATCCTGGCCCTGAATCACCACCGCGGAGAACTGGGTATAGGGTTCGATGAAATAGTCGTTGTCCAGCTTGATATGTCGTCCGAACTCCACCGAGCCGCCCAGGCCTGTGGTGTTGTAGGAGCCCTTGGCACGGCTGCTGTCACTCATCGAGACTTTCGCTTCATTATGAAAGCTGTTCAGCTTGAGCACACCGTCGAAGTAGTAGCCGGTGTCCGCGTCCAACCACGTCGTATAAGCCCCCACGTAGTAACTTTTCACAGTGCCTGAACTGCCGCGGCTCAAATCCAGATCAGAGTTGCTGTGGCCCGCCATCGCGCCGACGAGCCATTGTCCATCGCCCACGGGCAGCGGTGCGTCGGCCCCCAGGGAGAAGCCTTGCTGAGTCTGCTTGTAACCGGTGCCGGAAGCCGCATCCACATTGTACTTGTTGCCATAGGTACGGCCCCACGCCCCCGCTTTGCCTCCGTTGAAACGCAACTCACCCATGCGGCTGCGCAGGCTGTACAGCTCACCCAGCCAGACTGTCGGAGCGGTATTGAACAGGGCCATGACCGTACGGGTACCGGGGCTGACCGTCGCTGTCTCAGGATCGAGGAACCAATCGGTCCCCCCTGAACCATTCGCCGCGGAAACCAATTTATACGAGTAGGTCCCGACATCCACCTGATCGCCGGCCAAGCCAAAGGTAGCGTCGCCCGCCGCCGTCTGCACCAGGGTCAGCGCCTGTGCAGACGTGGGATCGACGCCGGAACCGTTCACCAGCAACGCGTGATTCCCGCTGGCAACGCCGGTGACATTGAGCACATCGTGTTGATTGGTGGCCCAGTCGACATCCATCTTGAAGGTTCCCTCGCCCGTCAGGGTGCCCACATTCAACCGATAGAACTCATCAGCACCGCCAAAGACCACCCTTCCCCCGCTCATGGCCAAGGCGCCAACCGTATTGTCGCCCGCCATTTCCCAGTCAGAACCGCTGTTGATGGTTACGCCGGAAACGTTGGTCAGGTTACCTTTGAAGAGCGAACCGTTGGCGAGCCTCAGGGTGCCGGTACTTCCGGACTCGACAATGAAATCCCCTTCCATGCGGCCCTGATCGAACCCCAGATTGACGGTGCTGTTTCCGGAGACATCGACATTGCCTTTGAGCACGACAGCGCCGCTATTGCTCACATTCATGTTCGCCGTGACACCGTCGACAGCCTCAAGCAAATTGCCATTGCCCGCGATGAGATTCGAGCCATTGGTCAGATTGATGTTGATCGCCGTGGAGGCGGCACCGGCAGGCACGACACGGATGGCTGCACCGTTTTTTCCTTCGACGGTCGTGCCATCGAGCAATACATTGCTTTCACGGGGAAGTGGCCGATTGCCCCGCAGATCGAGTCCATTCAAGCCACCGATAATCGTGCTGTTGGTAAATGTCGCATCGGCACTGAACAACCTGACGCCGTAGCTATCGGCGCCAGTACCTTCGATATGCGAGTTGCGGATATCCAGCGTGCTCAACGCCGAAGCAAAGGCTCCGCCTTCCGATCCTCTGATAACGCTGTCGGAGACCGTCGCCGACGATCCCACACCGAGGCTTTGCAACAAATGCAGGCCAATCCCGTTGGCATTGGTCACGCTGCTGTCGTTGATCGTTCCTTGACTGGCTTCCAGTCGCACGCCAGCGATGCTTCCGGTACTCGCGCCAGTCACCGTGGCACCATCAAGTGTCACTCGCGAACCGTTACTTGCCCATATCTGCTGGGTCGTACTACCGGGGCGGACATTAATTGCGGAGTTATTTGAAATAACATCCAATATGCTGGCGCCGTTCACATTGAGCGTGGACTCCTGAATGACCTGGTAGCGATCACTCGGGGTGCCAGGAGCAACGTCCCTGACTTCGCCATTTTCTACCAGGTCGGCCTGCACCGACGTGCTTACCAACATCGACAAGACAAGGGAACAAGACACCGGAGCCATACCGGACAACAGCAATCGTGTGGAATTCGAGGAATACATAGTGATGAACCTGAAGTAAGAGTGAACGTGCACTTCTTCAAGACTCAGCGGCAATCAAAGTGCAAGGCGGCCGCAGGATACTCAAATAACCACCTACGGCATGTAGGAAAAATCCCAAATACAAACAGGAAAAATCCCATAAACATACATCAACAGGAACTTCTCGATCGCTTGAATAAATAAACGGAAAGAAAAAAGCTGTGTTTTTCCTTTCCGCTTCCTCACATTTTTTAGGACCGAAGGAATATCAAGGGTTTATTGGACACAAACCAGCCGCGTCCTTCGAAGCGGCACGTATCGAAAGCGTGCCGGACAATGTAGTCGTGCCGACCACCACTGAGTAGTCGACTTTCAACGCCCCCCTTCGGCCTAGCAGATCGTCAAAATGAGTGGTCCTGGGCCCAACCGTCTCTATAAAGCCATCCTCCACTTGTGACGTGGTTAGTGAAGGAATGGTCTTTGTCCAAGGCGTTCCCACTGGCGTGACAGGTGGAAAATCGGAATATCCTTGTACGGTAATGTCCATTTGCTGACCTGCCGACAGCCTTGGATTTGGTGGAATATGCAACCGCAAGTTAGCGTCTGTACCGAGCCAGGACGAGCAATTGATCCACCAAACGGTCCCGACAAATCTGGCATCAGGAAACTCCGGTTCAGCCAGCCTGATCGGCACGGCTTCCTCGACATTCACTTCCGTAGGACGAGAAGGGGAAGGATTGTTATCACCGGTTATGCCGACCTCATACCACACATCAATGACAATACCCGGCACCTTCACGATCTCACTCCAAGGCACATCGAATACGACATCAGCGCCTACAGTAGTCGGCACGGGGGATACTTCAGCGACGTAATCGGGTAGATCGCCCCAGTACAGCCTTGCCCAGTCAACACCGGTCAGGCCCGGAGGTACCTGGAAAGTCGCCGTTGCATTAAATCCAACGTCGCTCAGCAACAACTTGTTATCTTCCGGCGCTGACCCACCTCCCTGGACAACCACCATTGGCAGAATGCTAGGGTCGATGACCTGGGATAAATCGACTTTGATGTTCAGCGCACTGTCAGCATCGTACGTGAGTTGGCCTCGTCTTATCTGATAAGTAACTGCCGTCGGTTTTTCGCCAGTCGCGGCACCATAATCCGGTACGATCAGTTCAGTATCGCTTACATCGATGATGATGGGATTTGTTGGATTAACTCCGACCTTGTGAGGAATACTAGCCGTATGTGTGCCCCACGTCAGGTAAATACGATCATTCTTTGCGGGGTTTGTATAGAGCGGCACCAGGGCCCGGACGCCCGTTCGAACATCGGCCAGATCAATCAATGTCTTGGCGTCTTCGGCCAGTGGCACTCTCAGGGGTCGGAACGGCGCAACAGGTAGGGGGAGGAGCAGCAAATGAGTTTCTAGAGGTACCGAATCTGGACCGACATTACCCACGATATCCTTCAGTTTAAATTTGAAAGCAATTAAACCATCTTCCTTGCCCGTCAAGAATACAACCGGGATCCAAACTATCCGATCGTTAGGAATCACATCATCGAATACTTTGTGCGGAACAATGTCTTCCTCCAACAGGATGTAAACCTCGATGGCGTCCTGATTACGTTGACCTGTGTAAGCAGGCACGATCAAAGGTACGCCTGTCCCACTGACACTATCCAGATAGGCCCTGGTCAACCCGCTGTCTTTAGCGACCTGATCTCTGAATTCCAAAGGGAGGGTGGATGCTTGATTATCATTTGGCGGGGTCTTATCGATAACGAATTCCGCTATATCAGAGTCCGAAATATCCCCCGAGGCAATCTCTACAGTGTACTTCAACTCGTAAGTCCCTTCGTCTGCAAAAGCGGAAGCGGTCACGGTGGTATCATATGGAAAGTCACCGGGAGCAAATGGCCCGGGAATATCATGTTCATCCGAAGGCTCTCCCCAATCTGTGCTCCCTTGGCGTCTGACGTAAATCCTGAGTATGTCTGTCTCGCCTGTTTGGGCAGGCTCTGGCCATTCCTCGACTTTTAGTGCAAGATCGGTTTCCTGCAGCGCCCGTGGTACATAGTTTGTGTATTCGGGATACCCTGGAAAATAGTCTGGAATAATTATCGGCTCCAAGGGATCCGCCAGTTGCTCGGCCCTCTCGTTTAAATACCAATTCACATAAGCCTGACGAGCCTCGGCAGAGGTTAGCGCGATCTTTTTCTGGTCATTCATTTTTTCAGCTCCGGTAGATATCAGTTAGATATATCCATGAATAGCTAAAATACTGACTACCCATTTCCTTTCCCAACGAGCCCGACATTAAACAGCTCGCAGACTTTCAATCCCCACGCCTTGCGGCGGCACATTGTTCTTCCGAAACGGTTTCAACGATCTTCAAATTTTCGGGTGCCGGAGACCTGCCAAACTGTCCATCCGCTTTGGTCAGTGTGTAATAGGCGCCCCACGATCCTCGCGACACCAGTTTTATGTAAGGATCGAAGGGCAGGATCCAGACGTCGACAAAACCGTCACGCATATGCTCAGGTTTTATCTCTTGCGGAAATTCGCCGTAGGTTTCCGCAATGGGATCGGTGGAATTGAATGCTCGATAGCCTTGCCAGAACACCAGGATCTGGTCGCCTGTTGCAAAATGACCGCTGTCGAATTTGATGCGGACCCTAATTCCCTCCCACGGTTTATCTTCGCAACCGATATAACCAAAGCCATCGGCATCTTCAAAAACCGGGGCAGGTAAATCATCGATAGTGGTGACCTGAACCCGCACATACGTATTTTCCGATTGCTGTTCATTCACCCCGTTACTGGTTGTGTAATAAACCGGCAATCGCGCGTTATTGGGTTCTGTATCAATCACGTCCCAAGGTACAGCGGAGAACGAAACTTCCGCACCTTCGACATCCCCTGTCTGCACGGTATAAGTGGCGACGGCTCCGCTGTATTGACCCCAATAGAGTTCAAGCACCTCCCCCGGATTGGGCGCCTCATACAGTTTCAGCTTCGGGATGACCGGAAAAGTACGGTCACTGGGCAGCAGCACATTGGGCACGCCGGAACCGCCGACAATATCGATGAGTGGTAAAAGCGGGTTGAGCAACGCCGGTGCGTTGGAATGGTCTTGCCCCGCGACCGTGAAATCGATGTTGATATCGGCCTCTTCCGAGGGACGCGAACCACCACTACGGATGAAGTTGTACCCCACCTTGACGACCGCGGGTCCTGGCCCATTGGCGATCAATACAGCCCATGGCACCGGTATGTTCAACGGAAGCACAGCGTCACGCGGGGGCAGCGCAACCCCACCCCACACCAGTTCGATCTGATCATCGGGTTGCAAGGGGGGGGGAATATTATTAACGATCGCCTCCACCTGCGCCCGCGCATCGGCCCGGTGCACGAGGTTATCATCGTCGTGCAACGGCACGGTGGGCGGCGGGAGCCGGCTGGGCCAAGGTATGAGTGAAACGGTCCCGGTGGCGGGCTTGGAATAGGTCAGCGTTTCGTTTCCGGCGCGATCCCGAATTTTATAAAAGGCATGGAACGTACCGTTCTGGTTCGGCGCACGAATGTCGTCGCCCTTCAAATCCACACGAATGTCGCCGGCATCGATCTCTGCCTGGAGAATCGTCTTCGTTGTGACAAAAGTCTCGGTGGGTGGATTTGTTGGCGACCAGAACAACTCCAGCACATCACGATCCGCCGCACCGGTATAAAGGGGCAACGGCAGGCGAAACTCGACCTTGTCATTGTTGTTCGCAAGATACTCTTCGGTGATCACGTTCCCCGGCAAATTACTGGGAAACAGTAATGCCTCAAGTTGTTTATCGTAACTGGGCGGCTGGCTATCAATCGTCACGAATCGATGTTCAGATGGCGCCCCCGAACCGTTAGGAATGACAACTTCGTACCAGACCTCGAAACGACCATCGGGTTGAAGAGCGTTTCTCGGTACTTCAAGTGGATAGGGAAACATATCCTCTGTAATGGGGCCAGGAAGTGTAACTGTTTGAACGGGCACGCCAGTCCTATTGTTGGGACGCTCCCAGTACAGTTCGACAATGTCTTCTTCACCGGCAATCGCAAACTCTGGCCATCGCTCAGGCACCCAAACCGGTAATGGTTGATTCTGCGAGCCCGTGGGAAGCAGTCCTTCCGGGTCGCTGTCGTCAATAACCAAGGGAATCGATAGTTTCTCCAGATCAGCCAATATCGGGCTTCTTTTCCTTATCAGAGGCCTTTCTCCTTCACCCGAGTCTTTGCCCTCTTTCGATTCGCTCACTTGCCACTCCAAACTCGCGATGATTGAGATTATTTGCACCGCATTCAATGATGCGTAGTTCACGTCGGGTCTACAGCAGAACCCAAGTGAATCTATTCGACTCTCTATCCAATCGATTGAATACTGTCAGAGTTGACAGGTGCGGATACCGTTCGTCGCCCTGGTAAGCAGCGAACGGCAAGATCCAAGCTCGGTAAATGAAAGCGCCTTGCACGCGAACATCACCCTTTCTGGATCAGGGACACTTTTTGATTACGCTAAGAATGCGCGTGTTGAGCGCTGTGAAACTTCAGCGCATTTGCAAAGACTGACCGGCACACGAGGCAATCCGCCTACACGCCTCCGCCAGTTTCACCTGATCGACCACCAACCCGATCCGAATATGCCCCGCCGCACTCGGCCCGAACGCCTCGCCAGCCAGTACCGACACGCCATACCCATCCAACAGCCGCTCGGCAAATGCCTGGGCGTCGAGGCCGGTCTGGCGCACATCGACCATCACGAACATCCCGCCATCGGGCCGCACCGGCTTGAGGCCCGGGCAGTCATCGAGCATGGCGCAGACCAGGTCGCGGCGCTGGCGATATTCCTCGTGCATCTGCGCCACCTCAGGCAGAGCCTGCTCCAGCGCGACTTGGGCGGCGCGTTGCACGAAATCCGGCAAGCCGAACAGCATGCACAGCGACAGGTTCGCCAAGTGCCCGGCCAACGCCTGCGGCCCGATGACCCAACCGATGCGCCAGCCGGTCATGGCGTGGGATTTGGACAGGCTGTTGATCGTCGCGGTGCGCTCGGCCATGCCCGGCAGGCTGGCCGGGCTGATGTGTTCGCCTTCGTAGATCAGGTCGCTGTAGACCTCGTCACTGATCAGCCACAGGTCATGTTCGATGCACAACCGTGCCAAGGCTTGCCAGGTGGACATCGGCAGGCTGGCGCCGGACGGGTTGTTCGGGCTGTTGAGCAGCATCGCCCGAGTACGCGGGGTCACAAGACGGGCAACGTCCGCCGGTTCGACCCGAAAACCGTTCTCCGGGCGGACCGCCACCGGCACCACTTTTGCCCCGCAGGCACCGAACACCGCTTCGTAGGTGACATACATCGGCTCAGCAACGATGACTTCGTCGCCTGCGTTGAGCAGGCATTGCGCGACCGCGTACACCGCGCATTGCGCCCCCGGCAGCACAACCACATGTTCGGCGCCTACGCCTTGGCCGCAGCGCAGGCGGTGACGCCGGGCAATGCTGGAACGCAGGGTGTGCAGGCCGCGGATGTCCGAATAATGAGTGTCGCCAGCCCGCAGGCTGCCCACCGCCGCATCGACGATGGCCCGTGGCGTGTCAAAGTCCGGGTCGCCCACCGACAACAGCAACACGTCCATGCCCTGTTCGCGCATGGCCAGCGCCCGGTCGTGAATATCCCAGGCAGCGGCACCGTCACCGGTGATGCGTTGGGTCAAGGCTGAAAAGCGCATGTACGTCTCCTGGTTGCGCGGAATCCAGCCTCAACCCTATCTCAAATCACAAACCGCGCCACCATCGCATTCAAACCCACCGCCAGGCGCGACAGTTCATGAGTGGCGTCGCTGGTCTGTTTCGCGCCGCTGGCCGATTGCGTAGCCAGGTCGCGGATGTTCACCAGGTTGCGGTCCACTTCGCGGGAGACCTGGGCCTGTTCTTCCGAGGCGCTGGCGATCACCAGGTTGCGTTCGTTGATCTGGTGGATCGACTGGGTGATCTGCTCCAGGGCCACGCCAGCGGCCCGGGCCATCTCCAGGGTGCTTTGGGTGCGCTGGTTGCTCTGCTGCATCGATTGCACGGCCTGGCCGGTACCGTTCTGGATACCGGCGACCATTTTTTCGATTTCCTGGGTCGATTGGGCAGTGCGATGGGCCAGGGCCCGGACTTCATCGGCCACCACCGCGAAGCCGCGTCCGGCTTCTCCGGCACGGGCGGCTTCGATGGCCGCGTTCAGCGCCAGCAGGTTGGTCTGTTCGGCGATGGCGCGGATCACGTCCAGTACCTTGCCAATGTCCCGGCCCTGGACCGCCAGGCCTTCTATCATCGAAGCGGTGGCTTGCACGTCGTGGGTCATGGTCTGGATCGCATCGACGGTTTCCACCACCCGCGAGCGCCCCTCCTGGGCCGCCTGGGTCGACTGGTTCGAAGCTTCGGAAGTGGACACCGCGTTGCGGGCGACCTCCTCGACGGCGGCGGTCATCTCGTTGACGGCAGTGGCGGCCTGTTCGATTTCATTGTGCTGCTGTTGCAGGCCGCGGGAGGATTCCTGGGTGACCGCGCTCAGTTCTTCGGCCGCCGCTCCCAATTGGCTGGCGGAGCCGGCGATCTGCTCGATGGTCTGGCGCAGGCTGCCTTGCATCGCGGCCAAGGCCTGGAGCAAGCGACCGGGTTCATCCTTGCCATCAACCGCGATGACCTGGACCAGGTTGCCACTGGCAATGATCCGGGCGGCCTCCAATGCCCGGTTGAGTGGCGCGACGATGCTGCGGGTCAGCAGCAAGGCCAACACGACCGTGGCCAGCGCGGCAATGAGCGAAACGACGATGATGCCGGTGATGGCGCTGTTGTAATGCTCGCCGGCCAGGGCCGATGCCTCACCGGCACTGGCTATGTTGAGGGCAATGAGCTTATTGAGCTGCTCGCCCATCAGATCGGTGCCTTCCTTGATCCGCGTATTGATGTGGGTACGCAGTTCGTCAGTCTTGTTCTGGCGCGACAACTCGAGCATTTCTTTCTGGGCTTGCAGATATTTGTCGAGAGTCGCCGAAAAGATTTTGTACAGCTCAGCCTCTTGCGGCGAGGCCGGCAACGCGGCGTAGCTGCTATTGGCCTTGTTCAGTTTTTCCACCAGTACACCGATGCGGCCCTCGGCCTCTGCCAGACTGGCCGGGTCGCGGTTGACCAGGATCCGGAACGAAAGAATGCGCATGCGCAACACGCTTTCCAAGACATTGGCCAGGTAGCCGACGCTGGGCACTTGGGTCTGCTCCATGTCCAGCGAAGCCTGGCGGATGACTGACATGCGATTGGCGGCGAATACGCCGAGGATAACGACGAGCAACGCGATGACGGTGAAGCCCAGAAAAGCCCGGGGAGCGATGTTCAAGCTGCGTAGAGACATGGGAAGACCTCGTTGTGATGGGGTCGAGCATCCATGCCGCCAGCGTACGGGTTGGAATAATTGTGTGTACGCCTGAGTGGTTATCGGCCGGGCTCCAGGCTTTTTGCAGGGGAATGTAAAAAAATATTTCACGAGGCTTCCGTGGCGAGAGAGCTTGTTCCCTCGCCACAGGTGTATGCGCGACCGGCTTTATCGGCGCGCCACCCGCCACAGCCGGGCGATGTCCTGGGCGCGCTCGCTCAGCAGGCGCGGGGCGTCGACGCAGGCTTGCTGCAAGGTCATCGGCCCGTTGGCCAGGGCGAAGGCGGCGTCGATACCGTGTTCGTACAGCGCCTGGTAGCCCTCCCCCAGCGTGCCGGCAATGACCACCACCGGTACGCCCTGCTGGCGGGCGATGCGGGCCACGCCGAAGGGGGTCTTGCCGCGCAGGGTCTGGGCGTCGAAACGGCCTTCGCCGGTGATCACCAGGTCGGCACCGCTGACCGCCTCGGCCAGCCCGGTCAATTGGGCGACGACGTCCACGCCGGTCCGGAACTGCGCCCCCAGGAATGCCTTGGCCGCGAAACCCAGGCCGCCAGCGGCACCGCTGCCCGGTTCGTCGCGTACATCCCGGCCCAGCGCCTGGGCACAATGGTCGGCGAAATGCCCCAGGGCCCGGTCCAGGTCCTGCACCTGCTGGGCGGAGGCGCCCTTCTGTGGCCCGAAGACCGCAGAAGCGCCATGGGGCCCGCACAACGGGTTATCGACATCGGCGGCGATCTCGAAACTGACCTGGGCCAAGCGCGGGTCCAGGTCGCCCAGGTCGATGCGTGAAAGGTGCGCCAGGGCTTGGCCACCGGGCACCAGGGGTTGCTCGTGTTCATCCAGCAGCGCCACGCCCAGGGCCTGCATCGCGCCGGCACCGCCATCGTTGGTGGCACTGCCGCCGATGGCCAGGATCACCCGCCCGGCCCCTTCGTCCAAGGCGGCACGGATCAACTCGCCGGTGCCGTAGGTGCTGCTGGAACAGGCATCGCGCTGTTCCGGTGGCACGAGCTGCAAGCCACTGGCCTCGGCCATCTCGATGATCGCAGTGCGGCTGTCGGCCAACCAGCCCCAGCGAGACTCGACGGAAGTGCCCAGGGGACCGCGGACCCAGGTGTGACGCCACTCGCCGTTGCAGGCGGCCAGCACAGACTCCACCGTCCCCTCGCCGCCGTCGGCCATTGGGCACTTGACCAACTGGGCATCCGGCCAGACCTGGGCCAGCCCCTGGGCAATGGCATCGGCGACGCCCTGGGCGCTGAGGCTGTCCTTGAACGAGTCGGGGGCGATGATTATTTTCATATTATTCTCCGGTTCCGATGCACAGCATGCTGCCAGTTGACCGCAGCCGTGACGCCGGTCCACCGCACAAAAGACACCGGGCATTATTGTTCAATTTCACAAATACCGGTTTTCCAGGAATATTCAGGTTGAAGCTGCCGGCCTCATCGCGAGCAGGCTCGCTCCCACAGAGGTAGTGCCGCAGATCAAACTGTGGGAGCGAGCTTGCTCGCGATAGCGGTGTGTCAGCTTGCATAGGTGTTGGATGTGACACCGTCATCGCGAGCAAGCTCGCTCCCACAGGTTATGGGGTGATCTCGGCGGCCTGGGGCAACAGTTGCACCCCCAGGTACAACGCCAGCATCCCATCCAGCCGCAACGGATCCACGCCGCTGAGTTCGGCGATGCGTTCCATGCGGTAGCGCAGGCTGTTGCGGTGGATGCCCAGGGCTTCGGCGCAGGCTTGGCTCTGGCCGTCGTGCTCGCACCAACTGCGTAGGGTGGCGAGCAACTGGCCGTTGCTGTCCTTGGCGATGACCTTGCGCAGCGGGGTCAGCAATTCATCCAGGGCGTCGTCGCTGCGATGACGCCAGAGCATCACCGGCAAGCGATAACGGTTGAGGGTCAGCATTCGCGACTGCGGCAACACATCGCGCCCGTAGGCCAACAGGTCCCCGACCCGTCGGTAGCAACGACGCAGGCCCGCGAGCCCTTCGGCCTGGCCGCCCACCGCCACGCGCAGAATGCTCCAGCCCAACCCGTCGAGCCTGGCCAGCAGGCGCTCGTTCTCTACCGAGGCGGTCACCGGCCGGCACCAGAGCAGGGAAGACTTGGACGATGTCAGGCACCAACTGTCCGGGTAGCGGGACATCAACCACGCGCTCAGCGTCTCGACAGTCTGGCCGGGCCCGTGCTCCAGGCCCAGTTCGAACAGATACGGCACCCGTGAGAGTTGCGGCTTGAGGCCCATCTGCCGCGCTTCGTCCAGTAAGCGTGGCGAATCCCCGGCGTCCCCCAGCAGCAACGCCAACAAGTCATCGCAACGCTGGCGGCGCCATTGCTGCTCGGCCTGTTGGTTGCGCTGGCCCACCAGCATCTCGGCGGTCATGCGCACCAGTTCGGCATAGGTACGCAGTTGCGCAGGCTCGCCGGTGATGCCCAGGACGCCGATCAGCCGTTGATCGAGCATCAACGGCAAGTTGATCCCCGGCTGCACGCCCTTGAGGTGCATCGCGGTGTGCTCGTCGATTTCCACCACCCGCCCGTTGGCCAGGACCAGTTGCGCGCCCTCATGGCGCGTATTGACCCGATCGCGCTCGCCACTGCCGAGGATCAGGCCCTGGTTGTCCATGACATTGACGTTGTACGGCAGGATCGCCATCGCCCGGTCGACGATGTCCTGTGCCAGGTCGTGATCGAGTTCGAACATGGGCAGTGTTCCTTGCAGAGGGCATGAATTGTTGTTTCAGGCATGGGTTTGGTCAGGCGCACAGGGCCTGCATTCAAACCCTGTGCTCAAGCACAAAGACACGGGACCTTGAGCTGGCCGAGACTCAAGGGGCGGTCAACGTTACCCCCTGGCTCGCAAAAATCATAATAAAGAGAGACCTCGCCATGTCCCAGAGCGCAGCAGCCCTCCTGGCTACCCCCGACGAAAAAAATACCGTCTACAAGCGCATCACCCTGCGCTTGATCCCGTTCATTTTCATCTGCTACCTGTTCAACTACCTGGACCGGGTCAACGTTGGCTTCGCCAAGTTGCAGATGCTCGACGCCTTGAAATTCAGCGAAACCGTGTACGGCCTCGGTGCCGGGATCTTCTTCATCGGCTACGTACTGTGTGGCGTACCGAGCAACCTGGCCCTGACCCGGTTCGGCCCCCGGCGCTGGATCGCCTTGATGATGATCACCTGGGGCACGCTGTCGACCTGCCTGCTGTTCGTCACCACCCCCACCGAGTTCTATACCCTGCGGCTGTTCACGGGTGCGGCCGAAGCCGGATTCTTTCCTGGCGTGGTGCTGTACCTCTCGCAATGGTTCCCGACGTTCCGCCGCGGTCGGATCATGGCCTTGTTCATGTCGGCCATTCCGGTGTCCGGCCTGTTGGGCAGCCCGTTTTCCGGGTGGATACTCAACCACTTCGCCGCGGGCCAGGGCGGCCTGGCGGGTTGGCAGTGGATGTTCCTGCTGCAAGGCATCCCGACGGTGATCCTCGGCGCTCTGGCGTTCTTCCTGCTCAGCGACACCTTCGCCAACGCCAAATGGCTGACCGCCGAGGAACGCGCCGTGCTCACCGCCGACCATGCCGAAGACCTGGCCAACAAGCCAAAAAGCACCACCGACTCGTTGCTCGCGGTGTTCAAGAACCCGGCGATCTGGGCCTTCGGCCTGGTGTACTTCTGCATCCAGAGCGGCGTTTATGCGATCAACTTCTGGCTGCCGTCGATCATCAAGAACCTGGGTTTCAGCGATAACCTGGTGATTGGCTGGCTGAGTGCGATCCCTTACCTGCTGGCAGCGGTGTTCATGTTGCTGGTGGGCCGCTCGGCGGACTTGCACAAGGAGCGTCGCTGGCACTTGGTGGTGCCGATGCTGATGGGCGCCGTCGGGCTGCTGATCGCCGTCAACTTCGCCACCACCCCGGCCATCGCCATCATCGGCCTGTCCATCGCCACCATGGGCGCCCTCACCGGCCTGCCGATGTTCTGGCCGGTGCCCACCGCCCTGCTCAGCGCCGGAGCCGCCGCCGGTGGCTTGGCCTTGATCAACTCCATGGGCCAGATGGCCGGTTTCCTCAGCCCGTACCTGGTGGGTTGGGTCAAGGACGCCACCGGCTCGACCGACGCGGCGCTGTACCTGCTCGCCGGGGTGATCGTGTGTGGCAGCCTGCTGGCGCTGCGCATGACCCGCACCTTGCGCACCTGACGCCCTTTTTTCCCTGTGGGAGCGAGCTTGCTCGCGATAACGCCGGATCAGTCGGCATTGATGTTGACTGTTCGACCGCCATCGCGAGCAAGCTCGCTCCCACAGGGATTCAGCGGTGTTTGAGAATTCTGTTTGATCCGTGCGGTGGTTCTGGGGTTTGATTGAGCCTTTCCCATGGATGAAAGGATCTTGTCATGAGCTACCGCACGCTAGGCCATTCCGGGTTGCAAGTCTCGACGTTGACCCTGGGCACGATGATGTTCGGCGAACAGACCAGCACCGAGGATTCGCTGCGGATCATCGACAAGGCCTGGGACCAGGGCATCAATTTCATCGACACCGCGGACGTCTACACCAACGGTCGCTCCGAGGAAATCGTCGGCGAGGCGATCGCCCGTCACCGCCATGAATGGGTGCTGGCCACCAAGGTCGGCTTCGGCCCGCCGGACGGCGTGCCCAACCGCAGCGGCCTGAGCCGCAAGCACCTGTTCAATGGCATCGAGGCCAGCCTGACGCGCCTGGGCACCGATTACCTGGACATCTATTACCTGCACCGCGAAGACCACAACACCCCGCTGCACGTCACCGTGTCGGCCATCGGCGACTTGATTCGCCAGGGCAAGATCCGCTATTGGGGCCTGTCGAACTACCGTGGCTGGCGCATCGCCGAAGTGATCCGGATCGCCGACAGCCTGGGCATCGACCGCCCAGTGATCAGCCAACCGCTGTACAACATCGTCAACCGCCAGGCGGAAACCGAGCAGATCACCGCCGCGCAGAACTACGGCCTCGGCGTGGTGCCGTTCAGCCCGCTGGCCCGCGGCGTACTCAGCGGCAAGTACGCGCCGGATGTGGCACCGGACGCCAACAGCCGTGCCGGCCGCCAGGACAAACGCATCCTGGAAACCGAATGGCGGGTCGAGTCCCTGCGCATTGCCCAGCAGATCCTGCAATACACCCAGGGCCGGGGCGTGGGTATCGTCGAGTTCGCCATCGCCTGGGTGCTGAACAACAGCGCCGTGACTTCGGCCATCGTCGGGCCGCGCACCGAGGAGCAGTGGGATTCGTACACCAAGGCACAGGCAGTGAAGATCAGCGCGGAAGATGAAGCCTTCATCGATTCGCTGGTGACGCCGGGGCATGCGTCGACGCCGGGGTTCAATGATGTGAGTCATTTCGTGCCGGGGCGAGTGCCGCGTACGTCATAATCATTCATAGAACAAGAACGTGGCGAGGGAGCTTGCTCCCGCTGGGCCGCGCAGCGGACCCTTCAGTTGCGGCCGCTTCGCAGCCGAGCGGGAGCAAGCTCCCTCTCCACAACTACCCTCCTCACCACAACGGTGTTCCTGCCCATCAAAATAAGAGGCCTCAGTGTCCAAAGGCATCGCTCTATCGGTCTCGGCCTCTGCGCTGTTCGCCGTCATGTACTACTACACCTCATTGCTCTCACCCCTGAGCGGCGTGGAGATCTTCGGTTGGCGCATGCTGCTGACGATGCCATGCATGACCGCCTTCCTGCTGGTGACGCGGGACTGGCACCTGGTCACGGCGCTGATCCAACGCCTGGTTGCCACGCCACGGCTATTGATCGCGGCGATCGTCTCTTCGGCCCTGATGGGCGCGCAGCTGTGGCTGTTCATGTGGGCGCCGCTCAATGGCTACAGCCTGGACGTGTCGCTGGGGTACTTCCTGTTGCCGCTGTCGATGGTCCTGACCGGGCGCATCGTCTATGGCGAGCGCCTGTCCTACCTGCAGAAAGTCGCCGTGTTCTTCGCCACCCTTGGCGTGTTCAACGAGTTCTACCGGGTGGGCGGTTTTTCCTGGGCAACCTTGCTGGTGGTGATCGGCTACCCGATCTATTTCATCCTGCGCAAACGCATCAAGACCGACAACCTCGGCGGGCTCTGGCTGGACATGACCCTGATGCTGCCCGTGGCGCTGTGGTTCGTGCAAAGCGGTGAACAGGGTTTCAACGTGTTCGATCAATACCCGCGGCTGTCGCTGCTGATCCCGTTGCTCGGGGTGATCAGCGTCAGCGCGCTGGTGTCTTATATCGTCGCCAGCCGGCTGCTGCCGTTCAGCCTGTTCGGCTTGTTGAGTTACGTCGAGCCGGTCTTGCTGCTGGGCGTTGCGCTGCTGTTGGGCGAAAGCATCAAGGCCGGTGAGTGGCTGACCTACATCCCCATCTGGATGGCCGTGGCGGTGTTGGTGTTCGAAGGCTTCAAGCACCTGGTGCGGCAGCGGCGCAGGGGCTGAAGTCAACGCGAGCCCTGTGGGAGCGAGCTTGCTCGCTCCCACAGTTTGGCTTTGTATCGGCAATAAAAAGCCCGCCCGACATCACTGCCGGGCGGGCTTTTTCATGGGTCAGATGTTACTCGGTCGCCAGCACACCACGACGCACCTGGTCACGCTCGATGGACTCGAACAGCGCCTTGAAGTTGCCTTCGCCAAAGCCGTCGTCGCCCTTGCGCTGGATGAATTCGAAGAACACCGGCCCCATCAGGGTTTCCGAGAAGATCTGCAGCAGCAGGCGCTTATCACCCTGTTCGGAAGCACCATCGAGCAAAATGCCCCGCGATTGCAGTTCATCCACCGGCTCGCCGTGGTTCGGCAGACGGCCTTCGAGCATTTCGTAGTAGGTGTCCGGCGGCGCGGTCATGAAGCGCATGCCGATGCTTTTCAAGTGGTCCCAGGTTTTGATCAGGTCATCGGTGAGGAAAGCCACGTGCTGGATGCCTTCGCCGTTGAACTGCATCAGGAACTCTTCGATTTGCCCGGCGCCCTTGGACGACTCTTCGTTCAACGGGATGCGGATCATGCCATCCGGGGCGGTCATGGCCTTGGAGGTCAGGCCGGTGTATTCGCCCTTGATGTCGAAGTAACGGATCTCGCGGAAGTTGAACAACTTCTCGTAGAAGCCGGCCCAGTAGGCCATGCGCCCGCGGTAGACGTTGTGGGTCAGGTGATCGATGATTTTCAGGCCCGCACCCACCGGGTTGCGGTCCACACCTTCGAGGAACACGAAATCGATGTCATAGATCGAGCTGCCCTCGCCAAAACGGTCGATCAGGTACAGCGGCGCGCCGCCGATGCCCTTGATGGCCGGCAGGTTCAGCTCCATCGGGCCGGTCTCGATGTGGATCGGCTGGGCGCCGAGTTCCAGGGCGCGCTTGTAGGCCAGTTGCGAATCCTTGACCCGGAACGCCATGCCGCACACCGACGGGCCGTGCTCGGCGGCAAAGTACGAGGCCACGCTGTGGGGTTCGTTGTTGAGAATCAGGTTGATCGCGCCCTGGCGATACAGGTGCACATCCTTGGAGCGGTGAGTGGCCACCTTGGTGAAGCCCATGATCTCGAAGATCGGCTCCAGGGTGTTGGGGGTCGGGGATGCGAATTCAATGAATTCGAAGCCCATCAGGCCCATGGGGTTTTCGTATAGATCTGCCATGTCGGCGCCTCATCATTCTGGTCAATTAACAAAAAACGTTAGTTGCAGGCAATGCTGGAGACACGGGGCGGCGCGCAGGAAATGCCACGAACGCTGCGGGCGAGGAAATCGCCGTAGATCAGTTGAAACCCAAGTATCTTCATTGTCGACCCAAGGCTCTTGCGGGCGAGGCTTCTGCTGCCAGAAGACGTTATTCTTATATGCGTAAATCGATTCTACACAGCGTAACCGGATTTGTCCGCCTTCTGTATCAAATCGCCTTTTCCTTCGACCGCGCAAGGGGTTTGTTGCACAGGAAAATACCCACCAGGATCACGCCCCCGCCGACGCACATCAAGGCCGTGAGCCGTTCGTCCAGCAGCAGCGCCCCCAGCAGCACCGCCGTCAGAGGGTTGAGCGCGATGAATACGCCAGAGCGGGTCGCGCCGATCCGGCGAATGCCGTCATACCAGGCGATATAGGCCAGGGCCGAGCCCAGCACGCCGAGGTACAACAGGCTCAGCCATTGCTCCATGTCCAGCGCGCGCAGGGCATCGAGCCGAACCTCGCCCGCCGCCGCGCAGGTCAGCCACAACATCAGCGTGCCCAGCAGAATCGACCAGGTCACGGTCTGCAAGGGGCCGAGGCTGTCATTGAGTTTTTTCGAAAACAGCGAATAGATGCCCCAGCCCAGCACGCAGCCAAAAATCAACAGGTCGCCGATCCAGCCTTGCGCCGCGCCTTGTAGCAAGGACGGATCACGACTGACAATCACCAACCCCGCCCCGCCGATGCACAGCACGATGCCCGTCACTTTCAGGCGGCTCAGCCGCTCCTTGAACAGCCACCAGGACGCCAGCCCGATCACCGCCGGGTTCAAGGCCACGATCAGCGAAGCCCGCGACGCATTGATGTACTGCAAGCCATAGAAGAAGCACAGGTTGTAGAAAAAGATGCCGAAGAACCCCAGCGCCGCCAATTGCAGCCCCTGCTTCACAGTGGGCCTGGCCAGCGGGATCCCGGCCAGGGCGAGAAACGCCAGCAGCGCGAGACTCGCCAGCAGGAACCGCAGGCTCGCGGCAAACATCGGCGCCAGGGCATCGGCAAGAATCCGGCCGGCCACGAAGGTCCCGCCCCAGATCATGGTGACCATGGCGAGCTTCAGGTAGACGGGCAGGTCCGACGGGATCGGGACGGTTTGTTCGAGGGTTTTCATGGTTTCACCACATTGAGATCAATCGGACATCCGTGGCGAGGGAGCTTGCTCCCGCTGGACCGCGCAGCGTGCCTCTTGCTGATTGAGCCAGAAGGGCTGCTTCGCAGCCCAACGGGAGCAAGCTCCCTCGCCACAGAAAATGCCTGGACCGCGGTTCCGTGCACGGTTGAGATGTCGCATTGTTTGCCTCATGCTTTGTCATCGTAAAATGAGCGATCACTCATGACCCTCACTCAACTCGAAATCTTCTCCCTGGTCGCCGAGCTGCGGGGTTTCACCGCCGCGGCCACGCGCTTGGGCATTGGCCAGTCCGCGGTGTCCCACGCCATCAAATCCCTGGAACAAGAGTTGGGCGTGGAGTTGCTCAGGCGCCATCAGTCGGTGGTGGAGCTCAGCGACATTGGCCAGCAGTTGCTGCTGCGGGCCCGGGCCATGCTCGGGCTGGCCAACACCTTGCGTCAGGAAGCCGCCGATGCCCGGGGCATGCGCCGAGGCACCTTGCGCATCGGCTCGTTCGGGCCGACGTCATCGATGAAACTGTTGCCCGGGATCCTGCGGCGCTATCGAGCCTTGCATCCCGGGATCGAAGTGCACATCGACGAAGGGCCCGACAGGCAGGTCATCCAATGGCTGGACGAACGGCGGATCGACGTCGGTTTCGTGGTGCTGCCCGAGGAGCGTTTCGATACGTTCGCGTTGCTGGAAGATCAGATGGTCGCCCTGCTGCCCGCCTCACATCCCCTCGCCGCCCAGGCCAGCCTGAGCCTCAAGGACCTGTGCAACGACCCCTTCGTGCACACCGAGGCCGGATCGTCGGAGCTGGTCACGCGCCTGTTCAATGCCGCCCGGCTGACACCGAACGTGCGCTTTCGTTGTTCGCAGTTGCTCAGCACCCTGGATGTCGTCAGGCGTGGCGAGGCGGTGAGCGTGGTGTCCGAAGGGTCGTTGCCGGACGATGGAAATCCCGGTTACGTCGCCCGGCCCCTGTCGCCGCGGGTGCCGCGCCAGATCGGCCTGGCGGTATTGGACAGCCGCCAGGCCTCGCCCGCCACCCTGGCGTTCATCGAACTGGCTCGACAGTCATGAACCTCTCTGGGGGCCTAGCTCGCTCGCGATGGCGGCGAGTCAGTTTGCATCGAGGTTGAATGTCACGACGTCATCGCGAGCGAGCTCGCTCCCACAGGTATGGGCGTGAACGCTGCAGGCTCCCTGTGGGAGCGAGCTTGCTCGCGATGGCGGTGGGTCAGCTTGCAACAATTGCGGGCCTGCCTACAGACAGGCAAGTCACCGACAGGCCATCTATCATGGTCGGCATCCGACGCTCCCCTCATCCCCCTTTTCCTCAGGTTGTGCCGATGCCCTTGACCGCCACCCGTTCGCACACCCGGCCCCGTCGCTATCTGGTCACCCTGCTTTGCGGCCTGGTGCCGATCCTGTCGGGGCTGGTCATTTTGTACATGCAAGCCGAACGGACGCTGGCGCAACACACCCGGCAGACCGCCGAGGAGTCGGTCAGGCAGATCGAACTGATGCTCGACAACACCGCGTTGGCGGCCCGTGAACTATTGCCCCTGGCCGGCCAGCCCTGCGAAGCGGTAAAGCTGGCCTTGCGCGAGCAAGTGACGCGCCGGCCCTTTGTCCGCTCGACCAACCTGATCTGGGACAACAACCTCTATTGCAGCTCGCTGTTCGGGGCGTTCGAGGAACGCGTCAACCCGAGCGACTATCACCAGGGCACGCTGTGGCTCCTGGACGGCAACCCGGTGACGCCGGACGCCGCGTTGCTGATCTACCGGCTCAATGAGGGCCGGCAAGGCGCCTTGGCCACCCTTGACGGGTATCACCTGGCCAACGTCCTGCGCCTGATCGGCCGCCAGACCCGGCTGCGATTGCAAGTCGGGCCGAATTGGCTGGCGGCGGACGGCAAGGTCCAGCCAGCCCCCTTGCCCGGGTCGCCGGTGGCCCAGACCGAACTGGGTTCAGCGCGCTACGCCTTCAATGTAGAAGCCGGATTCGACGAGGGTGAAACCTGGCGCTACATGGCCAGGGAATATCCGCCGCTGTTCAGCCTGCTGATCTTCTTCGGCGTTGTGGCCGGGACGCTCGGACACTGGCTGCAACAGCGCGCCTCGTCTCCCAGCCGTGAATTGCAACGGGCGCTGGAAGCCGGCGAGTTCGTGCCCTACCTGCAACCGGTCGTGCACAGCGACAGCAAACGCTGGGCCGGCGTCGAGGTGCTGATGCGCTGGAACCATCCCAAGGAAGGCCTGGTCCGCCCGGATCTGTTCATACCCTTCGCCGAACACAGTGGCGTGATCGTGCCAATGACCCGCGCGCTGATGCAGCAAACCATGCACCTGCTAGCGCCGCTTGCGCCTCACCTCGAAGCGCCGTTTCATGTCGGCATCAACATCACTGCCCGCCACTGCCAGGATCTGGCGCTGGTGGACGATTGCCGCGAGTTTCTCAATGCCTTCGCGCCGGGTGCGATGACCCTGGTACTGGAGTTGACCGAGCGCGAGCTGATCGAACCGCCCCCCGTGACCCGTCAACTGTTCGACCAACTGAGGGATTTGGGCGTCAAGATCGCCCTCGACGATTTCGGCACCGGGCATTCCAGCCTGGCGTACTTGCGCCAGTTCAATGTGGACTTCCTGAAGATCGACCAGAGTTTTGTCGCGATGATCGGTGCCGACGCCCTGTCGCGCCACCTCCTCGATAGCATCATCGAACTGTCGGGCAAGTTGGACCTTGATATGGTTGCCGAGGGCGTCGAAACCGTCGAACAAAGCGACTACCTGAGCGCCCATGGGGTGAACTTTCTACAAGGCTATCTATTTGGCCGACCGATGAGCGGGCAGGCATTCGTCGAGACCTTGACCGGCACTAATGGCAGTTAACTGCCGTCGATCTATTGACGATGTCCTGCCAATTGATAAAAGCGTTTACTGTTGTTACATAACGAAAAAGTTACGATTTACACTTTCTGGATTAACTACTACAATTTTTCTACCTGTGCCACATAACAGGAGAGAGTCATTAACACCGAGTCGCTTCAAGGCGCTTGGCTTATAGCTTTGTTTGCGGTTGGTATCAGCCAAATATTTTGATTGGAGTAATCATTTTGTCCAGACTCGCTGAATTTCGTGCAGCCGAAAAGGCCCTTCAAGAACAGCTCAAGCAGCTGGAATCGCTGAAGAACGATGCCGGGCTCAAGAAGGAAATCGAATTCGAGGAAAAGCTCCAGGGACTGATGAAAACCTACGGCAAGAGCCTGCGCGATATCGTCGCGATCCTCGATCCGAACCCGTCCAAGGCGAGCCTGCAATCGACCAAGCCCACCAAGACACGCCGCGCGCGAGTGGTGAAGGTTTACCAGAACCCGCACACCGGCGAGTTGATCGAGACCAAGGGCGGTAATCACCGCGGCCTGAAAGCCTGGAAAGAACAGTACGGTGCGGCGACCGTCGATTCTTGGCTGCGTGGTTGACAGTGCTTGGCTGACAACCCCCAAGACGCAAAAAAGCCCTGAATACTCAGGGCTTTTTTATGGGCTGGACTTTAGGATTAAACCCATTGGCGTATTACGCTGAAGGCGTCATAGTTTCAAACTGTTTCGCACCGACTGTATTTCATCCTGGCTTTCAACAAACACCTGTGCCTGCCCTGCATAGGACAGCACATAAGCCTTGCCCTCATTTAGTGCCGCGACGAGTGCCTGAGACAATACATGTCGTCCGTTTTGCGTGATCGTGCAAGTGGTTTCCAATGCAGTTACGCCGCCCAACATTGAGGCATGGACCTTAGTGCATACACTTTGGTAACCGCCTTGGAAAAAATCCTTCTGGATTGACTTGCGCATTTCCAGCAATACGCCTTGCAAGTTGACCTGATGATCGGGCTCGACGGGGGTGGTGGTCAGTTCCATGACCATCACGGCATTGCCTGCCGGATCACTTTTGGTTGCCCGTTGGCGCAGGGTTCCGGGTGGCGCCGAGGCCGACGCGTCTGCCGGCAGCGGTTCGACAACCCAGCCCTGGGGCCACAGGATCTGCGGTTCGGCGGCCTGGGCACCACCGACACTCGCAACACTGGCAAACAGCAGGACAAACAGCGAAAGGAACGGTCGAATCATTGCGAGGCCACTCAAGGACGAATCGTAAAGTCTGAAGCCCGGGGCAGCACCAGGCAATAGCCACGTGTGGTTTGGCGATGCCGCGCCCCTTGCGTATCATGGGCGCACCTGCAAGGAAGCCGTCTGACGCAAGCCCAGGAACCGTCGCGACCACGCTTGCGACGCCGTTTGCCCCACTTATTTTCCGGAGGGCCCATGAGCCTGCACGAACTCAATACTTTCCCTGGCGTCACCGCACAACCTGACGCCGCCACGGCCAGATTCGTCTTCAACCACACCATGCTGCGGGTCAAGGACATCACTAAGTCCCTGGATTTCTACACCCGCGTGCTGGGTTTCTCGCTGGTGGAAAAACGCGACTTCCCGGAAGCCGAATTCAGCCTGTATTTCCTGGCGCTGGTGGACAAGAACCAGATCCCGGCGGACGCGGCGGCGCGTACCGAATGGATGAAATCGATCCCTGGCATCCTGGAACTGACCCACAACCACGGCACCGAAAGCGACCCGGCGTTCGCCTACCATAACGGCAACACCGACCCACGGGGTTTCGGCCACATCTGCATCTCGGTACCGGACGTCGTCGCAGCCTGCGAGCGCTTCGAAGCACTGGGCTGTGACTTCCAGAAGCGCCTGACCGATGGCCGCATGAAAAGCCTGGCCTTCATCAAGGACCCGGATGGCTACTGGGTCGAAATCATCCAGCCGGCGCCGCTGTAAGTTGTACTGATGCCCATTGTGGGAGCGAGCTTGCTCGCGATGAGGCAGCACATTCAGCATTGATGCAAGCTGATCCACCGCCATCGCGAGCAAGCTCGCTCCCACAGAATGATGGTCGATAAAAAACCCCATGAGCCATGGCCCATGGGGTTTTGTCTTGCCGCTTTGGGCTGTTTATGCCGGCGCGGAAGTGCGGATCAGGTGGTCGAAGGCGCTCAGCGAAGCCTTGGCGCCCTCACCCACGGCGATCACGATCTGCTTGTACGGCACAGTGGTCACGTCACCGGCGGCGAACACGCCTGGGATCGAGGTCTCACCACGGGCATCGACGATAATCTCCCCCCTCGGCGACAGCTCGACGGTGCCTTTGAGCCAATCGGTGTTAGGCAACAGGCCGATCTGCACAAAGATCCCTTCCAGCTCCACGTCCCGCACTTCACCGCTCGGACGGTCCTTGTAGCGCAAGCCATTGACCTTCTGGCCGTCCCCCGTCACTTCGGTGGTCTGGGCGTTGGTCACCACTGTCACGTTCGGCAGGCTGTGCAGCTTGCGCTGCAACACCGCGTCGGCACGCAATTGCACATCGAACTCCAGCAACGTGACGTGGGCCACGATACCGGCCAGGTCGATCGCCGCCTCGACGCCGGAGTTACCACCGCCGATCACCGCCACGCGCTTGCCTTTGAACAGCGGGCCGTCGCAGTGCGGGCAGTACGCCACGCCCTTGTTGCGATATTGCTGCTCGCCCGGCACGTTCATTTCGCGCCAGCGGGCACCGGTCGCCAGGATCACGGTCCTGGCCTTGAGGCTCGCACCACTGGCGAACTTGATTTCATGCAGGCTGCCATCCTTGCCCGGCAGCAAGGCGTCGGCACGCTGCAGGTTCATGATGTCCACGTCGTACTGCTTGACGTGTTCTTCCAGGGCAACAGCCAGTTTCGGCCCTTCGGTTTCCTGGACCGAGATGAAGTTTTCGATGGCCATGGTGTCGAGCACCTGGCCGCCGAAACGTTCGGCCGCCACACCGGTGCGGATGCCTTTACGGGCCGCGTAGATCGCCGCCGAAGCGCCAGCCGGGCCGCCGCCGACCACCAGCACATCGAAAGCATCCTTGGCGCTGATTTTCTCAGCCTGGCGTTCGATGCCGCTGGTGTCGATCTTGGCGAGAATCTCTTCCAGGCCCATGCGGCCCTGGCCGAAGTTCACGCCGTTCAGGTAAATGCTGGGCACGGCCATGATCTGGCGTTCATCGACTTCGGCCTGGAACAGCGCGCCGTCGATGGCGACGTGGCGAATGTTCGGGTTCAGCACCGCCATCAGGTTCAGCGCCTGGACCACGTCCGGGCAGTTCTGGCACGACAGCGAGAAATACGTCTCGAAGTTGAACTCGCCTTCAAGGGCGCGAATCTGTTCGATGACCTCGACACTGGCCTTCGATGGGTGGCCGCCGACTTGCAACAGGGCCAACACCAGCGAAGTGAATTCGTGGCCCATGGGAATGCCGGCAAAACGCAGGCTGATATCGGCTCCCGGGCGGTTCAACGAAAACGACGGCTTGCGCCCATCGGTACCGTTGTCGAGCAAGGTAATCTGGTGGGAAAGACTGGCAACTTCTTGGAGTAACGCGAGCATTTCCTGGGATTTCGCACCGTCGTCGAGGGAGGCGACGATCTCGATCGGCTGGGTGACCCGTTCCAGGTATGACTTCAACTGAGCTTTAAGATTGGCGTCCAACATACGGGCGATTTCCATTTTGTGAATTCAGAAAAAAACAACGCCCGAGCGAATCTCGCCCGGGCGTTTTTTGGGGCGAAGCGGCTTACTTGATTAAGAGCGGATCGCCCTCGGATGACTCACAGACTTAGATCTTGCCGACCAGGTCCAGGGACGGAGCCAGGGTAGCCTCGCCTTCTTTCCACTTGGCTGGGCAGACTTCGCCCGGGTGAGCGGCAACGTACTGAGCGGCCTTGACCTTGCGCAGCAGCTCGGAAGCGTCGCGGCCTACACCACCGTCGTTGATCTCGACGATCTTGATCTGGCCTTCAGGGTTGATCACGAAAGTACCGCGGTCAGCCAGGCCGACTTCTTCGATCAGCACGTCGAAGTTGCGGGAGATGACGTGAGTCGGGTCACCGATCATGGTGTACTGGATCTTGCCGATGGCTGGCGAAGTGTTGTGCCAGGCGGCGTGGGCGAAGTGAGTGTCGGTGGAGACGCTGTAGATCTCGACGCCCAGTTTCTTGAATTCGGCGTAGTTG
The DNA here is from genome assembly GCF_017351655.1 of Pseudomonas sp. FW300-N2F2. NCBI lineage: Bacteria > Pseudomonadati > Pseudomonadota > Gammaproteobacteria > Pseudomonadales > Pseudomonadaceae > Pseudomonas > Pseudomonas sp. FW300-N2F2. The sequence continues at coordinate 923,415 of NZ_JACNDQ010000002.1, read as the reverse complement.
TCGGCCAGGTCTTCCAGCTCGGTTGGGCAAACGAAGGTGAAGTCGGCTGGGTAGAAGAACACGACAGACCATTTGCCTTTCAGGTCGGCGTCCGACACCTGGACGAATTCGCCGTTTTTGAAGGCGGTAGCGTTGAACGGTTTAACTTGGCTGTTGATGATAGGCATCGATGTTTCTCCATCAGGGTTGAGAAGTTGATGGAGGGAATCTTAACCACTCATCCCCCGGCTGGCTCATTGGCAAACCTGATGTGAATGATTGGTTTTGGCTATCAGGAATCTATATAGATAGAAAAAATCTGTGGGCGCTGGTGGAGGCTGCGATCTTCCGCTTGGGACTCAAGTGTCTGGGGAAAGATCGCAGCCTCGTTTCACTCGTCAGCTCCTACGTTTCTACGTTTCTACGCAACGGCTAAGGGCCACGTCAGGCGACGGGCGTACGCATCGTCACGAACTCTTCGGCGGCGGTCGGGTGCACGCCGATGGTCTCGTCGAAGTCGCGCTTGGTGGCACCGGCCTTGAGGGCGATGGCCAAGCCTTGGACGATTTCACCGGCATCCGGGCCGACCATGTGGCAACCCAGGACCTTGTCGGTCTGGGCATCCACCACCAGTTTCATCAGGGTGCGCTCCTGGCAGTCGGTCAAGCTCAGCTTCATCGGCCGGAAACGGCTTTCGAAGATCTCGACCTCATGCCCCTCTTCCTTGGCCTGCTCCTCGGTCAGGCCCACCGTGCCGATGTTCGGCAGGCTGAACACGGCGGTGGGGATCATCCGGTAATCCACCAGTCGATACTGCTCGGGCTTGAACAGACGCCGCGCCACCGCCATGCCTTCGGCCAGGGCCACAGGGGTGAGCTGGACGCGACCGATCACGTCGCCAATGGCCAGGATCGACGGTTCGGTGGTCTCGTATTTTTCGTTGACCTTGACAAAACCCTTCTCGTCCACCGCGACGGTGGTGTTCTCCAGGCCGAGATTGTCGAGCATCGGCCGCCGGCCGGTGGCGTAGAACACACAGTCGGTGATTAACGTTTTGCCATCCTTGAGCTCGACCCTCAGGCTGCCATCGTCCAGTTTTTCGATGGATTTGATGTCGGCGTTGAATTGCAGGTCCAGGCCACGACGGGTCAGTTCTTCCGCCAGGTGCTTGCGCACCGCACCGTCGAAACCGCGCAGGAACAGTTCGCCGCGATACAGCAACGACGTCTGCGCGCCCATGCCGTGGAAGATCCCGGCGAACTCCACCGCAATGTAGCCACCGCCAACCACGATGACGCGCTTGGGCAGTTCCTTGAGAAAGAACGCCTCGTTGGAGCTGATGGCGTGCTCGCGCCCCGGAATGTCCGGGATCACCGGCCAGCCGCCGGTGGCGATCAGGATATGCCTGGCGGTATGACGCTGGCCGTTGATCTCGACCTCATGGGGCCCGGTCAGCCTGGCGTGACCTTCGTGCAGCACGACCCCGCTGTTGACCAGCAGGTTGCGGTAGATGCCGTTGAGGCGATTGATCTCCTGGTCCTTGTTGGCGATCAGCGTGGTCCAGTCGAAACTCGCCTCGCCCGCCGTCCAGCCATAGGCCGACGCTTGCTCGAAGTCCTCGGCGTAATGCGCGCCATAGACCAGCAGTTTTTTCGGCACGCAGCCCACGTTGACGCAGGTCCCGCCCAGATAGCGACTTTCCGCCACGGCCACCTTTGCCCCAAAACCGGCGGCGAACCGCGCAGCCCGCACACCACCGGAACCGGCGCCAATCACATACAAGTCAAAATCGTAGGCCATTTTCTATCTCCTTCGGCAGGTCATCAGCATACCTGCTGTTTTCACTTGAGGCAGCGTTGCGGTGGGTTATGGGGGCGGAAAACGAAAAAGCCAGCCGGACTGGATTGAGCGCAATTCCTGTGGGAGCGAGCTTGCTCGCGATGGCGTCGGATCAGCAGCATTGGTATTGACTGGCACACCGCTATCGCGAGCAAGCTCGCTCCCACAGGGGGTTTGCTTGTGTGATTGGCGAGACACTTTTCCCCGCGCAAAAAAACGCCCCGAACCAGTCGGGGCGTTTTTCAAGGCGCGGCGGCTATCAGTAAGCCTTGCCGGTCTTGTAGAAGTTCTCGAAGCAGAAGTTGGTCGCGTCGATGTAGCCTTCGGCGCCACCGCAGTCGAAACGCTTGCCCTTGAACTTGTAGGCCATGACGCAGCCGTTCTGGGCCTGCTTCATCAGGGCGTCGGTGATCTGGATTTCGCCGCCCTTGCCTGGCTCGGTCTGTTCGATCAGGTCGAAGATGTCCGGGGTCAGGATGTAGCGACCGATGATCGCCAGGTTCGACGGTGCGTCTTCAGGCTTTGGTTTTTCAACCATGCTGTGAACACGGTAGATGTCGTCGCGGATCATTTCGCCGGCAATCACGCCGTACTTGTTGGTTTCCTGCGGATCGACTTCCTGGATCGCCACGATGGAGCAGCGGAACTGCTTGTACAGCTTGACCATCTGGGTCAGGACGCCGTCGCCTTCGAGGTTGACGCACAGGTCGTCCGCCAGGACCACGGCGAACGGTTCGTCGCCGATCAATGGGCGACCAGTCAGGATCGCGTGGCCCAGGCCTTTCATTTCGGTCTGGCGGGTGTAGGAGAACGAGCACTCATCTAGCAGTTTGCGGATGCCGACCAGGTATTTTTCCTTGTCGGTGCCTTTGATCTGGTTTTCCAGCTCGTAGCTGATGTCGAAATGGTCTTCCAGCGCGCGTTTACCACGGCCAGTCACGATGGAGATTTCAGTCAGGCCCGCATCGAGAGCTTCTTCGACGCCGTACTGGATCAGTGGCTTGTTCACCACCGGCAGCATTTCTTTGGGCATGGCTTTAGTCGCTGGCAGGAAGCGAGTACCGTAACCGGCTGCTGGGAACAAGCATTTCTTGATCATATAAGTCCTTGAAAAGGCGGTGTGTACGAGTTTCGGCGCAGTCTAATCAGGCGACGGGCACCTTACAATGCCCGCACTGGCCAACCGATGCCATCATAGAGAAATAAAAAACGGCGGATAGTTCAATCGCCTTTCGTTTCGATGGCTGCAGCGGTCCACTGTACGCCAGTGAGCACTGTTTGCGAGCATTTGACGTATCATGGCGTCCTTGATCACGCCAATTGAGGCAGTTAGATGTCGGCAAGAAACGCAAACGGTTATTCGGTCAGCCAGGGCAAGGACGGCCAGTGGTGGATTATCAACTACCACGGTGAGCAGGTCGCCGGTCCCTTGCCTAGCAAGGCCATGGCAGTGGAAGTGGCTGCGGTATTCCAGGACGAACGCGCTGCCCCAGCGACGAATGAACGCGAAAGCGCGCCCGCACGCAGCCCCCGCCGCAAGAAATAACCAGACCGGCCTCTAGTAGATGCCACCCGGGCATCGAACGAGGCGGGTTTAGCTGTACCGCAATGGCCATTCGCTATAATCTCGCCGTTGCCCTTTCCTCCTCGATGACGATCCCATGAAGACACTTCTGGCGCTGTTTACAGTCCTGGCCCTGGCGGGCTGTGCCTCGGCCGAAAAAACCTATCTCGATAATGGCGAACAGGGCTTGGCCATCGACTGCTCGGGCGAGGCCAATTCCTGGGCGACTTGCTATGAAAAGGCCGATGCGTCCTGTGCCGGCACCGGCTACCGCATCGTCGGCACCGACGGCACGCCCCAGGCCAAGGAAAGCGAGAAGACCCTGGGCGTCGACGTCGGCAACTTCAGCAGCCGCAGTGTCGTGGTGGTCTGTAAGTAAGCGAGTGTCCTGCTATTAGGACACTAGATGTGGATCTCGGCGGTCTTGATGCCCAGCCCGCGTATGGTCTCGATCAGGTCATCGAGTTGGCTGAAGGACTCGACTTCGTCCTGCTCATCCACCAGGAAAAAACTGCGCCCTGCGCTTTTCTTGAAGAACACGACCCATTCGTCCGGGCTCGCCGGGTTCTGAATCACGTGGGTGGCATAAATAAGGCCTTCTGCATGGCGCTCGCGCACCTGCTCGCGTTTCATCGACTGACTCCATGAATGACAATGCCGCCAACGTTGCCGTGGCGGCATTTTTTGTCGAGGGCGCCAGTCTATCCGATGGCCGGCCCGCTCGTCAGGCGCTGACGGTGTTCAGCCGGAAATACAAGCGTTGGCCGCATCCTGCACATCGCCCGGACGCACCGGTACGTTGGACATGCTTTCGTGCAGCTTGATGCTGCTGCCACTGGAACGTTCGTCAATGTCGAACACCGCCGCCGGCAAGCTCGACAGTTTGCCCGGGACGATCAGCCGCACGCCGTTCTTGTGCGGCTCCATTTGCAGCGAGCCACGGCTGCTGGCCAGCTTGTCGGCAACGCACTTGGCATATTCGTGTGGTTTCTTTCCGGAGATGACGCTCATGGTGGGAGGCGTCTGGTTGATGTCCGATACCGATGCACATCCACTCATGGCCAATGCCAACACCCACACGCTGCGCTTCATATGTTTCCTCCAATAAAGATCCTCCGACAGTGCAGACGCCGTTTTGCTCCGGTGCCGCACCGCTTTTTTTCCCCGCCACCTGCGATAAATGAACAAAGCCTGGAGCGCGGGCCGGATATTAACACTCGAGGCTGATAAACTGCGCCTCATTGCCCCTTGCTATCGTTTTGATTTTGTAGAAAAAGCCCTTCTGGAGGCGCCCATGAAATTCATTCACCAGCGCGAGCACCTGAACGAAGACGACATTGTCGTCATCGAATGCTCCCAAATGTGCAACATTCGTTTGATGAACGACGCCAACTTCCGCAGCTTCAAGAACGGTGGCCGGCACACCTATCACGGCGGCGCGTTCGACACGTTCCCGGCCAGGATCACGGCGCCGAGCACCGGTTTCTGGAACATCACCATCGACACCGTCAACCGCCGTGCAATCAGCGTCACGCGCAAGCCGACCCTGACCCACAAGATCAAAATCATCCGGCGTTCCAGCTCGAAACTGAGCTGAGCATCGCCCTTTCAAGAAAGGCAAAACCGTGGCCCAGACGACCAAATACGTCATCAAGTACAAGCTCAACGGCGAACGCCGCTTCGAGTTCGCGCAACTGGAAACCGGCACCGAGGAAGAAGCCCGGGCCGCGTTGCAAAAACTGCATGGCGAAACCGACGATGTAATCAGCGACATCGGCGTCAGCAAAGCGCTGTAAACACTCACCCTGATAATTTTTTGTGGCATCAAGGTGGGCACAATGCTTTTGTGGCGAGGGAGCTTGCTCCCGCTGGGCGGCGAAGCCGCCCCAATTGTCTGGTGCATTCTTGCAGGCAGACCGCGCTGGCAGGTTTTACGATTGCTGCGCAGTCGAGCGGGAGCAAGCTCCCTCGCCACAGGGGATTTGTCGTGCCTGCTGACGGGAGCGACTCAGGACATTGATGCATCGCAAGAACCGGAGTGCTGACCAACGAAACACCCTCCAGACTGACCAATCCTTTGCACCAAGGATTGTCATCATGCCCACTCCCTCGCATCTGCCCTCACTGACCCAACGAATAAATCACCTGGATTGGCCGGCCCTGGAACACAGTCTCGAGCAGGACGGCAGCGCGCTCATCCGCAACCTGCTGCCCGCCACGCAATGTCGAATGCTCAGCGGTCTATACGCAGAGAGCGGGCTTTTTCGTTCGCGGGTGGTCATGGCCCGTCATGGGTTCGGGCGTGGCGAGTATCAGTATTTTCGTTACCCGCTGCCTGACCTGATCCAGCAACTGCGTCAGTCGTTGTATCCGCGGTTGGTGCCGCTGGCGAACCGCTGGAACGCGTGCATGGGCCTTGAGGTGCGCTATCCCGATCAGCATGCCGATTTCATCCAACGCTGCCATGCCGCCGGGCAGCAACGTCCAACACCCTTGTTGCTGCAATACGGTCCGCAGGACTACAACTGCCTGCACCAGGATCTGTATGGCGAGCAGGTGTTCCCCTTGCAGGTCGCGATCCTGTTGTCGGAACCGGGCCAGGACTTTACCGGCGGCGAGTTTGTCCTCACTGAACAACGCCCGCGCATGCAGTCGCGGCCCCAGGTCATCGATCTGAAACAGGGCGACGCCGTGGTATTCGCCGTGCACCAACGTCCGATCCAAGGCGTTCGCGGTTATTATCGGGTGAATATGCGCCATGGCGTCAGCCGCGTGCACAGCGGCAGGCGGCACACCTTGGGAATCATTTTTCATGATGCGCAGTAATGACACACCGATCACATTGGACCTGTTCGCCGACCAGGCGCCCACCACGTCCGGCCAGATCGAACAGATTGGCCAACAATCCTTCGTACTGCGTGGGTTCGCCTTGCCCTGGCTCGACCGTTTGCTACCGGCGCTGGAAAGCGTCCTGCAGGCTGCGCCGTTCCGGCAGATGGTCACGCCCGGTGGCTTTACCATGTCGGTGGCCTTGAGCAGTTGCGGCGCGCTGGGCTGGACCACCGACCGCAGCGGCTATCGCTACACCGCCCATGACCCGCAGACCGGCCACCCCTGGCCCGACATGCCGGCGGTGTTTCGCGAACTGGCCCAGGCCGCCGCCCAGCAAGCGCAGTTCGAGCATTTCGAGCCCGACAGCTGCCTGATCAACCGCTACGTGCCCGGCGCGCGGATGTCGCTGCATCAGGACAAGAACGAACGCTCCCTCGCCGCGCCCATCGTCTCGATCTCCCTGGGCTTGCCAGCGGTGTTCCAGTTCGGTGGCTTCGAGCGCAGCGACAAGAGCCTGCGCATCCCGTTGCTCCATGGTGACATCGTGGTCTGGGGTGGCGTGGACCGGTTGCGTTACCACGGCGTGCTGGCGCTCAAGGAAGGACAACACCCGCGCCTGGGTACCCAGCGGATCAACCTGACGTTTCGCACCGCCGGATGAAGGTGCAGAATTCAACCGCAAGACCCGGAGTGTCGTCACTTGGATGGCTCGCTACTGTAGGCAAAACGGGCCAATGGAATAACGACCATGAACAGCACTTCGAACAATCTTGCCCCTGAACTGGATCCCCGCTGGGCCGCCGTGCTCGCCCGGGACCCGCGCGCCGATGGGCAATTCGTCTATGGCGTGAAAACCACCGGCATCTATTGCCACCCCAGCAGCCTGTCGCGGCTGCCCAACCCGCGCAACGTCGAATTTTTCGACACGCCGGAACAGGCCCAGGCCGCCGGCTACCGGCCCAGCAAGCGCGTGGCCCGGGACCAGACCCAGATCGCTGCCCAACAAGCGGCCCGAGTCGCGGCGGCCTGCCGGCAGATCGAGGCGGCCGAGGAACTGCCAGGCCTGAATGAACTGGCAGCAAGCGCCGGCTTGAGCCCCTTCCATTTTCATCGGGTCTTCAAGGCAGTCACCGGCCTGACGCCCAAGGGTTACGCCGCCGCCCATCGTTCACGCAAGGTGCGCGAACGCCTGGCCGATGGCGGCACGATCACCGAGGCGCTGTACGACGCCGGTTTCAATTCCAACAGCCGCTTCTATGAAGCGGCCGACAAAGTGTTGGGCATGAAACCCGCCGACTACCGCGCCGCCGGGCAGAACACCGACATCCGTTTCGCCGTCGGCCAATGCTCCCTCGGGGCGATCCTGGTGGCGCAAAGCGAGCGTGGCGTGTGCGCGATCCTGCTGGGAGACGATCCGGACGCGTTGGTGCGGGACCTGCAGGACAAATTCCGCCGGGCCAACCTCATCGGTGCCGACCGCGAGTTCGAGCAGTTGATCGCCCAGGTGGTGGGCTTCATCGAAGCGCCGGCCCTGGGCCTGGACCTGCCCCTGGACCTGCGCGGCACCGCCTTTCAGGAACGGGTCTGGCAAGCGTTGCGGGACATTCCCGCAGGCAGCACCGCCAGCTACGCCGAGATCGCCCAGCGCATCGGCATGCCCAAGGCCGTGCGCGCCGTGGCCCAGGCCTGCGGCGCCAACAGCCTGGCGGTGGCGATCCCTTGCCACCGGGTGGTACGCAGTGACGGCAACCTGTCGGGCTATCGCTGGGGCGTGGAGCGCAAGCGTCAGTTGCTCGCGCTGGAGCGCTCGGCCGGGGACTGAACGCCGATGTAGATCGCCACCGAGTCGGGGCTGCCGTAGACCTCGAAATCGGTGGTGAAGCGGCGCAGCGTCTGTGGGTTATCCGCGAAGTAGGCCCAGATCAGGCCCCAGGTCTGGATCACGCAATCGGGCATCGGCCCCTTGGCCGAAAACACCAGGTAATCCCCGCCCTCGATGTCCACGGCGGGGTAGCCTGCGCTGGTCGCATCCACCTGCACCCCGGCCGTCACGTCGAAGTGGCCGGTGGCGTCGGACTCGTAATTGGAATACACCCCGTAGACGAACGACTCCGACTGCCTGGCCGGGATCGTGTCGAACAGCCCTTCGGTGAAGAACCGTTGCCACATCGGGCCGATCCTGGCCGTGTCGGGCTGCTGCTCGTCGGTGTTGCGGGTGCGCACCTGCAAACCGGCCACGGTGAAGGGTTCGACGGTCTTGAGTTTCACGTCCATGGGTCAGGCTCCTTGATAACTGAAGCCCGCATGGTAACCCTCCCGCCGTCGGGATCAAGTTGCGGCGCACGATTGAAAAACTCGACTGGCCCTCGCCGGCCCACACCTGCTAAAAACACTGTTTCCTTCTGCCGTCGGAGACCCCGCACATGAGCCAGTGGCCAGACACTCGCCTTCTTGACCTGCTCGGTATCGAGCTGCCCATCATCCAGGGGCCGCTGGCCGGGGTGACCGGGCCGGCCATGGTGGTCGCGACCTGCAATGCCGGCGGCCTGGGTTCGATGCCGGCGGCGATGCTCGATGTCGAGCAGTTGCGCCAGGCGCTGACGACCATCAGCGAACAGACCGACAAGCCGTTCAACGTGAATTTTTTCTGTCACCAGGCGCCAGCCTTCGACGAACAGCGGGCCGAGACCTGGAAGCAGCGGCTCAAGCCGTACTATCAGGAACTGGGCGTCGACTTCGACGCACCGACCCCGGTGTCCAACCGCACGCCCTTCGATGATGCCGCCTGCCGGGTGTTGGAGGAGATGCGTCCCAAGGTGGTCAGTTTCCACTTTGGCCTGCCGGAAAAATCCCTGCTGGACCGGGTAAAGGCCACCGGTGCGAAAATCCTTTCATCGGCCACCACCGTCGAGGAAGCCATCTGGCTCGAACAGCACGGTTGCGACGCGATCATCGCCATGGGCTATGAAGCCGGCGGGCATCGCGGGATGTTCCTCAGCGACGACCTCAACACCCAGGTCGGTCTGTTTGCCTTGCTGCCGCAGGTGGTGGATGCGGTGAAGGTACCGGTGATCGCCGCCGGCGGCATTGGCGATGCGCGCGGGATTGTCGCGGCATTCGCCCTGGGGGCCTCGGCGGTGCAACTGGGCAGCGCCTACCTGTTCACCCCCGAGGCGAAAATCAGCGCGTCCCACCACCGGGCGCTGCGCACGGCCAAGGAAAGCCAGACCGCCGTCACCAACCTGTTCACCGGCCGCCCGGCCCGGGGCATCGTCAACCGGGTGATGCGCGAAGTGGGGCCGATGAGCCCGCTCGCGCCGGCATTCCCCCTGGCGGGCGGTGCGTTGATGCCGTTGCGCGCCAAGGGCGAAGCGGACTTCAGCAACCTCTGGGCCGGCCAGGCGTTTCCCCTGGGCCGCGAGCTGTCGAGCGCCGAACTGACCCGGCGGTTGGCTGAAGAGGCCCTGGCCCGATTCAACAACCGTGGGCGGTCCTGACGGTCGTCATCGCCTGTCAGGCCGCCATCGCGAGCAAGCTCGCTCCCACAAGGGATAGGGACAACCGGCAAACCTGGACACACCACCGGACCTGTGGGAGCAAGCCCGTTCCACAGGGTTGCGAGGTGAACATAAATCCCGCAATCACCTCCGCCCCCCTGTGGGAGCGAGCTTGCTCGCGATGGAGCCAGCCCTCGCCCCTAGCTGCCCAGGCAAAATGCCACGTTCCGTTTGCCGGCCATTCGCTATATATTCCACTATATAACGACCTGACCTTACGGAGCCTCACCTATGCGCCTCACCCGCTTCGCGCCGTTGCTGTTGATCCCGTTCCTGACTATTGGCGCCGCCCAGGCCGCCGAGGTGCAGGTGGCGGTCGCCGCCAATTTCACTGCGCCGATCCAGGCCATTGCCGCCGATTTCGAAAAAGACACCGGGCATAAACTGGTGGCGGCGTACGGCGCCACCGGCCAGTTCTACACGCAGATCAAGAACGGCGCGCCATTCGAGGTTTTCCTCGCCGCCGACGACACCACCCCGGCCAAACTCGAAAGCGAAGGCGACACCGTCAAGGGCTCGCGCTTTACCTACGCGGTCGGCACCCTGGCGCTGTGGTCGGCCAAGGACGGTTATGTTGACAACCAGGGCCAGGTCCTCAAGCGCAACGACTTCCAACACCTGTCCATCGCCAACCCGAAAGCCGCGCCCTATGGCCTGGCCGCGACCCAGGTGCTGGACAAGCTGGGCTTGACCGATCAGGTCAAAAGCAAGCTCGTCGAAGGCCAGAACATCACCCAGGCCTACCAGTTCGTCTCCACCGGTAACGCTGAATTGGGCTTCGTCGCCTTGTCCCAGGTGTACAAGGACGGCAAAGTGACGGGCGGCTCGGCGTGGATCGTCCCGGCTGAACTGCACGACCCGATCAAACAGGACGCGGTGATCCTCACCAAAGGCCGGGACAACCCCGCCGCCGTGGCCCTGGTGGATTACCTCAAGGGCCCGAAAGCCGCTGCCATCATCCAAGCCTACGGTTACCAACGCTAAATGCCCCTGACCAGCGCCGACTATGCCGCCATCTGGCTGACCCTGAAACTGGCGTCCTTGACCACGGTGATCCTGCTGCTCGTCGGCACGCCCATCGCGTTGTGGCTGTCACGCACCCGCTCCTGGCTGCGCGGGCCGGTGGGGGCGGTGGTGGCGTTGCCGCTGGTGCTGCCGCCAACGGTGATTGGCTTTTATCTGCTGCTGGCATTGGGGCCGAACGGCTGGATCGGCCAGCTCACCCAAGCCCTCGGGTTGGGCACCCTCACCTTCAGCTTTACCGGGCTGGTGATCGGCTCGGTGATCTATTCCATGCCGTTTGTGGTGCAGCCGTTGCAAAACGCCTTCGCTGCCATCGGCAGTCGCCCCCTGGAAGTCGCCGCCACCCTGCGAGCCGGGCCCTGGGATACGTTTTTCAGCGTCATCCTGCCCCTGGCCCGTCCTGGTTTCATCACGGCGGCGATTCTGGGTTTCGCCCACACCGTCGGCGAATTCGGCGTGGTGCTGATGATCGGCGGCAACATCCCGGAGAAAACCCGGGTGGTGTCGGTACAGATCTACGACCATGTCGAAGCCCTGGAATATGCCCAGGCCCACTGGCTGGCGGCAGCGATGCTGGTGTTTTCTTTCCTGGTGCTGCTGGCGCTGTACTCCAGCCGTCGAACCCGTGCCGGTTGGAGCTGATCGATGATCAACGCGCGTTTGCAACTCGACCACGGGGCTTTTTCCCTGGACCTGGATGTGCAACTGCCGGGCCGTGGCGTGACGGCCCTGTATGGGCCTTCCGGCTCCGGCAAGACCACCTGCCTGCGCTGCATTGCCGGGTTGGAGCGGCCGGCCCGGGGCTTTATCGAGGTCAACGGCCAAGTGTGGCAGGACAACGAGCACGGCGTGTTCGTGCCGCCCCACAAGCGGTCGGTGGGGTATGTGTTCCAGGAGGCGAGCCTGTTCGCCCATCTGTCGGTGCGGGCCAACCTGGCGTTCGGCCTCAAGCGCATCGCGCCGGCACAACGGCGGGTGGACATGGACCAGGCCACCGATCTGCTGGGCATCGGGCACTTGCTTGATCGCCAGCCGCACAACCTCTCCGGCGGCGAGCGCCAACGGGTGGGCATCGCCCGTGCCCTGCTCACCAGCCCGCGGCTGCTGCTGATGGATGAGCCGCTGGCGGCCCTCGATACCCGGCGCAAAAACGAAATCCTGCCTTACCTGCAACGCCTCCACGATGAGCTGGACATCCCGGTGCTGTATGTCAGCCATTCCCAGGACGAAGTGGCGCGCCTGGCCGATCACATCGTGCTGCTCGACGCTGGCCGCGCGCAGGCCAGCGGCCCCATCGGCGAAACCCTGGCCCGGCTCGACCTGCCATTGGCCCTGGGGGATGACGCCGGGGTGGTGATCGAGGGCAAGGTCAGCGGCTATGACCCGGCGTACCAATTGCTGACCCTGAACCTGCCCGACAGCCAACTGAACGTACGCGTGGCCCATACATCACTGGCCCTCGGCCAGCCGCTGCGTTTCAAGGTCCAGGCCCGGGACGTCAGCCTCAGCCTGGCGAACGATGCCCAGACCAGCATCCTCAACCGCCTGCCGGTCACCGTGGTCAGCGAACAGGCCGCCGACAACGCTGCCCATGTGCTGGTCCGCCTGGAAGCCGCCGGCACTCCGCTGCTGGCACGCATCACCCGCTATTCCCGCGACCAGTTGAAACTGCAGCCGGGACTGGTGTTGTGGGCGCAGATCAAGGCAGTGGCGGTGTTGGCGTAGTCCCTTTGTGGGAGCGAGCTTGCTCGCGATGACGGCGGCACATCCAACATTGATACAAGCTGATGCACCGCTATCGCGAGCAAGCTCGCTCCCACAAGGGGTGCGGGCAACCGCAGAATCTTGGCACGACCGCAACGGGCTGCGGTCAATCGATCACAGGCCACCGGATTCGCTGCCAAGGACTTTCTTCATGCCCGACACCCTGCCGCCGGATGCACTGCCGGCCGACCTGCATTATGTCGATGACACCGCCCCCGGCATTACCCGCAAGAAATTGCGTGGCAAGTTCTGTTATTTCGAACCGCAGGGCCAGCGCATCACCGACGCGACCGAGATCCAGCGCATCAATGCCCTGGCGGTGCCGCCGGCCTATACCGATGTGTGGATCTGTACCGACCCCCGAGGTCATCTCCAGGCCACCGGGCGCGACGCCCGCGGGCGCAAGCAGTACCGCTACCACGCGCGCTGGCGTGAAGTGCGCGATGCGGACAAGTATTCGCGGATGCTGGAATTCGGACGTGCCCTGCCGCGCCTGCGCAAACGCCTGGAGGACATCCTGGCCAAACCCGGGTTCAGCCGCGACAAGGTCATGGCCACGGTCATCACCCTGCTCGACCTCACCCTGATCCGCGTCGGCAACCCCCAATACGCCCGCACCAATCGCTCCTACGGCCTGACGACCCTGCGCGACAAACACGTCGAGATCAACGGCAGCGCCATCGCCTTCCAGTTCCGCGGCAAAAGCGGCATCGAGCACCAGATCACCGTGAAGGACCGACGCCTGGCGCGGATCATCAAACGCTGCCAGGAGATTCCCGGGCAGAACCTGTTCCAGTACCTGGACGAGAACGGTGAGCGTCACTCCGTCAGCTCTTCGGACGTCAACGCCTACCTCAAGTCCCTCACCGGTGCCGATTTCACTGCCAAGGATTACCGTACCTGGGCCGGCAGCGCGGCGGCGCTGGCCGGGCTGCGGTTGCTGTCGTGGGAAACCGAGAGCGAGGCGAAAAAACACGTCGTCGAGATGGTCAGGCAGGTTGCCAGGCAACTGGGCAATACGCCGACCGTCTGTCGCAAGTGCTACATTCATCCTGCAGTGGTAGAGGCTTTTTTGCTCGGTGCCCTGAGGCAATTGCCCAAGCCGCGGCTGCGCAAAGGCCTCAGTGAAGAAGACGCCGCACTGGCGATATTTTTGCAGCGCATGGCCGACGCTGCCCAAGCGTGCTGAACAGAAAAAGGATGTGATGGGGCCGCCCGCGCCCAACCAGGGATGAGGAACATCCGAAGGCCTGCGAACTCCCAACTGTACGGCACAGCCGATCCGCAGGTACTTCAAAGGGTGAAATCGACAGGAGTTGCAGATGTCCGAACACATTGTCCATTTCCACTGCCAGATCGATCAGGGCACCACGGAGCGCTTCCGGGACAATTGCCTGGAAGCCATTGAAAAAGGCGCCGACTCGCTGATGCTTAACCTCTCCACCGTCGGCGGCAGCACCAACTTCGGCTTTACGCTCTATACCTTTATCAAGTCCCTTCCAGTGCCGGTGCGTGCGGTCAATGCCGGCAACATCGAGTCGATGGGCATCATCATGTTCCTGGCCGCCAGCGACCGCACTACCACCCCGCACTCGCGGTTCCTGATTCATCCGATGAACTGGTACTTCGGTCAGAAGTCCGTGGACCACTCACGCCTGCGTGAGTACCTGTCCAGCCTGGACAACGACGTGGCGCGGTATGTGGAGATCTACGTCAAGGAAACCGCCGGCGCTGCCACCCAACTGGATATCTTCAAGTGCCTGTGTGCCGAGGAACGGGTGATCCCAGCGGAAAACTCCCTGGCCTTTGGCATTGCGCACCGGGTCGAGCAGGTGGTTTTTCCAACGGACGCCAAGCATTGGAAAGTCAGCGGCGGCGAGGACTGAAGGGAAGCCAACCGGCGGCTGACCATTCGTCGCCAGCAAGCGGTTTTTTTTAAACTTCACTTGGCCATTTTCCTTCACAAATAATGCGAGGCACGTTGCTCGCTCAATCACTGAGGATTATCGAAATGGCCAGTAGCGGAAACAAAAACCCAGGCAACTTCGCCAATGATCGTGAAAAAGCATCTGAAGCCGGCAAGAAAGGCGGACAGGCGTCGGGCGGCAACGTTGCCAACGACCGGCAAAAAGGCATGGGAGCCGGTAACAAAGGTAGCGAACGCAGCCAAGGAGGCGGCAGAAAATCGTAACCTCCAAGACCGTTGGGGCGCAGACATGCTGCGCCCTGGCGCTTGCCCCTCCCTTTATCGCCAACGACCAACCGCCCCCACGGTAGCAACGACGTCCTCAAACGAGAGGACCTGTCTCCCTCCGCAGCAAATATGAAATTTCATATATTCGACTATCCACATATACTCCGGCGCAGCCCACCCCGCGCCTATCGGAACCGAATCGATGAAAGTCCTCTTCATGTGCACCGCCAATAGCTGCCGCAGCATTCTCAGCGAAGCGATGTTCAACCATCTGGCCCCGGCCGGGTTCGAAGCCGTCAGCGCCGGCAGCTTTCCCAAGGGCCAAGTGCTGCCGCGCAGCCTGAGCACCTTGCAGGAGGCCGGTATCTGTATCAAAGGCTTGTGCAGCAAGGGCAACGACGCTTTCGAAAGCAGCCCGCCGGACGTCGTGATCACGGTGTGCGACAACGCCGCCAACGAGGCCTGCCCGGTGTATTTCGGCCCGGCGCTCAAGAGCCACTGGGGCCTGGCGGACCCGTCGGAGGTCAAAGGCAACGATGATCAGGTCGGCCAGGCGTTCCACAGCACGCTGGACCGCATCGAAACCCGCTGCCGGGCCTTCTTCGCCCTACCCTTCGACCAACTGGACGCCCAAGCCCTGAAAGCCGAGCTGGACCGCATCGGCACTCTCTGACCGCTCAACCGGCGTTGTACGCCTGCTTCACCATCTCGATCCAGCTTGGGTCCAGGCGCGACTGTTCGGTGTCCAGGCCCAGCGCCTGCATGTTCGCCAGGTGCGCGTCGGCTTCACGCGCCAGTGAGCCCTGGGCGCTGGAGTTGGCGTCCAGCTGATGCATCTGGGCCAGTCCCAGATGATAGAAGCGCAGCAGCTTCATGGCGGTGGGGTCCTGGGCCTGCACACCGGCCTTCACCTGGTGCATCACGTTGGTGATTTTCATCAGGCTGCGCTTGAGCTGCCAACCGTATACCGCGGCGGTCATCCACGGCTGCGACCAGAAATACTGGCGCATCAGCACGGCCATCGCCAACACCGCGACAATCACCCCGCCGAGGTTGAAGCGAAAGTTATCACCTCCCGGCGTACCCAACAGCATCACGGCCAGGCTGGACAGCAGCATCGCCAGGGCCAGGAACACCAGCGCGATGATCAGGGTGCTGCGGCGGGTCTGCCTGCGGTAGGTGTCGCCATCCCACGGTTTGATCTCGAACATCGCGGCGCAATTTCCTTGTACGGCATCAAAAGAGTCACGCATTATCGCCTGCCCGGTCGATTTAGCTATGCTGGAGCTCATTTTGTATGGCCGCCGACTCGCCGGGCCCGGATCGAAGTCCATGGCGATAGCGCAAGGATCGTGCGATCTTTCGGCGTGGACGTTTTTTTCAAGATGCCGTCGTTGTGTGCATGGCATCGTTTTCAAGGAAAGCTGAATGACTCAAAGACATGTAATCAACGCCTCGGTAAGCCCCAAGGGCAGCCTGGAGACCTTGTCCCAGCGCGAAGTCCAGCAACTGAGCGAAGCCGGCTCCGGCAGTATCTATACCCTCTTTCGCCAGTGCGCCCTGGCCATCCTCAATACCGGCGCCCATGTCGATAACGCCAAGACCATCCTGGAAGCCTACAAGGACTTCGAGATCCGCATTCACCAGCAGGACCGGGGCGTACGCCTGGAGCTGCTGAACGCGCCAGCCGATGCGTTCGTCGACGGCGAAATGATCGCCAGCACCCGGGAAATGCTCTTCAGTGCCCTGCGCGACATCGTCTACACCGAGAACGAACTGGACAGCCAGCGCATCGACCTCAGCTCGTCCCAGGGCATCAGCGACTACGTGTTCCACCTGCTGCGCAACGCCCGAACCCTGCGCCCTGGCGTGGAGCCGAAAATCGTCGTGTGCTGGGGCGGTCACTCGATCAACACCGAAGAATACAAATACACCAAGAAGGTCGGCCACGAACTGGGCCTGCGCAGCCTGGACATCTGCACCGGCTGCGGCCCGGGCGTGATGAAAGGCCCGATGAAAGGCGCCACCATCGCCCACGCCAAGCAGCGCATCCATGGCGGTCGCTACCTGGGCCTGACGGAGCCGGGGATCATCGCCGCCGAGGCGCCGAACCCGATCGTCAATGAGCTGGTGATCCTGCCGGACATCGAGAAGCGCCTGGAAGCCTTCGTGCGCGTCGGCCATGGCATCATCATCTTCCCGGGCGGTGCCGGTACGGCGGAAGAGTTCCTGTACCTGCTGGGCATCCTGATGCACCCGGCCAACCAGGACCTGCCCTTCCCCGTCGTGCTCACCGGGCCGAAAAGCGCCGCGCCGTACCTCGACCAGTTGCATGCGTTTGTCGGTGCAACCTTGGGCGAGGCCGCGCAGAAGCACTACCAGATCATCATTGACGACCCGGCCGAAGTGGCACGTCAGATGACCCAGGGGCTCAAGGAGGTCAAGCAGTTCCGCCGCGAGCGCAACGACGCTTTCCACTTCAATTGGCTGCTGAAGATCGACGAGGGCTTCCAGCGCCCGTTCGACCCGACTCACGCCAACATGGCCAGCCTGGGCCTGAGCCGCGACCTGCCCGCCCACGAACTGGCCGCCAACCTGCGCCGGGCGTTCTCGGGGATCGTGGCCGGTAACGTCAAGGACAAGGGCATCCGCCTGATCGAAGAGCACGGTCCTTACGAGATCCACGGCGACGCCGCCATCATGGAACCCCTCGACCGCCTGCTCCAGGCCTTCGTCGCCCAACACCGCATGAAACTGCCGGGCGGCGCGGCGTACGTGCCGTGCTATCGCGTGGTGACCTGACCTCTCTGAACACCACAGATCCAATGTGGGAGCGAGCCTGCTCGCGATGGCGTCGGCACATCCAGCATTGATGCAGGCTGAACCACCGCTATCGCGAGCAAGCTCGCTCCCACAGGGGGATTTGTGGTGGCTGCAATGCCGGTGAACGACTTAAAAACTGTGGGAGCGAGCCTGCTCGCGATGGCGTCGGCACATCCAGCATTGATGCAAGCTGAACCACCGCTATCGCGAGCAAGCTCGCTCCCACAGGGGGATTTGTGGTGGCTGCAATGCCGGTGAACGACTTAAAAACTGTGGGAGCGAGCTTGCTCGCGATGGCGTCGGTACATTCAGCATTGATGCAGGCTGAACCACCGCTATCGCGAGCAAGCTCGCTCCCACAGGAGTTTCGCTGCGGTCATAGAATCGAAGGCAGTCGCATCAGGCCGGCCTCATCCACCTCAATCCCTAGCCGAAGGTAATCCTTGATCTGCGGATGAAGGGTGACCACGGGGTGCGTGTGCGTTGCCGTCACCACCATCACATCGGCCCCGGCGGCCTCGCCTGCCCGAATACCCGCCTCGGCGTCTTCAAACACCAGACACTCCCGGGCCGTCACCTGCAGGCGTTCGGCCGCCAGGCGATAGCAGGCGGGGTTGGGCTTGCCGTCATTCACATCCTCGGCGGTGACCATCACTGCCGGGCGCGGGATCCCCGCGGCTTCCATACGCCGCAAGGCCAATGCCAGGGGCGCCGAGGTGACGATTGCCCATCGCTCTGGCGGCAGGCTATGCAGAAACGCAGCCGCCCCCTTCACTGCCTCCACGCCTTCCACGTCTTCGATTTCCTCGCGGGTAATCCGCTCGGCCTCGGCCTGGGCATCCACCCCTGGCAGATGCTGGCGAGCGATGGTGTCGATGGCGCGCATGCCGTGGATCGTCGGCAGGAACGTCGCCACGTCCACGCCGTGGCGCAGGGCCCAGCGTGTCCAGATTCGTTCAGCGGCGGCAATGGAGGTGAGCAAGGTGCCGTCCATGTCGAACAGGAAGGCGCGGTAGGCGATGTTGGGTGAAGGACTGGCAGGCATCGGATCCTCGGTGGCGGCGTGGCGGATGACGGCCACTGTAACATCGCCAGGCACCGAACCCTTGTGGGAGCGAGCTTGCTCGCGATGGCGCCGGTACATTCAGCACTGATGCAGGCGGAACCACCGCTATCGCGAGCAAGCTCGCTCCCACAGGGTTCGGTGGTGGGTTGATTACACCAACCGTTCAATCGGCTGATGCTGCCAGACCAGCTTGTAGTACAGCGTCTGCAACAACAGCATGCTCAAGTAAGCCACCGGGAACGCCATCCACACCCCTTGCAACCCGAAGTGCGCGTCCAGCAGATACGCGGCCGGCACTTGCACGGCGACGATGCAGAAAATCGAGATGGCGACCGGCACCAGCACCGTGCCGCTGGCGCGCATGATGCCGCCGACGATCGCCTGGAAGCCGAATACCAGCAAGCTCCAGAGCATGATATGCAGCAAGTGTTCGGCCTGGACCCGCGCCGCCGGATCCGTGATGAACAGCCCCAGCAGCCAGTGGGACAACAGATAGCCCAGGAGCACCAGCCCACCGGTGAGCCAGAGGTTGAATGCAAGCCCCGTGCGCAGGATCGGCCCCAGGCGTTCCAGGCGGCCGGCACCGATGGCCTGGGCGCCGAGGATCGAGGCGGTGATGGCAATCGACAGCGCCGGAAACTGCACGTAGTTGACGATCTGCGTCACCGCGCCGTAGGCCGCCGTGGCCTGGGAGCCGTGGCGATTGACCAGCGCCAGGATCACCAACTCCGACAACGAGATCACCACCATCTGCAACCCGGTGGGCAGGCCGATGCGCAGCACCTTGCCGAGGATGTCCCTGTCCAGACGCATCGCCGCGAACAACGCACGGTCCGGCGCCAGGGCATGCTCGCGGCGACTCAGGCGCCACGCCAGCATCAGCATCGCCGACGTCGTCCCCGCCAGCCCCGCCCATGCCGCGCTCTGGATGCCCATCTGCGGCAACCCCAGCCAGCCGCGAATCAACGCTGGCGTGAGCAGCAACCCGACACTGGTGGACACCAGCAGCGCCAACATCGGTGACACCGTATCGCTCACCCCGCGCAGCAGTTGGGTGAACAGCACGAATACCAGCAGCATCGGCAGGATCCACAGCATGACCCGGGCATAGGAAACGGCGTCCTCCAACACATCGGCCGGCGTGCCCAGCCCTTGCAACGCCTGACGAGCAAAGACACTGCCAAGCACCGCCGCCACCAGGCCAATGATCGCCCCCAGCAACAAGGTCGAACCGGCAATCGCCTTCACCGTGCCGGTTTCGCCGGCGCCGTAGGCCTGCCCGATCAACACCCCCGCCCCCGCGCCCAGGCCGATCACCAAAGCGATAAAGAAAAACACGATGGGAAACATGCCCGACACCGACGCCAATGCCTGGGTGCCGAGCATCTGGCCGATGTAGATGCTGTTGAACGTGCCGGACATGGACTGCAGGAAGTTGGACAGGACCATGGGGATCAGGAACAGGAGATAGGTTTTCCAGAGGGGCTGGGTCGGCATGGGGACTCTGATGGCAGGTTCGAAAATCCGATGCGGGGTAATTTAGCTCAATCCATGGATTCTGTTTCAGAAGATGTCCGTTTTCGTGGCGTGCCAATACCAGGCTCGCCCCACGCCCCAGCGGGGGCGAGCGCCCTCGCCAGGAGATTTCCACAGGTCAGGCGATCTCGACAATCTCCCAATCTCGTCTATTCTTAGATATCACTGTGCCATTACTTTTATCGAAATCGGACGACTGGTCCTCAAGACCGTACCGGCCTTGCAGATAACCAGTTATTCGCAAATAACCTGTTAGCAACACTGTTCAAGGACCGAACCATGACGTCGTATTCTCACGGTCATTCCCTTTCCCCATCACAACCACGCATTCTCTGGAGCACCGTGCTGGTGGCCATCGCCGCGAGCATTGGCGTGCTGGCGCTCAATGGCACGAGTGGGCAAAACATCGGTTTGAGTGTGGCGATCGTGGTCTTGGGCGTCGGTGCTGGCGTATGGGGTGCGCGTTCGCAACGCCAGCAGTTCGACAGCGCCCTCGCCGCCGCCATGGCCCGCCACGACCTGCAAGGCAGCGAGCACCTGGCCCATAGAACCAACGCACAACTCAACGACGTCATCCTCGGTGCCATGCCGATCTGGGCCAAGCAGGTCGAAAGCTCCCGGCAGCAGACCGAGACCGCGATCGTCTCACTGACCAGCCGCTTCACTGGCATTTCGTCACGCCTGGAAGACACCGTGCAAGCCTCGCAATTGGCCGCCGGTGAACTGGCCGGCAGCAGCGGTGGCGGCGCCGTGCAGGTGCTGGCCCAAAGCGAAGGTGAACTGGTCAAGGTCATCGACTCCCTGAAGGCCACCCAGGCCAGCCGCGACGAAACCCTGGCCCAGGTGCGCAACCTGACGGCCTATACCGGCGAGCTGCGGACCATGGCCGCCGACGTCGCGGCGATTGCCGCGCAGACCAACCTGCTGGCCCTCAACGCCGCCATCGAAGCCGCCCGTGCCGGCGAGGCCGGGCGTGGGTTTGCGGTGGTGGCCGACGCCGTGCGCAGCCTCTCGAGCAAGTCCAGCGAGACCGGCCAGCAGATGTCGGCCAAGGTCGACATCATCAACACCGCCATCACCCAACTGGTGCATGCCGCCTCCAGCGGCGCGGACCAGGACAGCCATTCGGTCAGTGCCTCCGAGCAAAGCATCCAGCAGGTGCTGGAGCGCTTCAAGAGTGTCACCGGCCGACTGGCCGACTCGGCCGACATGCTGCAACGGGAAAGCTTCGGCATCCGCGATGAACTCACCGAGGTGCTGGTCAGCCTGCAATTCCAGGATCGGGTCAGCCAGATCCTCAGCCACGTGCGCGACAACATAGAGGACCTGCATGTGCATCTGCAGCAGGCCAGTCAGTCGCCCGACCAGGCCGTCTCCATCGATGCCCGCCAATGGCTGGCGCGCATGGAAACCACTTATGCCACCGACGAGCAACGCCGCAATCACCACGGCGACTCGAGCGCGCAACAGAGTTCACAGGAAATTACCTTCTTTTAGGAGAGCCGCTCATGGCTAAAAGTGTATTGGTTGTCGACGACTCCGCGAGCGTTCGGCAGGTGGTCGGCATCGCGTTGAAAAGTGCCGGCTATGACGTGATCGAAGCCAGCGACGGCAAGGACGCGCTGGGCAAGCTCAACGGCCAGAAAGTGCACCTGATCATCAGTGACGTGAACATGCCCAACATGGACGGCATCACCTTCGTCAAGGAGGTCAAGAAGCTGGCCAGCTACAAGTTCACGCCGATCATCATGCTCACCACCGAATCCCAGGAATCGAAGAAACAGGAAGGCCAGGCCGCCGGGGCCAAGGCCTGGGTGGTCAAGCCGTTCCAGCCGGCGCAGATGCTGGCGGCGGTATCCAAGCTGATTCTTCCTTGATAGTCGGAGGCTCCAATGCCGCTGCACTACGAAGCACAGGATGACACCGCCCAGGTGCACATCGACGGTGAACTGACGATCTACACCGCGGCCGAGCTGGCCGCGCAGTGGCTGCCGCACCTGGGGGCAACGCCACGAATGGCCCTTGATCTGTCGCAGATCACCGAGATGGACGGCGCTGGCCTGCAACTGCTGCTGATGGTGCAGCGCGAGGCCTCCCGGGCCGGGACCCAACTGACACTTACCGGCCAAAGCCAGGCCGTCACGGAGACACTTGCCCTGTGCAACCTGGTTGCCTAGGACGTCGGACACGACAAAGGAAATGAGCGTGAGCATCAATCTCGATCAGGCACAACAGACCTTCATCGTCGAGGCTCGGGAACAGTTGCAGGCGATGGAAGAGTCGCTGCTGCAACTGGAAACCGACCCCGGCGACGATGACGCCATCGGTGCGATCTTCCGGGCGGCCCACACGATCAAGGGTTCGGCCGGGCTGTTCGGCCTGGAGCCGATCGTCAGCTTCACCCACATCGTCGAAGACGTGCTCGACCGCCTGCGCAACGGCAGCGTCGAGGTGGACGCCGGCCTGATTGCGGTGTTGCTCAAGTCCAGCGACCACATGCTGGAACTGATCAACGTGGCCGCCAACCAGGGCGGAGCGCTGCCGCCGCCGGCCCTGCAACGGGAAGTGGAGCTGTGCCAGATCCTGCAGGAATACCAGGCGCCCTCGCCGGCCACGGTCCCAACGCCTGCGCAGGAAACCGAAACCCGCGAACCCGGCGAAACGCGCCTCTGGCACCTTTCCCTGCGCTTCGGCCAGGACGTGTTCCGCAATGGCATGGACCCGCTGTCGTTCCTGCGCTACCTGCAAACCCTGGGTGAAATCGTCGACCTCACCACCCTGACCGACGCCCTGCCCGCCGCCGATGCCTGGGACGCCGAGTCCTGCTACCTGGGCTTCGACATCGCGTTTCGCTCGGCCGCCAGCCACGGGGCGATCAACGAAGTGTTCGATTTCGTCCGGGAAGACTGCGAGATCGAGATCGTTGCCCAGGATGAAGACATCGCGCCCCTGGCCAACACCGGCCTGGTGACCACATCACCGGAACCAGCCGAAGAAACCACCGCGTTGGTCGCCACCGGCGAGTTGCTGTCCGACCAGCGCAAGACGCCGCGCATGCCCGCCCAGATCGCCACCGACAAACAAGCGGTGACCAGCGACAGCAAGGCCAAGGACGGCACCTACGTACGGGTCAACGCCGACAAGCTCGACGAGTTGATCAACCTGGTGGGCGAACTGGTCATTGCCAGCGCCGGCGCCAGCCTGCTGGCCCGCACCTGCCACAACGACCCGTTGCAGGAAGCCACCTCGTCGGTCTCCGGGCTGGTGGAAGAAATTCTCGACGGCGCCCTGCGCCTGCGCATGATCCCCATTGGCGAAACTTTCAACCGCTTCCGTCGGGTGGTGCGCGATGTCAGCCAGGAACTGGGCAAGGACATCGACCTGATCATCAGCGGCGCGGAGACCGAGCTGGACAAGACCGTGGTGGAAAAAATCGGCGACCCGCTCATGCACCTGCTGCGCAACGCCATGGACCACGGCATAGAAACCGCCGAGGCCCGGCTGGCGGCCGGCAAACCGGTCAAGGGGCACTTGCACCTCAACGCGTATCACGACTCCGGCAGCATCGTGCTGGAAATCGCCGACGACGGCGCCGGCCTGAACCGTGACCGGATCCTGGAAAAAGCCCAGGAACGCGGCCTGGTGCAGCCAGGTGCCAGCCCCACCGACCAGGAAATCTACAACCTGATTTTCGAACCCGGCTTTTCCACCGCCCAGGCCGTGACCAACCTTTCGGGGCGTGGCGTGGGCATGGACGTGGTCAAGCGCAACATCACCCTGCTGCGCGGCACCGTCGACCTGGACAGCCAGCCCGGCAAGGGCACCGTAGTGCGCATCCGCCTGCCGCTGACCCTGGCGATCATCAATGGCTTCCTGGTGGGCATCGGTCAGTCGACCTATGTGATTCCGCTGGACATGGTCCAGGAATGCATCGAGCTGAGCGAAGACGATGGGCTCGCCAGCCGCGAGCAAGGCTACCTCGACCTGCGCGGCGAGGTGCTGCCCCTGGTCTACCTGCGCGATCACTTCAGCCACGAAGGCCCGGCCGCGCGTCGGCAGAATGTGGTGGTGGTGCGCTACGCCGAACTCAAGGCCGGGCTGGTGGTGGATGACTTGCTGGGTGAATTCCAGACCGTGATCAAACCGCTGGGCAAGCTGTTTGGCGCCCTTCGCGGCATCAGCGGCTCGACCATCCTGGGCAGTGGCGCCGTGGCGTTGATTCTCGACGTACCGGCGCTGCTCACCGAGATCGCCCAGAAAGAAAACCGCTACACCCCGACTCAATTACAACAAGCCAACGCTCGCTGACGCTTTAGCAATTCCATGGAGAGGTACTTCCCAATGAAATGGTTCTACGATCTTAGAATCGCCACCAAACTGATCACTTCATTTCTTGTGGTGCTGGCCCTGACAGCCGTCATGGGGGTGTTCGCGATCATCCAACTGGGCGAGGTGAACAGCACCACCGTCGAGATCCGGGAAAACTGGATGCCATCCATGCGTGCTGCCTCGGGCATGCGTTTCTACGGGGCAAACTACCGCCTCAAGGAAAACCGCCACATTACCGCCGATTCCGAACAGGAACGCCTCACCGTCGAACAAGAAGCGGAAGAAGCCAAAAAGGGGTTTGAAACCCGCATGGCGACCTATGAAAAACTGCTCTCCAGCGCGGAAGATCGCCAGCTGTTCGAAACCACCCGCAATGACTGGGTCGCTTACCTCGCCGTCAGCAAGGACCTGCTTGCGCTGTCTCGGCAAAACCTGACCGAGCAAGCCCATGCACTGCTCAAGGGCGAATCCAAGCGTCAGTTCGATCTAGTGGTCAACGACCTGCAAAAACTGGTGGAACTCAATGACGTCGGCGCTGGCGCCGCCAGCGAGCGTGGCGCAGCGCTGTTTGAAAAATCGCGCCTGTCGATCATCGTCGCGCTGATTGCCGCCCTGCTGGTGGGCCTGGGCCTGGCGCTGTTCATCTCGCGCATCATCTCCCGCCCCTTGAAACAGGCCGCGACCGTCGCCGAGCAATTGGCCGAAGGCAACCTGAACGCAAAAATCGAAGGCGGCTCCAAGGACGAAACCGGCATGGTGCTCAACGCCATGCAGAACATGATCGGCAAGCTCTCGCACATCATTGGCGAAGTGCGTAACGCTGCGGACAACCTGGCCAGTGCTTCCGAAGAAGTCAGCGCCACCGCGCAATCGATGAGCCAGGCCACCAGCGAGCAGGCGGCCAGTGTCGAGGAAACCAGTGCGTCCATCGAGCAGATGAGCGCCAGCATCAACCAGAACACCGAGAACGCCAAGGTCACCGATGGGATGGCCAGCAAAGCCGCCAAGGAAGCCACCGACGGCGGCGAATCGGTGCAGCAGACCGTGGTGGCGATGAAGAAAATCGCCCAGCGCATCAGCATCATCGACGACATCGCCTACCAGACCAACCTGCTGGCGCTCAACGCTGCCATCGAGGCAGCCCGCGCCGGTGAACACGGCAAAGGCTTCGCCGTGGTTGCCGCCGAAGTGCGCAAGCTGGCCGAGCGCAGCCAGGTGGCCGCCCAGGAAATCGGCGAGCTGTCCTCCAGCAGCGTCGATATGGCGGAAAAGGCTGGGAACCTGCTCAACGAGATGGTCCCCTCGATCAACAAGACCTCGGACCTGGTGCAGGAAATCAGCGCCGCCTCCGAAGAACAGGCCGCCGGTGTGGCGCAGATCAACACCGCCATGACCCAGCTCAACCAGGTGACCCAACAGAACGCCTCCAGCAGCGAAGAGCTGGCCGCCACCGCCGAGGAAATGAGCAGCCAGGCCGAACAGCTGCAACAGGCCATGAGCTTCTTCACCCTGGACACACCGCCCAAGTCTGCTGTGCAAGTTGCCAGGGTCGACAACACCCCAGGCTCCTCCGGCCGCAAACCGACGCGGGCACCGGCACCGATCATGCCCAAGGCGTTTGCCTACAACATGGCCAGCGCTCCGGACGAATCGGAATTCACCCGGTTCTGATGGCCCGGTTCCACAGGCTTGCTTAAAGGAGAAAAAGCAATGGGCGCCATCGCGACCACACGTCAAACCGCCCTCGCGGTCGAGGAAGAAGCGCAATACCTGACGTTTATGCTCGGCACGGAGATGTTTGCCATCGGCATCCTGTGCATCAAGGAAATCATCGAATACGGCAACCTGACCGTGGTACCGATGATGCCGACCTTCGTGCGCGGGGTGATCAACCTGCGGGGCGCGGTCGTGCCGGTCGTCGACCTGTCGGCCCGTTTCGGCCGGCCGAATTCGGCGATCAGCCGGCGCTCGTGCGTGGTGATCATCGAGGCGTCCAGCGCCGACGGCCAGGCCCAGGACATTGGCCTGCTGGTGGACACGGTGTCGGCGGTGCTGGAAATCCCGGCCTCGCAGATCGAGCCGCCACCGAGCTTCGGCGCGAAGATCCGGGCCGATTTCATCAGTGGCATGGCCAAGGTCGATGGCAAGTTCGTCATCGTGCTGGAGGTGGACCGCGTGCTGTCCATCGACGAAATGTCCCAACTCGCCGAAGCCAGCCCGAACGCGCTGGAAGTGGATGCCCCGTGAACACCGATACCTGCAAGGAACGCCCGGCGAACGCGCTGGCGCTCAGTGACCGAGAATTCAGCCAGTTCCAGTCCTGGCTGTACCAGGCCGCCGGCATCAGCCTGTCCGAGGCCAAGAAAGCCCTGGTGGCCGGGCGTCTGTTCAAACGCCTCAAGCACTATGGGCTGGACAGCTACGGCGAGTATTTCAAGCTGATCATGAACGGTCAGCGCACCGATGAATTACAAGTGGCGCTGGACCTGCTGACGACCAACGAGACCTACTTTTTCCGCGAGCCCAAGCATTTCGATTTCCTGCGCCAACACGTACTGCCCCACGCAACGCCGGGCAAGACCTTCCGCCTGTGGAGCGCGGCCAGCTCTTCCGGGGAAGAACCCTATAGCCTGGCCATGACCCTGGCCGAAGGGCTGGGCACCACGCCCTGGGAAGTGATCGGTTCGGACATCAGCAGCCAGGTGCTGGCCAAGGCGCGCTCCGGGCATTATCCGATGGAACGCGCCCGCACCCTGCCCCAGCCGCTGCTGGTGAAATATTGCCTCAAGGGCACCGGCAGCCAGCAAGGCACGTTCCTCATCGACCGGGCGTTGCGCAACCGGGTCAACTTCATCCAGGTCAATCTCAACGACACCTTGCCGGAGCTGGGGGAGTTCGATGTGATCTTCCTGCGCAACGTCATGATCTATTTCGACCAACCGACCAAAAGCAAAGTGGTCGCCCGCTTGATCCCCCGGCTCAAGCCCGGCGGGTATTTCATCGTCAGCCACTCGGAGAGTCTCAACGGTGTGTCCGACGCGTTGAAACTGGTGGCGCCCTCGATTTACCGCAAACCATGAACGCCGCCATCAGAGCAGTGGCCGAGGTGTACCTGGCACCAGGGGAGTTTCGCTTCGCCACCTGCCCGACCCGCCTGCGCACGATTCTCGGCTCTTGCGTGGCGATCACGCTGTGGCACCCCGAACGCAGGATCGGCGCCATGTGCCACTTCATGCTGCCCAGCCGAGTGCGCTGCTCCAACGCACTGAACGGCCTCTACGCCGACGAAGCCATCGAACTGTTCATCCGTCAGGCCCGGGCGCACCACACCGATCCCGAGGACTACCAACTCAAGCTGTTCGGCGGCGGGGAGATGTTCCCCGAGCTGCAACGTCATGTGCCTTACGGCGATGTGGCACGACTGAACGTCAACGCCGCGCTGGAAATGGCCGCCCTCTATCGCCTCGACCTGATCGCCCAGGACATGGGCAGCACCGGCCACCGCAGCATCATCTTCGACCTGCGCAGCGGTGATGTGTGGGTCAGGCACCAACCCATAAGGACCCGGCACTGACCATGTCAAAAAAGATCAATGTACTGCTGGTGGATGATTCTGCCGTGGTTCGCCAGGTGTTATTGGCGATTCTCAGCGAGACACCGGACATCCACGTCATGGGCGCGGCGTCCGACCCGATTTTCGCCATGGATAAACTGGCCAAGGAATGGCCCGACGTGATCGTGCTGGACGTGGAAATGCCGCGCATGGACGGCATCACCTTCCTGAAGAAAATCATGAGCGAACGCCCCACCCCGGTGGTGATCTGTTCGTCCCTGACGCCCCGGGGCGCGGAAACGACGTTGCAGGCGATGGCCGCGGGCGCGGTGGAAATCATCACCAAGCCCACCACAGGGCTGAAGAATTTTCTGTTGGAATCGGCGCCCGAATTGGTGTCGGCGATCCGTGCCGCCGCCCAGGTCAACGTGCGCAACCTCGGCAAACGCCCCGCCCCGACGGCGCTGGCGCCAGCGATCAAACTCAACGCCGACGCCATGCTGCCCGCCGCCAACGGCCATGCCATGGCGCAGACCACCGAACGCATCGTCGCCCTGGGCACCTCCACCGGCGGCACCCAGGCTCTGGAAGCGGTGCTCACCGCCCTGCCGCGGGTCTGCCCAGGCATCGTCATCGTCCAGCACATGCCGGAAAAATTCACCGCCTCGTTCGCTGCTCGGCTCAACAGCCTGTGCCAGATCGAAGTGCGCGAAGCCCGCAACAACGACCGCATCCACCCGGGCCTGGCGCTCATCGCCCCGGGCGGCAAACACATGATGGTGACCCGCAGCGGCGCGTTCTATCACGTGCAAGTGGTGGACGGCCCGCTGGTCAACCGTCACCGCCCTTCGGTGGATGTATTGTTTCGCTCAGTCGCCAAATTCGCCGGCCGCAACGCCACCGGCATCATCATGACCGGCATGGGCGACGACGGCGCCCGCGGCCTGAAGGAAATGCTCGACGCCGGCGCCAGTACCGTGGCCCAGGACGAAGCCAGCTGCGTGGTCTTCGGCATGCCCAAGGAAGCGATCAAACTCAATGCTGCGCAACGGGTGATGGGGCTGCAGGAAATCGCGCAGGTGATCTTGCATCGGTAACAGCATTAAAAAGGCAATCAAAACCTGTGGGAGCGAGCTTGTTCGCGATGGCGGCGGCCCATTCAACACGGATGCAAGCTGAACCACCGCTATCGCGAGCAAGCTCGCTCCCACAGTGGAGTTGTGGCGAGGTGCAATCACCCGCCTAGAAAAATCGCCATCTTCGTCATGAGTACGCCTGGACCAAAAAATTGCAACAGGAGCCGCCCTGTGGCGAGGGAGCTTGCTCCCGCTGGCAGCCCCAAAATGCTCAAAATGCTAGACCGAGGTGCGAGCGTTAGGGCCGCTTCGCGCCCCAGCGGGAGCAAGCTCCCTCGCCACAAAGGCAATCAAAGCCACAGTGAAGTTGTGGCGAGGTGCAATCAAAACCACAGATGCTTCAGCCGCTTGTGCCTATACGGGCGAAATCGTCGCCAGCA
This sequence comes from Pseudomonas sp. FW300-N2F2, assembly GCF_017351655.1. NCBI lineage: Bacteria > Pseudomonadati > Pseudomonadota > Gammaproteobacteria > Pseudomonadales > Pseudomonadaceae > Pseudomonas > Pseudomonas sp. FW300-N2F2. Next base: position 893,840 of record NZ_JACNDQ010000002.1, on the reverse strand, counting down.
CGCCGATCAAAAGAGTCAGTGCCAAAAACCCACCTAGAAAAATCGCCATCTTCGCCATGAGTACTCCTGGACCAAAAAATTGCAGTACACGGGCAGCTCACTAGGCTAACCGCGCGGTTATTCTGGGGCCGGGCCCGGGTTCATTACAGAGGCACCTGGCGCAGAAAAATACGGATCAGACGCACGCCCTTCTACCCTCCTCGCGCAACTTTAGTGAGCAACAAAAGATAAAGCCCTACCGCTTAGTTCTCCCACCAAAGGGAACGGATATACCAACGTATATTTTCATGTCCCAAGTCAGCGTGGTCATCGACCCGGGCAACACTTAATCTTGCCGGGCACTTAACGCCCCCCGCTCAAGTGCGCTTCAACTTCATGACTTCCAATGATCGCAAGTGTGGTCGCAGCCCTGGTTTTCAAAGCGTAATAGAGGTGATCCATGCGCCCTTCATTCCTTGCACCTGCATTGACGCCCTTCAAAAACAGAGAACAACTCCCTGCCCATTCCTGGCGCGCCGACATAGCGTCATTGGGCCTCCTGGTGCTCTTGGCTGTCTTTGTATTCCAAGGCCTGGGTCAGATGAACCAGCCCCTCGGCGTGCTGGACGCTTCGCCACTGTCCCTGGACCTGGTGCACCTGCCGGAATATGCCTTGCGCACCACGTTGCGCATGTTCATCGCCTTGTTTGTTTCATTGGTTTTTTCCCTGGTCATTGCCACCTTGGCAGCCAAAAGCCGCAAGGCGGCAATGGTGATCCTGCCGGCGTTGGATATTCTCCAATCCGTGCCAGTCCTGGGCTTTCTCACTTTTACCGTTGTGTTCTTCATGGGACTGTTCCCGGGCAAGGAAACCGGCGTGGAGTGCGCGGCCATCTTCGCCATCTTCACCAGCCAAGTCTGGAACATGACCTTCAGTTTCTATCAATCGCTGAGAACCGTGCCCAACGATCTCTACGACGTCAGCCGACAGTTCTCGTTTTCGCCATGGCAACGTTTCGTCAGGCTGGAGTTGCCCTTCGCCACGCCAGGCCTGGTGTGGAACATGATGATGTCGATGTCCGGCGGCTGGTTTTTCGTCGTCGCGTCCGAAGCCATTACCGTCGGCGACACCACCGTCAGCCTGCCGGGCATCGGCTCGTGGCTGGCACTGGCGATCGAGCAGCAAAATATCGCCGCGATCGCTTGGGCGGTGCTGGCCATGGTTGGGGTGATCATTGCCTATGACTTGCTGTTCTTCCGGCCGATTGTCGCCTGGGCGGACAAATTCCGCTTTGAACAGACCGCCTCCCAGAAACGCCCACGGTCCAGGGTCTATGACCTGCTGCGCTCGACTCGCCTGGTGCCCTTGGTGCTGCTGGCGCTGGGCAGCCTCAAGGCGTCGATGTTTCTGGAAAAGATCCCTCGGCTGCCGTCCATCCGCTTCAAGACCAGCGCCCGCGTCAGCCGCGCCGCCGACCTGGCCTGGCTCGTCCTGGTTGCCGCGGCCTGCATCGCCGGCATCCTGCACATGTCGCGCTTCATTGGCAGCACGCTGGGCTGGGACGACGTCGCCAGTACCTTCGGCCTGGGCCTGGCCACCCTGTTACGAGTCAGCGTGCTCATCGTGCTGGCCAGCGTATTGTGGGTGCCCATCGGCGTCTGGATCGGCTTGAACCCGCGCTGGGCCGAACGCCTGCAACCCGTCGCGCAATTGCTGGCGGCCTTCCCCGCCAACGTGCTGTTTCCGTTTGCGGTGATCGCCATCGTCGCCCTGAAACTCAACCCCGATGTCTGGCTCTCGCCGCTGATGATCCTGGGCACCCAGTGGTACATCCTGTTCAACGTGATTGCCGGTGCCAGCGCCCTGCCAACGGATTTGCGCGAGGCGTCGCGCAGCTTCCACGTGCGCGGCTGGCAGTGGTGGCGCCAGGTCGCGCTGCCGGGCGTCTTCCCTTACTACATCACCGGCGCCCTCACGGCAGCGGGTGGCTCATGGAACGCCAGCATCGTCGCCGAGGCAGTGTCCTGGGGCGACCAGCATCTGTATGCGTCCGGCTTGGGGGCCTTTATCGCCCAGGCCACCACGGCCGGTGATCTGCATCGGGTGGCGCTGGGCGTCGTGGTCATGTCGATTTTCGTGGTGGGTTTCAACCGGTTGCTGTGGCGCCCGCTGTACGGTTTCGCCGAACGTCGGCTTCGAATTGATTGAGGGCAATCCCATGCAAGTGATAGACAAACGCTGCCTGGTGGATGTGCAGCAAATCGGCCATGTCTACGGCACGGCTGGCGGTGCCGAGCGCCGGGTCCTGGACAATGTCTGCATGCGCCTGGACGAGGGCGAAATCGTCGGCCTGCTGGGGCGTTCGGGCTCCGGCAAATCGACCTTGCTGCGCTCCATCGCCGGCCTGATTTCGCCCACCACGGGGGTGGTGGATTTTCCGCCCAATGCCCAAGGGCTGGCGAGTTCGGTGCGCATGGTGTTCCAGAGCTTCGCCCTGTTCCCCTGGCTGACGGTGCTGCAGAACGTCGAGGTCGGCCTCGAAGCCTTAGGCGTGGCGGCGCCCGAGCGACGTCGGCGGGCGCTGGCCGCCATCGATATGATCGGCCTCGACGGCTTCGAAAGCGCCTTCCCCAAGGAACTGTCGGGCGGCATGCGCCAGCGCGTCGGCCTGGCCCGCGCATTGGTGGTCAATCCGGATGTGTTGTTAATGGACGAGCCGTTTTCCGCCCTGGACGTATTGACCGCCGAAACGCTGCGCACCGATCTGCTGGAGTTGTGGCGTGAGGGGCGCATGCCGATCAGGTCGATCCTGATGGTCACCCATAACATCGAAGAAGCCGTGCTGATGTGTGACCGGATACTGATTTTCTCCTCCAACCCGGGGCGGGTCATGAGTGAGATCACCGTGGACCTCAGCCAGCCGCGCAATCGCGCCGACCCGGCGTTCCAAGCCTTGGTTGAACACATTTACGTGCAGATGACCGGCGGCGCGAATATCGGCTCCGCACGCCAGGAGACCTTTGCAGGCAGCGGCGTGGGCATGGTCCTGCCGTCGATTTCCAGCAATGCCCTGGCCGGGCTGATCGAAGCGGTGCAGGATCAGCCGTTTGCCGGCCAAGCGGATTTGCGCGAGCTCGCCGACGCATTGCGCTACACCGCCAGTGATCTTTTGCCGGTCGCCGAGGTGTTGCAGCTCCTGCGCCTGGCCGACCTGCAGGACGGCCACATCACTCTCCTGCCGGCCGGGCTGCGCTACGCCGAGTCAGCGGTGGATGAGCGCAAGCACCTGTTTGCCCGGCACCTGCTTAAATATGTGCCGTTGGTAGGGCATGTGCGTCGGGTGCTGGACGACCGCCCCACCCGCACCGCACCGGCCAGGCGTTTCCGTGACCAACTGGAAGATTTCATGTCCGAGCACGATGCCGCTATTACGCTGGACTGTGTCACGCAATGGGGACGCTACGCCGAGTTGTTCGCCTATGACGAAGTGGCCGATCAGTTCAGCCTGGACAATCCATCCTGAGGTGCTGCGGTATAAACTGCGTGGATCGGTCGTTGGAGCAATGCGCGATGGACATTCAATGAGAAGAACCCAGTTGACCCTGCGCCTGCTGCTCCTGCTGGGGTTGGCCCTCGGCATCGCGGCGATCGATACGGTCACCGACCTGGAAATCGCCGTTGGGGTCTTCCAGATCGTGGTGGTGCTGATCGCGGTGAGAATCCTGCCGGCACGTGCCGTGGCAGGGGTCGCGATCCTCTGCATGATCCTGACGATCCTGAGCTATCGACTGACGCGTTTTGGCGACACGGAGGCCGGGCTGATCAACGTGCTGATCAGCCTCGCGGCCATCGCCGGCACCACGTACCTGGCGCTGCGGCTCTCGGCCGCCGTGCGCACGGTGCACCAGACCCGTGCCCACCTGGCGCACATCGCCCGCATCAACATGCTCGGCGAGCTCGCCGCCTCGATCGCCCACGAAGTCAACCAGCCCCTGGCTGCCGTGGCCACCAGCGGCGGTGCCTGCCTGCGCTGGATGGCGACCGAGCCGCCCAATCTGCCCAAGGCCCGGCAGGCGGTGGAGCGGATCATCGCCGACACCCACCGGGCCAGCGACATCATCGCTCGGTTGCGCGGCATGGCCCGGCATCAAGCACCGACGAAGCAGTGGCTGAACGTGGCCGACACGGTCCATGCCGCGTTGCGCCTGATGACGGGCGAGCTGAACGAGCAGAACATCACTGTGCAGGTGCAGGTCCAGGACGGACTGCCGCCGATGCTGGCGGACGAAGTGCAGATCCAGCAAGTGATCCTGAACCTGGCGATGAACGCGCTCGACGCCATGCGTCAGGTTGACGTCGACCAGCGGATTCTGCAGTTTCAGGTGACGCTCGAGTCGCCTGGGCAACTGCTCTTTTCAGTATCCGACCAAGGCAATGGCTTGCCGGCCAGCGACCGCGAACGGGTGTTCGACGCCTTCTACAGCACCAAGCAGGACGGCATGGGGATGGGGTTGGCCATCAGCCGCTCGATCATCGAGGCCCATGACGGACGGCTCTGGGCCACCAGCCATTCGCCCTCAGGTTCGACCTTTCACTTCACCCTGCCCGCCGTCACAAGGGAATCCGATGAGCCAGACTGACATGCATGACCAGGCCGACTCGCGGGTCTTCATCGTCGACGACGACCCTTCGGTGCGGGCTTCACTGCAAGACCTGCTGGCCTCCGTGGGCCTGGCCAGCATGGCCTTCGGCTCGGCCCGTGAATTCATGGACGCCGAACGGCCGGACGTCCCGGCGTGCCTGATCCTCGACGTGCGCATGCCGGGTCTGAGCGGGCTGGATTTCCAGCAGGAAATGGCGCGTTTGAATATCCAGGTCCCGGTGGTGTTCATCACCGCCCATGGCGACATTCCCATGTCCGTCAAAGCCATGAAAGCCGGGGCGCTGGAGTTCCTGACCAAGCCGTTCCGCGAACAGGACCTGCTCGATGCAATCACCCTGGGCCTGAACCGCGACCAGGAACGGCGCAAGGCCGCGGCGAGTGTCGACGCGCTGAAACGTCGGCATGACGCGTTGACTGACGGCGAGCGCGAGGTGATGGAGCTGGTCGTGTCAGGGCTGTTGAACAAGCAGGTGGCCGCCCGACTGGGCTTGAGCGAGGTGACCGTGAAAGTGCGCCGCGGGTCGTTGATGCGCAAGATGAATGCGGACTCGTTGGCAACGCTGGTGAAGATGTCGGAAAAACTCAAGGAAGCAGATCGCTAGCGGCCCATGATCACGGCTATCATTGCCGTTCGCCCTGTTAACGGGCGATGTCGCTGCCCCCCTCAAGGACTCAGGTATGAACCTTCTGCCGTCACGCTCCACCCTCTTCGTCTCCAGCCTTTTGCTCAGCTCGCTGTGCTTCGCCGAAGGCGAGCCAACCGACGGCAGCCTCATCAAGGACTCGACCAAGGCAGCCGTCTCAAGCTTCATTACCGCAGGCAAGAACCTGTTGGGCGGCGTCAGCGAAGGCGTGCTCGATGGCCGCGAATCGGCCCAGGGCGCCGATGGCGCCGCGATCATTTCTTCCAATGAGCAACTGAAAGACCGCGTCACCATCGAAGTCCTGAAGCTGGAGCCCGTCGACGACACCTTCAGCATCACCCTCGGCTTCAAGAACAGCACCGACACGCAACTGCGCCTGATCAACCTCGGCCAGACGGGCGCCTTGCTCGCCATCGACCAGGCCGGTTACGCCAACAAGCTCGCAGGGTTTGAAAACCCGGATGAAGTCACCATTCCGCCGAAGACGGCCGTGCGGCAGAAGTTTGTGTTTGAAGGGTTGAACGAGAAAATCAACACCGTGCGGGTGTGGGGCCAGGATTATCAGGTTAAAAAATAAGGTGGCGGTGCGTTGATTGTCCCTGGTGGCATTCCCACGCACGGGAGCGATCGAAAGTTGTTGGCTCGAAACACAACCGTGGCGAGGGAGCTTGCTCCCGCTGGGCTGCGCAGCAGCCCTAAACAGGACAGCATCGAACATCATTGCCTGCATCTACTACAGAATCAGCCGGCTTTCGCCACACTCGCCGGCCCGACATTCAACGCAAGCACACTCGCCAACACGATAACCGCCCCAACCATCACCATCGCCGCTGGGCGTTCGGCCAGGATTAGACCAGCCATCAACATCGCCGTGGGCGGTATCAGGTAAAGCGCCGTGGAAGCGCGGCTCACGTTGCTGTGGGCCAGCACGTAAGCCCAAGCAAGGTACGCCAGCGCGCTGGGAAAAATACCGAGAACCAACACCGCCAGGTTCACCGAAGCCGAAGCCTGTCGCGCCGCGCTCAACATGCCCGGCGCGAAAATGAACAACAGGAGCGTGCCCGACCAGACGGTGTAGCAGACCAGGGTCAAGCCGTCGTAGCGATGGGTATGGTGCTTCTGCAAAGCGAAATACACACTCCAGGACAGCGCCGCCAGGAGGATCAATAGCCCACGGGCGTCCATATCACCCAAGCCTCGATCCCCCGTGACGACCACGGCAGCGCCAAGCAAGCCGCACAGTACACAGCCCCATTGCCAAGCGCCGACTCTGTCCTTGAAGACAAAATGCGCCAACAACGTGCTGAACAAAGGCGTGGACTGGGCCAGGACGCTGGCCGCCCCTGCGCTGACGCCCCGCTGACCGTAATTGAGAGCGATGTGGTGCAGACTCACGGCAAAGAAACCCAATACCGCCAGCAACGGCAAATCCCCGAGACGTGGCCAGGAAATACCATTTGCTATCGCGACGACGGCCATGAACACCGAAGCGATGAGAAACCGCATCAACGCCAGCTGACCCGGTTCGTAAGCCTGCAAGCCGATGCGAATACCAATCGGCGAATAGGCCCAGCAAAGAATCACGAACAGCGTCGCCAGAATCACTTTTACGCGGGGTCTGCCGGGATTCTTCAAGCCGTCAAACGGCACACATCGGGTTTCCATTCAGAGTTCCTGCGCACTGAGCGTCTGGTCTATTTACGCCGCAGTATCAAAACCACCCATCCTCAATACAAGTGACTTAAACTCAGCCAACCATTCACTTCTGGTGAGTCATGGAACTGTCCCAACTGCGCATGCTCAAGACCGTCTGCGACACCGGCAGCATCGCCCGTGCCGCCGAAGTGCTGCACTGCGTACCGTCCAACATCACGGCACGGCTCAAATCCCTAGAGCGGGAGTTGGGTACACCGTTGTTTTTTCGTGAAGGTCGCGGCTTGCGGGTCAGCCCGGCGGGCGAGGTGTTCCTGGGGTACGCGACAAAAATCCTCAGCCTGACGGAAGAAGCCCGCCGCGCAGTAAACCCCAACCACACGCCAAGCGGACCGTTGCGCATAGGCGCCATCGAATCCAGCGCCACCGGGCGCCTGCCGCAGTTGTTGGCCAAATACCACGCGCAGTATCCTCAGGTGTCGCTGGAACTGAGCACGGGAACTTGGGCGCAGTTGCTGGACGATACCCAGCACCACCGGCTCGACGGTGTGATCGTGGCGGTAGACGTGGAACGGCCCGGACTCAAGCGCGCGGTGATGTACCGCGAAGACCTGATGCTCATCGCCTCCGAATCCCACGGCCCCTTGCGCAACGCCGCAGACCTGCAAGGCAAGGCCATCTTCATGTGGCCCCCGGGCTGTCCATACCGCCTTGCCCTGGAGCAGTGGTTGCTGCGCCATGACCAAGTGCAACCGATCATCAGCATCGCCAGCTATGGCGCCATCGTCGGCTGCGTCAGCGCCGGTGCCGGCGTCTCGCTGGTGCCTCGGGGGATCTACGAGCAATACCGTCAGGGGGCTGGCTGGACAGGGTATGAATTCCCTGAGCTGACGGGCATCGATAACCTGTTCTACTGGCATGAAAACGCTGGCCGGCATCCTGCCAGGGAAGCGTTTTTGACGATGTTGAAGACGGAGTTCGAAGGGTAGTCGCAATACCCTCCCCACAAAAGCCATCGGACTGCGCTGAGCGGCATCCCGCTGACCCTTCTTGTGGCGAGGGGATTTATCCCCGTTGGGGCGCGAAGCGGCCCTAAAAGCCGACAACTCGGCCCACCGACCAACACAAACCCCGTGGCGAGGGAGCTTGCTCCCGCTGGACTGCGAAGCAGTCCCGAAACCTGCCAACACGGTGTATCCAGTCAACTCCCAGCGCTTGTTAGAAGGCCGCTTCGCGGCCAGCGGGAGCAAGCTCCCTCGCCACAGGTTTTCATCAACTCACCTGTCAGCGCACGGCTGAAAAATGTTACATAGTTGAGGGATCGGTCCTAACCGCACTACGACAGGAGTCTGCTTTGGAATTAGCACTGCTCAACGGCTCATGGTTGAATGAACCGAAGATCTACACGCCCACAGAAACCACGCTGGAACTGCTAACAGACAAAGAAACGGACTTCTGGCGCGAGACCTACTACGGCTTCACCCACGACAGCGGTCACTTCCTGGGCCTTGAAGCCCCCTCCCGCTTCACCTGCCAATTCCGTATCCGCGGCACCTTCGAGGCGCTGTACGACCAAGCCGGCATCATGGTCCGGATCAACGAGCGGCAATGGGTCAAGGCAGGTATCGAGCTGAGCGACGGACACGCCATGCTCAGCAGCGTTCTTACCGACGGAAAGTCCGACTGGGCGACCAGCCCTTATACCGCAGACCCCACCGACTTCTGGATGCGCGCCACGGTGGCCGACGGCGTGCTTCGGCTGCAGGTTTCGTCCGACGGCAACCACTGGCCGTTGGTGCGGTTATGCCCCTTCCCTGTCGCACCGAATTACCGGGTCGGCCCGATGGCTTGCAGCCCCAAGCGAAGTGGATTGAAAGTGCTGTTTTCGGACTGGACGCTTGGGCCAGCGCTTGGCAAGGATCTGCACGACTTGTCTTGAGCGCCTCAAGAGAGGCATCTGCAGAAGCCGGGATGGTTCGACTGTTCCTGACGAATCCACCCGCTACGCACCTATGAAGACTTCGTGCGCGAGGCCGTGGCCGGGGCTTGAGCAGCCACGGCGTCGCGTCACGCTGAACGTTTTTCTATCCAGCGCCGGTACTGGCGAGTGCGGCATGCCATGCCAAGCTGCTGCAAGATCAGCGCGCGTAACGGCGATACATCAGGATCGGTCTTTCCCTGTCGACTGAGCTTGCGCAGCTGGAATTTCACGACAGCCATGCTGGCCAAGGACGCGACGGCTTTGTTCTTCCAAGTGATCGGTGGCAACTGAGGTGCATTGTCCTTGCCTTGGAGCCAATCGCGAGGCAAGTGCGGATCGATGGCCAAGGCCGTTCCGATGCCCACCATGTCCACCCCACTCTGGACGACACTTTCGGCCACCGGACGTCGACGTATGCCACCGGTGACCATGACGGGCATCTTGGCGACCGCCTGGATATCACGGGCAAACTCAACGAAATAGGCCTCGCGCGCCAGGGTTCGACCATCGCGGGCCTCACCCTGCATGGCGGGTGCTTCGTAGCTGCCGCCGGATAATTCCACCAGGTCCACACCCAGGTCATTGAGCCGTTCGACCACCTCCCTGGCGTCGTCGGCCGTGAATCCTCCCCGTTGGAAATCGGCAGAATTCAGTTTGACCGCCACTGCAAAGTCCGCAGAAACCACTGCCCTCACCGCCTTGACGATCTCAAGCAACAGACGCGCCCGATTCTCCAGGGAACCGCCCCACTGGTCCGTCCTGCGATTGCTCAGCGGCGAAAGAAACTGGCTCAACAGATAGCCATGGGCGGCATGGATTTCTACGCCGTTGAAACCGGCCTGTTCACCCAGGTGTGCGGTGCGCGCAAAGCGCTGGATAACCTCTTCGATCACCTCTTGAGTCATCGCGTGCGGCGTGGCGAAATGCTTGGACAATGTGCCCAATTCCAGCGGTATGGCTGACGGTGCCCAGGCCTTCTGCCCAAGGTTTGCCTGCATCTGACGACCGGGGTGATTGATCTGCAGCCAGAATTGAGCACCTGCGGATCGACCAATACGCGCCCAGCGTTTGAACTTGTCCAATTGCTGGTCATCCTGCAGCACCACGCCGCCCGGACCGGTCATGGCGCGGCCATCGACCATCACATTGCCAGTGATGATCAGGCCGGCCCCACCGTCAGCCCAGGCCTGGTAGAGCCGCATCAGTTCTTCGGAGGGTGCCTGCTCGGCATCCGCCATGTTTTCCTCCATGGCGGCCTTGGCGATTCGGTTCTTGAGCGTCGAACCATTGGGAAGCATCAGGGCATCGAACACATTCATGGGGTGGTCCTCATTTGACGTAGGGCCACCTTAAGCTTGAAGTGAACTTTAAGGTCAACCCCCTTTTTTCAGCTCCCGCAACGAGGCCTGGTGATTTCTGGTGTTGTGTTCTGAAACCTGGCGAGCCGCTTTTTTCTTGGCAGGCGCCACACTCTCTTCGCGCAATCGGTGCAACAACAGCTGCGTGTTGTCCGCGCACCCCAAGCCTTCGGGCTTACCCTCGATACCATCAATGACCAACAAAAGCTGAGCTTTATTCTGGGCCAGTCGTTGCTGGAGGATTTCGATCTCCGCAACTTTGCGCCTGAGCCCACTGAGCAACTCTTCATGCTGCCAGCCGCTGGCATCGACCGGCAGCAATTGTCGGATTTCTTCCAATGAAAACCCCGCTGCCTGTGCGCCGGTGATGATTTCCAGGACCCACTCTGTCTCGGGGGCATAGTCCCGATAACCATTGGCCTTGCGCTCGACAGACTTGATCAGGCCGCTCGCTTCGTAAAAACGGATGCGCGAAGGCGCCAACCCGCTGATTTTCGCCAGTTCGCCTATCCTCATGCCCCACCCCAGGAAATCATCGCGCTTGTTAACCTTAGATCTAACGTGGTTTAACAGCCAAGCTGTCCTATCCCGCAGTCACTCCCAATTACATACACAGCTGTACGCGTTCGGTGCTACCACCGATAAACGCTCGGCCATGAATAGGTCACATGAACATCAAAACATTGTTCGTCGCTCTACTCGGAATCCTGTCATGCATGCAAGCGTCAGCGTCCTTCGCGGACAACGCCAATGGGAAAACGCTCTATCTTCAGCGATGCGCCGTGTGCCATGGCGCGGACATCAAGGGAACAGGGCCATTGGCCAGGAAAAGCAACCCTCCAACCCCTGACCTTACGACACCCGCCTTCAAGAAGCGACTGACCGATTACCCGGGCGTGATTGTCTCTTCGATCATACTTCGCCCCAATGGAAACCTGATTCCAAGGACCTTGAAAGAGAATGGCGTGAAGATCCCGCCGCACCCTTGGAGCGTCAAGGACCTGCGCGATCTGCATCAATACATGAGTGAGGTCATTTCAAATAAATGATCTTACGGAGAACTGCACCTCGGCTTATCGACAAAAACAGGCAATACCCAGGGTCTATCAGACCTGGGTATTGAAGTACTTTGGAAAACCGTCAGTAAAGCGTATTGGCAACACGCTCCGGCAGTGCCTTGTCATAAGCGTCGCCATCGACCTGCGATGGGCAGATGCGTTTGAACACCTCGCCTGCCGTGGGCAATGCACTGCGCTCGATCTGCCGTTTCACGTCCCACAACCCCGCCCTGACCACCGCCCTGCTGCACTGGAAATAAACACTGGTTACGGTGACTTCCAGAACGGTTCGAGGGAGTTGCCCTTTCACTGCAAAGCGGGACAACAGGGCTGGCTCGATGGATATCCTGGCCGTGCCATTCACGCGCAAGGTTTCCCCCACGCCGGGCACGAGGAAAAGCAGCGCGACCCGGGGATCCTCGACGATATTTCGCAGCGAATCGATACGGTTGTTGCCGCGGCGGTCGGGCAAATACAGCGTCTTGCTGTCGTGAACATGAACGAACCCCGGCGCGTCGCCCCTCGGAGACGCATCCAGCCCTCCGGGGCCCGAGGAAGCAAGGATCACAAAGGATGCAGCCTCGATGAAGGGCTGGTAAACCGGATGGATATGGTCGACTTCCTTGAGCATCGAGGGCGCCGCGACGGGGCCGTAGAGGCTTTCCAGCGCTTGCGCCGTGGTGATGTAGGCGCTGCTGTCGTTGTGGCGTTCCATACTCATCTCCTCTGTAGATGTTTAAAAATCGCATTCAGTTGCGCCGCGCCCTCTCAACCTTCCAACCCAACGACGACCGAATCGACCGCTTTCAGGTCTTGGAGCTCATGCGCCCCTGGATCGCCACGCGCAGGCAACCCCAGGCAATAAAGCCGACGATCACGCCCTCGGCCACACCCACCAGCAAGTTGAAGGAAAAGCTCAGCGGCTGCTCGGCCCAATAGAACGTCGTCGAGCCCGTTCGAAAGCCACTGACGCGCAGCCGTCCGGTAAAAATGGCCGGCACCAAGGTCATGACGTTAGTCAGTTCCAGCACCGCAAAGAAGGCGCCCAATAGCGTGAGCAAGGCACGTGCGGGCACGCCCAGTTTCTCGGTCGGCTCAGGCGCAGCAGCGTCGCCGTTTTCCCGGCGCTGACGAGCTGCCTTTACCGCCTTGCCGCTGCTAGGGGCCGGAGTTGGCCTGTAAGGCACCTTCACAACCGGCGCCGCCCCCTCGACGACCTCGGTGGGCAGCGCCACGCCCAGGTAATCGGCCAGCTCCCGCAGCCACACGTCCGTGCGTTGACTGCCCGGCACCACCGGAACGTTGTCGGTGGTCAGGCGCTGCGCGGTGCCATCGCGCAGTATCAGCCACAGCTGGGTGCGAGCTCGCCCAGCCTGCGGGAGGCGGCGCAGTTCAAGGGATTTGGCAGCATCGATCCGGAAGGCCGATTGCACACGCTCGCGGCCCCCGAAAAAGTTACGGGTCAGGCGCTTGCCTTCGCCGTCGACCCGCGACAACACCAACGTCTCGTGGACGCCGGTGTACACCACCAGCAGCAGACCAAGGGCAGGAATCAGCAGCCACAGCAGCACCATCAATAGAGCGGACAGTGGATCCACCTCCGCCATCAACGAGGCCCCATCAACCATCACGAACACGGCGAACGCCATGGGCAAGATAAAGGCCAACGCCCCTATCACCAACACGACCAAGCTCTGCACCACGTTGCGCGAATGGATGTGCAGGTCACCCTGCGCGGTGCGCTCGAACCGATGTCCTATCAACATGCATGCCTCCTGTTGCGTTGCTTTGCAGACTGTTCGAGAGGCCGGGATGACGATTGGAACGCCTCGGGCCGGGATGGTGTTCCAGAGGCGCAGGATACCGGATGTCGCGACCTCGGGGTTGGGGTGGGGTTTTCTGCGGTGTGAGTAATTGTTCCTACAGAAATGGATCACGTCGGTTCGTTTCCTCGGAGAATTCTCATGATTCCTACGAAGGCCTCGGAATCTCTCACCTTGTTCGTCTTGGGTGCGCAAATCTATAGTTCTTTCTGTCGCCAACCATGGTGATCAGGTTTGGCGACCTGCGTATCGGATAAGCCCTCTAACCAAATGGAGCAATCCCATGCAGAGATACATCCCCATCACCGGCATCGACTGCACCCCGGCCGCCCTACTCATCGATACCCAGGCGCCGCTTGACGTCCTGCACGCAACTGCCGATTACCGCATCCGCACGGTGACCCAAGTGTTGGAAAACATCGCGTTTCGCTCTGAGATTGCCAGCGATACGGTGGTGCTTTCGGATTTCGCGCAGCTTTTGGTGATTCCGTTGCGGGATGGATGTGATTTGCTGGAGGTGATTGGTCGGCGGCTTCAGGCGCAGGTTGAAAACTGATGGCGTTACGGGCGCTTACGGCGCCCGTTTTCATGTTTGGCATTTACAGGTCGTGGCTGGCGGATAGTTGTAACGTAGGGCACTCTACAAAGACGGCTTCCGGCCACAAGCAGTCGTTCAAGCATATACCAGGGATGTCTACCAGAGCGGGGTCGTCCGAGCAGTCATTCAATGCGTCCACAAAAGCAGCGTCGATTCAGCTGGATGCGTTTTTTGATTTCAATCCTTTGCGCTGGGTAATAGATTACTTATTGAACATTTCGTAAAAAAGCGTAACATCACCGCCCATGATACTCGAACAGCTCAAAGCCCTGGGCAATGACACTCGCATGCAAATGATGGAGTGGCTCAAAGACCCACTCAGTAATTTCCCCCCTCAGGATCATGGCGATCCTGCGATAGGCGTGTGCGTCACCCATTTGCAGCACAAGGCCGGGCTTTCACCTTCTACCGCGTCTGCACATTTGGCTATCTTGCAACGTGCAGGCTTCGTGCTGACCACCCGCATCGGAAAGTGGACTTACTACCGGCGCAATGAGCAGGCGATTGATGACTTTGCGGCTAGGCTGATCATCGAATTGTAATTTTTAAACCTTCATTTCGTTATTTCGCGTAATGAGAAAACATGAGGAAACCCCCTATGAGCAGCAAAACTATCTTCGTTGAACCTGGTGGCGGCTATGAAAAGGTTGTGGTTGGCAGCAGCGAAGTCCGAGCCGCAGCGCGTGGCGAAATCACCGTACGCCTTCATGCCAACTCGCTCAACTACCACGACTTCGCGGTGGTCAGCGGTATGTGGGGCCCTAGCGAAAAACGCATCCCCATGGCCGATGGTGCAGGTGAAGTCATTGCTGTCGGCCCAGATGTCACTGAATTCAAGGTGGGTGACTCGGTCGTCAGCACCTTCTTCCCGGAATGGATCAACGGTGCGCCACTGGTTGAAGGCTTTGTCAGCGTGCCAGGTGATGGCATCGACGGCTACGCTCGTGAGCAAGTGACGGCCAACGCCACATCGTTCACCCTCGCGCCTATTGGCTACAGCCATGCTGAAGCGTCGACGCTTACCACCGCCGGCCTTACTGCATGGCGCGCCCTGATGGCCGATGACTCACTCAAGCCGGGCGACACCGTGCTCGTCCAAGGCACTGGTGGCGTTTCAATTTTCGCCCTGCAGTTCGCTAAAATGGCCGGTGCTACCGTTATTGCGACCTCTTCAAGCGACGAAAAACTTGAACGTCTGAAAGCGCTAGGCGCTGACCATGTGATCAATTACCGCAAAGACCTCAACTGGGGCGAAACTGCACGCGCGCTAACGGGTGGCCGTGGTGTTGACCACATCATCGAAGTCGGCGGCCCTGCGACGCTTGAGCAATCGATGAGTGCAGTTCGGGTTGCTGGTCACATCTCTGTCATTGGCATATTGAGTGGCGTAAGCGGTGCAATGAATTTTGTACCGGCACTGATCAAGCAAGTGCGTCTGCAGGGTGTATTGGTGGGTAGCCGCAGCCAGCAGCAGGACATGATCCGAGCCATCAATGCTAATGGCATGCGCCCGATTATCGATCGTCATTTCCCTTTGAGCGAGATTGTCGAAGCGTTCAAGTATCAGGAAACCAACCAGCATTTCGGCAAAATTTGCCTGGATATCTAAGCACGCATGCATGGGCATGATCCGTATGCCTATCTCAAAGATGTGCTGCCACTGCTGCCGACGCAGCGGACGAGAGAGATTGGCCCCATGCTGCCTGTCACAACCGGCAGCAAGGGGGTCGGTTAGCGACCGTTGCTCTTAGTAGCCATCCTTGTCCTTCCACACGTGGAGGACTTGTCATGAACATCATTGCGACCTGCAGCCGTCAGCCGTAGAACAAAGGAACATTGGTCGAGCAGAAAGCCCCACTCCGACTGAGAGATATCTGGGCCATCCGAGTAAGGCTTCAAATCGCAGAAAGAACCCGGGATCTAGCTCTTTTCGATCTGGCCATCGACAGCAAGCTTCGAGCCTGCGACTTAACCAAGCTCCGCGTGCGCGACATTGCCCATGGTGAGTACATATCATCACGAGCCATGGTGATGCAGCAGAAAACGCAGCGAGGACTGGCTTTTTCCTAGCCGGCTGCATACGTCAAACCATCTATCCACTCGTCAATACGCTCGTATCGTCAAAACCGCGTAGCAGCTACCGCTTTGTGGACTACTGCAATGAAATTTGGACCTGGAATAACGACACCGGCCAGGTAAACCAAAAAGACTGTCAAAACGGCGGGACCATCGATCATGTGCATTCCTTTGCGAGTGTTGTTGTGGCCGGGGATGGTCATCATTCAGTTAAGGCCGCTCGCGGCTTCAACTCACAACGAAGTAAAAATTCGATACGGGGCTTTTCAGGCTATTGGGGTTTTTACACACTCTGTGCCAGAAGCGGGCACCGGCCATGCATCCAGGTGAACCATGCTCACTCTGCTGCTACGACGGTCAACATCTTCATCGAGCGCTGGGCTGCTTCATGGAGCGCTTGCTCCAACCTCAGTACTGCGGCGCTGCGAGGTTGATTTGCGGGATGCTCAAGATAGTAATTCCCTGGTCCTGGAGTCACGGGAATGAGCGGGCATATC
The DNA here is from genome assembly GCF_017351655.1 of Pseudomonas sp. FW300-N2F2. Lineage (NCBI taxonomy): Bacteria > Pseudomonadati > Pseudomonadota > Gammaproteobacteria > Pseudomonadales > Pseudomonadaceae > Pseudomonas > Pseudomonas sp. FW300-N2F2. The sequence continues at coordinate 877,509 of NZ_JACNDQ010000002.1, read as the reverse complement.
TCTAACCCAAGCGAATCCGCTAAAGGCAGACAAACTGGAACGGGACCAATGGCGAGTCCTAGTCCTTGGCTCACCATCATGAAGGCTAGAGGGGTCGTATCTACGGGTTCCAACTTCAGACTGTGAGCACGCATTGGGCCAAAATTGTGATTGAGCAGCCCCATCCATCCCATTGAATGCGGCACCATTTCCAGCAGCCGATATTTCAGCAGGGCTTCCAGTGATGTCAGCCCAGGCACGTCGGCTTTGCGGCACATGGCTACGTAGGAAAGTCCCATCAGACGGCCAGGATGACGCACTAAATCAGGATCCTCACCGAATTTTATCGCTAGATCAGGTTCCATGTTCCGTTGTTGCGCACCTTCCATCCAGAGTTCGACCCGAATACCGGGGTTACCCTGCTCAAAGTCCGCAAGCACTTGAGGAAGCCAGCTCATCGACATCAGATGGCTGGCCTGCAACGACACACGTTGAATACGTTGAGGGGAAAAGAGCGCCGCCGCCTTGCTTTCCATTGCACTGATGGAGAGTTGTACGGTGGGAAGAAAATCCCTGCCTTCTGGTGTGAGCAGAATTCGGTTCGCCGAGCGCTCGAACAAAGGACGGCCAAGACTGGCCTCTAATGACTGGACCTGCTGACTTACCGCAGCACCCGTCATGCTCAACTCTTGCCCGGCCTTCGAGAAGCTTTGATGTCTAGCAGCGGCCTCAAAGACACGAAGCCAGTTCAGTGAAGGAATAAGTGATCTGCTCATAACCCAAGCATAAGTTCAGCTTTCGCTCAGGTCAACTAGATGACGTCTGTAGCACCTCCTGATCCGTGGGTATAGTGAATCCACAACGACTAGTAATTGATTTAAATCCTTTCGCTATCTGCCCTTTTAATAACCTGAATAAAGCAGGGAGATGGAAATGTTGAAAAACCGTGCGTGGCTCGCTTTGGCGCTAATGCCAATGTTTGTAGGTATAGCCAGTGCTCAGGCTTTGCCAAGCGAAATCAAAGTTGCAACAGAGGGCGCCTACCCTCCTTGGAATTATACGAATGCCGATGGCTCGCTGACCGGTTACGAGATCGAGCTGACCCACGTGTTATGCGAACGAATGAAGGTCAAGTGCACCATCGTCAGCCAAGAATGGAACGGAATTATTCCTGGCCTGACAGTTGGTAAATATGACGCGATCATCGCTTCGATGGGCGTTACTGCCGAACGCAAAAAGGTCATCGCGTTTTCTAAATCGTACGCCAAAGCACCTAATGGCTTTCTCACGACTTCAGACAATGAGCTGAAAGGCCTGGCAGATGCGGGCAATAGCTACGATCTGACTGACTCGCCAGCCAGCGCACAAGCTGCGATTGATGCGCTAAAAGCCAAATTCAAAGGCAAGGTAATCGGTGTCCAGACCGGGTCGACTGCGTCGAATTTTGTACGAGAGTATTTCAAAGGTTTGGACATTCGTGATTACCCGACATTTGAACAACTCGCGTTGGATTTGGCTAATGGCCGTCTGGATATAGGCGTAGCGAACGTCACGACCTTTAAGCCCGTCATAGAGGTGAACAAAGGCGTATTGGTTTCTACCGGGCCGACCTTCGCTGGCGGCGTCTTGGGCCAAGGGACGACCAACATAGCGCTGCGACAAGGCGACGAAGCCCTTCGTCAGGCATTTGATGCCGCCATCACCGCAGTCAACAGCGACGGCACCAACAAAGCGCTGACTGAGAAATGGTTCGGCACGGACATCTCGACAAAAGACTGATCCGGAAAACCTCTCTCGGCAAACGGGAGAGGTTTTCAGCCGCTTGCCCATCAAACGCAATTTCGCAATTTCATCCTGGCAGGTACAGGCATGTTTATCCCCGTGGGTGCCGTCGAGGCAACAATCACCATTTATTTTAATGACCAGGCGATCACCGCTCGCACAGGCGAAACGCTTGCGGCGTGTTTGTTGAGAGCTGAGATATCGGCATTTCGCACCACCCCTGTCACAGGTTCAGCTCGACTGCCCTATTGCATGATCGGTCACTGTTTCGACTGTCTGGTCGAGGTCAACGGCATTGGCAACCGGCAGGCCTGTCTCCAGATCGTTGAAGACGGCATGAGAGTCACCCCCCAACAAGGTGTGGCGTCAATTGAGTGGGGGGTGTGATGCCTGATTTATCGCAAGAGTCTCGTGCTCCAGCAGCAGACAACCCTCGTGCTCTAGATGCGGATGTCATTGTTATCGGCTCAGGTCCGGCGGGAATGTCCGCTGCAATCGGAGTCGCTAAAGCTGGCCTGAAGGTCATTGTGCTCGACATGCAGCCAACGCCTGGAGGGCAGATTTTTCGCTCTCTCGAATCCAATCTTCTCGCCCGCCCATCGACTGACAAGCTGCTGAATGCCTTGGGTCCTACCTATCTCGCAGGACAAGCGTTGATAGAGGAGTTCCGCTCCGTAGCTGCCATCGATTACCGACCCGAAACGACGGTGTGGGAGCTTCGCGCGGAGGCAACTGTAGGATGGCTACGCGGCAACTCTGCCGGGTATCTGCGGGCACGACAAGTAGTCGTAGCCAATGGTGCGATGGAACGCCCGATGCCGTTTCCAGGTTGGACCTTGCCAGGCGTAATGACAGCAGGCGCCGTACAAACGTTGCTCAAGGCTGGGCGGTTACAGCCAGATGGCCGAGTGGTACTGGTCGGAACTGGCCCACTCATTTTGCTGTTGGCCGAGCAACTGCGCAGGCTTGGCGTCAGACCTAGTTTGATTGGTCGCACCGACACGATACGCGACAAGCTCGCTGCGGTTGGCTCGATCAAACTCAGTGCCATAGCGCCTCTCGCCAAAGGGTTTGGATGGCTCTCTCGCCTCAAGCTCGCTGGTATCACCATGCGCACAGGGGTATCTGATCTCAAGGCCTACGGACGTGACAAAGTTGAATCGGTCAGCCTGTCTGTCGCCGGGCGCACTATTGAACTGCCTTGTGATCTTTTGGTGGTACACGACGGCATCGTACCCGCGACCGACGTTGCCCACTGCGCTGGGCTGGCGATGGAATGGCTACACGATGACACGAGCTGGAAACCTAAAACGACTGAAGATGGTCGAGCAGAGTTAGCCGCGGGCCCTTCGCTGACGGAACGTCCCTGTGCCATCTGGATTTCCGGTGACGCTCGACGCATTGGCGGAGCCGACGCGGCAATCGCCCATGGACGACAGGTTGCTTCCTGCATCGTGGCCGAGCTTCTTGGAGTAAACCTAAGAAGTGAGCTGGTTAAAGGGGCTTCTCACGTCGCTCGGACACTCTCCGCTCGCCCATTCATTGATAAAGCCTTTCCTCGCGGTATCGCCGCGCAACTTCCTGAAGACTCCACGATAGTCTGCCGCTGTGAAGAGTTGACCGCCGGTGATATTCGGTCAGCGATTCATAACGGTGCTACTGACATGAACCATCTGCGGGGCATCATGCGTTGTGGGATGGGGCCATGCCAGGGACGTAGTTGCGCAGTGACCGTCGCCCGCCTCCTGGCTGAAGATTCCGGTACTGCCTCCCCAAGCCCTTTCAGGGCTCGTCCCCCTCTGCGCCCTCTGCCCCTTGTCGCACTGGCAAATCTCACAAGTCTGGATCCCGATCTAGCGCAAATCGTCTCCTTGGAAGATAAGCCTGTCGACGGAGTTGAGGTGCACTCCCATGAATAAGCGAACAGATGACGTTTTGATCATTGGTGGCGGACTGCAAGGGTGCTCAATTGGTTTGTTCCTTGCCCGGTCGGGTTGGAAAGTGACCCTCATAGATAAGGGCTTACCGGGTCGCCATGCTTCAGGTGTCAACGCGGGCGGACTTCGCCTTTTGATGAGAGATGTTCGGGAATACCCGCTTTCCATTCGTGCCATGGAGATGTGGAAGGATCTCGGAAGCATCGTTGGGCATGAGCAAGCACTAGCCTGCGAGGTGCAACTCGGCTCTTCCCAGATTGCTCTTGCGCTCGACGATGCGGAGATGAAATGGGTGCGTGACCGGCATCAAAAAATGATGCGTCGGGGCTACACCAGCGAAGAGTTCATAGACGCTCATGAACTGCATCAGATGCTTCCTGGCTTAGCCGACTCCGCATTGGGAGGTCTCATTTCCCGGGGTGATGGTCATGCCAATCCTGCCAGCGCTTCACAGGCGTTCCGGCGAGCGGCGGAAACAGCCGGGGTGGTGATCCATGAGAGATCTGCAGTCAAGGCGCTCGATCAATATTCCAGTGGGCGCTGGGCGGCGCGAACCGAACGAGGACTCATTGAGGCCAATTGGGTTATCAACTGCGCAGGGGCTTGGGGTTCGCAAGTTGCGGCGTCATTGGGGGACGAGCTTCCCATGAGGGTGTTGGCGCTCAGCATGATGGTGACTGCTCGGGTAAAGCCATTTATCGAACCCGTGGTGATAGGCATTGATCGACCACTGTCATTCAAGCAAAGCGCGGTGGGGTCATTGGTCATCGGTGGCGGCATATCTGGCAAGCCCTGCCTGGACGACGGGACGTCCTTCACCGTCATGGATCGCATGGCATCCAGCGCCGCCGCGACGCTTGAGGCCTTTCCTGTATTGGCAGGTGTGCCTGTGCTTCGCACCTGGACAGGGCTCGAAGGAGCAACGCCGGACGGAGTCCCCTACATAGGGCCGAGTGCCACGCACAAAGGGCTATGGCACGTGTTTGGTTTCTGCGGGCACGGTTTCCAATTAGCACCGGCTGTAGGTGAAACCGTAGCTCATTCGTTGATCAGCGGTTCAGTCCACCCGCTGATCGAACCTTTCAGCACGACACGATTTACCTCTTCTCCCTCTGCGCAACTACAAGGCCAAAAACAATGACGCTGAGTATTTTTGAATTGATTGGGTTCGGCCCCCATGGGTGGGGTTTGCCATTACTGACTGCCGCTAGTATCACCCTAGCGGCTGCTGTCAGCGGATTCGCCCTCGGCAGTTTGCTAGGGGTCATCGGTGCTGCCTTGAAACTTTCGAGAAGCAGGATTCTGCGTGCTGCGGGTACGTTTTATACGACAGTTTTTCGCGGCATCCCGGAGATCCTCATCGTTTACCTCTTTTATTTTGGCGGCAGCGTAGCGTTCACCAAAGTCATGAACATGAGTGGGTTCCCTGGCTTTTTCTCCCTACCGGCATTTGCCATCGGCGTATTGGCGGTGGGAATAGTATCCGGCGCTTATCAGACCGAAACCTATCGTGCAGGTTTTCTTCGACTTGATCGCGGACAGATCGAAGCGGGGTTGGCGTGTGGTATGTCCGACTTCTTGCTGCTGCGCCGAATCATCGCCCCTCAAGCTTTGCGTTTCGCATTGCCTGCATTGGGGAACGTCTGGCAGTCGGTATTGAAGGAGACCGCCCTGCTATCCGTAATTGGTCTGACCGAGTTACTTCGCCAATCAATTACCGCTGCTGGGTCAACACGTGAACCGTTGCTGTTTTACGGCGTGGCAGCTGCGATGTTCTTCATCATTGGCCGTTTAACTGGATCACTGCTGAGCCGCACGGAAAAACGTCTTGCCAGACCGTGGAGTCGTTGATGATGGATTGGAATTTTCTAACGGATGTATTTCAGCAGTTACTGACAGGCTTACCGCTGACTCTTCAGCTTTCGGCAATGGCGCTTGCCGTGGGCTTTGCGTTGTCGATCCTGGTGGCGGCCGCGGCAGGGAGCAGCTTTCGGCTCTTTCGGTGGATAGGCAATGCCCACATCGAACTATTCCGAGGAACCCCGTTGTTAGTGCAGATCTTTTTGATCTATTACGGGTTAGGTCAGATTCCTGGGTTGCGTCAGTCGTTTCTCTGGCCTTTTTTGCGTGAACCCTATTGGTGTGCGGTTTTGGCGCTTGCGCTCAACACTTCGGCCTATACAGCAGAGATCATCCGTGGGGCATTGCAGGCTGTTCCCCTTGGAGAGATCGAAGCTGGCCGGTCCTGTGGGATGTCCGGGCTGTTGCTGCGGCGCAGGGTCGTATGGCCAATCGCGGTTCGCCAAGGGCTTGCGGTTTACGGCAGTGAGGTGATTCTCATGCTCAAAGCCACATCGCTCGCGAGCATCATCACTCTGACAGAGGTAACCGGGATTGCTTACAAGCTGATCTCCTCCTCCTACCGCGTCATGGAAGTGTTCGCCGTCACCGGAGCGCTCTATCTGACTCTGACCTTCCTCATCAGTCTGGCGTTTTCAGTCATCGAGAGCCGACTCAATAAACATCTTGCCTATCGCCGCAATTAACCCTGCCGAGCGCTGGGAAGGAGCATTTAATGTCTGTTGCTGTTAACGAGTCATCGGCTCGCGCCACTGCTATCGCGACTCAGGGGCTGCGTAAAAGTTATGGTGAAATAGAGGTGTTGAAAGGTATCGATTTTACTGCTCGCGAAGGCGAAGTGGTTTCGATTCTTGGAGCCTCTGGATCGGGTAAGTCGACGTTCCTGCGCTGCCTTAATTTGCTGGAGCTTCCCTCCGCAGGATCACTTGATGTTTTTGGGGAGCGCGTAAAGCTGAAACAAGGCGCTTCGGACGCCCATATTGCTGACCGCAAACAAGTGGACCGTTTAAGAACCCAGGTCGCCATGGTCTTCCAGAACTTCTGCTTGTGGAGTCATATGACCGTTCTGGAAAATCTGATGGAAGCCCCTGTTCATGTCCAAGGGCGAAAAAAGGCTGAGGTCCGTGACGAAGCGCTGTCGATTCTGGAGCGCGTAGGCCTGACACATCGAGCCGATGCATACCCAGCACAGCTATCGGGTGGGCAGCAGCAACGAGCGGCCATTGCACGCGCTCTGGTGATGAAACCTCGCGTGCTGCTGTTCGATGAGCCGACGTCAGCTTTGGACCCAGAACTGGTAGGTGAGGTGCTCAAGGTCATGCGCGATCTCGCTACTGAAGGTCGAACAATGTTGATCGTCACGCACGAGATGGCTTTTGCCCGCGATGTTTCTAATCGGATTCTGTTCCTTGACCAAGGGCGCATCGAAGCCCAAGGGCAGCCCCAGCAACTGTTTGCAGGAGGGGTCAATGAACGGTTCGATCAGTTTGTTCGCCGCTTCAACGAAAGCGCAGCTCATTGATTAAGTAGATGACGTATTCGTGCCAGGCAGTCGCCCAGCGAGACCGCCTGGTGTGGGGGGGCGTGAGGGAAACATGACAAAAATCACCCGAATCGAAAGCAATCCGAAGCTAAGTAGAGTGGTCGTCTATAACGGGATAGCGTGGTTCAGCGGAATCGTCGCCGCCGACTGGAAGCAGGATATTGTGAGTCAAACGAAGCAGGTAATGACGCGCCTAGATGAGTTGTTGGCGACCGTACAGAGCAACCGCTCAATGATTCTGAGTGCGCAGATCTGGATGAAGGACATGGCCGCTGATTTTGACCTGATGAACGACGTCTGGAGCGCGTGGTTTGCACCCGGAGAAGCCCCTGCACGCGCGACTTCCCAAGTGACATTTGACGAACCAGATATCCGTATAGAAGTGATTGTCACCGCTGCGGTGCCAAGCTGATCAGCAATTGATATTGCCGTCTTCGGCCCAGAGCAACTCGGGAAAAATCATGCAAACAAGTCAAGAGCTGCAATTTATCAACAGCACATCATCGCGGATGCTGCTTGTCTTAGAGCCCCGATCCAGCGAATTTTGGATCGAGCGCGGAGCCACAGTGACGGTGATTGTTCGAGACCCGTCACCCGTTCGATCTCTGGACGTGGAATATCTGGTCGGAGGGCTCGTGGTTTATGCTCGTCATGGAGACAAGGTCGAAGTCTATGAGAACGGTCTACGTCTACCCCACGACAAGCGGACCCGGCGCATGGCAGGTAAGCTGACCAGCTGATGATTCCTCGGGGCCAGAGAGTCGACCCTCTCAAACTCCATGTTCCAACGTCGAGGGGGCAGCTAAGATCTTGACTGTCCGCTTTGGGTCGATTCTGTTGAAAAAGTAGCTCCCCTAACCGACCTCCGGCAAAATCTCTGCATTGGCCAGCAGCGATGCATGCAGCATGATGGGATAGTTATCGAGTGAGTAGGAGCGACTGTTTTACTCCTTCAACGTTGAAGATCACATCCCAGCCAATCACCTTCTGCGCAGCATCGATCAGTGCCCCGATCTGAGCGACCTGCGCCATTACCTCGCCGATTTCGATAGTCCGATTGGCCGTCCGTCGATTGATCCCGAACTGATGATTCGCATGCTGATCGTCGGCTATTGCTACGGCATTCGCTCAGAGCGGCGGTTGTGCGAAGAGGCCCATCTGAACCTGGCGTATCGCGGGTTCTGCCGGTTGAGCCTTGAAGATGAAGTCCCCAATCACTCGACCTTTTCCAAAAATAGACACGGCCGTTTTCAGGACAGCGATCTGTATTGGCGACACCGCTTACGGTACCGCGCCGATGCTAGCCTGGATGGTGGAGAAAAAAGACATCGAGCCGCATGTGCCGGTGTGGGACAAAACCGAGCGCAAGACTGCGTTCCGCAAGATCGCTCGCAGCGTCCATGAAGCCGCTCGTGATGTAGCGCGGCGCATTGCAGCGACGCCGGCATATCAGCGCTCTCGCCACGAACGTAAAAAGGTCGAGATGTTGTTTGCCCATCTCAAACGCATCCTGAAACTGGATCGCTTGCAACTACGTGGCATGAGCGGCGCGACCGATGAGTTCACGCTGGCCGCTGCGGTGCAGAATCTGCGCCGGCTGGCCAAATTTACCTCTCAAGGTCCGCCGGTCACGGGATAGGTGCGCCTGCACTAAGCAAAAAACCTCAAACTAACCCACTAACTGAGCGGCAACGGTCAACGAAGGGCCAAAAAACCACTCAATGTGGTGAGTAGGTTCTCCGGTGGTGATCGTGTGTGAGTTCAGGCGAGCGGAAAATCCGACTTTTTCAACAGAATCCGACCCAAAGCTGCCTTTCACAATGGGCACAATTGGCCAGAAGCAGACAGTCTCTGCCACTCAGCTAAAAACGAAAGGATCGAGGCTAAAGCCTTTCCCACAAGGACATTTGGTTTTCAGTAGAAGCGGTTCTAGCCACGAATTTTAGTGTCGCGATTCAATAGCCTTACGCTGGCTCAACCGGCGCGAACGCCTTGGCAGCGGCCACGGTATCCATGGATTCGCGCAGCAGCTGAATTTTGCCGTCTTTGGCCACTAGGCGGCCTGCGTACATCTGCCGGTAGATGCGGCCTGTGGCAGGCACCAGCGCCTCTACGCTGTATTCGGCAAACACTTGATCGGGGGTGTCGATCAAAAAGCGCACATTGTGGAATTTGAAATCCGGCACTTTACCGAGCAATGAGCCGATAAAACCCTCGATCGCTGCAGGCCCCTTCACGCGGTGTGGAATGCCGAGCGACTCCAGGTAGGGCAGCTCCAGCACGCCGTCCTCGGCGAACAGGGCCGCTGCCAAGTAAGGCGTCTGGATGGCATCCAAGTACTGTTGAAGTAATTCCACGGCATTCTTCATGACGACTTTCTCCCGAAACGAATAATTGGATGGCACGCTGTGTTGTGCCGACCAAACCACGTTAAGGTATCCACCAGGTTTCAAAAATAGCAGTTAATGAAAGTCATCATTTCATAATTGAAAGAGCTGCCCCCATCGTCTCATAACGGCCATCGCCATACGGGCTCGCTTAAATGCTCGGCGAAGAAGTCCGACAGAGCTGTGATTTTTACCGGCCGTGTGCGGGCTGAGGGGGTGACGAAATACAGGCCACCACGGGTCATGCTCCATTCCGGTAGCACCACGACCAAGCGTCCATCTGCCAAGTATTCGCTGGCAATAAACTCCGGCAGTTCGGCGATGGCCAGGCCTTCAAGCAACACCGGCAATAACGCATCCGAGTTGGTCACCCTTAACGGGCCGCTGGGCACCACGTCTTCTTCGGTGCCGTCCTTATGGGTGAACCGCCATACTTGGCTGCGGGCTCGGTAGGCATAACTCAGGCACGTGCGGGCCGCCAGTTCGCGGGGATGGCCAGGGTGGCCATGGGCATCCAGATAAGCCGGTGAGGCGACCAGGTATTGGGTGACAGCGCAGAGACGCCGCGCAACCAGCGAGGAGTCCGGCAATACGGCAATGCGTAACGCCGCATCAAAGCCCTCGGCGATCAGGTCTACCGAGGCGTCTGAAAGGTGCAGGTCAATCGACAGCTCGGGATACTGCCGGATCAACTGCGGCATCAGCGGTGCCACCCAACGCAGGCCAAACGACATGGGGATCGCAAGGCGTACTTGGCCGCGGGGCTGGACCGATAACTCCTGAGCCTCGCTTTCCACCTCTTCAGCCTGCCGATAAATCTCCCCCGCCTTGGCCGCCATGCTCGCGCCGAATTCGGTGAGTGCCAGTTGCCGCGAAGTGCGGTTGAACAAGCGCCCGCCCAGGCGTTCCTCCAGGCGCGCGACCGCCCGCGATACCGTTGGCACTGACACGCTCATGACGCGCGCCGCGCCGGCGAACGACCCTTCTTCGGCCACCTTGGCAAACATCGCCAACCCTTCGAAATCTGGAAGCTTGCTCATTTCATTTCTGCAACGATAGGTTTCAGACAATTCTATTTTGAAAATTTTGCCCCGTCGATAAGCTTCTCCCACACCGCAACTTACTCAATCGAAATACGGGAGAAACACCATGACTAACAAACTCGAAGGCAAAATTGCATTGGTTACCGGCGGCAGTACAGGCATCGGTCTGGCCACTGCCAAACGCTTCGCTCAGGAAGGCGCCCACGTCTATATCACGGGCCGCCGCCAAGCCGAACTGGACGCCGCTGTCGCCGCTGTTGGCAACGCCACCGGCGTGCGGGTGGACTCAGCCAACCTCGATCAGTTGGACGCGTTGTATCGCCAGATTGGCGCGACCCACGGCCGAATCGATGTGCTGTTCGCCAATGCGGGTGGCGGCTCCATGCTGCCACTCGGTGACATCACAGAACAGCAGTACGACGACACCTTCAATCGCAACGTAAAAGGCGTGCTGTTCACTGTGCAAAAAGCGCTGCCGCTGCTGGCCCCAAAAGCCTCGGTGATTCTCACCGGCTCCACGGCGGGCAGCTCGGGCACCGCCGCCTTTAGTGTGTACGCCGCGTCCAAGGCCGCCGTGCGCTCATTTGCACGCAACTGGATTCTGGATTTGAAAGACCGCCAGGTGCGCATCAACACCATTAGCCCTGGCGCCACCCGCACTCCTGGCCTGGTTGAACTGGCCGGCCCCAATGCCGCTCAGCAGCAGGGCTTGCTCGACTACATGGCGTCGCTGATCCCCATGGGGCGTGTCGGTGAAGCTGACGAAATTGCCAGCGCCGCGTTGTTCCTGGCCTCGGATGACGCCAGCTTCGTCAACGGTATCGAGCTGTTTGTTGACGGCGGCCAGGCGCAAATCTGACCACCCAGCGGGCGACTGCCACAGTCGCCCGCCAACCCATCTCAAGAGGAACAGGCTGTGAACCCATTGCAATCGATATTGCTGGCCGCCAGCGTGACCCTGGTTGCCGCTACTCAGGCGGCGACCACGCCCCCTCAAAGCCACCCCGGTATGAACTCAGCCGCACCGCTTCAGGTTTCAGCCATCGACCATGTCGGCATCAATGTACCGGACATCGACACCGCTACCCGTTTTTTCTCCGCGCTGATGGGCGCACGGGTGGTCTCGGATATCAGCCCTGGCAAGATCCCGGATCAGTGGAAAAGCCAATTCCGCTGGCATGGCTCCAGCGAGCTGCAACGCTTTGTGATGCTGCAAATGGACGGCGGCGCGAAGCTGGAGTTGTTCCAATACCAAGGCTCTGAGGTCAATCAGGTCCAACCCCATGGCGACGACGCCGGAGCCAGCCATGTGGCCTTGCGCACCGCCGATATTGACGGCAGCCTAGCGACCCTCAAGCGCCTGAATGTGAGCATTCTCAACGAACCCATCACCAACACGGACGGCGTTCGTTGGTTCTATTTTCAAGCACCGTGGGGTACGCAGATTGAGCTGGTGTCGCTGCCGCAAAGCGTTGGTGGCTAACCCCGCCGCTTGCGCCGGGCTGGTGCTAATTAGCAGCCCGACTGCCACGACAAACGCTAGGCCCACAGCAGTAGCCCAAAAAGGGGCAGATTTACTATCAAAAAATATATCTGTCCGCTTTTTCCGTTGCTGTCTCTCGTGAAGGGCTGCAATCGGCCACAAGCCGCCGGTCGCGAATGTTGCCTTAAGGCAACTCCTTAAAGTACCAAATGACGGTTCAGGTCTATGCTCATAGCGATGTGGGTATCCCGCCACAGGCAGCGTGTGTTTACGTCAAGTTCGTTGGGAGCAAAGATGAGCACTCAACCCGAAATCGGTTTTTGGCAGATCATGCCGATCGCCACATCCTTATTGACTCTGGTTTTTATTTATATGAATGCACGCTTCAGCATTCAAAACAAGCAAGCGGACCTCATCATTCACTTCCATAAGCAATTTGACGAAATGCAGAAGAAGCGCTGTGAGCTGCTGATCGCACAGGCAGAATCGGCCTCAGGATTTGCAAGTGCATGGAGCTCCGAACGCCTTAACGTTGAAGCTGAGATATTCTTCGATAGATTCTGGAGTCTCCAGTTCGATGAATTCCTCGCGTGGTATGAGGGATATCTGCCGACGTCGATCTACATTTACTGGGTTTTCTCGCGCTGGCGCGAACTTCACCAACCGTCTGCGGGATGGACCGTCTGCGGAAATACGCTGGTATCTACACTCGAAAACTTGAAAAGTCGGTGGCAAAATAACCACGATAAGTCCTCAAAGCTGTCAGCTCATCTCACCAGTTTCCTTGGCCTGATGTTTGCTCTTAAGCAGAATGCCGTATCCGCCGAGGTTGAAGAGCAACTGGGGCATTTTGGACCATCGCGTCTACGCCGATTCGGTCGACGGCTATTCGGCGCGCATTGACAAGGACTTACAGGATTAGGCGTCCATCTTCAGGGGGCACAACGTAGGTGTTTAGCCATCAACGTACCAAGCACGCTATTGCACGACCTGACCGCGATCACCGACTGTGGTTACTAGCTGCAGCCTTAATACCCGCAAGGCAGCTATTGGCCGAAGGGAAAAGAAAGAGGGGACAGATTTATTATCAGACCTACAGCGGACGGCCGTGGTAATGACAGACTCGTGGCAGTTCATTGTTTAAAGACGCATACCCATTTCAAAAGCGCGAATCTCGCCCCCCCCAACTCTATGTACATAAGTATTTCTTGTTCATTGCCTCACACGGCAAGCCTGATGTGGCGCGTTTGCTGGACGCTTACACATCATGGCCGTGGCCACCGGAGCAAAGACGCCCCCAATTCCGACTAAGGCATTTGACTTACATGAGCGTTCAATATGGTTGATCCGTTCAAATAAATAAGGTAGTTGGCCTGACAACCACGCTCCGGGTCTTTATAGTTTGATGCATAATAGCCGTAGGTTCTTCCGCCGGGGACCAAAAGCTGGGCCATCCATAGGCGGCCGCACTCAATAAGCAGGTCGTTCTTTGCAATTCCAATTGTCACCTCTTGTCCCACCCCAGTTATTTGCGCGTTTATTCTCGCGAGGATATCTTGAACCCTTGAAAATTGGGGGTTTACGTTGTTTCTTCCTCGATAAGCTTGCGGCATACAATCTCTCCTTCGTTGATTGAATCTGGATCATTCCCTTACAGTTCCAACGCCATTTGAAGCCTGCGCCTAGCTCAAGCGCGCTGAGTTCTCAGCGTAGACCAGCGGCGGAGGCCTTTGTAAAAGAGTCAGCTCGTCGACAAGCCTCCCTTGGCGGGCGGCAGGTTGTGTATCGCCCCTAGTTTTCTAAAAGCGGCGACCGACCGCAATGGGTCGGAAAGCGACGGTCTGGCCCAGACCGTCGCAGTGGAGGATTACACGTCTGTCTGCTCTGCCATTTCTAGAGCATCGTCTACCTCAATGCCCAAGTACCTGACAGTGCTTTCGAGTTTCGTATGACCAAGCAAGAGTTGAACTGCCCTTAAGTTGGTCCTGCGATAGATCAACGAAGCCTTGGTTCGCCGTAGCGTGTGGGTACCGTACATCGTCGGGTCAAGTCCAATGGCTGTTACCCATGCTTTGACTATTCGAACGTATTGCCTGGTGGAGAGATGATCTGAGTCATGCAATCGCGCCGGGAACAGATAATCCTCACTGCGGATGCGCCTGACGCATCCAAGACTCCAGAACTGTTCGTGTTTGCTCAGTAATTTCAAACTGCACTGGATGTTGAGTTTTCTGCTGAATCACGATGGCCCGTGACGAAACATGCTCCCCATGCGCAATGTCACGTACTCGTAGCTTGGTTAAGTCACAGGCACGCAGTTTGCTGTCGATGGCCAAGTTGAAGAGAACCAGATCCCGTGCCTTCTCCGCGAGCTGAAGCCTGACCCGAATGGCCCAGATATCTCTGACTCGAAGCGGGGCTTTCTGCCCTATAAGCTTTCCCTTGTTCCAAGGCTGATGGCGATATAAAGCGATAGTGTTCATGGCTTGTCCTCCAGGTTGAGGAAGGACAAGGGTGGATCAGTCACAATGCGTGGAGGTCGCTAACCGACCCATTGCTGACGGTCGGCTTGGCTCAGATTCACATTGAACAAGCCGGTCGCTCACCCAACCGCTCTACCAACCTTACGAGATAACCGTCGGGATCCTGAACGATGAATTCGCGTTGGCCTACTTCTATGTCGTCAGCCCGATACCAGGTGTCTTTGCATTCTCGATAGAGTGGACATCCAGCCTGAACAAGTTTTTGGATGATGGGTGCGACAGCCTCTACATCAATTTGTAGGTTGATGCCTCTTCCAAACGGCTTGGTCAACAACGCAGTCAGCCATTGACCCGCGTCTGGATCAACCTGCTCAAGCATTACTTGAGCACCATTCAAATCAAGGTACGCAAATCCATCATCCGGACGTTGATAAGCTACGTTGAACCCCAGATGAGAAACCCAAAAAGCTAGGCTGCTATCCAGGTTGGTGACCATTAACTCCGGAACCAGTTTGTTACGTACGAACATGAGATGACTTCCATTTCAAAAGGCTTGTTTTTGCGGGCGGGCAGGTACTGCACCTACGGCCTCGCTGCCAAGACGGGATCGTGGGGAGCATGATGATGCACGGTCGGGTGGGAATTATCGAGTCGCTTTGAGTGGCAGCTTCTGGCTGGCTCCTGCCTAGCGAAAAGCGCCAATCGACCCAATCACAGCAATAACAACAGAGGCCACAAATGCAGCCTCTCAGAGCGTCTGACAAAACCACCTTTAGTAATCACACAACTTGCAACAACACCTCTTTAATCGCCAACAACCTCAAAAATCAACAGTAGCCGACACTTTCAGCGTACGCGGTGCCCCTTGGGTCAGATAACCACCATTGGCCGAGGCCCAGTAATTCTCATCGGCGACGTTCTCCAGCATCGCGTTGAAAGTCACCCCGCGGCCCTCCATTTTCGTCCGATAGCGCGCGCCCAGATCGACGCGGGTCCAGGCGGGGATGCTGTATTCGTTGGCGCTGTCAACGAACTGGCCGCCGGTGCGCAGTAGCAGGCCGTTCAGGCTCGCCCCGGGCAAGCCGGGCACATCCCAGTCGGCGCCCAGATTGAACTGGAATTTCGGCACGCCCACCGCCTGGTTGCCATCGTCGCGACCGCCGATTGTGCCGCTAAGTTCGGCTTTGGTCCAGGTGGCACCGCTCAGCAGGCGCAGGCCGTCCAGTGGCTCGCCGAACAGGCTCAGTTCCACGCCGCGATTGCGCTGCTCGGCATCCACCCGGTAGTAGCCGTCGCCGCCGAGCACGCCCTGGGGCTGTTCGATGCGGAACAGGCTGAGGCTGCCGCCGAAGGTGCCCCAGTCGAGCTTGGCGCCCACCTCGGTCTGCTTGGAGCGATAGGGGGCGAACATCTCGCCGTTGTTGAGTGCGGCGGCCGGCGCGGTCGGGCCCTGCTGCAGAGACTCGACGCGGTTGGCATAGAGCGACAGGTATTCGGTGGGCTTGATCACCAGGCCATAGGCCGGCGTGGTGATACTTTCCTGATAGCTGGAGGTGCGGGCACCGCTGGCCGCGCTCCAGGCGTCGGCGCCGATGGACTGGCGGCGCACGCCCAGGGTCAGCAGCACGCGGTCGTCGAGCAAGCCCAGGGTGTCGGAGACCGCCAGGCTACGGTTCTGCACCTTGGCGGTGGTGTCCGGGTCGTGGATATCGCCGGAGACGCTGGTGGCCGGCGGCTCGGCGACGGGCTGGCCCTGATACAGATTGCCGAAGCCACGACTGCCCGCCGCGGTGGACTCGAACGCGTTGCGCTTTTCCTGCCAGATGCCGTTGCCGGCCAGGTTGATGCTGTGGCTGACCGGCCCGGTGGCGAGTTCGCCGCGCAGCCCGGTGACGGCGCTCAGGGTTTCCTGGTCCAGCGGCGAATAGAGACGGCCGATACGGGCATCGCCATTCGCGCCGTAGACGTAGTTGGAGGCATAGACACCATTCTCCCGCGTGTATTTGCCGCCTGCGCTCAGGTAGGCGGTCCACGTGGGCGACAGGTCGTACTCGGCGCTGAACATGCCATAGGTGTCTTCGAGCTGCGACCAGCTCCAGGGTTGCGCGTAGTTGTGGTCGGAGTCCGGTGCCGACGGCGTCTTGCCGTTGAGTGTGCTGGTAGGTCCCGTCGTGGTGAGGTAGACCACCGAGCGCCCCTCATTGACCCGTTGTTTCTGGTAACCGAGATCCGCGGACAGGCGCAGACGGTCACCCCGATAGTCCAGGCCTAGGGTGGCCAGGCTGAAGCGCGAGTGCTCATCGTCCACCGCGGTCTCGCCCTCGCGCTGGGCCAGGTTCACCCGCACGCCGAAGCGGTTGTCCTCGCCGAAGCGCTGGCCCAGGTCGAGGTGCCCGCCCACTCGGCTGTCGCTGGCATAGTCCAGGGTGGCGCTGCGCGTGGGGGTGTCTTCGGCACGCTTGGAGACCACGTTGATCGCCCCGCCGACACCGCTGCCCGACGGCGACACGCCATTGACAAAGGCGTTGGCCCCCTTGAACACCTCGACCCGCTCGACCGACTCGGTGGAGATGATCTGTCGCGGCAGAATGCCGTACAGCCCGTTGAAGGCAATATCGTCGCTGAACAGCTGGAACCCGCGCACGACGAACACCTGGGAGAAGTTGCCGAAGCCGAACGACTGACGCACGCCCGGATCGCTGGCCAGCACATCGGCCAGAGTCTGCGCCTGGCGCTTCTCGATCAGCTCGGAGGTGTAGCTGGAGAAGGCGAAGGGCACATCTTGCATGTCCTGGTTGCCCAGCACGCCGATGCGGGCACCCCGCGCCGCCTCCCCGCCGGCGTACTCGGCCGGCAGGTCGACACGACCTTCGGCGAGCCCGCTGATGGTGGTCGGGCCCAGCTCCAGCACGCCCTGCTCGGGCAGCGGCACCAGGGTGATGGTGCCGTCGTTGCCGGCCTGGAAGGTCAGGCCGCTGCCCTCCAGCAACCGCTGCAGGCCGTCGACCACCGAATAGTCGCCCTTGAGTGCCGGCACCATGGCGCTGCCACGGGTCAGGCCAGCGTCATAGAGCAACCGCACGTCGGCCTGCTCGGCGAAATCGGTGAGCGCCGCGTCGAGCCGCTGGGCAGGCACGTCGAGCTGGACGGCTTGCGCCTGTGCGGCGGCAATGGCCAGGGGAAGAACGGCTAGCGCCGCGAGGAAGGGGGTCGACCGCATGCTGGTGTCCTTGACTATCAATACGAAGAAGTCGCATTTGCAGGAACGGAAGACGAAGGCGGCGATGATTTCTGAACCATCGCCGCCTAAATATTTTGTTTTTTCTTGAAGGTACAGGCGCGGCGCGGCTCTCAGCGGCGTGAGGTGACCAGAATCAACCCCGGCAGGCGCACCAGACGCACAGGCAAGGTGGTTTCCACAGCGCTCAACACCGCCTGTGGGTCGTCAAGGGCAAACACGCCGGTCACCTGTAGCCGGCGAGCGTCTTCGTCGACAAACAGCACCCGCGCAGACTGGCTGCGCTCAAGCTCGGCGAACACTTGCTCCAGCGGCTGGTCGCGGAACACCAGCTTGCCGCGCTGCCAGCTCAAACGCTGGCGCGCATCCAGTGCTTGCGGCGCCTGCAGCGCCGCGCCGCGCCACTGCACCTGCTGCCCACCCACCACCGGCAGCGGCTCGCTCCCCTCGCTGGAAGCCAACACGCGGCCCTCGCTTACTGCGAGGTCGACACCGCCCTCCTCCAGACGCACATCGAAGCGCGTACCGGTGACGCGAATGCGCGCCTCGCCGGCCCTGACAATGAACGGCCGGGCCGGATCATGGGCGACCTGGAAATCCGCCTCGCCGCGGTACAGCATGACCTCGCGGCTACCGTCGACAAACTTCCAGTCCAGCGCCGAATCGCCGTTGAGGGTCAACAGCGAACCATCGGCCAGACGCACCTCGCGCACCTCGCCCGGCTGGGTGCTGATATCGGCATACAGGCCAATCCAGGTGCCGCGCGGTAGCCACAGGGCGAGCAACAGCATCGCGGCGCAGGCCAGCGGAGCCGCCCACAGTCGATGGCGACGTATTACGCGCACCTGAGGCTGCTCGGCCGGACGTTCTATCTGGCCGAGCAACGACCACAGCCCTTCTACCTCACGCAACGCCTGCTCATGTTCGGGTGCCGCCTGACGCCAGGCCTGCACGGCAGAACGATCGGCAGCGGTGGCGCGGCCAGAATGCAGCAGCACCTGCCATTGCCGGGCCTGATCGAGAAGCGAAGGATGATTCACGGCTGTGGGTCCATCTGCTGCTGGCAGTGTTCGAGGGCCTTCAGGATATAGCGTCCGGCCATGCTTTCCGAGACCCCCAGGCGCTCGCCGATCTCACGCTGGGTCAGCCCGTCCAGGCGATTCCACAACAACGCCTGGCGCAGGTGCGGTGGCAAATCCTGGACCACGCGCTGCAGTCGCTCCAGGCGCTGGGCGTCGCTTGCCGCTCGCTCCGGACCCGGCTGGGCACTGACCAATTCGATGGATATCTCCTCCTCGACGGGGCGGGATTTTTGCTGACGGCGATAGTCGATGATCAGGTTGCGCGCGATGCGGTAGAGGAACGCACGAAGATTACCGATCTCTTGCTCGGACTCGCGCCGGCGAAAGCGCAACCAAGTTTCCTGGCGCAGGTCGGCCGCCAGTTCTGCGCACTTCACCTGCCGTGTGAGGAAGCGCAGCAGTTCACTCGAATGGCTCTCGAACTGGCCGTCGGTGGAATGAGGATCGGATGGCCTGGACACGCAAGCGACTCAAGCGAGGAAGAGTCGCGAGAATATATCAAATGATAATGACTTTCAATTACTGAGGATCTGCGGCATTTCGCCCCCTTTAATGGGGGTAAAAACGCCAGCCTGGTCATTCCCGGGATCCGTTCGGTACATTCCGCTCTAAGCCACTTTTTCATCGTAGAAGGCGATGCGAAGTCCGGGCCTGTCCTTGGAGACAAGGATATTGATGCGATAGCTTCGCCAACGGCCCTGTGCATCGTGGAGCGTAATGTCCGTATCGCCGATGGGGAGGATTTCGGGATCATCCCACCGTTCCATCGTTTGCGGGACGGCTTGAAGAACCTCGTTGAGGATGGACTTTAGAATCGGGCTCTTCCCTCCCGTCAGATAGTCGTGGCGGGCCTTGAGCAGGACAAGCCTCGCGGCGAACTGCCAGTCTTGAATCTTCTGCCGGTAGTGGTCGGAAAAGAACACGATGCGGATCATGTTCGGTCGCGGCAATGCGAAGTCTTCAAACAGGATCCTTGCCGCTTTGTTATGGGCCAGCACATCCCAAGAGCTGTCCATTATGTAGGCGGCTTGATCGAGAGCATCGATCATCCTTACGAGCGACTGAGGAAGCTCGGCACTTCCAGCCCCATCCGCAAATGTCTCACGGCCAGCCAGTGCAAAAAGGTGCTCCCGTTCGGCGCGGTCGAGCCGAAGCCCTCGCACCAATCGCTGGAGGAAGTCGTCCGATACCGCGATGTCGCGCCCCTGCTCAAACCAGGTGTACCAGGTCAAGCCGACACCCGCCAACGCGGCGACTTCTTCACGACGCAGGCCCTTGGTTCGACGGCGGCGCCCCTGCGGCAGGCCAAGCGATTCCGGAGAAGTGCGCTCGCGACATTGGCGGATGAAGTCCGCAAGCGCCTGTCTGGCCGGCACGCGCGTCAATCGATCAGACGTCACTTCACACCTCGCAAAGCATCACTTTAGTAACAGCATAAATGCCCCATTGTAACAGGATCTATTGCGGGTAATCTCTGGGGCATGAAGTGATCGAAATGCCAAACTCGGGAGGTTGGATCGCATGCTCCTCTACCAATTTCAAAAGGGCACGAATCCGCGGCGCGTTATCATCTACCTGAGCGAAAAGGGGATTGACGTTCCGCGATATGAACTTGATTACGCCAACGCAGAGCACAAGTCGCGCGAATACCTCGCAATCAATCCCAGCGGACGAGCCCCGACACTTCTCACCGATGAGGGTGTGCCGATCACCGACTCCGCCGCCATCGTCGAGTATCTGGAGGAGCTGTATCCCGACACGCCAATGATTGGGACGGACGCCATCTCTCGATCAAAGATACGGTCGCTTGAACGCCTGGGCACTGACCTGGTAGGCCGGTCTCAGCTTTGGCTGTGGAACGTGACCCAGTCCTTTCCCGCCAAGGAACCGTCTCCATCACCGGAGGTTGCTGAAAAGCTCTTTGGGTATGTCACCGAAATACTGGATGTCCTGGAGACGACGATCGGAGATAACGAGTTCCTGGCAGGAGACAGGCCTTCGATCGCGGATTGCACGGTATTTTCAATTTTTCAAACATGCCGGGAGAGATTCGACCACCCCTTCGGCTCCGCTCATCCACGCCTTGACGCCTGGTACAAGAAGTTTCGCCAGCGGCCGAGCGCCGACTACTGAGAGGTCAGTGATTTGAACACGTCCAAGGCCATGAACTGCGATTCAAAGCGACTGAAGGCAAGCGACGGCCCCGTCTTCGCTCCGATCAGACCCTCCAGAATCAGAATGGCAATCGTCATGACTGTATTCGTTTACCCCATCGTGACACTCCTGCTCTACGCATTGAGTCCGCTGGCCGAAGACTGGGCCGTGTGGCATCGAACACTGGTTCTAACGCCGATCACCGTCAGCCTCATTGTCTTTATTGTGAGCCCGTTGATAACAAAACACTTTGACTGGTTCCTGCGTCCTCGCTCAGCACCGGGATGCATCGTAATGTCTCGGCCGAAACAACCGCCTAGGCCGTCGGCACCGTTCCGCCGTCGATCACAAACTCACTTCCCGTGATAGATGAAGCTCGCGGCGAAGCCAGAAAGCCAATCAGGTCGGCCACCTCTGACGGGGTCGAGGGGCGCCCGAGCGGGATGCCTCCCAGGGCTTGCATGATGATCTGCTTGCCGCCTTGATAGTCAGTACCGGCTTCCTGCGCGAGTCGCTCGGCCAAGGCGACCGAGGCTTCGGTTTCCACCCAGCCCGGCGAAACCCGGACAACGCGGACGCCCTTGGGCGAAACCTCTTTCGATAGGCTCTTGCTGTAAGTCGAAAGCGCAGCCTTGGCCGCTGCATAGGCTGTCGTAGCTTCCGGCAGCGGCAGCCGACTCTGGATGGAGGTCACGTGGAGGATGACCCCTTCCTTTCGCTCCAGCATATCCGGTAGCAAGGCGCGATCCAGGCGCACGGCCGGAAACAGATTCAGATTGAGCTCACGTTGCCACTGCTCTTCGTCCAGTGCCGCGAAGCCGCCGCCGGGTGCCGAGGAACCACCCAGGACGTGGACGATGATGTCCACACTGCCCAATCGCTGCCTGGTCGCGGCGACGACCGCATCACAGCCTTCCCGGGTCGAAAGATCGGCCTGGACCAAGAGGTTATCCGGCAGCGTACCGCTTGCCTTCCGAGCGGAGGTAAGCACCTGCGCGCCCTCCGCCAGGAACAGCTCGACTACAGCCTTCCCGATGCCTTTGGTGCCTCCAGTGACGAGGACTCGCTTACCACTCAAGCCAAGGTTCAGCATGGCATGATCTCCAGGGCACCTATTCGATCGCCCTCCAGAGTGAAGACGTGACTCAGATGAACCGGGCTACCAGGAAAATCGCCAGTAAGCCGTGCGATGACAGTCAACTTGCCCTCCCCCGGCAGCGCCTGCAAAGGTTGAACGTCAAAGGAGAACGCCTGCCGGACCTCCTGTTGCCAAGCTTCGATGGCCTGAATGCCCTCATGCGTCTGGTTTTCATCGAACACCGTGGCCTGTGGGCAGAAGCAGCTCGCAAGCTGTGATACGTCGCCGCCATTGCTGATATTGAAGTACGTCTCAACGACGTCGGGAAGCTGAAGGCTCATTGGCCGGTCTCCTGGATGGATTGCTGGGAGCGATCTTGCTACCTGACCGATAGTTTGCTCAACTGGGATAAACTTTATGGCCTATCCCAAAATCCAGGATAATTCATGTCAGATACTCGTCTAGGCCTGAGCGAGCTGGACGCTGTCCTAGCGGTTGCCCGCAGGGCTTCGTTCCGACAAGCCGCCATCGATCTCAATGTCTCGACCACCGCGTTAAGCAGCACCATCGCCAAGCTGGAAGCGAGCCTCGAAACGCGGTTGTTCAATCGTACGACGCGTAGCGTGGCCGTCACCGAAGCGGGCAGGATCTTTCTGGAGCAGGTGGGGCCGGCCCTGCAGGATTTGCGGACTGCGCTCGACGCGGTGCGATCTCACAATGCCGGTCCTTCGGGCACGCTGCGCATCAACGCGTTCGCCAGCGCTGCTCGAGCGGCACTGCTGCCGTTGATGGTGGAGTTCCTGCGGCATCATCCGAAGGTACACATCGACCTTGTCACCGAAGGCCGCCTGGTGGATATCGTCGCTGACGGCTTCGATTTCGGCGTCCGTTCCGCGAGCCTCGTGCCGAGCGATATGATCGTGATCCCCCTCGGCCTGCCGCAACGGTATGCCGTGGTCGGTACACCGGCGTACTTCGAGCAATACGGCAGGCCACGGACGCCGCCTGATCTGCTCAACCATCGGTGCCTGCGTGTTCGTTTGCCGAATGGGGCGATTTTTCCTTGGCATTTCGAGCGCGATGGGGAAGTGACCAGGCTCGATGTGAGCGGCCCGCTCACGCTCGATGAACCGAGCGTCGTCAAGGCAGTGGTGCAGGAAAGCATGGGGCTCGGCTTTTTCATGGCGCAGGACGTTCAGGATGAAATCGAGGCCGGCCAGTTCGAGCGAGTGTTGGAAGATTGGACACCGCCCAGGGACAAGCTTTGCCTGTACTACCCGAACCGCCGCAACCCCTCTGCCGCGGTCAAGGCATTCATCGCCCTGGCTCGCGCCAATCCGTCCGTCCAAGAATGATCGATCTGCCGCGCCTTGGCATCAGGAGATCAAGCCCAGCGTCAATGCCTTCAGGGTCGCGGCAGCTCGGGTCGAGCATTCCAGTTTGCGAAATATGCTTTCCATGTGTGTGCGAACGGTGCTCGGACTGATGTCCAGCAGCCGCGCCACCTGCTTGTTACTGGCGCCACGGCTGATTTCCAGGAGCACATGACACTCCCGTGCGGTGAGTAACGAACTCTTCGGCTGATGAGTCCGACGCTCGCCACGTGCAGCGGCGATAACCGCTTCGCATACAGCCTTGTCGAACAAACCACTGGCGGCATCCTGCCCCAGCAGTCTGGCCGCCTCCGATTCGCCGTGGGCCGCCCTCCATGGCCTGGCTTCCCTGAGTGCGACCCAGGCTATGGAAGTGGCGAACAGTCGATGCTCGGCACACAGCGCATCCCCCATCACACCTCGAAAGTAGCCACTGCCGTTGAGCCGTTCGTAGGCATGGGCGGCAATCTCGGCAGGCACGGCCAGTTCACCGATAGGCCTCAGCGCCTGTTGCGTCCAGTAGGGAACCAGGTGCACCCGCTCCGCGGCGCTATAAGGCAGCGCCCCGGCGGTGTTCCAGAGCTGGTTGGAAACGGCTGCCCGACCCAGACCGTAGACAAGCGCCGCCTTTCCGAGCGCTGTCAGGGTGGGTTCACCTAGCCCCCACAAGCGTGCAGCCTCCATGGCGACATGCGCCACCCGCCGCGAATGCCCCGCCAGCCAGGGTAGCTTCAAGTCAATCACGTCCCCCACCAAGGTCAGCGAGACGGAGCGTTCGGCCTCCCCATGGACCGGGTTTTGAGAGCGACCATCCAGGTCTGCCAGCCACGCCCTGGCGTTATCCATGAGCAACGACGCGAGGGCAGCGGGATAGCGCCGATCCGACTGGTCGCGGATCCAGCGCAGCGCCGCGTCCAAGCCATGTGCTCGACTGAGAATGTCCAGATCACCGGCAAGCACCACCTGATAGGCGACCTCCGGAATGTGCTCATGGGTCAAGCCCAGCGGCCGGCCAGTCCCATCGTAGGTTTCGAATACGCGGCACAAGCCTGCCTCGACAGCGGCCCCCAGTTCGAGGGTTTTCGCGACTTCGCCGGAGACCTCGCAGTGCACGACGGCCAGCGGGGTCGCCTGATGCACCGCGTTCATGGCCTCTTTGCTCAGGGTCAGGTCGAGCATCGCGCGGCGGCCATCGACGTCATCACCGAGCAGATCCGCAAACCCTTCGGCGTTGGCGGTGCAGCCGGACCAGCGCAGCAAGGCGACCTGCTCCGCCACCCTCAGGTGCTCGCCATCGCCGTGTGAGGCCTGCGCCAGACTGCGCGCCAGTGCGGCAACGCGTCGCGAATGCCCGAGTGGCTGGCCCATGCTGAGGTCCCCGACTTGGCCGATCGCCTGCAGCGCTGCGCTCAATGAAATGTCCAGTTGCAACGCACTATCCATGAAAATGCCTTGGGGTCGGATAAATGACCGATGCCCACGAAGCAGGCCAGTCAGCAGAATTGAGCTCCCACACAGGAGTTCATCCCATGAAAACATTCAGATCAAAAGCCGTCACCGTCGCCTTCGCCCTTGCAAGCACACTGGCCGCCGGTATCAGCCAGGCCCAAGATACAACGCCTTCGGTGGTCATCGTACACGGCGCATTCGCCGACGGCTCCGATTGGGCCAAGGTCGTGCCGCTTCTGCAAGCCAAGGGGGTCGCCGTTTCGGTCGTGCAAAACCCGCTCACCTCGCTTGCCGACGATGTCGCTGCCACGCAAAGAACGCTGGACAATCAGCCGGGCCCGGTCGTGCTGGTCGGTCATTCCTGGGGCGGCACCGTGATTACCCAGGCCGGCAGCGACAAGAAAGTCCGTGCCCTGGTGTACGTCGCCGCCTTCGCTCCCGATGCCGGTCAAACCAGCGGCGAACAAGGCAAAGGCGCGCCCACGCCCCCGGGCATCAGTCAGATCAAGGCTGACGGCAACGGTTTCCTCTACTTGACCCCGGAAGGTATGGCCAAGGACTTCGCCCAGGATCTTCCAGCGGCGCAGACCGCCGTGATGACCGCGACGCAAGGCCCCATCAAGGCATCCGCGTTCGAGGACAAAACGACCGTCTCTGCCTGGAAGACCAAACCGTCCTGGTATCTGCTCGCCACCGAGGACCGGATGATCCATCCCGATGTCCAGCGTTCCGCCGCCAAGCGTATCGGCGCCACCCTGGCGCAGGTGCACACCAGCCACGTGCCCCAGCAGTCGCAGCCGGCCGAAGTGGCCAAGGTGATTCTCGAGGCCGTGAAAAGCGTCGGCGAGCAGTGATCGCTGCGGCACGACACCCCCGATAACCCTGAGCCCAACCGCTGCATCGATATGGACGGACGCATGAATCATCGGCGTGATCGGAACTACGACTTCATCGTGTGTGGTGCCGGTACGGCGGGCTGCGTGGTTGCGGCCCGCCTTGCCCAACAGGACAACGCACGCGTGTTGTTGATTGAAGCAGGCAACGAATACGCCGGCCCTGAAGTTGCAGAGCCGGCGCAGTGGCCGCTGAACCTCGGTTCAGAGCGCGACTGGGCATTCGCAGGGCAACCCAATCCGCACCTCAACGGGCGTCGTCTTTCCTTGAACATGGGCAAGGGACTTGGAGGTGGCTCCAGCATCAACGTGATGGTCTGGGCACGCGGGCATCGATCGGACTGGGATCACTTCGCCGCCGAGTCCGGCGACTGCGCCTGGGGATACGATTCGGTGCTGGATTACTACCGCAGGATCGAGAACTGGCACGGCAGCCCGGATGCCGCACGGCGTGGTTCAGGTGGCCCCGTGCATGTCGAGCAGCCGGCCTCGCCTCAACCCCTCGCCTGGGCAACCCTGGAAGCGGCCAGCCGCCTGGGTATCCCCCGATATGACAGTCCCAACGGAGCGATGATGGAAGGCCCCGGCGGGGCCGCGATCACCGATCTACGCATCAACCAGGGCAGGCGCGAATCCGTTTACGATTCCTATGTCCGACCACGGCTGCACCAACCGAACCTGACCGTCCTCACCGGCGCGCTGGTGGCCCGTGTCCTGCTTAGGGGCACAAGAGCGGTCGGTGTCGAAGTGATCATCGAAGGGCAACGGCACTGCTTCTATGCCGAAGCCGAAGTCGTCTTGTCCATGGGCGCGGTGAACACGCCCAAGGTGCTCATGCAGTCAGGCATCGGCCCGGAGAGTGAACTGCGCACCCATGGCATCGTCCCGATCAGTCACCTTCCCGGTGTGGGTCAGAATCTTCAGGATCATGTTGCCTTTGGCTGTACCTGGGAGTACCTGCAACCCCAGGCGATTGGTGGCGGCGGTTGTGAAACCACGTTGTACTGGAAAAGCGACAGTCGCCTGGACGCGCCAGACCTGCTGCACTGCCAGCTTGAATTTGCGGTGCCCTCTCCTGCTGAAGTGGGTATCCAGCCACCGCAACAGGGTTGGACGATGTTCGCAGGGCTGGCCAGGCCTGTCAGTCGAGGGCGCCTGCGCCTATCGGGCGCCGGGCCGTCGGATGCTCCGCTCATCGAGCCGAACTCGCTGAGCGCGCCCGAGGACATGGCGGCGGCGTTTGCATCGATCGACCTCTGCAGGGCACTCGGGAACAGCGAACCCTTCAACGACCTGGTAAAACGCGAGGTGGTGCCCGGGCCGAAAGCGCACCGCGCCATGGAGCAGTTCATCCGCAATTCTGCCGTGTCCTATTGGCACCCGTCCTGCACCGCGAAAATGGGCCGAGATGAAATGTCTGTGGTCGACCATCAGTTGCGCGTGTATGGCATCGAGAAATTGCGGATCGCGGATGCCTCGGTCATGCCCCGAATCACCGTCGGCAACACCATGGCGCCTTGCGTGGTCATTGGCGAGCGGGCAGCAGATCTCGTCCTCGCTGCCCAGGGTGTGATCACTCTGGCCAGTTAAAACCACGAATCTCTCGAGACACCGGATTCCTATGCCACCGGTGCTGTTCGAATCATCATATATTCGCCAGGAGGGTATGGGTCAGACCACGATTCATGAACGTGGTCTGACCCGCTTATGCCTGGAGGGCGTTACGCTTGCCGAGTCGAGCAAGCGTGCGGCATGTGGGCAAACCGCACGCGGGGGGCATTACTCGTCAGTGATGTCGATCATTCTGGTTTCGGCAGACAGGTAGACGCACAAGGCAGAGATTGCTGCGAGCACTACCGTGTAGACCGAGATGGCGTAGGGCGAGCCATAATGGCTGAGCAGATAGGCGCCGACGATGGGCGCCGTGCCGCCACCGATGATGCCACCAACATTGGTGGCCATGGCGAACCCGGTGAATCGTGCACTGGGTCCAAATGCCTCGCCGGTGAATGAAGGCACAGCACCGTATACCAAGCCGTAGCCGGCCATGAACAGGCATGAGCCCAAGACCATGGGTAGGAAATGGCCTGTGGAAAATAGGTGCCAGAAGGGAAACGCGGCCAGTGCAGTCACCACGAAGCCAATCAACATCATGGTGCGTCGACCCAGTCGATCGGCCATTGCGCCGGCGAAGGGAACAATTACCAGGTGCGTGCAGATAGCTACCATCGCTACCGAGAGCACAAAGGCATTGGAAAGGCCCAGTTCCTTCTGGCCATAACTCAATGCGAACACGGTAAAAAGATAAAATGTCGAAAAATGACAGATGTTGGCACCTGCGACCAAAAGTAACTGTTTAGGATACTTGGTGAACAGGCGCATGGCAGGAGACAGGTTCGGCCCCTTGGCTGCCGCGCGCTTTTCGGCGGTCTTTTCGAACACCGGAGATTCGGCAACTTTGGACCGTACGAAGACGCCGACGACCAACAGAGCGAGACTGGCAATGAATGGAATGCGCCATCCCCACTTATAGAAATCCTCCACCGACAATAAACTGCTGACAATCAACAGCAACCCCGCCGAGGCGATGAATCCGAACACCGGACCAATGTTGTTGATGGCTGCATAAAAGCCACGTTTTCGCCGGGGTGCATGCTCAAGTAGCATGAGCACTGCACCGCTGTATTCTCCGGCAAAAGCGAAGCCCTGGATGAAGCGCAGCACACACAGCATGATGGGTGCCCAGATTCCTACGCTCGCGTAGGTAGGCAGCAAGCCAATACCGACGGTGCTCAAGCCCATGATGATCAGCGTGAGGTAGAGCAATTTCTTGCGGCCTATCCGGTCGCCGAAATGTCCAAGCACCAGCGAGCCCAGTGGCCGTGCGACAAATGATATGGCGAAGGACGCTAGCGAGGCGAGTCTTGAGACGGCTTCATCGGTGCCTGGAAAGAACAGAGGAGCGAAGATCAGCGCCGCCGCGGTACCGTACAAATAGAGGTCATAGGTTTCTAACGCTGTGCCGAAGAGACTCCCGGCAACAACATTTTTCATGGATTTTTTCTTCTCATCATCAATAAACTCATGATGAGTCTCGTTGTTACTTAAAAGTGAGGTTTGCATAGTTTCACCTGTTGTTATTGTAAATATGCAAGCGTGTTCCTGTCCTGGAACGGAAGTTAGCTCCTACCTGTGAGCGCTTTTACGAAGTAGTCCTGGTCACCCATCTGCCCGCCTTTCAAGGCGATTTCCAGGTTGTCCAAGTACGGTTTGTTTGAGCGCACCTGGCAGAGGGGCGCACCGGGAGAGAGATCGGATTTGATGACCAATGCATCAGGGGCGAGAATCTTGGTGATCTGACTTGACGTATCACCACCGGATATAACCAGTCTTTCGAGCGGATACGTCTTAAGAATGTCCAGAACGATGTAGCCCATTTCGACAGCCAATTGCTTACCGCCGCGGATTTTTGCCTCGTCACGAAGCAGTCCTTTGGCGGTCATCGCTTCGATCATCTGCTCGATTCTCGGGTCGTCCGGACCTTTTGCCGTGTGGATCAGCACGGAGCGTCCGCTTTTGAGGTGCGCCACTGCCGTCGCCACTACATCCTGAACCCGCCCTCCTTTATGTGATTCTGCGAGAATCGCTGCCGCATCCACCGCCAGCTCGACAAACCCACTCGCGATAGCGGTATCGATTTGAGCGCGACTTAACGGGGATGCACTTCCAGAAATGACCAACACTTGTCTGGTGGGCTGCAGCGCAGTGACCTGAGTTTGGTAGGCATTTATCAGCCCCACCGAATGCCAGTACTGCGTCAATCCATATTCGACACCTGAAGAGCCAACCACGAACAACGGCGCCGAGCTGCTAGAGATCTCCGTGAGTGCTTTCCCTGCAAGGGTCATATGTGCATTGGTGGTGCCGTCGATCAGAACCGAGTCATGGCTCAGAGAAGCTTGGCTGACCAAGAAACTCAGGTCGACAGTTTGGTCAAGCTGAAGGATGTCAATTTTGGCAATCGATAAATTCTTTTGCTGGCCGATATGGACACTCAGATCCGCTTCTCCCATAGGCGTGATGGGGTGGGCCCGCATGACGGGATGGCGGTCGATCCGGTGTACACAGTGGTCGGTCTTGGACAGCGCAAACAAATTGCCAAACACGCAGTAACGACCCAGGGCCGGGTTCCCCGCGACGATTGGCACGCCTTTTACCCCAAAGGCGCGTGATGCGAGCTCAATGACATGGCCAATGTTGCCCACGTCGGGAGCGCTGTCGAACGTGGAGCAAACTTTGTAATGCACAAGGTCGGGGGACAGGCGCTTGATTGCTTCAAATAGGTCTGGAAGCACCTCATCCATTTCAGCATTGGATAACGCGCGACTATCGCCAGCGATGCCAATAGCGTCGAAACCACCCAGCTCCTCTAACAACTCGGGCGACGGTGGCGCCAAAAACAGTGCGCATCTCAGGCCGGCTGCGGTAAGGACTTCCAGAGCATCGGTCGAGCCGGTGAAGTCGTCACCGTAAAACACCAGACGAAGCCTAGGCGTATTGGCTGACTGCATGATTTATACGCCTCCAAACTTTGCCAAGGCGGCGGTTAGTGCTGGCCGGCCCTCTGCATACTGTTGCAAGGGTATGCCTTGAGTCGCCGCTTCCCATCCTTCGCGCATACTCTGAATGCCGGCACCGATACCTAGGGGATGGCCGATAATTCCACCGCCCGCCAGATGCATGAGGTCCACCGACTGCAGCTTTTCGAAAAGCGTTGGCGCTTGGGCAGCCCATTGGCCGGAAGAGAAAACCGGCAGGATTGGTTGGACGCCCGAAAACGGGGTCAGGCAGCTCAGTGCCGAGGCAATGACTGAGTCATCCGGTTCCCAGAATTTGCTTTGAATGCCATTGACGTGCAGATGATCGATGCCAGCCAGGCGCCAGATTTTCTGATAGACCTCAAACGAAAAGCCCAACTGTGGATTGCGGGTAAAGGCCCCCCAGCCGTTGCGATGGCCATGAATGGGTAGTTGGGAATGCTTACGGATGTGCTCGACCCCCGAATGCCCAACCCAGTTCAGGCAGAGCATGACGCAGGTACCCCCCGACTCCAGCACGGCGTCGTGGCGGCGAAGCATTTCATCAATGCTCCCAGAAATATTAATCGCGTACATCGGCATCCTGCCGAGGCGATCTGCATGCTTGTGAAGTACAGGCATGACAGCATTCAGCCTCGCATCGAAGGATGCATAGGTCGGGTCGATCAGGAGTTCATCATCTTTGAGGAACTCAATACCACCCGCGCACAGCTCATCGGCCACGGTAGCGGTCTGCTCGGGTGTCAGGCCGATGCTGGGTTTAATGATGGTGCCAATGATTGGACGGTCATGAACGCCGCACAGTTTGCGAGTCCCTTCAATACCGAACTGTGGGCCCAAGAAGCCAGCGGCAAATGTTGCCGGAAGATCGACATCGAGCACTCTTAAACCGCTGACTTCACCTATCTCGAATAGATTGCCGGCAATGGTGGTCAACAGTGCAGGAAGATTCGGACCAATATTGGCCGTTGGAAAAGCGATTTCAACTTCGCCGCGATAATATGTCGCCGAAGGATTGTGCCTGGCCAGGTATTCGCTATGTAACGAAGCACGGGTGACCGCTGGAAGAGACTTGACGGACACTACACGTGCCCGTGAACGCTCTTTCAACTCTGCAGATTCGCCGGGCAAGGCAATAAATGTACCGCTGGATTGCTCGCCAGCGATGACCTCGCCGACCCGTTCAATCGGGTAACTGCTCTCTACGAAGAAACGGGCCGTAAACTCTTCGCGCCCGGCTGTTTGATCGACCATAGATAATCACCTTGGCTTTACTTTTTTTATATTCAATGGCCACTTTTGCAGGGGTGGCCCTCACTTCGAATATACATTGACCCTGCGAACGGGCTAACGATATGATTTCCCGCTAAGTTGAGAAAAACTCACATTAGGTTTCTGGTTCGACCAGCGTTCTGGTCGCCATGGCCTGCTCATGAGGTGCAGCACATGTCATCCCCTCCGCGACCGTCTCTCAATGCACTCAGAGCTTTCGAAATGGTTGCGAGGAAAGGCACCTTCGGCGAAGCCGCTGATGCCCTTTCCGTGACTCACGGTGCTATCAGCCGACACATTCGGACGCTTGAGGATGTGCTGGGGGTCGTCTTGCTCACGCGTAATGCGCATGGCACCAAACTGACTCCCGAAGGCGCACGCCTTGCCGCCGGCCTGGGCCGCGCATTCAACTTGATCCAGCAAAGTATTGACGAAGTGCGCCCTCAACCTCTGGAGCTGTCATGTTCGGCGTCCATCATGATGCATTGGTTGCTACCAAGGCTTGCCGGGTTGCACAGCAACTTTCCGACGATGGAACTGGGCTTGAGAACCGGACACGGTCCAATCGACTTTGCTCAAGATGGCGTCAGCGTGGCGATACGCTTGGAGAGCATTGCCCCACCTCCCGGCATCGCGCCGATCCCGTTGGCCAATGAATGGATTGGGGCTATATGCTCGCCTGATTATCTCGAGGCTTCAGGTGTGCAGCAAATTAGCGACCTGAGTGGAAAAAAGCTGCTGGCTACCAAGACTCGCCCGCATGCTTGGAAAGAATGGTATTCAGCTTTGCAGATGACCATGCCCGATTCCCTTGAATTGGAGTACTTCGAGCATTTCTATCTGCTTATTCAAGCGGCTAAGGTCGGCTTGGGATTTGCCTGTGTGCCGCGGATGCTGGTGCAAGCGGAACTGGAGAGCGGCGCGTTGGTAGCCCCGTTTGGCTGTGTTGAAGGGCCGGAAAAATTGGTGCTATGGATCTCGCCCAACGCCAGAGCGCGGGCCGACACAGCGGACCTGGTGAAGTGGATCATAGAAGAAATGGCGGCCGAATGATCAGCCGCACAGGGAGTGCCTGGTCAGTACGCGCGCCCTTCTGTTCGTGTCAGTGCTACTCAGATATCGCCGGCGCCCCACGCAAGGAAGCCACCATCCACGGGTAAGACAATTCCATTTACGTAAGCTGAAACGTCAGAGGCCAGATAACTGACTGCTCCGGCGATTTCACGCGTGGTGCCATAACGTTTCGCTGGGATGGCGTTGCTGTAAGCCTTACGGAACTCATCGCTGTGCAGTTCTTTGGTCATCGGCGTATCGACCGGTCCAGGGGCGATGGCATTTGCGGTAATTCCGTATTCGCTCAGCTCGACGGCCATCTGCCTTGTCAGCGCGATCACAGCACCTTTTGATGTGCCATAGGCCGTCCGGCCTTTGCCTACTGCGCGCATCCCTGCAACGGAGGCAATGTTGATGATCCGGCCGAATTCGTGCTTACGCATGATGCGTGCCGCCAGCTGACAGCACAAGAACGTGCCCGTGACATTGATCAGCATTGTCCGGTTGAAGACATCGGCATCAAATTCCAGGAAAGGCATGGTCTTGGCGATGCCTGCAGAATTGACCAGCACATCGCAGCGCCCAAACTTGGCCTCAATCCATTCGAACGCAGCGGACACAGAGGCAGGTGTACCGACATCGATCTGGAAGGCATCGGCGCAGAAACCTTGGTCACGCAGGTGTTGCGCGAAACGTTCGGCCTCGGTGGTATTGATGTCGCAAATGATTACATGATGGCCATCGCTCGCCAGCGCACTTGCCGCTTCCGCTCCAATACCCATAGCGCCGCCGGTAATTACGGCGACTTTCTTATTTGCAAGCGTCATCGAGAATTCCTCTTTTATTATCGTTGCCAAACCCAGTCGGTCAGTGGAAATCCTAAGAAGGCGCTGTCAATCCAGCAATCGATAAAAATTCGCGCGGCTGTCACAAAAACTCACTGACCGCGGTTCTGGCCTCAGTACCGCAGCACATAGGTAACGCATCAGGATTAATTAGCCGCAGGAACTTGCTCCCCTAAGCATTCATGCGCCGCGTGTGCGCAGCCCGGACAGCACTTGGGACAAGCCCACGGTGGCTATACCTACGCACGCACCCACACCATCAAGGATGCCGCCAACCCACAGAACGTAAACAAGCAGTTCGACACCAACATTCAATGACTCCCGGTTCACTCGCCAAGTACAAATACCGGGCTAGACTTCATAGCACTGTCACGTCACTGCACGTATAAGCGCATCACTCAAACACGACGTTGCCTTGCAGATAGGGATATCTCTCATGTTCAATCTCGACGATTCCGAGCATACGAAACGTGCCATCGCCCCTGCATTTGCCGCTGTTCCACCCACCAATGGCGGCATCGAAAGTACCGGCGTGGCGGTTGTCTGGCAGAACATTCTGCAAAGTGACGTGCTCCAGATGCTCTCGGACATCAATCCTCCGCTGACCGGCTCCTTCATCGATTACCGCTACTGGGCAAACGGCATCCTTCGTTGGGCGCTGAGCCAGCAGGATGATGACGGCAACCCGCTTTACGCGTTCGCGATCCCGTCGTGGGAAACGGGCTCTGACGACAATGGCAATCCCGTCGTCGGGGCGTTTCTGTTCCCGGTGGGCACCCAGGTTACCCTGCTCCAGCCCAGCGACGACGAACTCAACGCCGCGTTGGCGAGCGCCTACGGCAATCAGCCGCCCCTCACGCTGACTTCGAACCAGACCGGCGATCCTGACGAGCGGCGTTGGGCCGCTGCCGCCCATGCCTATGCCCTGACGCAAAGCGACGCCAACGGTAACGCCTACGTAGCCGGCATCCCCAGCTGGGAGATGGCGGTCGAGAGTGGGCAGAACTACCGAGGCGTCTACGTCTTCAGCAACACCCCCGGCATCCAGGTCCTCAAGGCGGGTCGTGCGGCACTGATGGATCAGATCCTGGCGGGCATTCTCGAACCCTTGGACAGTGCGAACCTGATGGACTCGAACATGAGTGTTCTCGCTGTCGCGGCCAACCGTTGGGCCATGCGCTACGGTGGTGTGTGCGGCGCGGGCACCTTTGGCTATTGCTCCGCCAGGTACGACGTGGAAAGCGATTGGTACACCATTTTTACTCACGACGTCGTCATCTGCTTCGCGCCACAACAGCCAACCATGGACTTGCTGCAATCCATCGTCGATCAACCCGCCGTGGCCTGGCCTGATTTCAACAATGCCTACTCGGCGCTGTGCGTCACACTCGGCAACATCATCAATGGCGCGAATTCCAACGATCCACTCGATCCACGTGGGCTTGCGACGTCCCCGGACTGGTCCCCGAACACCGTCACCACCGAGCTCGCCACTTGGTTGCAGTTCGACGCCAGTGGCAACTACAGTTTTTCTCCCACCGCCCCCGCTGCGCCGACGGGTGTGGCCGCCAATGACTGGCTCCAGATCATCTATACGGTCTGGCAGGAAATGAGCGCTGTCGAACAACTTCAATCGCTCTACACCTACACCCAAGGCACCCTGAATACCGCCCAGAGCACGGCCAATACCCTGATAAGCGGCGCTATCGCCAACATGCAGGCCAAGACCGACGACAGCACGCTGCTGGACTTCGTCCAACTGCTCAAGGATCTCGGTTACTCGCTGGTGTGGTTTTTCCCCGAAGCCGTCGCTCCCTGGGCCAATCTTGCGGTGGTTGCCGTGACCGATGTCATCCGCGTAATCACCAGCAGCCTCGACGGAACGTCCAGCTCGATCACCATCGGCCAGTACTGGGAGCAGGTCGCCGATTCCTTCGAAGCGAGCAACACGAGCCTAAGCAACTTCTACACGACCATCGTCAGCGACCACGGGCGCCTGATGAACTTCTACCACTACGCCGACAACGGCAACCTGCCGATACCCACTGGCAACAACGGCGGCTCCTCGACCTCCGACGGCGACAGCGCCACCGCTACCGCCATGGCCAACGGGCTGATGTTGCAGGCCTACCAGAACCTGATGCCGCTCTTCTGGGCAATCGCCTGGGCCTGCCCCGACCCGCTCAGCGGCAGTGGATATGATGCTTACTCGACACTCACCATTCCCAGAGCACCCGAGGGCACCTATGTCGAGGGGACGTATTACGAGTTCGCGATCATCTGGAGCGACAGCAATATCGTCAAAAGCTATCCAACGACAGCGATGATGACGGACCTCACCGGCACGCTGAACGTCAACCTGATGGACATCATGGCCCGGACCGATCCCTGGCTCGGTGTTGCCAGTTGGTTTGGCTGGTTCCTTGGCAATCAGGTCAACTTGCAAGGCCCCTATACGCGCTGATCCGTCATCGCGGGCTCAGTTGCGACTGCGGTGGCTGAGTGGATCGCGGAGCGGTTTTCTACACCGCGTCGTCAGGGGGCATTGCGCCGGCTCCGCTCTTCTATTGCTCATACCGCCGCTGAATCCGCTCCAGCTCCCCTGATCGCCGCAACTGCTCCAAAGCCTTGGTCCATGCCGCGACCACTTCGTCTTCAGAGTCCAAGCTAAAAGCGATATACAACGACGAACGATATAGCTCGATAGGAATTTTCCGCAGCGTGCCCGGCGCGATGTTCAACTGGCGGCTGTAGTAGGCCACGCCCGCATCGGTGTCGCCGATGATGATGTCGGTGCGTCCGGCAAGCAGCATGCGATAGAGCAGCTTGCTTTCGGTGGCACTTTTGTCCAGGTTGTTAAAGCCCAGCGACAACAGCATCGTCGGCACCAGGCCGGCATGTCGCGTGGTGATCTGCGGGGCGTGCAGCAGTTGTTCCAGGGAGTTCACCGGCGGCGCCTTGGCCAGTTGATAGGGGTGGATGGACTCTTCCACGATTGGCCCGACCCATTTGTACAACGACTCGCGTTGCGGCGTGCGAAACAGGGAGTACATGATGGTCTTGGGGCGGTGATTGAGTATTTGGGTGGCACGCATGCTGGGTTGCAGCAACACCTCGAAGTCATCTCCGGTCAGCGCCATGATGGCCCGGACGATCTCGGTGGTCATGCCGGTGAGCCGGTTGTTTTCCAGATAGTTGTACGGTGCCCATTCTTCGGTGACGATCTGATACTGCTCGGCCCTGACAACCGTGCAGAGCAAGAGACAAAGCAGCGCTGCAACCGATATCGAATGTCTCACGCGTACTCCTTGTGGACCGTTCGGTGTTCGTGCATGGGTGGGCCTGATTCAAGAGGGCAAGGTAAGCATAGACCTAAACACTTGCCTGACAGTTGACGCAGTCCACATTCCGACCCTTAGCAACCTCTGGACCTTGGTGTAGGATCAGCGCGAACCGGGTACGCGGCGCTCCCCTTGCGCCCTCCTCCCTGCGACCCAGCCCGCATGAATCCTATCGATCCCCTGTCGTTTCAACGCATCATCACCGCCCATGATGGGCCCCCCCTTCTTATGAGAATCGCCCCATGAAAGTCTGTGATCAATGCAGGTCCGTCATTCTTGACGAAAATGCTGCTTGCCCGCGCTGCGCCGAAAAAATGAGGCTCTCGGAAGAGGCTCTCTTCCCTGCGTCCCAGCCGTCGAAAGGGTTGAAAATCCTTAAATGGGTGTTTATCAGCATTGTGGTTGCGGTGCTGGCGGCCGTAGCGGTGGTCGTGTGGATCTTTAATTCGTTGGGGCCGATGCCCTCTTTTGGTTGAGGGCGACTTCAGGGCGCTTGAACAGTCGTTGTGGCGAGGGAGCAAGCGCCCTCGCCACCACTGATCACGGCAACCGAAGCGAAACGCAGCTATCCGATTTTCCTATAGTTGTTATCGATGCCCACGCCGTTCTCGTCACCGGCCTCTCTCTTTAATCTGCCCACCAACGCGATCGATGACGATCGCCGCAGATCAAACGACCCTAATGGAGAGAGACACGATGAACACCTTCAACCGTACCCTGGCTGTCGCAACCCTGGCATTGGCCACCCTCAGCGCCGAGGCCGCATCGTCGGTCCAGGCCGCTGCAAGCGTGTCTGCGGTCGGCAGCGTGATCCAGTCCGCCAGCTACATCACCACCAAGGATGGCGTTCAACTGTATTACAAGGACTGGGGCCCGCGTGATGGCCAGGTCGTGACCTTCAGCCACGGTTGGCCGCTGGACTCCGACAGTTGGGAAGGCCAGATGATGTTCCTCGCCTCGAAAGGCTATCGGGTGATTGCTCACGACCGTCGCGGCCATGGTCGCTCCAGTCAGCCCTGGGAAGGCAACGACATGGACCACTACGCCGACGACCTGGCGGCGGTGATTGAAGCGCTGGACCTCAAGAACGTGACGCTGGTGGGCTTCTCGACGGGGGGTGGTGAAGTGGCGCGTTACATCGGTCGCCATGGTACCGGTCGGGTGAAGAAAGCCGTGCTGGTTTCTTCGGTGCCACCGTTGATGCTCAAGACAGACACCAACCCCGGCGGCTTGCCTATCGAGGTGTTCGACGGCCTGCGCAAGGCGTCCCTGGAAAACCGTTCGCGGCTGTACCTGGACATCGCCTCGGGCCCGTTCTACGGCTACAACCGCAAGGGTGCCAAACCATCCCAGGGGCTGATCCAATCGTTCTGGATGCAGGGCATGCAGGGTGGCAGCAAGAATACCTATGACTCGATTGCGGCGTTCTCGGCGACAGA
Organism: Pseudomonas sp. FW300-N2F2; assembly: GCF_017351655.1. Taxonomy (NCBI): domain Bacteria; kingdom Pseudomonadati; phylum Pseudomonadota; class Gammaproteobacteria; order Pseudomonadales; family Pseudomonadaceae; genus Pseudomonas; species Pseudomonas sp. FW300-N2F2. The sequence goes on along the minus strand of NZ_JACNDQ010000002.1, from coordinate 839,197 downwards.
CTTCCGCGGCGATTTGAAGAAGTTCGACGTGCCGACCCTGGTCATCCATGGCGATGACGATCAGATCGTGCCCATCGACGCTGCAGGCCGGGCCTCGGCGGCGCTGATCAAAGGCGCCCGACTGATCGTCTACCCTGGCGCACCGCACGGCTTGACCGAGACGCACAAGGACCGACTGAACCAGGATCTGCTGACATTCCTCAAGGAATAAAACCTGGATCCGTTGTGAGGGGCCTGCTCGCGAAAGCGGCGGGCCAGCTTGCATGGGTGTTGAATGAACTGCCGTCATCGCGAGCAAGCTCGCTCCCACAGGGGTCAGTTGTGAACCCGGAAATGGCGTACACCCAAGATCAACTGTGGGAGCGAGCTTGCTCGCGATGACGGTAGAACACGTTGCATCTATTCCTCAGACCGCCCCGTACCCTCACGATCATGCGCATAGCATCGGGTAAGCGGAAACGCCGGCAACCAGGATTCACGGCGCACGGTCCAGCTTTCGTAGGTGGGCATCAGTTGATTGGGCGCATCCAGGGTGCCCAGGTGCACTTCGATTTCGTCGCCAGAGCGGGCAAACAGTGACGAGCCACAGCGAGGGCAGAAAAATCGCCCGGCGTAGTCCCGGGTTTCACCCTCGATCGTCACCGCCTCCTGAGGAAACACCGCAGCCGCGTAGAACAATGCCCCGTGATGCTTGCGGCAGTCCAGGCAATGACAGAGGCCGACGCGATACGGGCGCCCTGAGGCTTCAAGTCGAACGTTGCCGCAAAGGCAACCGCCGGCGAATCGGTCCATGGTGTACCTCCTCTACCCTCATGTGGTTGGAATGTTGACGACGAACGCCAGCACACGTCATGAAAATCACCTCCGCTATCGGCTGTAGACTTTACAGCGTCGAAAAAATTGTTTTGGGTATCGATGCGCAGCGCCAATGTGACTGCCGCGCCCTAAGGCGCGGCAGCTTGGAGCATTATTGCCAGTTGCTGGCAATCACAGCGTTCAATGAGGCCTGGTAGTTCTGTGGCAATGAAGTCTCGCCCGGTGCCGGTGGCGCGAAAGCGGCCATGGCGCCTACCAGTTGATCGACCTGGTTTTCCAACAGGACTTTGCCATCGGCGGTACGGAACTGTTCGATGTGCTGGGCCTTCTCCCAACTGCCCGGTCCCCAGAAAGACCAATTGGAGATCGTGACTTTATCGGCGGTGCCAATGACACTCACCTCCAAGTCGTAGCCTTTCTTGCTGAACCAGAGTTGATCGGCGGAAATACCGGCACCGAACTGCAACACATCGGTATTGGCGTCCGTGTCGAAATCATCGATATCATCCTGGCCACCCCCAAGTTCGAATTGATAAAGATCATTACCGCGATCACCGTTCAACTGATCATTGCCGGCCCCACCCACCAGGGTGTCGGCGCCGATGTCACCGTACAGCCGATCATCACCGGCCCCACCCAGCAAGGTGTCGGCGCCTTCGCCACCGCTCAGTTCATCGGCCCCATTGCCACCCGACAGCGTGTCGTTACCACCCAAGCCGTAAAGCTTGTCATCACCGTCAAGGCCACTTAACGAGTCAGCCAGCGCATCCTCGCCAAACAGTGCATCGCTGCCAGAGGTGGCTGTGCCCCGGGTCATGTTCTTGATGGTGTCGGCATTCCAGAGGGTTCCGTCGTCGAACTGGATCTGCTCGATCCGATACGCGCTGTTGGAGAACCAGCTGGAAGAGGTCAGCTTGTCGGTGGTTCCTGCAATGCCCAAAAAGAGGTTGCTGGTGTCGCGACTGAGCTGGATATCGGACGGTTTGAGGCCTGCCCCTACCCTGATCGTGTCCAGGTTACCCACCGAAGTGTCGTAGTCACTTATCGAGTCCTGCCCGGCCCCGCGGTAGAACTGATAGGTATCGTTACCGGCCTCCCCATAAAGGGAGTCGTTGCCGGCGCCACCGTCGAGCGTGTCCATGCCCGCGCCCCCAAACAGTTTGTCGTTGCCGGAGCCGCCATTCAGTGTGTCATTGCCCGACAGTCCGTAGAGCGAATCATCACCACCCAGCCCATTGATGACATCAGCGCTGGCGTCGTCGCCCTGCAGGACATCATTGCCCTCACTGGCCACGCCCTTGGACAGGGTCATCAGAGTGGCGGCATCCCAGAGCGTGCCGTCGGCGAACTGAACCTGTTCAACCTGCGAGTCCGTGGAAAGGAACCACTCGTTGACGGTCAGCTTGTCGGTGGTACCGAGGATCGTCAGTTCCAGGTTGTAGCCCACGCGCGCAACCTTGATGTCGCCCGGGCCGATTCCTTGGGCCAACTTGATCACGTCAAGGTTGCCCCTGGTCCAGTCGCGATCGGAAATCACGTCCTGGCCACCACCCCGCTGGAAGAGATAGGTGTCATTGCCGGAACCGCCGTACAGCGAGTCATTGCCCGCCCCACCATCCAACGTATCGAGCCCCATCCCACCTTCAAGCGTGTCTTGGCCCGCACCGCCGTTGAGCACATCGTCGCCGGCCAGGCCTGACAACCTGTCATTACCGTCAAGCCCGTCCAACCGATCATTGGCTTCGTCGCCGTACAACGTATCGGCTCCGTTGGTGGCGGCCTCTACCGACAAGCGCTTGAGATCACTGACGGACCAGACGGTGCCGTCTACAAATTCGACGCGCTCAACCTGGTAGTTGGTGTCGGTGTAGCTGTAGATGGTCATCCGGTCAGTGGTGTTCTTGATGGCGAGGTAAACATCGCTGCCCTCGCGCTTGACGATGACATCGCCGGGGTTGATGTCGGCGGCGACCTTGATCGTATCGCTGTTTCCAGTGGTCGAATCGAACTCCTGGACAGTGTCCTGACCCATGCCCCTGTAGAACAGATAGGTATCGTTGCCTGCGCCCCCCGACAATTGATCGTTACCGATACCGCCATCGAAACGGTCATTGCCGCTATCGCCGTTCAGATAATCGTTACCCGCGCCACCGTTGAGGATGTCATTGCCCTCACCCCCTCCCAGCGTGTCGTTACCGGCACCGCCTTCCAGTCTGTCGTCACCGGCCTCACCGTAGACCTTGTCGTCGCCCTCGAGCCCGTCGAGTACATCGGCTCCGATGTCACCGAACAAGGTATCGGCAGCGCTGCTGGCGACGCCTTTGGTCATTTGCTTGAGGGCATCGATCCCCCAGACCGTTCCATCGGCGAATTCGACGCGCTCCACGATGTAGTTCGAACTATTGAAGAAGGTGATCGACAATTTATCGGTCGTACCTTTGATCGCGAGCGTGAGGTAAGTCTGGTCCCGGCTGACGATCACATCTGCCGGGGCAATATCAGCCGCGACCTGGATGGTGTCGACGTTGCCGACCGTCCAGTCAAAATCGGTGACGCTGTCCTGACCCATGCCTCGGTAGAACCGATAGGTGTCATTACCAAAATCACCACGCAGATTGTCATTACCGGCACCACCGTCCAAGGTGTCGTTGCCGTCGCCACCGTAGAGCCAGTCGGCGCCATCACCGCCGTTCAGCACATCGTTACCCTCTCGACCGTAAATCGAGTCGTTACCGCCCAGCCCGTTGATGACGTTGCCCAGGGCATCGCCGTTCAGGTTATCGGCACCCTGGGTTCCGTTGGTGACGGCTTGGGCATTGACCACGATATCGAACACGTCACTTGCCACGGCGGCAGACAGGTCCACGGCTGAAACCTTGACCGAAACGGTTCCGGTCTGCGTGGGCGTGCCGCTGAAGGTTCGAGTGGCCGCATCGAATACCAGCCATGCAGGAAGTGCCGAACCATTGGCCAACGTCGCCTGGTAGCTCAACCGGTCCCCGGCATCGATATCGGCGAACGCATTGGCCGGCAGCACGTAGCTGAGCGCCTGGCCACTCTGGATACTCAGGTCGGCGACCGGACTGACAAGTTGCGGAGCATCGTTCGCGTTGGCAACGGTCAGGTTGAAAACGTCCGACGTGGTGGCGCCAGCCTTGTCGGTGGCCGTCACCTTGATCGCTTGCAAACCTACATCGTTGTTGGTCGGCACACCCGAGAACGTCCGGGTGAGCGGGTCGAACGTCAACCAACTCGGCAGCGCGCCGCCACTGGCAGTGGTCGCAACCAGGCTCAGGGCATCCCCCGCATCGATATCGCTGAAACTGTCTGTCGCCACCGTGAAGCTGAACCGGGTGTCTTCGCCCGCCACCTGGTCGGCGAGGCCGAGATTGACGGTCGGCGCGTTGTTGACGTTCTGCACGTCGATTTCGAACGTATCGGAAACCGTCGCGCCAGCCTTGTCGGTCGCCTGGACACGAATGGCCAGTTTGCCAACGTTCGCATTGCCCGGCGTACCACTGAACGTCCGGCTCGCGGCGTCATAAGACAACCAGCCGGGAAGCGCCTGGCCATCGGCCGATTGCGCGGTGATGCTCAGCGTATCCGCCACATCCACATCGGCGAAGGTGCTTGCCGGCAACGCGAACGTCAAAGCCGCACCCTCGACCACGGATTGGTCGGCAATAGCCTTGACCAGGACCGGTGCATCGTTGGTATTGCTGACCTGGACTTCAAAGTTATCGCTGACGGACAACCCCGCCTTGTCGGTGGCCGTGACCCGGATCGACACATTACCCACCGCGTCATTATCGGGCGTACCGCTGAACGTGCGAGTCGTGGCGTCAAAGCTCAACCAGGCAGGCAATGGCTTGCCGTCGGCAAGGGTCGCGTTCAGTTTGAGAGCATCGCCCGTGTCCGCATCGACAAAGGCATTGGCCGCGAGCGTCAGGACAAAAGCGCTGTCCTCGGCGGACTTCTGGTCGGCAATCGCTGTCGATACGGTTGGCGCCCGATTGGCCTGGGTCGACAGCGTCGCGGTATTCCAGACCGTTCCGTTGGCGAACTCGATACGCTCGACACTGTGACCGCGAGCGGCCGTCCAGCCGGAGATGATTTGCTGGCCGTCATTCAGGCGCAGCACCATGCCCTGGGCCGAATGGTCGACAGCGACATCGCTTTCCTTGATCCCCGCTTCGAACACGATGGTGTCAATGCCGCCAGCCGCGTCCAGGTCTTCACTGATGTGATCCTGGCCATGGCCGACGCCGAATACGTAGCGGTCGTCGCCCCTGCCGCCTTGCAGGAAGTCATTGCCCGCAGCCCCATACAAGCGGTTATTGCGCTCGTTGCCGATCAGTTCGTTCCCCAGCTCATTACCGCTGGCATTCAGGGCCGGACCGGACAAGGTCAAAGCCTCGACATTGGCCGCCAAGGTGTAGTCGAGGGTGGAAATAACCTTGTCATTGCCGCCATTGATGTCCTCCACAACGGCGTCCCCGGCGTTATCCACGAAGTACGTGTCGTTCCCCAGGCCGCCGATCATCCGGTCTGCGCCCTGGGCGCCGTCGAGACGGTTATCGGCGACGTTGCCACGCAGAATATTGTTGGCCGCGTTGCCCGTGGCATTGATCGCCGCGGTACCGGTCAGACTCAGGTTTTCCAGGTGGTTGGCGAGCGTAAAAGAGACCGATGAATTGACGGTATCGGTGCCCGCGCCTTCGGATTCGACGATCCGGTCGGAACCGTCATCCACTCCATAGGTATCGTCGCCCAGGCCGCCAATCATCACGTCGGAGCCGCCGGTGCCATCCAGTACGTTGTTTGCACTATTACCCACCAAACGGTTGGAGAGTTCGTTACCGGTACCATTGATGGCGGCGCTGCCCTGCAATTGCAAAGCCTCGACCTCACTGGCCAGGACATGGCTGACACTGGACTTGACCACGTCATAGCCACCGCCTACGACTTCCTTGATGACATCCCCCGCGTTATCGACGATGTAGGTGTCGTCCCCCATCCGCCCTTCAAGGACATCGGCACCGGCGCCACCGTCGAGCGTGTTGCCCCCGGCGTCGCCAATCAACAGATCATTCGCGCCGGTACCGCTCAGCAGCACCTTGGGAGAGGTCACGGCCTGGCCGAAAATGAAGCTGGCCGCGGAGAGCTGGCTGGCAGTCACGCCTTTAAGCGTGAGGTACTGAGTACCGCTGGCCATCGTGCCCAGCCAGACCCTGAGATACTGCTCACCATCGACCGTCACGGTGCTGAAGTTCAATTCAGCAAAGCTGTGTACCGCGCGAATCTGCGAAAGATCGATCTTCTCGTTGGGATTGGCCACTTCGAAGTCATCGATCAGGTTGCCCATGATCCCCTGCGAGGCGCTGGCCAGCAGGTCTTCGACCAGCACAAAACGATCATTACCGGCACCGCCCGCGACGGAGGCGCCAGTGTGCGTCGCGGCGCCGCTCAGGTTGATGTTCGGTGACAGCACAGTGGTGAATGCATGGTCCTCGATGGCCTGGTCACCTTCGAGATAGAGGACATCGTTGCCGGCGTCACCGCCCAGGTAATCCAGTCCGACATCGCCACGCAATACATCGTCGCCAGCGCCGCCACGGATGACATCGTAGCCTTCGCCTCCACTGATCACGTCATTGCCACCCACGGTCGAGGCCGTCGAGGACTCGCCAACCAGTACATCGTCACCCTGGCCACCCACGATCGTATCGGCACCGGTGCCGCCAAACACGCGCTCGCCACCATCGTGGGCCCAATACAGGAAGCCACCGGTCACATCCGGCAAATTGCGCTCGGTATTGGCACCGCTGAGCCCGAAACCGTAACCGGAAGCCCCCTCCAACTGACTCAGGCGCACACCTTCCGGGATGTGAACGAAGTTCTTTAGCGTCAGGCCTTCGGACTGAACGTTCTTGAGCAGCAGAACTTGCCCATCCGCCAGGCTCAACCGAGTATCGGCGCCTTGCTGGGTAATGGTCGCCGTCGTATAGACCTCGTCATCAAAGCCGGACAGAACGATTCGGTCAGTACCGATCACAAAATCAGTGACGGTGTCGATGTCGCCCGCGGCCTTGTCGATCACGAAGTAATCGGTGTCAGCACCGCCCGTCAAGGTGTCGTTGCCCTTGCCACCGATAAGCGTATCGACACCGACACCCCCCGACAGCACATCATCACCGCGGCCACCGGAGAGGTGGTTGTCCGCGGCGTTGCCGATCAGCGTGTCGGCAAACTCCCCCCCGATCAGGTGCTCGATCTGCGCGGCATTGGTAATCGCCAAGCGAGCACCGGCCAGGGTGGCCTCGCCTTTGGACAAATCGATCACGCTGGCACTGGAGATTGCCGCCGCGTTGATTGTGTCCTGGCCACCGTCGGTGTCGTTAAGCGCATTGCGCCCGCCCGAAGCGGCCAGTTGGGCGTATTCGTTGGTGTACACATATTGGTCATCAACAGTGTCGCCCTTGCCATAGACATTCAGGCTCCAGCTGTTGAGCGTCCCGGTATCGCCAGTCACGCTGTCGATTACCTGCAACGTCCAGCTCCCTTGCACCGCTTCGCCACGCAGCAGGGCCGTGCCAAAGACATAATTCAAGGTGCTCTGACCGTTGAAGTCGGCATTGCCACGATCAGTCGCCGCGCTGCCCGGGGCTTTGCCCGGACGATTCATCAGGATGGATTCGGTGCCCGACGGTGAGATCAGCTTGAGAATCAGGTCCCCCGGCCGCGCATGGCTCAGGCTGACCTTGACCTCGACATGCTCGGCCAAAATATCGACCGCTCCCATCGTCAGCGAATGGCTGATGCCGGCACCCTGTCCGTCGGTAATCGCGCGGTTGAGCGCGCCGGATTCCAGCGGGCTCGTCAGGCGGAACTCATTACTCAATGTCTGCCGGGTGTTCCAGGTTTCCGCCAAACGCACGGCGGCCCGGGCATCGACTTCGCCATAACCGTAGTCGTGGCTGACGTGCATGCCGCCGCCGTTCCAGTTCTGGCTACCGTTGGTCTGCCACGACGTCGTGGGGTCGTTCACCTTGCGCGCCGAAATCGCCAGGATCTGCTGCACATCGCGATAACCCAGCTCTGGATTGGCTTCCAGCATCAAGGCCACGATGCCGGAGACAATGGGGGCCGCGAAACTGGTGCCTTGGGAAACGCTGGTGTCGCCACCGAACGTGGACCCATTGTCGTTCTGTACCAAGCGTGAGGTCGACGTGACGTTCGAGCCCGGCGCGCTGACCAGGATGCTGGCGCCAGGGCTGGAAAATGGCTTGCCGCCCAGCTGCAACGCCCCCAGGTCGGTGGTGGCGTTGATCGCGCCGACCACGATGCTGCTGCGGGTATTGGTAACGTTCGAGTAGTTGGTGTTGCCGCCCTTCTCTCGATCGTTGCCACCGGCCGTGACGATCACTGTCCCCAACCCGTTGCGGCCTTCGTCGATGGCCTGGTAATAGGCCGTCGGCAATGTCCCCAGCTCGGAGGGGCTGAACTTCAGGTCGAAGTGAAAGTTGCTGCCCCAGCTGTGGTTCACCACATCGTACTCATACATGTGGGACATGTTGCTGAAGTCGTCTTTATTGACCCAGTAACCGGCCACCGTGGCGTCGTAGGCGACGCCGACACTGCCCTCGCCATTGCGAGCGGCGACCATCACCCCGGCGACCAGGGTCGCGTGGTCGCTGAACTTGCCACCGCTGCCCTCACCCGCCATCTGCCCCGGCGTGGCATTGGCCAGCCAGTTCTGGTCGATGTTGTCCTTGAGGTCGGCGTGGCGGTAATCGAGGATCTCCTTGGTGGTGCCGAACGGACTGTTGGTCTCGATCTCGGCGATCCTGACACCTTTACCGGTGTAGTCCTTCCAGACCGGCAGGATATTGGCCTGGGACAGGTACCACTGATCGGTCACCAGCGGATCGTCGGGCAGGTCCGAAGTCTTCAGATAGACCGCGGCACGCATCGTCGCGCTTTCGCCGGTGCCCATGTTGACGATCGTGCTGGCCTCGTTGCCCTTGGCATCGGCGACGGTGTACTTGAAGCCCATGATGCCGGTGAAGGTGGCATCCGGCGTGAACAGGACGTCACCGGCCTGGGTCACGACGGCCGTTCCGCCCACCACATCGAACAAGCCGGTGATGTGCAGCGCGTCATGCTGCCAATCGATGTCGTTCTGCAGCAGTTGTTCCTTGCCGATCAAGTGCGCGCTGGTGCGCTCGAACGCCACACCGTTCTTGTCCTTGCCCAGGATATCCTTGACCAGCAGCGCATTCTCCATGCCCTCGCTGGTGGCGGTCGGGATCTCGACCAGCTTCAGGTTCTTGAAGTTGGCTTTCTCGACGTTCTGCAGGAAATCCGTACCATCGCGGCCCGCCACGGTATCGCTGATCCAGACACCTTCAGCGGTTCGGGTAATGCGGTAATCGCTGAAATCACCGGACAATTCGATGACGTCTACACCGTCGCCGCCACTGATCGTATCGTCACCCTCGCCGCCGATCAGAACATCATCGCCGGCGCCGCCACTCAGGTTATCGTCATCCAGACCGCCATCGATCAGATCGTTGCCTTCCCCGCCCATGACCTGATCTCGCCCGCGGTGCCCGCGCAGGACATCATTCCCGGCACCGCCGTTGATGAAGTCATCGCCATCCTCGCCGGATAAGGCATCGTTGGCCGACCCACCCACCAGGACATCATCACCGTCACCACCGCGCATATAGACCGTGCTGTGTCCGCCAGCGATAAAAACATCATTACCCCGGCCGCCCTGCGCGATCTCGATTTCAGCTTCAGTCAGATTGAGAGTGACACCTCGGTCGCCAATCACCTGAACAATATCGGTACCGGCACCGCCGTGGATATTGATCGCCAGATCATCGGCGTCGATCAACAGCACGTCGTCCCCGGCACCCGCCTGGAAGGTATCACTGCCTTGCCCGCCGGCCAGCCAGTTACTTCCGGCATCGCCAAGCAGGACGTCGCGCCCCACGCCACCACTGGCATTGCTGACGCCTTTTTGTGCGACATCAATGGTTTCCCCTGACGTAGAGGAAGAAGCATAGGCGCTGACCGGGGCTACCTCGCCCCCACCCTGAGTCGAAACGACAGTGCCATTGCCACTGGCGCTGAAAGTATGACCGTTGGGGTTGGCCAGGAAATTGGCCGCAATCGCTTCCTTACTGATGCCGTTTTGCACAAACGTGCCACGGGCCAACACTTCGTTGCCATCGCGTACTTCGCCGTTTTGCACGGTGTTGGCGAGATTGATGCTGGTGATGCCAAGCTCGCTCAAGGAGCGAACTTCGCTGGCCTCCCCGGCATCGACGGTATTGTTGCCGTTGCTATCTACCCAGCTTTTACCGTCATGATTCGCGTCGACCCACACCTTGACGTTGGACCAGGCGTCATCCCGATTATCGAAAAGATTGTCGCCATTGCTGTCGAGGCTTTTCAGCGCGGCAAAACCATTGGCAAAAGGCTTCTCTCCCGTGTTTCCACCGGTGCCCGCCGCCCCACCGAAGTATTCGGAAAGGGTTTCACTGATATTGTCGATCTTGCCATTGTTGTTGCGATCAACGACGACGATGCCGTCCTGCGCACTGACCCAGCCGGTTTCCTCAAGGCTGCCGCCATCATTATCGACGTCGAAAAGCACCGGGTTGCTCAGATAGTCAGTCAACCGAACGCCATCACCATTGAGATCGAGCACCAGCGGGTCAGTCGGAAGCGTCAGGCGTGCCTGGGCATTACCGGAGTTGAGCCATGCGCCTGCCTGCCCTGAGTTACTGCCGAATGAAATTCCGTTGCTAGCACCACGCAGGCTGAAATCGAACACCTCCTTGACGGTGTTCACGTTACCCGGCCGGTAACCATCGGCGAGAATCTGCGTCGCAGCAGCAGTAAAGGTGTTGTTGACCCAACTGCCCTGCATCTGGTTGACGTTCAGTTTGTTCGGATCATAAGTGATCGCCCAACCACCACCGCTGCGGACCAATCCATCCGCCACTTGCGCGGCGCTTTGCTCGTGGTCTGTTGCGCCTTTTTCTACAACCGCGCCAGCATTATTGATGTTGAGCTGAAAGAAGTTATCGCTGACGGCCGGAATGGAAACGACGCCCACATATTTTTTTATTTGCTCGGCGTTCTCAAGATAAACTTCCCCGCCACTGACACCGCCACCTGGCTTCGGCGCATATTGAGCGCCCGGGGATTCTGCAGCAAACTTATCCGCTCGTTCGGTCGCCCATTCCTTCCCGTTGTTGTAATAGGTGATCAGAACGGCATCTTGGGTATCTTGGTCATAGGAGCTCCACGCAGACGAGGCCCGGGAGGAATAAAAGGCCTGGCCTTCCTGCAACATCAGCGCCGCGAATTTCAGGCTCAAGACATTGTCTTGGTCCGAAAGGTCGTTGACCAGCAGTTTGTAGTCCTGATCATAACTCTTGATTCCCAACGGATCCGTGTCAGGATTGTGCTGCATGTATGTCTTAAGCAGGTCGATAGCCGTCAATATTTTGATATTGCCGGGCCCCACATCATTCAGCACGGGGTTGTCCAGCTTAATACTGATTTTATCCATCAGGCCTGCACTGACAACATCCTTCAGAATCTGCTGATTGGACTTCGTGGCTTCATAATTTTTCTGAAGCTCATCATGACTGTATCGACTAACCAATCCCGTTTGAACCTGATCGACCAACCCAACAGATTCGTACTCTTCGCCAATGGCACCCAATATCCCTTGAGCCGTGACGTCTGGAGCGCCCAGTGCCGCGGCCACTTCCTTAGCCTTTTCAGAGTTACTCTTTATATAGTCAAACGTAGATTTGCTAAACGGCATCGCTCAATTCCCTATGATTAACGTATAAGACCCGCATTTTAGAAATACTTATCACGACCCGTCCCAGAAAAAAAAGATAGACCCAAGAAACACACCGTGAGCAGCTATCGAGGCTATTGACACCCAAAGCCCAAGCACTTCCAGATAATCTTTTCTTAGCAGCACCCCGAGTAAAAAAAGAACTCCACCCATCCAGCCGAGCTGGGCAAATGCCAGCGCATCTATAACAAGAATCACTGGCGTCCATCTGTCTCCGCCAGTCGCATAGATCCAGTAGAAAAAACAATAAAAGGACAGTGGAACGCTACACAACCCGACAATAAGGTACGACGCACGGGCAAGCTTTAGCTTCATTGCCAAGAGCATGACCAAAATCAAACTCACGTACACAACACCCGCGTCTAAACTTCGAAAAAAAACCTTAAGCTCATCCATTAGAACCCCCTGCCCATCTGTGAATTGCAACAACGCTTAGCGTTCCCGCAAACTCTCACTCGCATACTGCTGCAACGGACTCAGGAAATAATCAATCACCTTCCGGCGATCCGTCTTCACTTCCACCGTGACCGACATCCCGGGGGACAACGGCACTTTTTTTCCGTGGACAAGAATGGAGTCCTGCAACAAACGAATGCGACTGCTGTAGATCAAGCCACGCTTTTCGTCTTCGATCGCATCATTGGAAACGCTGACTATCTCGCCCTCGACCGTGCCGAACTTGGTGAAGGTAAAGGTTTCGACTTTCACCGTGGCAGATTGGCCCTGGCGGACAAAACCGACGTCCTTGTTCTCCAGCATGGCCTCGACTTCCATCGGCTGGTCATTGGGCACGATGACCATCAGCGGCTGGGCCGCCGTCACCACACCGCCCACGGTATGAATCGCCAGTTGCTGTACGGTGCCATCGACTGGCGCGGTGAGGCTCATCAGGTGATCACGTTGTTCGGCCTTCTTGAGTTCTTGTACCAGCGCCGCCGCTTTCTGCTCCGATTGCTGCTGCAAATCGAGCATTGCTCGGCGTGTCTGGGCGAGGATGCCCTGGCGTCGACGCTCGGCTTCCTTGCGGCTGGCATTGAGCTCGATCACTCGCGCTTGCTGCACGGCCATGTCCCGCTCCTGGTCCAGCAGGGCCTGCTGTTTTTCAAGGTAGGCGTGGCGAGGCACGTATTGCTGATCGAGCAGCTCTCGATAGTCTTGTGCCAAGCGGCGGGTGATCGGCAGGGTCTGTTGCAGCGAGGCGACCATCGCCTTGGCCGATTGGATTTCCGCCGTGCGCTGCTCGACTTCCGCATCGACCTGGTCCAGGGAACTGCGCAGTTCCAGGTATTGCCCTTGGAGCCAGCGTTGTGCGGCCGTCACTTGTCGGGGATCGGCCTGAAGCAGGTACGTGGCAAGGGAGCCGGGTTCCTTGCCACTTTGAATCGCCTCAAGTAACGCCGTGGCCCTGGCGCTGTCGACCTCGGCCGCCAGCAAGTCACTCTTGAAGCGATTGACGTCAGCGCCGGTGGCACTGGTGTCCAATTCCACCAGAACATCCCCGGCCTTGACCCATTGCCCATCGTAGACCCGGATGGCTTTCACCACCGCCACTTCACTCGGTTGAATGGTCTTGCTCTTGCCGCTCGCCACGACCTTGCCACGGGCGGTGGCAACCACTTCGATTTCACCGACACAGGCCCACAACAGCGCCAGCGCGGCGAAGCCCATGATGGTCCATTGGATGTAACGTGGTGCCGGGTGAGCAGGTTGATCCTGCAAGGCCAGCGCGGCCGGCAGGAACTGCACTTCATGGGCAAGCCGATTGGGCGTGTCCAACTGTTTACGATGGCGCCAGGCGTGGCGCCAGGCAGTCCGATAGCGTCGCAACAACTCGCGTGTCGCTGAGGGTTCGCTCATGCCAACTATCCTTGTTGCAAACGGTGCAAGCGTGAATAGTGTCCCGCTTGATGGGCCAGGAGCTCGTGGTGAGTGCCCTGTTCGACGATCTGTCCGCGATCCATGACGACAATCCGGTTGGCATCGCGCACCGCCGAAAGCCGGTGGGCGATGATGATCACCGTTCGCCCTTTGCAAATGGTCTGCATGTTCTGCTGGATGATCCGCTCCGACTCGTAGTCCAGCGCACTGGTTGCCTCATCGAAAATCAGGATTCGCGGGTTGCCGATCAGGGCTCGGGCAATCGCCACACGCTGACGTTGTCCGCCAGACAACGAAGCGCCGTGCTCACCGACCACCGTGTCGTAACCTTCGGGCAACTCCAGAATGAAGTCATGTGCCCCGGCCATTTTCGCCGCTTGCATGACCGCCTCCAGGGGCGCTCCGGGATCGGTCAAGGCGATGTTCTCGCGGATGCTGCGGGCGAACAGCATGTTGTCTTGCAGCACTACGCCGATCTGCCGGCGCAGTGAAGAAACGTCGGCCAGCGCCAGGTCCATGCCATCCACCAGCACGCGGCCGCGCTCCGGGACGAAGAGTCGCTGCAGCAGGCGGGTCAGCGTGCTTTTGCCGGAGCCGGAACGTCCGACGATGCCGATCACCTCTCCGGCGCCTATTTCCAGGCTTACGCTGCGCAGCACCTCGGAGCCATCGGGACGATAACGGAAATGCACCTGGTCGAATTCGATCCGGCCCTTCAATGCAGGCAACGCACTGCGGGTCGCCTGGGACATCTCGGTCCGCGTGTTGAGGATATCCCCCAGGCGCTGCACCGAAACACCGGTCTGCTGGAAATTGGTCCACAGTTGAGCCAGGCGCATGATCGGTTGCGCCACCCGGCCCGCGAGCATGTTGAAGGCGATCAATTGGCCCACCGACAGTTGCCCGTCGATCACCAGCCGGGCGCCGAGCCACAGTGTCGCAACAGTCACCAGCTTGCCGATCAGAGAGACGCTTTCATTGGCGATGGTCGACAAGGTCTGGGTCTTGAAACCGGCACTGACGTAGGCCGCCAGTTGGTTGTCCCATTTGCGGGTGATCTGGGGTTCGACCGCCATGGATTTCAACGTGTCGATGCCATTGACCGTCTCCACCAGAAAGGCCTGGTTCTCGGCACCACGGGCAAAGCTTTCGTTCAAGCGGGCACGGAGCACCGGCGTGATGAGCAGGGAAACCACGACGTACAGCGGCAGCGACAGCAACACCACCAGCGTCAACCAGCCGCTGTAGAAAAACATCACGGCGATGAACACCACCGAAAACAGCACATCCAGCACCAACGTAATCGTGTTGCCGGTAAGGAAGCTGCGAATATTTTCAAGCTCGCGAACCCGAGCGACGGAGTCCCCGACCCGCCGTGCCTGGAAATAGGACAGCGGCAGCGTCACCAGATGCCGGAATAGCCTGGAGCCTAATTCAACATCGATGCGACTGGCCGTATGAGCGAACACATAACTGCGTAGCCCGCTCAAGACCGTTTCGAACAGCATGATGCCCAGCAGACCGATGGCAATCACATCCAGTGTGGTAAGCCCGCGGTGGACCAGCACCTTGTCCATGACAACCTGGAAAAAAAGCGGGGTCAATAACGCGAATATCTGCAGGACAAAAGAAACCAGTAGCACTTCACCCAGCAGTTTTCGGTACTTGACGATGGCGGGGATAAACCAGGTGAAGTCAAACTTGGACAGCTCGCCCGCCAAGGACGCCTGGGACCGTATGAGAATCAACTCACCGCCCCAGCGCGCCTGAAGCTGTTCGGCGCTGATCATCTCGGGGCGCTCGGATCGGGGGTCGTGGATCAGGATTTTTTCCTGGTCCACACGGGCAATGATGAAAAACCCGCCGTCGCTGGCACAGGCTATCGCCGGCAAGGGCGTTTGCCCGAGTCGTTCGAACGTGGTGCGGATGGCCTTGGCCTTGAGGTCCAGCTGACGCGTGGCCAGCAATATTTCGGCTTTGCCGAACCGCTGCCCTTCAGCCACGTATTCGTGGGTGAGCTGCTCGACAGAAACGGCAACGTTGTGAAAACGTGCCAACATGGCCAGACAGGCCAGCCCTGTCTCCAACCCAGCCGCCGACGGCCCAGGGGGGGTACTGTGTTCTTGCATAAACGCTTCCATGCGGAAAATTCATTAACGAGCCCCATGACTTCCCATGGGTGGGGCACGGTGTTCCGCTTGGCGCCAAGGCCCGAGTCAAGAACGATATCAAAACAACATTATTCGATTTTCCCGCCTCTGTCGACTCGGTACTAACACCCGACGCCCGTGCCAGAGCCTTACATCAGCTCCGGCGGAAGAAAATCACGCTGCGGTTCGTAGTCGGCCTTCAGGTACTCGGCAAGCTTTTGCAGGTCGTTGGCGCTCAGCGTGCCGGCGGCCTGTTTCAAACGCAGGGTATTGAGAATGTAGTCGTAACGGGCATCGTTATAATCACGTACAGACCTGAAGAGTTGACGTTGGGCATTGAGCACGTCGACGGTGTTACGGGTCCCGACATCCGCGCCGACCTTGGACGCCTTCAAGGATTTCTGGCTCGACAGGATCGTCTGCCGTCGGGCTTTTATCTGTTGGATGTCCGAGTTGACGGCGCGGAAATAGTTACGGGTATTGAGGACCACTTCCCGGCGCTGGCTTTCTCTCAATTCCTCGCTTTGCGTCAACCGCTGATAAGCCTCATGCGCCTGGGAACTGACGCGTCCCCCGCTGTAGAGCGGGACGCTCACTTCCACGGCGACACTGCTCTGGGCAACATTTCCACGGTACCCATTCCGACCAAAGTCAGTCGGGTTGCTGTAGCCAAAACTGTCGTTATCGCCCTTGCGATAAGAAGCCACCGCATCGACCGTTGGCGCATGCCCGGATTGACGCTGACGCACGCGCTCTTCTGCGGCCTCGACGGCATAGTTGCTCGCCAACAGCATCAGGTTCTGCTCGACAGCGCCTTCTACCCACGACTTCGTATCGTTCGGAATCGGTGCCAACACCGGCAATTGATGCTGCATGCCCTCGATACTGGCGTACTCCAGGTTGGTCAGATGCGCCAATTGCTCGAAAGCGTCTTCGACCTTGCGCTGCGCCAACTGGCGATTGGCTTGGGCATTATCGTAAGCTGACTGGGCATCCAGGACATCCGTGATGCTCGACAGGCCACCTTTCAAACGTGCCTGCGCCTGATCCATTTGCTGCTTGAGCGCGGTCTCCTCAGCTTCCGATGCCGCCAGCTCATCGGTTGCGCGCAGCGTTTCAAAATAGGCCTGCGCCGTTTGCAGAATGAGCGCTTGTTCTTTGGCCGACAACTCCAGCGCCGCCTGTACGATGCTGGCCTTGGCAGCCTTGAATTCATACCAGAATGCAGCATTGACCAAGGGTTGTTTCAAGTTGGCCTGGATCGTATTGCCGCTGCGCACCCGTTCGAGCCCCGGCTCGTCACGGGACAGGCGAGTGGCTTCAAACGTAGCGCCGGTGCTGATCACGGGTAACAGATTGGCCCGTGCCTGCGGCACCAGCTCTTGTTGCGCAGCGTAATCGGCACGCGCCGCCGCGAGATCAGAGTTGTGTGAAACGGCTTGGCGATAGACCGCCATCAGTTCGGCCCGCTCAACGCTCGGAGCGGAGAAAACGGACGAAGGGAACAGGCAGGCGAACAACAGAACGCGTTGAGCGCGACTCATGAACAAATCCTTTTGAATGAAGCGATAACCGCGAAAAATCGGCGGCCGCCCCGATGGGGCGCCGAAACTAAGGCAGTTGGGAGAAGAGGTCAAGCGTTCAGGCACAGCGTCGCAGTCGATGCCACCACCCCATAACGTATGCGGACAAGCCCGCTATTGCCCTCTCCCCTTGGCGTCGACGGGCGCATGCTGCGCCATCAGTTCCACCACCCAATCGATGAACACCCGCAGCTTGGCATTGACGTGGCGATTCGGAGGGTAAGCCACGTAGAGCGGCATCGGGTCGAGGTGCCAGTCTTCGAACAACTGCACCAACTCGCCTTGCGCCTGGTGACGCCGGGACATGTACTCCGGCAACCAGAGCACGCCCAGCCCCGCCAGACCGGCGGCGAGGTAGGCGTTGCCATCGTCGATGGCCAGGGCGTAGCGCCCTTTGACGTAAAGCAGCTCACTGCCACGGCGCATGGCGTAAGGCAGGGATTTACCGGTGCGCGCCCACAGGAAACCCACGGTGCGATGCTGTGATTCTTCCAGTTCGCGCGGATGCGCGGGCCGGCCGAACCGTGCCAGGTAACTCGGGGCGGCGAAGACCCCCAGGGCAAGATCGCCGACACGCCGGGCCACCAGCGACTGATCCGTCAGCTCACCGCCGCGCACCACGCAATCGACACTTTCATCGATCATGTCGACGATGCGATCACTGACGCCCATGTCGATCTGGATGTCCGGATAACGTTCATAGAACGCCGGCAAGGCCGGTACCAGGATCATCACTGCCAGCGGGCTCGGCACGTCCACCCGCAGACGCCCGCGGGGGAGCGCCTGGGCGCTGGAGACGCTGGTCTCGGCATCGTCCATGTCGGCCAGCAAACGGATCACCCGTTCGTAATAAATGGCACCGTCGGCGGTGACATTGACCTTGCGCGTGGTGCGGTTGAGCAACTTGACCCGCAACCGTGCCTCAAGCTGCTGCACCAATTGGGTCACGGTGGTCTTGCTCATGTGCAGGGTTTCCGCCGCCTTGGTGAAGCTGCCCGCTTCCACGACTCGCACGAACGCTTGCATCGCATCAAAACGATCCATTTCTGCCCCGGGTATCGATCCGATTGTTTGGAATTTACAAACAGTGATCGCCAAGGTTGCTCGTTTATCGCCTGAACACAAGCCCCTAGAGTGAGTTCATCGTTTGGAACCCACTTTTTGATGGAGGTATTTCATGACACAGCGCGATGTAGTTTTCCCGCCCGGACGCCAGGCACTGTATGAGCGCAATCGCTATTCACCGGCAATTCGTTCCAATGGTTTCCTGTTCGTGTCGGGGCAAGTCGGCAGCACCGCCGACGGTTCGCCGGAACCCGACCTGGAAGCTCAGGTGCGGCTGGCGTTCAACAACCTGAAGGCGATCCTGGCCGCGGCCGATTGCAGCTTTGACGATGTGGTGGATGTGACGGTGTTCATGGTCGATCCCGAGTCGACCTTCGAACGGATCTGGAGCGTTGTGCCCGAATTCTGGGGCAGCGCGCCGCATCCGACACTGACGGCGGTGGGCGTGACGTGGTTGTATGGTTTTCAGTTCGAGATCAAGGTGATTGCCAGGTTGCCTGAGGCCACCTCGTGATATCGAGTGTGGGAGCGAGCCTGCTCGCGATAACGGTGGGTCAGCTTGCATCACTGTTGGCTATGCCGACGCCATCGCGAGCAAGCTCGCTCCCACAGGGGATTCGGACAGGCCGAAAGATCGAAGCCACCAACGATCCAGTGTGGGAGCAGCTCACTCCCACAAGGGAATGGAAGTGCTGCGCCGGCTAACCTTTCACCGCCGCTTCAATCGCCGCAATGTCGATCTTGGTCATCGTCATCATGGCCTCGAAGGCCCGCTTGGCGACGGCCTTGTCAGGACTGGCGACCGCTTCAAGCAACACACGCGGGCTGATCTGCCACGACAAGCCCCACTTGTCCTTGCACCAGCCACAGGCACTGGCCTGGCCGCCGTTGTCGATGATCGCGTTCCACAAGCGGTCCGTTTCGGCCTGGTCTTCAGTTGTAATCTGGAATGAAAAGGCCTCGCAGTGCTTGAACACCGGCCCGCCGTTGAGGCCAATGCAAGGGATGCCGATCACCGTGAAATCCACCGTGATCACATCGCCCTCCTTGCCCGACGGATAATCGCTCGGGGCCTGATAGACGGCGTTCACCGCACTGTCGGGAAACGTTTTGGCGTAGAACTGCGCAGCTTCCTGGGCATTGCCGTCGTACCAGAGGCAGATCCTGTTTTTATTGTTCATTCCGCTTCTCCGAGAGGGACTGGACGATAAAGTCTAGCAGTCCCCCCGAAAGTTGCAGATGGCCGGGCCTCAGGTAAACAGATCGACCCCCAGCTGGAACGCGACCCACAACGCCAGGCCCGTGGCAAACATCAGCGCGATGTTCTCGAACAGGTTGTTGCGATATTCCTTGCCCAGCAGGGACTTCTGGTTGGACATGATCAGCAGGCCCAGGGAAATCACCGGCAAGCCGATGATGTTCAGCGCGTTGACGCCGATGGTCAGCGTGACGAAGTCCGGCATGCCGGGGAGCGACCAGATCAGCGGCGTCACGAGAATGAACAACATGAACCATTTGTGCATCGGATCATGGTGGAACTCTTTGCCGTAACGCTCCCGGCGCTCGGGCCGCACGTGCTGGAAGGCATCGGTGATCAGCATCGGAAACGCCGTGGTCTTGCCGGAGATGCTGGCGAACAGCGTGGCGAACACACCGATGAAGAACACGTACCAACCGATCGAGCCGAAGAACATTTCCAGGGCCTTGCCCAGATCGCCCAGGGTTTTGACCTCAATGCCGTTGGGTCGCAGGATTTCCGCACCGACGATCCAGATCGCCAGGTTGATGATGATCCCGACAAACACCGCAAACAGCAGGTCGTTACGCTGGATACGCTTGTGTTCAGGCCCCACCCAACCCTTCTGGCGCATGACATACGGATGGACGAAGTTGGCGATGGAGCCGGCCACCGCACCGATTACCGAGACGGCCACCAGCAGCGCACCGTGCACGCCTTCATCGGGCGGAATGCTGAAGCCGATGGTGCCTTTGACGATACCTGCGACATCCGGGCCGGACATCACCGCCAGGGCCAGGAACGCCAGCGTCATGATCGCCAACAGGCCTTTCATCACGCCTTCGATCATCGAATAGATATTGCGCCCGACGAGCATCCACACCGCCAAGACCACTGCCACCGAGCACAGCAGTGGATAGTCGACCTTGAGCAACATGGCCAGTGCTTCGCCAGCCCCCTTGATCATGTAGGCATTCATCAGGTGCCCCATGAGCAGCGCATACACCAGCAGGAACCAGGCGAAAAACGGATTGAGCTGGGCATAACCTTGCAGGATGGTCATACCCTGGTTATTGCAGAGCTGGAAGCGTGCGATGATGTTGACGATCAGGTAGCGCAGCAGCAGAGAAACCGCCAGCACCCACATCATTGCGTAGCCGTAGTTCGCCCCCGCCACGGATGAGGTGATCAGGTCGCCGGCACCCAGCCAGGAAAGAACGGCAATGATGCCGGGGCCGAGAAGCTTGAGCAGACGCACGAAACGGCCTTGCACGGGCGCCGCAGCCTTGCCTTCAGCGGAAGGAATGCTCGTCATGGATGGAGTCTCCGTTTATTTTTTTTGTGAGAAACGGCCACAGTCGAACATATTAGATACGACGTCGTACAACCATTATTCATGCGTAATTATGTAAAAATGTTTCATGGCATTCGCCCCCCGATGTACCGCTGTATTCAAGAGCAAATTGCCACTAATCCTTCACCTGCTCGCCGTTATCGACCAACCAGCGCACCATCTTCGCCAACGGCACCCGATGCTGCTGGATGGCGCACCAACTGACGTGTTCATGGCGATACAACTCGACATAACGGTTGAGCAGCACATGGCGACCATCCTCGGCCAAGCGCAATTCAACTTCACGACAGTGCAATACATCCGGCTCGAGCGAGCGCATTCGCCGATGCAAGACCAGCGCCTGATTATTCATCGGCAGCGGCTCCATCCTGGCACTGGGGGTGGCCCTCCACCACCGCTCCCAACTTGCCCTGCGCGACAAGATCGGCACGCCGCTGCGCCGTGGCATCGCGAAGTGCCACGTAGTAATCCGGTTCGGCCTGCAACTCGTCGGTCAGTGGCAATGCCTCGGCACGGCCATCGACAACGCCGCCGACGGTGTTGATCGTGCCCAGGGTGTCGACGGTGCTGCTGTTGTCGCCGAACGGGTCGACGGCAAAACTCAGCACTTTGCCCGTCGCGTCCCTCAGGTTGGCGCTGCCCAGCAACGGCAATTCCACGGTGGGCCCGGGGGCGAGGTTCCAGACGCCGAAGGTCTGGCCGAAATCGGCCTTGTGGCGCTCGATGCCCAGCTTGCCCGACACATCGATCAGCCCGACGATGCCCGCAGTGGTGTTGATGACGAAACGGCCCAGTGTGTTGACCGAGCGTTGGGCATTGCCTTGCAGCAAGTCGTTGATGAACACCTTGGGCTCGCCGAAGTTCGCCACGAAGTTGTGGACGCCGGCCTGGAACATCTCCGGCAACTTGAGATAACCACGGGCCACCGGGGCCAGCGCATAGTCATCCACGGTTCGGTTGAAGGCGAATATGCCGCGGTTAACCGGTTCTGCGGGATCGTAAACGGTGTAGGTCGCGCTTTCACACGAGCCCGGCGTTGCAGCGGGCGTACTGGAGCAACCGCTGGCGAGTGCCGCCAATACAACCACGACGGTGGATCGAACGAACAACGGAGCGGGCTTGGTGATCGGCATACAGGGTTATCTCGGCGAGGAATGGGATGCTGCCTAGGCCGGTCGAAAACCAAACACCGCCCCTGTGGCGAGGGAGCTTGCTCCCGCTTGAGTGCGAAGCGCTCACCGATTTTTTTTGGGGCCGCTTCGCGACCCAGCGGGAGCAAGCTCCCTCGCCACAGGGTTCAGTGTTGGTGGGTGGTTTAACTGACCGACATCAAGGCCATCCTGCCGCCGTTTTCTTGCCCGCAGATTTCCAGAATATTGCCCGCCGGCAACTTTATTACCGGGTTGAAATATATGACGCGGGCCCTGGATTGACCCTAGTATCCCCTCCTGTATTCATTACCCTGCGTGCCCACCGTGAGCCATTTATTACTGGTGGACGATGACCTCGAAGTCCTCGCCCTCTTGCGCAAGTTCCTCGAACAGCATGGCTACAGCGTGGATGTGGCTGCCGACGGCAATGCCCTGTGGCAGGCGGTGGAGCGCCGGGTACCGGACCTGATCATCCTCGACGTCATGTTGCCGGGCGACAACGGGCTGGTGCTATGCCAACGGCTGCGGGCCGAACACACGGTCGGCATCATCATGCTCACCGCCATGGGCGAGTTGAGTGATCGCGTCGTCGGCCTGGAGCTGGGGGCGGACGATTACCTGACCAAGCCCTTCGATGCGCGGGAGCTGCTGGCCCGGGTGCGTGCCGTGCTGCGGCGCACCGGTGAAGCCAGGGCCGCGTCGAGCGACGCCTCCCGGCCCATCCTGGAGTTCGAAAACTGGCAACTGGACGTCACCCGCCGCGAGCTGCGCTCACCGGACAAGGTCATGATCCCGCTGTCCACCGGCGAGTTCGAACTGCTACTGGTGTTTGCCGAACACCCGCGCCGGGTGCTGACTCGCCAACAGTTGCTGGACCTGGCCCGCGGCGAAACCTTCGAGGCGTTCGACCGCAGCATCGACGTCCAGGTCAGCCGCCTGCGGCGCAAATTGGAGAC
Source organism: Pseudomonas sp. FW300-N2F2 (assembly GCF_017351655.1). Lineage (NCBI taxonomy): Bacteria > Pseudomonadati > Pseudomonadota > Gammaproteobacteria > Pseudomonadales > Pseudomonadaceae > Pseudomonas > Pseudomonas sp. FW300-N2F2. The sequence goes on along the minus strand of NZ_JACNDQ010000002.1, from coordinate 816,116 downwards.
CGACATCACCGGGACGTCGATGATCCGCACCGTGCGCAACAGCGGCTACCTCTTCAGCCCTCACGTGGTGAAGCGATGAAACCCTCGCGCTCGGGCACTCAACGTCCACGGGACACGGTGGCGCGCTGGATCGCCCTGACCACCATGATCGCCATGCTGACCTTGCTGGCCCTCAACGAACTGTTCAGCCTGCTGGCCGGTGCCTGGGCGCGCCCTCCCCTGATGGAAACCGGCCTGATGGAAAAGGCCGCCGCCATCACCCGCATCATCGACTCCGTCACCCCCGAACAACGCCCCGCGATTGCCGCGGCCGCCAGCGACCAGGCGTTCAACGCGCACTGGTTGCAGCGGCATGAAGAGGCGCGCTTGCCGGTGATCGACGACCCGGAGTTCAGTGAAGGTTCGACGCTCCTGCGCCAGCAATTGGGCCGGCCGGACGCCAGGATCGAAGCCTACGAACCGGGCGACTGGCCGACCGACCAACCGGATGCACGCTACGCGGTGATCATCGAACTGGCCGACCATTCGTGGGTGATCTTCTCCGTGCCGTCGCGCAGTTGGGGGCTGGGCGAATGGGCGCGTAACGGGATCATCATCGCGCTGATCCTGCTCTCGACCTTGATCGTCGCGCTGATCGCCACCCGGCACCTGGCCGCACCGCTGGAACGCTTTGCCGAAGGCGCCCGACGCTTTGGCGTCGACCACCAGGCGCCACCGATTCCGGTCATCGGCCCCCACGAAATCCGCCAGGCGATCCTCGCGTTCAATGCCATGCAGGCCCAGCTCAAGCACTTCCTGCAGGACCGCACCCAGATGCTCGCCGCCATCTCCCACGACTTGCGCGCGCCGCTGACCCGCATGCGCCTGCGCGGGGAGTTCATCGAGGATGCCGAGCAGCAATCGCGCCTGTTCAGGGACGTGGACGAAATGCAGGCGATGGTCAATTCAGCCCTGGAGTTCTTCCGCGACGATGCCCGGCTTGAACATGCCACCGCGTTCGACCTGGCCGAACTGCTGCACACCATCGTCGATGACCTCAAGGACGCCGGCACCGAAGTTGGATTCGAAGGTACCCAGCGCTTGGTGTATGTCGGTCGGCCCATCGGCATCAAGCGCGCCTTGGTCAACCTGATCGACAATGCAATCAAATATGGCGGCGAGCCGACGGTTCGACTCGAAGCCGACGCCCACCGTGTGGACATTCGCATTCTGGATCGAGGACCTGGTATCGCCGCCCAACACCTTGAGCAAGTCTTCACGCCGTTCTTTCGTATCGAAGGTTCTCGCAACAAGCACACTGGCGGCGTCGGGCTCGGCCTGTCGGCGGCCCGGGCGACGGTGCTGGAGCATGGCGGGACGCTGACCCTGCGCAATCGCAAGGGTGGCGGATTGGAGGCCAGGATCTCCCTGCCGCTTGACTGAAGGCCCCGATGTGTCGATCCGCGCTAAACAATCGGCGCCTTCCTCGGTAGGATGTCCGGCCTTTCCGGCCTGACCCTGTCCCGGAAAGGCGCTCTTGTTTGTATCGCCCGACCCAGTGCCATCGTTCGCGCCCACGACAGACAAGAATCGACGGAGCCAAACCAAGGAATTCACCGATGATTCTTATCATTTACGCGCACCCCTACCCCGACAAATCGCGGGTCAACCAGCAGATGCTCAAGCGAGCATCCAGCCACCCGGACGTGGTCATACGTTCGCTCTATGCGCTTTATCCCGACTTCGACATCGACGTCGAGGCGGAACAGCGTGCGGTGGAACAAGCAGAGCTGGTCGTCCTCCAGCACCCGATGTACTGGTACAACTCCCCGCCCTTGCTGAAATTGTGGATCGATAAAGTCTTCACCCACGGCTGGGCCTATGGCAAAGGCGCCACGGCTCTCAAGGACAAATCCCTGCTGTGGGCCGTGACCACCGGCGGCGATCAGGAGCATTTCCAGATTGGCGACTACCCAGGCTTTGCCGCACTGGCCCAACCCCTCCACGCCACGGCCATCTATTGCGGCATGCGCTGGCTGGAGCCGGTCGTCGTGCATGGCGCCTATGCCGCCGAAGCGGATGCCCAGCACGCCCAAATCGAACACTATGCCGCTCGCCTGGCCGCCTGGAAGGAAGATTGAAGTGGAAACTCACAGCCTGATTGAAATGCTCATCTACCTGGCCTCGGCGACGCTGATCGTACCGATTGCCGTTCGATTCGGCCTGGGCCCGGTGTTGGGTTATCTACTGGCCGGGTGCATCATCGGCCCGTGGGGGCTGAAGCTGATTACCGATGTAAAAGCCATCCTGGAGTTCGCTGAAATCGGCGTGGTGCTGATGCTGTTCATCATCGGCCTCGAGCTCGACCCCAAACGGCTCTGGGCCCTGCGCCGGATGGTGTTTGGCGGCGGTACCCTGCAGATGCTCGCCTGTGGCGCTGCCATTGGGTTGTTCTGCACGGCTTTGGGCCTGAACTGGACGGCAGCGTTGCTGGTCGGCCTGACTCTGAGCCTGTCTTCCACGGCCATCGCCATGCAGGCCATGAGCGAACGCAACCTGACCGCCACCGCAGTCGGGCGCAGCAGCTTTGCCGTGCTGCTGTTCCAGGACATCGCGGCCATTCCGCTGGTGGCGATGATCCCGTTGTTGTCGGCCCACGGCGATACACCTTCGGGCACCGCGCTGCTGCTATCGATTGGCAAAATCGTCGCCGCCATCGCCATCGTCGTGCTGTTGGGGCGCTACCTGACCCGACCGCTGCTGCGCTTCGCCGCACGCTCAGGCTTGCGGGAGATTTTCAGTGCCGTCGCGCTTTTTCTGGTGTTCGGCTTCGGCTTTCTGCTGGAGGAAGCCGGCTTGTCGATGGCCATGGGCGCGTTCCTCGCCGGGGTGCTGCTCGCCAGCTCCGAATACCGACATGCCCTGGAAAGCGACATTGAACCGTTCAAAGGTTTGCTGTTGGGTCTGTTTTTCATTGGCGTCGGCATGTCGATCGATTTCGGCACCCTGGTCAACGCACCGCTGAAAGTCATCACCCTGACCCTGGGTTTCATCCTGATCAAGCTGCTGGTGATCAAGATGGCGGGCCGGTTCCTCAACGTCCCCGCCGGCCAGCGCTCCTGGCAGGCGGTGTTGCTGGGCCAAGGCAGCGAGTTCGCCTTCGTGGTGTTTGGCGCGGCGACCGTGGCCGGCATCTTGACCGATCAATGGGGCAAGAGCCTGACCCTGGCGGTGGCCTTGTCCATGTGCCTGACGCCCTTGCTGATCCTGCTGCTGGATCGCTTCGAGTCCGTCACCCGGAAAAACAAACGTGAATCCGACCTCGTCGACCAGCAGAACCCACGGGTGATCATCGCCGGATTCGGCCGCTTCGGGCAGATCGCCGGACGCCTGTTGATGTCCTGCGGCGTCGAGGTGGTGGTATTGGATCACGACCCTGACAACATCGAGACGCTGCGCAAGTTCGGCGTGAAAGTCTTTTATGGCGATGCCACGCGCCTCGACTTGTTGCATGCGGCCGGCGCGGCCCAAGCGGCGGTGTTGATCAACGCGATCGACAATCAGGAAGACAACCTGACGCTGACCCGGCTGGCCCAGGAGCACTTCCCCGCGTTGCAACTGATCGTGCGGGCGCGGGACATGGGTCACCTCATCACCCTGCGGCAGATGGGCGTGGAAGCGGCCGAGCGGGAAACCTTCGAGAGTGCGCTGGCATTGGGTCGCAGTGCGCTGGAGCACATGGGGGTCGGGGCTTACGAAGCGCGTGAACGGGCGGATCAGTTCCGGCGGCTGAACCTCAAGATGCTGGAGGAGATCGTCGCCCAGCCGGAAGACGACCTCAAGTTCCGCCACGACGCCTACCGACGCGCCAATGCGCTGCTCACGGAGATGTTCAACGAAGACCGTGCCCACCCCGTCGACAGCTGGCCGGAACACCATCGCAACGAAACCGACAAGACGCCGGGTTGACCGGCGTCATACGCGCCCGAACTTGCGCCGGACATCGGCTGCAAGTTGGCGCTGCTGCTGAAACCCAGCTCAGCGCCGTTGCTGGCGAGACGCTGGTCTTTCAGGCCACTAGACCAACGCGTCCAGCTCGGCGAGCATCGGCGCAGGGATCTTCAGCTCACTCGCCGTGAGGTTTTCCCGCAGGTGCCCCAGGGACGATGTGCCGGGAATCAGCAGCAGATTCGGCGCACGTTGCAGCAACCACGCCAGGGCCACGCACAGCGGTGACGCCCGCAAGCGCGCCGCCACGCTGGAAAGGGTTTCCGACTGCAGCGGTGTGAAGCCGCCCAGGGGGAAGAACGGCACGTAGGCGATGCCCTGCCGGCCCAGGTCGGCGATAAGGTGTTCGTCGTCGCGATGGGTCAGGTTGTAGTGGTTCTGCACGCACACCACCTTGGCAATGCCCTGGGCCTGCTTGACCTGCGCGGCCGTGACGTTGCTCAGGCCCAGGTGACGGATAAGGCCCTGGCTCTGTAGCTGCGCCAGTGTCGTGAACGATTCTTCGATGGAGTCTTCCGTGGGCGAATGCAGGTCGCCCCACACCCGCAGGTTGACCACGTCCAGGACCTCCACGCCCAGGTTGCGCAGATTGTCGTGGACCGCCCGGGTCAGCTCGGAGGGGCTGTGGGCCGGGTTCCAGGATGCATCGGCACCGCGCACGGCACCGACCTTGGTCACGATGACCAGGTCCTGGGCATAAGGGTGCAGCGCTTCGCGGATCAGTTGGTTGGTGACATGGGGCCCGTAGAAATCGGCGGTGTCGATGTGGTTGACCCCGCTCGCCAAGGCTTCGCGCAACACGGCGATGGCGGCCGCCGGGTCTTTGGGCGGGCCGAAGACTTGGGGCCCCGCCAACTGCATCGCGCCGTAGCCCATGCGATTGACCGTGCGATCGCCCAGTAAAAAGCTGCCTGCCTTGCCTGCAATGTTCATCTCGTCGCCCTCGGATCAATGTGAGTGGGCCGACTATAGGCGTTGACCATTCCCTTGATAATCAGGTGCAATCGGCACGGGCTGTACGGCGGAGAGAACAATGGCAACGGATATTCAAGATTTGCTGGCCTTTGTGGCCGTGGTCAATGCCGGGGGCTTTCGTGAAGGCGCGCGGGTGAGCGGCAAGTCCGCGTCGAGCCTCAGCGATGCCGTACGCCGGATGGAAAGCCGGCTCGGCGTGCGCCTGCTCAACCGCACCACCCGCAGCGTGGTACCGACCGAGGCCGGTGCCCGGTTGATGGAGCGCATCGTCCCGGCCTTGGGCGAGGTCGAGGCGGCGATGGACGTGGTCAACGACTTTCGCGACCGTCCTTCGGGCACCCTCAGGCTGAACGTGCCGGTCAGCGCGGCCCGGCTGGTGTTGCCGGCGATCATCACGCCGTTCCTGAACAGCTACCCCGACATCCGCCTGGAAGTGGTCACCGAAGAGAGCTTCGTCGACATGCTCGCCGCCGGCTGTGACGCTGGCATTCGCTACGACGAACGCCTTGAGCAGGACATGATCGCCCTCCCCATCGGCCCCCGCTTCCAGCGCTTCGCCACGGCCGCCGCACCGGCGTACCTCGATGCCCGGGGCAGGCCGGAACATCCCAGAGACCTGCTGGAACACGCGTGCCTGCGGGGCAAGTTCCCCAGCGGTGCCATGCCGCTGTGGGAGTATGAGCGTGGCGGCGAAACCATCAGCGTCGACCCGAGCGGCCCGTTGATCACGCGCATTGGCGGTGCGGTGGACCTGTCGGTGCAAGCCGCTGTAGACGGTCTGGGCATCGTCTACCTGTTCGAAGACTGGCTGCGACCCTACCTGGACAGCGGCGCCCTCGAACCGGTGCTCGAACCCTGGTGGCAGCGCTTCACCGGGCCCTTCCTCTACTACCCCGGTCGCCGCTACCTGCCCTCGCCGCTGCGGGCGTTCGTGGACTTCATCAATGCACAACGGTATGGGAACGAGCTCGCGCGTGATGGCGTCAGCACAGCCAACACCCCCGCAAGCTGATACACCGCTATCGCGAGCAAGCTCGCTCCCACAGGGGTTCGGCTGTGTAGCTGAAAATCCCGCCCCACCACAAATCCATTGTGGGAACGATGCCGCTGCTGACGCCTCTGGTTTTGATTCGCAGCCCCGCGGCGGCGCAGTCCTATGCGGATAAAGGAATGCAGGAACGACGCAGCAAGGGACGGTAAACTGCGGCGGTTCTTTTTCTTTTCCAGCATGAGGCTTTGCATGAGCAACCCAGACATCACGTTTATTCCAGATCCGGATGCGGACTCCATTTCCTCCGACGTCGCCGGTTTCGGCGGCCTGCTGGTTTCCACGCAAATCCCCACCCACGCCGACGGCAGCCTGGAACTGGGTGACATCACCCTGCAGAGTGAATGCACACTGCAAGCCCTCAAGAAAGCCCTGGAGGGCGCCGGCAGTTCCATGGACCGGGTCCTGCACCTGACCATCTACCTGACCGACATGGCTGACCGCGCCGCGTTCAACGAGGTCTACAAACGCTTCTTCGCCAAGCCTTGGCCGGTTCGTGCGGCGGTGGGTGTGGCGGCGCTGGCGGTTGAAGGCATGAAAGTGGAAGTGACCGCGATGGCGGCGAAGGGCTGAACTGACCACGCTCCAACAGACACGACTCCTTTGTGGCGAGGGGATTTATCCCCGCTGGACTGCGCAGCAGACCCAGGTTCTTTGTTTCAACACAAACTCCTGGGACGGCTTCGCCACACAGCGGGCCCAAGCTCGCTGCCACAAAAGCCGCTCGAACATGCCCCAAATGCGCGATTGCCACGCAAATCGTCACTTTCGCACCTGGCCCGCTCCCTGCACGGGGTCTAGAGTGCGCTGTTTTCCCTCTTCACGGCCTACTTATGAATCTCTGGTTCCGACTGTTGCTGATGCTGTTCCGCCGCCCGTGGCGCAAGCCGGCGGCCCCCTTGGGCACCACAGTGGTGCGCATGCGGGTATGGCCGCTGGACCTGGACCTCAATCGCCACGTCACCAACGGACGCTACTTCACGTTGGCCGATGTGGGACGCATGGATTACGTGCTGCGCAGCGGCGCCTACAAAGTGGCGTTGCGCAACCGGGCGGTGCCGATCGTGGGGGATGTCTGGGGCAAGTTCAGGCGGGAATTGAAACTGTTCGAGGCGTTCGAGGTGCACACCCGCCTGCTCGGCTGGGACGAAAAATGGATCTTCATGGAGCACCGTTTCATCAGCCAGGAACGTGTGGTCGGGGTGGTGATCATGCGCGGCCTGTTCCGCTCGGCCAAAGGCACGATTGCACCGGCTGAGTTCATCCGCGAGTTGGGCCTGGCCGAACAATCGCCAGCCATGCCCGACTGGCTCGTCGCCTGGTCGCAAAGCTGCGATGACTTGAGCCTCGGGCTTCGCCTGGAGGAAGGTGAGCCCCCACGCTAGCCAGCACACCACTTACCCTGTGGCGAGGGAGCTTGCTCCCGCTGGGTGGCGAAGCCGCCCCAAGAATTTGTGCTTAAACAAAAAACTTGGGCCTGCTGCGCAGTCCAGCGGGAGCAAGCTCCCTCGCCACAGGGTCTTACCCCAGGCCTCTGCGCCATTCCCCTCGTCAATCCCCGCCTATACTTCTCTGCCAATCCCCCCTGGGGCCTGCACTTCCAACAATAAAAAGCAGAGGTGGAACATGGTCTGGCAACAAGTCTACGATCCCTTCGGTAATGCGGTGCTGTCCACGCTCCTGGCGGCGGTCCCGGTGGTGGTGATGTTGGCGTCCCTGGCGTTCTTTCATGTCAAGGCACACCTGGCGGCCTTGCTGGCCCTGGCCTCGGCCTTGCTGATCGCGATTTTCGCCTTCGGCATGCCCGTTGGCATGGCCGGGTCTGCGGCGCTTTATGGTGCGGCCAACGGCCTGCTGCCCATCGGCTGGATCGTGCTCAACATCATTTTCCTGCACCGGCTGACCACCGAGAACGGTTCGTTCAAGGTCCTGCAGGATTCCCTCGCGCGCATCACCGACGACCGGCGCCTGCAACTGCTGTTGATCGCCTTTTGCTTCGGTGCGTTTTTCGAGGGCGCAGCGGGCTTCGGCACGCCGGTGGCGGTGACCGGGGCGATCCTGATCGGGCTGGGATTTTCCCCCTTGGCCGCCTCGGGTCTGGCGCTGATCGCCAACACCGCACCCGTGGCCTTCGGCGCCCTGGGCACGCCCATCATCACCTTGGCCAAAGTCACCGGGCTGGATGAAATGGAGCTGTCGATGATGGTCGGTCGGCAGTTGCCGTTTTTCTCGGTGCTGGTACCGTTCTGGTTGATCTGGGCTTTCGCCGGCTGGCGCAAGATGCTGGAAGTCTGGCCGGCGATCCTGGTGGCCGGTGTCAGCTTCGCCATCCCGCAGTTCCTGGTGTCGAACTACCACGGGCCGATGCTGGTGGACGTCATCGCCGCGCTGATTTCCATGGCCTGCCTCACCGGTTTCCTCAAGGTCTGGAAACCGGCCACGGTGCACACCTCCGCCGCGCTGTCCGGGCGGGTCGACAACTCGAAGATCGACGCCAGCGAGGATGAAAAACCCACCGCCAGCGCGGCGTTTTCCAACGACGCCCGCCCCGCCGTGGGACGGGCCTGGATGCCGTGGATCATCCTCACGGTGTTCGTCTTCGCCTGGGGCACCCAGGGGTTCAAGAACCTGTTCGACACCCGTCCGGCGCTGGACCCGCAGACCCAATCAGCCAAGCTTGACCCCCAAGGCAAGCCGATGCGCGAGGCCAACCCGATCTTCTCGCCCCTGGTGACCTTCGGCACCATTCACCAACAGATCGAAAAAGTCCCGCCCGTGGTGCCCCAGCCTAAAACCGAGGAGGCGGTCTACAAGTTCAACTGGTTCACCGCCACGGGCAGCGGCATTTTCCTGGCCGCGATTCTCGGTGGCTTGCTGATGGGCTATTCCATTCCACAACTGCTGCACCACTACCTGCGAACGCTCTGGGTGGTGCGCTACTCGCTGATCACCATCGTCGCGATGTTGGCCCTGGGGTTCCTCACCCGGTATTCGGGCCTGGACGCGACCATGGGCCTGGCCTTCGCCGCCACGGGCATTTTCTACCCCATGTTCGGCACCCTGCTGGGCTGGCTCGGCGTGGCGCTGACTGGCTCGGACACGGCCTCCAACGTGTTGTTTGGCGGCTTGCAACGGGTCACGTCCGAGCAGTTGGGCATCAGCCCGGTGTTGATGGCCGCAGCCAACAGTTCCGGTGGGGTGATGGGCAAGATGGTCGACGCGCAGTCGATCGTGGTCGCCTCCACCGCGACCCGTTGGTACGGTCACGAAGGCGAAATCCTGCGCTACGTGTTTTTCCACTCGGTGGTGCTGGCGATTCTGGTGGGCGGGCTGGTGACGTTGCAGGCGTATGTGGCGCCGTTCACGCATATGGTGGTGGGAGGACAGTGATCGAGGAGCCGGCAGATAGGGCTGTTGTGGCGAGGGAGCTTGCTCCCGCTGGGCTGCGAAGCGGCCCTTTTGCGATCGCTGCGCGATCGAGCGGGAGCAAGCTCCCTCGCCACAGGCAAGCACCTTTACAACCGGCAGGCTCGCTTGCCTTTCAAGCAGGGTGTTACTGAACGCTTTTCAGCTTGACCACATCACCGGACACCGAGGTGGTGTAGCCGGTCAGGACCCAGGCCCAGAACCAGTTTTCCTGGACTTGGGTGTTGATCATGGCGTCGCCGCCCTTGGCCTTGATCGCCGCGGTCTGGGCGCGCACGAAACGGTTGTTCTGCTGGATCGGGATCAGGCCGAACAGCAGCAGGCCGGTGGCCTTGGCTTCACTGTGGCCGACAACGGTGTACTGGGTGCTGTCGTATTGCTGGGTTTTCATCGGGGTACCGGTGCAACCCGCCAGGGCCAGGCCGAACAGTGCGCAGGCGACAACTTTGCTGATGTGGTTCATTTGAGGCTCCATGGGAAGACGCCCGGGATCCGTCTCTCGGGCGGCGCGTACTCTAACCGATCAGCCATAAATTGACACACCCTAATCCGCCCAATTCAGTGCCTGAAAGGCTCGCCGCAGAGCCATCCGTCAGGTGCGCCTCCAGCGAAACAGCCCCTTGTCGATAACATGAAAACTGCGCCACGGAAGGCAGTGTCTGTCTTGACGGCCGCCAGGTAGCGGCCGGTCCCGTTGGAGGGTTTTCTCGTGATTGACCTGACTGTCTGGAACATTACCCTGCCCGTGCAAACGCCGGCGCAGGTCGTGGCGACCAAAGCCATGCCGGCCCTGAAAAACAAGTATTTCGACAATGACGGCCAGCGGATCGTCTTCTGGGCGCCGGTGACCGGTTCCCATACCGGTAAAAGCGAATACCCGCGCTCCGAGCTGCGGGAAACCAGCAAGGACGGCAAGCTGCGCAACTGGCGCTACAACAGCGGCACCCATGCCCTCAAGGGCTCCCTGGCGGTAAACCAGGTGCCTTCCGAAGGCCGGGTGGTGGTGGCGCAGATCCACGCCAAGGATGCCCCCACGCCGTTGTTGAAACTGGTGTACCGCTACGCCAAGGGCACCGGCAATATCGACGTGGAATACCGGGTCAAGCCCAAGGACCAGAAAAGCCCGGTGATCTACACCGTGCCAAACGTGCCGTTGAACAAGGCCTTCTCCTATTCGCTGCAAATGGACAAGCAAGGCAAGCTCTCGGTGCTGATCGGCAGCACGGGCAAACAGGTGACGCTGGACCCGTCCTGGTACGGCTATGACTTCTATTTCAAGGCCGGTGTCTACACCTTGGACAACAAGGGTTATTCCAACGAAGGCGGGAAAGTGACCTACACCAAACTGGACGTCAGCCACAAATGACTGACGCCCGACCCTGCTTCAGGCCTTTGACGGCTCAACGAGCGCCTGCTGGCCACGGAAGGTAAACAGGAAGCAGACCAACACCAGCAGCGCGAAACCGGCCGGGAACAGCCAGATGCTCTGCCAGTCATGACCGCCCGCCACGACAAAGTGATCGGTCACCTGCCCCGCCACCCAGAAGCCGATCAGCATCCCCACACCATAGGTCGCCAGCGTAATCAGGCCCTGGGCCGAGCTGCGAAAGCGCTCCGGTGCCTTGGCGTCTGTGTAGATCTGCCCCGAGACAAAAAAGAAGTCGTAGCAGATGCCGTGCAAGGCAATGCCGGTGAACAGCATGAACGCCAGGTCGCCGTTATTGCCGTAGGCGAACAACACGTAGCGCAGCGCCCACGCCAACATGCCCACCAACAGTGCCAGCTTGATGCCGAAGCGCTGGATGAACAGTGGCAACAGCAGCATGAACAACACTTCCGAGACCTGCCCGATGGCCATCTTCGCCGTTGGGTTGGTCATCCCGGTTTCGGCCAGGAACGGGTTGGCATTCTGGTAATAGAACGCCAGGGGAATGCAGATCAGGATCGAAGCGATGAAGAACACCAGGTAGCTGCGATCCTTCAACAGACCCAACGCGTCCAGCCCCAGCAGTTGCTTGACGCCGCCCGCGCTGGCCTGTTCCTTGAGCGGCGCCGTGGCCGGTAGCGTGAAGCTGTAGAGCCCCAGGACCAGGGACGCGATGGCCGCCATCAGGAACGTATTGCGCAAGCCGCCTGCCGCGATCGCTTCGCGCGAATCCCAGGCGAACACGAAGCTGATCACCACGCCCGCGACGATCCAGCCAATCGTGCCCCACACCCGGATGCGGGAGAACTCCAGCGCCGGATCGCGCATCTGGCGGAACGCCACGGAATTGACCAGGGCCAGCGTCGGCATGTAGACCACCATGTACACCAGCACGTACGGGTAGAACACGCTGAAATCCGCCGCCGAATACAGCTGATACAGCAACACCGCGCCGAGCAGGTGCAACACCGCCAGGATCCGTTCGGCGTTGAAGAAGCGGTCGGCGATCAGGCCGATGACGAACGGCGCAATGATCGCACCCCACGATTGCGTGGAGAACGCCATGCCGATCTGCCCACCGCTGGCGCCCAGCGTGCTGGACAGGAAGGTGCCGAGGGTGACGAACCAGCCACCCCAGATAAAGAACTGCAGGAACATCATCACGCTGAGGCGTGCATTCATCGTGGTCATGAGCGTCACCGTTTTATTGTTGTTCTTGTGGAAAAAAATTCCTTGCACAGCTTTTGTGGCCTGCTTTTGTGGCGAGGGAGCTTGCTCCCGCTCGGCGGCGCAGCCGTCGTAAACCAGCTGACACGGTCTGTCTGGGAGATCGCATCCATCCATTTTTTGGGGCGGCTTCGCCACCCAGCGGGAGCAAGCTCCCTCGCCACTGGGTTTTGGGTGGGGCCGGCTACCTCAACAAACCCAACAACCGCCGGTTGGAATCCTCATCCGCCGTAACGCTGGCAAAATCATCGAACGCCTTACGGGTCTTGCTGATCATGTGCCGCTGGATGAACGCCGCCCCTTCTGCGGCGCCCTGTTGCGAATCCTTCAAGCAACATTCCCATTCCAGGACCGCCCAACCGCTGAAATCGTATTGGGTCAGCTTGCTGAAGATCGATTTGAAATCGATCTGGCCATCGCCCAGCGAACGGAACCGCCCGGGACGATCGACCCAACCCTGGTAGCCGCCGTACACCCCCGAACGGGCATCGGGACGGAACTCGGCGTCCTTGACGTGGAACATGCGGATCCGTGCGTGGTAACGGTCGATGAAGCCCAGGTAGTCCATCTGTTGCAGCAACAGATGACTGGGGTCGTAGAGAATCGCCGCCCGTGGGTGATGATCGACCGCCTCCAGGAAACGTTCGAACGAGGCACCGTCGTGGAGGTCTTCGCCGGGGTGGATTTCGTAGCACAGGTCCACCCCCGCCGCGTCGAAGCAATCGAGAATCGGCAACCAGCGCCGGGCCAGTTCGGCGAAACCCTGCTCCACCAGGCCCGCCGGCCGCTGCGGCCAGGGATAGAGATACGGCCACAGCAGCGCGCCGGAAAACGTCGCATGGGCCTTGAGACCCAGCCGCTGGCTGGCGCGGGCGGCCAGCTTGAGTTGCTCGATCGCCCACTCGGTCCGCGCCTGGGGCTGGCCGCGCAAATGGGCCGGGGCGAAGTCATCGAACAGCGCGTCGAACGCCGGATGCACCGCCACCAACTGGCCTTGCAGGTGCGTCGATAACTCGCTGATCTCGACACCGGCCTGGGCACAGGTGGCCTTGAGCTCATCGCAATAGGCCTGGCTCTCGGCGGCCCGGGCCAGGTCAATGTATTGCGTGCCCGATGTCGGCAGTTGAATGGCCTTGTAGCCTTGTGAAGCGGCCCACTGGGCGATGTTGGCCAGGGTGTCGAACGGGGCTTCGGCGGACATGAACTGCGCCAGGAAAATGCCCGGGCCGCGCAGGCCGCTCGGTGTCTTGTCGAGGGTATTCACAATAGGGATGCTCCGGTTTGCACGGCGGTCCATTTCGCGTCGCCACGGTGGTTGAGGATGGCGGCCTCGATGAACGCCATGCCACGCAAGCCGATCTCGATGCCGGGTACGCCTGGGGCGTCGGGGCCTTGGACATGGCTGCGGATGGCGTGGGCGAAATCACCGTAGAGGTTGGCCATGGCTTCCAGGTAACCCTCGGGATGCCCGGCCGGCAGACGCATGCGCCGCGTGGCCGCCTCGCACAGCCACGGCTGGCCGAGGCCGCTACGCAGGGTGCGCAACGGCTGGTCGAAGGCGCGATGGATCAGGCTCGCCGGTTCTTCCTGGCGCCACTCCAAGGCGCCCTTGTCGCCATAGACACGAATCTTCAGCGGGTTCTCTTCGCCGGTGCAGACCTGGCTTGCGATCAGCACACCGCTGGCGCCACCCGCCATCTTGAACAGCATCGCCGCATCGTCATCCAGTTGCCGCCCCGGGACGTGCGTGCCCAACGCAGCGCATAGCTGCTGGATCGGTTGGTCCGCGACGAACTCGGCCAGGGAAAACGCATGGGTACCAATGTCGCCGATGCAACCGCCCAGGCCGGACTGGCCGGGGTCGTCGCGCCACTCGGCCTGCTTATTGCCTTGGGCGGCGACATCCTGGCTGAGCCAGCCTTGAGGGTACTCGACCAGTACTTTACGCACCTGGCCGATCACGCCCGAACGCACCATGTCCCGGGCCTGCCACACCATGGGATAGCCCAGGTAGGTGTGGGCCAGGCCATAGAGGCAACGGCTGCCGTGCAGCACCTCGCGCAGGGCCAGCAATTGCTTGAGGTCCAGCGCGGCGGGCTTCTCGCTGAACACATGGAAACCGGCTTTCAAGGCCTCGCTGGCGATGGGCGCATGAAGATGATTGGGGGTGACGATGACCAGCAATTCCATGCGCTGATCAAGCGGCAGCAGCGCTTCGGTGTCGAGCATGTGCTGCCAGTCGTGATAACAACGGGACGCGGCCAGGCCCAGGGCCGTGCCCGTCTGCCGAGTGTTGTGCGGGTCGCGGCTGAACGCGCCGCACACCAGTTCGAAACCGCCGTCCAGGCCTGCGGCCTGACGGTGAGCCTGGCCGATGAAAGCGCCCTCTCCACCGCCGACGAAGCCCATTCTTATTTTCGGTGCTACAGGATTCATCGCGATTCTCTTCCTGTCAGGATGATGATGTAACCGGTTACATCATGGCAAAAATCTAGGCTCAGTTTCCCCGCCTGTCAAACCCAACGGGTTCACCGCGGAATATTTGTGAGGCGCTCAACCTGCGGTAAGCTCCCCCACCGTACCCCCTGTTCCCCGAGGTGATTTTGTCCAACATTCGTGAGGTGGCCCGGCTGGCGGGTGTTTCGGTGGCCACGGTGTCCAGAACCCTGAAATCGCCCGAGCGGGTACTCCCCGAAACACGGGACAAGGTCAACGCGGCGGTGGAACAGGCCGGCTATCGGCCCAACCTGATGGCGGTGCAGTTTCGCTCCCGCCGGACCGGCAACCTGGTGATCCTGGTGCCGGCCATCGCCAACACGTTTTTCGCCCGGGTCATCAGTGGCGCGCAACAGGCGGCGCAGGCGGCGGGTTATCGATTGCTATTGTGCGACACCCAGGGTCGGGCACAGATCGAGCGGGAATTCGCCGCCCTGGTCTACGCCCACCAGGCCGACGGAGTGATCCAGTTGCGTGCCAGCGATCCTTTCGAATCGATGCCCACTGGCGCCGACAGCCTGCCGCTGGTCAACGCCTGCGAAGTGGTCAAGGGCGCCCCCTACCCGACCATCAGCCTCGACAACCGAGCCGCCGCCCAGGCCATGACCGAACACCTGATCGGTCTCGGCCATCGCCGCATCGGCATCATCAAGGGGCCGCGCAGCAGCCCCCTGACCCTGGACCGCGTGGCCGGCTACCAGGATGCCCTGCACCAGGCCGGCATCGCCGTCGACCCCAGCCTGATCTGCCATGGCGACTTCACCTTGAAGGCCGGTGACGACGGTGCCGGGGCGATGCTGGCGTTGGCTGATCGCCCCAGTGCGCTGTTCTGTGAAAACGACGAAATGGCCATCGGCGCGCTCAGGCGCATCAAGCGAATGGGCCTGCGAGTGCCCGAGGACATTTCCCTGGTGGGCTTTGACGACATCCCGTTCGCCGCCTACTGCGACCCGCCCCTGACGACCATTTCGCAGCCTGCCGAGATGTTTGGGCAAAAAGCGGTGCAGATGCTGATTGCCCTGATCGAGAAAAAGCCGATTGCCGAACGGCATGTGGTGTTGCCGTTTGAGTTGACGGTGCGGGGCAGTACGGCCCCTAGAGCCAGACAGTGAGTGAAACCCGTGGCGAGGGAGCTTGCTCCCGCTGGGGCGCGAAGCGGCCCCGAATGAAGCTGCTTGAATCAACCAGACACACCACGCTGCCTGGTGGAGGGGCTGCTACGCAGCCCAGCGGGAGCAAGCTCCCTCGCCACAAAGTCCATCAACGCCAAGGGTGAGTGTTTCACTCAGGCAAACGTCGCCCCCCGTGTATTCACGAACAGCGAATACAACGAGTGGCTGCCGGCCATGAACAACCGATTGCCTTCCCGGCCGCCGAAGCAGACGTTGGGGCAACGCTCCGGCAGGGAGATGTGCCCGATGGCCTTGCCTTCGGCGTTGAACACCCGCACGCCGTCGAGTTTTTCCAGGTCGGCCTTGGGGTCGCCATTGCCGCCCCAGCCGCACCAGAGGTTGCCGCTTTCATCGCACTTGATCCCATCGATCGCCGCGTAATCCAGGCCTTCGATGTGCTTGCGCCGCTCGCCCAGGGTGCCGTCGTCTTTGACGGCGATGGCCCAGATCAAGCGGTTGGGCTTGGCCCGGCCTTCGACCACATAGAGGATTTTTTCGTCCGGGGAAAAACACAACCCGTTCGGCCCCGCCAGGTCGTCGATCACCCGGCTGACCTTGCCGGTTTCGCCGTCGATGCGGTACACCGCGTGGGGCTGGACGGGCGTGACTTTGTGCCCCTCGTAGTTGTTGCCGGTCTGGAACGGCGGGTCGGTGAACCAGACCGAACCGTCCCGCTTGCAGACGATGTCGTTGGGCGAGTTGAAAGGCTTGCCCTCGAAACTGTCCGCCAGCACGGTGAGGGTGCCGTTATGCTCGGTGCGGGTGATGCGCCGGCCTTCGCTGGAGGTGGTGGAGCCTTCGCACACCAGCAGCCGCCCCTGGCGATCGCGGCACATGCCGTTGGAGAAATTGGCATTTTCTCGGTACACCGACAGCCCGCCGGTGATTTCATCCCAGCGCACGATGCGGTTGTTGGGAATGTCACTGACCAGCAGATAACGCCCGTCACCGACCCACACTGGCCCCTCTGCCCAACGCAGGCCGGTGGCGAGCTTCTCCACGCTGGCGTTGAAGATGCGCAAGTCCATGAAGCTGGGGTCAAGAATGTTGATCAACGGGTCTGGGTAACGCTGGCTCAAGGGCTCGGCCTGGGCGAGCCCGGGCAAGTTGCCAAGGGTCGCGGCGGCGGCCGAGACCACCAGGGATTTTTTCAGGAACACTCGGCGGCCCTGATCGGCGGCGGTTGCAGATTGCGAAACATCCATCGTGCGTCTCCGTTAATTATTATTGGACGGGACGACAGTTTTACTCCGTGATAAGACATCGTACAAGTATACGAAAAGGCTCATCCGCACAATCGATCAGTCCGAGTGCAACGGTATACGCACAGTAAAGGTCGTGCCGACTCGCGACTTCGAGTGAACCTCGATGGTGCCCTTATGGGCCGATACGATCGCCGAGGCGATGTGCAGGCCCAGTCCGAGCCCGGCCGTGGAACCGTACTGCATCTCACCGCTGCGCAGATGCCGGATCATCGGGTTGAAAATGCTGGCCATGGCATCTTTCTCGATGGGCTTGCCCTGGTTGTTGATCGCGATCACTGCCACATCCTCTTCAGCGCTCATCGAAACGGTAATCGGCGTGCCTTCGGTGCCATGCTGCACGGCGTTGCCAATCAAGTTGGCGAAGACCTGCTCCATGCGGGCCGGATCAAACAGCCCCTCCAGGACGCTGGTCGTTTCAAAAAGGATTTCGCTTTCCGGATGATAGGCCCGCGCCTCCTCCACCATGCCTTCGCAGGCCGCCACCAGATCGCCGTTGAAGCGCTGCACCGGAATACCCGAGCCGAGTTGGGTACGGGTGAAATCCAGCAGATCGCCGACGATTTTGTTGGCCCGCTTGACGCTGGTGTAAATGCGCGAAGTGATCTTGGTGGCTTTGGCAGGCAGGTCCCCCGCCCGCAGCAGCACTTCGGAACTCAGCAGGATCGCGCCCAAGGGGCTGCGCAGGTCGTGTCCGAGAATCCCGAGAAAGATGTTGCGCGATGCATCCACCGCCCCGGAGTAGCTGACGACAGACTCGGCCAAGGCCTGGTCCACGGCCTCGTTGAAGCGAATCAGATCGTCCATGACCTGCTTGTGATCCAACTGCGTGTGCGGCATCCAGAGCATGAGCACGCTGGTGCGCAGGGCCCGGTATTCGGAAACCATTTGCTCCACGGTAAACCCCGAGGACTGGCGGATGACCGCATGGGTTTCGGCGGCGGTTTCGGTATCGGTCGCCGGCGCCTCCCCATGGGACTTGGCAATCGCCTCCTTGCGCGTTTGCGAGGTACGCAGGTCAGCGGCGATGGTACGCAGCATCTGTTCGGCATGGTCGCGCAGGGCAATGGAATCCATGCCAATGGACGCGGGGGTGATGGTTTTGGCGAAGTCTTCCCACGCCTGAAGAATCGGCTCGATATTGTCGAGAATGAAATCAGCCAGGCGCATGAGTTGTTCCGCAAGAAGGGCAAGGCTGTAAACGACACAGCGGCAAGATTGTTGTACAGCAAAGCGCCGGACAATGTGCGAGACATACGATGTGGCGAGGGAGCTTGCTCCCGCTGGAGTGCGAAGCGCTCATAAAAAAGGGCTGCTACGCAGCCCAGCGGGAGCAAGCTCCCTCGCCACAGGTTTTCCGACGGTCTTGAGTGGACCTTGTCTGTTACCACCCCATGGGGTAAAAAGCCCTTAGTCGTACGACAACCTATAACTAAAAATAACCGCTCCGAGGTCTTTGGCCTTGGCGGTCGCCTTCGAGACACCTGCCATGACCCGTTCCACTGCCACACCTGATACCCCCACGCCGTTACCCCGCCACCTCGCGGTGCTCGTCCTGCTGTGCATGGGCTGTGCCTTCGCCGGCAACCATGTCGCCGCCCGGGCCGCCTTCGACGACGGTGCCGGGGTGCTGCTGGCGATCCTGCTGCGCTCGGGCGGGACGCTGCTGGTATTGGCGGCGATGGTGCTCTGGCAACGCCAGCGTCTGCACCTGCCGCCCGGTGCGTGGCGTTGGCAATTGACCCTGGGGTTGTTGATCGGCGCCCAGAGCCTGTGCCTGTACTCCGCCGTGGCGCGCGTGCCGGTGGCGTTGGCCTTGTTGGTGGGCAACGTGTTTCCGATCCTGCTGGCCTTGCTGACCTGGGCGCTGGGCGGGCCACGCCCGACGGCGCGCACCGCCGCGTTGATGGGCATGATCCTGGTGGGGCTGGTGTTCGTGCTGGAAGTGCCGGCACGCTTATCCTCCGCACAGGACGTCGGCCCGCAATGGTTGCTCGGGGTGGGCCTGGCCTTCTGCGCCGCCTGCGTATTCGCCTGCGCGCTGTGGATCACCGACCACAAGTTGTCCCAGGTGCGCGGATCGGTACGCAGCCTGTTGACGATTTTCATCGTGTTCAGCAGCGTCAACCTCGCCGGCCTGACCGGTGCCCTGCCCGGCGGTTTCGACCTGCCGGCCAGCAGCACCGGCTGGCTCGCCCTGGCGACCCTGGTGGTGCTCTATGGCACCGGGTTCATCGTGCTGTTCATTTCCGTGCCCCGCCTGGACATGCCGCGCAACGCTCCGGTGATGAACATCGAACCGCTGGCGACACTGCTGATCGGCTGGCTGGTGCTGGACCAGATGCTCAACCCGGGCCAGGTGATGGGCGGCGCGATTGTGGTGACCGGCATCGTGTTGCTGACCTATCGCAAGGTTGAGCGAGCCAAGGTGCCTGTGGCTGGAACGGCGAATTGAACTGACTGAATCCATTGTGGCGATGGGATTTTTCCCCTCGCCACAATGAGTCGTGCCAGCTCGCAGAGAGTCTTCGTCTTCCGGAAACTTGTTTCAAAACCCACAGTCCTACCCCAGCCGTGAAAACCTCGCCAACCTGCAGCCACGGGTTTTCCAGCTGATCGGCGCCAAGCCTGGCGCTAAAGCAATTCCTCTCTTGAGCCGTTCGCCCCATGCGCCACCTTGTTCGCTCTTGCCGTTTCGTTTCGCTGTGCCTGCTTGCCCTGTTTCCCTTGTTCGCCAGCCCCGCCCATGCGCGGGGCGAAAGGCAACTGGTGGACGCCATCAACGACTTCCGTAGCCAGTCCCGCCGTTGTGAGTGGCGCACGGTACGCGCCACACAGCCGCTGGTGCTGCGTTCGAACCTGGGCTTGCCGATCGGCTTTCGCGGTGGCCTGCGGGAAACCTTGCAGGACGCCGGCTATCAAGCCCGAGCCGTGCGCAGCATCCGCCTGACCGATGCACGGGATGCCGAAGAGGCCTTCGAGATGTTGGCGGACGAGCATTGCGCGGCGCTGCTGGACAACCAGTACGCCGATATCGGCGTCAATCGGGTCGGTGACGAGTGGCGCCTGGTGTTGGCGCAGCCCATGGATGGCACGCGGATGAGCGATGTGGGTTCGGCGGACAAGACGCTGCTGGCCCAGGTCAACGCCGCCAGGGCCAAGCCACGGATGTGCGGGCGCCAGCGCTTCGCGGCGGCTCGACCGCTGAGCTGGAACGCCGCGTTGGGAACGGCCGCCCAAGGCCACAGCCGGTCGATGGCCCAGGACAACTATTTCGCACATCGCGACCCGGACGGTCGCTCCACCTCCGATCGCGCCAGGAGCGCCGGCTTTCGCGGACGCAAATTGGGCGAGAATATCGCCGCCGGCCAACGCTCACCGAGCCAGGCCCTGCACGATTGGCTCGCCAGCCCCGGACACTGCGCCAACCTGATGAACCCGATGTTCACCCAGATGGGCGCAGCGTCGGCCAGCGACTCGCGCAGCGATGCGGGGGTGTACTGGACGATGGTGCTTGGCGCGCCGTGAAAAACCATCCTCCACGCTGAGCCATAGGTCTCCTGCTCCAACACTGAGTATCGGCTACAGGCGAATTTCAGCAGCCGGCATTACATCAATCCGCGACACCGCACTGCTCAGTCGCCCCAGCCGGTTGTTGTGGTTGGCGATGATCTGCTCGGCCGCCATGCTGCCGTTGTCCACGGTGGAGTGGGCATCGGCCGCCAGGACCACGTCGTACCCCAGGGCATGGGCCTGACGCACGGTGGCATTGATGCAATAGTCGGTTTGCAGCCCGCAGATCACCAGGCGGTCGATGCCTCGGGCCTGCAACAACGGTTGCAGGTCGGTCTGGTAGAAAGCATCGGCCGTGGTCTTGCGCACCCGCAGGTCATCCGCCGCGGTCGACAGGCCGGCAGCCAGTTGCCAGCCGGCGGCGCCATGGGTGAGCGCCCCATCCAGCTCTTCATGCTGGATCAGGATCACCGTCCGGCCGGCAGCCCTGGCCCTGGCACCGAGGTCACTGATGGTCCGGATGATGCGCTGGCTGTCGAAGCATTCCTCTTCGCCACTGCACAGCGCGTTCTGGACATCGATAATCAGCAATGCGCTGTTCATGACCTTCCCTCTTCAAACCGTGTCGCAGCCGTGCAACTCATCAATAACCCAGCGACAACCCGGTGTTGCGACGGGGGTCGTTGGCGCCATAGAAGCGGTTCTTGCCCACTGGCTTGCCGCCCAATGAGGGCGCGCCGACCAGGATCGCGGCGATGTGGTTGGGGTCCTGCGGGCCGGCAAACTTGTGCCCCCAGCTCTCCAGCAGTTTCTGGGTATCGGGGCTGGCCGCGAACGTCTCCAGGTTGGTTTCCTCCGGCATCCATTGCTGGTGGAAACGCGGCGCATCGACCGCTTCCTGGAGGTTCATGCCGTAGTCGATCACGTTGAGGATGGTCAACAACGTCGCGGTGATGATCCGGCTGCCGCCCGGGGTCCCCACCACCATGACCGTCTTGCCGTCCTTGGTGACGATGGTCGGGCTCATGGATGACAGCGGTGCCTTACCCGGCGCGATGGCGTTGGCCTCGCCCTGCACCAGGCCATACATGTTGGGCACGCCGACCTTGGCGGTGAAGTCGTCCATCTCATCGTTGAGGATCACCCCGGTCTTGCTCGCCATGACGCCCGCGCCGAACCAGTCGTTCAAGGTGTAGGTGACCGAAACGGCGTTGCCCCACTTGTCGACGATGGAGTAATGGGTGGTGTTGCTGCCCTCATGGGGCGCCACCCCGGGCTTGATTTTCTGCGAGTCGCCGGCCTTTTGCGGCTCGATCGCGGCCCGCAGCTTGGCGGCGTAGTTCTTGTCCAGCAAATGGTCGATGGGGTTCTTCACGAAATCCGGGTCACCCAGGTAGCTGTTGCGGTCCACGTAGGCGTGGCGCATGGCTTCGATCTGATAGTGCATGCCCTGGGCCGAATGGAACCCCAACGCCTTCATCGGATAGCCGTCGAGGATATTCATGATCTGGCACAGCACCACCCCGCCGGAACTGGGCGGCGGCGCCGAGATGATGTGGTAGCCACGGTAGTCGCACTCCACCGGGGCGAGCTCGCGGGTCTTGTACTTGTCCAGGTCGGCCTGGGTGATGATGCCTTTGTTGGCCTGGCTGGAGGTGACCAGGGCATCGGCGACCCAGCCCTTGTAGAAACCGTCGGCGCCCTTGGCGGAGATTTCCCGCAGGGTCTTGGCGAGATCTTTTTGCACCAGCTTCTGGCCGACCTGCATGGGCTCGCCGTTGTGCAGGAAGATCGCACCGGAGTCGCGCATGTCCTTCTTGAACACATCGGTAGCGGTTTCCAGCAGATCGACATCACCCTGCTCCAGGGCGAAGCCTTCCTCGGCGAACTTGATGGCCGGGGCGATCAATTCCGCCCGCGGTTTGCTGCCGTACTTGCTCAACGCCAGCTCCATGCCGGACACGGTGCCGGGCACGCCTACCGCCAGGTGGCCGCGGGTGCTGAGTTCGGGCACGACGTTGCCGTCCTTGTCCAGATACATGTTGGCGGTGGCGGCCAGGGGGGCCTTTTCGCGGAAATCCAGGAACGTCTTGCGACCGTCGGCCAATTGCAGGGTCATGAAACCACCCCCGCCCAGGTTGCCCGCCGCCGGATACACCACCGCCAGGGCATAGCCCACCGCCACCGCCGCATCCACGGCATTGCCGCCGTTCTTGAGCACATCGACGCCGACATGGGTCGCCAGGTGCTGGGCAGTGACCACCATGCCGTTCTCGGCCGCCACCGGTGCCTGGGAAGCGGCGTACGCCGATAAACAACCGAGGGTCAGTGACGTCGCGATGAGGGTCCGGGCCAAGGATTCGAACTTCATGAGTCGGTCTCTTCTTGTTTTTTGGGATCGGGATCGCTTCAAAGCATTAGGCAGTATGGCTTGGTTTACGTAATGCGCCTGTTTCCCCGCCGACCGGATGACGTCACGGCAGCCTTTGGGATAGGCTCCTGCGCTTGATCTTGACTGAATAGGGACATCGCCGATGACGCTACGAATCGAACGCACGGACACGCCCACCGACGAAGAACGCCAAGCCATCCTCGCCCCGCTACGCGCCTTCAACACCGCCAAGACCGGTGGAAGTGCACCTGAACTGGTGGCCTGGCTGGTGCGGGACGAACAGGGCGAAATTGTCGGCGGGCTCTACGGCCGAGTGTTTTTTCGCTGGCTGTATATCGAGCTGCTGGTGGTGCCGGAACAGGCCCGGGGCCAGGGCACCGGCTCGACCCTGATGCAGATGGCCGAAGCACTGGCCCGAGAGAAAAACTGCGTGGGCATCTGGTTGGACACCTTCGACTTCCAGGCCCCGGCGTTCTACCGCAGACACGGCTTCACCGAGTGCGGCCTGATCGACGACTACCCGCCGGGCCACCAGCGCTTCTTCTTCCAGAAGCGCCTGGACACTGTTTGAAACGCAGCCCCTGTGGGAGCGTGAGTGCGAGCTGCTTACAAGCAAGTCGCCAACGCCGCCAACCGGCGCTTGGCCACGAAGTCGTCATGCTTGGCGTAATAACTCAACTCGGTGCCCGTCGCACCGGCGTGCAGATCGACGAACGATTCGGCGGAGCGGGTGTAGACCGTAGAGCCACCTTTCTTGCCCGGTTGCAGGTAGGCGCCGGCATCGACACCGAATACCGCTTCGTCCTGCCAGGAAAACTGCACGCACTGGGCCACGACCTGTTCCGGCTTGTCCGAGGTCAGGGTCTTGTAAGGGGCCTGGGTCCGAGCCTCGTTCATCGCCGAACCCGCGCAGCCGACCAGCAAAGTGGCGGCCAGGGCCACCGTCAACATTCGCATTGCGTTCACTCATCGAAAAAAAACGGACTGTAGCACTGCGGCCCGAGCCATCGTGCTGCTTTACTGAAATTTACCCGCGACAGCGAGCACCGATTCACGCAATCTGTCGCGCCATCGCCACCAGCCACGCGGAACACCCATGACCCCCAACGCCGAGTTCTACAAGCCCACCCCGGAATATGCCGACAAACTGATCAGCCAGATCGGCCAGACACCTTCGTGGATCGCCAAGCGAATCGGCGTCACCGACAAGCGGATTCGCTACATCCTCGACGGCGAACGCACCGTCAAGGGCGAAACCACGCCGATCCAGATGACCTACACCGAACAATTCGCCCTTGAATGCCTGGCGGCTGCGGCCAAGGCCAGCAAGAAGCAGTCTGCATCCCCCAAGGAGTGACCATGGCGGCAACCGAACAGCAACACGAACGAGCCCTGGAAAAATTTCTCGATGAGCGCCCCGAACTGCGCCACGAACTGGACCACCTCAACCCGCTGCTGGCCCAGGCCAAGGGCGAGACCGCCGAACAGTACCGTGCCGAGCGCTTGCACGAAGCGTTCGAAGCCGAGGCCGAGCGCCTGGGCCTGTTTGCCTGGGAACTGACTTTGCAACTGACCGCCGCCTCGCCCGAGGACTACCAGGCCCAGCGCCTGGAGGTGCATAAGGAAGTGGCGGAGATGGCGGGGATGGAGTGGGCGGAGTATTGCCAGTTGCATGGCCTGAAGGCCAAGCCCTGACCCCTGTGGCGAGGGAGCTTGCTCCCGCTGGGCTGCGAAGCAGCCCCATTCGTTCACCATGGTTCGCCTCACATTCCCTTGGCAAGTTCTTGGGGCCGCTGCGCGCCCCAACGGGAGCAAGCTCCCTCGCCACAAGGTGAACCTTATCCAGAGGCCTCGCCCTTTCCTGGCAATCGCCCCACCGCCCATAAAGCTTTATCATGGCCGCAGTTTTGCTGATCGGGTCTGTCATGAAGTTCGCCATTGCGCTGTTTTCCGCCGCCCATGCGCCCTCCTCGCGCCGAGCCTTGCTGTTTGCCCAGGCGGCGCTGGCAGGTGGGCATGAGATCGTGCGGCTGTTTTTCTATCAGGACGGCGTCTATAACGCCTGCGCCAGTGTCGTCACGCCCCAGGACGAACAGGACCTGCCCCGACAGTGGCGCGCATTCGTCAGCGACAACCGGCTAGACGGCGTGGTCTGCATCGCGGCGGCGTTGCGTCGTGGCGTGTTGAACGAGGAAGAAGCCCAGCGCTACCAGCGTGCGGCGGCCAGTGTCGAAGCGCCCTGGGCCTTGTCCGGGTTGGGCCAGCTGCACGATGCGATCCAGGACGCCGACCGCTTGATCTGTTTTGGAGGCGCGTAATGGCCAAGTCTTTATTGCTGATCAGCCGCCAGGCCCCCTGGTCCGGCCCCGGCGCCCGTGAAGCCCTGGACATCGTCCTGGCCGGCGGTGCGTTCGACCTGCCCATCGGCCTGCTGTTTCTCGATGACGGCGTGTTCCAGCTCACCGCCGGCCAAAACGCCAAGGCGGTCCAGCAAAAGGACCTGAGCGCCAACCTGCAGGCGTTGCCGATGTTCGGCGTCGAAGACCTGTTCCTCTGCGCCGACAGCGCCGCCGAACGCGGCGTTACCAGCACCGCCCTGGCGTTGGGCGAGGTGAAAGTACTGAGCGCGCCGGACATCGCCGCGCTCATCGACCGTTACGACCAGGTGATCACCCTCTGATGTCGACTTTGCATGTGTTGTCTCATTCGCCCTTCGGCGATAACCGCCTCGCCAGTTGCCTGCGGGTGCTGGGCAATCAGGATGCGCTGCTGCTGTGCGGCGACGCGACGTACGCGTTGCAACCGGGCAGCCCACCGTTCGAACGGCTGCAGGCCGCCGGCGTGAACCTGTTCGTGCTCGCCGAAGACCTCCAGGCCCGCGCCTTGGACACACCAGACTGGGCCGAAGCCATCAACTACTCAGGTTTCGTCGAGCTATCGATCGAGCACGACAAGGTCAACACCTGGCTATGAACACGCTGAACGTGGGCGACCGCGCCATCGCGCTGGACAAGGACGGCTACTTGGCCGACCTGGACGACTGGTCGGCCGAAGTCGCCACCGCCCTGGCCAGCGCCGAGGACATCGAGTTGAGTCCCGAACACTGGGAAATCCTTGAACTGCTTCGCGGTTTCTACGACGAATTCCAGCTCTCCCCCGCGACCCGGCCGCTGATCAAGTACACGGCGCTGAAACTGGGGGCGGACAAAGGCAACAGCCTGCACCTGAACCGATTGTTCAAAGGCACTCCCGCCAAACTCGCCGCCAAGCTGGCGGGCCTGCCCAAACCGACGAATTGCTTATGACCGACTTTCCAGCACTGACCCTTGAGACCCCGGCCGAACACCCGTTCGCCCAGTTCGTGCGCATCCTTGGCAAAGGCAAGCGCGGCGCCCGCAACCTGACCCGCGAAGAAGCCCGTGAGGCCATGGGCATGGTGCTCGATGAAAAGGTCGAGGACACCCAACTGGGCGCCTTCCTGATGCTGCTGCGGCACAAGGAAGAAAGCGCCGAGGAAATGGCCGGATTCACCGAAGCCCTGCGTGAACGCCTGGTGGTCCCGGCGTTGACAGTGGACCTCGACTGGCCGACCTACGCCGGCAAGAAGCGCCATTTGCCGTGGTACCTGCTGGCGGCCAAGTGCCTGGGCCAGAACGGCGTGCGAATTTTCATGCACGGCGGCGGCGCTCACACGGCGGGTCGCCTCTATACCGAACAATTGCTGGGCTTGCTGCAGATCCCGCTGTGCCGGGATTGGCAACAGGTCGGCAGCGCGCTGGACAACGGCGGCCTGGCCTTCATGCCGCTGGTGGACTGGGCGCCGCAAATGCAGCGGATGATCGACCTGCGCAACACCTTGGGCCTGCGCTCGCCGATCCATTCCCTGGCCCGGATTCTCAACCCACTGGCCGCCCGCTGCGGCCTGCAAAGCATCTTCCATCCGGGCTACCAGGCCGTGCAT
The DNA here is from genome assembly GCF_017351655.1 of Pseudomonas sp. FW300-N2F2. Lineage (NCBI taxonomy): Bacteria > Pseudomonadati > Pseudomonadota > Gammaproteobacteria > Pseudomonadales > Pseudomonadaceae > Pseudomonas > Pseudomonas sp. FW300-N2F2. The sequence continues at coordinate 789,231 of NZ_JACNDQ010000002.1, read as the reverse complement.
CGCGATGCCAGCGGCCTGCTCGGTGACACCGCCATCGTGATCAAGGGCGACGGCGGCGAAATCGAGATCAACCCGGACGCCGACAGCCACCTGTACGGCACCACCGGCGGCACCAGTTGGGACGAAGAATGGCCGCGCCTGGCCGAGCAGCGCCATGTCAAACCGGAGAGCCTCGACCCCGAGCATTTGAAGGCGATCTGGCGTGGTGACGTCGAGGACAGCTACCCGCAACTGGCGCTGATCGCCACCATGGCACTGGCCTTGCGCGGCCTGGGCCTGGCTCGCGAAGAAGCGTTCGATAAAGCCCGGCAGTATTGGGACGCGCGGGATCGTTCGATTTAACCGATCATTAACGCCCAACCTTTGCGCTTTTAGTTCGAACCTATGGGAATAGACTCGTCTCCAATGATTATTGAGCGAGGATATCCAGATGGGTTTGTTGGTCGAGGGCCGCTGGCAGGACCAGTGGTATGAGAGCAAGGACGGCACCTTCCAGCGCGAACAGGCGCAGCGCCGTCATTGGGTGACCGCCGACGGCAACGCCGGCCCCTCGGGCGAGAGCGGGTTTGCCGCCGAGGCCGGGCGCTACCATCTGTATGTCTCCCTGGCCTGCCCCTGGGCCCACCGCACGCTGATCGTGCGCAAGCTCAAGGGCCTGGAGGCGCTGATCGATGTCTCGGTGGTCAGCTACCTGATGCTGGAAAACGGCTGGACCTTCGACAAGGCCCACGGCTCCACGGGCGACAAACTCGATCATCTGCAATTCCTGCATCAGCGCTACACCGCCGACACGCCGGACTACACCGGCCGCGTCACCGTGCCGGTGCTGTGGGACAAACGCCAGCAGCGCATCGTCAACAACGAATCGGCGGAAATCATCCGCATGTTCAACAGTGCCTTCGATGGTTTGACGGGCAACGACCTGGACCTGTATCCCGAGCACCTGCGCCGCGATATCGATGCCTTGAACGAGCGGATCTACCCAGCGGTCAACAACGGTGTGTATCGCGCCGGGTTCGCCACCACCCAAGCGGCCTACGAAGAAGCGTTCGACGGTTTATTCGCCGAACTGGACCGGCTGGAGGCCTTGCTTGCGAACAAACGCTACTTGGCTGGCGAATACCTGACCGAAGCGGATATCCGCCTGTTCACCACGATCATCCGTTTCGACGCGGTGTATTTCGGTCACTTCAAATGCAATCTGCGGCGCATCGCCGATTATCCGAACCTGTCGAATTGGCTGCGGGAGCTGTACCAGTGGCCGGGCATTGCCGAAACCGTGGACTTCACCCATATCCAGGGCCATTACTACGGCAGCCACAAGACCATCAACCCTAACGGGATCGTGCCCCAGGGGCCGAAGCAGGATTTCACGGTTGCCCATGATCGGGAAAGGTTGAGTGGGAAAGGGATCTGGCGGCAGACTGAGGATTGATCCGGAAAATCCGTTGTAGCTGAGGGCCTCATCGCGAGCAAGCTCAGCTCCCACATTGGATCAGCAGTGCGCCAAAGGCCCCTGTGGGGGCCGAGCTTGCTCGCGATAGCGGTGGGTCAGCAGAGGTCATGTTGAGTGGGCCGCCCGCATCGCGAGCAAGCTCGCTCCCACACTGGATCTTCAGTGCGCCAAAGGTCCCTGTGGGAGCGAGCTTGCTCGCGATCGGGGCAACGCGGTCTCTAGACCTGCCCCTGAGCCCCTTCAAACCAGGCCAGTTTCTCGCGTAACTGCACCACTTCCCCAACGATCACCAGCGTCGGCGCATGCACCTCATGCTCGGCCACCAGCCGTGGCAAGTCCGCCAAAGTGCCGGTAAAGACCCGTTGGTTCGACGTGGTGCCCTGCTGGATCAACGCCGCTGGCGTATCCGCCGCGCGACCGTGCTTGATCAGCTCGTTGCAGATCATCGGCAGGCCGACCAAACCCATGTAGAACACCAGCGTCTGCGCCGGCGAGACCAGGTCGGCCCACGGCAAGTCGCTGGTGCCGTCCTTGAGATGGCCGGTGATGAAACGCACCGATTGGGCGTAGTCGCGATGGGTCAGCGGGATCCCGGCGTAGGCCGCGCAACCACTGGCGGCGGTGATGCCCGGGACGACCTGGAACGGGATGCCATGGGCCGCCAGCTCTTCGATCTCCTCGCCGCCACGGCCGAAGATGAACGGATCGCCGCCCTTCAACCGCACCACGCGCTTGCCCTGGCGAGCCAGGTCGACCAATTGCTGGTTGATCTGGTCCTGGGGTACGGCGTGGTCGGCGCGGCGCTTGCCAACGTAGATGCGCTCGGCGTCGCGTCGGCACAATTCCAGAATCGCCGGCGCCACCAGGCGGTCGTACAGCACCACGTCCGCCTGCTGCATCAAGCGCAAGGCGCGGAAGGTCAGCAGGTCCGGATCTCCCGGCCCGGCCCCCACCAGATAAACCTCGCCCGGCGCGCTCGGCGCCTGGCCGTCGATCTTTTCCCGCAGCAAGCGCTCGGCTTCGCCGCCCTGCCCGGCCAGTTGGCGGTCGGCGATAGGGCCTTGGAACACCTCTTCCCAGAACGCCCGGCGCTGCTGGACATCGGGAAACAGTTGCTTGACCTGATTGCGAAAACGCGCCGCCAGCCCGGCCAACTGCCCATAGGTCGAGGGAATCCAGGTTTCCAGCTTGGCCCGGATCAGCCGCGCCAGCACCGGCGCGTCGCCGCCACTGGACACTGCGATCACCAAGGGCGAGCGGTCGACGATCGCCGGGAAGATCACGCTGCACAAGGCCGGCGCGTCCACCACGTTGACCGGCACGCAACGCTTATGGGCGTCGGCCGAGACCTGGGCATTGAGCGGTTCGTCGTCGGTGGCAGCAATGATCAGCCCGCAACCGTCCAGATCCGACTCAAGGTAACCGCGCTGGACACACTCGCCGCCGCTGCCACTGACCAGTTCCCGCAACTGCGGTTCGATGTCGGGTGCGACCACCCGCAGCAACGCGCCGGCATCGGCCAGCAGGCGGGACTTGCGCAAGGCAATCTCCCCGCCGCCGACCACCAGCACGCGGCTGCCGCGCAGGTTGTGGAACAGTGGCAAATAGTCCATTTAGCCGATGACCTCGATGCCGCCCATGTAGGGTTTCAACACCTCGGGCACACGGATCGAACCGTCGGCCTGCTGGTAGTTCTCCAGCACCGCCACCAGGGTGCGCCCCACCGCCAGGCCGGAGCCATTGAGGGTGTGGACCAGTTCCGGCTTGCCGGTTTCCGGGTTGCGGAAACGCGCCTGCATGCGGCGGGCCTGGAAGTCGCCACAGTTGGAGCACGACGAGATCTCGCGGTACTTGTCCTGGCTCGGAATCCAGACTTCCAGGTCGTAGGTCTTGACCGCGCTGAAGCCCATGTCGCCGGTGCACAGCGCCAGGGTGCGATACGGCAGTTCAAGCAGTTGCAGGACCTTCTCGGCGTTGGCGGTCAGGCTTTCCAGCGCTTCCATGGATTTCGACGGCTCGACAATCTGGACCATCTCGACCTTGTCGAACTGGTGCTGGCGGATCATGCCGCGGGTATCACGGCCCGACGCCCCGGCTTCACTGCGGAAGCACGGCGTGTGGGCAACGAACTTGATCGGCAACTGCTTGGCGTCGACGATTTCGCCGGCCACGATGTTGGTCAGCGACACTTCGGCGGTCGGGATCAGGTACAGGTCGGCCTCGCCGTCGCGGCTGATCTTGAACAGGTCTTCCTCGAACTTCGGCAACTGACCGGTGCCTTGCAGCGCCGGGGCCTGGACCAGGTACGGGGTGTAGGCTTCTTCGTAGCCGTGTTCGGTGACGTGCAGGTTGATCATGAACTGCGCCAGGGCCCGATGCAGGCGCGCGATCGGCCCGCGCAGCAGGGCGAAACGGGCGCCCGACAGCTTGGCGGCGGTTTCGAAGTCGAGCCAGCCGAATTTCTCGCCCAGGGCCACGTGGTCCTGCACCGGGAAATCGAAGGCTGTCGGCGTGCCCCAGCGGCGCACTTCGACGTTGCCGTCTTCGTCTTCCCCGACCGGCACCGATTCGTGAGGCAGGTTCGGGATGCCCAGCAGGATCGAATCCAACTCGGTCTGGATCGCGTCCAGCTCGACCTTGCCCGCGCTCAATTCGCCCGCCATGCGCTCGACATCGGCCATCAGCGGCGCGATGTCTTCGCCACGCTGCTTGGCCTGGCCGATGGACTTGGAGCGCGCGTTACGTTCAGCCTGCAGGGCTTCGGTGCGGGTCTGGACGGTCTTGCGCTGTTCTTCCAGCGCTTCGATGCGCGCGACGTCCAGGGCAAAGCCACGGGAAGCCAGGCGGTCCGCTACGTCCTGGAGGTTGCTACGTAACAGTTTGGAATCGAGCATGTCGGTCTCTCGTTATCAAAGTTTGGTCAAGGACAGGCCAGCCCAAGTGGCGAGCAGCCCGCCGAATACACTGATGGCTGCATAGCCCAGGGCCAGCGGCACCTGCCCGCTTTCCAGCAGGCGCACCGTATCCAGTGAAAAGGATGAAAAAGTCGTCAGGCCGCCGAGAAAGCCAACCATCAGCCCGGCCCGCACCTCGATGGGCACTTCCGGGCGAATCAAAAACAGACCGTATAGAACGCCGATCAGCAGACAGCCCACGATATTAACGGCCAGCGTCGCGGTATAGAAGTGCCGGGGCCAATTTGCGTTGATCCAGTTGCCCGTGGCGAAACGCAGCAGCGTGCCGGCGACACCGCCAGCGGAAACGGCAAGTATCAGGGGGATCAAGGTTTTCTCCGCTGCCGTGGACTCAGGCGATCCAGTTGTGCCAGGTGGTTGAGCTTCTCGCCGATCTTCAGTTCAAGGCCCCGCGGTACTGGCTGGTAGAAGCGCTGGGGTTCGAGTTCATCGGGAAAATAATCTTCGCCGGCGGCGTAGGCGTCCGGCTCGTCATGGGCATAACGGTATTCTTCGCCATAGCCCAGTTGCTTCATGAGCTTGGTCGGCGCGTTGCGCAGGTGCAGTGGCACTTCAAGGGAGCCGTGTTCGGTGGCACTGCGCATCGCCGCCTTGAAGCCCATGTACACGGCGTTGCTCTTCGGCGCACAGGCCAGGTACGTGATGGCCTGGGCCACGGCGAGCTCACCTTCCGGGCTGCCGAGGCGCTCCTGCACATCCCACGCCGCCAGGCACAGGCTCAGGGCCCGGGGGTCGGCATTGCCGATGTCTTCGCTGGCCATGCGCACGACGCGCCGCGCCAGGTACAGCGGATCGCAACCGCCGTCGATCATGCGCGCAAACCAGTACAAGGCCGCGTCGGGGTTGGAACCGCGAATGGATTTGTGCAGCGCCGAAATCTGGTCGTAGAACGCCTCGCCGCCCTTGTCGAAGCGGCGCCGGGTATCGCCCAGCAGACTTTGCAGCAGCTCGACGCCAATCTCGCTGTCGTCTTCGGCCAGGTCCGAGGCGTTTTCCAGCAGGTTGAGCAAGCGCCGGCCATCGCCATCGGCGGCGGAAAACAGGATCTGGAAGCCTTCATCGCTGAGGCTCAAATGCCGCTTGCCCAGGCCGCGCTCCTCGGTCAGCGCCCGATGCACCAGCTTGCGCATCGCCGTCTCGTCGAGGCTCTTGAGCACATAGACCCGCGCCCGCGAGAGCAAAGCGTTGTTGAGTTCGAACGAAGGGTTTTCGGTGGTGGCACCGATGAAGATCAGCGTGCCGTCTTCGACGTAGGGCAGGAATGCGTCCTGCTGGGACTTGTTGAACCGGTGCACTTCGTCGACGAACAGGATCGTGCGCTTGCCGTACTGTCCAGCCTGCTGCTTGGCCACTTCCACCGCCTGGCGGATTTCCTTGACCCCGGCCAGCACCGCCGACACCGTTTCGAAGTGAGCGTCCGAGACTTCCGCCAGCAGCCGCGCCAGGGTGGTCTTGCCCACGCCCGGCGGGCCCCAGAAGATCATCGAGTGCAGAACACCCTGCTCCAAGGCCTCGCGCAGAGGCTTGCCGCGAGCGAGCACATGCTCCTGGCCGACGTACTCATCCAGGTTGGTCGCGCGCAGGCGGGCGGCCAATGGCTGGGCAATCGGGGCGCTTCGAAACAGGTCCATGATTACTACAAAACCTCCGCTGGGTCCTGTTGCCGACTCTATTGAACACTACAGCACCCTGTGGGAGCGAGCTTGCTCGCGATGGCGTCGGATCAGTCGAAATAGATGTGACTGACCCACCGATTTCGCGAGCAAGCTCGCTCCCACATTAGGTTCTGAGATGCCCCCTTATTCCTGGATCACATCGGCACCCTTGGGGATGTCGAACTTGAACTTGGACGCGGCGATCGGCTCGTTGGCCTTGACCCCGGTGAACAGGATATTGGTGCGCTGGCCGACACTGTCGATCAACTGCATGTCGTTGAGCAGGCCGTTGCGGAACGACAGGCGCAGGCTGTCGAACAGGCTGTCCTTGGTCTTGGGCTTGAGGGTGAAGTCAATCACGCCGCCCGCTTCCTTGGCGCTGATGTCGAAGCTCTGGCTGATCTCGGAGATGTCGCCGGAGAGCAGCAACGCCGGTGTCTGGGTCAGGCGCTGGTCGAGGGTCTTGATGGTCACCTGTTCCAGGTCCGGGTCCCACAGGGAGACTTTCTTGCCGTCGGAGACCATCAATTGTTCGGCTGGTGCATCCGTGTGCCAGTAGAACAGGCCCGGGCGCTGCAGGGCCATGTCGCCGGCGGTTTCCTGCAATTGGGTGCCACTGCCATCGAGGGTCAACTGGGAGAAACGTGCAGTCAGGGTCTGGGAGCCGCCCAGCAATTGAGTCAGGCGAGCCACGTCCTTTTCGCCGGCGTGGGCCGACAAGGTAGACAAGGCCAGTACGGGCAACAGCAACATGCGAATCAGGCGCATGGGAGTCCTCATGAAGTCGTGGGGGTTCGAGCGGCGCTTCGGCAGGCCGCCCGGGTCATTAGTCGCGCATCGGGCCCGGCGCCAGTACTTCGCGCGAGCCGTTGGTGTTCATGGCCGTCACCACCCCGGCCATTTCCATGGCTTCGATCATGCGGGCGGCGCGGTTGTAGCCAATCTTCAGCTTGCGCTGGACGGCGGAAATCGAGGCCCGGCGGCTCTCCAGGACGAACTGCACCGCTTCGTCATAGAGCGCATCGGTTTCAGCGTCGTCGTCACCGCCGCCACTGCTGCCTTCGAAACCGCTGCCGGCCTCTTCGACACCGTTGAGGATGTCGTCGTTGTATTCAGGGGCGCCACGCAACTTCCAGGCTTCCACCACGCGGTGCACTTCGTCATCGGAAACGAACGCACCGTGCACACGAATCGGCAGGCTGGTGCCCGGCGGCATGTAGAGCATGTCACCATGCCCCAGCAACTGCTCGGCGCCACCCTGGTCGATGATGGTCCGCGAGTCGATCTTGCTCGATACCTGGAACGCCATGCGGGTCGGGATGTTGGCCTTGATCAGGCCGGTGATCACGTCCACCGACGGCCGTTGTGTGGCGAGGATCAAGTGGATACCGGCCGCACGGGCCTTCTGGGCGATACGGGCGATCAGCTCTTCGACCTTCTTGCCGACGATCATCATCATGTCGGCGAATTCGTCCACCACCACCACGATGGTCGGCAGCTTGTGCAGCAGCGGCGCTTCGTCGTGGATGCTCTCGCGGTGATACAACGGGTCGCTCAATGGCGTACCGGCCTCTTCGGCCTCCTTGACCTTGGCGTTGAAGCCCGACAGGTTGCGCACGCCCATCTTCGCCATCAGCTTGTAGCGGCGCTCCATCTCGGCGACGCTCCAGCGCAGGGCGTTGGCGGCGTCCTTCATGTCGGTGACCACCGGGCACAGCAGGTGCGGAATGCCTTCGTAGATCGACAATTCGAGCATTTTCGGGTCGATCATGATCAGCTTGGCGTCTTCCGGGCCGGACTTGAACAGAATCGACAGGATCATCGCGTTCACGCCCACCGACTTACCGGAACCGGTGGTACCGGCCACCAGCAGGTGGGGCATCTTCGCCAGGTCGGTGATGACCGGCTTGCCGCCGATGTCGTGGCCCAGGGCCAGGGTGACCGGCGACTTGTGATTGTCATACTCAGGCGTCGACAGCACTTCGGAGAAGCGCACGATCTGCCGGTCTTCGTTGGGAATCTCGATGCCCACGGTGGTCTTGCCGGGAATCACTTCCACCACCCGCACGCTGGTCACGGCCAGGGAACGCGCCAGGTCCTTCGCCAGGTTGGCGATGCGACTGACCTTCACGCCGGCGGCCGGCTGGATTTCGTAACGGGTAATCACCGGACCCGGGTGGATCGAATCCACCGACACCTCGACCCCGAACTCCTTGAGCTTGATCTCCAGCAAGTGGCCGACGGCCGCCAGGGATTCGGGGGAATAATTGAGCTGTTTCTTCTCGGCCGGGTCCAGGATCGAGATTGGCGGCAAGGTGCCCTCCACCGCACTGTCGACGAACAGCGGCGCCTGTTTCTCTTTCTGCACGCGCTTGCTCTGCTCCGGCGGCTTGGCCGGGGCCATGGTGATGACCGGCGGCACCTGTTTTTCGCGCTCGGACATGTGCTTGCTCAAGGCCTGCTCACGCTCGATCAGGCGCTCCTTGACCTTGGCCTGCTCGCGCTTGTCCGGCGTCGTCGGGGCCACCACGTCGTGGACGCGGTCGTCGACTTCACGCAATTGCGCCACCAGTTGCTTGCGCTCGGTACGCGCCGCCCACCAGCGGTTGACAGCGCCCTGGATCAGTTCGATCAGGTCGAGGGTGATCTTGCCGGTGACGTCCATGACCTTGAACCAGGACAGGTCGGTGAATACCGTCAGGCCAAACAGGAACAAGGCGATGAACAACAACGTACTGCCCTGGATGTTCAGGGCGTTCCTGGCCAGGTCACCGAGGCTTTCCCCCAGTGCGCCACCCGCTCCGGCCGGCAAACCGGTGGGCGTATGGAAATGGATATGGGCCAGCGCGGCCCCCGACAACACCAGGAACACCAGGCCGATCAGGCGCCAGGAGAACAGCCAGCCGCTCCACTGCCACGGCTCGTGGCGCTGGCGGAAGATCTGGTAGGCCTTGATCGCCAGCAGCAACGGGAAAATGTAGGCGAAATAGCCCAGCACCATGAACAGGATGTCGGCGCTGTAGGAACCGGCCGGACCGCCGAAATTCTGCACGTCGTCGATCTTGCTGTTATGGCTCCAGCCCGGATCGTCCTTGCCGTAGGTCAGCAAGGCCATCATCAGGAACAGGCACAGGGCACCGATGGCGATCAATGCACCTTCCTTGAGCCGGTAGTGCAGTTGCTGGCGCCAGAGCGGAACGACTGGTTTGGGTGCTGCGGTGGATTTCTTCAAAACGCTTCTTTTCCTGCGCCAACGGCGCGTCCATCTGTTGAATGACTATAAAAAACTGCCCATGACGAGCAGGTAAAAAAGTGAATGTGCACAACCGGTACTACTTTTACCACTGTGAGGTGCATCCAGAAAACCGCAGGCGTGGCCGAAAATCTTGATCTTTAGCCCATCCCGCGTTCAAAACCCAGGCATTGTACGGGTTTGTCTGCACCAATTGGACCATGCATTCTCTTTTGTGACAAAGGCTTATGAGGTGTTTTTATGAGCGAAGTGAAGCATTCACGCCTGATCATTCTGGGTTCCGGCCCTGCGGGGTACAGCGCGGCTGTCTATGCCGCCCGCGCCAACCTCAAACCCGTTGTCATTACTGGCCTGCAGGCCGGTGGCCAGCTCACCACCACCGTGGAAGTCGATAACTGGCCCGGCGATGTCGAAGGCCTGACCGGCCCGGTACTGATGGAGCGCATGCAACGGCACGCCGAGCGTTTCGACACGCAGATCGTCTACGACCATATCCACACCGCCAAGTTGCAGCAGCGCCCGTTCGAATTGATCGGCGACAGCGGCATCTACACCTGTGATGCGCTGATCATTGCCACCGGCGCCTCGGCCCAGTACCTGGGGCTGCCCTCGGAAGAAAGCTTCGCCGGCAAAGGGGTTTCCGCGTGTGCGACGTGCGATGGCTTTTTCTATCGCAACCAGGTGGTAGCGGTAGTCGGCGGCGGCAATACCGCGGTCGAGGAAGCCCTGTACCTGTCGAACATCGCCAGGGAAGTGCACCTGATCCACCGCCGCGACAAGCTGCGCGCCGAGAAAATCCTCCAGGACAAACTCTTCGAAAAGGCCACCAGCGGCAATATCAAGCTGCACTGGAACCAGAACCTGGATGAAGTCCTGGGCGACGCCAGCGGCGTGACCGGCGCACGCCTGCGGCACAGCGAGACCGGCGAAACCAGTACCTTGTCCCTCGCCGGGGTGTTCATTGCCATCGGTCACAAACCCAACACCGATCTGTTCCAGGACCAGTTGACGATGCGCGACGGCTACCTGCTCGTGCGCGGCGGCAGCGAAGGCAACGCCACCGCGACCGATATCGAAGGCGTATTCGCCGCAGGCGACGTGGCCGACCATGTCTATCGCCAGGCGATTACCTCCGCCGGTGCCGGCTGCATGGCCGCACTCGACGCGGAGAAGTATCTCGATGACATCCCTGCCGTTTGACGGTTAACCTTCCAGGCGGGGGCTCGCTGACCGGCGAGACCCGCATCTGCCGCCCTCCCCTTCTACAAGCCGGACGCCCATGCTGACCTGGTTACAACGCAACAGCCTCGAATTCCCGCCACTGGCAAAAGCCATGCGCGATCCCAACGGATTATTGGCCGCCGGTGGCGATCTATCCGCCGACCGGCTGATCCAGGCCTACCGCCACGGCTGCTTCCCATGGTTTTCCGAGGGGCAACCGATCCTGTGGTGGTCGCCGGACCCACGCACGGTGTTGTTTCCCGACGAACTGCACATATCCCGCAGCCTGGGCAAACTGTTGCGCAAGCAGCGCTATGACGTGACGTTCGATCAGGATTTTGCCGCGGTCATCCAGGCCTGCGCGGCGCCGCGCGACTATGCCGAGGGCACCTGGATCACCGACGCCATGCAAACCGCTTATCTGGAACTGCACCGACGCGGTTTCGCCCATTCGGTGGAAGTCTGGGACCAGGGGGTGCTGGTGGGCGGCCTGTATGGCTTGGCCATGGGCCAGTTGTTTTTTGGCGAGTCCATGTTCAGCCGGGCCGACAATGCGTCGAAATTCGGCTTCGCCACCCTGGTCCAACACCTCAAGGCCGCCGGTTTCGTGCTGATCGACTGTCAGATGCCCACCGAGCACCTGCACAGCCTGGGCGCTCGGTCGATTCCACGCACCGAATTTGCGGGCTATCTAAAGGCACATCTGGACCTGCCCAACCAGGCAACATGGGTTTGCTGAGCGACATTCGCGCTCCTGGCTTACAATTAAATCCAAAGCTTATTCCGAGGGCCGATCATGACCGAGTTGGCGCGTTTGAAGTTCTATGCCACTCAGCCCCACTCTTGCAGTTATCTGCCGGAGGAGCAGGCCACGACGCTGTTCCTCGACCCTAGCCAGCCCATGGATGTGCATGTCTACGCAGACCTGTCGGAAATGGGCTTTCGTCGTAGCGGCGATCACCTCTATCGGCCCCATTGCCAGCATTGCAACGCCTGCGTCCCGGCGCGCATTCCCGTGGCGCAATTCTTGCCCAATCGCCAGCAGAAACGCATTTTCAAGCGCAACGCCGACCTTCAGGTCCGCCCGGCCAAGCCGCAGTTCACCGAGGAATACTTCGACCTGTACCAACGCTACATCGAACAACGCCATGCCGATGGAGACATGTACCCGCCCAGCCGGGATCAGTTCTCGACCTTCCTGGTGCGTGACCTGCCGTTTTCCCGCTTCTATGAGTTCCGGCTGGAGGGACGACTGCTCGCCATCGCTGTCACGGACCTGCTGCCCAACGGCCTTTCAGCGGTGTACACCTTCTATGAGCCAGAGGAAGAACGGCGCAGCCTGGGGCGCTTTGCCATTCTCTGGCAAATCAACGAAGCCCGGCGCCTGGGACTGGAAGCGGTGTACCTGGGCTACTGGATCAAGAACTGCAAGAAAATGAACTACAAGACCCAATATCGGCCTATCGAATTGCTGATTAACCAGCGATGGGTCGTCCTGAGTTAGAAGCCTTTGGCTTAAAAGCTAGAACCCCTTGGCTTGAACCCCCTTTTTCGGGCACAATGCACGCCGCTTTTGCCTGGCGCAGTTGCACCGGGCCATTCACTGGATACCGAGGGCTTTACTGCATGTCGAAAGAAGACAGCTTCGAAATGGAAGGCACTGTCGTCGACACCCTGCCCAACACCATGTTTCGTGTGGAGTTGGAAAATGGGCACGTCGTAACCGCGCATATCTCCGGCAAGATGCGCAAGAACTACATTCGTATTCTTACCGGTGACAAAGTGCGCGTCGAGCTGACGCCCTATGACTTGAGCAAAGGGCGCATCACTTACCGCGCTCGCTAACAAGTCAATACAGGACGCCCGGCTAGATGCCGGGCGTTTTTGTTTGCCTGGGATTTGATGAGCCCCGCCCTCCTTGTGGGAGCGAGCTTGCTCGCGATAGCAGAGGGTCGCCTTGCATTGATGCCGGATGTGCCGCCGCCATCGCGAGCAAGCTCGCTCCCACAGGGATTGGCGATGGCGCCAATAACAGCAAAAAGGCGCCTTTCGGCGCCTTTTGCTTTGTTGCAGTCAACGGTCAGGCCATTTCGGCCGTGGTTTCGAAGTCGAAGGTCAGTTCGCCATCCTTGATGTCGATGTGAACCACACCGCCATGCTCGGCCAGCTCGCCAAAGAGGATCTCCTCCGCCAGCGGACGCTTGATCTTGTCCTGGATCAAGCGAGCCATCGGCCGCGCACCCATCGTCACGTCGTAACCACCTTCGGCCAGCCAACTGCGGGCCGCATCGGTGACCTCCAGCAACACACGCTTGTCTTCGAGCTGCGCCTGAAGTTCGGTAAGGAACTTGTCCACCACACTCTTGATGACTTCATGACTGAGGCGACCGAACTGGATAATGGTGTCCAGGCGGTTGCGGAATTCAGGCGTGAAGCTCTTCTTGATCACTTCCATCGCATCGGACGAGTGGTCCTGATGGGTGAAACCGATCGAAGCGCGAGCTGCGGTTTCGGCACCAGCGTTCGTGGTCATGATGAGGATCACGTTGCGGAAGTCCGCCTTGCGCCCGTTGTTATCGGTCAGCGTACCGTGGTCCATCACCTGCAGGAGCAGGTTGAAGACTTCCGGATGCGCCTTCTCGATTTCGTCGAGCAGCAATACGCAGTGCGGTTGCTTGGTGATGGCTTCGGTCAACAAGCCGCCCTGGTCGAAACCGACATAGCCCGGAGGCGCACCGATCAGACGCGATACGGTGTGGCGCTCCATGTACTCGGACATGTCGAAGCGCACCAGCTCGATGCCCATCGCCTTGGCCAACTGCCGCGCCGCCTCGGTCTTGCCGACCCCGGTAGGACCGGCGAACAGGAACGAACCCACCGGTTTGTCCGGCGACTTGAGACCGGCGCGGGACAGCTTGATGGCGGTCGACAGCGAGTCGATGGCCGCATCCTGGCCGAACACCGTCAGCTTCAGGTCACGTTCCAGGTTACGCAGCAGTTCCTTGTCGGAACTGGTGACGTGCTTGGGCGGAATACGCGCGATTTTCGCCACGATGTCCTCGACCTGAGGCACTTCGATGCGCTTGACGCGTTTCTCCACGGGCTGCAGGCGCTGGTAGGCACCCGCTTCGTCGATGACGTCGATGGCCTTGTCCGGCATGTGCCGGTCGTTGATGTAGCGCGAGGCCAGTTCAGCCGCCGCGCGCAGGGCTTCATCGCTGTATTCGATGTTGTGGTGCAGCTCGAAACGCCCCTTCAGGCCGCGCAGGATGCCAATGGTGTCTTCCACCGAAGGCTCCGACACATCGACCTTCTGGAAACGCCGGGCCAGGGCACGGTCTTTCTCGAAAATCCCGCGAAATTCCTGGAACGTGGTCGAACCGATGCAACGGATATCACCCGACGACAGCAGCGGCTTGAGCAGGTTAGACGCATCCATGACCCCGCCCGACGCCGCCCCGGCACCGATAATGGTGTGGATTTCGTCGATGAACAGGATCGCCTGCGGACGTTTTTTCAGTTCGCCGAGCAACGCCTTGAAGCGCTTCTCGAAATCACCGCGGTATTTGGTGCCGGCCAGCAAGGCGCCCAGGTCGAGGGAGTACACCACGCTGTTGGCCAGCAGGTCCGGCACCTGGTTGTCGACGATACGCTTGGCCAGGCCTTCGGCAATCGCGGTCTTGCCCACGCCCGCCTCGCCCACCAGCAATGGGTTGTTCTTGCGCCGCCGGGCCAGGATCTGGGCCACGCGCTCGACTTCCGCCTCGCGCCCGACCAGCGGATCGATCCGGCCCTGGCGCGCCAGTTCGTTCAGGTTGCTGGCATAGGCATCCAATGGGTTGCCTGAAGAAGAAGACTCACCGCCCTCGTCGTCCTGCATATCCTGCTCACCCTCGGAATGATCGCCATGCCCCGGCACCTTGGAGATGCCATGGGCGATGTAGTTGACGACATCGATACGCGCAACGCTCTGCTGCTTGAGCAGGAACACCGCCTGGCTTTCCTGCTCGCTGAAGATGGCAACCAGCACGTTGGCGCCGGTGACTTCACGCTTGCCCGAGCTCTGCACGTGGAAGACAGCACGCTGCAGGACACGCTGGAAGCCCAGGGTTGGCTGGGTTTCACGATCCTCGTCATGCACGGGGATCAATGGCGTGGTGGAGTCGATGAACTCCTGCAGATCATGCTTGAGTTTATCGAGGTTCGCGCCGCAGGCACGCAATACGGTGGCTGCAGCCTCGTTATCCAATAGGGCCAGCAGCAGGTGCTCGACGGTCATGAATTCATGACGCTTCGAACGAGCCTCCTTGAAGGCAAGATTGAGGGTGACTTCGAGCTCGCGGTTTAACATAGCTTCACCTCATACCCAAGTGGTCGGCGTTAACCGTCCTTCTCGATTTCACAGAGTAGCGGATGCTGGCTTTCCCGGGCGTACTGGTTGACCTGCATGGCCTTCGTCTCGGCGATGTCGCGGGTAAACACTCCACATACTGCCCGTCCCTCTGTATGGACGGCCAGCATGACCTTGGTCGCCAGCTCCCGATTCAGGTTAAAAAACACCTCGAGCACTTCGACGACGAAATCCATCGGTGTGTAGTCATCGTTGAACAAAACCACCTTGTACATCGGTGGCGCCTGTAATGCGGGCTTTGCTTCCTGAACAGCAATGCCTGCGGAATCGTCGTCGTGTAGATCCGGGCGATCCTGATTGAATGTTAGTCGAATCTGGCTGACTGCATGCATGGAAAGAAAGGTTCGTTTAGTTGGCGAATACAGTGATGGGGGCGCTTGTGGGCGATTTCAACCACGACCACCGGAGCCACCTTGACTATCGGGAAAACGGTGTTACAACCAATAGAGCCCATCGTGGGTTAAAAAGGTCCGTGGAATCTATCCTGTACAAGAAGATTAACCTGCGGATGGACTGGATGATACTCCAGTGATGGAGTGCGTTGCAGAGGGAAATGGGTTATGTCGGTCGTCAAGATGAAGGGTAAGGTGAAATGGTTCAATAATGCCAAGGGTTACGGTTTCATTCTTGCGGACGGCAAGGATATTGGAGACCTGTTCGCCCATTTTTCGGCGATCGAGATGGACGGCTACAAGACCCTGAAGGCCGGGCAACCGGTGACATTCAACGTCATCCAGGGGCCCAAGGGCCTGCACGCGATCAACATCAAGGTTGTCCTCGCCGAAGACGCGCCCGCCCCTGTCAATGTCATTGTCAGGGTCACCGAGACCCACTGACCGGCAGTCGCCACCCCGCCTGAATGAAAATGCCCGGCTCGATCACTCGAGCCGGGCATTCGCGTTGAGCGCCGATTCGCTTACATGTGCGAGATCAGGGCATCACCGAAGCCCGAGGACGATACCAGCTTGGCGCCCTCCATCAGGCGTTCGAAGTCATAGGTCACGGTCTTGGCCGAAATCGCGCCGTTCGTGCCCTTGATGATCAGGTCGGCCGCTTCGGTCCAACCCATGTGGCGCAGCATCATTTCCGCCGACAGAATCAGCGAGCCCGGGTTGACCTGGTCCTTGCCCGCATACTTGGGCGCGGTACCGTGGGTGGCTTCGAACATCGCCACGGTGTCGGACAGGTTGGCGCCCGGCGCGATACCGATACCGCCCACTTCCGCCGCCAGGGCGTCGGACAGGTAGTCACCGTTCAGGTTCAGGGTGGCGATCACGTCATACTCGGCCGGACGCAACAGGATCTGCTGCAACATCGCATCGGCGATGGCGTCCTTGACGATGACGTTCTTGCCGGTCCGCGGGTTCTTGAACTGCATCCACGGCCCGCCGTCGAGCAGGGTCGCGCCGAACTCTTCGGCCGCCACTTCGTAGGCCCATTCCTTGAAGGCACCTTCGGTGAACTTCATGATGTTGCCTTTATGCACGATGGTCAGCGAATCGCGGTCGTTGTCGACCACATATTGCAGGGCCTTGCGAGCCAGGCGCTTGGTGCCCTGCTTGGAAACCGGCTTGACGCCGATGCCGCAATCCTCGTCGAAACGGATCTTGGTCACGCCCATTTCTTCTTTCAGGAACTTGATGACCTTGGTGGCTTCGGGCGAGCCGGCTTTCCACTCGATGCCCGCGTAGATGTCCTCGGAGTTCTCGCGGAAGATCGTCATGTCCACGTCGCCAGGCTTCTTGACCGGGCTTGGCACACCTTCGAACCAGCGCACCGGACGCAGGCAGACATACAGGTCGAGCTGCTGGCGCAGCGCTACGTTCAACGAACGGATACCGCCACCGACCGGCGTGGTCAGCGGGCCCTTGATGGAAACCACGTAGTCCTTGACCGCATCCAGGGTTTCCTGGGGCAGCCAGGTATCCTGGTCGTAGACCTGGGTCGCTTTCTCACCGGCATAGACTTCCATCCAGGAAATCTTGCGCTTGCCGCCATAGGCCTTCTGAACCGCAGCGTCCACAACCTTGATCATGACCGGACTGATATCGACGCCAATGCCGTCGCCTTCGATGAAGGGGATGATCGGGTTGTCGGGAACATTAAGAGAATGGTCTGCATTGACGGTGATTTTGTCACCGACGGCTGGAACCTGAATCTTTTGATACCCCATGCTGAACTCCATTGCTTGGATTGAACATCTGGCTGCGTTCGAGCGTACCCCAGTTGAATCGGCGCGCAAACCCTACGTTAGGCCCATCAGCGGCAAAGCGGTGAACTTCGCCGTGTACAATCCTGAAAACCAAGGGAAAAGCGCCAAACATGAGCATAGTCCGCCCCTGGGGTACTGCGACGTTTAGACCAATGGACGTGTACGGAAGTCTATGAACCATCGGCAGATCGCCAGCTACCTATGTATAATGCCGCCGCTGACCACAGGGTCACGACGGCTGACGGCTCTATCACAGGACTTTCCGCCAACTTAAAAGCCGGACCGTTACCGCGGCCCAACCGCTTGACGCTCGACTGATGCACCCAACATCACCGCGAAGAAACCTCGACATTCGGTTCACGGATGACTTTGAACGAACGCGCTTACCCGGCGCCCCTCGAGTTTCTGCGCATGCTTTAGCAAAGAAGAGAGTTAATCCGAATATGCCCACCCGCTCGAAGATCATCTATACCTTCACCGACGAAGCGCCTGCCCTCGCCACCTATTCGCTGCTGCCGATCGTCGAAGCCTTTACCGCTTCGGCCGATATCGCCGTGGAAACCCGCGATATCTCCCTCGCAGGGCGCATCCTGGCCAGCTTCCCCGAGCAACTGGGTGACAAAGCCGTAGCCGACCACCTCGCCGAACTGGGCGACCTGGCCGTTACGCCTGAAGCCAACATCATCAAGCTGCCGAACATCAGCGCCTCGGTGCCGCAACTGCAGGCCGCGATCAAGGAATTGCAGGCCCAGGGCTACGCACTGCCGGACTACCCGGAAACCGTGACCACCGATGCCGAGAAAGACGCTCGCGCCCGTTACGACAAGGTCAAGGGCAGTGCCGTGAACCCGGTCCTGCGCGAAGGCAACTCCGACCGCCGCGCACCGCTGTCGGTCAAGAACTACGCGCGCAAGCACCCGCACAAGATGGGCGCCTGGGCCGCGGACTCCAAGTCCCACGTAGCCCACATGAGCACCGGCGATTTCTACGGCAGCGAAAAAGCCGCCCTGATCGACGCCGCCGGCAGTGTGAAAATCGAGCTGATCGCCCAGGACGGCACTGCCACTGTCCTGAAGGAAAAAACCACCGTACAAGCCGGTGAGATCCTCGACTGCGCCGTGATGAGCAAAAACGCCCTGCGCGACTTCATCGCTGCTGAAATCGAAGACGCCAAGCAAAAAGGCGTGCTGCTGTCGGTTCACCTCAAGGCCACCATGATGAAGGTCTCCGACCCGATCATGTTCGGCCAGATCGTTGCCGAGTTCTATAAAGACGCCCTGGCCAAGCACGCACAAGTGCTGGAGCAGATCGGCTTCAACCTGAACAACGGCATCGGCGACCTGTACGCCCGCATCAAGGCCCTGCCGGCCGAGCAACAGGCGCAGATCGAAGCCGACATCCAGGCGGTCTACGCGGCGCGCCCATCCCTGGCGATGGTCAACTCCGACAAAGGCATCACCAACCTGCACGTGCCGAGCGACGTGATCGTCGACGCCTCGATGCCAGCCATGATCCGTGACTCCGGCAAGATGTGGGGCACCGATGGCCAGTTGCACGACACCAAGGCCGTGATCCCGGATCGCTGCTACGCCACCATCTACCAGGCGGTGATCGAAGACTGCAAGCAACATGGCGCCTTCGATCCAACCACCATGGGCAGCGTGCCGAACGTCGGCCTGATGGCCAAGAAAGCCGAAGAATACGGCTCCCACGACAAGACCTTCCAGATCAAGGCCAACGGCGTGGTCCGCGTTTCGGACAACACCGGTCGCACCTTGCTGGAGCAGAACGTCGAGGCTGGCGACATCTTCCGCATGTGCCAGACCAAGGACGCGCCGATCCAGGATTGGGTCAAACTGGCCGTCAACCGTGCCCGCGCCAGCAGCACCCCGGCGATCTTCTGGCTGGACCCGATGCGCGCCCACGACGGCGTCGTCATCGAGAAAGTCCAGACCTACCTGAAGGACCACGACACCAGCGGCCTGGACATTCGCATCATGTCGCCTGTCGACGCGATGAAGTTCACCCTGGGCCGCACCCGCGAAGGCAAGGACACCATCTCGGTGACCGGCAACGTGCTGCGCGACTACCTGACCGACCTGTTCCCGATCATGGAACTGGGCACCAGCGCCAAGATGCTGTCGATCGTGCCGCTGATGAACGGCGGTGGCCTGTTCGAAACCGGCGCCGGCGGCTCGGCACCCAAGCACGTTCAGCAGTTGCTGGAAGAAAACTTCCTGCGCTGGGATTCCCTGGGCGAGTTCCTGGCCCTGGCTGCATCCCTCGAGCACCTGGGCGTGACCTACAACAACCCGAAAGCCCTGGTGCTGGCCAAGACCCTGGACCAGGCTACCGGTGAGTTCCTGGACCGCAACAAGTCGCCTTCGCGCAAGGTCGGCGGCATCGACAACCGTGGCAGCCACTTCTACCTGACCCTGTTCTGGGCCCAGGCACTGGCCGCCCAGGACGACGACGCAGCCCTCAAGGCCCAGTTCGCGTCTCTGGCCAAGACATTGACCGACAACGAAGAAAAGATCGTTGCCGAACTCAATGCCGTGCAAGGCAAGCCCGTGGACATCGGTGGTTACTACTTCGCCAACCCCGAGCTGACCAGCAAGGCCATGCGCCCGAGCGCCACCTTCAACGCGGCGATTGCTGCGCTGGTGTAAGGTTGTAAGGGAACATCACAAACCCCGGCCTAGTGCCGGGGTTTGTGTTTCCAGACATGCCAAACCCTCCTGTGGGAGCCGAGCTTGCTCGCGATGACGGCTGCATGTTCAACCGCGATGCAAGCAGGCCCACCGCTATCGCGAGCAAGCTCAGCTCCCACACGAGCACAGGCGCTCTCCAACCTCTCTTGACCCACCCCATTGGCTGCCCTGGCTGACCTTGACAGTACAATCAGACAGCCTAGCCTTAAAAGCATCGTTCTAAGTACGCCCTCTTCACTGAAGGCGCATGAAGTGAACCACGAGCGCTGAACCCATTGGTGTGACCAACACACGCTTTCAGCCTTCGTGGATGCGGGAAGTCTCGGCAAGAGAACGAGAGAGCGTCAGATCGGGCAGCATTCTGAACTGCCTACAGTTGTATCGACCTCAAGTGGAGCGAAACCGGGTTGCTCGAATCGCCTGCGTAGCGATAGCAATCCTTCCTGGTCTGAGTTTTTAACGAACGACACGCTAAAAACTCATTACCTGATTCGCATCCGTTGAGGAAGCACACCATGAAAAGCAATGCGCAAGTAACCCTACCCGCCCAAAGGCACTTCTCTATTGGTAACTGGAGCTTTCTGGAGCTGACAGTTTCCCCAACCCTCTATAAAAGAGACCATGACAATGAGCCCTTTGCCTATTATGAAGTGAGCAAGATCAGCTCTACGGGTGGAAGATACTCTACCGATGTTCGTACCAATGACCATGGCCAGCGATACAGCTACGCCACTGCCTCCCATGAATTACTGTTTAAAAGCGCATCCGCCGAATACCGATTCAATGCGACCAAGTTTGGAAATCAGGTCACCTATTCCACCCACTCACCGGGTGCCTCCGTCGAAGCGTTCTATTTCATATTCGATGATTTTCTCCGCATGATCGAACTTACAATGCGCAAGCCGGGAGAACAGGCCGAGGGCAAGAGAGATGAGGCCGACAGGGAGTGCGAGGTTCAGATCAACGGCCAGATCATTCAATGCTCTTCAGCCGACCCTGTGCATCCCGCCCCCCCAAAAAAGGTGTCGCAAATCGTTTTCGCAGACACGGATAAATTTTCTTTTTTATCCAACGTCAATCTCTATTTTTCGGGCTGCGATGTATACCTGGAAGAGTCCCCAGGAAAAGTAAAAAGAGTTGATCGACACGGCGAGGGCAATCCAAGTGCGGCCACCAACTACTACCTTACACCGGACAAGGGCTATCCCCCCGGAATCACAAGCCTGACTATAAAAGACGGGTTTTCGGAAACGACGGCTATCGTTGAATTCGATCACGACACGCTCAATAAACAGGTCACCATGACAATTAAATCCTTTACCAGCAGACTGTGCGATATCCGAGCATTCACCTACAACGAACACCACTTTCCCAATGCGATATGCATTGCCCTTTAAGGACGTCCAAACCTTGCACGGGCCAGCATCGCTGACCAGGGAAACATGAGCATAGGCATGGACATTTGCTCGGGACGGCGATTGGTCATTCATTTAATATCGACTGACCACCGCTATCGCGAGCAAGCTCGCTTCCACGGTGGCCCATATTCCCTGCGAGAAATAAAGGAACCCCATGGACTGGCAACCCCACATCACCGTCGCCACCATCGTCGAGGACAACGGCCGCTTCCTGATGGTGGAAGAATCCAAGGGCGGACGCGCGGTGCTCAACCAGCCGGCCGGTCACCTGGACCCGAACGAAACGCTGATCGAAGCCGCCGTGCGCGAAACCCTGGAAGAAACCGGCTGGGACGTCGAGCCCACCGGCGTGGTAGGCATTTACCTGTACACCGCCCCCAGCAACGGCGTGACCTACCAGCGCGTCTGTTTCGCCGCCAAGGCCTTGCAACACCACCCCGAGTATCAATTGGACGACGGCATCCTCGGCGCCAAATGGCTGACCCGCGACGAACTGCTCGAACGGCGCGAGCACTGGCGCAGCGAGCTGATCATCCGTTGCATCGACGATTATCTGGCCGGCCATTGCCACAGTCTGACGCTGATCCGTCCTTCTCTTTAGCCTTGCGCGCCCGGGCCTGATAGAATCGCGTCCTTTTTCAAGACACTCATTGAATTCCTATGCGTGATCCAGCCCCTTCTGACACACCCAAGAAGCGCGTCATTGTCGGCATGTCCGGCGGCGTGGACTCTTCCGTTTCCGCCCTTCTGCTGATCGAGCAGGGTTATGAGGTGGAAGGCCTGTTCATGAAGAACTGGGAAGAAGACGACGGAACCGAATACTGCACCGCCATGGATGACCTGGCGGACGCCCAGGCCGTGTGCGACAAGATCGGCATCAAGCTGCACACCGCCAACTTCGCGGCCGAGTACTGGGACAACGTGTTCGAGCACTTCCTGGCCGAATACAAGGCCGGTCGCACGCCGAACCCGGACATCCTCTGCAACCGCGAAATCAAGTTCAAGGCGTTCCTCGACTACGCCATGATGCTGGGCGCCGACCTGATCGCCACCGGCCACTACGTGCGCCGCCGCGACATCGATGGCCGCACCGAATTGCTCAAGGGCCTGGACCCGAACAAGGACCAGAGCTACTTCCTGCACGCCGTGGGCGGCGAGCAGATCGCCAAGACCCTGTTCCCGGTAGGCGAACTGGAAAAGCCCGAAGTGCGCGCGATTGCTGAAAAACACCAGCTCGCCACCGCCAAGAAGAAGGACTCCACCGGGATCTGCTTTATTGGCGAGCGCCGTTTCAGCGACTTCCTCAAGCAATACCTGCCAGCCCAGCCGGGCGAGATCAAGACGACTGAAGGCGAAGTCATCGGCCGCCACCATGGCCTGATGTACCACACCATCGGCCAGCGCCAGGGCCTGGGCATCGGCGGGCTGAAAGACGCCGGGGAAGAGCCGTGGTACGTGCTGGTCAAGGACCTGGAACACAACGAGTTGATCGTCGGCCAGGGCAACGACCATCCCTGGCTGTTTTCCCGCGCCCTGCTCGCCTCCGAGATCTATTGGGTCAACCCGATCGACCTCAGCGAACCACGCCGCCTGACGGCCAAGGTTCGCTACCGCCAGAGCGACCAACCCTGCACCCTGGAAAAAACCGCCACGGGCTATCGCGCCACCTTCGATGACCCGCAGCGGGCGGTCACACCCGGCCAATCCGTGGTGTTCTACGATGGCGACATCTGCCTGGGCGGCGGCGTGATCGAAGTCGCAGAGCCCTGGAGCAGCCAGGCATGAACCCAATCCAGGAACAACTGACGGCATTGGGCGGCGTGTTTCTCGCCGCCGTGCTGGTGGACAGGATCGCCAAGACCGGCCAGGCCACCGAAGCGGGCGTGGCCTGCATGCTCGGCAGCCTGCTGGTTCGCGACCCCAAGGACACCCTGGAAGTCTATGGCGGCGACGACCTGAACCTGCGCGAAGGCTATCGTGCGCTGATCGGCGCCCTGGAGCGCGATCCCAGCGCCTTGCAACGCGAGCCGCTGCGCTATGCCCTGTCGATGCTGGGCCTTGAGCGCCAGCTGGCCAAACGCGACGACCTGCTGGAGACCATCGGCAAACGCTTGCCGCAGATCCAGTCCCAGGTCGAGCACTTCGGCCCGGCTCACGAAAACGTCGTCGCGGCCTGCGGTTCGCTGTACCAGGACACCCTGAGCACCTTGCGCCAGCGCATCCAGGTGCATGGCGACATGCGCAACCTGCAACAGCCAAGCAATGCCTCGAAGATCCGCGCCCTGCTGCTAGCCGGGATTCGCTCGGCACGACTTTGGCGGCAATTGGGTGGCCATCGCTGGCAACTGGTGATCAGCCGCCGCAAATTGCTGAAAGAGCTTTACCCGTTGATGCGCAACGAATAAGTCGCCTCGACCTGCTTTTTTGTGGCGAAGGCGCTTGCTCCCTCGCCACAGGTAATAAACAGTTTTAGCTTGTCACGCGTAGCACGCCGGTCAGTTGGCGACGGACCGGCACTTGTTTTCATGTATGATACGCGCCCCATTTCGTTGCCCGACTGTCCGAGAACACCCCATGCAGCTCTCTTCGCTCACTGCGGTTTCCCCTGTTGACGGCCGCTACGCCGGCAAAACCCAGGCCCTGCGCCCGATTTTCAGCGAGTACGGCCTGATCCGTGCCCGCGTCCTGGTTGAAGTGCGCTGGCTCCAGCGCCTGGCCGCCCACCCTGCCATCGGCGAAGTGCCGGCGTTTTCCGCCGAAGCCAACGCGGTGTTGAACGCGCTGGCAGAAAACTTCGTGCTGGAGCACGCCGAGCGCGTCAAAGAGATCGAGCGCACCACCAACCACGACGTCAAGGCCATCGAATACCTGCTCAAGGAGCAGGCGGCCAAGCTGCCGGAGCTGGCCAATGTCAGCGAGTTCATCCACTTTGCCTGCACCAGCGAGGACATCAACAACCTGTCCCACGCCCTGATGCTGCGCGAAGGCCGTGATGAGGTGATGCTGCCCCTGATGCGCCAGACCGCCCAGGCCATCCGCGAACTGGCGATCCGTTTCGCCGACGTGCCGATGCTGTCGCGCACCCACGGTCAACCGGCTTCGCCGACCACCCTGGGCAAGGAACTGGCAAACGTGGTCTACCGCCTGGAGCGCCAGATCGCCCAAGTGGCCGCCGTGCCGCTGCTGGGCAAGATCAACGGCGCCGTGGGCAACTACAACGCCCACCTGTCGGCCTACCCGGACATCGACTGGGAAGCCAATGCCCGCGCCTTCATCGAAGACGAGCTGGGCCTGAGCTTCAACCCGTACACCACCCAGATCGAACCGCACGACTACATCGCCGAGCTGTTCGATGCGATCGCGCGCTTCAACACCATCCTGATCGACTTCGACCGTGACATCTGGGGCTATATCTCCCTGGGCTACTTCAAGCAGCGCACCATCGCCGGCGAAATCGGTTCTTCGACCATGCCGCACAAGGTCAACCCGATCGATTTCGAAAACTCCGAAGGCAACCTGGGCATCGCCAACGCGCTGTTCCAGCACCTGGCGAGCAAACTGCCGATCTCCCGCTGGCAGCGCGACCTGACCGACTCCACCGTGCTGCGCAACCTGGGCGTGGGTTTTGCCCACAGCGTCATTGCCTACGAAGCCAGCCTCAAGGGCATCAGCAAGCTGGAACTGAACGAGCAGAAGATCGCCGCCGACCTCGACGCTTGCTGGGAAGTTCTCGCCGAGCCGATCCAGACCGTGATGCGTCGCTACAACATCGAAAACCCGTATGAAAAGCTGAAAGAACTGACCCGCGGCAAGGGCATCAGCCCTGAAGCGCTGCAGACTTTCATCGATGGCCTGGACATGCCTGCCGAGGCCCGCGCGGAGCTGAAGAAGCTCACGCCGGCCAGCTACATCGGCAACGCGGCGGCACAAGCCAAGCGCATCTGATCCACGGCTTTACCTTTGAGACGCCCGGCCGCGCCGGGCGTTTTTATTCGCGTCTGAAAAGTATATTTTTTCAATAGGTTACACATGAATCCTGATATTCCTCTGCAACTCCTGGGCGGCATCACGGCACGGGAATTCCTGCGCGACTACTGGCAGAAAAAACCCCTGCTGATCCGTCAGGCGATTCCTGACTTCCAGAGCCCGATCGACGCCGATGAACTGGCCGGCCTGGCCCTGGAAGAAGAAGTCGAATCGCGCCTGGTGATCGAGCACGGCGAGACCCCTTGGGAAATGCGTCGCGGCCCGTTCGCCGAAGACGAATTCAGCAAGTTGCCGGAGCGCGAGTGGACCCTGCTGGTGCAGGCGGTCGATCAGTTCGTACCGGAAGTCGGCGAACTGCTGGAGAACTTCCGCTTCCTGCCGAGCTGGCGCATCGACGATGTGATGATCAGCTTCGCCGCCCCCGGTGGCAGCGTGGGTCCGCATTTCGATAACTATGACGTGTTCCTGCTGCAAGGCCATGGCCAGCGCAACTGGAAAATCGGCCAGATGTGCGACTCCGAAAGCCCGCTGCTGCAGCACGCCGACCTGCGCATCCTCGCCGACTTCGAAGCCACCGACGAGTGGATCCTGGAGCCGGGCGACATGCTCTACCTGCCGCCGCGCCTGGCGCACTGCGGCGTGGCCGTGGACGACTGCATGACCTACTCGGTGGGTTTCCGCGCGCCAAGCGCCGCTGAAGTGCTGACTCACTTCACCGACTTCCTGAGCCAGTTCCTGCCGGACGAAGAACGCTACACCGACGCCGACGCGCGCCCGGTGGCCGACCCGCACCAGATCCAGCAGGACGCCCTCGACCGCCTCAAGGGCCTGCTGGCCGAGCACATGAGCGACGAGCGCCTGCTGCTGACCTGGTTCGGCCAGTTCATGACCGAGCCGCGCTACCCGGAACTGGTGGTGGGTCCGGAAATGGAAGATGACGAGCTGTTGGCCGGCCTGGAGCAAGGCGCGGTGATCATCCGCAACCCAAGCGCGCGCCTGGCCTGGTCGGAAGTCGACGACGACCTGTTGCTGTTCGCCAGCGGCCAGAGCCGTTACCTGCCGGGCAAGCTGCGCGAACTGCTGAAAATGATCTGCGCCGCCGACGCCCTGCACAGCGAAAACCTCGGCCCGTGGCTGGCCGACGAAGACGGTCGCAGCCTGATCTGCGAGCTGGTCAAGCAAGGCAGCCTGGGGTTCGCCGATGAATAAAATTCACGTTCGTGTCGCAGACTGGCAAAAGGATAACGCCGAGATCCGGCGCATTCGTGAGACCGTGTTCATCGCCGAGCAGTCCGTCCCGCCCGAGCTGGAATGGGATGCCGACGACCAGGGCGCGGTGCATTTCCTGGCGTTTGAAGGCGATTTCCCCATCGGCACCGCGCGCCTGTTGACCGACGGCCACATCGGCCGTGTCTCGGTCCTCAAGGACTGGCGCGGCCTGAAGGTGGGCGATGCGCTGATGCAGGCGGTGATCGCCGAAGCCGAGAAGCGTGGGCTCAAGCAGCAGATGCTCAGCGCCCAGGTGCATGCCACGCCGTTCTACGAGCGGTTGGGGTTTGCAGTGGTCAGCGAGGAGTTCCTGGAAGCGGGGATTCCTCACGTGGACATGGTGCGGCGCTCGGCCTGAAACCGCAGTGCGGCCATCGCGAGCAAGCTCGCTCCCACAGGAGGCCGGCGGTGAACCCATGATTCATGTACACCTGCCCCCATGTGGGAGCGAGCTTGCTCGCGATGAGGCCCTCAAGCCTTACCAAAACGCCCCGCCATCCCCCGATGCCGGGGCGTTTTGCCGTCTACCATTCAACTTGCCCCATCCGGGGCCGACAAACTGGCAATATCAAGCCTTTGTCTCGCGGAGAAATGGACATGCCTCTACGCACCCTCCTGATCACCCTGCTGCTCGGTTGCAGCCTGTCGGTCATGGCCGATACGCAAATCGTGCCGCTGAACTACCGTACCAGCGCCGACCTGCTGCCGGTGGCGCAGAATTTCATTGGCAAGGACGGCCAGGTCAGCGCCTACGGCAACCAACTGATCGTCAACGCCGAGCCCGGCAAGATCGAAGAGCTGCGGCAATTCCTGGCCCAATTGGACACCGCCCCCAAGCGCCTGCTGATCACGGTCGACACCAACGAAAACAACCTCCAGGGCGACCAGGGTTACTCGATCAACGGCGCCGCCCCCAGCCAGACCCGCATCATCAACCGCAGCACCGCCAGCCGTGACGGCGGCGTACAGCAGGTGCAGGCCAGTGAAGGCCAGCCGGCGCTGATCCAGGTAGGCCAGAGCGTGCCATTCACTAGCAACCAGACCGACAACTACGGCCGCATGCAGAGCCAGACTGAGTACCGCAACGTCACCCAGGGTTTCTATGTGACCGCCAGCGTCACCGGCGAGACCGTTCATCTGAGCATCAGCACCAATCGTGACCGCATGAGCCAGGAACGTCCCGATGTAGTGAACGTTCAGAGTACCGACACAACTGTCAGCGGACGCCTCGGCGAATGGATCACCCTGGCCGGCGTGAATCGCCAGACTCAGGCCGACAAACAAGGCCTGACCCGCAGCTACTCGACCCAGGGCCGCGACGACATGATTTTGCGGGTCAAGGTCGACACCCTGAACTGAA
Source organism: Pseudomonas sp. FW300-N2F2 (assembly GCF_017351655.1). NCBI lineage: Bacteria > Pseudomonadati > Pseudomonadota > Gammaproteobacteria > Pseudomonadales > Pseudomonadaceae > Pseudomonas > Pseudomonas sp. FW300-N2F2. The sequence continues at coordinate 761,303 of NZ_JACNDQ010000002.1, read as the reverse complement.
GCACCAAAAACTGACTGATGAGTCGTATTAGACCAAAGATGTAGTGCTATAAAAAAGCACTACAAAACGTTTGACGAGCCAAAAAACCGAAGGCATGATGGCCTCGCTCCCGCTAATCAGGGGCCCTGGCAAGGGCCTTCGGGTCGACGCTTGCAATTACCCTGCGAGCCGATTCGTGTCTGTACCGCCCACAAGGTGTGTTTGACGAGGTTGCGACTGGAACGAAGTTGTCCCGAGGGACGGAAGCGTAACTAGGTAACCCGGCATCACTCTGAGTTCGTATTGAAGGCCCACGACGCCCGAATGCGCCCGCAGTTCGCCCCTACCTGCTCACTTTCCCCTCGAGCCCATCGTTCATCCCGTCGCCACCTCGCCTGAACCGACTTGTACGCCAACCCCTGGTCGGCAGGAGCAGGAATTTTCCACCAAGACCTATGCGACGAGGTTTATCTCCATGGCACTGACACGCGAACAGCAAATTGCAGCCCTTGAAAAAGACTGGGCTGAAAACCCGCGCTGGAAAGGCGTGAAGCGCAATTATTCCGCTGCTGACGTCGTCCGTCTGCGTGGCTCGGTTCAACCTGAGCACACCTTTGCGAAAATGGGCGCCGAGAAGCTGTGGAACCTGGTCACCCAGGGCGCCAAGCCAGCCTTCCGTCCCGAGAAAGATTTCGTCAACTGCATGGGCGCCCTGACCGGCGGCCAGGCAGTGCAGCAAGTCAAGGCGGGCATCCAGGCGATCTACCTGTCGGGCTGGCAAGTGGCTGCGGACAACAACTCCGCCGAGTCGATGTACCCCGACCAGTCGCTGTACCCGGTGGATTCGGTTCCAACCGTGGTCAAGCGCATCAACAACTCGTTCCGTCGCGCCGACCAGATCCAGTGGAAAGCCGGCAAGAACCCGGGCGACGAAGGCTACATCGACTACTTCGCGCCGATCGTGGCTGACGCCGAAGCCGGTTTCGGCGGCGTCCTGAACGCCTACGAGCTGATGAAGAGCATGATCGAAGCAGGCGCCGCCGGCGTTCACTTCGAAGACCAACTGGCCTCGGTGAAGAAATGCGGCCACATGGGCGGCAAGGTTCTGGTTCCAACCCAGGAAGCCGTGCAGAAGCTGACGGCTGCCCGCCTGGCCGCCGACGTTGCCGGTGTACCGACCATCATCCTGGCCCGTACCGACGCCAACGCCGCTGACCTGCTGACCTCCGACTGCGACCCGTACGACCAGCCGTTCGTGACCGGTACCCGCACCCAGGAAGGCTTCTACAAGGTGCGTGCCGGTCTCGACCAGGCCATCGCCCGTGGCCTGGCCTACGCGCCGTACGCCGACCTGATCTGGTGCGAAACCGCCAAGCCGGACCTGGACGAAGCCCGTCGCTTCGCCGAAGCGATCAAGAAGGAATACCCGGACCAACTGCTGTCGTACAACTGCTCGCCCTCCTTCAACTGGAAGAAAAACCTGGACGACGCGACCATCGCCAAGTTCCAGCGCGAACTGTCCGCCATGGGCTACAAGCACCAGTTCATCACCCTGGCCGGCATTCACAACATGTGGCACAGCATGTTCAACCTGGCGCACGACTACGCCCGCAACGACATGACCGCCTACGTGAAGCTGCAAGAGCAGGAATTCGCCGACGCCGCCAAGGGCTACACCTTCGTGGCTCACCAGCAGGAAGTGGGCACCGGTTACTTCGACGACATGACCACCGTGATCCAGGGCGGCACTTCGTCGGTGACCGCACTGACCGGCTCCACCGAAGAAGAACAGTTCCACTGATTCACACGCTTGCCTCGAGTAAGCGGCCCTTGCGGACCGGATAAAAACTAACCGCAAAGCCGACGATCTGAAGCCCCGACTGGTTCGGGGCTTTTTTTTGCCGGTTTTTACACTTTGAAGTGACTGACCAGTTGCTGCAACTGGTTACCCAGGCGCGCCAGCTCGATGCTGGAAGCGGCGGTTTCTTCGCTGGCCGAGGCGGTCTGTTCGGATACATCGCGCACGCTCAGAATACTGCGGCTGATGTCCTCGGCCACCGAGCTTTGTTGCACCGCAGCAGCGGCAATCTGCTGGTTCATGGCCTGGATGCCGGAAACCGCCTGGGTGATGTTGCCCAGGGAGATGCCGGCCTTGCCGGCCAGTTCTACGCTGCTGTCGGTCAGTTCGCGGCTGTTTCGCATGATGCTCGACACCTGGCGCGTGCCGTTCTGCAGGCCCGCCACCAGGCTTTCGATCTCTTCGGTGGAATGCTGGGTACGCTGGGCCAGGCCCCGCACTTCGTCGGCGACCACGGCAAAACCGCGCCCGGCGTCACCCGCGCGAGCGGCCTCGATGGCGGCGTTAAGGGCCAGCAAGTTGGTCTGCTCAGCCACCGCCTTGATCACGTCCATGATCTTGCCGATGCGCGCGCTTTCTTGTTCCAACTCATCCATGGCGTCGACGGAGCGCCCGACTTCGCCGGCCAAGCGCTCGATCTGAACGATGGCCTGGGCGACCACCTGGTCGCCGATACGGGCCTGTGCATCGGCCTCTGACGCGACTGCGCAAGCCTGTTCGGCATTACGCGCGACTTCATGCACGGTGGCCGACATTTCCTGCATCGCGGTGGCTACCTGGTCGGTCTCGGTCTTCTGACTATTGACCCCGGCACTGGTCTGCTCGGTGACCGCCGATAACTCTTCGGCGGCGCTGGCGATCTGGGTGACGCCATCGCGGATGCCACCGATCAGCTCGCGCAACGTGGTGCCCATGCGCTGGATACCTTGCTGCAGGACACCCAGTTCATCACCACGGGTCACGACCATGTCTTGGGTGAGGTCGCCTGCTGCAATGCGATCGACCACAGCCAATGTGTCCTGCAATGGCCGCGTAATCTGGCGAGTGATGATCATGGCCGCAAGAATCCCCAACAACATCGCCAAGGCCGTACAGCTCAACTGCAGGATGCGGGCCTGAGCGCTGTCTTCGTCACGGGAGGTCAGTTGGCTGGCATACATTTCCTCAGTCAGACGGGTGATGGTGTCACCCAAATCGATGGTGTCCTGCACAGCCTTGCCAATGGCCTGGTTACTGGCGGTGAAGTTCTGCACCGAATGGCGGTAAGCAATCAGTGCAGTTTCCAGCTGCTTGATGGTGTCGGCATAGCTCGGGCCGAAAGCACTATTAAGGGTTTCGATGCCCTTGAGCGCATTTTCGAGCTGGCGGGTGGCGGCTTGTTCGGTGGCGCTGTTGGGGTTGCCGGTGTAGCCACGCACTTCATAACGCACCAGCGCCACGTCCTCCTTGGCCTTGAGAATGATCCGGTACAACTCGAAACGGCGCTCATCCGAGGCAGGCATTGCCTCTACGTCATTGATGACCTTGGCAATCAGCGCGGCGCCCTTGACCGCATTGACGCCCATCTCCTTGCGCATGGCCGCGTCATTGCGATAAGCCTCGCGCATCGTATTCAGGGCCACTTGATACTGCTTGCTGGCCTGCTCGATCAGCGCAAGCTTTTTCAGGTTTTCAGGCTTTCTCAACTCGTTCGCAAGGCTTTTCTGCTTGGCGACAAACTGCTCCAGCGACGCCTGGATCAATGCCCCCTTTTGCTCATCGCCCTTGTCCAGCTGGTATTGCAAGCGAGCCCTGCGCAGGTGATCGAGGCGGTCGCCAAGTTCGGTAATGCTGGTCATTCGATCAGTGCGCTCGACCATTTTTCCCAGGCTGAACCAGCCGCTCGCGGCCAGGATAGCGGTCAGCAGCAGCACAACGGCAAAGCCCAAAGCCAACTTGAGCATAACGCTCATATTCGCGAACCAAGAATTCATGACATTCCTTTGGTAATCAGCCGCGAGCGATGGGAACTGACGCAGCTATCTATGGAGGGAGCGATTGTCTAACCAATATTGATATAGATGATTAGATGAGCGAGTGGCAAAGATAGCTATTTGCCATCAATCCTTCAAGGCTCTAGGCCAGGCCTCTTGCCGATTTTTTGCTGGCACAGCGGTTTCGTTGGACACTCCAATGCCCCGGCGCAGTTTCTGGATGGGCTCGACTGAGCGACCTCGATCTGATGGCCGAGGTTTTTTTACCCGTTTTCTTTGAAGCCACCTACGCTGTAAGAGCAAGCCTGCACCTGTGGAAGCCAGGCTTGGCTGCGATGAACGACAAGGCAGTCTGCCTCGGGACCGCATTGCCGACATCGCGAGCAAGCCTGGCTCCCACGGGAGCAGTCCCTCGTGCAGATCCAACCCTCACCGAGCCCTTCCCTTCGACGCGCCGATAGAAAAATTGATCGAACGCAGTATTGGGCAGTCCGAAAAGGAGTAAAACGTCCGACGCTGACAATTGCAGTAGCGACGATTAAGACAGCTTCTCAGACACGACACTAAGTGCACTGTAGAAAAGGCTGGTACAGATAATAATAATTATCATTTGAAAGTCGTTATCATTGTTACATTCCGCACGAAATATTATTGATGAATAACCGGCCAACGCCCACGGGGCCGGGGCCGCAGGGTCCTGGAGGCGCGCTATGTCCTTATTCCAATAAATAATTTCGCTATAGGAATTTTACTTGCCCGGTGTTTAGCCATAAAATCACCGCGATTGATTGCTGCGACATATCGTCACTGCGTTATTTCATTCAAGCTCAGAGACCTTTGCTCTCTGTTAAGGATTTCCAGCATGTCCGAAGCGACAGGACTCATGGCCCACAATTGGGGCTTTGCCATTTTCCTTCTGGGCGTTGTTGGCCTGTGTGCTTTCATGCTCGGTGTGTCGAGCCTGCTTGGGTCAAAAGCCTGGGGCCGCAGCAAAAATGAACCGTTCGAGTCCGGCATGCTGCCTACCGGTGGCGCCCGCTTGCGGCTCTCAGCCAAATTCTATCTGGTCGCGATGCTGTTCGTGATCTTCGATATCGAAGCCCTCTTTCTCTTTGCATGGTCTGTGTCCGTCCGCGAAAGCGGCTGGACCGGATTCGTCGAAGCTCTCGTTTTCATAGCAATTCTGTTGGCAGGTCTTGTCTACCTTTACCGGGTGGGGGCACTTGATTGGGCTCCGGAAGCTCGGCGCAAGCGGCAAGCGAAGCTGAAACAATGAGGCTTTGGCAATGCAATACAATCTCACCAGGATCGACCCCGATGCTCCTAACGAGCAGTATCCGATTGGCAAACGGGAAACCGTCGCCGATCCGTTAGAAGATCAAGTCCACAAAAACATCTTCATGGGCAAGCTCGAAGACGTGCTGAACAGCACGGTCAACTGGGGTCGCAAGAATTCCCTGTGGCCGTACAACTTCGGCCTTTCATGCTGCTACGTGGAAATGACCACCGCCTTCACGGCGCCCCACGACATCGCGCGCTTTGGCGCCGAGGTGATCCGGGCATCGCCGCGCCAGGCGGATTTCATGGTTATCGCCGGTACCTGCTTCATCAAGATGGCGCCGATCATCCAGCGTCTCTACGAGCAAATGCTCGAGCCCAAGTGGGTCATCTCCATGGGTTCGTGCGCCAACTCCGGTGGCATGTACGACATCTACTCTGTCGTTCAAGGGGTGGACAAGTTCCTGCCCGTGGACGTCTACGTGCCCGGCTGCCCACCTCGCCCCGAAGCTTTCCTGCAAGGCTTGATGCTGTTGCAGGAGTCGATTGGCCAGGAGCGTCGCCCACTGTCCTGGGTCGTTGGCGATCAAGGCGTCTATCGCGCCGAGATGCCGTCGCAAAAGGAACAGCGCCGCGAACAGCGTATCGCAGTCACCAACCTGCGCAGCCCCGACGAAGTCTGATCCAGCTCTGCTCTGTACAAGAAACGAGAACCTGGCTTCATTCTTTACGTTGACCGAAAGCGATAAATAACCATGACTACAGGCAGTGCTCTGTACATCCCGCCTTACAAGGCAGACGACCAGGATGTGGTCGTCGAACTGAACAACCGTTTTGGCCCCGAGGCGTTCACCGCCCAGCCGACCCGTACCGGCATGCCGGTGCTTTGGGTCGCCCGCGCCAAACTCGTCGAAGTCCTGACTTTCCTGCGCAACCTGCCCAAGCCGTACGTCATGCTCTATGACCTGCACGGCGTGGACGAGCGTCTGCGCACCAAGCGTCAAGGGCTGCCCGACGGCGTCGACTTCACCGTGTTCTATCACTTGATGTCGATCGAGCGTAATAGTGACGTAATGATCAAGGTCGCCTTGTCCGAGAGCGACCTCAGCGTGCCGACCGTGACCGGCATCTGGCCGAACGCCAACTGGTACGAGCGTGAAGTGTGGGACATGTACGGGATCGACTTCCCCGGCCACCCGCACCTGACCCGCATCATGATGCCGCCGACCTGGGAAGGTCACCCGCTGCGCAAGGACTTCCCGGCCCGTGCCACCGAGTTCGACCCGTTCAGCCTGTCCCTGGCCAAGCAACAGCTCGAGGAAGAAGCCGCGCGCTTCAAGCCTGAAGACTGGGGCATGAAGCGTTCGGGCGCCAACGAGGACTACATGTTCCTCAACCTGGGCCCGAACCACCCTTCGGCCCACGGTGCGTTCCGCATCATCCTGCAACTGGACGGCGAAGAGATCGTCGACTGCGTGCCGGACATCGGCTACCACCACCGTGGCGCCGAGAAAATGGCCGAGCGCCAGTCCTGGCACAGCTTCATCCCGTACACCGACCGTATCGACTACCTCGGCGGCGTGATGAACAACCTGCCGTACGTACTGTCGGTGGAGAAACTGGCCGGGATCAAGGTCCCGGAGAAGGTCGACGTCATCCGCATCATGATGGCCGAGTTCTTCCGCATCACCAGCCACCTGCTGTTCCTGGGTACCTATATCCAGGACGTGGGGGCGATGACGCCGGTGTTCTTCACCTTCACCGACCGCCAGAAGGCCTACACGGTGATCGAAGCCATCACCGGTTTCCGCCTGCACCCGGCCTGGTACCGCATCGGTGGCGTGGCCCACGACCTGCCGCGCGGCTGGGAAAAGCTGGTCAAGGACTTCGTCGAGTGGATGCCCAAGCGCCTGGACGAATACACCAAGGCCGCCCTGCAGAACAGCATCCTCAAGGGTCGTACCATCGGGGTCGCCGCCTACAACACCAAAGAGGCCCTGGAATGGGGCGTCACCGGTGCCGGCCTACGTTCCACCGGTTGCGACTTCGACCTGCGCAAGGCGCGCCCCTACTCCGGCTACGAAAACTTCGAATTCGAAGTACCGCTGGCGGCCAACGGTGACGCCTATGACCGCTGCATGGTTCGTGTCGAGGAAATGCGCCAGAGCATCAAGATCATCGACCAATGCCTGCGCAACATGCCGGAAGGCCCGTACAAGGCGGATCACCCGCTGACCACGCCGCCGCCCAAAGAGCGCACGCTGCAGCACATCGAGACCCTGATCACGCACTTCCTGCAGGTTTCGTGGGGCCCGGTCATGCCGGCCAACGAGTCCTTCCAGATGATCGAAGCGACCAAGGGCATCAACAGTTATTACCTGACGAGCGACGGCGGCACCATGAGCTACCGCACCCGGATTCGCACCCCAAGCTACCCGCACCTGCAGCAGATCCCTTCGGTGATCAAAGGCAGCATGGTCGCGGACTTGATCGCGTACCTGGGTAGTATCGATTTCGTTATGGCCGACGTGGACCGCTAAGCATGAACAGCACGCTTATCCAGACTGACCGTTTCGCCCTGAGCGAAACCGAGCGCTCGGCCATCGAGCACGAGTTGCATCACTACGAAGACCCGCGCGCGGCGTCGATCGAAGCCCTGAAGATCGTCCAGAAGGAACGTGGCTGGGTGCCCGACGGCGCGCTCTACGCCATCGGCGAGATCCTCGGCATCCCGGCCAGCGACGTCGAAGGCGTCGCCACTTTCTACAGCCAGATCTTCCGCCAGCCAGTGGGCCGTCACATCATTCGCGTCTGCGACAGCATGGTCTGCTACATCGGCGGCCACGAATCGGTGGTCGGCGAGCTCCAGAGCAAGCTGGGCATCGGCCTGGGCCAGACCACCGCCGACGGCCGCTTCACCCTGCTGCCGGTGTGCTGCCTGGGCAACTGCGACAAGGCACCGGCGCTGATGATCGACGACGACACCTTCGGTGACGTCCAGCCTGATGGCGTCGCCAAACTGCTGGAGGGCTACGTATGACCCTGACTTCCTTCGGGCCCGCCAACCGCATCCAGCGTTCGGCCGAAACCCATCCCCTGACCTGGCGTCTGCGTGACGACGGCGAAGCGGTGTGGCTGGACGAGTACCAGGCCAAGAACGGCTACGCCGCCGCGCGCAAGGCGTTCACCGACATGGCCCAGGACGACATCGTCCAGACCGTGAAGGATTCCGGCCTTAAAGGTCGTGGCGGCGCGGGCTTCCCCACGGGCGTGAAGTGGGGCCTGATGCCCAAGGACGAATCCATCAACATCCGCTACCTGCTGTGCAACGCGGATGAAATGGAACCCAACACCTGGAAGGACCGCATGCTGATGGAGCAACTGCCCCATCTGCTGATCGAAGGCATGCTGATCAGTGCACGCGCGCTGAAGACCTACCGTGGCTACATCTTCCTGCGCGGCGAATACACCACCGCCGCCAAGCACCTGAACCGTGCCGTGGAAGAAGCCAAGGCCGCGGGCCTGCTGGGCAAGAACATCCTGGGCAGCGGCTTCGACTTCGAGCTGTTCGTCCACACCGGCGCCGGGCGCTACATCTGCGGTGAAGAAACCGCGCTGATCAACTCCCTGGAAGGCCGCCGCGCCAACCCACGCTCCAAGCCGCCCTTCCCTGCCGCCGTGGGCGTGTGGGGCAAGCCGACCTGCGTGAACAACGTCGAGACCCTGTGCAACGTGCCGGCGATCATTGCCGACGGCGTGGACTGGTACAAATCCCTGGCCCGCGACGGCAGCGAAGACATGGGCACCAAGCTCATGGGCTTCTCCGGCAAGGTCAAGAACCCTGGCCTGTGGGAACTGCCGTTCGGCATCACCGGCCGCGAGCTGTTCGAAGACTACGCCGGCGGCATGCGCGACGGCTACACGCTCAAGTGCTGGCAGCCCGGCGGCGCCGGTACCGGTTTCCTGCTGCCGGAACACCTGGACGCACAAATGTACGCCGGCGGCATCGCCAAGGTGGGCACCCGCATGGGTACCGGCCTGGCCATGGCGGTGGACGACAGCGTCAACATGGTGTCGCTGCTGCGCAACATGGAAGAGTTCTTCTCCCGTGAGTCGTGCGGTTTCTGCACCCCTTGCCGCGACGGCCTGCCGTGGAGCGTCAAGCTGCTGCGGGCCATTGAAAACGGCGAAGGCCAGGCCGGCGACATCGAGACCCTGCTGGGTCTGGTGGGTTTCCTCGGCCCAGGCAAGACCTTCTGTGCTCACGCACCGGGTGCCGTGGAGCCGTTGGGCAGCGCCATCAAATACTTCCGTCCAGAGTTCGAAGCCGGCATCGCGCCCACCAGCGCCGTCGTCCCGCCTCTGGCAAAGCCGATCGTAGTCGGCGCGTAAACGCTTAAAAAGGCGAAGGGTCCGTGCCCTTCGCCTTCTCGTGTGATGACGCCGTAAGCGGCTGTGTTGATTCACGCGAACAACAAGATTCCATTAGCCACGCCCGCTGACACCGGGCCAACGAAGAACTTTGAACCATGGCCACTATCCACGTAGACGGCAAAGAGCTCGAAGTCGATGGCGCAGACAACCTGTTACAGGCATGTCTGTCGCTGGGCCTCGACATTCCTTATTTCTGCTGGCACCCCGCCCTTGGCAGCGTTGGCGCTTGTCGCCAGTGCGCGGTCAAGCAGTACACCGACGAAAACGACAAGCGTGGTCGGATCGTCATGTCCTGCATGACCCCCGCCACCGACGGCAGCTGGATCTCCATCGACGACGAAGAAGCGAAAGTGTTTCGCGCCAGCGTCGTCGAATGGCTGATGACCAACCACCCTCACGACTGCCCGGTCTGTGAGGAAGGCGGCCACTGCCACCTGCAAGACATGACCGTGATGACCGGCCACAACGAGCGCCGTTATCGCTTCACCAAGCGCACCCACCAGAACCAGCAACTGGGCCCGTTCATCTCCCACGAGATGAACCGCTGCATCGCCTGCTACCGCTGTGTGCGTTTCTACAAGGACTACGCCGGCGGTACCGACCTGGGCGTGTTCGGTGCCCACGACAACGTGTACTTCGGTCGCGTCGAAGACGGCACCCTGGAAAGCGAGTTCTCCGGCAACCTCACCGAGGTCTGCCCGACCGGTGTGTTCACCGACAAGACTCACTCCGAACGCTACAACCGCAAGTGGGACATGCAGTTCTCGCCAAGCATCTGCCATGGCTGCTCCAGCGGCTGCAACATTTCCCCGGGCGAGCGCTACGGTGAACTGCGGCGCATCGAAAACCGCTTCAACGGTTCGGTCAACCAGTACTTCCTGTGTGACCGTGGCCGTTTCGGCTATGGCTACGTCAACCGCAAGGATCGCCCACGCCAACCGCTGCTGGCGGGCGGCGCCAAGCTGAGCCTGGACGAAGCGCTGGACAAGGCCGCCGAGCTGCTGCGCGGGCGCAACATCGTCGGCATCGGTTCGCCACGGGCCAGCCTGGAAAGCAACTACGCCCTGCGTGAACTGGTCGGCGCCGAGCACTTCTACAGTGGCATCGAAGCCGGCGAGCTGGAACGCATCCGCCTGGTGCTGCAAGTGCTCAAGGACAGCCCGCTGCCGGTGCCGACGATGCGCGACATCGAAGACCACGACGCCGTGTTCGTCCTTGGCGAAGACCTGACCCAGACCGCCGCCCGCATGGCCCTGGCCCTGCGCCAATCGGTCAAGGGCAAGGCCGAGGACATGGCCGACGCCATGCGCGTGCAGCCATGGCTCGACGCCGCCGTGAAGAACATCGGCCAGCACGCGCTGAACCCGCTGTTCATCGCCAGCCTCGCTGAAACCAAGCTCGACGACGTCGCCGAAGAATGCGTCCACGCCGCTCCGGACGACCTGGCCCGCATCGGTTTCGCCGTAGCCCACGCCCTGGACGCCAGCGCCCCGGCCGTCGACGGCCTGGACAGCGAAGCGGCCGCCCTGGCCCAACGCATCGCCGACGCCCTGCTGGCGGCCAAGCGCCCATTGATCATCGCCGGCACCTCCCTGGGTTCCAAGGCCTTGATCGAAGCCGCCGCCAACATCGCCAAGGCCTTGAAGCTGCGCGAGAAGAACGGTTCCATCAGCCTGATCGTGCCGGAAGCCAACAGCCTTGGCCTGGCCATGCTCGGTGGCGAATCGGTGGACGCCGCCCTGCAAGCGGTGATCGACGGCAGTGCCGACGCCATCGTCGTGCTGGAAAACGATCTCTACACTCGCACCGACAAAGCCCGGGTGGACGCCGCCCTGAACGCCGCGAAAGTGGTGATCGTCGCCGACCACCAGAAAACCGCCACCACCGACCGCGCCCACCTGGTGCTGCCGGCGGCGAGCTTCGCCGAAGGCGACGGTACGCTGGTCAGCCAGGAAGGCCGCGCCCAGCGCTTCTTCCAGGTGTTCGACCCGACTTACCTGGACGCCAGCATCCTGGTCCACGAAGGCTGGCGCTGGCTGCATGCCCTGCGCGCCACCCTGCTGGACCAGCCGATCGACTGGACGCAACTGGACCACGTCACCGCCGCCGTCGCTTCGAGCAGCCCGCAACTGGCTCGCATCGTCGATGCCGCGCCATCGGCCTCGTTCCGCATCAAGGGCCTGAAACTGGCGCGCGAACCGCTGCGCTACTCCGGTCGCACCGCGATGCGCGCCGACATCAGCGTCCACGAACCACGGACCTCCCAGGACAACGACACAGCGTTCTCGTTCTCCATGGAAGGCTACTCGGGCTCCACCGAACCGCGCTCGCAAGTGCCGTTCGCCTGGTCCCCGGGCTGGAACTCGCCGCAAGCCTGGAACAAGTTCCAGGACGAAGTCGGTGGTCACCTGCGTGCTGGCGACCCGGGCACCCGCCTGATCGAAAGCCAGGGCGATGGCCTGAGCTGGTTCGCCAGCGTGCCACGCGCCTTCAACCCGGCACCGGGCACCTGGCAGGTCGTGCCGTTCCATCACCTGTTCGGCAGCGAAGAGAACTCTTCCAAGGCCGCACCGGTGCAGGAACGCATCCCAACCGCCTACGTGGCGCTGGCCAAGTCCGAAGCCGACCGCCTGGGCGTCAACGATGGTGCCCTGCTGAGCCTGAACGTGGCCGGCCAGACCCTGCGTCTGCCGCTGCGCATCAATGAAGAACTGGGCGCCGGCCTGGTGGCCCTGCCGGCCGGTTTGGCGGGTATTCCACCGGCGATATTCGGCAAAACCGTCGACGGTCTGCAGGAGGCAGCGCAATGAGCTGGTTCACCCCTGAAGTGATCGATGTGATCCTGACGGTCCTCAAGGCCATCGTGATCCTGCTGGCCGTGGTGGTCTGCGGCGCGTTGCTGAGCTTCGTCGAACGTCGCCTGCTGGGCTGGTGGCAGGACCGCTACGGTCCGAACCGCGTTGGCCCGTTCGGCATGTTCCAGATCGCCGCCGACATGATCAAGATGTTCTTCAAGGAAGACTGGACACCGCCGTTTGCCGACAAGGTGATCTTCACCCTGGCACCGGTCGTGGCCATGAGCGCCTTGCTGATCGCCTTCGCGATCATCCCGATCACCCCGACCTGGGGCGTGGCGGACCTGAACATCGGCCTGCTGTTCTTCTTCGCCATGGCCGGCCTGTCGGTGTACGCGGTGCTGTTCGCCGGCTGGTCGAGCAACAACAAGTTCGCCCTGCTGGGCAGCCTGCGGGCCTCGGCCCAGACCGTGTCCTACGAAGTGTTCATGGGCCTGGCGCTCATGGGCATCGTGATCCAGGCCGGCTCGTTCAACATGCGCGACATCGTCGAGTACCAGGCCCAGAACCTGTGGTTCATCATTCCGCAGTTCTTCGGTTTCTGTACCTTCTTCATCGCTGGCGTGGCCGTGACTCACCGTCACCCCTTCGACCAGCCGGAAGCGGAACAGGAACTGGCCGACGGTTACCACATTGAATATGCCGGCATGAAATGGGGCATGTTCTTCGTCGGTGAATACATCGGCATCATCCTGATCTCGGCGCTGCTGGTGACGCTGTTCTTCGGTGGCTGGCACGGTCCGTTCGGCATCCTGCCGCAACTGTCCTTCGTCTGGTTCGCCCTGAAGACCGCGTTCTTCATCATGCTGTTCGTCCTGCTGCGCGCCTCGATCCCGCGCCCACGCTACGACCAGGTGATGGACTTCAGCTGGAAATTCTGCCTGCCGCTGACCCTGATCAACATGCTGGTGACCGCTGCGATCGTTTTGATGAACGCGCCTGCGGCCGCGGTTCAGTGAGGATTTGACCCATGTTCAAATATATTGGCGACATCGTTAAGGGTACCGGTACCCAACTGCGAAGCCTGGTCATGATCTTCGGCCATGGCTTTCGCAAGCGCGACACCCTGCAATACCCGGAAGAGCCGGTCTACCTGGCCCCCCGTTACCGTGGCCGCATCGTCCTGACCCGCGACCCCGACGGCGAGGAACGCTGCGTGGCCTGCAACCTGTGCGCCGTGGCGTGCCCGGTGGGTTGCATCTCGCTGCAGAAAGCTGAAACCGAAGACGGTCGCTGGTACCCGGACTTCTTCCGCATCAACTTCTCGCGCTGCATTTTCTGCGGCCTCTGCGAGGAAGCCTGCCCGACCACCGCGATCCAGCTCACGCCGGATTTCGAAATGGCCGAGTTCAAACGTCAGGACCTGGTGTACGAGAAAGAAGATCTGCTGATTTCCGGTCCCGGTAAAAACCCTGATTACAACTTCTATCGTGTTGCAGGCATGGCCATTGCCGGTAAGCCAAAAGGCGCCGCGCAGAATGAAGCCGAACCGATCAACGTGAAGAGCTTGCTGCCTTAAGGAAGAAAGATGGAATTCGCTTTCTATTTCGCATCGGGTATCGCGGTGGTGTCCACGCTTCGTGTGGTCACCAACACTAATCCCATACATGCCCTGCTCTACCTGATCATTTCGCTGATCGCCGTGGCCATGACCTTCTTCGCCCTCGGCGCGCCGTTCGCCGGTGCCCTGGAAGTGATCGCCTACGCTGGCGCCATCATGGTGCTGTTCGTGTTCGTGGTGATGATGCTCAACCTCGGCCCGGCCGCGGTCCAGCAGGAACGCTCCTGGCTCAAGCCGGGCATCTGGGCGGGGCCGGTGATTCTCGCCGCCCTGCTGCTGGGTGAACTGCTGTATGTGCTGTTCGCTCACCAGAGCGGCCAGGCCATCGGCCACACCACCGTAGGCGCCAAGGCCGTGGGCATCAGCCTGTTCGGTCCGTACCTGCTGGTGGTCGAACTCGCCTCGATGCTGCTGCTTGCCGCAGCCGTCACGGCGTTCCATTTGGGCCGTAACGAGGCGAAGGAGTAATCACATGCCTGCTATCCCTCTCGAACATGGCCTGGCGGTCGCCGGCATCCTGTTCTGTCTCGGTCTGGTCGGCCTGATGGTCCGCCGCAACATTCTGTTCGTGTTGATGAGCCTGGAGGTCATGATGAATGCCTCCGCCCTGGCTTTCATCGTCGCGGGCGCTCGCTGGGCGCAGCCGGATGGACAGATCATGTTCATCCTGGTGATCAGCCTGGCAGCCGCCGAGGCCAGTATCGGCCTGGCGATCCTGTTGCAGCTGTATCGCCGCTTCCACACTCTCGATATTGACGCTGCCAGCGAGATGCGCGGATGAACCTTCTCTTCCTGACTTTCATATTTCCTCTTGTCGGTTTCCTGCTGCTGTCGTTCTCCCGTGGACGCTGGTCGGAAAACCTGTCGGCGCTGGTTGGCGTGGGTTCCATCGGCCTGTCTGCCATCGTCACGGCCTACGTGATCTGGCAATTCAACGTCGCCCCGCCGGAAGGTGGCCGGTACGTGCAAGTGCTGTGGCAGTGGATGGCGGTGGAAGGCTTCACCCCGAACTTCGCCCTGTACCTGGACGGCCTCTCGGTCACCATGCTCGGCGTGGTGGTCGGCGTGGGCTTCCTGATCCACCTGTTCGCCTCCTGGTACATGCGCGGTGAAGCCGGTTACTCGCGCTTCTTCGCCTACACCAACCTGTTCATCGCCAGCATGCTGTTCCTGGTGCTCGGCGATAACCTGTTGTTCCTGTACTTCGGCTGGGAAGGCGTGGGCCTGTGCTCGTACCTGTTGATCGGTTTCTACTACAGCAACCGCAACAACGGCAACGCCGCACTCAAGGCGTTCATCGTGACCCGGATCGGCGACGTGTTCATGGCCATCGGCCTGTTCATCCTGTTCCAGCAACTGGGCACGCTGAATATCCAGGAACTGCTGGTCAAGGCACCCGAGCACTTCAAGGTCGGTGACTTCTGGATCGTCCTGGCGACCCTGATGCTGCTGGGCGGTGCCGTCGGTAAATCCGCACAACTGCCGCTGCAGACCTGGTTGGCGGACGCGATGGCCGGTCCTACCCCGGTCTCGGCACTGATCCACGCCGCGACCATGGTGACCGCCGGTGTCTACCTGATCGCCCGTACCCACGGCCTGTTCGCCCTGGCGCCGGACATCCTGCACCTGGTCGGCATTGTTGGCGGTGTGACCCTGGTGCTGGCCGGTTTTGCTGCCCTGGTGCAGACCGACATCAAGCGCATCCTCGCCTACTCGACCATGAGCCAGATCGGCTACATGTTCCTGGCCCTGGGCGTCGGAGCCTGGGAAGGCGCGATCTTCCACCTGATGACCCACGCCTTCTTCAAGGCCCTGCTGTTCCTGGCGTCCGGTGCGGTGATCGTGGCCTGCCACCACGAGCAGAACATCTTCAAGATGGGCGGCCTGTGGAAGAAACTGCCGCTGGCCTACGCCAGCTTCATCGTCGGCGGCGCGGCCCTGGCGGCCCTGCCACTGGTCACCGCCGGTTTCTACTCCAAGGACGAGATCCTCTGGGAAGCGTTCGCCAGCGGTAACCAGGGCCTGCTCTATGCCGGTCTGGTGGGTGCGTTCATGACCTCGCTGTACACCTTCCGCCTGATCTTCATCGCGTTCCACGGTGAAGCCAAGACCGAAGCCCACGCCGGCCACGGCATTGCCCACTGGCTGCCACTGTCGGTGCTGATCGTGCTGTCGACCTTCGTCGGCGCCCTGATCACCCCACCGCTGGCCGATGTGCTGCCGCAAAGCGTCGGCCATGCCGGCGGCGAAGCCAAGCACAGCCTGGAAATCGCCTCCGGCGCCATCGCCCTGGCGGGTATCCTGCTGGCCGCCCTGCTGTTCCTGGGCAAGCGTCGTTTCGTCACGGCGGTCGCCAACAGCGGCATCGGGCGGTTCCTTTCGGCCTGGTGGTTCGCCGCCTGGGGCTTCGACTGGATCTACGACAAACTGTTCGTCAAGCCATACCTTGCGATCAGCCACATTCTGCGCAAAGACCCGCTCGACCAGACCATTGGCCTGATCCCGCGCATGGCCAAGGGCGGTCACACCGCCTTGAGCCGTACCGAGACCGGTCAACTGCGTTGGTATGCGGCTTCCATGGCGGCTGGCGCCGTGCTGGTTATCGGCGCCATCGTGCTGGTAGCGGTCTGATATGAACCTTGCGAACTTGCGAAAGGAAACGAGCCCGTCATGATTCTGCCCTGGCTAATCCTGATCCCCTTCATCGGCGGCCTGCTGTGCTGGATCGCGGAGCGCTCCAGCTCCACGCTCCCGCGCTGGATTGCGCTGCTGACCATGTCCCTGGAACTCGCGCTCGGCCTCTGGCTGTGGGCGACCGGCGACTATTCATTCGCTCCGGCCCCTGGCGCCGATCCGACCTGGGCACTTGAGTTCAAGCACGCCTGGATCGCGCGCTTCGGCATCAGCGTGCACCTGGCCCTCGACGGCCTGTCGTTGCTGATGATCCTGCTGACCGGCCTGCTGGGTATTCTCTCGGTCCTCTGCTCCTGGAAAGAGATCCAGCGTCACGTCGGTTTCTTCCACCTGAACCTGATGTGGATCCTGGGCGGTGTCGTCGGCGTGTTCCTGGCGCTGGACCTGTTCATGTTCTTCTTCTTCTGGGAAATGATGCTGGTGCCGATGTACTTCCTCATCGCGCTCTGGGGTCACAGTTCTTCGGACGGCAAGAAAACCCGGATCTACGCGGCGACCAAGTTCTTCATCTTCACCCAGGCTTCCGGCCTGATCATGTTGGTGGCGATCCTTGGCCTGGTGCTGGTCAACTTCAACAACACCGGTGTGATTACCTTCAACTACGCCGACCTGTTGAAAGTGCAGATGTCGCGCACCACCGAGTACGTGCTGATGCTGGGCTTCTTCATCGCGTTCGCGGTGAAGCTGCCGGTGGTGCCGTTCCACTCCTGGCTGCCGGACGCCCACGCCCAGGCGCCGACCGCCGGTTCCGTGGACCTGGCGGGTATCTTGCTGAAGACCGCGGCCTACGGCCTGCTGCGCTTTGCCTTGCCGCTGTTCCCCAATGCCTCGGCGGAGTTCGCGCCGATTGCCATGACCCTGGGCCTGATCGGGATTTTCTACGGTGCGTTCCTGGCGTTCGCCCAGACCGACATCAAGCGCCTGATCGCGTTCTCCAGCGTTTCGCACATGGGCTTCGTGCTGATCGGGATCTACTCCGGCAGCCAGCTGGCCCTGCAAGGCGCGGTGATCCAGATGCTGGCCCACGGCCTGTCGGCGGCGGCGCTGTTTATCCTCAGCGGTCAGCTGTACGAGCGCCTGCACACCCGGGACATGCGTGAAATGGGCGGCATCTGGTCGCGCATCGCCTACCTGCCGGCCATCAGCCTGTTCTTCGCGGCCGCGTCCCTGGGCCTGCCGGGCACGGGCAACTTCGTCGGCGAGTTCCTGATCCTGATCGGCTCGTTCGTCAGTGCGCCGTGGATCACGGCGATTGCCACCTCTGGCCTGGTGTTCGGTTCGGTCTACTCGCTGATCATGATCCACCGCGCCTACTTCGGTCCGGCCAAGTCGGATGAAGTGTTGCGTGGCATGGACGGTCGCGAACTGATCATGGTGCTCGGCCTTGCGGTGCTGCTGGTTTACCTCGGCGTGTACCCGCAACCGTTCCTCGACACCTCTGCCGCCACGATGCATGGCGTGCAGCAGTGGCTCGGCACCGCCTTCTCTCAACTCGCTTCGGCCCGGTAAGAGCGCTATGGAATTCACGATTCAACACTTTATCGCGCTTGCGCCGCTGTTGATCACCAGCGCCACGATCATCGTGGTGATGCTGGCGATCGCCTGGCGGCGCAATCACTCGCAGACCTTCCTGCTGTCGGTGGCGGGGCTGAACCTGGCCCTGCTGTCGATTTTGCCGGCCCTGAAAGTCGCGCCACTGGCGGTCACGCCACTGATGCAGATCGACAGCTTCGCCTGCCTCTACATGGCGCTGATCCTGATCGCCACCCTGGCCTGCGTCACCCTCGCCCACGCCTACCTCGGCGATGGCGGCTCGGGTTACCCGGGCAACCGCGAAGAACTGTACCTGCTGATCCTGATGGCCGCCGCCGGCGGCCTGGTGCTGGTCAGCTCGCAGCACCTGGCCAGCCTGTTCATCGGCCTGGAACTGCTGTCGGTACCGGTCTACGGCCTGGTGGCCTACGCCTTCTTCAACAAGCGTTCCCTGGAAGCCGGCATCAAGTACATGGTGCTGTCGGCGGCCGGTTCCGCGTTCCTGTTGTTCGGCATGGCCCTGCTCTATGCCGAAGCTGGCACCCTGAGCTTCGTCGGCATCGGCCAGGCCCTGGCGGCCACCGGCCTGCCTAGCCCGATCGCGCAACTGGGCCTGGGCATGATGCTGATCGGCCTAGCGTTCAAGCTGTCGCTGGTACCGTTCCACCTCTGGACCCCGGACGTCTACGAAGGCGCCCCGGCACCGGTGGCGGCGTTCCTGGCCACCGCGTCGAAAGTGGCGGTGTTCGCGGTCATGGTGCGGCTGTTCCAGATCTCGCCCGTGGCCAGCAGCGGTGTACTGAGCAACGTGCTGACCATCATCGCCATCGCGTCGATCCTGTTCGGTAACCTGCTGGCACTGACCCAGAGCAACCTCAAGCGTCTGCTGGGTTACTCGTCCATCGCCCACTTCGGCTACCTGCTGATCGCCCTGATCGCCAGCAAGGGCCTGGCCGTGGAAGCCATCGGCGTGTACCTGGTCACCTACGTGATCACCAGCCTCGGCGCCTTCGGCGTGATCACCCTGATGTCCTCGCCGTACAACGGCCGCGACGCCGACGCCCTGTACGAATACCGCGGCCTGTTCTGGCGCCGTCCGTACCTGACCGCCGTGCTGACCGTGATGATGCTGTCCCTGGCCGGCATCCCGCTGACCGCCGGCTTCATCGGCAAGTTCTACATCATCGCCACCGGCGTCGAGGCTCACCAATGGTGGCTGGTCGGCTCCCTGGTGCTGGGCAGTGCCATCGGCGTGTTCTACTACCTGCGCGTGATGGTCACCCTGTACCTGATGGAACCGAACCTGCGTCGTCACGATGCCGAGTTGCACTGGGAACAGAAGGCAGGCGGCGTGATGCTGCTGGCCATCGCCGTGTTGGCGTTCTTCCTTGGCGTGTACCCGCAGCCGTTGCTGACCCTGGTTCAGCAGGCAGGCTTGGTGGGCTGATCGCCCAAGCGTCGTAACCACTGAAAATGCCCGTATCGCGAGATACGGGCATTTTTTTGGCTCGGAATCACGAGGAGTGGCAGGCCATCAGCGCAAAGTGCAACGCGTATCTTGCCCGGCTCATGCAGCTTGCACGACGCTGAAAATAATGAGTCTCTCAACCCATTGTTTTTAAATGGCTTTAAAACCCCGCTCGGCTGGCACAGCTGATGCAATTCAGCTTTTACGCGGCGTCGGCGCTTGAAGCCTGCCCGCATCCGTGAATTGCCGAGGAGCTACCTATGAATGCCATCGATCTGTTGAAAGCCGACCATGAGCGCGTCAAAGCCATCCTGACTCAACTGAGCGAGTCGACCGAACGCGCCGTGAAAAAACGTACCGACCTGTTGGCGAAACTGGAAATGGAAATTTCCATCCATACCCGCCTGGAAGAAGAAATCCTTTATCCGGCTTTCAAGCAGGCAGGTGGCAAGGAGGAGGCGCAGATGTACTACGAAGCCAAGGAAGAGCACCGCACCGTCGACTCGCTGGTGCTGCCTGACCTGAAGGCGACCGACCCGTCCACAGCGGAATTTTCCGGCCGGGCAAAAGTGGTCAAGGAGCTGCTTGAGCACCACATCGAAGAGGAAGAAAAAGAAATGTTCCCCCACGCGAAAAAACTGCTGGGCAAGGCACAACTGGACGCCTTGGGTGCGGAAATGGAAACCATGAAAGCGCAGTACAAAAAAGAACTGAGCAGCGCCAGCCTCGCCGCCTGATCGTACGCCGCGGATGCGTCAGCCGTCGCCCGACGGCTGCACGCCCGAGGCGTTATTGCATGTGTTCGCGCAAGAACTCCACCAATGCCTGCACCGGGCGTGAGCCTTGGCGATGTTGCGGGTAGACCGCCGACAGCGCCAGGGGCTCGGTTTCGAACCCCTCCAACACCTTGATCAACCGACCATCCTTCAAGGCATCGCCGAGGATGAAGGTGGGCAGGTAGGTGACCCCCATTGCGGCGATGGCCGCGTCCCTGAGCACATCGCCGTTATTGGCGCGCATGCGTCCCGTGACCTCCAGGGTCAACGGTTTGCCGGCCCCCGCGAAACGCCACTGCACCTGGCGGCTGTGCCCATAGGGCAGGCAGTCATGATGGCGCAGGTCTTCCGGTCGCACGGGTGTGCCTTTTAGCGCCAGGTAAGCCGGACTGGCGCAGTACACCCGCTCGATGGTCGCGATGCGCCGGGCAATCAGCGTCGAGTCCTCCAGCACGCCGATGCGCAGCGCCAAGTCATAGCCCTCCCCCAGCAGGTCCACCGAGCGGTCGCTCAGGTCCACTTCGACGCTGACGCCCGGATAACGCTGCAGGAACTGCGGCAACAGGCTGCCCAGATGCGCCATGGCGAAGGACAGCGGTGCGCTGAGCCGAATCGTGCCACGGGGCTCACTGGTCTGGCCGCTGATCCCCTGCTCCACCTGTTCGACGTCATTGAGCAGGCGCAGCGACGCTTCGTAATAACGCTGGCCCAACGGGGTGACGTCCAGCCGGCGGGTCGAGCGATTGAGCAGGCGTACGCCCAGGCGCTGTTCCAACGCCATGAGCTTGCGGCTGACGAACTGCTTGGACAGCCCCAGCTTGTCCGCCGCGGCGGTGAAGCTGCCTGACTCCATGACCTGGGCAAAGATGCGCATTTCTTCGAAGGGGTTCATTGTCATTCCTGGGGTGGACAGTCAGGGGGATGAGTTGGGCATTGTGGGTGGAGCAAGGCAGGTTGGAAAGGTGTTGAGTGGGCTGACGCTATCGCGAGCAAGCTCGCTCCCACATGGGTTCCCAGTGATTACAGAACCTGAATACACCTCAAACCCTGTGGGAGCGAGCTTGCTCGCGATAGCGGCGGATCAGCTTGCAAGAACCTGATACCGGGTACAAAAACGCCCGCACAAGGCGGGCGTCATTGAGCATGAATCGCTTACTTGGCCGTCAGCGCCGAGTAGCTGTTCATCAGGTTGCGGTAGTTCGGAATGCGCTGGGACAGCAGGTTGCCCAGGCCTTCGATGTCGTTGCGCCAGTCGCGGTGCAGCTCACAGGCCACCGAGAACCAGTTCATCATCTGCGCGCCGGCGGCGGTCATGCGGACCCAGGCCGCCTGTTGCACGGTTTCGTTGAAGGTGCCCGAGGCATCGGTCACGACGAACACGTCGAAACCTTCAGCCAGCGCCGACAGGGTCGGGAACGCTACGCAGACATCGGTGACCACGCCCGCGATGATCAATTGCTTGCGGCCGGTGGCCTTGATCGCCTTGACGAAATCTTCGTTGTCCCAGGCATTGATCTGGCCTGGGCGCGGGATGTATGGCGCGTCCGGGAACATTTCCTTGAGCTCCGGCACGATCGGGCCGTTGGGGCCTTGTTCGAAGCTGGTGGTCAGGATGGTCGGCAGTTCGAAGAACTTCGCCAGGTCGGCCAAGGCCAGCACGTTGTTCTTGAACTCGTTGGGCGAGAAGTCCTGGACCAGGGAAATCAGGCCGGTCTGGTGATCGACCAGCAGGACGACCGCGTCGTCTTTGTTCAGACGGTTGTAGGCGGGAACGTTGCTCATGGGATGACTCCTTTGGGATGGATAGTAAAACCTGTGGGAGCGAGCTTGCTCCGGGCGGCGTTCCGACGATGGCGGAGTGTCAGGCGACGGCAGTGCTGAATGTTCAACCGCTATCGCGAGCAAGCTCGCTCCCACAGAGGGGGTTGTGTGTTAGTTAAAAGGCAAAGCAGGAACAGCCAAACGCGCCCCAGAAACCTTGGAAATCACTGACCGGAACGTTCGACAGTCGTGCCCGTTCATGGCTGTGGGCATGCACCGTGCACGGGCCGCTGCACTGGTGGACCTGAGCCTGCAACGGCGAAGTCGGGCGCCAGTGGCCCGGGACCTTGACCACCGGCGACCAGTCGGGCAGCACCGGGACGCTGGCCGGGCCGAGTTTTTCGAAGTCACCGGCGGCGTACACCACCTTGCCGTCCACAACGGTCAGCACCGACTCGATCCACTTGATGGCTTCTTCCTCGACGCTGAAGAAGTCCGCGCTCAGGGCCGCCAGGTCCGCCAGTTGGCCGACCTTGATCTGGCCCTTCTTGCCCTGCTCCGACGAGAACCAGGCGCTGCCATGGGTAAACAGTTCCAACGCAGTCAGGCGCGGCAGGCCCTCTTCGTGCAACGAAAGACCACCAACCGTGCGGCCGCTGACCATCCAGTACAACGAGGTCCAGGGGTTGTAGCTGGAGACGCGGGTGGCATCGGTGCCGGCGCCCACCGGTACGCCTTCGGCCAACATGCGCTTGATCGGCGGCGTGGCTTCGGCGGCCTTGGCACCGTAGCGGTCGACGAAGTATTCGCCCTGGAAGGCCATGCGGTCCTGGATCGCAATGCCACCGCCCAGCGCCCGCACACGTTCGATGTTCTTCGGCGTGATGGTCTCGGCGTGGTCGAAGAACCACGGCAGGCCGTTGAACGGAATATCGCGGTTGACCTTCTCGAACACGTCGAGCATGCGGCTGATGGATTCGTCATACGTGGCGTGCAAGCGGAATGGCCAGCGTTGCTCCACCAGGTGCCGGACCACCGGTTCCAGGTCCTGCTCCATGCCGGGCGGCAGGTCTGGACGCGGCTCCAGGAAGTCCTCGAAATCCGCCGCCGAGAACACCAGCATTTCCCCGGCGCCGTTGTGCCGCAGGAAATCGTCGCCCTGGTGCAGCTTGACGCTGCCGGTCCAGTTCTTGAAGTCGCTGAGTTCTTCCTTGGGCTTCTGGGTGAACAGGTTGTAGGCGATGCGCACCGTCAACTGCTGCTCGCGGGCCAACTGCTCGATCACCGCGTAGTCGTCCGGGTAGTTCTGGAAACCGCCGCCGGCATCGATGGCGCTGGTCAGGCCCAGGCGATTGAGTTCCCGCATGAACTGGCGGGTGGAGTTGACCTGGTATTCCAGCGGCAGCTTCGGCCCTTTCGCCAGCGTCGAGTAAAGGATCATCGCGTTGGGCCGCGCCACCAGCATGCCGGTGGGCTCGCCTTTGCTGTCCCGCACGATCTCGCCACCCGGCGGGTTCGGTGTGTCGCGAGTGTAGCCGGCGACCCGCAGCGCGGCGCGGTTGAGCAAGGCGCGGTCATACAGGTGCAATACGAATACTGGCGTATCGGGGGCCGCCTGGTTGAGTTCTTCCAGGGTCGGCATGCGCTTTTCGGCGAACTGGAATTCGTTCCAGCCCCCCACCACGCGCACCCACTGCGGCGTCGGCGTGCGGTCGGCCTGGTCCTTGAGCATGCGCAAGGCATCGGCCAGAGACGGCACGCCTTCCCAGCGCAGCTCCAGGTTGTAGTTCAGGCCACCACGAATCAGGTGCAAGTGCGAGTCGTTGAGGCCGGGGATAACGGTACGCCCCTTGAGGTCGATGACCTGGGTGCCGCTGCCCCGCAGGGCCATGGCCTCGGCGTCGGTGCCCACCGCGACGAAGCGGCCCTGGCTGATGGCGACTGCGCTGGCCCGAGGCTTCTCGCGGTCGACGGTATGGAATTGACCGTTGAATAGAATCAGATCGGCGTTCATCGGATTTCCTTCTGGATGAGTAGAGGCAAGGGACAGACGAGGCCAAAAAGCCGCCGCTGCGCTGAGCAGGGACCCGGCGGCCAGCAGTTGGCGGCGCAACGGGTCGGTCGGATCGTCCTTATTGGCCATGGCCGGGCTCCAGGTGCTCATGGGTCTTGGGTTCCAGCCAAGGCGCGAACAGGCGTGTCGCCAAAGGCATGCACACGTAGACCACCGAGAGCACGATGGTCAGCGTGATCAGGAACGTGGCGACCACGTAGTTGGACAGAAACGCGTTGAGCTGCAGCAGCGGGCCCCAGAGCAACGGCACCAGCAAGGTGTGCGGCAGGATGACCAACAGCGTCACCACCGATTGCTTCCAGCGCGGCGGTGGTGTGGCGGCATCGGCCAGCGGGGCGAACCAGAATTCCTTGTGGGAGGCGACCTCGGTCTGGTCGCCATCGGCCAGCAGCGGCGCGGCCTCTTCCACCAGTTCGCGGCGCTCGGGCGAATCCAGCCAGCGTTGCATGGCCTCGGTGGAGCAGAACCGCAGCACACAGGTGAACAGCGACAAACCGCCCTGCTTGCCCCGCACCACATCCACCCCCAGGTGCCCCGGCCACTGGCCAGCCACGCTGACGATGCGCCGCAACCAGGCTTCATAGGCATCGTCCTGGCCGGCCTTGATCCGGTGCTTGACCACCAGGGTCACGATTTCATCCAGGCCGGGTTTGGCCGGGCTCCCAGGAGAGTCGATGGTTTGAGATTCAGACATGGCGAAGCACTCCAACAAAACGCGTGTTCATCGCCAGGCGCCCGGGCCCGGCGATCAATACGCTGGTAAATATGATCAACAGCAACCAACCGAACTGCCCTTCTTCCAGGCTCCATTGCGGATGCACCACCAGCAGCGCCACCGCCAGCAGAAACAGGATCGGCAGGCACGCCAGGCGTACCAGCACACCGGCCATGATCAGCAGCGGACACAGCACCTCGGCGAAAATCGCCAGGATCAGGGTTGGCGCCGCCCCCAGGTGAAAGGGGTCTTCGATCCGGGTCAGCTCGACGCTGTAGTGCAACAGCTTCGGCAGCCCATGGACCCACAGCAGGAACAACCCGCCGCTCAGGCGCAGGAACAGCAAACCCAGGTCCTGCCACGGGCGTTCATCGGTCATGCTCATCGGTGGGCTCCGTCCGGGGCGGCCGAGGCAGCGGCCGGCAAGGGTTGGGACATGTGGCTGGCAATGCGCGAGCGCAGCCAGCGCTCGGCCGGGTCGTTGTCATGCACGCCGCTCCAGACCATCGACAGTTCGGCCGCATTGATCTCGAACGGCGGGTCCTCGGCACGCAGCGCGCAGCCTTCCACCAACGCGCAGGCGGCATAGTCGGGCACGGTGGCGATCAGCTCGGTGCCAGCCAGCAAGGCTCGCAGCCCGCTGAATTGCGGCACCGCCAGCACCACTTTGCGGGTCCGGCCAATGCGGGCCAGATCCAGGTCGATGTTGCCGCTCAAGTCGCCCGAAAACGAAACCATGGCGTGGGGCCGCGAGCAGTACTCGTCCAGGGTCAGCGACCCCGGGCGCTTGTCGCCACGCAAGACCTTGCAAGGAATGTCCCGCAGCTTCTTACGCTTGGCATTGGCCGGCAGATCGGTGGTGTAGCTCACGCCGACGCTGATTTCACCGCTGGCCAGCAGCGACGACATCAGCAGGAAATTGGCCCGGCGCACCACCACGATGATCCCCGGCGCCTCTTCGCGCAGTTGGCTCAGCAATGGCGGAAACAGGCCGAATTCGGCATCGTCGGACAGCCCGATGCGAAACACATCGCAACTGGTGGATGGATCGAACGCCTTGGCCCGGCTGACCGCGCCGGAGATGGTGTCCATGGCCGGTTGCAACTCTCGCAGGATCGCCAGGGCTCGTGGAGTCGGTTCCATGCCACGACCGTGACGGATCAGCAACGGGTCATCGAACAGATCCCGCAGCCGCCCCAGCGCCGCGCTCACCGCCGGCTGGCCCATGAACAGCTTTTCGGCGACGCGGGTCAGGTTTTTCTCGAACATCAGCGCCTCGAAGATCACCAGCAGGTTCATGTCGAGACGGCGTAAATCGTTGCGGTTCATCGGTTTGGGTCCTGTTGGATGCCGATCCTGTGGGAGCGAGCTTGCTCGCGATAGCGGGGTGTCAGTCGGCGGCGATGTTGACTGTTGCGCCGCCATCGTCGGAACGCCGCCCGGAGCAAGCTCGCGCCTACAGGTTTGTGGCTTGATCAGCCCCGGATGAACGCCAGCAGGTCCGCGTTCAGCCGGTCCTTGTGGGTATCGGTCAGGCCATGGGGCGCGCCCGGGTACACCAGCAACTGCGAGTTCTTCAGCAATTTGGCGGCGGCGATGCCGGCGGTTTCGATAGGGACCACCTGGTCGTCATCGCCATGGACCACCAGGGTCGGCACGTCGATGTTGCGCAGGTCTTCGGAAAGATCGGTCTCCGAGAACGCCTTGATGCAGTCGTAGGCGTTCTTGTGGCCGGCGAGCATGCCCTGCATCCAGAACCAGTCGATCATGCCTTGGGAGACTTTGGCACCCGGACGGTTGGCACCGAAAAACGCGCTGGCCACATCTTTGTATAGCTGAGAACGGTCGGCCAGGGAGGCCTGGCGGAAACCGTCGAAGACTTCGATGGGCAAGCCGCCAGGATTGGCCGCGGTCCTGACCATCAGCGGCGTCACCGCCGAGATCAGGCCGAGCTTGGCGACCCGGGCGGCGCCATGGCGACCGATGTAGCGCGCCACTTCGCCACCGCCGGTGGAGAAGCCGAGCAGCACCGCATCCTTCAAGTCCAAGCGTTCGATCAGCTCGGCCAGGTCATCGGCGTAGGTGTCCATGTCGTTGCCGTCCCAGGGCTGGCTGGAACGCCCGTGCCCACGGCGGTCATGGGCAATCACCCGATAGCCGTTGGACGCCAGGAACATCATCTGCGCCTCCCAACTGTCCGAGTTCAACGGCCAGCCGTGGCTGAAGACCACCGGTTGACCACTGCCCCAATCCTTGTAGTAGATCTCGGTGCCGTCGCGGGTGATGAAGGTGCTCATGACATGACTCCTTGAGGTGGGTGGATCGCTTTATGGTCTGGTCAGAGGGGGCATGGGCGTGAGTTAAACGTTGTTAATTTTTTCGGGACTGAAGTGTTAAAAACCTGCTTTTGTGGCGAGGGAGCTTGCTCCCGCTGGGCTGCGCAGCTGCCCCAGGACTGTCACCTCGGTGTGCCAGATTGATGGTAGATGGGGCCTTTTGGGGCCGCTGCGCGACCCAGCGGGAGCAAGCTCCCTCGCCACAGGGTCCGGCGGCTGGAAGGCTCGGAGCAGAGCCTGCGCCGTTGCGCTTGAAGCCAAACCTGAGGAATATGCTCGGGTAAAGCCCAGGCATCGGGCCCAGGACATCGAGAGCACCATGAGCCATTACCTCAGCCTGCCCGTCGAACAGACGGTGCATTTCGGCCCTTACCGGGTCCATCCGCGCCAGCGCCTGGTGCTGGAGGGCGAGCAACCGTTGCGCCTGGGACGGCGGGCCGTGGAGATTCTGCTGGTGTTGCTCGAACACGCAGGCGAGGTGGTGAGCAAGCAGCAACTGATCGCCCGGGTCTGGCCCAGGAGCGTGGTGGAAGACACCAACCTGCGCGTACACGTCGCGGCACTGCGCAAGGCCCTCGGGGACGGCCAGGCCGGGCAGCGCTACATCGTCACCGTGGCGCAGCGCGGCTACAGCTTTGTCGCGCCGGTGTCATTCGGATCCCTCGACCCATTGGCGCGCATTCCTCATCCGTCCCTGGCGCGCAATCTGCCGCTGCAGCGCACACGCCTGATCGGACGCCAGGCCCTGGTGGAAAACCTGGTGACCCAGTTGCCCCGAAAGCGTTTCATTACCCTGGTCGGCACCGGCGGCATCGGCAAGACCACCGTCGCCCTGCGGGTCGCTGAACGGCTGATCGGCCACTACCGTGACGGCACCCATCTGCTGGACCTGGCATCGCTCAACGATGCGGCCATGATCGTCCCCAACCTGTGCGCATTGCTCGACCTGCCGCTGCAGGACGGTGATCCGCTGGACACCGTCGCCCGACCGCTCAAAGAGCGGCATCTGCTGCTGGTGATCGACAACTGCGAGCACCTGATCGACGCCATCGCCCAGCTCAGCGAAACCTTGCTGCGCGGCGCCCCTCACCTGCACATCCTGGCCACCAGCCGCGAAGGCCTGCGCGCCGAAGGCGAATACGTGCAGCGCCTGGATGCCCTGGCATTCCCCCCCCGGGAAATGCCCATCGAGGGTTACCCCGCCCTGGAGTACCCGGCGCTGCAACTGTTTGCCGAGCGTGCGATGGCCAGCCGTGACGACTTCGAACTGTCCGACCGCGAGGTGCCGTTGGTGGTCGACATCTGCCAGCGGCTGGACGGGATTCCCCTGGCCATCGAGCTGGCCGCCGGACAAATCGGCCGCTTCAGCCTCGAAGCACTGCACCGGCAACTGCAAGACAACGTCGCCCTGCTCCACAACGACACCGGCGCCGCTCCGCGCCAGCAAACCCTGCGCGCCACACTGGACTGGAGCTTCGCGCTGCTCACGACCTGCGAGCAGACCTGCCTGCGACGGCTGGCGGTGTTCATGGGCAGTTTCAACCTGGCCTCGGCCGCGGCGGTGATCGTCGGCCAGCATGTCGCACCCGACCAGGTGCTGGTGTCGGTCAGCCAGTTGGTCGCCAAATCGTTGCTCAACGTCGAGATCGGCGATGAAGAGGTGCGCTATCGCCTGCTGGACACCACCCGCCGTTATGCCTTGGAAAAACTGACCGAAGCCGGGGAACTGGCGGCCAGCCAGGAACGCCACGCCGAACGCTGCCTGGCGCTCATGGGGCAAGCGGAAAACGATTGGGAGAACACCCCCACCCGATTGTGGATCGCCCGTTACGCCGACTATCGCGACGACATCCGCGCGGCGCTCGACCGCGGCTTGGGCCCGCAGGGTTCACACGCCGTGGCGATCCGCCTGACTGCCCGCACCCTGCCCCTCTGGCAAGAGCTGTCGCTGCTCAAGGAGCACGGCCTCTACGTCAACAAGGCGCTGCAATTGTTGCGGGCCAGCCCCACACCATGCCCACGCTTGACCCTGGCCCTGGAGCTGGCCCACGCCAGTTTCAACTACCACACCGAGGGCGGCACGCCGGCCACGGTCCGCGCCTTCGCCACCGCCCGGCAACTGGCCCGGCAATGCCAGGACCTGGCCAGCGAACTGCGGGCCGTGTCCGGGCAAATGACCGTGGACCTCAGCTGCGGCAACTACCAACAGGCCCTGGCCCACAGCCTGGATTTCGACCGACTCGGTTTGCAGGGCGACCCGATCCTGTCCTTGAGCACCCAACGCCTGCGGGTGCTGGCGCTGCACTTCACCGGCGACCAGGGCGCGGCGCGACGTGAGGCCGAACAGGTGATCCAGCGCCTGGCCCAGAGCGGCCACCTCAGCCGCTTCAGCCACGGCTTCGGCGTGCAATACGACCAGAGCGTGGCCGCGCTGACGATTCTGGCGCGCATCCTCTGGCTGCAAGGTTTTGCCGAGAAAGCCCGGCGTACCGCCAACCTGGCGCTGCAGATCGCCTTGCAGATCAACCACGGCATTTCGATCTGCTACACCTTGGCGCTGACCGGTTGCGTGATCGCCCACTACACCGGCGATCATCAGACTGCCCGGGAAAGGCTCGAGCTGTTGAAACAGCAGGCCAAGAAACATTCGGTGATGCTGTTCCACGACTGGGCCTGTCATTACGACAGCGTATTCAATGACCAGCCCCTGGAGACGAGCCCGACAAACGGGCTGATCCAGGACATCGCCGTCACCCTGCGCCCGGGCGTTGTCAGCCCGGCGCAACTGGAACGGGCCCGCAGTGGCGCCGCGGGCTGGTGTTCGGCGGAGCTCCTGCGGGCCGGCGCCGAAACCTGGCTGGCGCGGAACGAGCCCTCCTTGGAAGGCCCCGCCGAAACGCAACTGCTGGCCGCCCTGGCCGTCGCCCGTCGTCATCATGCCCTGGCCTGGGAACTGCGCAGCGCCACGTCCCTGGCCCGCTTGTGGCAGCGCCGCGGGCAAGTCCAAACCGCGCAGGAACTGCTCGAGCCGGTTTACCGACGCTTCAGCGAGGGGTTCAACACCCCCGACCTATTGGAAGCCGGCGCGCTGCTCCAGGGGCTGACTCGCCGGTTGGGGCCTTGAATGGCCCGCGCCCCAAGCGCCTTGCAGCACATAACGCCGATGAAACACGGGCCACTGACCACTGCGCCGCAATTTGTCCAGGGCATAGCCGCGAGTGGTGTGCAGCAGTCGAAAACGTACTCCGTCGGCCAGCGGCTCGACCATCAGCAATGACACACTCGCCAGCCGCAATAGCAATGAGGGTAATTGCCCGACACTCAGTTCAGCGCAAGTGATCACTGCCAGCGCCGCCCTGAGCGTAAACGGCCCCTCGAACACCGCCAGGCGCTGGAACACGGTTTGTTCGTCAGCACTCAAACGCTCGACACTCGAATCCAGCACGGCCTCCAGGCTTCGATGCCGGGCCACCGCCGTACGTCGCCCGTGGCTCAAGACTGACAAGCCGTAATCCAATTGTTCGAGGACCCCCGCCAGCCCCAAGGCGTCGACCTGGGCCGCCGCCAGTTCCAGCGCCAGCGGCAAGCCGTCCAGGCGCTGGCAGATCTGGGCCAGGATCACCCCGTCGCGGCCAACGGGCTGGAAACCCTGTTGCCGGGCGCCCACCCGTTCGATCAGCAACTGCACCGCCGGGCACGCCACGATCTGGTGCTCGGGTTCCAGGGGCGATGCCACGGCCAGGCCCGGCAGCGGCACGATCTTTTCGCCCGGCAGGGCCAGGGGCTCGCGACTGCTGCACAACAGCGACACCCCGGGCGCTGCCGTAGCCAATGCCTGGGCCAATTCCCGACAGGCATCGAGCACGTGCTCGCAACCGTCGAGCACCAGCAACATGCGACAGGACTCAAGACGCCGGCCCAAAGAACCGGGGGCCAGGCCCAGCGTGCCGGCCACCCGCGCCATCACTTGTGAAGAGTCGCTGACGTCCGCCAGGTCAACGAACCAGGCCCCGTCGTCAAAGTGCTCAAGCAGCAGCTCCGCCACCCGCAACACCACGGTGGTCTTGCCGACCCCACCCGGGCCGCTCACGGTGGTCAGGGCTTGACGGGGCACTTGCGCCAGCAGCCGTCCCAGGACTCTGTCGCGGCCGATCACCGGGCTCAAGCGCGTGGGCAGGTTGTGCCGCTCGGCCCTGGGACTCAAAGGCGACTCAACGCCTTCTTGCACCACCAGGGGCATCGCCAGGCAATAGCCTTGTCGCGGATGGTTGAGGATATAGCGAGCGCCATCCCGCCCATCGCCGAAGGCTCGCCGCAGCGCCGCGATGTGCACCCGCAGGTTGATGGCTTCCACGACGCTGTCAGGCCAGACGTGGGCGATGAGGGTTTGCTTGCTGACGTAGTGGCCGGCGTGCTCCACCAGTACCTGCAGAACATCCAGGGCCCGGCCACCCAGCGCGAGGGGCTGGCCGTCACGGGTGACCAGCCGTTGCTGCCGGTAGAAGGCGAACGGACCGAAGCCTACCGCCGGCTCGCTATCGGGTTTGACGAAACTGTTCATGGGCGATCCAGCGCCGGATAACCGGGGCGGGCGTCAGCGTGCGGATCACCGAACACGTCTGCCCCGGGCGCCTGCGCATCCTTTCCAAAGGGTTCGCCGTTATCTTGGCAGGCGCAGGCCTCAGGACAATGCTGGCACTGGGAGCGTCACGGACATCACGGTGCCCTGGACGGACACCGACGCCTCAACTGAACTGCTGACGATATTGCACCGGGGTCAGGCCGAGCTTTTCACCGAACAAAAAGCGCATGTGCCGCACACTGCCGAAGCCGCTGCGAAACGCCACGGTCTTGAGCGGCAGGTCAGTGGTTTCCAGCAGATGACGCGCCCGGTCGATGCGCGCGCCCTGCAGGAACTCCATGGGCGTCATCTTCACTTCACGGGCAAAGACCCGGGCGAAATGCCGCGCGCTCATGGAAGCCAAGGCGGCCATGCGCTCAATGGTGAAGGGTTCTTCCAGGTGCTCCATCACATGATTCTGCACCCGGGTAATGGCCGATTCCTGCGTCGACACCGCCGCCACCGAGGGGCTGAACTGGGCCTGGCCGCCCTGGCGCTTCATCACCACCAGCAACACCTTGGCCACGTCCAACGCGACTTTGCGGCCGTGGTCCTGGGCCACGATGGACAGGGCCAGGTCGATCCCGGCGGTGACACCGCCCGAGGTGATCAGGCGGCGGTCCTGCAGGAAGATCTTGTCGGTTTCCACCAGGGCCTTGGGGAAACGTTGTATCAGGCGTTCGGTGTAATGCCAGTGGGTAGTGACGCGATAACCGTCGAGCAAGCCCGCCTCACCGAGCACGAAGGCACCGGTGCAGATGGAGCCGTAGCGCGTAGCCCGTTGCGCCGCGGCCCGCAGCCAGGTGTGCAGCCCCGGATGCCGGTCGTTATAGGCCCCCGGCCCACCCGGCACCAGCAACACGTCATAGGCTGCCCATGCCTGGTCGATATGGATATCGGCCTGCACCGCCACGCCGTTGGACGCTCGCAACGGCCCGCGCTCGGTACCCAGGGTCAGCAGTTGATAACGCAGGTCCCCTTCGAGGTAACGATTGGCGATGGAAAACACTTCCAGAGGCCCGGCCATGTCGAGCAGCAAGAAATCCGGGAACAGCACCATTGCAACGGTTTTCATTAAAAAGACGCCAAAAAAATCCAGAAACTATAAATGCCCCCTGTGGGAGCGAGCTTGCTCGCGATAGCGTCAGATCAGTTGGAATCGATGTAACTGATACACCGCTATCGCGAGCAAGCTCGCTCCCACAGGGTTTATCGTCAGCATTATGGCGAAGCCAGGCATCCACCGGTAGGCATTCTCGATTGTCCACTCCAAGCAGACAGTCTTTCGTTTTCCACCTGCTTATTGAACTTCAGGATAACCATTAACCTTCTTCTGAACCCGGCGAACGGCCCAGCCGCCGCCCATAGACATCAGGAGAATCATCATGCTGACCCTTCGTAAAGCTTCGGACCGCGGCATTGCCCGCCACGGCTGGCTGACCTCGTTCCACACCTTCTCGTTCGCCAGCTACCGCAATCTCAACGAACAGGGCTTCTCCGACCTGCTGGTCATCAACGACGACCGGGTCGCCGCGGCCAAGGGTTTCGGCCAGCATCCCCACCGGGACATGGAGATCTTTTCCTACGTGCTTGAAGGGGCGCTGGAACACAAGGACACCCTGGGCACGGGCTCGGTCATTCGCCCCGGT
This sequence comes from Pseudomonas sp. FW300-N2F2, assembly GCF_017351655.1. Taxonomy (NCBI): domain Bacteria; kingdom Pseudomonadati; phylum Pseudomonadota; class Gammaproteobacteria; order Pseudomonadales; family Pseudomonadaceae; genus Pseudomonas; species Pseudomonas sp. FW300-N2F2. The sequence goes on along the minus strand of NZ_JACNDQ010000002.1, from coordinate 727,738 downwards.
GACGTGCAGTTGATGAGCGCCGGCAGCGGCGTGGCCCACAGCGAGTTCAACCACAGTGCGGACGAGCCGGTGCACTTCCTGCAGATCTGGATCGTGCCCAACGTCAGTGGCGCCACGCCACGCTATCAACAGGAGCATTTCAGCAGCGAGCAGAAACGCGGTCGCCTGCAATTGATCATCTCCCCGGACGGCGCCGACGGCTCGCTCCAGGTGCGCCAGGATGCACGGGTCTACGCCGGGCTGTTCGATGGTGAGCAAAGCGCCACCTTGACCCTGGCCGCGGATCGCTATGCCTACGTGCACGTGGCCCGAGGCGCTGTCGAGCTCAACGGCGTGCGGTTACAGGAAGGTGATGGTGTGCGGGTGCGCGAGGAGCAGGTCCTGACCTTGAGTCACGGCCAGGATGCCGAGGTGCTCGTGTTCGATCTGCGGCCGCAGGAACTGCCACAGATGCCATGAAATGCCCTTTAGGCCCTGTGGGAGAAATTGTCACAGAGGCTATGAAGCATCCATTGTGGGAGCGAGCTTGCTCGCGATGGCGGAGTGTCAGCTACATGAGTATCGGCTGACCTGACGCCATCGCGAGCAAGCTCGCTCCCACAGGGTCTACAGGGGGTTTCACAATGGAGCCTCCACATTGAATGGCCGGCCGCCCCCGACGCCTCACTCATTCTCCAGCGCAAACACCTCGACAATCTCATCGATCACCGCCCGCACCCGTGCCGTATGGCGCAGGTCCGCGTGGGTGACCAGCCAGACCTCGTAAGGCAGTGCACGCGTGCGCTCCGGCCAGATCCTCTGCAACCCGTCACGCGCCCCCATGTACAGCGGAATCTCCCCGACACCGATGCCCGCGGCAATCGACCGACGCACCAACAGGCTCGAACTCAGGCTGGCCACGATCCGTCCGCGATTGATCGGCTCCGAGACCAGGGTGAAATCCTTGCTGCCCTGCCAGTACGGCTGATAAACCACCAAGTCATGCCCCTCGAACTCGCTGCCGGGCGACGGTACGCCACGGGCATCGACATAGGCTTGGGACGCAAACAATCCTACCGGCCAACGGGCGATTCGCCGAGCGATCAGGTCAGGGTTGTCGGGCCGGGTGTTACGCACGGCGATATCCGCTTCGCGCTTGACCAGGCTGAGGATCTGCGTGGACGCATCCAGTTGCACGCGCACATCGGGATGGCGCTCATGCAGGCTGGCAATGGCCGGAATCAAGAAGTCGATGGCCAATGAGTCGGTGGTGGCGACCCGGACATTGCCGATCAGGCGTTCATCCAGGCCCTGTATCCGGCGCTCCAATTCAAGCGCCGAATGCTCCATCTTCTCCACCGCCTTGAGCGCCGCCTCGCCGACGGCCGTCAGTGCGTAACCGTCTGAGGTACGCAGGAACAACGCGGCATCCAAGGACTTCTCCAACGCCGTAACGCGCCGCCCCACAGTCGCCTGATCCACCCCCAACACCCGCGCGGCACCGCGCAAGGTCGACGCTCGGCAGACGGCCAGAAACACCCGTGCATCATCCCAATTCATTCGCCCTCCTCCGATGCATATTTGCATCACTCTGACGCTAAATCGCTGCACAAACGCAGCAACGATAGCCGATATGCTGGACGCTATAAACCTTTCACAGGATCGCTGTCATGCCCTCCTCATCCGCTGCGCTCGAATCACCTCCTACAAACATCTGGCTGCCCATTTTCGCCGGCCTCTGCGCCAGCCTCGTCAGCATCGGCCTGGCGCGTTTCGCCTATACGCCACTGATCCCGGCATTGATCGAGGCCCGTTGGTTTTCTGCCAACGACGTGGTCTACCTGGGGGCGGCGAACCTGGTCGGTTACCTGATCGGCGCCCTGCTCGGCCGTCCCATGGCCCACCGACTGACCAACCGGAACGCGTTGCGGCTGATGATGCTCGTCGTGACCGGCGCATTTTTCGCCTGTGCCTTCCCGGTGTCGGTGACCTGGTATTTCGCCTGGCGACTACTGTCGGGGATCGCCGGCGGCGCGATCATGGTACTGGTGGCGGCGACTGTATTGCCCCATGTACCGGCGGCACGCAAAGGCTTGGCCAGTGGCGCGATTTTCCTTGGCATCGGCCTTGGCATCGCCGGTTCAGGCACGATTGTGCCGCCGCTGTTGAGCCTGGGCCTGCCGGTCACCTGGCTGGGGCTTGGCGCCCTGTCGCTGGCATTGACCGGGTTGAGCTGGTTTGGCTGGCCCCGGGACACGGTGCGGGTAACAGCCAGCGCTGCGCTCGACGAGCCCATGCCCCCTGCGGTTTTCCAGTTGTTCGCCCAGTATGCGTTCATGGCCGCGGGGCTCGTGCCTGCGATGGTCTTTTTGGTCGACTACGTGGCGCGCGGCCTCGGGGCCGGGGCACATGTCGGGGCAATGGTCTGGGTAATGTATGGCCTCGGGGCGATTGTCGGACCGGTGAGCTATGGTTTTCTCGCCGATCACCTTGGCGCGCGCAAGAGCATCCGACTGGTCCTGGCCGTGCAAGCGATTGCTCTCGGCTTGCTGGCGGTTTCACACACCTTCATGGTATTGGCGCTGCTCGCCGTGATCATCGGTTCATTTCCGCCGGGCATCGTGCCCTTGGCCCTGGCCCGAGTGCATGAACTGGTTCCTGACCATCATCGCCAACAACTGGCCTGGAGCCGGGCCACTGTTTCGTTCGCCACCTTCCAGGCGCTGGCCGGGTTTGCCTACTCGGCCCTGTTCAATGCCAGTGGCGGACACCACGGATTGCTTTTCCTGATCTCCGCCGGTGCGATTCTTTTTGCGTTGATGCTCGACTTCCCTTTCGGGGCAGAAAAAAGCTCGAAAGTCGTGAAACCGTGATTACCGACGCAGCTCAGACGAAAAACGTCAGCGCAAGGCTTGCTTGCGCTCCGATTTCGAACGGTAACTGCCAGGCGGCACACCAAAGAAATCCCGGAAACGACGCTGGAAGTGCGGGGAACTGACGAAGCCTGTCGCCACGGCGATTTCGGTCACGGACCGATTGGTTTGCTGGATGAGTTGACGAGCACGCGTCAGGCGCAGCTCCAGGTAATAGCGCGTTGGGGTCGCGCCGAGAAAACTGCAGAACCGTCGCTCCAACTGGCGCTTGGAAATCTTCACGCACGCCGCCAGCTCATCGATGGTCAAGGGCTCCTCTACGTTCTGCCACATCAGCTCCAACGCCAACTTGAGACTTTCCGGCAGCGTCGGGTCGGTCTCGACGAAAACCGGTGGCAAGTCCGTCGCATCGTCGCCCGACTCATCACAACGCAGAATTTCCTCGATGGCCCCCACCAGCGCCGCTCCGCCCGTCTGGCGAATCAATTGGAGCATCATGCGCAGCGAACTGTTGGCGCCCGCGCAACTGACCCGCTCCCGATCCACCACATAGGCCCGGTTGGACACCTTCACATGGGGGAACACCTCCACCATCATGGCGCGGCTTTCCGGGTGGACAGCGCATTCGAAACCATCCAACAGATTGGCATCGGCAACGAAGAAGACACCGTTCCACAACCCGCCCAGGATCGCCCCGGACGCCGCATTGGCGCGCAGCTTGCGGCGCAGCAAGGGATGACCTTGCAACTTCACGCGAAAGCCCCCGGCGACAATCAGCACGTCCTGGTTTTCCGCCATCTGCGCCAGTTCGATGTCCGTCGAGATGACAATGCCCAGGTCGCTCGTCACCTGCCCGCCTGAAACCCCCACCGTCAGCACCTCGTAGAGGGGCATGTCGCTCATCAGGTTGGCGGTCACCAGGGCGTCCACCGCACCGGTGAAGGACATCATCGAGAAGTTGTCCATCAATACAAACGCGACGCGGATCGGCGCCTCGCTGGCGGGCGCCGCTCCGAGCGGTCGATAAGCCATGTTCTTGTTCTTGAGTACGCTCTCGAATGCGCTTGGCATAGGGCCTCGTTAATACATTAAAGACGATGAGGATTGGCTGCACGTGGGTGCCCGAGCCGCAGGGCGAAGGCGCAGGGCAAACCACGCTATCTTCCAGACTAGTCAAGCCGCCTGCAATCGCGCCTACGCCCTCTACCGATCGTCCCGCGCCAAAATGGCAAGCCTCAAGTGCCTACGACTTTGGTCGATACACTGGCAGTAGGCATAGGCGCTTTTCCCTTCCAGAGACTCGCAAGGCCAAACACTGCTGTTTCCGCCGTTCCAACACTTAAAATATTCCGCGGGAGAAGTCATGAATATCAAACAGAAGCTGACATGGGCGTTCGCGGCCATCGCCTGCCTCCCGGTTATCCTGGTAGCGGTGCTTGTCGTAATGAACCTGCGCGACGCCGCAAAGGCCAACTTCCTGGACAGCAGCGGCCGTGAAATCCGCCAGATCGACAACGGCATGAAGCAGTTCTTCGATGGCATCAGCCAGAACGTCGAATACATCGCCAAGGATCCACGGATCATCGCTGCCAAGGGGTTGAAAAACTACTCCCTGGCCGATGCCGCACAAACACCGCTCCCCGAGATCAACCAACAGCTCCTGGAAATATTCGACCGATTCGCCAAGAGCCATCCGACCACCGCCTATCTGTCCGTGGGGCTGAGCGACGGTGGCTACGCCAGCTGGCCTGACGATCCGAAGATGACCAACTATGACCCGCGCGTGCGCCCCTGGTACAAGGCTGCCATCGCCGCACCGGGTACTACCGTGCGCACGGACGCCTATTACTGGGCGCCGGACGATGTGTCGCTGATCGGCACCGTACACACGGTCGCCGACGCCAGCGGCAACGTCGTGGGCGTGGTCGGCCTGGACGTGTCGCTCAAGCAGCTCACCGAACTGGTCAAGAACATCAAGCTGGGCGACAGCGGCTACCTGATGCTGGTGGAAGCCAACGGCAACGTCCTGGTGGACGCCGCCGATGCCAAGCACAACTTCAAGCCGCTGGCCGACCTTGGCCCCAACTATGCCGAGCTGGCCAAAAGCAGCGATGGCGTGACTCAGATCGAGATCGACGGCGTGCCCTACATGGCCAACGTGGTCAGCTCCAAAGGGTTGGGCTGGCGCTTCATCGGCCTGATCAAGCGCGATGAAGTGATGGCCGAGGCCTCGAGCCTGACTTGGCTGATCGCCGCCATCGCCGCCGCGCTGGCCGTGGTCTTCGCCGTGGTGGGCGCCAGTTTCGCCAGCGTGATCGTGCGGCCGATTCGCGGCGTTGCCAATGGCCTGCAGGAAATCGCCGAAGGTGAAGGCGACCTCACCCGCAAACTCATCGTGCAAGGCAAGGACGAAACGGCCACCCTCGCGGGCTGGTTCAACCAGTTCCTGGGCATGATCGCGCAACTGATGCAACGCATCGGCAGCGCCTCTTCCGACCTGCAAACCGCCGCGGCCGATACCAGCCACGTCGCCCAGAACATGAACGATGCCGCCGGACGCCAGCGCCAGGCCGTGGAACTGGTGAGCACCGCGTTCAACGAAATGGTTGCCACCGCCAACGAAGTGGCCCGTTCTTGCAGCCAGGCCGCCTCCAGTGCGGACGAAGGCTACCGCGATGTGCACGACGGCCAGCATCACATCGGCGAAGCCACCGGCAGCGTGCTGAAACTGAGCGAAGACCTGCAAAAATCGACCCAGACCATGCAGGCGTTGGAGCAGGACAGCAAGAACATCAACACCATCCTCGACACCATTCGCTCGATTGCCGAACAGACCAACCTGTTGGCCCTCAACGCCGCGATCGAAGCCGCACGGGCCGGCGATCAAGGTCGTGGGTTCGCCGTGGTGGCCGACGAGGTGCGGGCCCTGGCACGGCGCACCGCCGACTCCACCGGCGAGATCGACAGCCTGCTGGGCAACCTCGCACGGCGCACCCTGGAAGTCACCCAGCAGATGCAAAGCAGCCTGCAGGTGTCGCACACCAGCGTCGAGCGCATTCAGCAGGCCCGTGACAGCTTCGACAAGATCCGCAATTCGGTGGACTCGATTCGCGACCAGAACACCCAGATCGCCACGGCGGCAGAGGAACAGCACCAGGTGGCCGAAGACATCAACCGGCACATCGCGCAGATTCATGCCGATGCCCAGTTGGTCGAGGAATTCGCTCACTCGGCACAGACCGGCTCGGGGCGTTTGACGGATATTTCCGGGCAGCTCAAGGGCTTGGTTGGGCGCTTCAAGTTCTAGCGTGTTCGAGGTGGCGAGCCAGGGACGGCTCGCCGCTCAGGATGATACAAACGAAAAGCCGCGATTGGCCGCACTGCGCTCATACTCCAGAAGACACTCATAGTCAGCCTCGCTGGCCGGCAGCACTTCCCTGATCGCCAGGTCACGGGAAATCTCGGGAAGCTGGCTCAAGGCTTCGTTCATTGCGTGCCGGATAGACTCTGCTTGCGTCGCCGTTCGACGAATCGACGTTATGTAAGGCAGGCAGGGACTGCGCACACTTCGCACCAGGATCCTGAGGCCTTCGATCTCGTCACTGTTATCTCTCGCCAGATAGTCGTAGGTGACGCTGTCGATAGAAGCCAAATCACCGTCGTGATTCTTCAACCTTCGAATGCTCTCCCTGTGGGATCCGGTGAAGGTCAGTTTCGAGAAAAAACCACGGTCGCTGATTCCTGCCAACGTGTGGCGCAATAAATTCATTCCGGAGTTGGAATCCCGGGCGTTGATCAGGCCATGGCTGCCCTGCAAACCCGCCAGATCGGTGACGGCCGAATCAGCTCTACACAGCAGCAAACTGCAATGGTCACCCCCCGAGCTATGAGCAAGCTCATAGCTCGGACGCCCTATCAGCCTCACCTTTCCCCGCAGTGACGTGACGAATGGATAGCCGCAGGTCTGGGATAACAACAGATCAGGGGAAAGCCAATGGGACACGGGATCAACGATCTGCCTTTGCTCACGGCGCTCACCCAGAATCTCCAGGGTGCGCTGGAGCCAGGCGTCCTGGGACTGTAAAACCCTGGCGGGAGCGAGGTACATGGATAGATCGCTGGTCATATGAAAGCCATTCAGAGGATTGTGATTGACGCCGATCACAGCAGGAAGCGGTTGGCAGGCGTCTTCAAACCCAAGCGATCCCTCAGGGTCCCGGGTTCATATTCCTTGCGGAAAACCCCTCTGGCTTGCAGCAAAGGCACCACGCCACGGGTGAATGTTTCGAAGTCAGTCGGCAAAAACGGAAACATGAGGTTGTAGCCATCGACGGCATTCGACTCGTATAGCGCTGAAAGCTTATCGGCAATATGCTCCGCCGTTCCGATCAGCAGCCAGGTACTGGAACTCTTGACCAACCGGCGCCCTATTTCACGGATGGACAAGGTCGTGTCGTACTTCTTGAGCAGGGCCAGCTCGGTTCGAATGCCATCGAACTCAGACTCATCCGGCAACGCGGGTAGCGGGCTGTCCGGCGACAGGCCTGTCAGATCAAGACGGGTGTAGCTGGAGACCAGATCAATCGCCACGGCATCGATAATGAGGCTGTCCTCCAGTTGCCGACGTCGCTCCTCCTCAGTCTCATCCTCCAGAACCACCGGAAGCACACCGGTAATGATTTTCAGATCACTGGAATGCCGGCCCTTCAACTCGAGCCGGCGATTCAAATCGGCCCTATACGCCAGTCCCTCTTCGACCGTATTGATGAAACAGAAATGCACGTCCGCATGGGCGGCTGCCAGATCCTTGCCCGCTTCAGAAGACCCCGCCTGGGCAAGGACTGGATGTCCTTGCGGGGGACGCGGCACGTTAAGCGGCCCACGCACATTGAAATGAGTTCCTTTGTGATGGATCGGGTGAATTTTAGACGGGTCGGCAAAATCGCCGCTGTCCTTGTCAAACTCAAGAGCCCCCTCCTCCCAGGAGTCCCAAAGCTGCTTGACGACATGAATGAACTCCTCGGCCCGCCGATAACGATCGCCGTGTTTCGTCACGCCTGACAATCCGAAATTCGAAGCCTCCTCTTCCAACCAGGAGGTCACGATATTCCAGCTGGCTCGCCCTGTGCTGAGGTAGTCCAGCGAAGCAAAATATCGCGCAATGTTGAAGGGCTCGTTGTAGGACGTTGAAGCGGTGCCCATCAGCCCGATGTGTTCGGTGACAGCCGCCAATGCGGACAAGAGCGTAATCGGTTCAAGGCGGGCGTTGGCATAGTGCCTCAACCCACTGGCGACGGAGTCCCAGACCGCGACGTGATCCGCGACAAAAACCGCATCGAACTTCGCTGCTTCGGCTGCCTGCACCAGTTTCACGTAGTAGCCCAGCGTCAATATTTCCTTGGTCGGCGACAGCGGGTGGCGCCAGGAAAAACGGTGATCCCCTTGGGGATTAAAAAAGAACAAATTCAAAATCATACTTTTATTGGACATAACGCCTCCGCGACCTTACCCACATCGCATTCATGTTCAGTTGGCCGCCTTGACGGTATTTTCAGCGACCCACTGCGCCGCGACTTTTGCGGGATCCTTGTGATCGATATCCACCAGGCGATTGAGTTGCTTGAGGTCGTCATCGGTCAGTTTTGCAGAGACCTCGTTGAGCACTTTGGTGACTTCTGGGGTTAGCAACGCCTTGCGCCCCAGTGGCGTAATGTTTTGCAGGGGCTGCTGGTGCTTGTCGTCCTCGAGCACAACCCAAGGTTCTTTTGCCAGGATGCCTTGCGTGGAGACCACCGTGGCGACGTCGATAGCGCCTGAGTTCAGCGCCAGCCGCGACAAGGGGCCGCCCATGTCCAGCGATTTGACGCTCTTGAAGTTGATGCCGTAGACCGTCTTCAACCCTGGCAGGCCCAAGGCGGCAGTGGTGACTTCGGGAGGCCCACCCAGCGTAAGTTCACCGGAGACGGGCGCCAGGTCGGACAAGGTCTGCAGGTTGTACTTTTCTGCGGTTTTCTGGGTGACGGCCCAAGCGGTAATAGAGCCCGCGGCCGAAGGTTCAAGCAACTGGAGGCCCGCCGGCAACTTCTGTTGCAAGGCGCTGACGATCTCCTTTTGGCTGGTCAGGGCGCTCTTGTCGTCATAGAAACTCAACAGTGATCCTATGTACTCGGGTACAACGTCGATATCCCCGTTTTCCAGCGCCTTGGCGATGATCTGGCGGTTCCCCAGGTTGAGCCGGGTCTTGACCTCAATCCCTTCCTTTTTCAAAGCTGACGCATAGATATTTGCGAGAATCGTCTGCTCGGAAAAATTGGCCCCGCCTATGGTGATGGACTGGGCACTGGCAAATGCGCTGCCCACCAGCAAGCCTAACCCCAGCAACAATGAAACCGAGTGCGCTGAACGAGCCTTCGAACGTTGTTTGTTTTTCATTTGGATTTGCACCTCTGCAGAATTAATACGCACTTTCAAATGCCCCTGATCATGTAGCGCTCAGTTCAACATCCCCCGCTCGCCATTTTCGAACCATGAGTGTTTCGATCATTGAACAAACCCACTCGCTGACAATCGCAAGTGCCGACACCACCAGTGCGCCGCCAATGATTTGAGGGATGTCATTTCGACCCAGCCCGTCAATGAGAAACCTGCCCAGCCCGCCGAACCCTGCATAGGCGGCAATGGTGGCCGTGGCAATAAGTTGCACCAGGGCTGAGCGGAATCCAGAAAAGATCAACGGAAAAGCCAACGGTAATTCCAGCTGGATAAACATCTGCCATCTGCGCATCCCCATCGATTTGGCAGCATGCTTCAGAGACGAATCCACCTGATCGATGCCAACATAGGTATTGGTCAATATCGGCGGGATGCTCATGGTGACCAAGGCGATAATCACCGTGCTGGTTTCATAGCCAATGACCATGATTGCAAGTATCACAATACCCAGGGAAGGCAATGCTCGCCCAATATTGAACAGCCCGATCGCCACCTGCGCGCCTTTGCGGTAGTTAGCCAAGAGTACGCCGAGCGGCAACGCTATCGCACAAGCAATCGCCAGGCTCAAAGACACATAATAAATATGCTCCGCCAGCCGAGTCAGTATCCCGTCTTCGCCCAACCAGTTTTCAGGAAGAGAAAACCAGAGGTAGACATCTGCGATCCTATTCATTAGCGCACCCAAGGGACCAGCCATTTATTGATTGAATAAAACAGAAAATCAAAACATAACGCCAACATCACCGTAAGAACCAAACTGACCGCCACAGGCGTAGTGAAACTTTGAGCCAACCCGGTAATGAACAGCTGCCCCAATCCACCTTGACCAATTAACGCAGTAACCGTCACCAGCCCTACCAATGTCACTGCGGTCGTTCGCAGCCCTGCCAATAACGAAGGCAGCGCCAGGGGAAGTTCAACCCCCAGGAATCTCTGCATGCGCGTGTACCCTAGCGCACGGGCTTCTTCCAGCACGTCCGGAGGGTTGCTCGCAAGGCCCGCCAAAGTGTTCTGTAACACAATGAGCAAGGCATACAGGCTCAAACCAATCACCGCCGTCGTCTTGGACAAACCGGTAAAGGGCATTATCAGAATGAACAGCGCCAGGGACGGAATGGTAAAAAGTATTCCGCTGATATAAATCATGGGCTGCGCCAACCCTGGCTTCCATAACGTCAAGAGCACCATTGCGCCCGCTAACAACATTCCTATAAACAGGCCGAAGGTCACCAGCTGAATATGATCAAATAACAGCTGGCCTATCTGCTGCCAGTTTTCAACGATCCAGGACCAGTCAATCATTGCGCACTTCCAAAGCGGCGCTCATTGAGTGCGCTGTGAAAGCTGGCAATCGACAGGCAACCTTCGTAACCACCCGCCTCGTCCACTCGAACAACCACACCGAGCGGAGCCGTTAGAATTTTAACCAGTGCGTGATGCAACGAATCATTATTCGACACCGTGGTAAGTTCAGGGACAGGCAAGTCGGATTCACTGACCCACTTCAGCGGATTGGACTTATCGTCCAGCAGAAGTTTGAATTCGCAATTGACTTCATCCACAGGAAGATCAGAAACCTTCATCAGCGACAGTCTTTTCAACAGCGGATCCTTGCCGATGAAGTTCTTCACAAACTCGCTGGCAGGATGGGCAAGGATATTGTGAGGTGTATCGAACTGAGCAAGCTTTCCTTCGCCCTCGAAGATGGCGATCCGGTCACCAATCTTGATGGCCTCTTCCATGTCATGGGTCACCAGGATAATGGTTTTATGCAAACGCCTCTGCAGCGCAACCAGTTCGTCCTGCAGTCGCTCGCGGATCACCGGATCAAGCGCGGCAAAGGGTTCGTCCATCAATACAACCGGTGGGTCCGAGGCCAATGCCCTCGCCAAGGCAACACGACTTTGCTGCCCGCCCGACAGTTGATTAGGGTACCTGTCCAGAAATTCCGGCTGAAGCCCGACCAGGGAAATGAGCTCGCTCACGCGCTGGCGGATCTTATGCTTGCTCCAACCCAAGAGCCGCGGAACCGCGCCAATATTTTCTGCAACGGTTTGATGAGGAAATAAGGCTGAGCTTTGCATCATGAAACCGATGCCACGGCGAAGCGTCACGACGTCAAGCTCATCGGTCGCCACCCCATTGACACTGATACGGCCACTGTCCTGGGTGTCCAGTCTATTGATCATTCGCAAAATGGTCGTTTTGCCACACCCACTTGGCCCGACAAATACGCAGATCTCCCCCTCCCGGACATGAAGCGTTAAATCGCTCACGGCCATTCGCGGGCTGCCTTTATGAGTTTTCTTGATGGCTTCAAAACGTATCATTTTCCGACGCCCAGATTAGCTTGAGTATTTTTAGTGCCTGGCAGGATGGCGAGGACAATCCACGGGATTGATCAGATGCCTCTGCAATAACTGGAAGTAGCCATGAATGACATAGCCATTGTTTCGCGCGATCCATTGTTCACGCCTGGCTCTATACACCCGGGGCAAATAAAACCAGGGCAAACCGGGAAGATCGTGATGAACCAAGTGAAGATTGAGGTTAAGAAAGAGCCAACTCAAAAGCCCTGAGGACTCATTGATCACCGTACGGTGTTCTGGCAGCGTTGACGGCCGATGCTCGTAAAACGACCTGATCATTGCAATGGACAAGGCCGGCAGCGAAACTAAAAATACGTACTGCACAGCACTGATGGCGCTGTATTGTTCAACCAAGGTCAGCACCACGACGACACTTAGCACGTGAGCTATCCACACTCGTCCAGTACTTCCTCCCGCGAGAAACAAGCCTCTGATCTCGCTACCCAGCAGGGATATCACTGCCAATGGTGCTCCCATGAGCAAGCGACCACCCAAGGTCTTGTTTACCCAAAGCAACGCTTTCACATAACGAGGTGACTGCAACCAGTAGGCACTTGTGACATAGCGACTTTCTGGATCTTGACCAGGCACCGTCAGCACCTCGTCGTTGTGATGCGCCAGATGCGTGTCCCTATAAATGTCGTAGGGATACCAAACGGCAAACGGCAGAAACCCCAGGGCTTTGTTTATGGCAGGCCAACGCGTTGGGTGACCGTGAATAAGCTCATGCTGGATCGACATCCAGAGCACGACCAGTGGAACCAACAGGACAATGCTGATGAGTTGGCCAAGTGCCTGCCCATGAAAAACAATAAGAGCCCAAGCCAGATAAAAGCCGACCAGTAAAAGCCAGGTGGGCCATTCAGTCTGGCTGGTCAAGGTCCTGCTGAGCTTGACGATTTCGGCTCGATGAGCTTCATCCAAATAATTTGGCATGGTGGTAAGTCGCGATAGGCTGCGCTGAACAGACGCCCACTCACTCACACTTCAAGCGACCACCCGGGACCGGGTATTACCTCAAGATGACTGACTGACGTTACGGTATGGAAGTGCCGACAGCGGTGCGTCACATGGCGTAGAGCAGAAACGCCAAGCCTTCGCTGATTGCACTGCAGGCCTCACTGTTGGCCTGGCAAGGGAGAGGTTTGCCGGTCACGAATGGAACGGCAATGGCGGCACAAGAACTGATGCGGAGAGTGCCGGACTGAGAAATCACTGCATGGGCCCCGTCATGCGACAGAGCCTCAAGGCTGATTTGGAAGATTCGGGCGCCGGACATAGTCGTACCATAGGGTAGGGTTGAACATATCCGGCGGTCCGGTAGCGTCAACTTAACATGCCAACTAATTCGATCAAGGAATATATTATATTATGCTTATTCCTGGATCGAATAACATAAAACGGGCTCCCTACCCTTTCGCCTTGATTGCATACAGGCCTGCGGCAATCACCATGCACGCCCCCACGACGGTCCATGGGTCAGGTAGTTCGCCGAATATGAACAGGCCGATGAATGTGGCGAACACTAACAGCGTGTAGTTGAACGGTTGAAGCGTACCTGCCGTTGCGTACTTGAGCGCCTGGAGGAGTAGCAACTGCGCCACCATGCCGATCGTCGACAGCACGGCGATCAGGCCCCACTGTGTCGGGTTCGGCGAAACCCACCCTGGCAAGCCAGAGAACGTGATGGCCAGGGCGCCGAAAAAGCCCATGTAGAGCATGTTCGTCGCGAATGAATCATCCCGGCTGATCCGACGTGTCAGCACACTGAAGACTGCGAACCCCAGGGCCGACAACAGCGGAATCAGCGCCGCCAACTCGAAGACGCCGGTTCCCGGACGGAGGATCACCAGGGTCCCCATGAACCCTATGGCCGCGGCCACCCAGCGACGGACGCCGATGAACTCACCCAGGAACGCACCTGCCAAGGCCAGGGTCATCAGCGGAAACACTGCATACAGGGCATGCATCTCCGCCATTCCGAGGTAGCGCAGCCCCAATCCGAACAACGCGCTTTCGCCCACCCCCAGCAAGGCACGGATAACTTGCAGAACAGGATGATGGCTTCGACACGCCGCTCCCAGGTGGCCACGATAAAGGCTATAGCCGACAGCGAATGCCAGGAATACCCAGTAACGCACCATGACGAGCTGGGCGACGGGAAGGTCCTTGACCAGCACTTTGGTGATCCCGTCCTGGCTTGCAAAGAGCAGCATGGAAAGCAGGCACAAGAGGATTCCAAGTTGAGGCCGTGGGGCATCACCCACGGTGTGCATCCCCCGTGGTCGGCTCAAGCGCAGGGCTCATGGAGCAATCCCCACAGTGCCAGGAGTGGCGCTTGCGTTGATCTCATCGCATGGGTGCAGGACGGTGGGTTTATGACAATGCCCCCTGCCCCGGGCGTCCACCAGCCTACGTCCTCGCGATACCAGTCGCCTGGGGACAACACCAGATAGAACTCAGCCGGAGGATGCTGGTGGAACGGATAACAGGTTTCGGGCGCCATGAGGGCCAACCCCAGGGTCATGCCGGGACAGTCGAACAATCCCCCTGGACCGGTGACCATGCCATGGCGATGCCGCTCCACGAACCGATCGTCCTGGCCTGCCTGGGCCTGACGATTGATCCAGGGAACATGGGGCACCAGCGCGTTCAACGCCTCCAATACCCCTGCCAGGTGTTCGGGGGCTCTTGGCGCAGCGTCGAATGCCTGGGCCAAATAGGGCGCCAGGACTGCCGGTAACGCGCGGGGCGTTGCTGGCGGCTTCTTGAGGGTCCACTCGGTCAGGCCCAGGGCGGCGGCATAGGCCTGTGTCGCCCCGGATGTACCGTCCGCCAGGTGGTTCGAGAGGATTTCATGCAGCGATCGCCGAAGCCACTGCGCGCTGCAGGTGACGGCCGGATCCAACGACAAAGGCTCGTGACGGGTGACCATCGTTTTCAACCCCATTCCTGAGTCAGACGCAGAAGAAGATCACAGGCTGCTCAACGTATCCCAGCGGTACTGGAAGCAGGTCCCTACATGTTCCAAGGGTAGCCCGAACGGTATCGATGACAGCCGACGCCCTTCACTTTGCGTCAAGGGCACCGAACTGCAAACACCTATCAAGCAACGGCGGCGATTATTGGCTGACGGTCGCCGAGGCGGTCTGACTGCCAAACATGGCCTCGAAACGAGGCTTGTTAGCGGCGTAGTACTCGGCAACGACCTTGTCTGCCGAACTGTCACGGGCGGTCGCCATCAGCTTCTCAAGGTCGGCCTTGGGAATCTTGAAGTTGGCGAAGAACCGGGCGACATCGGGATGTTCGGCGCTAAAGCCTTTGCGGGCAATCGCGTGAATCTGCTCGGCGCCGCCGAAAACCTGCTTCGGATCATCCAGGTAGCGCAGCGGCCACTTGGCGAACATCCAGTGCGGGCTCCAGGCGTTGATCAAGGCCCATTTGTCACGTTTGAGGTTGCGATCCAACTCGCTCAACATGCCAGACTCTGAAGAGGCGACCATCTTGTAGCCTTCGAGCTTGTATTCCTTGATGGCCTTTTCCGTGAGTTTGTATTGGCCGTTGCCCACTTCCGAGGTCAGGATCTTGCCGTCGAGCTTTTGCCGCACTTCAGGCTTGTTGAGGTCCTCGACAGTGGCGAGTTCGCTGGTGGGAATGGACGTTGGCACGGCCATGCCGATCCGACCTTCATACAGCACGCCAAGGTCTTCGAGCTTGTCCTGGTACTTGTCATAGAATGCCTTGTGAGTGTTCGGCAGCCAGACCATCGGGATCAGGTCGATATTGCCGTTGGCCAAGGCCTGGAACTGGATACCAATATCGGCGAGCACCAACTTGACCGGTTGCTTCAAGTGGTCGCGCAATGCGGTATCCGCCAGCTTTACAGCGATTTCCGTATCCGACCAATTCACCCAACCGATACGAATGGGCGTGGGTTCCTCGGCGTGGGCCATCAGGCTGCCGGCGGCCATCGCCAGGCCTGCAAGCCAGCCAATACGAGTTTTACTGGAAAACGTCATCATGGTGCATCTCCGCGTACTGTATTAATAGTTATTGGCAGGGCAGCAGAAGAATTCACGTTCCCTCATCAAAGCAGAGTGCCATTACACTCCTCAAGGGATTTAATGTTATGCATGGATAAGTTCTGGTTATGCGAAACCCTTCATGTATTCAGGTCGTCCGGCCCTCCTCCGCCCTCTGGCGGAACTTATGAATGTAAGCACTCACAATGCTTTTTCGAGCGCCGGCAAGGCCTCGAACAGATCCGCCACCCACATGTAATCCGCCACCTGGGCAATCGGCGCTTCAGCGTCCTGGTTGATCGCAACGATGACCTTTGAACCACTCATGCCCGCCAAATGTTGAATGGCGCCACTGATACCCGCCGCGATGTAAAGCTCTGGCGCGACGATTTTCCCGGTCTGCCCGACCTGCAGATCGTTGGGGGCAAACCCCGAATCCACCGCGGCACGCGAGGCCCCTACGGCACCGCCAAGCTTGTCCGCCACCCGCTCGATCAGGGCGAAATGCTCTTTGCCCTGCATCCCGCGGCCACCGGACACGACGACGCGGGCGCTCGACAGGTCGGGCCTTTCGCTGGCCGTCAGTTGTTCGCTCACGAAGCGCACATTGCTTGCGCTTTGCCCGCCCTCCACTACCACCACTTCGCAGCGATGCTCGTGGGACAGGGCCTGGGCGAACGCCGAGGCACGGACGGTGAGCAACTTGATCGGATCGAGGGACTGCACCGTGGCGATGGCATTGCCGGCATAAATGGGTCGTTGGAACGTGTCCGTCGAGACGATCTGGGTGACGTCGGACAGCATGCCGACATCCAGGCTCGCCGCGATCCGTGGCAGTACATTGCGGCCCATGCTGCTGGCGTCGGCAACGACGTGCGTATACCCCTCGACCACCAGTGAAGTGACCAGCGGTTGGACATTTTCAGCCAGGGCATTTTCGAACATCGCCCCTTGTGCGAGCAGCACCCGATCCAGACCCTGGGTGAGCGCCGCCTGTTGCGCCACTGCCAATGCGGCCGTCCCGCCCATCACCAGCAAATCCGTCTCGGCCCCCAGGGCCATGGCGGCGGTCACGGCACTCCATGTACCAGCCGTCAGTTGACCGGCACTGTGCTCGGCGATCACCAATGTGCGCATCAAATCACCCCCGCAACGTTCTTCAATTTATCCACCAGCTCGGCCACCGAACCGACGTTGATCCCCGCTTTGCGCACCGCAGGCGGGACCACCCCTAATAACCGAGCGTGTTCCTTCACGCTCGCGCCCAAGGTGTCTGCGGCAATGATTTCCAGCGGTTTTTTCTTGGCTTTCATGATGTTCGGCAACGAGGCGTAGCGCGGTTGGTTCAGGCGCAAGTCACAGGTCACCACGGCCGGCATGGCGAGGGCGACCACCTGGCTGCCACCGTCGACTTCACGTTCGACGACCCATTGCCAGTCGACGTGATTGATTGCCGAGGCGTAAGTGGCCTGACCGCTACCGATCAACTGCGCGACCATTTGCCCGACCTGATTGTTCTCCTGGTCGATCGCCTGTTTGCCGAACAGGATCAGTTGCGGCTTTTCCTGATCGATCACTTTGCTCAGGTACTTGGCGACGTTGAGCGGCTCGAGTAGCGCATTCGTCTCGACCAGCACTGCCCGGTCCGCGCCGAGCGCCAATGCCGTGCGCAGTTGTTCCTGCGCCGCCGACGTGCCCACCGAGACCACCACCACTTCGGATGCCAGCCCCTTTTCCTTGAGGCGAATCGCTTCTTCCACCGCGATTTCGCAGAACGGATTCAAGGCCATCTTCACGCCATTGAGCTCGACGTCTGAACCATCGGCTTTCACCCGGACTTTCACATTCGGGTCGATGGCGCGTTTTACCGCAACGAGTACTTTCATGGTTCCTGGCATAGCGCTTCGCACAGCCCCCTTGCACTTTGGATCGATGCGCGATGGCCGGCCGCACGAGCCGGACCACCCCTGTTTCGACTGGATGGTAATCCTGGTTTTTACGTCACGCAAGAAAAATGTACACCTGTGTCCCAACCGTTGACACTCATGAACATTCGACATACCGTTATGTCAAACCAAGCCTGATGTTCTGTTCCCGGAGCGCAACACCATGTCCAGCGATCCTCTGCTGCAGCCCTATAAGATCAAGCACCTGACCCTCAAAAACCGGATCATGACCACCTCCCACGAGCCCGCTTATCCTGTCGACGGCATGCCGAAGGATCTGTACCGCGCCTATCACGTCGAACGCGCCAAGGCCGGCGTGGCGCTGACCATGACGGCGGGCTCCGCCGCCGTTTCCCGCGACAGCCCACCGGTGTTCAACAACGTGCTGGCGTACAAGGACGAAGTGGTCAAATGGATGAAGGACATCACCGACGAGTGCCACGAACACGGCGCGGCGGTGATGATTCAACTGACCCACCTGGGCCGGCGCACGCGCTGGGACAAGGCTGACTGGTTGCCGGTGGTATCGCCTTCCCATCGCCGCGAAGCGTCTCACCGGTCGTTTCCGAAAAAGATGGAAGAATGGGACATCGATCGCATCATCAAGGACTACGTCGATGCCGCCGAACGCATGAAGGCGGCTGGTCTTGACGGCCTGGAACTGCAGGCCTACGGGCACCTCATGGATCAGTTCTGGTCGCCGTTGACCAACGATCTCGACGGGCCCTACGGTGGTTCGCTGGAAAACCGGATGCGCTTCACTTTTGATGTGTTACGCGGCATTCGCCAGCGCTGTGGCGAGGACTTCCTGCTCGGGGTGCGCTACACCGGCGATGAAGACCTGCCCGGCGGCTTCGGTGCCAGCGACGGTCTCCAGATCTCCCACATGCTCAAGGACAGTGGGCTGGTGGATTTCCTCAACGTCGTGCGCGGGCACATCGATACCGATGCAGGCCTCACCGACGTGATCCCCATCCAGGGCATGCGCAACTCGCCGCACCTGGATTTTGCCGGCGAGATCCGTTCGGCCACCGGCTTCCCGACGTTCCATGCGGCCAAGATTCCGGACGTCGCCACGGCGCGTCACGCCATCGCCTCCGGCAAGGTGGACATGATCGGCATGACCCGGGCGCACATGACCGACCCGCACATCGTGCGCAAGATCATCGAGAAACGTGAAGAAGAGATCCGTCCCTGCGTCGGTGCCAACTATTGCCTGGACCGCATCTATCAGGGCGGCGCCGCGTACTGCATCCACAACGCCGCCACCGGCCGCGAAACCACCATGCCCCACGAAATCCCCAAGGCGTCGGTCAAGCGCAAGGTGGTGGTGATCGGCACCGGCCCGGCGGGCCTGGAGGCGGCACGGGTGGCCGGCGAGCGCGGCCACGACGTCTCGGTGTTCGAAGTGGCGGATCAGCCCGGTGGGCAGATCCGCTTGACTGCGCAGAGCGAGCGGCGGCGCGAGATGATCAGCATCATCGATTGGCGCATGGCGCAATGCGAACGGCTGGGGGTGAAGTTCCAATTCAACACCTGGGCCGAAGCCGAGACCGTCATGGCCGAGGCACCGGACGTGGTGATCGTCGCCACGGGCGGCTTGCCCCATACCGAAGTGCTCAAGCACGGCAATGAGCTGGTGGTGTCGACCTGGGACATCATTTCCGGCGACGTCAAGCCCGGCCAGAACGTGCTGATCTTCGACGATGCCGGCGACCACGCGGCGCTACAAGCAGCCGAGGTCATCGCCAACAGCGGTGCGAAACTGGAGATCGTCACGCCGGACCGGTCGTTTGCGCCGGAGGTGATGGCGATGAACCTGGTGCCTTACATGCGCAGCCTGCAAGACCTGAACGTTACCTTCACGGTCACCTATCGGGTCGACTCCGTGGAGAAGCGCGACGGTCAATTGGTGGCCAACTTCGGCAGCGATTATGGTCAGGTGCACAAGCAGCGCGTGGTCGATCAGGTGGTGGTCAACCACGGCACCCTGCCCCTGGACGATTTGTACTTCGAACTGCGCCCGCACTCGAGCAATAACGGCGCGGTGGAGCAGCACAATCTGATCGCCGGGAAAACCCAGAATATCGTGACCAACCCGGAGGGCCGTTTCCAGCTATTCCGAATTGGCGACGCGGTGTCGGCGCGTAATACCCATGCGGCTATCTACGATGCGCTGCGGCTGGTCAAGGACATTTGAGGTAAGGCGCTCGGTAAACCTGTGGCGAGGGAGCTTGCTCCCGCTGGGCTGCGCAGCAGACCCATTTCGTGAGCGCTTCGCGCTCAAGCGGGAGCAAGCTCCCTCGCCACAGGTTCATCGTTTTTCTCAAGTGGGCAGCGTTGCACATGCCCCTGGACAAGACCAACGACGCCTTCGAGTTGATGCCCACCGGGCAAAGCATTCGTACCGTCATTCATTTCTGAGATCCGCTCGAAAAACCAATTCCCCCCATAGCAAGGAAACCAAGATGTCCGTTTTTACCCATGTCACCGTCGGCACCAACAACCTGGCAAAAGCACGTGCGTTTTATGACGCCACCTTGAAAGAGATCGGCCTCAAGCGTGTTGCTGATCTCGCGGATGCCGGCTCCATCTGGGGCGTCGACAAGCCGTCGTTCTTTGTCCTCAACCCGGCCAATGGCAATCCGGCGTCCATCGGCAATGGTGTCACGGTGAGCTTCGAAGCGCCGAACCGCGCTGCGGTCCAGGCGTTCCATATGGCCGCCTTGGCAAACGGCGGCGTCTGCGAAGGCCTGCCAGGCCCCCGCAGTTGGGCGGACAATGCCTTTGCCGCTTATGCCAGGGACCTGGATGGCAACAAGTTGGCTGTGTATTGCTTCAAGGCTGAATAAAGCGGCTGACCCAGCGCTATCGCGAGCAAGCTCGCTCCCACAGGAGATTGTGGGTGTTCATGCGTTTTGCATTCACCACCATGATGCGGTGATGTGTCTAGCCACCATCGGTGTCGATGTCAGCATCCGTGTCGTCACCGGATTTCGGCCGGTCCGGGTCAGGCTTGAAGCCGGGGCTGAAGGTGTTGTCGTTGTCCTGATGATGCTGCTTCTGGTCGACCTCAGTGGCGGCGCTGTCAGCCTGGTCCGCCCCGGCAGGACTGACGGGCTCGGCACTCGAAGGCTTGCTCGGGACCTGGGGATCGATGGCCGGATCGTTACGCGGGGATGGCGTCTGTGCCTGGCCTTGTTGCTGAGTGTTTGCGGGATCGTCGTTCATGGGCACCTCGTTCATGACAGGGCCGGATGGATGACCGGTCTTGAACATTCGAAGGTGACGCGACGGCTTCGGTTCCATTTGTTTAAAACGCCGCGATCAACCGCCCAGCACGCTCCTCACCATCCGGGCCAGTGCGTCCGGACCGTAGGGTTTGCTCAACAAATGGGTATCGGGGCTCAATTGATGGTTGCGGGAGATGATGTCCCGGGTGTGCCCCGAGGTGAACAGCACGGGGACCGGCGGGGTCTGCACCTTGGCCCAGGCGGCCAGGTCGGAACTCTTGATCAGGCCGGGCATGACTACGTCAGTGAAGATCAGGTCCACCGGGGTGCCATCCAGCAGCAGCTTCATCGCCTCATCGCCGTTGGCGGCCGTGAGGGTCTTGTAGCCGGACTGTTCCAGCAGTTCCACCGACGCGCTGCGCACCTGGGCGTTGTCCTCCACCACCAGGATCGTCTCTTGCCGGCCGGAATGAAGCGCATCATGTTGCTCGGTTTCCCCTGCTTCGGGCGCGAGGCTTCGAGGGAAATACATCCGCACCCGCGTGCCTTCGCCCAGGTCACTGGCGATCTCGATATGGCCGCCACTCTGCTTGACGAACCCGAACACCATGCTCAATCCAAGCCCGGTGCCCTGGCCATCGGTCTTGGTGGTGAAAAACGGTTCGAACACCTGCTTCAGGACGTCGGGCGGCATGCCGGCACCGCAATCGATCACCGACAGCCGGACATAGTCGCCGGCCGCAATCCCCTTGCCGGCGCAAAACGCCTCATCGAGCACGATGTTCTCGCCGATCAGATGGATGGTGCCCTCGCCCCGCATGGCATCACGCGCATTGATCGCCAGGTTCAACAGGGCATTTTCCAGCTGATTGCGATCGACATGGATGCGCCAGGGTTCCTGGGGCAGGCTCACTTCAATCAGGATGGTTTCGCCCAAGGCCCGTTGCAGCAGTTCACCCATGCCCTCGTAGATGCGCCGAGGGTTGTAGACCGCCGGTGACAATGGCTGGCGCCGGGCAAAAGCCAGCAGTTGCGATGACAACTTTGCGCCCCGCTCCACGGCTTCGATGGAGGCACTGACCCGCCGTTGCACATTGGCGTTGTCCCGTTCGTGGCGGGCCAGCAAGTGCAGGTTGCCGGCGATCACTTGCAGCAAGTTGTTGAAGTCATGGGCCACGCCACCGGTGAGGCCGCCAATGGCCTCGAGCTTCTGCGACTGGCGCAACTGCTCTTCCGCTGCCAGCCGCGCCTGCACCTCGTTGGCGACACGCTGCTCCAGGTCGCGGGTGAATTTGAGCAGCGAAGCTTCGGCCGTCTTGCGCTCGTCGATATCAATCAGCACTCCCGGAAACCGCAGGGGCCGGCCTGTCCTGTCGAACTCGCAGCGACCGCTGGCCAGTACCCACCGGTAGTCACCGCCCAGGCGGCGGACCCGATACTCGGCGCTGTAGGGCGTGCCTGTGCGCACGGTCAGTTCGACCCGCTGGTTGACCTCTTCAAGGTCGTCCGGGTGGATGCCCTGGCGGGCAATCTCGATGGGCAGTGCGTCCAGCGGACAGTCGGGTGGGTAGTTGAAGGTACGGGCAAAACGCTCATCGCCCGACAGCGTGTCGGCCTGGATGTCCCAGACGAACGACCCCAGCAAGGGCCCGGCCGAGAGCGCCAGCTGGATGCGTTCATTGACCGCGCGGTAACTGCGTTCGGCCTCTTGCCGGGCGCGCTCGGTCAATACGTGCTCCGTGGTTTCCACCACAATCGCCAGCACGCCCCCCGGGGACTGGTCATCATCGGGCACCGGGCTGTAGTAGAGGTCCATCCACACGTCTTCAGGCTTGCCATCGCGCAGCAGGACCAGCTCTTTGCTGCGGTAGGACAAGGTACCGCCGGCCAGACAGACGTCCAGCACATGGCGATTGAATTCGGCAACCTCCGGCCACCCCAACTCCACCGCGCACCCCAGCAAGTAGGGATGCCGGCCGCCGGCGAACTCGGCATAGGCATCGTTGTAAATCATGAAGCCCTGGCGGCCCCACAACATCACCATCGGCAGGGGCGAAGCCAGCAACAATTGGACAGCGCTGCGCAAGCTGGCGGACCAGTGCTCGATGGCGCCCAACTCGGTTCGGCTCCAATCGAACGCCTGGATACGCCCGGCCATCTCACCACCCCACCCAGGGCAGCCGTGATTCTGGGATAGAAACTCCATGGTCGACTCTGAACCTCAAAATGCCTGCAGGGAATCAACAGACACAAATCCCTTGCGATCAGAGCTTCGAGCGCCAGGTTGGCGTTTGGTTTCATGGTGATCGGTTTGCGCACAATCCTGTGGCGAGGGAGCTTGCTCCCGCTCGGCGGCGCAGCCGTCGTAAACCGGCTGACGCGGTGTGCCTGATGGATTGCGTAAACCATTTTTTGGTGGGGCTGCTACGCAGCCCAGCGGGAGCAAGCTCCCTCGCCACAAAAACGGCGGTGTTGCTGGGGCTCAGCGGAAATCGCGGCTCTGCACTTGGATACCCGCCAGCAATTCAGTCAGGTCGCTCAAGCGCCCGGCGATCAAGTGGCGGACCTCGCCGACGCTTTCCCAGCGGCCGTCGACCCTGAGCAATTGCGAGCCCACCAGGGTCTTGCGTTGGCGCTCGGCCAGGTCGCGCCAGACCACCACGTTGAGGTTGCCGAACTCATCTTCCAGGGTGACGAAGGTCACGCCGCTGGCCGTGCCCGGGCGTTGGCGGCCGGTGACCAGCCCGGCGACGCTGACATTGCGGCCATGCTCCACGTCCTGCAATTCCCGGGAGCTGCGGCAGCGCCGGGCGCGCAGTTCGGGACGCAACAAGGCCAGCGGATGAGGGCCCAGTGTCGTGCCCAGCGTGGCGTAATCGGCAAACAGGTTTTCCCCCAGTGTGGGTGCGGGCAGCGCCACGGGCGGTTCTTCCTGGCTGGGCAAACCGGCGAACAAGCCCAGTTGCTTCTGCACTCCGGCCACTTCCCAGCGGGCCCGATGGCGATCCCCGGCCAAGCCCTGCAAGGCCCCCGCGTCGGCCAGTTGCGCCAGGGCCCGGGCATCGAGTTGCGCGCGCTCGCCCAAGTCGGCCACGTCGCTGAAAGGCCGATGCCGGCGCGCCGCTTCGACACGCAGGGCATCCTCTTCGCGAAAGCCCTTGACCAGGCGCAGCCCCAGGCGGATCGCCGGTTGCCGGCCGTCCATGGGCTCGAGGCTGCAATCCCAATCGCTGGCGCGCGCGTCCACCGGGTGGATCGACAGTTGATGCCGGCGGGCATCCTGGAGGATCTGGTCCGGGCTGTAGAAGCCCATCGGCCAGCTGTTGATCAGGGCACAGGCGAACGCCGCCGGTTCGTGGCATTTGAGCCAACTGCTGGCGTAGGTCAGCAAGGCGAAACTGGCGGCGTGGGACTCGGGGAAACCGTAATTGCCGAAGCCTTTGATCTGTTCAAAGATTTGCGCGGCGAATTCAGCGGTGTAGCCGTTTTTCTTCATCCCTTGCGCCAGGCGTTCCCGATGGGGCTCCAACCCGCCGTGACGTTTCCAGGCAGCCATGGAACGCCGCAACTGGTCGGCTTCTCCCGGGGTGTAATCGGCCGCGACGATGGCGATCTGCATGACCTGTTCCTGAAACAAGGGAACACCCAGGGTGCGGTTGAGCACTCCTTTCAACGCGTCAGAGGGATAAGTCACCGCCTCTTCGTTGTTTCTGCGCCGCAGGTACGGGTGCACCATCCCACCCTGGATCGGCCCGGGCCGCACGATCGCCACTTCGATGACCAAGTCGTAGAACGTCTTGGGTCTCAGCCGAGGCAACATTGACATCTGCGCCCGGGACTCGATCTGGAAGACACCGATGGTGTCGGCGCGACTGATCATTTCATAGGTAGCCCGATCGTCCTGGGGCAGCGACGCCAGAGCATAACGCTGCCCCCGGTACTGCTCGATCAAGTCGAAACAGCGCCGGATCGCGCTGAGCATGCCCAAGGCCAGGATGTCCACCTTGAGCAGCCCGACCGCGTCCAGGTCGTCCTTGTCCCACTGGATGATGGTGCGCTCGGCCATGGCGGCGTTTTCCACCGGCACCAGGGTGTCCAGGGGCTGTTCGGAAATCACGAAACCGCCGGGGTGCTGGGATAAGTGCCGGGGAAAACCGATCAATTGCCGGGTCAGGCTCAGGACCCGACGCAACACCGGGCTGTCCGGATCGAAGCCGCCTTCACGCAAGCGCTCCAACGGCGGCGCCTCGTCGCTCCAGCGCCCACAGCAATCGGCCAGGGCGTTGACCTGATCCGGCGGCAAACCCAAGGCCTTGGCCACATCGCGTACCGCCCCGGCGCCGTGGTAACTGCTGACCACTGCCGTCAAGGCCGCACGATGCCGACCGTAGCGCTGGAACACGTATTGCAGCACTTCCTCGCGACGGTCGTGTTCGAAGTCGACGTCGATGTCCGGCGGCTCGTTGCGCTCCCGGGACAGGAAACGTTCGAACAACAGGCTGGTGAGGCTGGGGTCGATTTCGGTGATGCCCAAGGCGTAGCACACCGCCGAGTTGGCCGCCGAACCGCGCCCCTGGCAAAGGATATGACGGCTGCGGGCAAAGCTGACGATGTCCTGCACGGTGAGGAAATAGCTGTCATAGCTCAACTCGGCGATCAGGCTCAGCTCCTTGTCGATCTGCACCCGTACCTTGTCTGTCACGCCGTCCTTCCACCGCTCGCGCATGCCGCGCTCGGTCAGTTCCCGCAGCCAGGACGCCGGATCATGCCCCTCGGGCACCAGCTCGCGGGGGTATTGATAGCGCAGTTGGCCGAGGTCGAAGGTGCAGCGTCGGGCGATGTTCAGGGTTTCATCGAGCAAGGCCTGCGGGTAGAGATCGGCCAGATCCTCGCGGCTGCGCAGGTGGCGCTCGCCGTTGGGGTGCAAGCGCTGGCCGGCCTCGGCCACCGTGACGTGGTGACGGATGGCGGTCATGGTGTCCTGCAAGGCGCGACGGCCGCGCGCGTGCATGTGCACATCGCCGCTGGCCACGGCAGGAAGGTTCAAGCGCTCCGCCAACGCCAGCACATCCGCCAGCCGACGCCGGTCGTCCTGCCCGCAATGCAACTGGACCGTCAGCCACAGGCTCCCGGCAAAGATCGGCTGGAGCCAACGCCCATGTTCCTCGGCGTCTTTGCCCTCGGCTATCCACAACGCCAGCAGCCCCGGCAAGGGTTGGTCGAAGTCCTCTCGCACGATGCGGTAGTGGCCCTTCTCGCTGCGACGCCGGGCGCGGGTGATCAACCGGCACAAGGTTTGATAACCGTCCAGGTTTTCCACCAGCAACACCAGTTTCGGACCGTTCTCGACCTGGATCTCGCTGCCGACGATCAGTGGCAGCGCCAACTCCCTGGCCGCCTGCCAGGCCCGGACGATCCCGGCCAGGCTGCATTCGTCGGTGATCGCCAGGGCCTGGTAGCCCTGCTGTTTGGCGCGACGGCACAACTCCAGGGCACTGGAGGCGCCGCGCTGGAAGCTGAAGTTCGACAGGCAATGCAGCTCGGCATACTCAACGCTCATGCGAACCAGCCCTGCAGCCACAGCGGCCCGCCCTCGCCCACCGGTCGATAGGCCCAGCCACGTTGTCCGCTGCGGGTTTCGATCAGGTAATAGTCGCGGCGCACATCCGCGCCATCCCACCAACCGGTCTCGATGCGCTCGGGGCCCATGAGGATGTGCGCCTGACCTTGCGGCAATGCCTGGGGCTCCTCCAGCAGCCAGCCAGGACGCTGCACGCCGTCGCGCACCGGACAAGCCTGGGATCGGGGTTGGGACGTCATCTGCCAGGCGCACTCAGGCCGATGGTCGTCGCGAAACCCCAGGCCCTGCACAGCGTCATCCCCCAGCCGGGCGCGCAAGCGTTCGCGCAGTTGCTCCCAGGGCAATGATTGTTGGGGGCGTTCGTCGAACAGCTCCAGGCGCTGGGGCACGAAACTCGGCAAGTCTTCGGCACACAAGCGAAAGCCCCGCACCGGAGCCTCGACCTGCACCTGCTCCAAGCGACCGCGGGCCAGTTCGAAGAGCATCGCCGGGGCCCGTTCGGCACTGAGCAGGCCGACCTTGATCACGGTATCCGGCAACCCGGCGTGCTCCAGATGCAAGTCGAAGCGCTGCACGCCGCTGTCGCGTCCGCAGAGGAAGGCCGACAGGTCACCGGTCAGGCGGCGCAACGGGAACAACAGCGCCTGATGGGATTGCACGTCATAGTTGAGCTCGATGCGCACATCGAAACGGTCCGGTGGCAGGTAGAACGACAGCGCCAGGGTGCGATGGCCCGTCAACGCGTCGAGGTGCTTGAGCACCTGGGCCTCGAAGCGCCGTGCCAGGGTCTGCCGGGGCAAGGCCTGGACCTGGCTCAGGCGACGCAGGCCCATGCGCGACAGCGCCGTGGCGACGTCGGGTTCCAGGCCGATTCGCTCCACGGGCATGTGTCCCAGGTACTGTTGCAAGGTCTCGGTATCGGGCACCACCAAGGCGTCATAGGCATTGGCCAACACCCGTGCCGCCACTGGGTTCGGAGCGGCGACGATGCGATGACGAAAGCCCAGCTCGGTCAGCTCGGCTCGCAAGCGCGTCTCGAACACCGGCCAGGGTCCGAACAGGCCCAGGCTCGACTCGATCTCGAACAGCAGCGTACGCGGATAATGCACGCTGACCTGGGCGCTGAAACGGTAGGCCCAGGCTGCCAGGAACTGCTGCCAATGTTCGATCTGCGCCGCGTCGTATTCCGCGGTGGCAAAGCCTTTGCTCAAGGCCTGGGCGGCGGTCATGGTCTGGCCGGGCCGCAAGCCCAGGGCCCGTGCTGGCGCGTTCACCGCTTGCAGCACTCGACGCTGGGCCGGGCCAGTCAGCAATGCCAGGGGCTGGTCGGGATCGGGGCGCTGACGCAGCGCGGCGTCCAGCGCCAATTGCGGGAAGAGAATACAGACCCAGCGCATCGCAACCTCAATGCCCGGTTTGTGGGGCGAGCGTGGCAAAGGCAATCGGTGCCGAACGGGCCAGCCCGCCCCGGCACTTGAGCACGCGCAACTGCGCAGGCCGGGTATCGATGGCAATGCGCAGCGCCGCCGGCGACGGGTTGATGGCTTCCTGGATCGAGCGCCAGGCGAACGCCAGGGCCTGCCCGGTTTCCGCCGCCACTTGCAAGCGCCGCAAGGCCCGGTCGTCCGCCTGGCGGGGCCAACACAGCACCGCGCCACAACTGCCCGAACGCAGGCATTGTTCGGTGGCCCACAGGGCATCGCGCTCATCGGCGCGAATCACCGACAACTGGCGCAGGTCGATGCCGGCGTTCTGCCAGGCCTGGGGATAAGGCACGAATGGCGGCGCCACCAGCACGATCCGCTGCCCCGCTGCCGACAGCCGCGCCAGGGTCGGCCACACCAATTGCAACTCACCCACGCCCGGCGCGGCGATGAGCAGCTCCGTCAATGCCGCCTCCGGCCAGCCGCCACTGGGCAACGCCGCATCCAGTGCTGCATGGCCAGTGGGTTGCGGACTGGCGGCCGGCGGCGCAGGCCGGCCCTTCCAGACCTGGCCGCCGTTGAACAGCGTGTCCAGCGCAACGACAGCGCCCATCAACCTTGCCTCACCAAGCCACAGAACACCCCTTCTATCGCCAGGTCCTGGTCGGCCTCGACGATGATCGGCTGGTAGGCCGGGTTGCGCGGCAGCAAACGCACCCGCTCGCCGATGCGCTCGAAGCGCTTGATAGTGACTTCACCGTCCAGGCGCGCCACGACGATCTGGCCGTTGGAAGCCTGGGGGGTGCGCTGCACACCCACCAGGTCACCGTCGAGAATGCCGTCCTCGATCATCGAATCGCCCTGGACCCGCAGCAGGTAATCCGGTGCCTTGGTGAAAATCGCCGGGTCCAGCATCAGGCGGCTGTGAACCTCGGCATCGGCGCCGATCGGCACGCCAGCCGCCACCCGCCCCAGCACCGGCACGTCCAGCAGTTCAGGCCGTGGCGGCTGGTTCAACAGCCGGATGCCCCGGGCCTGGTGCGGATTGACTTCGATGAAACCGGCCTCGGTCAACGCCAGCACATGCTTGCGCGCCACGCTACGGGAGGCGAAACCGAACGCCTCGCTGATTTCAGCGAGGCTGGGAGGCTGACCCTGAGCGGCGATGCGTTCGCGGATGAACGTCAGGATGGCGGTGCGGCGAGGAGTGAGAGTCTTCATGGAGTACATTTGTACTCTTTCGGGATTTTTCTGACAAGCGCCGCCAGTCAGTTCACAGCTTGTCTGTACCGCCTTCATCGCGAGCAAGCTCGCTCCCACAGGGGGCCGAGGTGATCAGGTAGCCTCAAGCCCCGCCAGGTAGGCCCACGGGTAAATACCCCGCTCATGTCCATCACTGAAGACCAGTTGCACCCCGTAGCCCTGTGGGTTGACTGCCACCACCCGGATCCGCGGATCGACCTGGACGGTCAGCCCTTGCAGGCGCAGCGCCCGGCACCGCGAGCATGGGCAGTGCTGGCGCAGGGTGGCATGGTCCAGGCGTTGTTCCCGACCGTCGGGCCAGTCCAGGCGCAATTGACCTTTGCCTTGGGAGTTGCCCAGCGCCAGCGGGCTCATTGCAGTTGACCCAAGGCAATGCGTACGGCCTTGCGCACTTCGGGGTCGCCATCGTCCTGGGCCGCCTGCAACGCCGGGATTGCACCTGGTTCGTTCAACTCTCCCAAGGCCAGGGCCGCTTCCTTGCGCAAGTTGCTGATGCGATGGCCCAGGGTTTCGATCAAAGCCGCCAACGCCGGGGCGTAACGCAAGCGACCGAGGCTGCGAGTGGCCCGCAAGCGCACTTGCCAATAATCGTCGCCCAAGGCCTCGACCAGGGCCGGACCGGCATCGGCGTGACCGACCTTGCCCAAGGTGGTGGCGGCTTCTTCGCGCACCGCCCAGGCCGGATCCCGGAGGGCCTGGCGCAGCGCCGGCAAGACTTGCGCGTCCGAAGCCAGGCCAAGGGCGCCGGTGGCCGCGCGGCGCACCTCCGTATCCGGATCATCACTGGCCAACCGGGCCAAGGCCGGCAAGGCGTCGAGGTGCTTGAGCCAGCCCAGCACGCCAACCGCCTCGCGGCGCACGCTGGCGTCGCCGTCAGCCAGGGCAACGATGGCCGCCGGTGCCGCCTCGAGCAGACGCAACTCGCGCAAGGCCCTGAACGCCGCGACGCGCACACCGGCCTCGGCATGGGCCGTCCAGGGCAAGATCACCCTTCCCGCCGCCTCGCTCTTGAGCAGGCTCAGGCTCTGGGCAGCAGCGGCCTGCACACTTGGCGACGGATCGGTCAGGGCCTCGCACAAGGCCGTCACCACCGGCGCGTCCTCCCAGGCTTCAAGCAATCGCGCGGCTTCGGCTCGCACGTCGGCACTGGGATCTTCAGCCAGACGGTCCACCAGCCACAGCAGGCCTTCAGGCTCCTCAAGGTCGGCCAGTTCGATCAGGGCGATGCGACGCACGCCCGGATCCTCGTCAGTCAGGCGTGGTTGCAGGGCAAGGATGTCGTCGTTGTCGGTGTTTTCGAATAGAGAGGTCATAGGGCAAATCGCGGCAAGGAGGTTTCAGGGGGAAGCCCGAGGGGGTTGAGGCGCGGCAACTGCCGACCGTCTTCATGGCGCAGCAGGTCGAGGCAGTGGCGCTTCAAGCGGGAGAATTCAGGGCGGGTGACCAGTTCGGTCGTGCGTGGCCGTGGGAAGTCCAGGCGCAGGTCCTCGATGATCCGCCCCGGACGCGGGCTCATCACCAGCAAGCGATCGGCCAGGAACAGCGCCTCATCGATGTCGTGGGTGACGAACACCACGGTGGTGCGAATGCGGGTCCAGATGTCCAGCAGCAGCTCCTGCATATTCAACCGGGTCAGGGCATCGAGCGCGCCGAAGGGTTCGTCCATCAGCAGCAGCCGTGGACGGTTGACCAGCACCCGGGCGATCTCCACCCGTTGCTGCATGCCCCCAGAAAGCTGATCCGGCCAGTGCCCGGCGAAGCCTTCCAGGCCCACCAGCGCAAGGATTTCATCAGCGGCCCGGTGCCGTTCGGCCTTGCCCAGGCCACGCATCTTCAGGCCGAAGGCGACGTTGTCGCGCACGCTGCGCCAGGGAAACAGCGTGTGTTGCTGGAACACCATGCCGCGTTGGGGCGACGGGCCGGAAACGTTCAAGCCGTCGACATTCAAGCTGCCGGAGCGCGGTTGCAGATGCCCGGCCAAGGCCCCGAGCAAGGTGGACTTGCCGCAGCCGGACGGCCCGAGGACACAGACGAACTGGCCCGCCTCGATCTGGCAATCGAGCCCCTGGACCGCTTCGAAGGCCTGGGGCCCCTGGCCAAGGACAATGGACAACTGACGGATATCGATCCGTCCTTCGGGTGTTTGCATCACGCTCATCAGGCTTTTCCTCGTGGCCGATGCCAAGGCGTGAACAGCCCGCCCAGGCGTTTGATCAACAGGCTGCTGCCCATGCCCAACACACCGATCAGCAACATGCCGACGACGATGTCGGCGTAGTTCTGCACGGTGTAGGAGGCCCAGGTGTAGTAGCCGATGCCGTACTGGCCGGCGATCATTTCCGCCGTCACCAGGCAGAACCAGGACGTGCCCATGCCGATAGCCAGGCCGGTGATGATGCTCGGCGCGGCGCCCGGCAGAATCACCTCCAACAGGATCGCCCGGCGTCCGGCCCCGAGGCTTTTCGCCGAGGCGATCAAACGCCGGTCCACGCCTTCGACGCCGTGTACGGTGTTGAGCAGGATCGGGAACAGCGCGCCGGTGAAGGTGATGAACACCATCGACAGTTCCGACGAGGGAAACATCAGGATCGCCAGGGGAATCCAGGCCACCGCCGGGATCGGCCGCAGCACTTCCAGGGGCGGCAGCAACAGGTCTTCGGCCCATTTCGAACGACCGATGGCCAGGCCCAGCGCCACGCCAATCAACAGCGCCGCGCCATAACCGGCAAAGACCCGGCCCAGACTGCTGCCCAGGTGCCGGCCGAGGTTGCCCGACTCTCCCAGGCCCAGCGCCGCCTGGATAACTGCCAGTGGCGTCGGGACGTTGGCGAAGGTCACCAGGCCGAGGTTCCAGTGGCCGGTTGCAGCGAGTTGCCAGAACAACAGGCAGAGCAGCAGTGAAGCGGCTCGCAGGAGCCAGCGTTTGGATAATGGGGACACGAATTTATCCTCTGATGTGTACCCCTGTGGGAGCGAGCTTGCTCGCGATAGCGGCGTGTCAGTCACATCCATTCAACTGGTCTGACGCTATCGCGAGCAAGCTCGCTCCCACAGGTCATTGGCCGAAATCAGCGGGCGGCAACGGCCTGGGTGGTGGCCTCGCTGAAGTCGAAGACTTTTCCGCCCTGGGCCGTGGCAAATTGCTGGGCCTGGCCCTTGAGCAGGAACGCACTGAGCTGGCCCTTGGCATCACTGGCGAACCACGCCTGTTCGGCCAGCAGCTTGATTCCGCTGTCGCTGGCCTGGGCATAGACGGCGCGGATGCCCTTGCCTTCCTGCTTGAGGCTCGCCAGCGCGGCGAAGGCCGATTGGGCCGAGGCGTAATGGCGCACTTTCGGCTCGCCGCGCACCCAGATCTCGGCCACGTGGCGGGCGTCGGCGATTGCCTGGCCGGTCGACGCATCGCTGCTGCCCAGCGGGGTCTGGGCGTAGTTAGCCAGTTGCGCGGTGTAGTCCAGGTTCGACGCCTTGAAGGCGGCGCGGATGTACTGGTCATCGATGAAGGTATTGAGGTCCAGGCCGCGATCAGCCTTTTTCAGCAGCTTGAGGGTGTCGATGGCGGTGCCGACGGCCTGGCGGTATTCCGGTTTCCAGGTCAGGTCGCGGGTCTGCACCCCCAGTGGCCCGTGAAACAGGTAATTGACCTCGGCATCCACCCCGGTGACCTTGGCGATCAGCTCGCTGTACTTCTCCGGCTCGGCGGCCAGCAGTTGATTGGCCTCGATGGTGGCGCGCAGGTAGGCGACGACGATTTCCGGGTACTGCTTGGCATAGGCCTGGTCCACCAGCGCGCCGTGGAACGTCGGTGTGTTGGCCTGGGCGCCGTCGTAGATCTTGCGGGCGAAACCCCGGCTGGGGAACAGTTCGGCGAACGGCACGAAGTCGGCGTGGGCGTCGATCTTGCCGGCTTGCAGCGCCGAGCCGGCGACTTCCGGCGGCTGGGCAATGATGTTCACATCCTTGAGCGGATCCCAGCCCTGGGCCGCCACGGCGCGCAACAACATGCCGTGGGCGGTGGAGGCGAACGGCACGGAAATGGTCTTGCCCTTGAGCTCGGCCAGGGACTGCACGCCCGACGCACTGGGCACCACGATGCCGTTGCCGCTGCCCTGGGTGCTGCCCGACAGCACGCTGATAAACAGGCTGTGCTTACCGGCGGTTTCGAACGCCACGCCGTTGAACGCACCGGGGAAATCGGCCATGGCGCCGAAGTCGAGTTTGCCGGCGACCATCTCGTTGGTCAGCGGCGCGCCGCTGGTGAAGTTCTTCCACTGGATATCGTATTGGGCGTCCTTGTAGGCGCCGTCATGGGGCAGGTATTTATCCAGCAGGCCCAGCTCCCGGATCAACAACCCGCCGGCGGCGCAGTTGATGGTGGTGTCCTGGGTGCCGATGGCGATACGGATGGTTTCTGCCTGGGCAGGCAGGGTCAATGAAGCCAGTACCAGACTGGCGAGTGCTGCACGCAATAGCATGGGTGTGTCCCCTCGAATCATTTATTGGATGTTCGTCTCCGCCGCGATCAGGGCGCGGTGGGAAACGAGGGGTGTTCTGAATGTGCGTCCGGGGTGGCCGGATGGCTTTTGTGGTGTTTGGGTGGGCCTCATCGCGAGCAAGCTCGCTCCCACAGGTTTATCGGTGTGCATAAGATCTGCGACTGGCTTCGATCCACTGTGGGAGCGAGCTTGCTCGCGATGACGTCCTGTCAGTCAGCGCAACAGATACGGAATTTCCACCTTCACCGCCCCCGTCGGGCAGTCCTTTTCACACGGCATGCAGTACCAGCATTCGTCGAACGCCATGTAGGCCTTCTGGGTCGCCGGGTTGATTGCCAGCAGGTCCATGGGGCAGACATCGACGCAAACCGTGCAGCCCTTGTGAGCGATGCATTTGTCCTCGTCCACGGTGACGGGGGCATTGGAGCGGAAAAAGATTTCCTGGGGTTGATAGGCCATGGGCGTTCTCTCTGGGTGGACGGTTCACGCCGCGTCGGCACCGACCCGCAGCCGGTCGTAGGCCTGCAGTTCGTCGGCATCGAGGGCGATGACGTAGGGTTCGACGGCTTTCTTGAATGAAGTCATCGCGCCGTCATCGCCCTTCTTCAAATGGCAATGGCAGAACCAGTCGCTGTCGTTGCGTTGTGGATGATCGACCCGATAGTGGTACAGGCCCCAACGGCTTTCGGCGCGAAACAGCGAGGCTCGGGCGGCCATTTCGGCGCAGTCGCGGATCACGCTGACTTCCATGGCGCGCATCAGCTCATGAGGGTTGTGGGCCTTGAGCTGGTCCAGGTCGCGCTGGATATCGCTGAAGCGTTGCAGGCCGATCTGCATTTTCTTGGTGACTTTCGGCGGTTGCAGGTAATCGTTGACGAAGCGGCGCAGCTTGTATTCCACCTGGGCCGGCGGCAGGCCGTGCTCGCGGTCCAGCGGCGCGTAGACACGTGCCCTCTCCCGTTCGATCTGCCCGGCATCCAGCGCCGAGAAATCCTTCCCGGCGACGAAATCCGCGGCGTTGTTGCCGGCAAACCAGCCGTAGGTGAACGCACCGAGCATGTAGTTGTGCGGCACTGCCGCCATGTCGCCGGCCGAGTACAGGCCCTTGACCGAGGTCTCGGCCCGCTCGTTGACCCACACGCCCGACGCCGAATGGCCGCTGCAAAAACCGATTTCGGAAATGTGCATCTCCACCATCTGCGTGCGGTAGTCGGTGCCGCGGTTGGCATGGAACTGACCGCGACTCGGCCGTTCGTTGCTGTGCAGGATCTCTTCGATGTTCTGGATGGTTTCCTCGGCCAGATGATCGAGCTTGAGGAACACCGGGCCATTGCCACCTTCGAGTTCCTGATGGAACTCCCACATCATCTGCCCGCTCCAGTAGTCGCACTCGATGAAGCGCTCGCCCTTGTTGTTGGCGGTGTAGCCGCCCAGGGGCCCGGTGACATAGGCGCACGCCGGGCCGTTGTAGTCCTTGATCAACGGGTTGATCTGGAAGCACTCCAGGTTCGCCAATTCGGCACCGGCGTGATAGGCCATGGCATAGCCGTCGCCGGCATTGGTCGGGTTTTCATACGTGCCCATCAGGTAGCCGGAAGCCGGCAAGCCCAGGCGCCCCGCCGCGCCGCAGCAGAGAATCACGGCCTTGGCCTTGATCACATGGAAGTCGGCGGTGCGGCAATCGAAGCCCATCACACCGTTCACCGCGCCCGCGTCATCGGTCAGTAAGCGGGTGCAGACCAGCCGATTGGTGATGCTCACTCGCGCCCGTTTCAGTTGGCGATAAAGCACCTTCTTGATGTCGTGCCCTTCCGGCATCGGCAACACATAGGCGCCCATGTGATGGACCTTTTTCACCGCATAGTCGCCGGTTTCATCCTTCTCGAACTTCACGCCCCAGCGATCCAGTTGCTCGATCGTTTCGAAACTGTGGGTGGCATAGGCGTACACCGCCGCCTGGTTGACGATGCCGTCGTTGGCGATGGTGATTTCCTTGGTGTACTGCTCGGGCGTGGAATGACCGGGGATGATGGCGTTGTTCAAGCCGTCCATGCCCATGCTGATGGCACCGCTGCGCTTGACGTTGGCCTTGTCCACCAGCAACACGCGCAAGTCACGGTTGCGTTCCTTGGCCTTGATCGCCGCCATGGGCCCGGCCGTGCCACCGCCGATGACGACAATGTCGTATTCCTGTTCCAGGGTGCTTCTAGTCATGGAGCTGCGTCCCTTTGTGCCGGTCGATCCGCAAGCGGTACTGGAAGGCATCGCCACGGTAATAGAGGTGTTCGAAGTCCAGGGGCTGGCCGCTGGCGTCATGGGTCAGGCGCTCGATGCGCATGATGGGCGAGCCTGGTTCGACCTCCAGCGCCTGGGTCAGGTCGCTGTCGGCCAGCACCGCATCGATGGCCAGGTCGGCATGGCCCAAGGTCAAGGCGCAGTCGTTTTCCAGGATCAGGAAAATGTCGCGGGTGACCAGGTCGGCCTTTTCCAACCGTTCACCCAGGGCCTTGGGCAGGTAGGTGATCTCCAGGGAAACCGGCTCGCGGTTGATCAAGCGCACCCGCTTGATCTGCACCACCGTGTCCCCTTCCGTCAACTTCAGGCGCTCGGCCACCTGTTTGTCGGCCGCGATGAACTTGAAACTGAGCAAGCGGTTGATCACCTCGAAACCGCGCCCGGTCATGGACTCGGCCAGGCCCTGGAGAGTGCTGACGTTCTGGAAGGTCTTGGGCTTGGCCACGAACGTGCCTTTGCCGTGGATCTTGAAAATCAGGCCTTCCTTTTGCAGATCGCCCAAGGCCTGGCGCACGGTGATGCGGCTGACGCGAAACAACGCGCCGAGCTCGCTTTCCGAGGGCATCTGCCCGCCCTGGGGGTATTCACCGTCGAGAATCCGCGCACGCAGCACATCTCGCAGTTGCGTGTGCAGCGGTACGCTGTTGAGGGAAAGAACGTTGTCGGACATGGCCTCTATCACTTGTCATAACGAGTTATGACGTGATCTTAGGGAAACCCGCCAAGACTTGAGAAATACCGTTTGGACATAACCTTAGAGCTGGGCGCCTTCGCTGCGAAAGGCACTGGGGCTCATGCCGGTCCAGCGCCGGAACGCCCGACGGAAACTGCGCACATCGCTGTAGCCGACTTCTTCGGTGATGCGCTCGATGGACAATTCGGGGTTGGCCAGCAGGTTCAGGGTGCGGCTGCGGCGCACTTGTTCGAGCAAGGTCTCGAAGGTCAGGCTGTGTTCGGTCAAGCGCCGACGCAAGGTGCGGCTGCTCATGTTGAGATCGCTGGCGATTTTCTCGATGTGACTGCCACGACTCAGATCCCGGGCAATGGCTCGTTCCACGGTCTGGATCAGGTCGATTTTCTGGTGGACCTCGCAGGCCTCCTGCTCCAGCAAGGCCAATGCCTGGCGCAGGGCCAGCGGGTGATGATTGGGCAGGCGCATATCCAGCCAGCGCACATCGATCAACATACGATTGTGCCGGCAACCGAAGCGCACATCCGGTCCCAATATCCGCTGATATTCCTGGGCATAGGACGGCGCGGCGTGCATGAACTCCACGGCCAGGGGCTTGAAATCGGGACCGGCCAGCGCCCGACCATAGACCATCAGGCTGGCGAAGAACTCTTCCACGGCAAACACCTGGATCTCGGCGAAAGGTAGGCGGCAAGTGACCTCGACCCTGATTCGGTCAGTGGCTTCTTCGACACGGGTTACCGCGATGCCGCCGGTGGTGTGCTGGTAACGAACCCCCAAGGCGAAGGCATCGCGCAGGGTTTCGCACAACGACAAGACGTGACCCAGCAGGCCGAGGGTGCCAAGCACGTTGCGATCACCCACCCACAGCCCCAGGCCCTGGTCGGGCAACAGCTTGAGCGAACGTTGAATCATGATCACGGCCTGGCGGTAGGAAATGCGCTGGGCCGGATCTTGCAGATCATCGAGGTCGAACCCCAGGCCGCGACACAGGCTGGCGGCATCGAAGCCCTTGTCCGCCACCACCTCGGCCAGGGTTTGCAGCAGAAATGGCGATACCAGCGCCAATTCATAGGTGGGATCAATGACTTTCATCTGCATGGGGCGGATTCCGGAGCACGTTAGGTGGCGTTTTTGTAACCGGTTATTTCATAAAGTTAGCATGAGCCGCTGGATAGAGGGGCCTGAAAATCTGGCCGCCCAAGTCCCCTGTATGGCCGCCAATACCCTGCCCTGTCGGCGGCGAAGGGCTTATTTGTATGACTCGGACCTCCGGTGCATTTCCAACAATAATAATGAGCCCCCTCATGAACCCGACCCGCACGACATTCGCCTTGCAACTGACCCTCGGCCTGGCCTGCGGCGGTGCCCTGCCCGCCCTGGCGACCGAATCGGGGGTGGACAACATCGGCCCTGGCACCGACGGTTTTTTTGTGTTGCCGCTGGAGGTCGACAGCCTTCCGGACCACATGGTCGCGTTCAACCTCTACTACAACCATTACAAGGCCCGGAAATTCAACATCAGTTCATTGGGCGGCGAACTGCCGGATGTCGAAATCGAATCCACGGCAGTGGTCCCGCGCATCGATTACCTGAGCCCGTTGCGGGTGGCCGGTGGGCGCGCGGGGATCTACATCGCCCAGCCCTGGATCAAGCAGGAAGTTTCGGTGTTCGGCCTGCATGACACCCGCGAGGGCATGGGCGACACGACCATTTCGCCCATCGTGCTCTGGGACATGGGCAAAAACCTGACCCTGGCCGCGGCGGTGGAAATCACCGTACCGACCGGCGAATACAGCACCGATCGACTGGCCAACACCAGCAACAATTTCTACACCTACAAGCCGCTGTTTTCCTTCACCTGGTTGCCCACGGAAGACACCGAGGTGTCGATGAAAAGCACCTATAGCTTCAACCGCAAGAACAAGGACACCGACTACCGTTCGGGGCAGATTTTCCACTTCGATTACTCCGTCAGCTACCGCGTGACCGACAACTTGAGGCTGGGGCTCAACGGCTACTACCTCAAGCAGACCACTGACGACAAACAGTATGGCCGCACCGTGCAATTCGCCGGGCAAGACGTGGACGATGGCGTACGCGGCCAGGTCTTTGCCATTGGCCCGGCGTTGCACCTGACCTTCCTCAAATACGCCAGCGCCGAGATCCGTTGGGCCAAGGAATTCGACGTGGAGAATCGTCCGGAAGGGGAAATGCTCTGGGCCAAGATCAGTATTCCGTTTGCGTTTTGACCGAGTCGCTGCTTCGCGAGCAGGCTCGCTCCCACAGGAGATGTGCAGGGAAATACTGATCCTTATGCCCCCCCAAAACAATTGTGGGAGCGAGCTTGCTCGCGATAGCAATGAATCAGTTTGCATGAATGTCGACTGATGCACCGCCATCGCGAGCAAGCTCGCTCCCACAGGTTCTTGCTTCAGCTCAAACCCAGAATCGATGAAAGATGCCCATTGAGGAACTTGCCGCCAGGGTCCAATGCCTGGCGCACCTGGGTGAATTCAGTCCAGCGCGGGTACAGCGCCTGGAGGGCCTTGGCGTTCAGGGAGTGCAATTTCCCCCAGTGGGGACGGCCCTGGTACTTCCAGAAGATCGGCTCGATGGCGGCGAAGAAATTGTGATGGTCCATCTGGTAATGCTGGTGCACGGAGATCGAGCAACTGTCCCGGCCTTCGAACATGCTCAAGGCAATGTCGTCGGCTTTCACGTAGCGGTATTCGATGGGAAACCAGGTGCGCAGGTCCTTGTCGCGGATCAGTGCAAGGATCTCCCGCAGGCACGCCGGGCCGTGTTCGGCCGGCACTGAGTACTCCATCTCGTTGAAGCGCACGGTGCGGGCATTGGCGTAGATGTCATGGGAATCACCGACGCGGTCATCGAAATCGGCCACCAGCCGCAGGCTGTTGAGCAACGCTCGCCGGATCGCCGGAAAATCGCTCCCGTACTTGTCGAGGTTTTCGATCAGGGAAACGAACTCATTGCCGCCCTCCTCCTCGGGGCTGATCGGCGGCGTGGCCGGATCCGTGGTCTCGTTCAGGGTGATCGACAGCGCATAGTCGGAATGGGTAACGACTTGCATTTCCCAGTGCTGGTTGTCCCGGGTGTTGGCGTCCACGTCCTCGAGCAACTCCTCGGTTTTCGCCACCCACTGGCGCTCGCGCAAGCGATAGGCAGCGCGGTTCTGCAGGCGCACGCGGGTCACCAGCCCCAGCGCGCCAAGGGACACCCGGCCAGCCTTGAACACTTCGGTATGGCGTTGGGCATCGCAATCGAGGACCTCGCCGCTGGCCGTGACCAGTTGCAGGCCGACGACCTGGGACGCGTACGAGCCAAAGGCCTTGCCGGTGCCGTGGGTCGAGGTGGCGATGGCACCGGCCAGGGTCTGGTAATCCACGTCGGCCATGTTCGGCAGTGCCTGGCCGATGGCCTTGAGCGCCGGGCCCATGCGCGACATGGGCGTGCCGCCGCCGAACGCAGCTTGCAGGCTGGCCTCGTCGTGATCCAGCAGGCCACTGAAAAAACTCAGCGACAACAAGGTGCCATCGGTGGGCACCAGAGCGCTGAAGGAATGACCGGAACCCACCGGACGAATCCGTCCTTCGGCGCGGCGCACCACCTGCACCAGCTCATCGAGGTCCTTGGGGGCCAGGCGCGCCGCCGGCAGGCAACTCTGCGCACCGGACCAGTTGCGCCACGGGATCAACCGCGGCGCACGCATCAGCTCGGCCAGGGCGCCCTGGCTGCCCAGTGCCGTAAAGGCGGCGACAACGCCGGCCTGTTGCAGCAACCGACGCCGTGAGTAATCCATCGTCATGCCGTAGTACCCGTGTTCATTATTGGAAGTGTTGACCGGACATGAAGGCAATCAGGGCCAGGAACTGCTCTTCGGAACAGTGCATGCACAGGCCCATCGGCGGCATGCCGTTGTAGCCGTTGATCGCGTGGTCCAGCAGGGTGTCGGCGCCCTGGGCAACCCGCGGGGCCCAGGCGTTCGTATCGCCGGTCAACGGTGCCCCGGCACCGGGGTTGGCGTGGCAGAGCTTGCAGCTGCTGTCGTAGACCTGGGCCAGTGCCGC
The DNA here is from genome assembly GCF_017351655.1 of Pseudomonas sp. FW300-N2F2. Taxonomy (NCBI): domain Bacteria; kingdom Pseudomonadati; phylum Pseudomonadota; class Gammaproteobacteria; order Pseudomonadales; family Pseudomonadaceae; genus Pseudomonas; species Pseudomonas sp. FW300-N2F2. The sequence goes on along the minus strand of NZ_JACNDQ010000002.1, from coordinate 686,983 downwards.
ATCGCTGGGCATGGTCGTGAATACCGTGGGCGCGGGCGGCTTGGCCTCTTCGCCACACGCGGCAAGCAACGCGCCGAACGACACGACGGCAGCGGTTCGAAGCAGGAAGGAAGGCGTGATTGCCGACATAAGGCCCCTCTTGGCGGCGCAATGGTTGCGCCTTTCTTGTGGTGGGTCTGGCAGTTCCCACACTAAGGCACGCCACCGCATCGGCTTGAGGTCATTGGGGGCCATAAAAGGGGGCTTGGGCGGCCAGCACTTGCACAGCCCACTGTGGCGAGGGAGCTTGCTCCCGCTGGGGTGCGAAGCAGCCCTGACCCATTCATTGCGGTGGGTCAGGGACATTGCGAACTGGGGTTTTGGGGCTGCTGCGCAGCCCAACGGGAGCAAGCTCCCTCGCCACGGTGATGTCGCCGGATTTGGAGTCAGGGCAACAGCAGGGCCTGCTCGCGCTCGCACAACTGCACCACGTAATCCCACAACACCCGCAGGCGTACGGACTTGTGCAGTTCGCGACGGGTGCTGATCCAATAGCTGCGGCGGATGGTTTCGTCCGGCAGCAACGGCACCAGCGTCGGGTCACCGCTGGCCATGTAGCACGGCAACACGGCGATCCCCAGGCCCGAGCGCGCGGCCTGTTGCTGGGCGATGACGCTGGTACTGTGGAACACCACCCGGGGGTTGCGGCAAAAGCTGTTGAGGAACATCAGTTCCTGGCTGAACAAAAGGTCATCGACATAACCGATCCAGGCGTGGCGAGCCAGGTCCTCGCGGCTGCGCAACGCTGGCGAGCGGTCCAGGTAGGCCTGGCTGGCGTACAGCGCCAGGCTGTAGTCGGTGAGTTTGCGGGTCACCAGCAGGTCGGCCGCCGGGCGCTCGAGGTGGATGCTGATTTCCGCCTCACGGTTGAGGATGCTGACAAAGCGCGGCACCGCCACCAGTTCCACCTCCAGCCCCGGATAGCGCTGGAACAACCCATCCATGCGACTGGCGAGGAACATGATGCCCAGCCCTTCGGTCACCCCCAGGCGGATCTTGCCCAGGGGCGCACTGGACTGGGTGATGTCCTCCTGGGCCAGCAACGCCACGTTTTCCATGGCTTCGGCGTGCTTGAGCAACGTCTCGCCCGCCGGGGTCAGTTCATAGCCCTGGGCATGCTGGACGAACAATGCGGTGCCCAGGCTTTTCTCGATGGCCTCGATATGCCGGGCCACCGTAGCGTGGGTGGTGTTCAGGCGCCGTGCAGCCGTCAACAAGCGCCCGCTGCGTTGCAGTTCCAGGAAATAGCGCAGGTCATTCCAGTCGAACATGAAGCGATCCTTGAGCACGCCTGAAGGCATGACTGTTTATAAACGCACAGCCACTGCGCAAAAACTAACATTCTTTTGACGAAAACTAACAACTAGGATGAGTCCCACAACAACAAGAATGAGGTCGCGAATGCAACCTGTCGTCGATGAATACGATTACGTGATCGTGGGCGCCGGCCCTGCCGGGTGCTTGCTGGCCAATCGGCTTTCGGCCAACCCGCAACACCGGGTGCTGCTGCTCGAAGCCGGCGGGCGCGACAACTATCCGTGGATTCACATCCCGGTCGGCTATCTGTTCTGCATCGGCAACCCACGCACCGACTGGTGCTTCAAGACCGAAGCACAACCGGGCCTGCAAGGGCGGGCCCTGAGCTACCCGCGCGGCAAGGTCCTGGGCGGTTGCTCCTCCATCAACGGCATGATCTACATGCGCGGCCAGGCCACGGACTACGATGGCTGGGCTGCCGAGGGCAATCCCGGCTGGGCCTGGGAAGACGTGCTGCCGCTGTTCCGCCAGAGCGAAAACCACTTTGCCGGCGCCTCCGAATTTCACGGCGCCGGCGGCGAATGGCGGGTCGAACGCCAGCGCCTGTCCTGGCCGATTCTCGATGCCTTCCGCAGTGCCGCCGAGCAGAGCGGCATCCCCAACGTCGACGACTTCAACGGCGGCGACAATGAAGGCTGTGGCTACTTCCAGGTCAACCAGAAAGCCGGGGTGCGCTGGAACGCGGCCAAGGCGTTTCTCAAGCCGGTTCGCCAGCGCGCCAACCTCACGGTGTTGACCGACGTCGAGGTCGACCGCGTGTTGCTGCGTGACGAGCGCGCCCACGCCGTCAGCGCGCGCTGGCAAGGCAAGGGCATGACCTTCAAGGCCCGCAAGGAAATCGTCCTGTGCGCCGGGGCCGTGGGGTCGCCGGGGATCCTGCAACGTTCCGGGATCGGCCCGCGCAGCCTGCTGCAACGCCTGGGCATCGGCGTGACCCATGAACTGCCCGGTGTCGGCGGCAACTTGCAGGACCACCTGCAACTGCGGCTGATCTACCAGTTGGAAAACGCCCGCACCCTGAACCAGATCGCCGGCACCCTGTGGGGCAAGATGGGCATGGGCCTGCGCTATCTGTACGACCGCAGCGGCCCGCTGTCCATGGCCCCCAGCCAACTCGGCGCATTCGCCCGCTCGGGCCCGGAACAAACCTCGGCCAACCTCGAATACCACGTGCAGCCGCTGTCCCTGGAACGCTTCGGCGAACCGCTGCACAGCTTCCCGGCGTTCACCGCGTCGGTCTGCGACCTGCGCCCGCAAAGCCGTGGCCGGGTGGACATTCGTTCGGCCGACCCGCACGAAGCGCCGCTGATCCAGCCCAACTACCTGAGCCACCCCGAGGACCTGCGGGTCGCCGCCGACGCCATCCGCCTGACCCGCCGCATCGTCGCGGCCCCGGCCCTGAGCGCGTTCAAACCGGTGGAATACCTGCCGGGCCCCAGCCTGCAAACCGAAGAGCAACTGCACCAGGCCGCCGCCCGGATCGGCACGACGATTTTCCACCCGGTCGGTACTTGCCGCATGGGCCAGGATCGCGACGCGGTGGTGGATGCGCAACTGCGCGTCCACGGCATCAAGGGCCTGCGCATCGCCGATGCCTCGATCATGCCGCGCATCACCTCGGGCAACACCTGCTCGCCGACGCTGATGATTGCCGAGAAGGCGGCGCAAATGATGCTCAACCCCGCGACGAGGAGCACCGACGTCGAAAAAACACCTGCTACGGTCTGAAGAACAACAGAAACACCTGTGGGAGCGAGCTTGCTCGCGATGACGGCGGCACATTCAACTTGTGGGTGACAGACAGGCAGCTATCGCGAGCAAGCTCGCTCCCACAAGGGGGTGAGTCGATTCAAGGAAAGTGTGTCAAATCAGGAGACGCCACCCCGGCGTCGCAGTGGAACAACAAAAACAATCACTGTGAGGGATACCGCTATGTCCGAGCATGTTCAGCCCCTGGAAGCCACGCGCAGCGCCGGCACCAGCCAGGAAACCCAGAAAGTCATCTTCGCCTCGTCCCTGGGGACGGTGTTCGAGTGGTACGACTTTTTCCTCTATGGCGCCCTAGCGGCGGTGATCAGCAAGCAGTTCTTCGCCGGGGTCAACGACACCACCGCGTTCATCTTCGCCCTGATGGCCTTCGCCGCCGGTTTCATCGTGCGGCCGTTCGGGGCACTGGTGTTCGGTCGGTTGGGGGACATGATCGGGCGCAAGTACACGTTCCTGGCCACCATCATCCTCATGGGCCTGGCGACGTTCTGCGTCGGCCTGCTGCCCAACTACGCCAGCATCGGCATCGCCGCGCCGATCATCCTGGTGGTGTTGCGCATGCTCCAGGGTTTGGCCCTGGGTGGTGAGTACGGCGGCGCGGCGACCTATGTCGCCGAGCATGCGCCGATGGGCAAGCGCGGTTTCCATACCAGTTGGATTCAGTCCACCGCCACGTTGGGGCTGTTGCTCTCGCTGCTGGTGGTGCTGGGCTGCCGCTACTTCACTGGCGATCAGTTCGAAGTCTGGGGCTGGCGCATTCCGTTCCTGCTGTCGATCCTGCTGCTGGGCATCTCCACCTGGATTCGCCTGAGCCTGCACGAGTCGCCGGCCTTCCTGAAAATGAAAGAAGAAGGCAAGTGCTGCAAGGCGCCGATCCGCGAATCCTTCGGCAAATGGGAAAATCTGAAGGTGGTGCTGATCGCCCTGTTCAGCATCAATGCCGGGCAAGCGGTGACCTTCTACGCCGCGCAGTTCTACGTGCTGTTTTTCCTCACCCAGTTCCTGAAGATGGACCCGGCCCTGGCCAACAGCCTGCTGATTGTCAGCGTGGTGATTGGTGCGCCGTTCTTCATCTTTTTCGGCTGGCTGTCGGACAAGGTCGGGCGCAAACCGGTGCTGATGATCGGCCTGCTGCTGGCGACTGCCCTGTACTTTCCGATCTTCAAGACCCTGGCCCACTACGCCAACCCGGCCATCGACCAGGCCAGCCGCCAGGCGCCGATCACCGTGGTCGCCGACCCGGCCACCTGTACCTTCCAGTTCGACCCGGTGGGCAAGGCGCGTTTCGACAGCCCGTGCGACAAGGTCAAGACCTTCCTGGTCAAGCAAGGCCTGCCCTACAGCAGCGTCGCGGCCCCGGCCGGCAGCGCGGTGCAGGTCAGCGTCGGTGACGTGAAACTCGAAGGTTACGACGAAGCCGCCCTGCGCGGCGCAGTGACCCTGGCCGGCTACCCGCAGCAGGCCGATGCCCAGCAGATCAACCGGCCGATGATCGTGGCCTTGATCGTCGCGCTGATCATCATCTCGGCGATGTGCTACGGACCGCTGGCGGCGTTGATGGTCGAACTGTTCCCGACCCGGATCCGCTACACCTCCATGTCCCTGCCCTACCACATCGGCAACGGCTGGTTCGGCGGTTTCCTGCCCACCGTGTCGTTTGCCCTGGTGGTCTATACCGGGGATATTTTCTACGGGCTGTGGTACCCGGTGGTGATCACCGGGGTGAGCCTGGTGGTGGGCATGATCTGCCTGCGGGAAACCCGCAACGTGGACCTGGATACCAACTGAGGGCAAAACCGTGGCGAGGGCATTGGCGCCCTCGCCACCGGTTCAGAAGCGCCCCTTCAAGGTCATCGTGAAGTTGCGCGGCTCACCGTAATAGTTACCGAAGCTCTCGGTGCCGATGGTGGTGTAGTAGCGCTTGTCGAACAGGTTGTTGCCATTGAGGGCCACCGACCAGGTGTCATCGATGCGGTAGCCAACGCGGCCGTTCCACACGGCATAACCGGCCTGGGTGATCTTCTCGCCCGTCGCCGGCGATACGCGGAAATTGTCGCTCTGGGCATTGACCCCGGCACCGACACTGAACCGTTCGAACGCCCCGCCGAGGGCATAATCGCTCCACAGGCGCAGCACATGGCGCGGCACGTAGCTGTTGAACGAGCCGCCGTTGAGGCTGGTGTCAATGTCGTCGAGGGTCTTGGTCTGGGTGTAGGTGTAGCCGGCCAGCAGTTGCAGGCGCTCGATGACTTCACCGCTGATCTCGGCTTCGAAACCCTGGGCGCGCACCTTGCCAGCGTTCTCGTAGCAGTAACCGTCCGAGGACGCGCAACTGGAGTTGTAGTCAGTCTGGGCCTGGTCTTTCTGCAGTGTGCGGAACAGGTTGAAGGCGCTGTTCAGGCGTCCCTCGAACCACTCGCCCTTGATCCCCAGCTCATAACTCTCGCCCATCAGGGGCTTGAGTGCCGAGCCGCTTTCGGAGCGGTAGTTGCCCTGGGGCGTGAAGATATCCGAATAGCTGGCATAGGCCGTCAGGTGCTCATTGAGGTCCAGCAACACGGCGGCAAACGGCGTGACTTGCCCCGTCTCCGTGCTCTTGGCGTGCTCCGTACCGCCTGTGAGGAACACCGAGTCGGTCTTGGAGCTGTACCAGCTCACCCGGCTGCCGACGACAAACGTCAAGGGGTCTGCCAGTTTCAGCCGCAGGGTCGAATACATGCCTTGCTGCTCGGTCACGGTCTTGACCGGACCTCCGCGCGTCGAGTTTTCGATGAAGTAACTGTCGTCCGGTTCGGGAATATGTCGGTCCGGATCGAACACATTCTGCTTCTGTGGCAACAGCGCCACCGAGAAAAAATCATCCTTGTCCGAACGACTGGCGTTGAAACCGACGATCAACTCATGTTGCTGCCCCAGGGCGTCGAACTTGCCGTCCAGGTAGGCGTCGAGGCCGTAATCGACCTGGTCATAGTCATACATGCTGCCCAGCATGTTGGTGGTCGAGGTGCCTGGCGCCACCGAGCCCGATGCAAACGCGTATTTGATGTCCTGGGTATTTTTCGTATAGACACTGGCGACCTTCACGGCCCAGTCGTCGTTGAGCTGATGCTTGAGATCGCCGAACACCGTGGTCCGCTGGCTGCGCCAGGTGTTCCACGATGGGTCCAGGCAAGTGGAACGACCGAGTTTCAGATCGCTGCCGTCCCGGTAGCGCGGAAGCCCGCCCCAGCACGGGCTTGCATCGACGTCCTCGTAGGCTACGCCCAGGCCGAGCGTCGTATCGGGCGACAGGTCGAAGTCCAGGGCGCCGTAGTAGATCTGGTCCTTGCGCCGGGCATCATCGTAGAAATAGTGCCGGCTCTGCTCGGCGATCACCGCCCTGCCCCGCACGGTGCCGGCGTCATTCAACGGGCCACCGGTATCGACCTGCCCACGGTAATTGTCCCAGGTTCCCCCGGACAGGCTGAGCTCGGTCTGCGCCGTGGCCTGGCCGCGTTTACGAACGAAGTTGACGCCGCCGGACGTGCCGCCCGCCCCCTTCATCATCCCGGCGGCGCCGCGCAGCACTTCGACCCGGTCGTAATAGGCCATGTCGCTGCTGAAACTGTCGGCCTGGACATAACTGTTGCCCATGTCCAGCGGAACGCCGTCGTATTGATACTGGCCAGACATGCGGAACCCGCGGGAATAGAAATACTTGCCGCCCATGGTCGAGTCGTAGACGGTGATGCCGGGGGTCTTTTCCATGACTTGATCGATGGTATTGAGGTTCTGGTCATCGAGCATCTTGCGGGTGATCACCGTCACCGATTGCGGCGTTTCGCGCAGGGAGTGCTCACCCTTGCCAATGGTGACCGCCCCCGTCGTGTAGGAGTGACTGTCCTCGGTGGTCGCCCCGAGCCGCTGTGCCTCGATGGTGGTGGCGTCCAATTCCAATGCCGAACCGCTGACCGGCGCGGGGCGCAGCACGTACGTGCCGTTGGCCTGGAGGGCGGCTTGCAGGCCACTGCCGCCAAGAATGCGGGCAAAGCCGTCGCCCACGCCGAAAGTCCCCTTCAGGCCGGGGGATTGCAAGCCCCCGAGTTGCCGGGCCTCAAACGAAATGGCGACACCGGCGGCGCTGGAGAAACGGGTCAGCACATCCACCAGGCGACCGGCGCCGATATCGTAGGCCTGCACCGCGCGCTGCTGCGTCGCAGCCGCTGGAACCGGGCTGGCGTTCACGACCGTGGCGCCGGCGGTCGTGACCGCCAGCAAGCTGATTTTCACTGCAAACACCAGACGGCCTGGCGCGCTCACCCAAGTCATATTTCCCCTCCCCAAAACGGTCGATAAAAACTCACTGAGGAAGAGCCGAACGATGGGGACGAAAAGTGCAGGGGCTGATTTTTTTATTGCGTAGCATTACCGCCGATGGCCACCGGAGACCTGGACCCAGAATCGGCTATAACGGGTCACTCGCAACGAAAAGCCGCTTTCCAGCGCGGCCAGGGCGAGATCGGTGTTATCGACGGGAAACACACCGGAAACCTTCAAGTCGCCAATCGCCGGATCCCAACGCAGCACACCGGGGCGATAGCGCGACAGTTCCTCCAGCAGCGCCGCCAGGGGACGGTCAATGGCGATGATGCTTCCCTTCTGCCAGGCACCGACCGACACATCGTTGCCGTGCAACGCCCCCAATGACCGCTCGTTGAAATCCAGGCGCTGGCCGGCTTCGACCCGCATCCTTGATCCACTTGCCAACAGGCTCACCTCGACCGCTTTCTCCAGCACCGCCACTTCGCCGCCCCGCGCTTGGCTGCGGACGATAAACCGCGTGCCCAGCGCCAGCACCTCGACCGACCCCGTGACCACCTTGAACGGACGTCGCAAGGGATCGACCGCTGTCGTCACGAGCACCTCGCCCCGCAACAGCTCCAGGCGCCGCTGCTGTCCATCGAAACGAACATTGATCGAGGTGTCGGTGTTGAGCAGGACCGTGCTGCCATCGGCCAGCTGGAACGCGCGACGTTCGCCCACTGCGGTGCGGTAATCACAAAACAGGTTCTGGGTTGCCTGGCTGCGCCAGCCCAGCCAGCCCAGGCCGCCGGCGGACGTCAGCAGCAAGGCGCTGCGCAACACCTGGCGCCGGGATCGCTGGTGGGCGTCGCTCAAGGTCGGTGCCGCCAGGGCGCCCGGCACACTCGCCATCTGCTCGGCCACCGCGGCCATGCGCTGCCAGGCCTGGCTGTGCAAGGGATCGGCGGCCAGCCAGGTGCGCCAATCGGTCCGGTCCGCGTCGGTCGCAATACCGGAATGCAGCCGGGCATACCACCGTGCCGCCACGCGGATGGCTTGCAGCTCGTCGGGGGGCAGGTTCATGAAAGCTGCAATTGAATTTGCATCAGGCAGCAATGTTCCATGGCTTTGGCCATGTGGTTGTTGACCGTGCGGACGCTGACGCCCAGGCGCTCGGCGATTTGCGGGTACGTCAGGCCATCGAACTGCGACAGGATGAACGCCTGCCTGACGCGCGGCCCCAACCCCAGGAGCAGACGGTCGATCTCCATCAGGGCCTGGAGCAGGATCGCCTGCTCTTCCAGCGATGGGTGCTGCTCTTGCGGCATGGCGGCCAAGGCTTCCAGGTAGGATTGTTCCAGCGAGCGCCGGCGAAACAGGTCGATCAATAGCCCTTTGGCGATCATCGACAGGTACGGTCGCGGCTCACGGATATCCAGCGCGGTGCGCGCCTTGATGACTCGCACAAACGTATCCTGGGTCAGGTCGGCGGCATCGAACGTGTTGCCCAAGCGCTTGCGCAACCAGCCCTGGAGCCAATTGTGATGATCACTGTACAGAACGTCGACAGCACTGCGTAGGGACAGATCGTTGGCGGGCATGGCAATGGAATAATTCGCGACTGATAATGACTCGCATTATCATGGAGCCCATCGCCGCTTGCAACCCAAACGTGCCCGGCCGCCGCCACCCTCTGGGATCACTCAGTGCATGGCGTGATTTTTCACCGTGCTCTCCACCAGATCCAGCATCTGGCCCAGGGCCCAGGGCTTGGCGATGAACGACGCGTGGTGCTTGATCCCGGCGCTTTCCGGCGTCTCGAAGCCGGACATGATCAGCAGCGGGATCTGCGGCCAGCGGTCTCCGGTCAGGTTGGCCAGGTCGGCACCGTCGATCTTGCCGGGCATGGTGATGTCGGTGAGCAACAGATCGACGAAATGGGCGCTCTTTTCGAGGAACTCCAAAGCATCGTCAGCGTTTTTCTGAGGCTCTACGACAAATCCTTCTTCCTCGAGGATTTCACAGAGAAACTCCAGGATAGTCGGATCATCTTCCACCACGAGAATCAAACGTGTAGTCGCCTGGCCGTTGCCATTGGGCATCGAATTCATGAAAGTGACTCTCCTTGACCTCATAAACCTTCTTTGCGGTTTCAACCGCCTTGAAGTTATGAGCCATACCCCTGCGAGAAATTCATTCTGCATGCCGACAGGACGCCGAATGTCACGCCAGACACCCCTTGGCAACGCAGCGCAACGCTTTTATCTGTATATCCATACAGATAAAACTTGCCCTTGTGCGCATCCATGACCATGCTACAGCCCCATGAAATCTGCTCAGGAAAAGGGCGCTATGCAGCTGTACCTGTGTGAAAAGCCGTCCCAGGCCAAGGACATCGCCGCGGTGCTCGGTGCCACGCGCCGTGGCGACGGTTGCTGGCTGGGTCCTGGCGTCACGGTCACCTGGTGCATCGGCCATCTGCTGGAAACCGCCCCACCCGACGCCTACGACGCGCGCTACAAGCGCTGGGTCCTGGCCGACCTGCCCATTGTGCCCGCGCAATGGAAAATGACCGTCAAACCGAAAACCGCCAGCCAGTACAAGGCGGTCAAGCGCCTGTTGGGGGAAGCGAAGGAACTGGTGATCGCCACCGACGCCGACCGCGAAGGCGAAATGATCGCCCGGGAGCTGGTGGAGCATTGTCGGTATCGCGGACCGATCCGGCGGCTATGGCTGTCAGCCCTGGACGAAGCGTCGATCCGCAAGGCCCTGGCCGCCCTCAAGCCGGGCGTCGAAACCTTCAACCTGTATCACTCGGCCCTGGGTCGCTCCCGGGCCGACTGGCTGATCGGCATGAACATGAGTCGCCTGTTCACCTTGCTGGGGCGCCAGTCCGGCTACCAGGGTGTGTTGCCGGTAGGCCGCGTGCAGACACCGACGCTGCGACTGGTGGTGGACCGCGACCGCAGCATCGCCAACTTCGTGCCGGTCGCCTATTGGGCCATCGACGTGCAGCTCAGCCATGAAGGCACGGCGTTCACCGCCCAGTGGCGCGCCGACCCGGATGCCTGCGACGACCAGGAACGCTGCCTGAACCAGGCCCTGGCCCGAGACGCGGCCCAGGCCATGCGCAACGCCGCCACCGCCCGGATACTGAAGGTGCGTACCGAGCGCCTGCGCGAAGCGGCGCCGTTGCCCTTCGACCTGGGTACCCTGCAGGAAGTCTGCTCGAAGAAACTCGGCCTCGGCGCCCAGGAAACCCTGGACATTGCCCAGTCGCTCTACGAGACCTACAAGCTCATCACCTACCCCCGCAGCGATTGCGGTTTCCTGCCCTTGAGCCAGCACAGCGAAGCACCGGCCATCCTGGCCGCCCTCGCCCAGGCCGACCCGAGCCTTGCGCCGCTGCGCGAGCATTTGCAGGCGCAGCGCAAATCCCGGGCCTGGAACGACGCCAAGGTCAGTGCCCACCACGGCATCATTCCCACCGCCGCCGCCAGGAACCTCGACAAACTCGCCGGCAAGCAGCGTGCGGTCTACACGTTGATTCGCGCGCGCTACCTGGCGCAGTTCCTGCCCAACCACGAATACGACCGGACCCAGACCGACTTCGACTGTGCCGGCCAGGCGCTGCGTGCCGTGGGCAAGCAGATCGTCGAACCCGGCTGGAAACGCGCCCTGCCCGAAGCACTGGCGCCGGCAAAGGGCCGTGAAGCACCGGTACCGCAAACCTTGCCGGCACTGGCCGAAGGTCGCGATTGCACGGTGGACGAGGTGAAACCCAAAGACCTATGGACCCAGCCGCCCAAGCCCTTCACTGAAGGCGACCTGATCAAGGCGATGAAGAATGTCGCCAAACTGGTGGAAGACCCGCTGCTCAAACAGAAGCTCAAGGACACCACCGGCATCGGCACCGAAGCGACCCGAGCCTCGATCATCCAGGGGCTACTGGACCGCGGTTACCTGGTGAAAAACGGCAAGGCCCTGTCCGCCACACCGGCGGCCTTCAGCCTCATCGACGCCGTGCCCCGGGCCATTGCCGACCCGGGCACCACCGCCATCTGGGAGCAGGCCCTGGACATGGTGCAAAGCGGAGAAATGAGCCTGGAAGAATTCGTGACCCGGCAAGCCGCCTGGATGAGCAAGCACGTCGCCCGCTGCCAGGGCATGAGCCTGACCATCAGCGGCCCGGCCAGCCCCGCCGGGCGTGGCGCAACGCCATGGAAAAACAAACGCAAGCCAGCCAAGCGCAAGACCGGCGGCGCACCGCGCAAGGCCAACAAAAATCAGCCCACCTGATTCCCCTGTGGGAGCGAGCTTGCTCGCGATGACGGTGAATCAGCCATCAGATAATTGACTGACACACCGCCATCGCGAGCAAGCTCGCTCCCACATTGATTGTGTGTCTGACCGGAAATCCTCATACCCAAACCATTTTGTCCGACAATATGTAGTGAAGAAAAATAATCACTACAAAACCGTTGACGCCTCCGATTTGCCCTTGCATGATGCAGACGTCTCCCCGATCGGGAGTACAGGCAACTGTTTGAGCAAGCTCGTCTGACCGCCGAGCTGTTTTTTGGATACAGGGACTGCCCACAAGGCAGATTGAAGGTGCTGACCTGGCATGATCGTCCGGTAACAAGGACGAGAAACGTCGGCGAAGATCCTCATGACGCGCGTGGTCGACCCTCGAAAGTTGACACTGCCTGATGATTCTTCGCTGTTTCTCTTCGTTGTAGCGCATTTGCGTAGCAGCCCTTCGATAACACTACACAACCGATGCACGACCCCGTCGAAGTTCGACGGACGAACGCTGACGGCCTGGTTTCGGTAGCAGGCAGGCACTTACCGAGTAGCGAAGTTTTTGCGAACCACCAGACAGATCAACCAAATGGTCAAGGGGCTTACACATGAATCTGAATAATCAACCATCTATTGATGAACTGGCTCGCATGTTCGCCGCACACAAGGACACACTCGACAGCCATATCCTGTGGATCAGCAAGACTGGCCAGGTCCATATGGACTGCCTGTCGCCCTACACCCAAGAAGACGAGTTCGAAAAGAACACGCAAGAACTGTGTGCCCGGCTGAAGATGTACCGCCGTGGCCAGGGCTACGTCGGCAAGAAGGCCGCGGCTGACAAAGACTTCATGGGCCGCGTGTTGCAAACGCTGACCCAGGTCTGGCAGTCGATGCAGAACACTTCCGAGGTCCGGGTCATCGACCGCCTCTGCTGATATCCCCTAACGAAAAGGCCCGCGCCTGAATCAGGAGCGGGCCTTTTTTTATGCGGCAGGAAACTAGAACACCGACCAGCCGATCCGCTGGCTCATCAACTCCAGCGCCGCCATGCCGGCCAGGGAGTTGCCCGCGGCGTTGAGTTCAGGCGACCAGACACATACGGTAAACCGTCCCGGCACCACGGCGACAATCCCACCACCGACACCACTCTTGCCCGGCAGGCCGACGCGATAAGCGAAGTTGCCGGCCTCATCGTACAGGCCGCTGGTGGCCATGATGGAATTGACCTGTTGGGTCTGCCGGGCGCTGAGGATCTGTTCGCCGCTGTGTTTGCAGAACCCGTCGTTGGCCAGGAAGCAGAATGCCCGCGCCAGATCGATGCAACTCATCCGCAAGGCACAATGGCTGAAATAACTGCGCAGCACCGCTTCCACGTCGTTATGGAAGTTGCCGAACGACTGCATCAGGTACGCCATCGCTGCGTTGCGGGCGCGGTGCTGGTATTCCGACTCGGCAACCTTGCCGTCCACCATCACCTGGGGGTTACCCGACAGGCGGCGCACAAAATCGCGCATCGACAGCGCCGGCGCGGCGAAACGCGACTGGTTGATATCGCAAATCACCAAAGCGCCGGCATTGATGAACGGATTGCGCGGCCGGCCGCGCTCGAACTCCAGTTGTACCAGGGAGTTGAAGGGCTGGCCGGATGGCTCATGGCCCAGACGCTCCCAGATCGCTTCGCCGGAATGCCCGATGGCCTGCACCAGGCTGAACACCTTGGAAATACTCTGCACCGAAAACGCTGTTTCGGCGTCGCCGGCACAATACAACTCGCCATCATTGCCATACACGGCAATACCCAACTGGTTGGGCACCACAGTGCCCAGGGCAGGAATGTAATCGGCGACCTTGCCCTGACCGATCAGGGGGCGAACCGCATCGAGGATCTCGTTCAACAGTGCTTGCATATGCGCGGGGTCCAGTCATTCCCCGTTCGAGTGCGGGGATACAGACGCTAGACGCTGGTGAGCGGGATCAGAGCACACTGCCCCATCAAACAAGGTCCTGTGGCGAGGGGATTTATCCCCGCTGGGCTGCGCAGCGGCCCCCTGGAGCTGTCACTAAGGGTTTAACAGACTTAACGCAACCAGCCCTCGAGGGGTCGCTGAGCAACCCCGCGGGGATAAATCCCCTCGCCACAAGGACTCCACCTGCCACATAAGTTTCATGGGTTTTCACCAGCGCTTATCGCGAAATCGAGCGGTCTATAGTTCAAAGGATCAATCGGCAGGAGTAGACGATGCGTCAGATCATGCAAAAAGAACCCTGGTGGGCCTCGCCGCCCCAGCCCGGGCAGGATGAAAGCGAGCTGGAATGGGGATGGCTGGTGATCTACAGCGAAGGCGAGCCGCGCTTCGAGTTCATCAAGGAACGCCCATCGGACGAGCAGATCCGCCATCGCAAGGGTTGTCGCGTCACCCTCGGATCAGAATGAACCGCCCCGTCACGGCTTGATGTCCGGCAATGCCACCGCTCGATTGGCCAGGTCCGCCTCCACCAGGTTGCCTTCTATTTCCTCGTCCAGGTAGTACACCGGTGCCATCACCCCGCTGAGGGGATGCTTGAGTGACTTGAACCACGCCTCGTCGAACGCAGCGCTCAGGCTTTTGCGGATCTGCGCCTCCATTTCCGGCCGTTCGCCCTCGTGGATGATCGCGCGAATGCCCGCCACGCCCACCGAGATCAACGCCCCCGCCGCCTTCCCGGCCACGGCTGCCGCCGCACCGGTTGCCCCACGCGTGGCGAACTGGGCCTCGATTTTTTCACTGGTGCGTTGCGCCACCGTGGCAATCACCGCCTCCGAGGGTCCGGCACCTGTGCTTGCAGCCTTGTTGACGTGATCGATCAGGGCCGCATAGGCCGGCAGGGTGTTCAACGGTTCGGTGTGGACCATCTCGAACAACGAAGCGTCACGCGCCGCTGGCGGGCCGAGGCGGATGGCCGGGACGCCGTGCAGACGTCGGTTCATCAGTTCGTTCGGGATGCGATGCCGCAGGGCGATGACCTGGACCTGCTGATTGAGCTGGCGCAGGTAGTAGCCTGTGGCGTTGGCCCTGATCGCCTCGGGATCGATTTCCACCGCCACCGGTTCCAGCACCTTCTCGCGATATTGTTCTTGCAGGTAAACCGCCAGGCGCCTGGCCGAGGAATCCGTCTCGCCCTCGGCGCTGGCGGCGTACCAGCTGACCTTCACCGCCAGCCACTCCTGGGTCCAATAGCTGCTGAACCAGGGGATGAATTCAACCTCGGTGCGCTCATAGACCAAGGTGCGCCAATGCTCCATCGACCCACGGGCGTAGAGTGCCGCCTGCTCGACGGCGCTTTTCGAGGCTGCGATGAGCTGCTGGTCCACCTGTCGCCAAGTGTCCTGGGAAATCGCCACCGGGGCGACCTGTTGACCGCGCTGCGGCGTGGCGCACCCCGCCAGAACGAGCACAACGGCCAACATCAGCGAACGCAGCACGATCGCGCCACCCCGGATTCATGTCATCCACGGGGTTGAGTATACATCGCCAATTCAACCCATCCGGCCTTGAGCACACAGGGTGATCAGACCGGGAGTGGCGCCATGTCATCAACCCTGACCCGGAGAAAATTCCGGATGTTCCAGACGTTTGCCGAAACGTTGCCGCAGGGTATCGGTGAGTCTTTCAACCCAGCGCCGTGTCGAGAAACATCATCACCGCAAACCCCATCATCAACCCCAGGGTGGCCGGGGTTTCATGGCCATTGCGATGGGTCTCGGGAATCACCTCGTGAGAGACCACGAAAATCATCGCACCCGCCGCCAGCCCCAGGCTGATGGGGTACGCGACGGCCACGCCCGACGACATGCCCAGGCCGATCACTGCCCCCAGGGGCTCCATCAGCCCCGAACCGATCGCGATGAGCGCAGCACGCAAGGTGCTGATACCGGTGACGCGCAGCGCCATGGCAATGGCCAGGCCTTCGGGGATGTCCTGGATGGCGATGGCGGTGGTCAGGGGCAAGCCGACCTTGAAGTCGCCGTCGGCAAAACTGACGCCGATGGCCATGCCTTCCGGCAGGTTGTGCAAGGTGATGGCGAGCACGAACAGCCACACACGGTTAATGCGCTCGACTTCAGGGCCGCGCCGTCCACTCAACTCGTGTTCGTGGGGCACGAAACGGTCGAGGCCGATCATCAGGGCCACACCCAAGCCCAGGCCAACCACGACGACAAAGGCGGCCAGCAACTGATTGCCACAAATCACCTGCGCGGCTTCGATGCCCGGCAGGATCAGTGAGAAGGAGCTGGCGGCGAGCATCATGCCGGCGGCGAAACCCAGCATGATGTCCTGGGTGCGCGACGAGATATCCCGCAGCACCACCGCCATCAATGCCCCCAGGGCGGTGGCGGCAAAACCCGATGTACCGCCCAGCACGGCGTAGCCCAGGTTTTGACGATTGGCGCCAATCAGGGCGTTGTAGCCACTGTAGAGCAACAACGCGGCCACCAACGCAAGCCCGAGCCAGAACGTGACCCCCAACAGCCAGTTCTCTTGCACGGGGTTCAACCAGGTGCGCCAGGGCGATCGAATCCGGGAGGTGGGCTGGTCCATCGAATGTCCTTAGGGGGCTTGGCCGTGGTATGGCTTGGAATACCGGGCGTGGGAGTCGCCTCCTTCGCCATCGGTTTACAGTTTGTCACCTTGCATCCCCGAACCCAAGTCGGCACCCGTGGTGGGGTTGTTTTCAGGGTCGGACATCGTCCGCGCCTTCAGCCATCTTGCCCTTGGCGCCCTTGTTCAACATCACGATGATCGAACCGATCACTTCCAGATGGCTCGAGCAGCATGAAAGTCTGAAGAAGTTGAACATTTAGTTTTTATTCAAGACAGAAGACGAGTGGTTAATTGAAACCCTGGCTCACTCGCTTATCTTTTAAACAATCAATACACCAGTAAAGCCGGGCATCAATACCCGACTTTTAATATCACGGCCGGACCAGGTCCCATGCCAACGGCACGGGACCTGCGAGACCACGGGACATTACGATTCACGACCGCCGCCATGGCTTTTTTCAGCCCCTTTCCTGCCGGCCCCGGAGGCTTTTTCCCGGTCATTGGCAACGTTGCCGCCCGACGCCTGGCCACCTTTGCGGCCGGCTTCCGAAGCCCGCTCAGGGTCGTTGGCAAAGTTCCCCCCCGAAGCTTGCCCGCCTTTGCGACCGGCTTCAGCGGCGCGTTTCGGGTCGTTGGCAAAATTGCCGCCCGACGCCTGGCCACCCTTGCGTCCAGCCTCGGAGGCGCGCTCAGGATTATTGGCGAAGTTGCCACCCGACGCCTGGCCACCCTTTTTCCCGGCTTCCGATGCCTTCTCACGATCGTTAGCGAAATTGCCAGGGTTGTTATTACCTGTGTTAGCCATTTCATTCACCTCGTTTAGTTGATCTCCACGAGCCTTGCTGACTCGTCTTATTCGGAAAACATGACGCCGCCAAGGTTTGAAGGAAACGCGGCAAACGGCGACGAGTGGTCAATGCTTGATTTATATCGCCGCCGCCGTGGTCTTTAGTGCAACAGGCTATTAAACAGGCCGAGACCGAAACTTCATCCAGTGACAGTCCTGTGGGAGCGAGCTTGCTCGCGATGGCGGTGTGTCGGTCATGTCAAGGCAGGCTGATCCGACGCTATCGCGAGCAAGCTCGCTCCCACAATTGCCCCGCTTCAACATTAAAAACAGTGCGTGTCTTTCCACGCTGTCCGCCAAAGGCCTCGCCTTGGCAATCGGGGCAACCGCACTTTAATTTGCTCATGCTCTTTCTCCCAAGGTCACGGGTTGAAGGCGTCGTCACAACTGGACATCAAGGTTCGCCGCCGCAACACCGTGGTTGGCCACATACACATCGGCAGTCCAGCCCTTGGTCAGGTTGTGATATGACTGGGTACCCAAGGCCGTACCGCTGTCCCATGCCAGAATGTCGCCAATATCGATGTCACTGGCTGAACTCAGCTTCAGCACCGTATGGCGATCCTCTTGCTTCACGTACACACCCACCATTGAACTCTCTCGATTGATGGCCCGTACTTCACCCTTGGTCCGCTTCATACGTTTCCTCTCTCGGCAGTTCCAGGAGCGGTCGCCCCCCCCCCGGGACCGGCCGCTCTTGGCTGCTCAGCGCTTGGCTTCGGTATGCGGGGGTTCTGAAGTACCGCACATAAAAGTGGATAGCGCGGCACGGGGGAAAGTTTGAACAAACCAGCCCCAGGGCGACGAAAGGCGTCGGCTCGATCCAAGTGCTAACCTCAACGGCCCAAGGCCAGCGCAGACACCTCCCATGCCCGAAGACCTTCACCAGGCACCCATCGATCAGTTACTGGCGTACACCGTCGGGCGCCGCTTCCTGGTGCTCACCGGCGCCGGCATCAGTACCCCTTCGGGCATCCCCGATTACCGCGACAGCGACGGGGTCCGTCGGGGTCGACAACCGATGATGTACCAGGAGTTCCTCGCCCAGCCCGAGGCACGACGGCGCTATTGGGCGAGAGCGATGCTGGGCTGGCCCCGGGTCAGGCAGGCCAGGCCGAACGTGGCTCACGAAGCCTTGGCCGAGTTGCAGGCGCAGCAACGCATCACCGGCCTGATTACCCAGAATGTCGACACCCTGCATGACCAGGCCGGCAGCCAGGACGTCATCGAACTGCACGGCAGCCTGCATCGCGTGCTGTGCCTGGATTGCGGCCAGCGCAGCGAGCGACAGCAGATTCAACGGCTGATGGAAACCGCAAACCCTTACCTGGCGGGTGTCGATGCGGTGCAGGCACCCGATGGCGACACCCTGCTCGACCCCGCGTTCGAGGCGCGCTTCCAAGTGCCCCATTGCCCCCATTGCGGCGGCGAGCGGTTGAAACCCGACGTGGTGTTTTTCGGCGAGAACGTCGCCCCCCTCACCGCGACCCGCGCCATGCAAGCCGTCGAGCAAGCGGACGGCCTGCTGGTGGTGGGGTCGTCGCTGATGGCCTATTCGGCGTTTCGCCTGTGCCGGGCCATCAAGGACCAGGGCAAGCCGCTGCTGGCAATCAACCGCGGCAAGACCCGGGCCGATGAGTTGCTGGACCTCAAGCTTGAAGAGCCGTGTGAACAACTACTGCCATTGCTGACACAACACCCGTTCTAACCGCACCACCCACCCCTGTGGGAGCGAGCTTGCTCGCGATGGCGGTGAGTCAGTCAATATCATTACTGGCTGATCCGACGCCATCGCGAGCAAGCTCGCTCCCACAGGATCATCGCTCCCACAGGGTCAGTGTCGGCCTGCGGTCAACGTGCCCAATTCCTGATCCCTGAGCGTATCGAACAACGCCTGCGCCGCCGCCGACAGTTCATGCCCCGGCTTGGTCAGCACCCCGATGGCTCGCTCGATCACCGGCTCACTCAAGGTGATGCAACGGGCACCCAGCTCATGCATCTGCCCGACGCACAGCGCCGGCACGGCACTGACCCCCAGCCCACTGGCGACCATCCGTCCGACGGTCGCCAACTGGTGGCTCTCGAACTCCACCGGCAGTTTCATGCCCCGGGCCTGCAGATGCTCTTCCAGCATCACCCGTACGGTGGAGGGTCGTTGCAGCGTGATGAACGGCTGCTCCAGCAGGGTTTCCCAGTGGATTTCGTCGCGCTGGGCAAAGGCTGAATCCAACGGCACCACTGCGACGAAGCGATCGAGGTACAAGGGCGTGAACGCCAGGGACGAACCCTGCATCGGCTCGAACGCCACGCCCAGTTCGACATGACGATCACGGACCATTTCCAGCACTTGTTCGTTGATCACATCGTTGACCGTGACGTTGACATTCGGATAGCGGGCGCGGAAGGTCTTGAGGATCGGCGGCAACAGGTTGCCGGCAAACGAAGGCATCGCCGCCAGCGTCACGCGACCGCGCTGCAAGGTGAAGCGCTGGCGCATTTCGTCCTCGGCATTGTCCCAGTCGGCCACCAGCCGGCGGGCCAGTGGCAGCAAGGATTCACCTTCGGGGGTCAGTGCCACGTTACGGGTATTACGGCTGAACAGACGACCGCCGAGGCCTTCTTCCAGGGCCTTGATGGTCAGGCTCAAGGCCGATTGGGACAGGTGCAGCCGCTCGCAGGCCACGGCGAAGCTCAGGCTCTGGGCCACCGCGAGGAAGGCACGGATTTGCTTGAGGGTCATGGTCGCTGTGCTCCGAGGGCAATTATTGAATTTTATCAATCAATCCAATCTAAAAATCAACTTAACAAATATATGACTTGGCGCAACACTGCATTTCATTGCGACCCCATCAAGAATAAAAGAGGTGTCTATGGCAGGTTTCGACAAACGCGTGAGCTCTTATGAACAAGCGCTGGAAGGCTTGAAGGACGGCATGACCGTCATCGCCGGCGGCTTCGGCCTGTGCGGTATTCCGGAAAACCTGATCGCCGAGATCAAGCGCAAGGGCATCCGCGACCTCACCGTGGTGTCCAACAACTGCGGCGTCGACGGTTTCGGCCTCGGCGTGCTGTTGGAAGACCGGCAGATCCGCAAGGTGATCGCCTCCTACGTGGGCGAGAACGCCCTGTTCGAGCAGCAACTGCTGAGCGGCGAAATCGAAGTCGTGCTCACCCCCCAAGGCACCCTCGCCGAAAAAATGCGCGCCGGTGGCGCCGGCATCCCGGCCTTCTTCACCGCCACCGGCGTTGGCACGCCCGTGGCCGAAGGCAAGGAAGTGCGTGAATTCCATGGCCGCCAGTACCTGATGGAAGAGTCCATCACCGGCGACTTCGCCATCGTCAAAGGCTGGAAGGCCGACCATTTCGGCAACGTGATCTATCGCCACACCGCCCAGAACTTCAACCCGCTGGCCGCCACGGCGGGCAAGATCACCGTGGTGGAAGTCGAAGAAATCGTCGAACCCGGCGAGCTGGACCCGACGCAGATCCACACCCCTGGCATCTACGTCGACCGGGTCATTTGCGGCACGTTCGAAAAACGCATCGAACAGCGCACCGTGCGTAAGTGATCCCCTGCCCCCGGCCCGAATGAAGGAATAAGAACATGGCACTTTCCCGCGAACAAATGGCTCAACGCGTCGCCCGCGAAATGCAGGACGGCTACTACGTGAACCTGGGCATCGGCATTCCGACCCTGGTTGCCAACTACATTCCCGAAGGCATGGAAGTCATGCTGCAATCGGAAAATGGCTTGCTCGGCATGGGCGCATTCCCCACCGAAGCCGAAGTCGATGCCGACATGATCAACGCCGGTAAACAGACGGTCACCGCGCGCATCGGCGCATCGATCTTCTCCTCGGCCGAATCGTTTGCCATGATCCGCGGCGGCCACATCGACCTGACCGTGCTTGGGGCGTTCGAGGTGGATGTCGAAGGCAACATTGCCTCGTGGATGATCCCCGGCAAGCTGGTCAAGGGCATGGGCGGTGCGATGGACCTGGTGGCCGGTGCCGAGAACATCATCGTCACCATGACCCATGCGTCCAAGGACGGTGAGTCGAAACTGCTGCCGCGCTGCAGCTTGCCGCTGACCGGCGCCGGTTGCATCAAGCGCGTGCTGACCGACCTGGCCTACCTGGAAATCCAGGACGGCGCCTTCATCCTGAAAGAACGCGCCCCAGGCGTCAGCGTCGAGGAAATCGTCGCCAAGACCGCCGGCAAATTGATCGTGCCGGACCACGTGCCTGAAATGCAGTTCGCTGCCCAGTGAGGAGAGATTCGATGCAAGAAGTCGTGATTGTCGCCGCTACCCGTACCGCCATCGGCAGCTTCCAGGGTTCGCTGGCTGCCATTCCCGCACCGGAACTCGGTGCCGCGGTGATTCGTCGCCTGCTGGAACAGACCGGTTTGTCCGGCGAACAGGTCGATGAAGTGATTCTCGGCCAGGTACTGACCGCAGGTTCCGGGCAAAACCCGGCGCGCCAGGCGTCGATTCTCGCCGGCCTGCCCCATGCGGTGCCGGCGCTGACCCTGAACAAGGTCTGCGGTTCGGGCCTCAAGGCGTTGCACCTGGGCGCTCAGGCGATCCGCTGTGGCGACGCCGAGGTCATCATCGCCGGCGGCATGGAAAACATGAGCCTGGCTCCCTACGTCCTGCCGGCCGCCCGCACCGGCCTGCGCATGGGCCATGCGAAGATGATCGACAGCATGATCACCGACGGCTTGTGGGATGCCTTCAACGATTACCACATGGGCATCACCGCCGAGAACCTGGTGGACAAGTACGGCATCAGCCGCGAGGAGCAGGACGCCTTCGCCGCCGCGTCCCAGCAGAAAGCCGTCGCCGCCATCGAGGGCGGTCGGTTTGCCGATGAGATCACACCGATCCTGATTCCCCAGCGCAAAGGCGATCCCGTGGCGTTCGCCACGGATGAACAACCGCGCGCCGGTACCACCGCCGAATCCCTGGGCAAGCTCAAGCCTGCCTTCAAGAAGGATGGCAGCGTCACCGCGGGCAATGCGTCCTCGCTCAACGATGGCGCCGCCGCCGTGATCCTGATGAGCGCGGAAAAAGCCAAGGCCCTGGGCCTGCCAGTACTGGCGAAAATCAGTGCCTACGCCAATGCCGGCGTCGACCCGGCCATCATGGGCATTGGCCCGGTCTCGGCCACCCGTCGCTGCCTGGACAAGGCCGGCTGGTCGCTGGAGCAGCTGGACCTGATCGAAGCCAACGAAGCCTTTGCTGCCCAGTCGCTGGCCGTGGCCCGGGAACTGAAATGGGACATGGACAAGGTCAATGTCAATGGCGGCGCCATCGCCCTGGGCCACCCCATCGGCGCGTCGGGTTGCCGGGTCCTGGTGTCGCTGCTGCATGAAATGATCAAGCGCGACGCCAAGAAAGGCCTCGCGACCCTGTGCATCGGCGGTGGCCAAGGCGTGGCCCTGGCGCTGGAACGGGCATAACCGACACGGGTTCAACGGTGGCTGCACGGACCCACGAATATCCGTGCAGCCACTGGCACCATCACCGGCGCGACCTCGGTTGCGCCGGTTTTTTTTGCCTGCTGGTTTATGTGGATGGCTTGCCGGCCTCATCGCGAGCAAGCTCGCTCCCACAGGGGAACTGTGGCGTGTGCAGCATTCATGGATACCGCCGAATCCTGTGGGAGCAAGCTCCCACAATGGATTTTGGGTGTACGCAATATCTACGTTCACCACCAAACCCTGTGGGAGCCGAGCTTGCTCGCGATGGCGGCGGGTCTGACTGCTGCGGTGAGCCCAGGAAAAAAAAACGGCACCTTTCGGTGCCGTTCGTTTTCACATCCGGGGCTTTACTTGCGTGCCGCCTCCCATGATTTCAGCAGCTCGGTGTAGCTCACGGTTTCGCCCTTAGGCTTCTCGTTCGCCAGTTTCGGCTTCGGTGCGCCCGGTTGGTCGAACCAGTATTGCGCGTCGCGCTCAGGGTTCATCTTAGGTGCGCAGGTGGCTTGGGCCTTGGAGCGTTCCAGGCGGGTCATGATCGCATCCTGGTCCTTGGCCAACCCGTCGAGGGCCTGCTGCGGCGTTTTCTCGCCGCTGGCAGCTTCGGCGATGTGGCTCCACCACAATTGCGCCAGGCGTGGATAGTCCGGCACGTTGGTCCCGGTCGGGGTCCATTGCACACGGGCCGGGCTGCGGTAGAACTCCACCAGGCCACCGAGTTTCGGCGCCAGATCGGTCATCGCCTGGGAGTTGATGTCCGATTCACGAATCGGCGTCAGGCCCACGATGGTCTTCTTCAGCGACACGGTCTTGGACGTCACGAACTGCGCATAGAGCCAGGCCGCGAGTTTCTGTTTCTCAGGCGTGGACTTCATGAACGTCCAGGAACCCACGTCCTGGTACCCCAGCTTCATGCCCTCTTCCCAGTAAGGTCCGCGCGGCGAAGGTGCCATGCGCCATTTCGGCGTGCCATCGGCGTTCACCACCGGCAGGCCCGGTTTGGTCATGTCGGCAGTGAAGGCGGTGTACCAGAAGATCTGCTGGGCGATGTTGCCTTGGGACGGCACCGGTCCGGATTCGGAGAAGGTCATGCCCGCTGCTTCCGGCGGCGCATATTTCTTCAGCCAGTCCACGTACTTGGTGGTGGCGAACACGGCCGCGGGGCCGTTGGTGTCGCCGCCCCGGGTCACGCTGGAACCGACCGGATGGCAGTCTTCGACGCGAATGCCCCACTCGTCCACCGGCAAGCCATTGGGCAGGCCCTTGTCGCCGCCACCGGCCATGGAGAACCAGGCATCGGTGAAGCGCCAGCCCAGGGAGGGGTCTTTCTTGCCGTAGTCCATGTGACCGTAGATACGCTTGCCGTCGATTTCCTTGACGTCTTCGGAGAAGAACTTGGCGATGTCTTCATAGGCCGACCAGTTCACCGGGACACCCAGCTCGTAGCCGTACTTTTCCTTGAACTTGGCCTTCAGGTCCGCACGCTCGAACCAGTCGGCGCGGAACCAGTACAGGTTGGCGAATTGCTGGTCGGGCAGTTGATAGATCTTGCCATCCGGCGCAGTGGTGAAGGAGATGCCGATGAAGTCCTTGATGTCCAGGGTTGGCGAAGTGTACGCCTTGCCTTCGTTGGCCATCAGGTCGGTGATCGATTCGGTCTTACCGTAGCGAAAGTGCGTACCAATCAGGTCCGAATCGTTGACCCAGCCATCATAGATGTTCTTGTCCGACTGCATCACCGTCTGCATCTTCTCCACCACGTCGCCTTCTTGCAGCAGGTCGTGGGTCAACTGGATCCCGGTGATTTCGGTGAAGGCCTTGGCCAGTACCTTGGACTCGTATTCATGAGTGGTGAGGGTTTCCGACACCACGTTGATCTTCATACCGCGAAACGGCTCGGATGCCTTGATGAACCATTTGAGTTCTTCGAGCTGCTGGGCGTCCGTCAAGGTCGACGGTTTGAATTCACTGCCGATCCATTTTTTAGCGGCGTCTTCATAGGCGTCGGCCCAGGCCGCAGCACTCAACCCGCTGAGTGCCAGCATGGCTGCCAATGAAACGCTATGTCGCAGCTTATTGTTTTTATTGAACATAGAGACCTCCTGTTTGGGTTTAAGAGCCTGATCGGCGAACCTTCGCGACTAGCCCCACCGCATCACTGCCAACAGCCACACCCAAGACAACGCGAACGCTATCCAGATGCTCCAGTCGGTGGCGCCGATCACCAGCAGGTGCAGGTAGGCGCTACCGAGAAGACCGATAAACAACCGATCGCCACGGGTGGTGGCAATCGGCAGGAAACCACGCCGAGGGATGCTCGGCGAACGCAATTCCCAGGTAGTCATGCCCACCAGAAACAAGGCGATAACCCCGAAAAATACCGCCGTGGGGACGGTCCAGTTCATCCATTCCATCATCGACTCCTCAGACCCGGCCCAGGGCGAAGCCCTTGGCCACGTGGTTGCGAACGAACCAGATCACCAGCATGCCCGGCAGGATGGTCAACACCCCCGCCGCCGCCAGCACCCCCCAGTCGATACCGGACGCCGATACCGTACGGGTCATGACCGCCGCGATCGGCTTGGCATTCACCGAGGTGAGCGTGCGCGCCAGCAACAGTTCGACCCAGGAAAACATGAAGCAGAAAAATGCCGTGACACCGATGCCGGAGCCGATCAACGGAATGAAGATCTTGACGAAGAACTTGGGGAAACTGTAGCCGTCAATGTAGGCAGTCTCGTCAATTTCTTTCGGCACCCCGGACATGAACCCTTCGAGGATCCACACCGCCAACGGCACGTTGAACAGGCAATGGGCCAGGGCCACGGCGATATGGGTGTCGAACAACCCGATGGACGAATACAGCTGGAAGAACGGCAACAGGAACACCGCCGGCGGGGCCATGCGGTTGGTCAACAGCCAGAAGAACAGGTGCTTGTCCCCCAGGAACCGATAGCGGGAAAACGCATAGGCCGCCGGCAGCGCCACGCCCAGGGAAATCACCGTGTTCAGGCTCACGTAGTACAGCGAGTTCAAGTAACCGGTGTACCAGCTCGGGTCCGTGAAGATCACCTTGTAGTTGTGAAAGGTAAAGTCCGCCGGCCACAGCGTCAGGCTGCCGAGAATTTCAGTGTTGCTCTTGAACGACATGTTCAGCAGCCAGTAGATGGGCACCAGCAGGAACAGGATGTAGATCAACAGCGGAATCAGCTTTTTCTTGCTCATTGTGCGGGCCTCAACGGTTGGCGTCGGAGTGCGTCATGGCGGTGTAGAACAGCCAGGACACCAACAGAATGATCAGGAAATACACCAGGGAAAACGCCGCCGCCGGGCCCAGGTCGAATTGGCCGATGGCCATTTGCGTCAGGGTCTGACTGAGGAACGTGGTGGCGTTGCCCGGCCCGCCGCCGGTGAGTACGAACGGCTCGGTGTAGATCATGAAGCTGTCCATGAAACGCAGCATCACGGCGATCAGCAGCACGCTCTTCATCTTCGGCAGCTGGATGTGACGGAACACTGCCCAGTTCGACGCCCGGTCGATCCGCGCGGCCTGGTAGTACACGTCGGGAATCGCTCGCAACCCCGAATAGCACAGCAGCGCCACCAACGAAGTCCAGTGCCAGACATCCATCACCAGCACGGTGACCCAGGCGTCCATGGTGTTGGCCGCATAGTTGTAGTTGATGCCCAGGCCGTTGAGGGTCGAGCCCAGCAAACCGATGTCGGCGCGGCCGAAAATCTGCCAGATGGTGCCCACCACGTTCCACGGGATCAGCAGCGGAATCGCCAGGATGATCAGCACCAGGGACGACCATTTGCCCTTGGTCGGCATGGTCAGGGCGATGGCGATGCCGAGGGGAATTTCAATCAGCAGCACGCACGCCGAGTAGATGAACTGGCGCAGCAGCGAATCGTGCAGCCGCGGATCAAGCAGCACCTGCTTGTACCAGTCGGCGCCGACGAAGTAGCGGCTGGATTGGTCGAAGATGTCCTGCACCGAATAATTGACCACGGTCATCATCGGAATCACGGCGCTGAAGGCCACCAGCAGGAACACCGGCAATACCAGCCACCAGGCCTTGTTGTTCTGCACCTTGTTCATGGCTGCACCTCGCTCAACGGCTCCAGCAAATACTCATCGGCATAGACCATCAGCCATTGGGCCGGAAAACTGATGTACGCCGTGCCTTCCGGCACCGGCTTGTCTTCGGCCAGGCGGACCTTCAGCGGTGCGCCATCGAGGTTGAGGGTCAGGATCTTGTAGGTGCCCAGGTCTTCGAGATGCACCACGTCAGCCTGCATCGCGTCGTCGTAAGGGCCGTCCCAGACATGCACGAACTCGGGACGGATACCGACCTTCAGGCTTTTGCCTTCGGCTTCGGCGACACGACGTTGCAAGGTTTCCGACAGCGGCAAGTGGGTCGAGGCGAAACCGACACCGCCGGGCTGCGCCGTGACCTCGATCAGGTTCATCCCCGGGCTGCCGATGAAGTAGCCGACAAAGGTGTGGCTCGGGCGCTCGAACAAGTCCCGGGGCGTACCGAACTGCACGATCTGGCCGCCATACATCACCGCGATCTTGTCGGCGAAAGTCGAGGCTTCCAACTGGTCGTGGGTGACGTAGACCATGGTGATGTTGAACTGCTCATGGATCTGCTTGAGCTTGCGCCGCAGTTTCCATTTCAGGTGCGGGTCGATCACCGTGAGCGGTTCGTCGAACAGGATCGCCGACACATCGTCGCGCACCAGCCCGCGGCCCATGGAGACTTTCTGCTTCTCATCGGCGGTGAGGTTGCGGGCCTTTTTGTCCAGCAGGTTCTGCAGGTCCAGGACCTCGGCGATTTCCTGCACCTTGGTGTGGATCCGCGCTTCGGCCATGCCCTGGTTGCGCAGCGGGAACGCCAGGTTGTCGAACACCGTCATGGTGTCGTACACCACCGGGAACTGGAACACTTGGGCGATGTTGCGGTGTTCCGGGGTCAGGTCGTTGACGACTTTACTGTCGAACATCACCTGCCCTTCGGAGGGGCTGAGCAAGCCGGAGATGATGTTGAGCAAGGTGGACTTGCCGCAGCCCGAAGGTCCGAGCAGCGCATAGGCGCCGCCCTGCTCCCAGATGTGGTTCATCTCGCGGATCGCGTAATCCTCGGGGCCCGCCGGGGTGCTGGTGTAGCTGTGGGCGAGGTTCTGCAAACGAATTTCAGCCATCAGGCAACCCTCGCGATACGCTGCCCTGGGGCTTGGACCAGCTTGCCCTGGGCGTCGAAAACAAACAGTTTATGGGTCGGAATGTAGATGCGAATCGGCGCATCCACGTCGTACTCATGCACCCCTGGCAAGTGCAGCACCAGCAGGAAATGTTCGTTGCGCACGTGCAGGAACGTCTCCGAGCCGCTGATCTCGGCCACTTCGACGGTCACCGCCAGTTCGAGGTCGTCGTCGTTGCTCGGCACCAGGGAAATATGGCTGGGGCGCACGCCGAAACGGAACTCGCCCTCGCCCACCGGGCGCAGGTCGACGTTCAGCGGGAAGTGCACGAAATTGGCGAAGCTGACCTCGTTGCCGGCGATACGACCCGGCATGAGGTTGATCGGTGGTTCGGAAAACAACTCGGCGGCCAGCACGGTTTGTGGCTGGTGATAGACAGAGGACGACTTGCCACTCTGAATCACCCGGCCCTCATGCAGGATCGTGGTGGTGCCGCCCAGGGCCAGCGCTTCGTTAGGCTCGGTGGTGGCGTAGACGGCGATGGTGTGGCGGGCCTGGAACAGCTCGCGCATTTCCTGGCGCAGCTCTTCACGCAGCTTGTAGTCCAGGTTCACCAGGGGCTCGTCGAACAGGATCAGTTCGGCGTCCTTGACCAGTGCCCGGGCCATGGCCGTGCGCTGCTGCTGGCCGCCGGACAATTCCAGCGGATGGCGCTGCAGGAACTTCTCGATCCGCAGCATCCTGGCGGTTTCCAGCACCTTGCTCTGGATGACTTCGTCGGATACACCAGCCTGGCGCAACGGCGAGGCGATGTTTTCGAAAACGGTCATGGTCGGGTAGTTGATGAACTGCTGGTAAACCATCGACACGTTGCGCAGCCGCACCGGGCGGTGGGTGACGTCGACGCCGTTCATCAGGATGCGACCGCTGTCGGGCTTGTCCAGACCGGCCATCAAGCGCATGAGGCTGGTCTTGCCGGACAGCGTGCGGCCCAACAGGACGTTGAAGGATCCGGGTTCGAAACTCAGATTGGCATCGTCGATCCAGGTCTGGCCTTCGACGGTGCGACAGATGTGCTCAAGCTTTAATGACATGGCTCGGCCTTTTTATTATTTGGAGTCAAGCGACCCATGCTTGAAAGCGAAAGCCGTGCCAGAAATCACAAGCCCTTGATCTGGCTTATTTTTGTAAAAAAACCTGAGAAAAACACGTTCGCAGATGAACACAAGTGAACAGCCACGACTGAACAACTGAACAATCTTCGGGTTGACAATGAACAATTTTGAACAACACTGAATGAACGTTTTCGGTTAGCCTGGCCATGCCCTTTGTGGGAGCAAGCTTGCTCGCGATAGCGGTGTGTCAGTCACATCGATGCTGCTGATCCACCGCTATCGCGAGCAAGCTCGCTCCCACAATGGTCTGTGTTATTACGTGCTATTCAGGCCTGCCCCAGCACAAGGAGTCTGTGCGAGACTTGCCACAACAATAAAAAACAGCACCTGCGAGAGTGCCCCATGGCCGCACCTGCTCCTGCCTTGTCCCACGAGGCCATCATCCAGGCCTCCTGGTCCCGTTGCCGCGCCTTTGGCCTGAATCACCAGAGCGTGCCGGCCTTCGATCAGTTGCCCGCCCAAGGCATCGCCCAGTTGCTGGAGAGCCAGCATTCCCTGGTGCAGACCACCCATCAGGAAGTCCTGCCGTATTACGAAAACATCCTGAGCAACTCCAACTGCCTGATCATGCTGGCCGACAACCAGGGCCAAGTGCTGACCTCCTGGGGCACCCAGCGCTTCATCGAGCCGAAACTGGCCCATGGCTTCAGCGCCGGGGCGAGCTGGATGGAACGCTGCACCGGCACCAACGCCATCGGCACCGCGTTGGCCTGCGAACAGGCAGTGCACATCGAGCACGATGAACACTTCCTCAAGGCCAACCGTTTCATGACCGGCTCCGCCGCGCCGATCTTCGATGCCGAGCGCAAGGTCATCGCCGTGCTGGACGTCTCCAGCGACAGCTACCTGCCGCCGTCCCACACCCTGGGCATGGTCAAGATGATGAGCCAGACCGTGGAGAACCGGCTGATCCTCAATCTGTTTCGCGGTGAACACTTCCAGCTGACCTTCAACACCGGCTTGAACAACCTCGACAGCCAATGGGCCGGGCTGCTGATCTTCGATGAGAGCGGCCAGGTGCTTTCCGCCAACCGCCGGGCCGACAACCTGTTGGGCCTGAGCCTGTCACGGGTGAGCATTGAAAGCCTGTTCAAGGTTTCGCTGCTGGAACTGCTGAACCAACCCGACGGCCTGCCATTCGCCCTGCAAGCGTCCGGCAGCAATCGATTCCAGTGTTTGCTCAGGCGCCCGAGCCAGGTGTCGATCAGGGCACGGGTCTTCACCGAGGCGGTGCCTGCGCCAGCCCCCGCCAGCAACGCCATCAGCCTCAATACCCTGCACTTCGGTGACAACCGTGTGGAAAAAGCCGTGCGCCAGGCCGAGCGCTTGCTGGAGAAGGACATTCCGCTGCTGATCCATGGCGAGACCGGCGTCGGCAAGGAAGTGTTCGTCAAAGCCCTGCACCAGGCCAGCTCGCGCTGCAAACAGCCGTTCATTGCCGTCAACTGCGCGGCGATCCCCGCCGAGTTGGTGGAATCGGAACTGTTCGGTTATGAAAAAGGCGCGTTCACCGGCGCCAACCAGAAAGGCAGCATCGGCCTGATCCGCAAGGCCGACCGCGGTACGTTGTTCCTCGACGAAATCGGCGACATGCCCCTGCCGACCCAGGCCCGACTGTTGCGGGTCTTGCAGGAGCGTTGCGTGCAACCGGTGGGCAGTGCCGAGCTGTTCCCGGTAGACATCCGTATCATCTCCGCCACCAACCGCTCGCTGCGCGAACAGGTGCAGCTGGGGCGGTTCCGCGAAGACTTGTACTACCGCATTGGCGGCCTGACCCTGGAACTGCCGCCCCTGCGCGAACGCAGCGACAAGCAGGCGCTGTTCAAACGCCTCTGGGAACACCACCGCGAACCGACCCAATGGGCCGGCCTGAGCCGTGAGGTCCTGGACTTGTTCGAACGCCATCCCTGGCCGGGCAACCTGCGACAGGTCAGCAGCGTACTGCAAGTGGCCCTGGCGATGGCCGAGGAACAGCCGATCCGCCCGGAACACCTGCCCGACGACTTTTTTGTCGACCTGGAAATGGAGCCGGTGGAAACACCGGAGCCGCTGACGGTGGACCTCAACGATACCGAAGACTTGAACCGCCAATTGCAGGCCGTGGGCGGAAACATTTCACACCTGGCGCGACGCTTGGGCGTCAGCCGCAACACCCTGTACAAACGCCTGCGACAACTTGAAAGCTGATACAAAACCTGTCCCACAAGGGATTTGTGGTGAATGCCAAAACTGTGGGAGCGAGCTTGCTCGCGATAGCGTCAATTCAGCCAATGATGAAGTGACTGACACGACGCCATCGCGAGCAAGCTCGCTCCCACAGGAGGTTCGCTTCACTGAATGGCACCGCTGCAAAGAGGTGCCAGTCAGTTGAAACACCGGGTCAGTCGAACGCGCCATTGAGCACTTCGTAGATGATGCCGCTGGCGATCGCCACCAGGATCAGGTCCGTGCCGACCTGCTGCCATTCATAACCGTCATAGTGCGGCAACCGCCCCAGCAGCCGGCCATCAAGCTTCTTGGCGATGCCGGGGGGCAACGGCTTGCCTCGGGCCAGGTTTTTCTGGATGCCCGGCGGCAGTGCCGGGCCGGGGCTCCAATAATCGCGATAGCCGCCAATCACCCCCAGAATGCCGCCACGGTCAATGCTCGGGCCGTTGTGCCAATCGCCGCCGCCTTGGTTTCCCTTGCCGCCCTGGTTGCCCTTGTTGCCGGGATTGCCTTGACCGCCCTTGTTGCCTTGCCCGCCTTTACCTCCCTGCCCATGGCCGGGGCCTTGATCGAATTGAGCATTCCCCTTGCCGTTGCCCGGGTCCGCGACAACAATGCCAGGGCCCACCGCCAGGGCGAAACAGGTCACTGCGGCAATCAACGAGCGCGATTTGAACATGGCAGTTCTCTCAAAAAAAGGGATGTCCCCTGTAAAGATATAGAGACTAACGATGATGTTAGTTCCATATCACGCTGCGCGCCGCTTGCCGACTGGGTTACACCTGAATACAGCGATCAAGGAGTTTCATGCGCAAGGATTACCTGGCTTTTTTCGTCTCGATGTTCCTCTCTCGGTTAGCCGACCAGATCTTGCTGTTCATCGTCCCGCTGATTGTTTTCCAGACCACCAACAGCGTCGCCTGGGCAGGCCTGGCCTTCTTCGTCGAGTCCTTGCCACGCTATCTGGCGTTCCCGATCTGCGGCGCGCTGTGCGACAAGTTTCCGCCGATTCGCATCCTGCACATCAGCCAGGTCTATCGCGCCGTGGCCTGCGGCGTGGCAGTGCTGCTGTATGGCATCTTCGGCGGCATCTATTGGATCGTGGCGCTCTCGGCCCTCTGCGGCGTGTTGACCACCCAGGGCATCATGGCCCGCGAAGTGGTGATGCCGTACATCTTCAAGCACTACACCTACACCAAGACCCTGTCCTACTCGCAAATCGCCGACCAGACCGGCTTGGTACTGGGCCCGCTGATCGCTGCGCTGCTGCTTGAGGTGTGGGCATGGCACTGGGTGGTGCTGGCGATTGCCGGGCTGTTCCTGCTGGCGGACCACGCCATGGGGTACTGGCAGCGCAGCAACTCGGTCACGCTGGAAACCTTCGAGCAACCTCGCGACCTCTGGCTGAACCCGTTGCGCGTCGCCTTCGGCCACATTCGCAACCTGGCGGAACTGAAAAAAATCATCAGCCTGGCGGTGGGCGTCAACCTGATCATCGGCGTCACCCTCGCCACGTCGGCGGCCATGGTCATCGGCCACTACGGCGCTGGCAAGGATGATTACGCCGGGTTGCAGGCGGCCGGTGCGCTGGTCACCATCGTCATCCTGTTTATCCTGGCCCGGGTGAGCTTGCCCTTGAAACTGCTGGGTGCCCTCTCCTATACACTGATTACCGTCGGCGCCTTCGTCACCGCCTTCAGCCCGAACACGGGGGGCTACGTCGTCGGCTTCTTGCTGATCGTCGGTTTCGACAAAATGTTCAACGTCTACTTCCGCACCCTGCGCCAGCAAGTCATTCCACCCCAGGACTTCGGCAAGACCGTCGGCGTCATCACCCTGCTCAATAACCTGTCGCAACCGCTCGCGGGCCTGCTCGTCGCGGTGCTGGCCGCGCCTGCCGGTACGCAGGAGGTGATTCTGCTGCTGGCGGTTGTCACCGCTCTGATCGGAGCCGCAGTGGTCCTGGTGAACAGGCATTCAACACACGGAGCAAGCGTCTACCGCACCGATACCGACTGACCTTGCCGGAGCGTCGGTTTGTATTATCAGTGACTTATTGTTGAGGCATGGTTGAAACGTTGTCAGCGTCGAGATACGTCTGCCCCACCATTCGTCACCTGTCAGATGTCGGGGCCAACAAGCGAGCCTGTCTGGCTCAGGGTTTGCACTGGCCTGTCTCAGCAGCCAAGAACGACGTAATTCTGACGCGGCGGCAAATTAATCAATGCTTGGTCAGCAAACGGAGATGTACCGTGTCAACTCTCAACGAAATCGCAGCGAACCACGCGAGAATGGCAAAGTTAAAGGAAGAAGAGTCGATGCGGCTGAGTGCGCTTCAGGGACAGGTGGTGGGGAGTTTTGAAATTCCACCCATCGAGGCGCCACAGGAGATGTCGCTGCATTTCATGACGGGAGGACAGGATCACTCGTTTGGAGAAGCGGCTGCGCTGAGTTTTTGACCAGAGTGTTGATGGGGCTCCGTCGCCCGCTTGTGCGCGGGCGACTCAGCCGTTCAGAACTGCCTGGCTAAAGCCGCTGCAAGTATGCCGGCCGCAATCGCCGGCAACGGTTTTTTCAGGATCAACATGACGATTGCCGTGATCAGTAGCGCCCAGCGCGCGCCGTTATCCCCTTTAACGGCCAGCGGAGCCAGCACCGCCACCAACACCGAGCCCGACATGGCCGTGATGAACTGCTGCACCCGATAGTTGATCGGCACGAACGACATCACGAAGACACCGCCCCACCGAGTCGCCAATGTCACGGCGGCCATTATCAATATGACCAACAAGGTGCCATACCCCGCCGTTTCAATGTTCATTGTTTTTTCTCCATCCACAGTGCTCCCAGAATGCCTCCCGCCAAAGCCCCCACCACGACATGACTGTTAGCCGGTAAATACCAGTAGGCCAACAACGATGAGCAGGCCGCCACGGTCCAGATGATGAGCATGCGCAGGTTCTTTTTCCCGCCCACGACCATCGCCAACAAGAAACAGCCCATCACCATATCGAGCCCGAAACTGACCGGGTTCTCGATAGCACTGCCAAAATGAAGCCCCAGCCAACTCCCCAGGGTCCAAGTGACCCACAGTGCAATGCCGCCGCCAAATAAAATCCCCAGCCCCGGCTTGCCCTGACTGAACGCCTGCATCGCCATGGCCCAGTTGGCGTCCGAGACAACCAGCATCACACCGTAGCGTTTGGCAACGGGCAACTCCCGCAACCACGGGTAAAGCGTCGCGCCCATCAACAAGTGCCGGGCGTTGATGGCGAAGACGGTGATCATCAGCGGAACGACCGGCACTTGCTGCCCCCACAGATCCAACGCGGCAAATTGAGAAGCGCCGGCAAAAACCAGGGCACTCATGAGCACAGCTGACGTATCACCCAAACCCGTTTGCGCAGCCGCCAGGCCGAAAGCAACGCCGAACACGACGACGAACAGGGAAATGGGGAGCAACTGTTTGAAACCGTCGTATATGTGGTTGAGCGTCAGCGCGTGCAGGTGGGGTTCGACGTTCGACAAGACATGCCTCTTTGGAATAATCGCGACAAAGGCGCCAGTATGTCCGATGCAGGGTTCATGCGACCACCTCACCGGCCAATCAGGAAGGGCTTGCAGCGTCGATACCGACCCCGCTCATGACAGGCATCCACCGAAGCCAATAGGTGAAGCGTGTCACAGATCAGACGCCCGCTTGAGCGGCCTGTGCAGAATGTCCGACACAACCGTTTACAAAACGGCAAGATAACCACCTTGGGTGATCTACGTGATCCCCACCAACGATCAAAGCAATCAATGCCCTGGAAACAGAGCACAGGATTTCTTGGAAGAAAGACAAATTTTATGGAAAACAGGAGCCTTGCAAATGAGCACCACTGAACAAGTACAAGCCACTGGTAAATACAGCGCCAAGTGGCAGGAACGTTTTAATTTCTTTGATACCTACGGCGCACCGAGCGACCCGCGATTCAAAGAGGCAGTCAAGGCCCTCCCTGGTTTCAAGAAGAAACTACTGGTCAGCGCCAACGTCATTGCATTCTTCTTCGGCCCCATTTACCTGTTCGTCCTGGGCCTATGGAAGAAAAACCTGGCCCTGCTCGGCATCATGCTGGCGCTCAACATCGCGCTCAGTGTGATTTTTGCGATCTTGGGCATGGACTTCCCAAGACCGTTGAGCACAGGCCTGAGTGTTGCGTTCTCGATGACCTACGCGCTCATGGTCAACTACTCGTTCTACCTTAAGGAGGTGAAGGGCGAGCAAAGCTGGAACCCGTTCCAAGGCATGCGTTTCTGATTTCACACCTGGAAGCCCGTACCGCATAAGCGTACGGGCTTCGTCTTCGTTGTAACGCCGGCATCCCACCTGCTGAAACGTCTTAATTCATTGTTTCAACAGCACCGCATAACTTTTTAAAACTTCAGATGCAGAAAGCTCGGAGACAATCTCAAGCAGCTTCTGATTATGCCCAAGATACAGAGCATTGTATTTCAAATCGACCGGAAATGTGAGATTGGCAATGGCGGCTGCGGGAAGTTCGAATGTCACGTTTGCAACTTCGCCATTGGTAGGTAACAGCGTGCCTATCTTATAAAAAACTTTTCCGTCAGAGATCTGCACATCCGAACTGCCTTGCGCCCTATAGGTCAACTCAAGCAAAGCCCCCTTCTTCAAAGCGCCCAACTCTTCAACAGACTTTATTTCCACCCTAAAAGGTGCGTGATTGAACGCCCCCAAGGCTTGAACAACCTTCCTGAAACTTGATGCTTTTTGTTTCGAGTCGTCATACGGCCCTGACCAGTTCATATCCGGAGAGACGATAAGGCTTGCCTCACGAGTAATGTCGTGATCACCCGCCTGGCCAAGAAGAATAGACCTGAAGATATCCTTTCCCGCCAACTTGATGGAAAAAATGTCTAGATCCTTTTGGGTCAGGTAGAAGCGAAATAGCAGATCGAGTCTTGCCGGCGCAAGAGAATACGCAGAAATCGGACCTGGGTAATCAGGGCGATTGATCACATAGCTTTGGATATTTTTCTCAAGCCAAGCAACCGAGCGTCTGGCCAACTGTAGAGGCTCTGTTTTTTTAGAGAACGCTGCATAATCGTACAATGCGATAGTTGCAATCAGATTCCCGTTCAGAACGGCTATTCGTTCAGTCACCGGGTACTCTTCAAACACCACGTCGTCACCAACAAACCTGGTAAATCCCCCCTCATCAAATGGCAGAAGATAAGACAGGTAAATTTCCTCAGCCTTGTTTGCGTAATAAGCATCACCGGTTTTTTTCGCCATTTCCACATAGAACTCAAGGGCAACACCTTGGGTAAAAGCAGAAACCCATGGTGCCCTGAGCTGGAAAGGCCATGCATCGATATAATCATCCTGAAAAGCAAAGAAGAGTCCGCCGCCGTTCATCTTTTCAAAATTCTTCAGTTTTTTTTCACACACCGCAGCGCTTGCGAGGTCTCCGGAAAACGCTGCTTCAAGCCCTCGCACTGCCACCTTGCTTGGTGACCTGAAGTTTTTTGTCCTGCTGGACGTCCCTACCACGGGATCACAATCCTTACTGCTTCCAAACGCCCAAGGGTAGTTGGGGGAGCCTTCGCTGTAAAAGTTAAACATACTTGATTGTGGCGCTCCCGCAGTAGTGCAAGAAATCGCCATGAAGCAAAGAAGCAGTAGTACTTTTTTTGACTTCAGAAACATAACAATGTAGCGCCTTATGAGAAATTCCATGCCCAAGCACCAAGGTGCCCAATCAAGCCAAAATCAGCCAAGAGATAGTCGCCGTCCTGCGCACCATACAATCCCTCAACAAGCAGGCGAAGGTTAGCGTCGACCTGTTCAGCCGTCCATTACTATCCTATGGCGTCAAGGGAACGGATCATCATTGTCAGTAGCGGGACCTCCTACTCCCACCCTCGCTGAAGCGCTTGTAACATGCAGGGATTACAAGTAGCCGCCCTCCGCCTCCGTTAAAAACTGACCCCGCCAAGGCGTTTGATGTGAAAACCAACAACGAAGACGCTATTACTTCACTACAGCAAAACACTCTCGCCAATGACCTGCATAAACGTGCTCGTCCCACTTCTCGGAGAAAGCGCATTCATCGAGCATCGCAGGCAGCCCCCTCACTGGGTTGAGCCGAAAGCGGAACATCGAACACCCGATCGAACACCCACTGAAAAACCAGCGAGTAAAAAAAGAAAAAGGCAAAGAGCCCCAGGTTGGTCATCAGTGCCAGCCACAGACTGATGCCTAGCCATGCCCCAATCACAGGAGTCAGTATCAGCGTCAAGCCGCCTTCGAACCCCAGGGAATGGAGCAGTCGCCGCCGCCAGTCGCGATGGCGACTGTACTGGCGGCGCTCCCACCACTCGAACAGGCCATTGAAAATCATGTTCCAAGCCAGCGCGACAGCGGAAATCAGCAGCGACAACAGGGTTGAATAGCCCATGCCCTGGTCGTAGATCAGCGCCAGCGTAGGGGCCACGAACAACACACCGCCGGCTTCGTAGAGCACGGCCTGGAGGATTTTGCGGGGTGTACCTTGCATAGGAGGTCTCCTGGTAACGGTGCGAGACCACAGCCTGGCAAGTTGAGCGTCGGCGGACAAATGAGCTAAATTGAGCCACGCTCAACTCGAGTAACCCTCTCGCCCATGTTTGCCAAACTGCCCCTCACCGCCTTGCGCGGCTTCGAGTCTGCCGCACGGCTGGGCAGTTTCAAGGCAGCGGCCCAGGAACTGAATGTCAGTCCGGCGGCGATTTCCCATCAGGTCAAAAGCCTTGAAGCCTTCCTCGGCGTGCGCTTGTTCGAACGCTCCAGCCAAAGCGTGCGCCTGAGCGTCGACGGCGAGCGACTCCATCCGTCACTGCACCGCGCCCTGTTGGATATCCAACAGAACCTGCAGGCGCTGTCACCGTCGTCTGCCGCGTGGTCCATGGTAGTGAGCACAACACCGGCGTTCGCCAGCCTATGGCTGATTCCGCGGCTCGGGGATTTTCATCGGTTGCACCCAGAGATCGACATCAGTCTGCACAGCAGTAACGAGGTGGTGGATCTGCGACGGGATGCCAGCATCGACCTGGCGATCCGCGCCCTTTTCACACCCGACCCACAGCTGTTCGAGCAGCCGTTGCTGGACGAGTATTTTGGCGCTTACTGCCGTCCTGACTGGCAACCGCCCCCCGCAGCCTCGCCTATCGAGTTGATCGACGTGCCGTGGCTGAGCAGCGCGAGCGTCGCGGTTGACTGGCCTGCCTGGTGCGCCGAGGCGGGTACCTTGAGCTGGCTGGATAAGGCGCGCTTCAGGCGTTATGACGAGGAACAGCATGCACTGCAGGCGGCAATTGCCGGGCATGGGCTGGTGCTTGCCAGCAACGTGCTGGTGGCCGAGGCTGTCTCGCGTGGGAAACTGGTGAGCTATCGGCCTGAGGTTCGCTTGGTGGGCGCGCGATATACCGTGGTGTGTGTACCGGGGCGGGAGCGGCAAACGGTGGTTCGGGCGTTTAGTGAATGGTTGCTGGAACAGAGTAATGGCTGAACGTGCCTGGGCCAAGCACAGGACTTAGACTTTCCGCCACTGGCCCCATTGCCTCGAACTGCTATGCTGAGAAACCAAGTCATTAATGTAGACTGGAGATGGTTGGCCTCAAATAAATGTGCTGAATTCAAACCATGACGCGTGCCGAACGCTAGCCAGAATGGACTCTGGCATTGCGCAGGGTGTCGCGTATTGATATTTTCATTTTCTTCCGTAAGCAAGCCGTGACAGTGAATCACCGGCTGAAAGGATGAATGACAATAAAGTTGCTGGATTGCAGCTTAGGGGATACAGAGGACGTATGAATTTTCGATTCGACATACAGGCACTCAGGGGTCTTGCTGTTGCTTTTGTAGTAATAGACCACTTAGGTTTCGAAATATTGAAATCTGGATTTTTGGGTGTAGATATATTTTTTGTTATTTCCGGCTATTTGATTACCGGCATCATCGCCAGCAAGATGCTCCATAAGGACTTCAGCCTCTCTGAATTTTATTACAAACGTGCAAAGCGACTAGTCCCTGCAGCCTATATCACAATTCTGGCAACGTGCCTAGGCGCTTATTATCTATTAACCCCAATGGAAATAAGGGGCCTACTTCATCAGGTTGCCGGCGCCGTTACCTATACAACCAACTTTGTTCTATTGAGCCAAACTGGATATTTCGATGCGGACGCATCGACAAAGCCACTGCTGCACTTATGGTCTCTTGCTGTGGAGGAGCAGTACTATCTGATCTTCCCGCTACTACTTATGCTCACCGCTTCTCGACACTGGTTAAAGATTGTCCTTGCCTTACTTAGTATCAGCCTCATAGCGTGCATGTACTTAAACCAAACCCACCCCTCAGCGACATTTTATCTCCTCCCCACGCGCGCCTGGGAGCTTTTAATTGGTTCAGCCGGCTATCTCGCCGCTCAAAAATACACTATAAAAATTCCCACTCCACTTTTTTCAGCGGCAATCATTGCAATTCTGGCAGTGCCCACTCTGGAACTTAAACTGGGGCATCCAGGCCCAGCTGCGATTATAGTATGTCTTTCAACGCTGATAATTCTCTGGACCAATAGCACGCTGGCAAACACCTCACCTTTAATGATCCCGCTTGTCAGGCTTGGCGACATCTCCTACTCAC
The DNA here is from genome assembly GCF_017351655.1 of Pseudomonas sp. FW300-N2F2. Lineage (NCBI taxonomy): Bacteria > Pseudomonadati > Pseudomonadota > Gammaproteobacteria > Pseudomonadales > Pseudomonadaceae > Pseudomonas > Pseudomonas sp. FW300-N2F2. The sequence goes on along the minus strand of NZ_JACNDQ010000002.1, from coordinate 647,080 downwards.
TCTACCTGGTTCATTGGCCAATCATCGTTTTTGCACATGCGGTGGTCCACGACACATTTACCACGCAGATGCAGATATCCTTGCTCTTGGCATCGCTCCTGTGTGCGACAGTCCTTTATGTTTTTGTCGAGCGACCTAGCCGTCAGGCAAAAATTTCTCGATCCGGGCTTGCATGGACGATCAGTATCGGGGCGGTAGTGCTGCTTTCAACTCAATATGCCGCAACCAGATACAACAATAATAAAATAGACTTCGCAAATATTTTGCGCCCCAATTATGGCCTGGATAAATCCTGCGACAACTACATGTTCAAGGATAACGATAAATGCCGAACATCGAACTCAGCTCGTGACATAGTCTGGGGGGATTCTTACGCCATGCACACCATCGAAGGCATCAAGAACCACAGAAAAGGAGGAGTTTCACAGGCCACTTATAGTGCTTGCCCACCTTTTTTGAACACCGCACCTTATAACCCAACACGAGAAGATGCGGAGCAGGTGGCCAAATATTGCATATCATTCAACGACAGCGTGTTATCGGCCATAAAGAGCAACCCGAATATTAAAACCGTCATACTCGCAGCTTCTTTCTGGCAATACACCGTCCCCACCAACAAAATGCTGACAAGGGACAACGAAGGTAAAACCCACATAGTCCCTACAAGCCTGGAGCAAGTGCAAGCAGACTTGGGAAACACCATACAAGAGCTAAAACTACTCGACAAAGAAATTATTGTAATTGGACCTCCTCCTTCGGTCGGCAATGAGAACATAAGCTGCATGCAGAGACAGCTATCGGACAACTCAACCACACAAGCAGATTGCACGATATCGCTAAAAAATTATAAAGATTACAATTCAGGGGTTCTCACGCTTCTCGATACCATCGAAAACAAATATGCGATACAGGTCATTCGCTTAAGCGACGCATTATGCGATGAGAAAGTTTGCCGTACCGTTGTGGATGGCGTACCCATATACCGAGATTCGGGACACCTCTCATACGTCGGCTCCGCAAAAGTCTTTGATATCTTGGCGAACGCGAAAAGCCTCTGGTAACGACGGACACCACTGGCCATACTGCAAATTGGACAAATCATCACCCGTCAGGCCCAGCCTACCCGCTGGGCTTTTCATTCCGACGGGCAGGTACATCGACTGCTTGGTACTCGATTGGAAAATGTGAAGAGCGTTTCGCCTCGTCGACCAAATAAGTTGTGCCGTGAAACTCTAGAAAACTGCCCTGGAAGGTAAAGTCGGTCGAAACAGAACGCGCCTTCGTCTAGCCTTTAGACAAGAGGTGGGGCCGCTCCACATTCTGTTCGGATATTGAGAAAGGCATGCCAAGCATCTACAGCGTCATGATGCCGCTGGGCGGCATCCTCCCAAAAAGGACCGGATATCTCTTTCGCAGAAACCAGCATCATCATTTTTATCGTCGCGGCATCCAGCTCTTTGAGAAGCTCATGGGATGTAGCCCTGAATTCTTCAAACGACGTCATTGAATTTGCCTCGGGCGGTGTTCACCGCCATTGAGAAATACATATTCCTCTGGCAGTGGAGTCTCCCCACACGGCATTAATTCCAAGGATCGGACCGCCGGTCAATTCATTTCGAAGCCAGTCTTCAACCGGGCCACTCCCTGGCCGTTCACGACTTTGAACCCCTCTGCAGGCCCATCTCATAGCCGTGCCCCCCCCGCTTTCTCCTTCAATGAAGAACCCTGCGACTCTCTCCAATCCTGATCCGATCGAGCGCCCTGTTCAAAGCATCCAAGGCATCGATCAGGGCTTTCGCCTCGGCTTCCCGCCCATCGCCCCAGAGACGCTCGGCCATTTTGTTCAGTGCCTGGATAGAACGCTCAATGTCAGCAGCAGTCGCCGCTTTGCTTTCCTGAAGTTTCTTTGGCATTGATTGACCTTCTTGTTCGGGCGTTGCCGCATGGAAATAGGGGTAGACCACGATTTTGAGCTATCGGCCCTTCCCACGATCATGGTCTTGTCTATTTTCCATGTATCACCTCTTCGTTCGAAGACACAGATTTCCCTACCATGAACCCAATTAGCGCTTCGCAGACTCACACTGAGTAGAGCAGCGTCATGTTCGGGTACGGAAGCTTTGCATCGATGATCTCGGTGAAGCCGGCCAACGATTCGTTGCTCTGGTTCGCAGTGATCCGCCTGCGCCGCATGAGCCTACCGCAGATGGCCGGCGGTAGATCGATAGGGCGAGTGCGCTCGTAGGCCGTGGTAGTCTTGCCATCAGCCGCCTTGCCGAGCACATGCCGGTAAGCACAATGTCGCGGCGTCGGCTAATCTTCGATTTTTTGGCAAGGAGCCAATCCGATGAATCTCAGAACCGCTTGGGTGCTTCTCGTAGCCGCATCAGTTTCGGGCTGTGGAACCATCAATACCACCTTCCGCGACGACATCATCGCAAGCAACAAGCTGGCCCGCTGGAACTCGCACTGCGACTCGGTACCAAGAATCTATAGCGGTGCCGTTTTTGATTACTGCACGCTCGATGCTGCACCTCGTCAAAGCACCGGCTTCGACGGACAGCCCTCTGCATCGCTAATTGCGCTGGATATGGGATTGTCTGGGCTCGCTGACACGCTTGTTTTGCCCTACACGATTTACTTGCAAAACAAGCACGGGGATATCAAAAAGGCGATTGTTGAATAGCTGTCCTTGACAAATATCGCACAGCATCGGCCTATTCGGGTCCGAACAGTGCCAGCAACAACGTCAGGGGGCATCCGACGTCTCCTGAATAGAGGACTGTTTCTTGTAAGCACTTAATCGTCCCGGGCTTACCTGGCTCCGCTTTTCATAAAAGTGTCCAACGCAGAAAAAATCTGCCCCCTTTCCCCTCACGAAATCAGCCCTTATACAGGCACTTATGGACAAGTAACGGCCTTTCGAGACTGCTTCTTGGTCCACAAAAGACGACCGTTGATTCTTCCCTCAGACCATGACTCGGTAACCAGAGCGCAATTGCCGCTCAGGTTCTCAACAAACGTCCTTGGATAACCTTCAGGCTCATCTCCACCCAGACGCATCCAATTTGGATCTGGCGAGGTCACTGATTGATAAGGCATACAGGCTACCAGTGTGACCAGCGAGAGTGCCAAAACTACCTTTTTCATATAAATCTCAATAAATTTGGCAACAGACTCTTCGTGACGGCTCTATTTAGAACCTGACCATTCGCTTTTCGTCTTTTTGGAGTGAGTGTGCTGCTCGAAGCCATCGTCCGTGAAGGCGCCCAATGAGTGTCCGGGCAAAAAACGCGGAGTGTAGAGTGATTGGGTGCTTTCCCAGCGTGAGCCACGACGAGGACTTGCTGCAAGTGCCGCGATACAACCCACCTCAATCGGCGGTAACCAGAAAGCTGGTGACAGACCGCAATTTGAGTTCACGTGCAATCGGACCGTCTCATAATCGTGGTCTGGCCCTGTTTTCCTTCCATCCGCAACCCACAAGACCATTGTCGCGAGTGACGATGAGGAGATGGGGAAAGACTTCGACTTGAACTCATGCTCACTTTCCAACCCACTGTAACGCCCCCCTGGTGATGCTCGCTCCCTACGGGCTCGGCCAGTGAAGAAGGCACGGAAACGGCGCAAAGGGTTTAAATTAGACCAGGCCATATCCAAGCGTGCCTGCACCATCTCATTTTTCGCCTGGACGATCTGCCCTGCCAAACTTAGCGCCCTCCTTTTGAACTCCCTGTGAAGCGCCTGCTCCTCGGTCTCGTTTCCCAGTGGCTTAACTTTCATCTCGGAAAATGTGAAAAGCGTTTTGTCGCTGAGCACACAAAACGTGCCGCGACATTTTTGTATATTGCCCTGAAAGATAAAATCGACCGAACAGAACGCATGTTCGTCCATGTCTATGTAGTACAGCGACTCACCCAGGAGATTTCGAACTTTTCCGTCCTGGTGAATCCGGCCCAAGGGCGCCCCATCGCTGCCATTGCCTTTGAAGACCAGGTAGCGGCCGTTCGCATAGTTGTACGGCATTAGCGCTCCCAGTTGCCCATTCGCTGCCCCATCCATGACCCTTTCCCGCAACGCTATCAGAGAAAGCGATAGATGCCTTGCGCTTTTGAATCTGTCGCAAATCTTATGCGTATCAATAGGCGCCTGCATTCACTCCGTTAGCATCCGCGCTGCTGCGAGTTCTAAAGATAATTGACTTCTGGTGCTTCGTGTTTAGCACTTGAAAAGCACATTGCACCGGGTACACCACCCTTCAGCTGCGCTTCGGTTCATTGGAAAACGGAAGGGTGGATGACTTGTATCGGTAACCGTCAAAACCAGTGAGAAATTTATGAATCTACGCCGAAGCTCGTCGGCTGGAACGCTCATGCCTGCCCCATCGACTATTTGAAGCACGCCACCCGTCACCCTGCTGTCAATCTGTTGCCACTCACACTGCCAGCCTGTCACCCACGTGAAATCTCGAACTTGATAGTCGCCAGTGGCGCTTTGGCATTGAGCGAGTTTCTTGCTGGAAAGGTCAAAGACAAAAAATAGGGGGCTTGGATAGCCGAGCATCTGAGTATCGTCAAGGTTCAGACCTTCTTTTAGGTTGATGGATGCTACAAGTGCTTTTGCTCGTCTCTTGCGCCATATCAAGTACCCTATGGCGAGGAAAAAAATAGAACAGGAAGCCACGAAGAGCTGACGTCCTTCGACTGTAAGCCGATCGGGCCCAAACCGTACCACGCCCCACAAGAGTCCTATCGTCGCAAGCCCCGATACCCAAGCGGCGGGGATCACTATACTGTTGGCGAGATTAGCTCCGAGCGTCCTCAAACAGCTTTTCATAACTGTATCCTTATAGAAGAGTTCGCAGGTTATCACTCACAGAGCGCTAACTTATAAGGCTGGGCCCGCAATGCGTAGGTACGTGCCTTGAGGTTGCGCTGGGAACCTCACCGTTGGCCGGCTAACCTCTTCAGTCGTCCAGAGCCATCATCGACGTATGCAAATACGCCCAGAAACGCGGCTAGCTCGCAGGCGAACTGTTTCTGTTGATTGACTTTTTTCCCGACGACACGGCGAGCGATTAACAAGCGCCCGTTTTCATACTCGACATAATTGCTGTAGGACGTGCGAAAAACAGCCATGTGGCCGTCGGGCTTGAGCACTATTCGCAGCGGTGTGCGCTTCGTTAGCCGATAGCGTCCGAGGAAAGCCACACCAGACGATCGCACAGTCAGCGAAGCACGCTCGCTGATATCTCTGCCCAGTTGATATGCCCACCACATCACAACAAGGCTTGCGAGGATAATGCCCGGCCATTGCCTCCCAGGTAACGACAGCCCGGTCGATAAGCTGATACAAAAGACTGCCGTGATGCCCCAGGGTGTCTGGCGAAGCAGTGGGACAAAGCGCAAACGACCGATGCCGATCTTCGGCCGGATGATGAAAACCTCGTTGGAGCCAAGTGATGTCATCCGTAATCTTCTATCGCGGCCTGAGCACGCAGCCATTCACTCACCAGCCTGAAGAGCGAGTTGGATAGCGGGAGTCTGCTGACTGTTTCGTCGTCAGGCTCTTCGTATGGAACCGAAGGTATTCCAGAACAACTGGTAAGTGCTGCAGCAAAAAAAAGTTACGAAAGCGACACCCCGCATGACCATGTCCTTATGTACTCGATAAATCCAAAAAAACCCGGCGCTATGGCCGGGCTTTGTGTGCACTCCTACGTACGCAAGAATGACAGGATGAATAGATGATGGCTTGTTGGCTCACCGGGAGTCAAACAGCTTTTGTGCGGTCGCAGCAAACCTCAGGGACGCCCTGGCAATGCTCGATCAGAACGAGGAATTCATAAGGATGGCCCTGGCCCTTTGTATCCCTCTCGTCGGCCACACTACGCCGACGGAAAACCCAGCGTGCAGCAGCTCATAAGATGGATTGAGGAAGGAGAAGTGATCGAAAAGATAATGGGCGGGATGTATCTTGTGGAGCTGCAAGTGGCAGTCATGGAAGCGAACGACCCGCTGCTGGCACAGATGATCGAGATTGGTTGATTGACTCTAACCAACGCCCCCTGCCTCACACAAAATCACCGAAAAACGTCAGGCCAGTAGCTGGCCGTGACGTATTGTGTAAAATCTTGCACGGACCGTAGAGTTCGCGCCACTGAATGGAATCAGAGCATGGGTATGAATAAAATAATCAGGCTTTTTGCAATAGCTGCGATTATCGCAAGCGCTGCATGCAGCAAGCAGGATAACTTCAACACTTTGTCGCCAGGCGAGATGCTCAAGCCCCTTTCCTTGCAAGCTCACAACAACCCTACGTGGGCAAGTTCCGGCTCCCAGTACGAGAAATCGCAGAACCCTGCCAAATGGTCGCCCTATTTCTGGGCATCGAACGCAGGGGCGCTTCAGAGCATCGCCAATGACAAGCCTCGCCTTGAGGCGACGATCAAGTCCCTGATGGATGAGATGAACGCAAACTCGATTGTTGATAGCGATGGTAACTACCGTGTCACCTATCGGTTCCCACACGTCTTCGACAAGTACCCGATGTCGGCACCTTGGTACTCGGCTTTCGGGAACGCGGCTGTCGCGGTAGGTCTGATGCACATCAGGAGCTTGACAGGCGACACATCGAACGATTGGTTGATTAATGAATACCTGGACACCATCGTCAGGAAATATTCATACAAGACCCCTGAAGGGAATATATGGTTTGCTGAATACATATCTGATGACCTCCCTGATGGCCATGCAAGCGTGATCAACGGTCACTTCTTCGTGGTAGCCGCCATGTATGAATGGAAGAGCGTGAGCAAAACAAATCGGTACGACAGGCCAATATCCCAAGGATTGGATACTATGCGTGACGAGTTGCCAAAGTTCATTCAGGACGGATACTTCTCATACGCTGATGGTTTTAAACACATGAAGGACTACGGTCAGCAGCGTGCAGTAAACTTCGCTGTTGCTTCCTGCAAACTTCGCGACGAGATATGCCCCATCGCTGCTCGATATCAGAAGCTCTTCAATACATGGTCGAAGTGATCGCCCTGTTGGTGACGGTTACCACATCGCAGTGTATGGCAGCGCTGAATTCCTTCATTTTCAGCTCTGCCAGACTGGGTGAGTGGCAGCCGTTGTCACAAATAAAGCAACGTGCCGCCAGTGAAAACAGGGACAGACCACGATTTGAGCTCACTTGTAATCGGACCGTCTCGTAAACGTAGTCTGTCCCCGCTTTCCTCTTATGAAACGGGCAGCTTATAAGTTGCCCGTCCTCATTACTCCGCCGCCTGCGCCCGCAATCGTCTTCCAATCACATCCATGACATCACAACCATCGCGTAACCTGAGCTGATATCCGAGCGGAACGCGATATTTTCCAAGACTTGGGTCACAGTGCGGATACGGTAATCGGCGGTTTCGAAAAGGACGTCCAGAGGCGCTTCGGTGTCGATGAGCAGGGTCGCGGGGATGCAGTCGATGCCGGTGATGGGCATGTATCGGGTCATGAGTAGTACCTTCATTCAATTGATAAGGACTACCACTCAAACGTCGCCAAACGAAAGGGTGGCAGCTGTGCTCGGGTTGGCGAACCGGGAATGAAAGCGAACCGGCAGACTCGAAAGTCTCCCGCACACAGCTGCCATAAAGCAGTCTGCAACTGCAAAAAAGCCCCGCAGTGTAGCAGGAGCTTCTGCGCTTCATTCAATCGAGTCGCCAAACCCGAATCGCCACCTGGGCGACAGAGGGACAATAAGCTGCGCACCTTGATGCTGCAATGCGCTGGCTTCCGAGGTTTGTGTAGGAATTTGCGTCCATGCCCCTCGCGGCGCGAGTTTGAGTCGTCATAAGCCGCAGCGAAGGGACGTAGGGGAAAGAAGACGGAAAAGAGGACAGTTTTTTCCCTACCAGCCAAAAAAAGACTTTCAGCGCGGCGAAATAAATCTGTCCCGAATGGCACTTACTTAACAGCTAACTAGCTGATACGACTGCGAAAAAATGAAAAAAGGCTGGCCTTGGTCTACGGTGATAGTTGCGAACACACACCGATCAAGCAAGGACACAGCCCGAGTGAATCGTAGACGCCAAATCGTCCGACATCAACAGCACCGTATGCGCCAGCACGCCACGAACAGCAATGCTCATGCTTTCTTCAAGCTGCTCTCCGATCCTGAGTTATTGCGGGGTGTCGAGTCGTCGATACCCAAGCATCGCCAGCGGCTATTTCCCCCGACCGAAACGCTGTCCATGTTTTTGTCCCAGGCAATGAGCGCCGATCGGTCCTGCCAGAATGCCGTGAATGATTTATCCATCAAACGCTCCTGCGAGGGTTTGAAACCCAACAGCGTTCATACCGGTGCCTACTGTAAAGCCAGAGCGCGGTTGCCGGTGGAGATGGTTTCAACCTTGTTGCGCTCCACGGGGTCATCAATGAGCAACCGGGGTCCGTCATCGTGGCGTTGGATGGGGCGACCCGTTCGTCTCGTGGATGGCACTACGGTGACCCTGCCGGATACGCCGGCCAACCAAGAGGCCTACCCGCAATCTCGTGGGCAGAAGGCCGGACTGGCTTTCCCATCTGCCGTTTAGTGGGGATTGTTTGCCTCGCCAGCGGTGCTGTTTTGGACGCCTCGTTGGGACGTTTTCGCGGTAAAGGAGGCGATGAACAGACGTTACTCAGAACCATGCTTGATACCTTGGAGCGAGGTGACATTGTGCTGGGCGATGCCTACTACGCCACCTACTTTTTACTGTGTGAACTGCAGCATCGAGGCGTGGACGGGGTGTTCGAACAATATGGCGCTCGACGGCGTAGCACGGACTTTCAGTTGGGGAGGTCCTTGGGGTCGGAAGATCATTTGGTTGAACTGAAAAAACCAAAGGCAAAGCCGTCCTGGATGAGTCAGGCCTATTACGAAAGGGCACCTGAAACGCTGACGGTACGTGAGTTGAAGGCCGGAGGGAAAATCCTGGTCACCACTTTGAGTTGCCCGCAGCAAGTGCCCAAAGCGTCCCTCAAATCCCTGTTCAAGGATCGATGGCATGTGGAGTTGGATCTGCGCAACCTCAAGACTACGCTGGGGCTTGAAGCACTGAGCTGCAAGACGCCGGATATGGCCGTCAAAGAGTTATGGATTTACTTGTTGGCGCACAACCTGATACGGATGCTCATGACGCAATCAGCTCTGTTAGTCGACTGCCTGCCTCGCGAACTGAGCTTCAAGCATAGCCTTCAGCTGTGCCTTGCGTTGAGGCAGTACGGGGCTCAAGAGCAAGAGGACAAGATGCTCAATCTGCTTGAGCTGATTGCCCAGAAGCGCGTCGGTAGGCGTCCAGGCAGAATTGAGCCGCGAGCCATAAAACGAAGACCCAAGCCTTACCCCATGCTGATGAAAACACGTCGATCAGCAAGGGGCGAGGTCAGGAAGAATGGACACCCGAAGAAGGTTAAGTAAGTGCCATTCAAATCTGTCCCCTTTTTTCTTTCTTTCTTTTTTCTTTCTTTTTTCTTCAGGCGCCCTTCATCTGGGGAAGGAAGAAACAGGTTTCGAGGAACTGGCCGTGGCCCTGCCGTCATCCTAAAACGAAACAGGCCGGTACCAGGCTCAAGCTTTCAGTGCATTGACCGGACTTGAGCGTGAAATCCAGATCCAGAGCGCTTGCCACCCAAAAATAAAAAGACCAAAATAAAGGCCTATATAGGAGTCTTATTTATGCAAAATATTCTGGCTGACGTGGCTGTCAGCGTATCTGAACTGAAGAAGAATCCGTCTTCAGTCTTGAGCAGCGCCAACGGGTTGCCCGTGGCCGTGCTGAACCACAACCGAGTCATGGGTTACATGGTCCCTGCCAACGTCTACGAGGCGATGGTTGAGCGCTTAGATGAACTGGAACTGGTTCATTTGGTCAAGTCACGACTCGACGCCAACGAGACACCTGTTCGAGTATCTCTCGACGATCTCATTGGCGAGGCCGAGGCAGATATCGCCAATGGCCGTTGAGTACGAAGTCGAGTGGGATCCGAAGGCGCTGAAAGAACTGCGAAAGCTCGACGGCACCATCCGTCTCCAGTTCTTGCGAAAGCTCCAGGAACGGCAGGCCGGGCCACGAGTGCCAGGCGATGCACTTCACGGCATGAAGGATTGCTACAAGATCAAATTGCGCGGCGCCGGCTACCGACTTGTGTACCGCGTTGAGGATGAACGGATTGTCATCCTGGTGCTGGCCGTCGGCAAGCGGGAACGAAGCAGCGTCTACGATTCGGCCAAGAATCGGGATTCCTCAGGGACAGACCACGATTTGAAATAACTTACTTGGCTCTCACAATCATGGCCGGTCCCGGTTTTCTCTATTTAGAAGGTTTGTGCACCGGCAGGGTTGGATGTTTCGGCCTATTTTCTGGGTTTACGTGGCGCCTTCTATCATCCTTACCATCGTCGCGCGCTGGTTTAGGTCCCGGTTTGATGTTGGTTAGCATTCATTTCCCCTTGTGTCCGCAAATTGATTTCGATGTGAAATAGAAAGACGGTTGCGGAGCATCTACCGCGCAACCTTTCTAAGCTTCGCAAAAAATACGTAGCGTCAATTTGCCGTGAGTCAAGGCAACGAGCGAACAGGACACAGCTGCTTGAAGGACCGAGCTCGGTGGAGCCTGCATAATCGTGGTGTGTCCCTAGACTTGCCCGGCGGCGCAACACATTTGATTCGCCGTAAGGCCAAGGCCTGGCTGATCCTGCTGGTCACCTGGATTCTGAGCGGTCGCAACGTCCACCGCGCGGCCGTGGTGTCCCGCCGTGACAACAATGACATGTATGGCATAGACGAACAGCTCGAAGCCATTGCCAAGCGCATCAGCCAGAACTACCCGTAATCACTCCCCCTTCAATTAGATAAAGGCCCATAGGAACCTAACGTTAAGGAAAATCAGAACCAGCGCTGTTAAAAGGCCGGGTGAGCGCATCACACCCAGAAAAATGTAAAGAAATGGGTTCAGCATGCCAATCATGAACAAGGCCAACGCTTCAGCGCCTGGTTTGGCCGGGTCAAACAGAGCCCAAATCAAAAAAACCGCCCATATTGCCCAGAAAAAGTACATCGTCACGCCATCGACGCGGAAAAAGGCCCGCTTAAAAGTGTGTCCTACCGTATCGGTCTCATTGAGCATCTGCACCACCGCGTAATCGATTCACATAAATCATAGCTGGTTGCCTCCGCCCCCCTTAACCCTCCCCCTTCAAGGTCTACTGCTATAGCGGCAAGGACAAGTGCACCTGTGAGTATCATCGACGATGTAATGACGGACAAAATTGATGAAAACGGGGTGGGACAACGGGGATGGGACAGACCACGATTTGAGCTCACTTGTAATCGGACCGCCTCGTAATCGTAGTCTGCCAGACTCGAAAGTCTCCCGCGCACAGCTGCCATAAAGCAGTCTGCAACTGCAAAAAAGCCCCGCAGTGTAGCAGGAGCTTCTGCGCTTCATTCAATCGAGTCGCCAAACCCGAATCGCCACCTGGGCGACAGAGAGACAATAAATGGCACATCCAGAGGCTGCAATGCACTGGTTTCCGAGGTTTGTGTAGGAATTTGCGTCGCTGCCAATCGCGGTCTACGGTTGAGCCTTTCTAAGCCATGGAGAAGAGACGTGAGGAAGCCGAGGGACATACCACGATTTTGAATTCATCTGTAATCAGCCCCTCTCATATCGTGGTCTGTCCCTGAGGGATCCTCTGAGGGATCCTGCAGATCGCTATCATGAAAATGGGCTTGATGAGCGACATGGGTACAGCGGTCACCCGGCGCGCAATGAATGGGTAGCGCCGGGCATTTGCGCTATTGCGGTATACCAGTATCGACTGTCGCCGGACGCTCGACGCGGGCCCGAGGACTCTGGAAAAAACGTCAATCAATCTAGCTCATCTGCGAGCTTCAAAAATTTGCCTGCAAGTTCTCTTAAAAATTCTGTATCCAGCGGAAGTTGAATTCGATTCTTGGCCACAATAGCAGCGTCTCCGCCATACATCACGCTGACTGACTCATGGTCGGACATGACAGAAAGCCGGTCGACCTCGATCTGTTTTGGATTTCCTTTATCTCGAACTGCCCAGAACATCTCTGGCTCCGGAAACTCGATTCGAAAACCAGGTGGCCGTGATTTGTATCCCATGATCGTTCCCTCGATTTATAGAAAGCGGAAGCTTACCAGCTAACTTTATAAGCCACTTCAACCTAATTACAAAATACAGCGCCCCGGTAACGGCATGGCAGGGAAATCGGGGACAGACCACGATTTGAAATAACTTACTCGCCTCTCACAATCATGGCCGGCCCCGGTTTTCTTAGTTTTTACAGGCCACCTGCGGAGGCGCAGCAGGCGTCAACTTTTGGGGAATCACAATCGAAGTACCAGGCAAAGTGGTAACTTCGAGAACCGCCAACATGCAAGTAAGCGCTTGCTCGCCATCTTTGCTTGGCCTGCTATCCACCCCTACCACAGCTTCGTAGTCTTTTCCTGGTTCCAGCTTGTAAACGAGCGCATGACCATCACAGGACCGGTAAGAGCTGCCACTGCCCGCGATAGTCGCGCCCCGGGTTGCAATTTGGAATGGCAGATCCGTCCTGACGCGATACTCGGTTACGACCTCTTTGTAAGCCCCTTCCCCCATCCGAATTGCAGGGGTGTACTGGATAAGACTGGGCCAAACTCTTTTCGGTATGCCAATGCTCGCCGACTTCAGGGGATACTGCGGATAGTTGATGCTCGCCGTACCGTCCTGCCCGAAACGTCCGGCTTCAGCCATCTTATGCCGGGTAGCAGGAGCACAACTGCCGACGATGCTATCTCCATACACATCGGAGTTCGTAATAACGCGAACACGCGCCATTCCCTCTGATTGAGTAGGCTCTTCGTATGGAACTGAAGGTAATCCAGCACAACCAGCAAGTGCTATAGAAAGAAAAGTTACGGAAGTGACAACCCGCATGACCATGTCCTTATGTGAAAGCAAAAAGGGGCTCACCTCTCGGTGAACCCCTTCTAGACCGCCCAGCAGAGCGGATTTTGTTTGGTAGGCGCGATTGGACTCGAACCAACGACCCCCACCATGTCAAGGTGGTGCTCTAACCAACTGAGCTACGTGCCTGCTGTGAGGCGGCATTCTACGGAATTCCAAAGGGGTGTCAACACCTTTTTTTCACCTAACCCTATGAATATGCAAAATATTTAATTTCACCAATACGACGAAGATTCAAGGGGTGGCTGGCGGCCGATTTTTATCTCGGGTAGGATCGCTGCATTCGTAAAAAATATAAAACAGAGGTTCCAGAATGGCGAACACACCGTATCCAGAGTCTTATTACGCCGCGTCGGCCAACCCGGTTCCTCCGCGCCCTGCCCTGCAGGATGACGTCGAGACGGATGTTTGCGTGATCGGAGCTGGTTACACCGGCCTGTCCTCTGCACTGTTTTTGCTGGAGAACGGTTTCAAGGTCACGGTCCTTGAGGCGGCGAAGGTGGGTTTTGGGGCTTCGGGTCGTAACGGCGGACAGATCGTCAACAGTTATAGCCGCGACATCGATGTGATCGAGCGCAGTGTCGGTCCTCAGCAGGCGCAGTTGCTAGGCAATATGGCGTTTGAGGGTGGGCGGATCATTCGTGAGCGGGTGGCGAAGTATCAGATTCAATGTGATTTGAAGGACGGCGGTGTGTTCGCTGCCCTCACCGCTAAACAGATGAGCCACCTGGAGTCGCAGAAGCGTTTATGGGAGCGTTTCGGTCATACCCAGCTGGAGCTGCTGGATCAGCGGCGTATTCGCGAGGTGGTGGCTTGCGAGGAGTATGTGGGCGGTATGCTGGACATGAGCGGTGGGCATATTCATCCGCTCAACCTGGCGCTGGGCGAAGCGGCAGCAGTGGAATCGCTGGGCGGATTGATTTATGAGCAGTCGCCAGCGGTGCGTATCGAGCGTGGCGCCAGCCCGGTTGTGCATACGCCACAAGGCAAGGTCAGGGCCAAGTTCATTATCGTGGCGGGCAATGCCTACCTGGGCAATCTGGTCCCGGAGTTGGCGGCCAAGTCCATGCCTTGCGGCACCCAGGTGATTGCCACCGAGCCCCTGGGCGACGAGTTGGCTCAAAGCCTGCTGCCTCAGGATTATTGCGTCGAAGACTGCAACTACTTGCTCGATTACTACCGACTGACGGGCGACAAGCGACTGATCTTCGGGGGCGGCGTGGTCTATGGCGCGAGGGATCCGGCGAACATTGAGGCGATCATTCGGCCGAAGATGCTCAAGGCATTCCCGCAGCTCAAGGACGTGAAAATTGATTACGCCTGGACCGGAAATTTCCTGCTGACGCTGTCGCGTCTTCCGCAGGTCGGGCGACTGGGGGATAACATTTATTATTCCCAGGGCTGCAGCGGCCATGGCGTGACGTACACGCACCTGGCGGGCAAGGTCCTGGCCGAGGCGTTGCGTGGTCAGGCTGAGCGTTTTGATGCGTTTGCCGACCTGCCGCACTACCCCTTCCCCGGCGGCCAGTTGTTGCGTACGCCGTTTGCGGCGATGGGTGCCTGGTATTACGGGTTACGGGATAAATTGGGGTTCTGAAGCTGCCAACCATAAGGGCTGCTTCGCAGCCCTGCAGGGATAAATCCTTCGCCACAGCAAGCTCCCTCGCCACGGGCTTGGCCCAATATCATTTCGCCAAAAACAAAAAACCCCGGTCTTTCGACCAGGGTCTTTGCTATCGACTAGAAGTAGCTTTGCAGCTTCCTTCTTAGCTTCAAGGCGTTCAGTGGGCCTCGAAGCAGATATGGCGCAGCGGACGGGACTCGAACCCGCGACCCCCGGCGTGACAGGCCGGTATTCTAACCGACTGAACTACCGCTGCGTATCGCTATGGACTTGCGTCCAGTTAACTCGTCTGATCAAAACCCTTGGGCTTCAATCTCGAACCAGGCGAACCTGCTTCGGAAAATATGGCGCAGCGGACGGGACTCGAACCCGCGACCCCCGGCGTGACAGGCCGGTATTCTAACCGACTGAACTACCGCTGCGCGTCGGTGGAGGCTTTTGACAGCTTCCGTTTTGCTTTCGCAAAACTCTCGTAAAACTCTCGTAAAACATGGTGGGTGATGACGGGATCGAACCGCCGACATTCTGCTTGTAAGGCAGACGCTCTCCCAGCTGAGCTAATCACCCTTTGCTTCGTTGAGGCCGCGAAATTTACGCAGGTACCGAAGCTAAGTCAATAGCAGGGTTGAAGTTTTTTCAAAACAGTTTCAAACGGCACCTGCAACCGCCCTCACTCATAAATCATTTTCTTGGTCATGCCACCGTCCACTACGAACTCCTGCCCCGTGACAAAACCGGCATTGCGCGACAACAGCCACGCCACCATCGCCGCCACATCCTCTACCGTGCCGACCCGGCCCGCGGGATGCTGGGCGTGATCGGCGTCGGTCAGCGGCTGTGTGCGACGCTGGGAGGGATCGCGCGCGTCGATCCAGCCAGGGCTGACGGCGTTGACCCGGATCTCCGGTCCCAAGCTGATTGCCAGGGCATGGGTCAGGGCCAGCAGGCCGCCCTTGCTCGCCGCATAGGCTTCGGTGTCGGGCTCCGATTGGGCGGCGCGGGTCGAGGCCAGGTTGACGATGGCGCCGTTGTGAGCGCGCAGATACGGCGCGCAATGCTTGGCCAGCAGCATCGGCCCGCCCAGGTTCACCGCCAGGACCCGATTCCAGTAAGCCAGGTCGAGGCTTTCCAGGGTGATGTTGTGCGGGTCGGCGACAGCCGCGTTGCACACCAGCGCGTCGAGCCGCCCGAACTGCCCGAGCACCTCGGCGATACCGGTGGCGACCTGCGCCTCGTCCGCCACGTCCATGGCGATGAACCAGGCGTGGTCGCCCAAAGTCTTCGCCACCTTGGAGCCGCGCTCGCGGTCCAGGTCGGTCAGCACCACCTGCCAGCCTTCACAGATCAGCCAGGCAGCAATGCCCAGGCCGATGCCCCGCGCGGCGCCCGTGACCAGTGCAACCCGGCCATGAGTGCCGCTCGGCGGCGCAGCCAGCTCAATCACAAGGCCGCCAACCCGCGGGCCAGGTCGGCTTGCAGGTCCGCGATGTCTTCCAGGCCGACCGCGACGCGGATCAAACTGTCACGAATCCCCGCCGACTCGCGTTCCTGAGGCGACAGGCGCCCGTGGGACGTGGTGCTCGGGTGGGTGATGGTGGTTTTGCTGTCACCCAGGTTGGCCGTGATGGAAATCAATCGGGTCGCGTCAATGAAGCGCCAGGCGCCCTCCTTGCCTCCCTTGACCTCGAAGCTCACCACCGCACCGAAACCGCGCTGCTGACGCAAGGCCAGGTCATGTTGCGGATGGCTCTTGAGGCCGGCGTAATGCACTTTCTCGATGCCGTCCTGCTGCTCCAGCCACTCGGCCAGGGCTTGGGCATTGGCGCAATGGGCCTTCATGCGCAGGCCGAGGGTTTCCAGGCCCTTGAGGAAGATCCAGGCGTTGAACGGGCTGAGGGTCGGCCCGGCGGTACGCAGGAAGCCCACGACTTCTTTCATCTGCTCGCCACGACCGGCCACTACGCCACCCATGCAACGGCCCTGGCCGTCGATGAACTTGGTCGCCGAATGCACTACCACGTCCGCGCCCAGCTTCAGCGGTTGTTGCAGCGCCGGGGTGCAGAAGCAGTTATCGACCACCAGCATGGCGCCCTTGGCGTGAGCGATTTCAGCCAGCGCAGCGATGTCCACCAGTTCGGCCAGAGGGTTGGAAGGCGACTCGACGAAGAGCAGCTTGGTATTGGCCTTGATTGCCGCATCCCAAGCGGACAGGTCCGCCAGGGGCACGTAGTCGACTTCCACGCCGAAACGCTTGAAGTACTTTTCGAACAGGCTGATGGTCGAACCGAAGACGCTGCGCGACACCAGCACGTGGTCGCCGGCGCTGCACAGGCTCATCACCACGGCCATGATCGCGGCCATGCCGGTGGCCGTCGCTACGGCTTGCTCGGCGCCTTCCAGGGCGGCGATACGCTCCTCGAATGCCCGCACGGTCGGGTTGGTGTAGCGCGAGTAGACGTTGCCCGGCACCTCGCCAGCAAACCGCGCCGCAGCGTCGGCGGCCGTGCGAAACACGTAACTGGAGGTAAAGAACATCGGATCGCCATGTTCGGCTTCCGGTGTACGGTGCTGACCCGCGCGAACCGCCAGGGTATCGAACGCTACACCTTCAAGGTCGCTGTCCAGCCGACCGGCATCCCAATCCTGACTCATGCTGCCACTCCTTAATCGGTTAAACGCAAACCGGCCCCTCGGGGCCGGTTCGTACTCAGTTGTTGTACAGATCGATGATCGCACTGACCGCCTGGGTCTTGGCCTTGGACGCATCGTTACGCGCGTTCTCGATCTTGTTCAAGTACGCATCGTCGATATCGCCGGTGACGTACTTGCCATCGAATACCGCACAATCGAACTGTTCGATCTTGATTTTGCCGCCGCCCACCGCTTCGATCAGGTCCGGCAGGTCCTGGTAGATCAGCCAGTCGGCGCCGATCAGGTCGGCCACGTCCTGGGTGGTGCGGTTATGAGCGATCAGCTCATGGGCACTCGGCATGTCGATGCCGTAGACGTTCGGGTAGCGCACGGCCGGGGCCGCGGAGCAGAAATACACGTTCTTGGCGCCGGCTTCACGGGCCATCTGGATGATCTGCTTGCAAGTGGTGCCACGGACGATGGAGTCGTCCACCAGCATCACGTTCTTGCCGCGGAATTCCAGTTCGATGGCGTTGAGCTTCTGGCGTACGGATTTTTTCCGTGCGGCCTGGCCCGGCATGATGAAGGTCCGGCCGATGTAGCGGTTCTTCACGAAGCCTTCGCGGAACTTGACGCCCAGGTGGTTCGCCAGCTCCAGGGCGGCGGTACGGCTGGTGTCCGGGATCGGGATGACCACGTCGATGTCGTGTTCCGGACGCTCGCGCAGGATCTTGTCGGCGAGTTTCTCGCCCATGCGCAGGCGCGCCTTGTAGACCGAGATACCGTCGATGATCGAGTCCGGACGCGCCAGGTAGACGTGTTCGAAGATGCACGGGGTCAGGGACGGGTTGGTCGCGCACTGACGGGTGTGCAGCTTGCCGTCTTCAGTGATGTAGACCGCTTCGCCCGGGGCCAGGTCGCGAATCAGGGTGAAGCCCAGCACGTCCAGGGACACGCTTTCGGAAGCGATCATGTACTCGACGCCTTCGTCGGTGTGACGCTGGCCGAACACGATCGGGCGGATGCCATGCGGGTCGCGGAAACCGACGATGCCGTAGCCGGTGATCATCGCCACCACCGCGTAGCCGCCCACGCAACGGTTGTGCACGTCGGTCACGGCGGCGAACACGTCTTCTTCGGTAGGCTGCAGCTTGCCGCGCTGGGCCAGCTCATGGGCAAACACGTTGAGCATCACTTCCGAGTCGGAACTGGTGTTGACGTGGCGCAAGTCAGATTCGTAGATCTCCTTGGCCAGTTGCTCGACGTTGGTCAGGTTGCCGTTGTGCGCCAGGGTGATGCCGTAAGGCGAGTTGACATAGAACGGCTGGGCTTCAGCCGACGTCGAGCTGCCCGCGGTCGGGTAGCGCACGTGGCCGATACCCATGTGACCGACCAGGCGCTGCATGTGACGTTGGTGGAACACGTCACGCACCAGGCCGTTGTCCTTGCGCAGGAATAACCGGCCGTCATGGCTGGTCACGATACCGGCAGCGTCCTGGCCGCGGTGCTGGAGCACGGTTAGCGCGTCATACAGCGCCTGATTGACGTTCGACTTACCGACGATACCGACGATGCCACACATGCGACGCAACCCCTACTTAATGGATCTGAACTGAACAACACTCACTGCGGCGTTTTGGCCGTCGGCAAGAGGTGTTCCTTGAACGGTATTTCAGCGGGTACGCTGATACCGCTGGCAAGCCACTGACTGCTCCAACCCAGGATCAGGTTTTTGGACCAGTCTGCGACCAATAGAAATTGTGGCACGAGCCGGGACTCCTGCCACCACGTATCCTGCTGCACCGGCCCCAGGCTCAAGAGCCCGACGGCCACGACCACCAGCAACGCGCCACGCGCCGCGCCAAAGGCCATGCCCAGGAACCGGTCCGTCCCGGAAAGCCCGGTGACGCGAATCAGTTCGCCGATCAGATAATTGATCATTGCGCCAACCAGCAAGGTGGCGATAAACAAGATGGCACAGCCCGCGATCACGCGGGCCGAGGGAGTTTCGATGTATCCGGCGAGGTACTGGGACAGCGAACCACCAAACATCCAGGCTACGACTCCCGCGATGATCCAGGTCAGCAGCGAGAGGGCTTCCTTGACGAAGCCGCGGCTCAGACTGATCAATGCGGAGATGGCGACGATCGCAACGATCGCCCAGTCAACCCAGGTAAATGGCACGGTGCAGCCTACAGACGGATAAGGCGGCGCATTTTAGCAGAGCCCAGGGCTGTCGGTAAGCTGCGTGACTCAAATCAGCTAAATCGCCGTCAACCACGCTCTGGCTGGAAGCGCACGACGAACCCCTTGAGGTTTTGCTGACGACCGAGCAGGTCGCGCAGGCGGTCGGCCTCGGCGCGCTCGATCAGCGGACCGACAAACACCCGATTCTTGCCATCGGCGGAACGGATGTAGGCGTTATAGCCTTGGCTGCGCAAGGTTTTCTGCAAGTTCTCGGCACTTTCGCGACTGGTCAGGCTGGCCAGTTGCACCGACCAACTGACCGACAGGCCATTGGCATCCACACGACTCTGGGTCGTGTCCGGCTTGGCCGGGGCGGCGGTGATCGGCTGGCTCGGGGCCGGCTTGATCGCCGGCGCCGCTGGAACAGGCACGGGTGCGACAGGCGGCTTGCTCGGTGCGGCGGGAGCCGGCGTAGCAGGCGCCGGTGCAATCGGCGTGGAGGGCGCAACAGGTTGCTCAGCCAGCTCCTCGTCGCTTGGCACCGGCTCCTGAGGCAACGCCTGGGGCTCGGGCACGGCCACCGGCTCGACCTGCACAGGCGGCACCGAAGGCGCCTGGGGCGCGGCTGGCGCGTCGACCGTGACCTGGCGCTGCTCGTCCTGGCGGGAAAACAGCATCGGCAGGAAAATCACCGCCAGGGCCACCAACACCAGGGCCCCGACCATGCGCTGCTTGTACGCTTTATCCAGCAATGCCATCTGCAGCTTCCTCCGTGGAGCGCCGGACCAACCATTGAAGGGCCTCGGCAACACAAAAAAATGATCCGAACAGCAGGATTTCATCATCGGCCGTCGCCAGGGCGCACTGCCCTTCCAGGGCGGCGGCCACACTGGCATAGGCTTGCACTGAAGCACCATGACGCTGCAAGGCCTCCTGCAGCTCAGCCGCCGTACGCGAGCGCGGCGAATCCAGTGGCGTTACCGCCCAGTGCTGGACACTATCATCCAACGCCTGGACAACGCCATCCAGATCCTTGTCGGCCAGCAGCCCGAACACCGCCAGACGCCGCCCCGCCACGGGCCGCCGCGCCAGGCGCTCGGCCAGGTACTGCGCCGCATGGGGGTTATGACCGACGTCCAGCAACAGGTTCAGGCGTTTGCCTTGCCAATCGAACTGACGGCGGTCGAGGCGCCCGACCACACGGGTCGCCTGCAACGCCTGGACGATTTGCCCGGCTTCCCAGGGCAAGCCCAGCAACAAGTAGGCCTGGAGCGCCAGCGCAGCGTTTTCCATCGGCAGGTCCAGCAGCGGCAGGTCGCGCAACTCCACCGGATTGCCGCGCAGGTCGCTGCCGCGCCATTGCCAATGCTGCTCGGTCATCGCCAGGTCGAAATCCCGACCCCGCAGAAAGAACGGGCAGCTCAGTTCGCGAACCTTGTCCAGCAATGGCTGGGGAGGATTGAGATCGCCACACAGCGCAGGCGCGCCCTGGCGGAAGATGCCGGCCTTCTCGAAGGCCACGGATTCACGGGTATCGCCCAGGTAATCGGCATGGTCCACGCCAATGCTGGTGACCAGTGCAATGTCGGCGTCCACCAGGTTGACCGTATCCAGCCGCCCGCCCAGGCCGACTTCCAGCACGACCGCATCGAGACCGGCACGGGCAAACAACCAGAACGCCGCGAGGGTGCCCATCTCGAAATACGTGAGGGTTGTATCGCCTCGCCCGGCTTCCACCGCGGCAAAGGCTTCGCACAGCTGGGCGTCAGTGGCTTCGACGCCGTTCACTTGCACCCGCTCGTTGTAGCGCAGCAGGTGCGGCGAGCTGTAGACACCGACGCTCAGCCCCTGGGCCCGCAGCAGCGAGGCCAGGAAGGCGCAGGTCGAACCTTTGCCATTGGTGCCGGTGACAGTGATGACCCGGGGCGCCGGCCTGGCCAGTCCCATGCGGGACGCTACCGTTTGCGAGCGCTCCAGCCCCATGTCGATGGCCGATGGATGCAACTGCTCGAGGTAGGCAAGCCAGTCGCCCAGGGTGCGTTGGGTCATAGCCCGGCAGGCACTGGCGGAACCACGATCGGCTCGACCGGTGCGGCGACGAATGTCGGCGTCGGCAGGCCCATCAGTTGCGCCAGCAGATTGCCCAGGCGCGGACGCAGCTCCTGGCGATGGATGATCATGTCGATGGCGCCGTGCTCCAGCAGGAACTCGCTGCGCTGGAAGCCTTCCGGCAGTTTTTCACGCACGGTCTGCTCGATCACACGCGGGCCGGCGAAGCCAATCAGGGCTTTCGGCTCGCCGACGATCACGTCGCCCAGCATGGCCAGACTCGCGGAAACACCGCCGTAGACCGGGTCGGTCAGCACCGAGATGAACGGAATGCCTTCTTCGCGCAGACGCGCCAGCACCGCGGAGGTCTTGGCCATTTGCATCAGGGAGATCAGCGCTTCCTGCATCCGCGCACCGCCGGAAGCGGCGAAGCAGATCATCGGGCAACGGTTTTCCAGGGCATGGTTGGCGGCGCGAACGAAACGCTCACCGACGATGGCGCCCATGGAACCGCCCATGAAGGAGAATTCGAAGGCCGAGACCACCACTGGCATGCCCAGCAAGGTGCCGCTCATGGACACCAGGGCGTCTTTTTCACCGGTCTGCTTCTGGGCAGCGGTCAGGCGATCCTTGTATTTCTTGCCGTCGCGGAATTTCAGGCGGTCCACCGGCTCCAGGTCGGCACCCAGCTCCACGCGGCCTTCTGCGTCCAGGAAAATATCGATACGGGCACGCGCGCCGATGCGCATGTGGTGGTTGCACTTGGGGCAAACGTCCAGGGTCTTTTCCAGCTCGGGACGGTACAGCACCGCCTCGCAGGATGGACATTTGTGCCACAGACCTTCAGGCACCGAGCTTTTCTTCACCTCGGAACGCATGATCGAAGGGATCAGTTTGTCTACCAACCAGTTGCTCATGCTTTCTTTCTCCAGTACCGGCGGCCCGAACGCTCTGGTTCGCGGCCCCGCGTATGCCCTTGAGCTAAATTCATTGTGCGGCGAGGGTCGAACGGCCACCACGGTCAGCGCGAAACATGACCTGCGTGCAGCCCAATCCCCTCAGCCATCCCGGCAACCGCTGCACTGCGGTTACCCCTACGCTATCGGCCCACCCGGAGGCGGTGCCTGCCTGCTTTGTACAGTGCAGGTATGGACGGCGGCAGTCTGCCAGCCGTCACATTGACTACTGGCTGTTGCGAACAGCAGCCATGAACGCACGAATCTTTGCCGGGTCCTTGATGCCCTTGCCCTGCTCCACCCCGCCGCTCACATCCACCGCGTAGGGGCGAACCTGGCGAATGGCCGCGGCGACGTTCTCCGCCGTCAGGCCACCGGCCAGGATGATCGGCTTGCTCAGGCCTTGTGGCACCAGCGACCAGTCGAATGCTTCGCCAGTACCGCCGGGCACGCCTTCCACATAGGTGTCCAGCAAGATACCGCTGGCACCGGCAAAGGCTTCGCAACCGGCGGCGATGTCGTCACCGGCCTTGACCCGCAACGCCTTGATGTACGGACGATGCCAGCCTTCGCAATCGGCCGGGGTCTCGTCGCCATGGAACTGCAACAAGCCCAGCGGCACCGCATCGAGGATCTCGCCCAGCTCGCAACGACTGGCATTGACGAACAGCCCTACGGGTGTCACGAACGGCGGCAAGGCCTGAACGATCGCCCGCGCCTGCTGCACCGTCACCGCCCGCGGGCTCTTGGCGTAGAACACCAGCCCGATGGCATCGGCCCCGGCCTCGACCGCCGCCAACGCGTCCTCGACGCGGGTGATCCCGCAAATCTTGCTGCGAACGACGGGCATGGTGGCTAAAACCTCAGGCAAATCCGTGAAAGTCCCGGATGGTAACAAATGCTGCGGAGGGCGTCAGCCGTCGAGTTCCGAGAAGCCAGTGAGGAAATGTGGCCCGATGTAACGCTCCGGCAGTTCGAATTCATCGCGATATTCGACCTGTACCAGGTACAGGCCAAACGGATGCGCCGTGACACCACCGGAACGGCGGACGCGACTGTCGAGCACTTCCTTTATCCACTCCACCGGCCGCTCGCCGGCGCCAATGGTCATCAGCACCCCGGCAATGTTGCGCACCATGTGATGCAGGAAGGCGCTCGCGCGGATGTCGAGCACGATCATCTTGCCGTGACGGGTCACGCGCAGGTGATGCAGCTCCTTGATCGGCGACTTGGCCTGGCACTGGCCCGCACGGAAAGCGCTGAAATCGTGGACGCCGACCAGGTATTGCGCGGCCTCGGCCATGCGCTCGACGTCCAGCGGGCGGTGGTTCCAAGTGATTTCTTCGTTCAGGTGCGCCGGACGGATCTGATCGTTGTAGATCACGTAGCGATAACGCCGGGCGATGGCCTTGAAGCGGGCATGGAAATGCGCCGGCATCACCTTGGCCCAACTGACGCTGACGTCATGGGGCAAGTTGATGTTGGCGCCCATGACCCAGGCTTTCATCGAGCGTTCGACCTGGGTGTCGAAATGCACCACCTGGCCGCAGGCATGCACGCCGGCGTCGGTCCGGCCGGCGCAATGCAGCGACACGGGCGAGTCGGCGACTTTGGACAGTGCGTTTTCGAGGGTTTCCTGCACCGTCAATACACCGGACGCCTGGCGCTGCCAGCCACGGTAGCGCGAGCCTTTGTATTCAACGCCCAAGGCGATCCGGAAAAAGCCGTCGGCCGCCATTTCGGCGGCCGGGTTGTCTATGTTTGCCAAGGAATTACAGCCTGCTGAGTACGCAAAGGCGGGCATTATAAGGCCGGCGGGGCGGGATGCCAGTGTAACCGGTGGTCCTGGGCTGGATCGATTGGCGCTATCGCGAGCAAGCTCGGCTCCCACAAGGGGTAGCACCCAGATCCCCGTGGGAGCCGAGCTTGCTCGCGATGAGGCCAGCCCAGACACCATAACGCCCGCTGCAAACAAAAACGGCAGCCTCACCGGCTGCCGTTTTTGTCTAACTGCTGACTTACACCAAACGCGACAACATCTCCTGCGCTTCGCTCTTCTGAGTCGCATCGCCTTCGCTGAGGACTTCGCCGAGGATGTCGCGAGCGCCATCGTGGTCGCCCATGTCGATGTAGGCCTGGGCCAGATCGAGTTTGGTCGCCACCTCGTCGGTACCGCTGAGGAAGTCGAAGTCCGGCTCGTCTTCAGCACCAACCAGGGCATCGTCAGCGGTGAAGGTCGGCTGGGCCAAGCTGTCGGACAGGCGATCCAGTTCGGCGTTCACATCGTCCAGCTCGGATTCAAAGGCATCCTTTGGCCGGTCATGGGCATCCATCTCGTCGGCAAGGGACAGGTCAAAATCTGCCGGCAGTTCGAGATCGTCGGCCGGCGTATCGTCCAGGGCCGGCGTTTCGGTTGCTGGAAGGTCCAGCCCCTTGAGATCATCACCCAGGTCCAGCAGGAAATCTTCATCATCGAGCGCTGCGACCGGGGTCGGCGCGTCGGCACCCAGGTCCAGGTCGAATTCCGACAGGTCGTCCAAGCTCTCGTTGGCTTCAGTCTGCTGCTTGAGCACCGACTCGAAACTCAGATCGTCGTCTTCCGGGAATGCGTCCAGCTCGGCGACAGGCTCCGGCGCTGGCGCGACCGGAGCTTCCAGGTCATCCAGGCTCAGGTCGAAGGCGCTGTCCAGCTCCTCGTCGGTGGGCGACTTGTCTTCCAACAGGTCCTTGACGTACTGCGCGTCCAGCTCTGCAGCCACTGCCGCCGCGGCCAGACCGGCGGCGGTAGCGACCACCATGGCCGGGAAACGGCTTTTCAGCTGTTCGACCTGGGCGAAGTTGTCACCATTGGCCACCAGTTGGCGTTCCTGGGCGACAAAGGCGTCGCGGTCGCCCTGCTGACCGTAAACTTCCATCAATTTCAGGCGCAGGTCGCTGCGCTGGGGTTCGGCCTTGATGCCCTGCTCGAGCAGGTCAGCAGCCTGGTTCAAGCGACCGCGGTCCATATGGGACTGGGCCTGGGGCAGCACGTCGTCGGAGCGATCAGCGGCCGGAGCCACCAATGGCGCGGCGATAGGCGGCGTGACCACCACAGGCGCGACCACCGGGGCCGGCTTGGGTGCTGGCGCTGGGGCCGGCTCGGGTTTTGGCTCAAGCTTTACGCTAGGCGGTGGAACATCAATGCCCTCGAAGCTGCTCGGGGGCAGATCGAGCTCCGGGGAGAAGTCAGCCTCCTCCTCGAGGGCCCGGGCCATGCGCAAGTGCTTTTCCGCTTCCTGCTGGGCCTTGCGGCGACGGGCGAGCAACAACAGCAGCAACAGCAAAAGCAGCGCGCCGCCGCCAATCAACCCCAGCAGGATCGGATTGGTCAGCAGGTCGTTGTATTTTTGCTCGTTGGACGCGACAGGCGTCGGCTCGACCGGTGTGGCAGGTGGCGTCGCTTCCGGGGTCGCTTCTGGCGCAGGAGCAGGTGCAGTCGTCGGGGCCTGTGCCGCTGGCGCAGGGGTCAGCTCTGCGGACATCGCCGCAGGCGCCTCGCCAGCAGGCGGAACCGCGGCACCTTCGGCCTGCATCTTGGCCAGTTGATTGTTCTTCAGCTCGATCAGGCGCTGCAGTTTGTCCAGTTGGCTCTGCAGATCCGCCATGCGGCTTTTCAGTTCTTCGTTATCCCGGCGAGCCGAATCGAGGCTTTCCTGGGTAACCGCAAGCTTGTTGTTCAGCGCCTGGGCATCGCCAGCAGCGCCCTTGCCCTTGCCACCCGCTTTCGCCGAATCGGCCGACACCAGGCTCAAGTTGTCGCGACCGGCGGCCTGTGCCGGTGCGCCTTCGCCACGGCCACGCTTGGTGGCATCCAGTTGCTGCTTGCCAGCACCCGCCACGCCACGACGCCCCGAGCGCCAGGCGGCGTTCTGCGCAGCCACTTCGGCGATGGCCTGGGGCTGCGGCAACGCCGTGCTTTGCACGGGGTCCGGCAGGCGCAACACCTGGCCGGTCTTGAGCAGGTTGATGTTGCCGTTGATAAACGCGTTCGGGTTCAACGCCTGGATCGCCAGCATGGTTTGCTGGACCGACCCGCCGTTGCGCACCTTGGCGGCGATTTCCCACAGGGTATCGCGCGGCGTGGTGGTGTATTGGGAAGGCTTGGTGGCCCCGGTGACCGGCGTGGCCACGACCTGGGGCGGTTTCGCCCGGGCCGCGTCGGCGGCCTGCGGCGAGAATTTGGAGGGGTCGAGCAATACGCTGTAGTCGCGCAGCAGACGGCCGTTGGGCCACATCACCTGCACCAGGAACTTGACCATGGGCTCGGACAGCGGTCGGCTGGACGTGACCCGCAGGACACTCTTGCCGTTGGCGTTGATCACCGGGGTGAAGCTCAGGTCATTGAGAAAGGCCTGGCGGTCGACCCCGGCCTTGGCGAAATCGTCGGGCGAGGCCAGGCTCGGCACGACTTCGGCGGCGGTCAGTTGCTGGACGTCGAGCAACTCGATCTCGGCGACCAGGGGCTGGTTCGGCGTCGACTTCAGGGTCAGTTCCCCGAGCCCGAGCGCTTGCGCCATACCGGAGGACAGCGCCGAGGCGGCCGCTATTGCTAACACCAGTTTGCGAACTTGAACCATAGCCTCTTCCTTTGTTTGAACATTCCTCGGCCAGCGAGAAGGTATTGATGCCGCTGCCGTAAGGCATTGCGCGCAGCCCCTAAACGACGGTGCGCGCGATCATTTCACTCATGCCCCGGGAAAGTCCCCCAGAGGGATGTTCGCCTTCAGCACTCCGGCCAAGCATAGCGCCCAGCTAGAATCATTCGACAAATTGATGCCAAGTATCTTTTACAGCAAGTCTTTTATCAACAACTCAGCCACCTGCACGGCATTGAGCGCCGCGCCCTTGCGCACGTTATCTGACGTCAGCCACATATTCAGTTCCGTCGGATCGTCGATCCCACCGCGTACACGACCAACGTAGACCACATCCTGCCCCACCGCATCACCCACCGCAGTCGGGTAGTCGCCCGCCTCCACCAGCTCGATGCCGGGCGCCGCTTCCAGGGCCGCGTTGACCTTGGCCAGGTCGACGGCGTTCGCAGACTGCACGGTCACGCTAAAGCTATCGCCAAAAAACACCGGGGCTTGAATGCAAGTGACGGAAATCTTTAACAAAGGTTGATTCAGCACCTGGCGCAACTCACGAACCAGACGCTTTTCCAGCGACGTATGGCCCTGCTCGTCCGGAGCGCCGACCTGGGCCAGCAGGTTGAACGCCATCTGCCGGTCAAAGAACTTCGGCTCCAGCGGACGGGCGTTGAGCAGCTCGGCGGTCTGGCGCGCCAGCTCGCTCACGGCCACGCGGCCCTGGGCCGACACCGCGAGGCTGGCGGTCAGGCTGATGCGCTGCAGATCGAGGCACTCGCGCAGTGGCGCCAGCACGACCGCCAGGGCCGTGGCCGATGCGCTGGGGCTGCTGACCTGCAACGGCTTGCCCAAGCCGGCCAGGACCTGGGCGTTGGCTTCCGGCACGATCTGCGGCGCCTGCTCGGGCGGCAAGGCCCCGGACAGGTCGATCAGCGCACAGCCAGCCGCCGTGGCCCGCGGGGCGAAACTCAGGGTCACCGCCGGGCCGGCGGCGAAGAACACCAGTTGGACTTTGCTGAAATCGAACTCGTCGACCTCACGCACCCGCACGTTTTTGCCGCGAAACATCACCGAGCTGCCTGCCGATTCGCTGCTGGCCAGCAGGTGCAGGTTGCCAACCGGGAAGTCCCGCTCTTCGAGAATCTGGACGAGGGTTTCGCCGACAGTACCGGTGGCGCCGATCACGGCAATATCAAAGGACTGGCTCATGGGTCTACCTCAGGTAAAACGTGGGGAGCGGCACTTTACCGGGTGGTGGGTATGCAGGCAATTGGCTGGGGGACTTGCAGTGCCTGGACTGGCCTCATCGCGAGCAAGCTCGCTCCCACAGGTTTTACAATCACTGAAGATCCCATGTGGGAGCGAGCTTGCTCGCGATGAGGCCAGCCCTGACACACAACTGTCGCCCAATAAAAAACCCGCGCCTCTCACAAGGCACGGGTTCTTTCACAGCAGCAATCGATCAACGCTCGAGCAGGATCCGCAGCATGCGGCGCAGCGGTTCGGCCGCGCCCCACAGCAGTTGGTCGCCAACGGTGAAGGCACCGACGAACTGCGACCCCATGTTCAATTTGCGCAGACGGCCCACCGGTACATTCAGGGTACCGGTGACCTTGGTCGGGCTCAGCTCCTGCATGCTGGTTTCGCGATTGTTCGGCACCAGCTTGACCCAAGGGTTGTGCTGGCTGATCAGCCCTTCGATGTCGGCGATCGGCACGTCTTTGTTCAGCTTGATGGTCAGCGCCTGGCTGTGGCAGCGCATGGCGCCGATGCGCACGCAGATGCCATCCACCGGGATCGGGCTCTTGAAGCGACCGAGGATCTTGTTGGTTTCGGCCTGGGCCTTCCACTCTTCCCGGCTCTGGCCGTTGGGCAGTTCCTTGTCGATCCAGGGGATCAGGCTGCCGGCCAGCGGTACGCCAAAGTTCTCGGTCGGATAGGCATCGCTGCGCATCGCCTCGGCGACCTTGCGGTCGATGTCGAGAATGGCACTGGCCGGGTTGGCCAGGTCATCGGCGACGGCGGCGTGAGTAGCACCCATCTGCTTGATCAGCTCACGCATGTTCTGCGCGCCGGCACCGGACGCGGCCTGGTAGGTCATGGCGCTCATCCACTCCACCAGACCGGCTTCGAACAGGCCGCCCAGGCCCATCAGCATCAGGCTGACGGTGCAGTTGCCGCCGATGTAGTTCTTGGTGCCCGCGTCCAGCTGCTGGTCGATGACCTTGCGGTTGACCGGGTCGAGGATGATCACCGCGTCGTCCTGCATA
Source organism: Pseudomonas sp. FW300-N2F2 (assembly GCF_017351655.1). Taxonomy (NCBI): domain Bacteria; kingdom Pseudomonadati; phylum Pseudomonadota; class Gammaproteobacteria; order Pseudomonadales; family Pseudomonadaceae; genus Pseudomonas; species Pseudomonas sp. FW300-N2F2. The sequence goes on along the minus strand of NZ_JACNDQ010000002.1, from coordinate 617,715 downwards.
CGCAGGCTGGAGGCGGCGTCGATCCAGTAACCCTGCCAGCCGGCTTCACGCAGCTTGGGGAACACTTCGCTGGTGTAGTCGCCACCCTGGCAAGTCAGGATCACGTCGAGGGTCTTGAGCTCTTCGATGCTGTAGGCATCCTTGAGCGCACCGGTGTCCTTGCCCACGGACGGGCCCTGGCCACCGACATTGGAAGTGGTGAAAAACACCGGCTCAATGAGATCGAAATCCTGCTCTTCCAGCATTCGCTGCATGAGCACGGAACCGACCATGCCGCGCCAACCGATCAGACCTACACGTTTCATCGCAACTACACCTATACAAAAGTGGGCCACCGTCGAAGCGGTGGGCCCGAAAGATTACAGATTCCGCAGCGCGGCGACTACTGCATCGCCCATTTGCTGCGTACCGACTTTGGTACAACCTTGCGACCAGATATCACCGGTGCGCAAGCCTTGGTCCAGGACCACGCTGACGGCTTTTTCGATCGCGTCGGCGGCATCGTTCAAGTTGAAGCTGTAGCGCAGCATCATCGACACCGACAGGATGGTCGCCAACGGGTTGGCAATGCCCTGCCCGGCGATGTCCGGCGCCGAACCGTGGCACGGCTCGTACATGCCCTTGTTGTTGGCGTCAAGGGAGGCCGACGGCAGCATGCCGATGGAACCGGTGAGCATCGACGCTTCGTCGGACAGGATGTCGCCGAACATGTTGTCGGTGACGATCACGTCGAACTGCTTGGGCGCACGCACCAGTTGCATGGCGGCGTTGTCGACGTACATGTGGCTCAGCTCGATGTCCGGGTAATCCTTGGCCACCTGCTCGACCACTTCACGCCACAGTTGGCTGGAAGCCAGCACGTTGGCCTTGTCCACCGAACACAGCTTCTTGCCACGCACACGGGCCATGTCGAAGCCGACCCGGGCGATACGGCGGATTTCGCTTTCGCTGTACGGCAGGGTGTCGTAGGCCTGGCGCTCGCCATTATCCAGCTCACGGGTGCCACGCGGGGCACCGAAGTAGATACCGCCGGTCAGCTCACGCACGATGAGGATGTCCAGGCCCGAGACGATTTCCGGCTTCAGGCTCGACGCATCGGCCAGTTGCGGATAAAGAATCGCCGGACGCAGGTTGCCGAACAGGCCCAGCTGCGCGCGAATCTTCAGCAGGCCGCGCTCAGGGCGGATGTCGCGTTCGATCTTGTCCCATTTCGGGCCGCCCACGGCGCCCAGCAGCACGGCATCGGCGGCACGGGCACGGTCCAGGGTTTCGTCGGCCAGGGGCACGCCGTGCTTGTCGATGGCGGCGCCGCCGATCACGTCGTGGCTGAGTTCGAAGCCCAGGCCGTACTTGTCGTTCGCCAGCTCCAGGACCTTGACCGCCTCGGCCATGATTTCCGGGCCGATGCCGTCACCTGGGAGAATCAGAATCTGCTTGCTCATGCTTTCCTCGTTTGCTCTGTCGACACGGGCCTGGGTTGCACACCCAAGGCCTGGCCGGGAAAAATGCTATCGCTCGGCCCACAGCACCAGTACATCTGTACTGAACGAACCATCGGCCTCAATCTCAAAATATTCTCGCACTTCATCGCCCATCGAACGCTGCAGCTGGAGAATCGCCCCGCGCATCACCTCGGGCGTACGCATGCGTTCGACCCAGGAGTGGTACTCCAGGCGCAGGCGCTGGCGCGAGGTGCTGCGGGTGTGCAACCCCGCTTCGCTGACCTGGCGCAACCACTCGCCGGCCGAATAATCGCGCACATGGCTGGTATCGCGCAGCACTTCGATGCTTTGCAGGTAGGTGTCCAGCAACGGCGTACCCGGCGACAGGATGTCGATGAACGCCATCACCCCGCCCGGCTTGAGCACCCGTCGCACTTCCCGCAACGCCAGGCCCAGGTCGCTCCAATGATGCGCCGAATAACGGCTGAACACGAAGTCGAACTCAGCGTCGGCGAACGGCAGGCGCTCGGCGGCGCCCCGTACCGTGCTGATGTTGCCCAGGCCACGCTCGGCCGCTGCCGCGGTCACAACATCCAACATCTGTTGGGACAGATCGTAGGCCACCACTTCACCGGCCAGCGGCGCCACGTGGAAACTCACATGACCGGCGCCACAGCCCAGGTCCAGCACACGGGCATCGCCACGACCGGCCAACGCAGCCTGTAGCAGCGCGAACTCAGCGCCCTGGGCGTGCACGGCACTGCTCAGATAGGCCGAAGCCTGTTCACCGAATTGCTTTTGTACAACCTGACTGTGGGCGGTGTTGGTCATGGGATGTCCTTATGGTTTTTTATTGCCTGGGCGGACCCCATCGCGAGCAAGCTCGCTCCCACAGGTGTTTTGTGAACACCAAAAATCCCCTGTGGGAGCGAGCTTGCTCGCGATGAAGCCGGTACTGCCTACATCAATCCATCAAGCATCGCGAAACAACCAAGGCTGGCTCGCCCGGTGCTTGGCCTCGAACGCGGCAATCGCCTCGCCGTCCTGCAGAGTCAGGCCGATGTCATCCAGGCCGTTGAGCAGGCAATGCTTGCGGAACGCATCGATCTCGAAACCCAGCACCTTGCCATCGGGACGGGTCACCGTCTGGGCGGCCAGGTCGATCTGCAGTTGATAGCCAGGGTTGGCCTCGACCTGCTGGAACAGCTCATCCACGTCAGCATCGCTGAGGATGATCGGCAGCAAGCCGTTCTTGAAGCTGTTGTTGAAGAAGATGTCGGCGTAGCTCGGCGCGATGATGCTGCGGAAACCGTACTCTTCCAGGGCCCATGGCGCGTGCTCGCGGCTCGAACCGCAGCCGAAGTTCTCCCGGGCCAGCAACACACTGGCACCTTGGTAGCGCTCGGCGTTGAGCACGAAATCCTTGTTCAACGGCCGCTTGGAGTTGTCCTGGTACGGCTGGCCGACATCCAGGTAGCGCCATTCGTCGAACAGGTTCGGGCCGAAACCGGTGCGCTTGATGGACTTCAGGAATTGCTTGGGAATGATCTGGTCGGTGTCGACGTTGGCACGATCCAAAGGCGCGACAAGACCGGTGTGCTGGGTAAAAGCTTTCATGCTGCGCTCCTTCAGATCAATTCGCGGACGTCGACGAAACGGCCGTTGACGGCCGCCGCGGCGGCCATGGCCGGGCTCACCAGGTGCGTACGGCCACCGGCGCCCTGACGGCCTTCGAAGTTACGGTTGGAGGTGGAAGCGCAATGCTCGCCCGACTCCAGGCGGTCAGGGTTCATCGCCAGGCACATCGAGCACCCCGGCTCACGCCATTCGAAACCGGCCTCGAGGAAAATCTTGTCCAGCCCTTCCGCTTCGGCCTGGGCCTTCACCAGGCCCGAGCCCGGCACCACGATGGCCTGCTTGATGGTCGAGGCCACCTTGCGGCCCTTGGCGATCACCGCCGCGGCGCGCAGGTCTTCGATCCGCGAGTTGGTGCAGGAGCCGATGAACACGCGGTCGAGCTGGATGTCGGTGATCGCCTGGTTGGCGCTCAAGCCCATGTACTTCAAGGCACGGACGATGGAGTCGCGCTTGACCAGGTCCATTTCCTTGGCCGGATCCGGCACGTTCTGGTCCACGGCCAAGACCATCTCCGGGGAAGTGCCCCAGCTGACTTGCGGCTTGATCTGCGTCGCGTCGAGTTCGACCACCGTGTCGAACTTGGCATCGGCATCGGAGACCAGGTCTTTCCAGGCCTCGACCGCCATGTCCCATTCCGCGCCTTTGGGCGAGAACGGACGGCCCTTGACGTATTCCACGGTTTTTTCATCGGCGGCCACCAGGCCGACGCGGGCGCCGGCCTCGATGGACATGTTGCAAATGGTCATGCGGCCTTCGACGGACAAGTCGCGGATCGCGCTGCCGGCGAACTCGATGGCATGGCCGTTACCGCCGGCGGTGCCGATCTTGCCGATCACGGCCAGGACGATGTCCTTGGCGGTCACGCCGAACGGCAACTTGCCTTCGACGCGCACCAGCATGTTTTTCATTTTCTTGGCGACCAGGCACTGGGTGGCGAGCACGTGCTCGACCTCGGACGTGCCGATGCCGTGGGCCAGGGCGCCGAAAGCACCGTGGGTCGAGGTGTGCGAGTCGCCGCAGACCACGGTCATGCCAGGCAAGGTCGCACCCTGCTCCGGGCCGATGACGTGGACGATGCCTTGGCGCACATCGTTCATCTTGAATTCGACGATGCCGTATTCGTCACAATTATCGTCGAGGGTCTGGACCTGCAGGCGCGAGACCTGGTCGGCAATGGCTTCGATGCCGCCCTTGCGCTCCGGCGTGGTCGGTACGTTGTGGTCCGGGGTCGCGATGTTGGCATCGATGCGCCACGGCTTGCGCCCGGCCAGGCGCAGGCCTTCGAAGGCTTGCGGCGACGTCACTTCGTGAATGATGTGACGGTCGATGTAGATCAGCGCCGAGCCATCGTCGCGCTGCTTGACCAAATGCGAATCCCAGAGCTTGTCGTAGAGCGTTTTGCCGGCCATCAGACGGTTTCCTCATCAGCTTGTTTCTATGCCCCGGGCCTTGAACGAATCAATAACCCCTTGGCTTGTGAGGCTGATCCTATGGGGTTACATTAAATAACTCAAATTCATATTTTTCATGCTTTGCATAACCAACTGGAATCTGACCGGAACCGCCATGGACCTCGCCAACCTCAATGCCTTCATTGCCATCGCCGAGACGGGCAGTTTCTCCGGCGCCGGCGAACGCCTGCACCTGACCCAGCCGGCCATCAGCAAGCGCATTGCCGGCCTCGAACAACAACTCAAGGTGCGCCTGTTCGACCGCCTGGGCCGTGAAGTGGGCCTGACCGAGGCCGGCCGGGCCCTGTTGCCGAGGGCCTACCAGATCCTCAACGTACTGGACGACACCCGTCGCGCCCTGACCAACCTGACCGGCGAGGTGACCGGGCGCCTGACGCTCGCCACCAGCCACCACATCGGCCTGCACCGCTTGCCACCTTTATTGCGCGAGTTCACCCGGCGCTATCCCCAGGTGGCGCTGGATATCCAGTTCCTGGATTCGGAAGTCGCCTACGAAGAAATCCTCCATGGCCGCGCGGAACTGGCCGTCATCACCCTAGCCCCCGAGCCCCACACGCTGGTACGGGCCACGCCAGTGTGGGACGACCCCCTGGATTTCGTGGTCGCCCCGGAGCATGCGTTGCTGGAAAACAGCGCGGTGAGCCTGGCGGACATTGCCTTGCATCCGGCGGTGTTCCCGGGGGGCAACACCTTTACCCACCACATCGTGCAACGGTTGTTCGAGGCCCAGGGCCTGACGCCAAACATCGCCATGAGCACGAATTATCTGGAAACCATAAAGATGATGGTTTCCATCGGCCTGGCCTGGAGCGTTCTGCCGCGCACCATGCTCGACGAACAAGTCGCGCGCATTCCTTTGCCGGGCATACAGCTCAGTCGCCAGCTAGGCTATATCTTGCACACCGAACGGACGCTATCGAATGCCGCACGGGCTTTCATGGCCTTACTGGACGCACAAATCGATTTGCCAGGGACAAAGGCATAGGTTGTGCCGCGCCTGTAGGGCCTTGAATGCTTGTGTTTAACGCCCAAAACCGCTCAAGGCTCGCTAGAAATGCCCAAACCTGCTGACCATCTCCCGCCCCTGCCGCGCATTCAGGCGCTCGACCCGAAGCGGTCCGAGCAAAGCTGGGACAGCGCGCCACAGTTGCTGGCCGCCCTGAACGGTGCGCGGCTGGGCGCCTGGTCGTGGGACATCGACAGCGGCCAGATCAGCTGGTCCCGCGGCACCCAGGCGTTGTTCGGCTTCGATCCGCGCCAACCGTTGCCGGCGGACGTGGACTACCTCGACCTGCTGTTGCCCGAAGACCGGGCCAGGGCCGTGCGCGCCTTTCACGCGGCAGTGGCCGGAGCGCCGGTGGAACAGGCGATGCATCACCGCATCGTCTGGCCCGACGGCAGCCTGCACTGGCTGGAAATCAGTGGCAGCGTGCTACCCGACAAGCACGGCCGGCCGCGCATGATCGGGGTGATTCGTGAAATCACCCATCAGCGCGAGCGGGAACAGGCGCTGCGCAGCTCGGAAAAACGCTTCGCCACGCTCTTTCATCTGTGCCCGAACATGGTCTTGCTGACCCGCCAGGAAGACGGGCTGATCAGCGAGGCCAACCAGTACTTCGAAAGCCTGTTCGGTTGGCCGGTGCATGACGTGATCGGCCGTACCACCCTGGAGCTGGGCCTGTGGGTTGACCCCAGGCAGCGGGCGAAACTGGTGGAGGCAACCAAGGCCAAGGGTGAACTGGTCAGCATGGAGGTGGAGTTCCGGGCCAGCAACGGCCAGATTCATAACGGCATTCTGAGTGCGCAGAAAGTCGAGCTCGAAGGCCAGCCGTACCTGCTGAGCACCTTCCTCGACACCACCGAGCGCAAGCTCGCCGAACAGGCCCTCAAGGACAGCCAGGAACGCCTGGACCTGGCCCTCGACTCGGCGCAACTGGGCACCTGGGACTGGCACATTCCCAGCGGCATGCTCTACGGCTCGGCCCGGGCCGCGCAGCTCCATGGCCTGGAACCCAAGCCGTTCCACGAATCATTCGATGCGTTTTTCGAGGGGGTTCCCACAGAAGAGCGCAACAACATGCGCAACGCCTATCGCAGCCTGCGGGAAGGCCCGGCGGGCAACTATCAATTGACCTACCGCGTGCAACTGCCCGACGGCACCTCGCGCTACCTGGAAAGCCGCGCCCGCCTCTACCGCAACGATGACGGCAGCCCCTTGCGCATGGCCGGGACCTTGCTGGACATCACCGACCAGGTGGAGCGCGAACAAAGCCTGGCCGCCTCGGAAGAGAAATTCGCCACGCTGTTCCAGGTCAGTCCCGACCCGATCTGCGTCACCCACCAGGACAGCGGGCGCTTCCTCGAGATCAACTCCAGTTTCACCCAGACCTTTGGCTGGACCACCAACGACGTGATTGGCCTCAGCGCCGACGAAATCGGCCTCTGGGGTGGCTCGGGCAGCAGTCTGCAACGCATCGAACGGGTGATCCGCGAACAATCTCTGAACAATGTCGCCATCGTCGTTCACCACAAGAACGGCCAGCCATTGACCTGTGTGATTTCCAGCCGGCAAATCAACGTCGGCAACCAGCCGTGCATCGTCACGACCTTGCGCGACATCACGCAGCAGCAACGCTCCGAAGCCGCCCTCAAGGCCAGTGAAGAGAAATTCGCCAAGGCGTTTCATTCCAGCCCCGACGCCATCACCATCACCGAACACCAAAGCGGTCGCTACCTTGAGGTCAACGACGGCTTCTGCCGGTTGACCGGCTACCGCGCCGACGAAGTGATAGGGCATACGGTCTACGAGGTAGGGATCTGGGCCGAAGAAAAACAGCGCGCCGCCCTGCTGGCCGAATTGCAACTCAAGGGCCGCGTGCACCACCAAGAGATGCTCGGGCGCAATAAACGTGGGGAAATCCTAACGGTGGAGGTCTCGGTCGAGCCCATCACCCTCAATGAAACCGAGTGCCTGCTGCTGACCGCCCGAGACGTGAGCCTGCTGCGCAACGCCGAAGCCCAGATCCGCCACCTGGCCTACCACGACTCGCTGACCAACCTGCCCAACCGGGCCTTGCTGATGGACCGCCTGAGCCAGCAGATCGCCCTGCTCAAGCGTCACAACTTGCGCGGCGCCCTGCTGTTTCTCGACCTGGACCACTTCAAGCACATCAACGATTCCCTCGGCCACCCGGTGGGCGATACCGTACTGAAAATCATCACTGCACGCCTGGAAGCCAGCGTACGCCTGGAAGACACCGTGGCGCGACTGGGTGGCGATGAGTTCGTGGTGCTGCTCAGCGGCCTGGAGGGCTCGCGCAGCGAGGTCAGCAAGCAAGTGCAGGCCCTGGCCGACACCCTGCGTGAACTGCTCTCGGAACCGATGTTTCTCGATGGCCAGCGACTGCAGGTCACGCCGAGCATCGGTATCGCGTTGATCCCCGACCACGGCTCCACCCCCACCGATTTGCTCAAGCGCGCCGACATTGCGCTGTATCGCGCCAAGGACTCGGGACGCAACACCTCGCAGATGTTCCACACCACCATGCAAAAAGCCGCCAGCGAACGGTTGCGCATGGAAACCGACCTGCGCCTGGCCCTGGCCCGTGGCGAGTTCAGCGTGCATTTCCAGCCTCAGGTCGATGCCCGGGACAACCGCATCATCGGCGCCGAAGCCTTGGTGCGCTGGCATCACCCGGACCTCGGCGCCCAATCGCCCAACGAATTCATCAAAGTGCTGGAGGACAGTGGCCTGATCCTCGAAGTCGGGACCTGGATCCTCGATGAAGCCTGCGACGGCTTCAAGCAACTGATCGCCAAGGGCAAGATCGATCCGCAGCAATTCAGCCTGTGCGTGAACATCAGCCCACGACAATTCCGCCAGAGCGACTTCGTCGAACGCATCGAAAGCAGCCTGGCCACCCACGGCCTGCCCTGCTCGCTGCTGAAACTGGAGATCACCGAAGGCATCGTGATCCAGAACCTGGACGACACCATCGCCAAGATGCGCCGGCTCAAGAAGCTGGGGGTGAGCTTCGCCATGGACGATTTCGGCACCGGTTATTCGTCGCTGACCTACCTCAAGCGCCTGCCGGTGGACACGCTGAAAATCGACCAGTCATTCGTGCGCGACGCCACCAGCGACCCCAACGACGCCGAAATCATCCGCGCCATCGTCGCCATGGCCCGCAGCCTCAACCTGGTAATGATCGCCGAAGGCGTGGAGACCCTGGAGCAATTGCATTTTTTGCAAGGGCTTGATTGCCATTTGTACCAGGGTTACCTGCACAGCCGGCCGTTGCCGCTGGAGGCGTTTGAGCGGTTGTTGCCATAGTGGGAGCCTCCCCACAGATATGAAAAAGGGCGCCATCAGGCGCCCTTTTTCAGTTGCGATGCATCAGTTTTGCAGCGCGGGTTGCTGCTGCGCACCGTTGATCGGGATGCGCTTGGCTTTCGCCTCTTCCGGAACCACTCGCAACAGGTCGATGCTCAACAGACCGTTACGCAGGCCGGCGGACTTGATCTCGATATGATCGGCCAACCGGAAGGACAGCTTGAACGCACGCTGGGCAATGCCCTGGTGCAGGAAGGTAACGCTGTCGTTGCTGGCTTCACGCTTGCCGCCACTGATGGTCAGCACACCTTTTTCCACTTGCAGGTCCAGGTCTTCTTCCTGGAACCCGGCGGCGGCGACCACGATGCGGTATTCGTCATCACCATGTTTTTCCACGTTGTAGGGTGGATAGCTGCTGCCTGGTTCGTTGCGCAGGGCGGTTTCGAACAAGTCGTTGAAGCGATCGAAGCCTACCGAAGAACGGAACAGAGGGGCCAGCGAAAATGCAGTACTCATGATTCAAATCTCCTGAAAAATTCAGCAAGTTTTTTTGTCTCCGCGACCCGAATTCGGCATCGCGTAACCCCTATCTAGGGTCCGCCAAAAACTTTTCAAGAGGTTTTTTCGAATTTTTTTCAGGCCGCTTCGGTGCGCTGAACACCCAATAAATGCCCCACCGCGTCCAGGTCGGTTTCCCGGCGTAGCGCGGTAAACAGCTCCACCGCTTCGGGGTAATTGCGGGTCAGCATCGCCAGCCACTGCTTCAACCGGCCCGGGGCCTGGCGCGGCGTCAACTGTTCGACCACTTGCTGCCAAAAATCATGGAGCATCGGCTGCAACTCGGCCCAGGACATCTCGACCACGTCCTCGCCAGCCCGGGCGGCGGCGATCTGCCGGGCCAGGTCAGGGCGGGAAACGAGGCCGCGACCGAGCATGATGTCTTCGACACCGCTGATTTCGCGGCAACGGCGCCAATCCTCCACGCTCCAGATATCGCCATTGGCGAACACCGGCACCTTGACCACTTCCTGCACGCGGGGGATCCACTCCCAATGGGCCGGAGGCTTGTAGCCATCGACCTTGGTCCGCGCATGCACCACGATGTGCGCCGCGCCGCCTTCGGCCAACGCCGTGGCACAGACCAGGGCGCCATCCGGGCTATCGAAACCCAGGCGCATCTTGGCGGTGACGGGGATGTGTTTCGGCACCGCGCGGCGCACGTGTTCGACGATTTCGTTGAGCAGTTCCGGCTCCTTGAGCAACACTGCCCCGCCCCGGGATTTGTTCACGGTCTTGGCCGGGCAACCGAAATTGAGGTCGATCACCTCTGAGCCCAACTCGCACGCCAACGCCGCGTTTTCCGCCAGGCACACCGGATCGGAGCCGAGCAACTGCACCCGCAACGGCACGCCGGCAGCGGTCTGGGCACCGGTCAGCAACTCAGGGGCGAGCTTATGGAAATAGGCCGGCGTGAGCAGCCGATCGTTGACGCGGATGAACTCGGTGACACACCAGTCGATACCGCCAACACGGGTCAGGACGTCCCGCAGGATGTTGTCGACCAACCCCTCCATGGGCGCCAGGGCAATTTGCATGGAAACACACACTCAACAAAAAAACGTGCGGCAGTTTACCGGATTTTGCCCATGACATCGGAATTCACCATCAATCCCTGTGGGAACTGAGCTTGCTCGCGATGGCGGTGAGTCAGCTTGCGCAAATGTTGGATGTATCGCCGCTATCGCGAGCAAGCTCGCTCCCACACGGGTTCCAGGGCGTTCATGGAATCGAAGTCCACCACCAATCCCTGTGGGAGCCGAGCTTGCTCGCGATGGCGGTGGGTCAGCTTGCGCAAATGTTGAATGTATCGCCGCTATCGCGAGCAAGCTCGCTCCCACACGGGTTCCAGGGCGTTCATGGAATCGAAGTCCACCACCAATCCCTGTGGGAGCCGAGCTTGCTCGCGATGGCGGTGGGTCAGCTTGCGCAAATGTTGAATGTATCGCCGCTATCGCGAGCAAGCTCGCTCCCACACGGGTTCCAGGGCGTTCATGGAATCGAAGTCCACCACCAATCCCTGTGGGAGCCGAGCTTGCTCGCGATGGCGGTGGGTCAGCTTGCGCAAATGTTGAATGTATCGCCGCTATCGCGAGCAAGCTCGCTCCCACACGGGTTCCAGGGCGTTCATGGAATCGAAGTCCACCACCAATCCCTGTGGGAGCCGAGCTTGCTCGCGATGGCGGTGGGTCAGCTTGCGCAAATGTTGAATGTATCGCCGCTATCGCGAGCAAGCTCGCTCCCACACGGGTTCCAGGGCGTTCATGGAATCGAAGTCCACCACCAATCCCTGTGGGAGCCGAGCTTGCTCGCGATGGCGGTGGGTCAGCTTGCGCAAATGTTGAATGTATCGCCGCTATCGCGAGCAAGCTCGCTCCCACACGGGCTCCAGGGCGTTCATGGAATCGAAATCCACCACCAATCCCTGTGGGAACTGAGCTTGCTCGCGATGGCGGTGGGTCAGTCCACGAGGATGCCAGACGGTTCCAGGGCGGGGCCATACCCCTCGATGAATTCCGGCGGCATGCGCTTGGGCCGGCCAGTGGACAGTTCGATGCAGACGAAAGTGGTCTGGGCCCGCAGCAACGTGGCGTTGTCGCTGGGACGGACCAACTGGAAATGCCGGGTCATTTTCAGGCGCTGATCCCAGTCGACGATCCAGGTCGCCAATTGCAGTTCGTCGCCTTCATAGGCGGCCGCCAGGTAATCGATTTCATGCCGCACCACCGCCATGGCCCGGTCCAGGCGTCGATACTCCACCAGATCCAGGCCCAGGCGCTGGGAATGGCGCCAGGCACAGCGCTCCAGCCAAGTGACGTATACCGCGTTGTTGGCGTGGCCCAGCCCGTCGATGTCTTCGGCATTGACCTGAAGATCAATGATGAATGGCGTTGCCCGATCCCAGCCCATGCCCCTCTCCCGGTCGAATTTGGATCGGGGCAGTGTAACGGATCCGAGCTCGACCGCCATCGCGGGCAAGCCTTGCTCCCACCGCTCAAGCCGATTGCCGCGCTTGCAGGCTGCGACCGGCCAACAGTGATAACACCCCATCAATGACCCGAGGATCGGCCAGCACCCGCTGATGCCCGCCCTGTGGCAGTCGCAGCAGCCGACTGTCGAACCAGGCCTCATGAATCAATTGCGACTCCTTGACCGAGACCGATGTGTCGTCCTCGGCATGGACGATCAACCCCGGCACGTCCAACTGGTAATGCGCCACATCCATCTTCGAGGCGGGCATGCCCACGTCGCTTTCCACCTGGCGAATGAAGGCCGAACGCGCCTTGGGCGGCAGGCCCATCATCCGGGAGAAACCGCGCAGCACCCCAAGAATGCGAGCGGGCGCGGCGATGCTGACCAGCGTCTCGGTACGCAACCCCAACTGGACCGCCAGCATGGCGCTGGCACCGCCCATGGAATGCCCGATCACCGCCTGCAACGGCGGCAGCTCGGCGGCGGCTTCGAGCATGGCCCTGGCGAACAACAGGACATTCGCCTCGCGACCCGGCGAACGACCATGGGCCGGACCGTCCAGCGCCACGACCGTGTAACCGGCGCCCACCAGGGCCGTGATCAGCGCCGCGAACTGGGTCGGCCGCCCCTCCCAACCGTGCATCAACAAGACCGCCGGGCCTTTGCCCCAGCGCAAGGCCGAGAGACCGAAACGCAAGGTAATACGCTCGGACGTGGCCAGCAACGGCAGTTCCCAATCCCGCGGCGGCAAGTTTCGAGGGCGCATGAACAGCGAACGCATCTGCTTCGCCACCAGGCGCGGAGCCACCCAGCCAAGCGTGCCATTGACACTACGTATCCAGCTCAACCTGTCCATCGCTCATCTCCAGGGCTCGCGCCTCAGCTCAACGCACCGCCGACTTGGCGGCGCGCAGCAAACGATCCGATAACTCTCCTGGGCCCAATGCCCGCGCCAGGGCCAGGCCACCGACCATCAAGGCGATGTCGGCCAGTGCCTTGTCGGCGTCCTCCGGGCTGGCCGCCAATTGCGCGACCATCAACTCGATATGCTCATTGAGCACCTCACGAAACGCATCCGGCAGTCGCCCGAGTTCGCCGACCGACGCCGGAATCGGGCAGGCTTGCTCGGTGGAGTCGCGGTGCTTTCGGGACAGATAGAACGCGGCGACCAACGCCCGCCGCTCCTCGCCTGTCAGCTCACCGTCCATATCGGCGATCAAGCCGCGGCGCCGATTGAGCAATTGCTTGAAGGCCTCCAGCATCAAGGCATCCTTGCTTTCGAAATGGGCGTAAAAGCCGCCCACCGTCAGCCCGGCCGCGCCCATCACCTCGCCCACGCTTGGCTCCGCCGGCCCACGCTGGATCAGCGCATCGCTGGCGGCCTTGAGAATGCGTTCACGGGTTTGTGCCTTTTTATCGCTCATCGTCGCCTCCGAATATTACGACTGAAATATTATCTATGTAATAATTTTCCGCAAGCGGAAATTTTCACCGCTGGTCAGAAGACTTTTTCAAAGGATAAGGGAATTGGCCAAACGCCAGACAAACAAAAGGGCCATTCAAGAATTGAATGACCCTTATAAAATCCCGCAGAGCGGGTAATCGTGGCGTCCCCTAGGGGACTCGAACCCCTGTTACCGCCGTGAAAGGGCGGTGTCCTAGGCCACTAGACGAAGGGGACACAAACCTTCTAACTTGATCAGCGCTGAGAACTGATCGATTCAAGGCCGGTGTGGCCAAACCTTGAACCTGTAATTGGTGGAGCTAGACGGGATCGAACCGTCGACCTCTTGCATGCCATGCAAGCGCTCTCCCAGCTGAGCTATAGCCCCGGATTTTTCGCCTCGCGGCGGAGCGACATCTTGCAACATCGCTTCTGTAAAACTGGCGTCCCCTAGGGGACTCGAACCCCTGTTACCGCCGTGAAAGGGCGGTGTCCTAGGCCACTAGACGAAGGGGACGCAAACCCTTCTATACAACTGATCAACGCTGAGTGTTGATCGCTTCAAGACCGGTGTGGCCAGGCCTTGAAGTGTAAATTGGTGGAGCTAGACGGGATCGAACCGTCGACCTCTTGCATGCCATGCAAGCGCTCTCCCAGCTGAGCTATAGCCCCTCATCGCTGAGGACGGGGCGAATCTTAAGGGCGTATCGGAGGGCTGTCAAATTTATTTTCAACAAATATGAAAATTTTTTGCCGGGATAACAATCACTTACCGACAAACCCCGGAAAACCGGGGTATGTCCTGCCTCATCGAGCGCTTACGCGATCGCGCCCAGCAGTTTTTCCCACTCCTTGTTCTCCTTCTTCGACACGCCACCGAGCAGATCGATGGCCTGGCGCAGGCGGAAACGGGTCAGGTCCGGCCCGAGAATTTCCATCGCATCGAGCACCGACACCGAACTGGCCTGGCCGGTAATGGCGGCGAACATCAGCGGCATGGCATCGCGCAGTTTCAACTCCAGGGATTCGACCACGGCCTGGATGGTCGCGGTGATGCTGTCCTTCTCCCACTGACGCAGGCTTTCGAGCTTCCACAGGATCAGTTGCATCAACTGGCGTACCTGGTCGCCGGAGAGCTTCTTGGACTCGAACAACTTCGCGTCCGGCGTCACGCCACCGGCAAAGAAGAAGCCGGCCAGCGGAGCGATCTGGCTGAAGGTCTCTACCCTGCCCTGCACATGGGGCGCGATCTTCATCATGTACTCAGGGTTCAACGCCCACTTCTGCACACGTGCGGCGAACTCTTCCACCGGCAGGTCCCGCAGCCACTGGCCGTTGAGCCAAGACAGTTTCTCGATATCGAAGATCGGCCCGCCCAGGGAGACCCGCGACAGGTCGAAATGCTCGACCATTTCCTGCAGCGAGAACTTCTCGCGCTCGTCCGGCATCGACCAGCCCATGCGCCCCAGGTAGTTGAGCATCGCCTCGGGCATAAAGCCCATGCGCTCGTAGAACGTCACCGAGGTCGGGTTCTTGCGCTTGGACAGCTTGCTCTTGTCCGGGTTACGCAGCAGCGGCATGTAGCACAGCTGCGGTTGTTCCCAGCCGAAGTATTCGTAGAGCAGGATCAGTTTCGGTGCCGACGGCAGCCATTCTTCACCGCGCAATACGTGGGTGATGCCCATCAGGTGATCGTCGACCACGTTGGCCAGGAAGTACGTCGGCAGGCCGTCGGTCTTCATCAGCACTTGCATGTCCATGCGATCCCATGGGATCTCGACATCGCCACGCAGCATGTCCGGCACCACGCAGACGCCTTCGCTCGGCACTTTCATGCGGATCACATGGGGCTCGCCGGCCGCCAGGCGACGGGCGACTTCTTCCTTGGACAGCAGCAGCGCCCGGCCGTCATAGCGTGGGGTTTCGCCGCGGGCCATTTGCTCGGCGCGCATCTGGTCCAGCTCTTCGGCGGTGCAGAAACACGGGAACGCATGCCCCATGTCCACCAACTGCTGGCAATACTGCTTGTAGATGTCGCCACGCTCGCTCTGACGGTACGGACCGTGCGGGCCGCCGACGTCCGGGCCTTCGCTCCAGTCGATCCCCAACCAGCGCAAGGCATCGAAGATCTGTTGCTCGGACTCGCGGGTCGAACGCAACTGGTCGGTGTCCTCGATCCGCAGGATGAACTCGCCGCCGTGCTGCTTGGCAAAGCAATAGTTGAACAAAGCGATGTAGGCGGTGCCGACATGGGGATCGCCAGTGGGCGAAGGCGCGATGCGGGTGCGGACGGTGGTCATGGCATGTCTCGGAAAGAATATAAAAGCGAAGATCAAACAGGGGGCGAATGGTAACAGGCGATGGCGGGCGGGCTCCAGTGAGAGCGGGATTTGTGTGGCCAGTCGTCAGACCGAGTCGCGCCCATCGCGAGCAAGCTCGCTCCCACAGTTCGATCGAGCCACCCAATGATCCCCTGTGGGAGCGAGCTTGCTCGCGATGAGGCCCTTAAGGTCGCCACACAACCTCAGACAGTCAGCAACCGCTCCCGCAACTTGCCAATCTCATCACGCAATTGCGCCGCCGCTTCGAACTCCAGGTCCCGGGCCAGCTGGTACATTTTCTCTTCCAGTTGCCGGATGCGCTTGGTGATTTCGCTCGGGGAGCGCAGTTCGGCCTCGTAGCGGGCGCTCTCTTCGGCCGCCTTGGCCATGCCCTTGCGCTTCTTGCTGCGCGAGCCTGGCACGGTGGCGCCCTCCATGATGTCGGCGACATCCTTGAACACGCCCTTGGGGGTGATGCCATTGGCCAGGTTGAAGGCGATCTGCTTGTCACGACGGCGCTCGGTCTCGCCGATGGCCCGCTCCATGGAGCCGGTAATGCGGTCAGCGTACAGAATCGCCCGGCCGTTCAGGTTACGCGCCGCGCGACCGATGGTCTGGATCAACGAGCGCTCGGAGCGCAGGAAACCTTCCTTGTCGGCATCGAGAATCGCCACCAGCGACACTTCCGGCATGTCCAGGCCTTCGCGCAGCAGGTTGATGCCCACCAGCACATCGAAGGTGCCCAGGCGCAGGTCGCGGATGATCTCGACCCGCTCCACCGTGTCGATGTCCGAGTGCAGGTAACGCACCCGCACGCCATGGTCGGCCAGATAATCGGTGAGGTCTTCGGCCATGCGCTTGGTCAGCGTGGTGACCAGCACCCGCTCCTCCACGGCCACGCGCTTGCTGATTTCCGAGAGCAGATCGTCCACCTGGGTCAGCGCCGGACGCACCTCGACTTGCGGGTCCACCAGCCCGGTCGGTCGCACCACTTGCTCGACCACCCGCCCGGCATGCTCGGCTTCGTAGTTGCCAGGGGTGGCCGAGACAAAAATCGTCTGCGGGCTCACACTTTCCCATTCGTCGAAGCGCATCGGCCGGTTATCCAGCGCCGAAGGCAAGCGGAAACCGTATTCCACCAGGGTTTCCTTGCGCGAACGGTCGCCTTTGTACATCGCGCCGACCTGGGGCACGCTGACGTGGGATTCGTCGATCACCAGCAAGGCATCGGCCGGCAGATAGTCATACAAGGTCGGCGGTGGCGCACCCGCCGGGCGTCCCGACAGGTAGCGCGAGTAGTTTTCGATGCCGTTGCAGTAGCCCAGCTCCAGGATCATCTCCAGGTCGAACCGGGTCCGTTGCTCCAGACGTTGGGCTTCCACCAGCTTGTTGTTCGAACGCAGGTACTCCAGGCGCTCCTGCAACTCGGCCTTGATCCCCTCGATGGCGTCCAGCAGGGTTTCCCGCGGCGTCACGTAGTGGCTCTTGGGGTAGAAGGTGAAGCGTGGCAACTTGCGGATCACTTCGCCGGTCAGCGGATCGAACGCCGAAAGACTCTCCACTTCATCGTCGAACAGTTCGATGCGGATCGCTTCCAGGTCCGATTCCGCCGGGTAGATGTCGATGACATCGCCCCGTACCCGGAAGGTCGCCCGGGCAAAATCCATGTCGTTGCGGGTGTACTGCAAGTCCGCCAGGCGCCGTAGCAAGGCGCGCTGGTCGAGTTTGTCGCCGCGATCCACGTGCAGCACCATCTTCAGGTAGGTTTCCGGGCTGCCCAGGCCGTAGATGCACGACACCGTGGTGACGATGATCGCGTCCTTGCGCTCGAGCAGCGCCTTGGTGGCCGACAGGCGCATCTGTTCGATGTGGTCGTTGATCGAGGCGTCCTTCTCGATGAAGGTGTCCGACGATGGCACGTAGGCCTCGGGCTGGTAGTAGTCGTAGTAGGAAACGAAGTACTCCACGGCGTTGTTCGGGAAAAACGCCTTGAACTCACCGTACAGCTGCGCCGCCAGGGTCTTGTTCGGCGCCAGGACCAGGGTCGGGCGCTGCACCTGGGCGATCACGTTGGCAATGCTGAAGGTCTTGCCCGAGCCGGTCACACCGAGCAACGTCTGGTGCGCCAGCCCGGCCTCGATGCCTTCGACCATCAGGCGGATGGCTTCCGGCTGATCGCCGGCGGGCTGGAAGCGGGTGACTAGCTGGAATTCAGACATGACATAACCTCTGGATTCACCCCTGTCGGCCAGCCGACAGGAACGAGAAAGACCGAAACGACGGGTGTCGCCCGAGGAAAAAGCTGGGATGCACACAATGTGGAGGTGAATGCCTTCGCTTTCAAGACGAACGTCCTACACGCCTTGAAGACTTTGACGCGGCGAGAAGACTAACGGTCGAAAAAAATCGAAAAAACTTGGCCTAAAAGCCGAATCGCCTGTCGCCGTGCCGGGTGATGGCCTCTATACTAGCTCCCCGTTTGTGCACCGCTCTAGTGCATTCGGCTGGAGCGTCACACGTCCCCTCATTCTCCATTCAGAGCCGCGCACTAATGAGCCTGTTTTCCGCTGTCGAATTGGCACCCCGCGACCCCATCCTGGGCCTCAACGAAGCTTTCAACGCCGACACCCGTACCAATAAGGTCAACCTGGGTGTGGGTGTTTACTGCAACGAGGAGGGGCGCATTCCACTCCTGCGCGCCGTGGTCGAGGCCGAGACGATTCGCGTGGCTCAGCACGTTTCCCGTGGCTACCTGCCAATCGACGGCATCGCCGCCTACGACCAGGCTGTGCAGACCCTGCTGTTCGGCAAGGATTCGCCTCTGATCGCCTCCGGTCGCGTCATCACCGCCCAAGCCGTGGGCGGCACTGGCGCACTGAAGATCGGTGCCGACTTCCTCAAGCAACTGCTGCCTGAGGCGGTCGTGGCCATCAGCGACCCGAGCTGGGAGAACCACCGTGCCCTGTTCGAGACCGCCGGCTTCCCGGTGCAGAACTACCGCTACTACGATGCCGCCACCCACGACGTGAACCGCAGCGGCCTGCTGGAAGACCTCAACGCCCTGCCCGATCGCTCGATCGTTGTGCTGCATGCCTGCTGCCACAACCCGACCGGCGTGGACCTGAACCCGGAAGACTGGAAAAACGTGCTGGCCGTGGTCAAGGCCAAGAACCACGTACCGTTCCTGGACATGGCCTACCAGGGCTTTGGCGCCGGTATCGACGAAGACGCGGCGGCCGTGCGCCTGTTCGCCGAATCGGGGCTGACCTTCTTTGCCTCCAGCTCGTTCTCCAAGTCGTTCTCGCTGTACGGCGAGCGCGTCGGCGCCCTGTCGATCGTCAGCGAATCGAAAGAAGAAAGTGCCCGTGTGCTGTCCCAGGTCAAGCGCGTGATCCGCACCAACTACTCCAACCCGCCCACCCATGGCGCCAGCATCGTCGCCGCCGTGCTCAACAGCCCGGAGCTGCGGGCACAGTGGGAAGCCGAACTGGCCGAAATGCGCCTGCGCATTCGCGGCATGCGCGACCAGATGGTCGACATGCTGGCCAAGGCCGCCCCGCAGCACGACTTCAGCTTCGTCGCCCGTCAGAGCGGGATGTTCTCCTACTCCGGCCTGAGCGTTGAACAAGTGACGCGCCTGCGCAACGAGTTCGGCATCTACGCCCTGGACACCGGCCGCATCTGCGTGGCCGCGCTGAACCAGAACAACATCGATGCGGTGACCAAGGCTATTGTTCAGGTGATCTGAAGGTCGTTGGAATGAAGAACGGGAAGCCATGGCTTCCCGTTTTTTTGAGTGCTCACACCGACCCGTGGCGAGGGAGCTTGCTCCCGCTGGGCTGCGAAGCAGCCCTAAAGCCCCTCACCTCGGTGTGTCAGATGGATGGGGGCTGACATTTTCCAGGGCCGCTGCGCTGCCCAGCGGGAGCAAGCTCCCTCGCCACAAAAGCACCAGATCGAAACTACAACTCCGCCGCCCGCTGACTCGCCGCATCGTCATAGATGACATACAACGACTCGGCCACCTGGCTCTTGATCGCCTTGGTACTTTCCAGCCCCAGGACAAAACCCTCGGCCTTGCCGCCGGCACGGTTCAGTTCTTCGGCCGTGCTCGCCTGGGCGATGGCGTCGTACAGTTTCTCGGCGTGCGGCCCCACACCCTTGGGCAAACTGATCTGGGCGGTGCTCACAAGCACACCTCGGCGCAACGGGCTGTGTGAAGTGGTAACAGGTGGTTCATGGCGCGTACCTCAATGTCGGCGAATGGCCGGCAGCGCGTCCAACCACTTCCGGGCAACCATGGTAGCCCTCTCCCGCCCTTGCGGTAACTGCCAATCGCTGATTGAGCGTCAATGGGCATCAGGAATGCGCCGTTCGCCAATAGACGCTTGACTTCTCTTTTCCAATCAGTAACATACGCGCCATTCCGCGATAGCTCAGTTGGTAGAGCAAGTGACTGTTAATCACTGGGTCCCTGGTTCGAGTCCAGGTCGTGGAGCCAGACAGCAACACCAAAAAGCCCCTGAATCGAAAGATCCAGGGGCTTTTTTGTGGGCGAAAAACAGGTGGATGGCCATATAAGTCTGGCCGAGGTCGCTGCCGGAACAATAATCCGGCGCCAAAAAGGCAATATGGTCCGGATCCTGCTTTCTTTTTCCGACAACCCAAGCTGTCACGTGAGCGTCATGACAGGGCCGCAAACTGGCACTGTCCGCCAACAACAGCTTCAAAACAACAAGGACGAAGGTATGCCCACACAAAACCCTCACCGCATTGTCGGCCTGTGCACCTCCAGCAAGGTGTACAACGTACTGACCGAACTCAAGCAACTGGAAGGCCACCGCAGCGCCAAGTTCCTTTCCCTGCTGGCGGAAAACCTGGTCCGCAAGGGCCTGCTCAACGAGCAGGAAGTGGTGCACATGCTCGATCTGGTCGTCGATTGAGCGGCATCGATTCCTACTATTGAGCCAGTTGATTTTCCGTCCTTCCCCCCGAGCCGTAAGGTAACCCCATCGATTGATGGAGGTTTCCCATGCCCAAGGTTCAAATCATGTCTGTCATTGGCAGCGCCGTCCCCGCCCCACTCCGGGAGCTCGGGTTGCTGGCCTGCTGGTACCTGGTGCAGGACGGCGTGACCATCAGCGGCCCGCTGACTTCACTGCCCGCCGCCCAGGCACTGTCGCAACGCATCGGGCCCTACCTGTTGAGCGCCTAGGGCAACTGCACACGCGGCGTGCTTTCGACGAACAAGGCCCAACAGGACATGAACAGCGCGGCGATCAGCGGCCCGATCACGAAGCCGTTCAGCCCGAACACTGCCAGCCCGCCCAGTGTCGAGACCAGCACCATGTAGTCGGGCATCTTGGTGTCCTTGCCCACCAGGATCGGCCGCAGGAAATTGTCCACCAGGCCAATCACGAACACCCCGAACAGCGTCAGCACCACGCCCTGCCAGATCGCCCCCGAGAGCAGGAAATACACTGCCACCGGTGCCCAGACCAGGCCCGCCCCCACCGCCGGCAACAACGACAGGAACGCCATCAGCACCGCCCAGGGCAATACGGTCGGAATCCCCAGGATCCAGAAAATCAGCCCACCCAGCGCACCTTGGCTGATGGCGACCAGCAGGTTGCCTTTCACCGTGGCCCGTACCACCCGATTGAATTTCAACTGCAGGCGGCGCTTTTGATGTTCCCCCAGGGGAACGGCCATGCGCACTTTGCGCACCAGTTCCGCACCGTCGCGCAGAAAGAAGAACAGCAGATAGATCATCACGAAAAAGCTGACCAGGAACTGAAAGGTGCCCTGGCCGAAACTGAAGGCCTGGGTGGCGAAGAACTCGCTGCCCTGCATTGCGCTCTTGACGATCTTGTCGCGCAAGCCGTTCAGGTTGCCCAGGCCGAAGCGGTCCAGCAGGTGCTGGAAGTACGGTGGTAAGGCATCCTTGAAGCGGGCCAGGTAATCGGCAATGTCCAGCTCGCCGCTTTCCAGGCTCTTGTACAACGCCGCGCCTTCCTGGACCAACAACGTACTGATGATGATCACCGGCAAGATCGCGCAGACCACACAGATGCTCAACGTGACCAGCGAGGTGACATTGCGGTGCCAGCCGAACTTCACCTGCAAGCGGCGCTGCATCGGCGCAAAGACGATACCCAGGATGACCGCCCAGAACACCGCGCCGTAAAATGGCAGCAGAATCCAGATGAAGGCGACCGTGACCAGCACCAGGAGCAACATCTGGGCTTTGTTTTGCAGCATCTTTCGATTCATCAGCTTTCCATGTCCAAAGGCGGGATACACATTAGTCCGCCAGGACTCGCCGGAGTGCCTTCACGTTTGCGCTGCACATTGATTCAGGTCAATGAGGCCTGGCCGACCCTGGCGTAGCCTCCCCGCTTTTTGCGACCTGACCCCACCATGACCCTCGCCGCCCCCGAACTGCTGGCACCCGCTGGCACCCTGAAAAACATGCGCTATGCCTTCGCCTACGGTGCCGATGCGGTGTACGCCGGCCAGCCGCGCTACAGCCTGCGGGTGCGCAACAACGAATTCGACCACGCGAACCTGGCCTTGGGCATTGCCGAGGCCCAGGCCATGGGCAAGCGCTTCTACGTAGTGGTGAACATCGCCCCGCACAACGCCAAGCTGCGCACGTTCCTCAAGGACCTGGAACCGGTGATCGCCATGGCGCCGGACGCGCTGATCATGTCCGACCCGGGGTTGATCATGCTGGTTCGCCGGCATTTTCCACAGATGCCAATCCATCTGTCGGTACAGGCCAATACGGTGAACTGGGCGAGCGTCGAGTTCTGGCAGCAGCAGGGTTTGAGCCGGATCATCTTGTCCAGGGAATTGTCCCTGGAGGAAATCGCCGAGATCCGCGAGCAGGTGCCGGCCATGGAGCTGGAAGTGTTCGTCCATGGGGCGCTGTGCATGGCCTACTCCGGACGCTGCTTGCTCTCGGGTTACATGAACAAGCGTGATGCCAACCAGGGCAGTTGCACCAATGCCTGTCGCTGGAAGTACTCGGCTCAACCGGCGGTGGAAAACGTCGTGGGCGACATTGTGCAAAGCTATCAACCCGAACCGACCTTGGGCCTCGGCGCGCCCACCGACCAGGTGTTTCTGCTCCAGGAAGCCAACCGCCCGGACGCCTCCCTGCCGGCCTTCGAGGACGAGCACGGCACCTACATCATGAATGCCAAGGACCTGCGGGCCGTGCAGCACGTCGAGCGCCTGGCGCGCATGGGCGTGCATTCGTTGAAGATCGAAGGCCGGACCAAGTCGCACTTCTATTGCGCGCGCACCACCCAGGTGTATCGCCGGGCCATCGATGACGCGGTGGCCGGTCGGGAATTCGATCGCAGCCTGATGACCGACCTGGAGTCCCTGGCCCAGCGTGGCTACACCGAAGGTTTTCTACGGCGCCACGTGCACGACGAATACCAGAACTACCAGAACGGCAGCTCAGTCTCGGAGCGCCAGCAGTTCGTCGGCGAACTGACCGGCGAGCGGCGCGAACGCCTGGCTGAAGTGCGGGTCAAGAACCGCTTCAGCCTGGGCGATCACATGGAACTGATGACCCCCAAGGGCAACTTCCACTTCGACCTGCACCAATTGCAGAACATCAACGGCAAGAGCATAGAGGTGGCACCGGGGGATGGGCATGTGGTGTACGTGCCGATCCCGGATGCGGTGGATCTGCGGTTTGGGTTGTTGATGCGGGATGTGCGTGAGCCGTAGCACTGGCGCTGATCCAGGTGCCGCAGAACAACTGTGGGAGCGAGCTTGCTCGCGATAGCGGTGTGTCAGCCAAATGAATACTGCTGATCTGACGCTATCGCGAGCAAGCTCGCTCCCACAGGTTTTTGTTGTGTTAGCGCCTGTTGAGCCCGGCAGAAACTGCCGAAGGCTGCGATCCTTCTTTCCCGATAAGACCCGGTTGCCCAGGTGAAAACATCTGGATCGAGAGCGAAAGATCGCAGCCTTCGGCAGCTCCTGAGGGTCAGGTCAGATCCGGAACTGCCCCACCAATTTGCCCAGGCGCTGGCCCAGGTCGGCCAGGCTGCGGGAGGTCTGGGCGCCGAGTTGGGTTTCGTCGGCGACGCTGTCCACGGCCACGGCGATCTGATGCACGCTGCGGTTGATTTCCTCGGCAACCGCGGTCTGTTCTTCCGCGGCGCTGGCGATCTGGGCGTTCATCGAGTTGATGGTGCCGATCAACTGCGCCATGGTGTCGAGGGAGGCGCCCGCCTCGTTTGCCCGCTCCGAGGTGCCATCGCCGGCCTCACTGGAACGGCGCATCGCTTCCACCGCCGCGTGGGTGCCGGATTGCAGACGGTCGATCATGCCCTGGATTTCCTGGGTACTCTGCTGGGTCCGGCTGGCCAGGGCCCGCACTTCATCGGCCACCACCGCGAACCCACGCCCCGCCTCACCGGCACGCGCGGCCTCGATGGCGGCGTTGAGGGCCAGCAGGTTGGTCTGCTCGGCGATCGAACGAATCACCCCGAGCACACTGACAATCGAGGCCACGTCCTGCTGCAGGCTGTCCAGGGACACGCCGCTGCTGCGGATATCGTTCACCAACGCATGAATCTGCTGGATGCTGCCGGCCACCACGCGCTTGGCGGACTGGCCTTCTTCGTCGGTCTGCTGGGCCGCGACGGCGGCGCCCTGGGCACTGCGGGCGACTTCCTGGGCAGCCGAGGACATCTCGTTGATCGCCGTGGCAACCTGATCGGTTTCGTGGCGCTGACGTTCCATGGCTTGCTCGGAGCGCTGGGCCTGCTCGGAAACTTGCGTCACCAGGCCGGTCAGTTGCGAAGTCATGTCGGTGATCTGCCGTACCAGGCCATGGATCTTGTCGACGAAGCGGTTGAACGAACCGGCCAGTTGGCCAAGCTCGTCCTGGCTGGTGATGGTCAACCGACGGGTCAAGTCACCCTCGCCCGCGGCGATGTCGTCGAGATTGTCCTTCATCAGGTGCAGGGGACGCAGGATCGTGTTGGCGAGCACCAGGCCCACCACCGCAATCACCAGCAACACCACTGCGGCGATCCCGACGATGCTCAAGATCACGCCTTGCAGGCGATCGTGGACCTTGGCCTCCACCAGTGCCACCTGGGCTTCGATACCATCCAGGTTGACCGAGCTACCGACCGCGAGGTCCCACTTGGGCAGGTATTCGGTGTAGCCAAGCTTGGGCACCAGGTCATTGCTGCCGGGCAATGGCGAGCTGTATTCCAGATAATGCGTTCCGTCCTTGGCGACTTTCACCAGGTCACGGTTGACGTAGACACCGTTCGGGTCGCGGTTGTCCTTGAAACTCTTGCCCACGCCATCGGGGCTGTTGGCCTTGAACAGACGAATGGTCTCGGAGTCGTAGCCGAAGAAGTAGCCGTCCTTGCCATAGCTGATATTCGACAGCAGCTTGATCGCCTGGGCACGCGCCTCGTTATCGCCAGGCGCGGCGGCATCGTAGAGCGGCTTGATGGCGGTGAGGCCCACCGCCACGTAGTTCTGCAGCGTGGCCTTGGCCTCGCTGAGCAGGCGTTCGCGGGTCTGCTGGACCTCTTTGCTAGCTTGCTCCTTCAAGATGAAAGCCGTGGTCAGGCTGATGATCACGGCGGACAGCAATACCGGCAGTATCGCAAGGGACAGGACTTTAGCCTTCAGGCTCAGGCGCATGCTGTTCACTCTTGTAGGTGTTATTGGCGTGGTTAGCTGTATTAACGGCACCGCACGGCAAAACTGTAGGACAAGGTGAGCGGTCCGTTGGCAGGGTCACTGAATTCAAGGGCCTCATCGCGAGCAAGCTCGCTCCCACAGGGTTCGGCGGCGTCCACAATGCTTGTGTTCACACCGATCCACTGTGGGAGCGAGCCTGCTCGCGATTGAGGCGACTCGGTCTCGAGGCTACAACACCATCGCCGCCACCCAACCAAACGCCAGCAGCGGCAGGTTGTAGTGGATGAAGGTCGGGACCACGGTGTCCCAGATGTGATGGTGCTGGCCGTCGATGTTCAGGCCGGAGGTCGGGCCCAGGGTCGAGTCCGAGGCGGGCGAGCCAGCATCGCCCAGGGCGCCGGCGGTGCCGACGATGCAGACGATCGCCAGCGGGCTGAAGCCCAGTTGCAGGCACAGCGGCACGAAAATCGTCGCCAGGATCGGCACCGTGGAAAACGACGAGCCGATGCCCATGGTCACCAGCAGCCCCACCAACAACATCATCAGCGCGCCGACGCCCTTGTTGTGGCCGATCCAGGCCGCCGAGGTTTCCACCAGGCTCTGGACTTCACCGGTGGCCTTCATCACTTCGGCAAAGCCTGAGGCGGCGATCATGATGAAGCCGATCATCGCCATCATCTTCATGCCTTCGGTAAACAGGTCATCGGTCTCGCGCCAGCGCACCACACCCGATACCGAGAAAATCAGAAAGCCGACCAGGGCACCAATGATCATCGAGTCGACCAGGAGCTGGATGGCGAACGCCGCGACAATCGCCAGCCCCGCCACCAGCAGGGTCATGGGGTTGTAGCGCACCGCCACTTGCTCGACCCGGGCGATCCTCTTCAGGTCGTAGACGCGTTTCTTGCGGTAGCTGAACAACGACAGCAGCAGGCCGAACACCATGCCCAGCGCCGGGATGCCCATGGCGTGGGTGACGTTGATGCCACTGACGTCCACGCCGCTGCGGGCAATATTGGCCAGCAGGATTTCATTGAGGAAGATATTGCCGAAGCCCACCGGCAGGAACATGTAGGGGGTGATCAGGCCGAAGGTCATGACGCAGGCGATCAAGCGGCGATCCAGTTGCAACTTGGTCAGCACATAGAGAAGCGGCGGCACCAGCAACGGGATGAAGGCGATATGGATCGGCAGAATGTTCTGGGAGGCGACCGCGACCGTCCCCAGCAGGCCGATCAGCACCCATTTGACGCCCGTGCCGCCGGCGGCGTCCTGGCGATCCACCAGGGCCAGGGCTTTGTCCGCCAGGGCGTGGGCCATGCCAGACTTGGCAATCGCCACGGCGAAAGCGCCGAGCAAGGCATAGGAGAGCGCCACCGTCGCACCGCCACCCAGGCCGGCATTGAACGCCTTGAGCGTCGCCTCGATCCCCAGGCCACCCGTCAGGCCACCCACCAACGCGCCGATAATCAGCGCGATCACCACATGCACGCGGGACAGGCTGAGCACCAGCATGACGCCAACCGCGGCAATTACTGCATTTATCATCGTTACCTCAAAGCACAGCGATGGAAAGCCACCGGACAAAAAGGTCGCGACTGTGCAGCAAGCGGCGGCAAGCTGCAAGGGCCGTGGGGCGGGTTTTCAAGTCTCGCAATATTGACGACCACCACCGCCCCCCTCTGTGGGAGCGAGCTTGCTCGCGATAGCAATCTTTCGGTGGCTATCCATGTGACTGAACTGACGCCATCGCGAGCAAGCTCGCTCCCACAGGGGGAGCGGAGCCATGAGATCAGCGCTTGGGCAGCTCGATCACGACCTTCAATCCACCCCACTCGCTGTCGTCCAACGCCAACATCCCGCCCCAGGTGTCGACGATGTCCCGCACGATGCCCAGGCCCAGGCCGTGTCCATCGGTCTGTTCATCCAACCGCGTGCCCCGGCTGAACACCTGGTCGCGGCGGTCCGCGGGGATGCCCGGGCCGTCGTCCTCCACGGCCAGGCTGAAGCCCTCGGCCGTCTCGGTCATGGTCAGGCGCACCTCGGCATCGGCCCATTTGCAGGCGTTGTCCAGCAGGTTGCCCAACAATTCCAGCAAGTCTTCACGGTCCCAGGGCAGGTGCAGGCCTGGCGGGGCGACATAGCTCAGGTGCAGGTGTTCACCGTGAATCATGTTCAGCGTGGCCAACAACCCCGGCAGTTCGGCGTCACAGTCCAGGTGCGCGCCGGGCAAGGCATCGCCGGACAGGCGGGCGCGGTTGAGTTCGCGGTTCAGGCGCTGGCGGACCTGCTCCAGTTGATCGAGCAACAGTTTGCGCAGCTCGGGATACGGGTCGAGCTTCTCGTTCGACGCCAGGCTTTGCAGCACCGCCAGCGGGGTCTTCAAGGCATGGCCGAGGTTGCCCAAGGCATTGCGCGAACGCTTGAGGCTGTCTTCGGTGTGGGCCAGCAGATGGTTGATCTGCGTCACCAGCGGTTCCAGTTCCCGTGGCACCTGTTCGTCGAGTTGCGAACGCTGTCCGCGCTGCAACTGGGCAATCTGCTCCCGGGCGCGG
This sequence comes from Pseudomonas sp. FW300-N2F2, assembly GCF_017351655.1. Lineage (NCBI taxonomy): Bacteria > Pseudomonadati > Pseudomonadota > Gammaproteobacteria > Pseudomonadales > Pseudomonadaceae > Pseudomonas > Pseudomonas sp. FW300-N2F2. The sequence continues at coordinate 589,787 of NZ_JACNDQ010000002.1, read as the reverse complement.
TCCAGCGGACGCAAGGCTCGGCGCACGGTGATGCGTTGCAGCAACAGAATCAGCAACAGCCCCGCCAACCCGAGCCCGAGGCCAACCTGTTGCATCCGGCGGAAGCTGTCACGCACCGGCGTGTAGTCCTGGGCCACGCTGATGGAAATCGCCTGGCCCAGTCGTCGATAATCGGTACGCAGCACCAGCAGCTTCTGGCCCTCGGGCCCCAGTTGCAGGTTGCTGTGCAGGCCGGGGTGGTCGAGCCGAGGCAATTCCTGGTCCCACAGGGAGCGGGAGCGCCAGTGCGCATCGGCAAAATCGATGCGGAAATAATGCCCGGAAAACGGCCGCTGATAGGCCGGCGACAGGCGGCGCTCATCCAATTGCAAGCCCTGCGGGCCGCGCACCAAGGCCACCAGCAGGTTCTCGCTGTCGTTACGCAGCCCCGCTTCCAGGTAACGCTGCAGGCCCAGCTCGAACAACCACAGACTGGTTTGCGCCAGGACCAGGCCGACCACCACCATCACACCGATCAGGCCCAGGCTCAGGCGCCGCTGGATGGATCTCACTGCGCCTGCCCGCCGAACAGGTAACCCTGGCCGCGGCGGGTTTCGATCACGCTGCGTCCCAACTTGCGCCGCAGGTGATTGACGTGGACTTCCAGCACGTTGGAATCGCGCTCGGTCTCACCGTCGTACAGGTGTTCGGCGAGATGGCTTTTGGAAAGGATCTGCTCGGGATGCAGCATGAAATAACGCAACAGGCGAAATTCGGCCGCCGTGAGCTGGATGTCGGTGCCGTCGCGGACCACGCATTGGCGACTCTCGTCCAGGTGCAATCCGGCAGCCTTGAGCGTCGGCTGGTTGACCTGCCCATGGGAGCGGCGCAGCAGCGCCTGGATCCGCAGGTGCAGTTCTTCAGGGTGAAAGGGTTTGGTCAGGTAGTCGTCGGCCCCGGCCTTGAGGCCCTCGATACGTTCGGCCCAGGACCCGCGGGCGGTGAGGATCAGCACCGGCGTGGCCAGGCCGCCAGCGCGCCATTGGGCCAACACGTCGAGCCCCGGCACGCCCGGCAGGCCGAGGTCGAGGATGATCAGGTCGTAGGGCTCGCTGCTGCCCTGGTACACCGCGTCGCGACCATCGGCCAGCCAGTCGACGGCGTAACCCTGGCGTGCAAGCCCGGCCATCACTTCATCGGCCAGGGGCACGTGATCTTCCACCAGAAGCAGGCGCATCAGTCTTCCTTATCTTTGAGTAAGCGGCCGGTCGTGGCCTCCAGGTCCAGTTCGCGCACGACGCCGTCGGTGTCCAGCAGCTCGACCTCATAAATATAGACGCCGTGTTTCTCCTCCAACTCGGCTTCCAGCAGCTTGGCGCCGGGGTGCAGGTCCAGCGCCTGTTGCAGCAGGTGTTCGAGCGGCAGGATCACGCCCTGCTGACGCAGTTGCAGGGCCTCGTCCTGATCCAGGTCCCGGGCCATGGCCAGCGAACAAAACGCCAGCAGCGCCAGCGCCCATCGACCATGGGCGCGTAGATTAAGCTTCATTACGTATCCTGATGATTCTTGAGTACCTCGCCGTTGACGGCATCCAATTCCAGGTCCCACTCGACGCCCTTGGCATCGCGCAAATCCACCTTGTAGAGGTACTTGCCGTACTCTTCCTCCAGCTCGGTGTCGGTCAAGGTAGCTCCAGGGTGCTCGGCCAGGGCAGCGGCGTCGAGTTTTTCAAAGGACAGGATGGTACCAGCGTCTTGCAGTTTGCGGGCTTCGTCCGCGTCCAGGTCTCGTGCCTGAGCCAGGCTCGTACCTAGGGCCATGAGGGTCGCGATGAAAAAGGCAGTCAGGCGGTTCATGGGTTGTCTCCTTTTTTATAATCTTTCACGGGGGCGACTGTATCGGGGTGAACTTAACTGAAACTGAATCGCCATCATGGAACCCACATCAATAATGTGGGAGCGAGCTTGCTCGCGAGGGCAGTGGGTCAGCGTGTAACGATGCAGGATGTGCCGCCGCTATCGCGAGCAAGCTCGCTCCCACAGGGTCTTGTGTCGTTATAATCATCCGCTTGTACGCATTCGAGACCGGTATGACCGCCATCCACATCAAGTTTCCCGCCCTCACCCTCAAGGCCGGCCCCCGTGCGTTCGGGCGGATTCGCCAGGCCGGCTTGAACGCCGCCGACGTCGGTATCCTGCCCGGCGCCGCCGGTGGCCCCAAGGCCCTGGGCATCCAAGGGCTGGACCTGGCGCTGTTCGGCGAATGGCTGCCCGCCGCGCCCCGGGAACGCTCGCTGATCGGGGCCTCGGTGGGGGCCTGGCGCTTCGCCAGCGCCTGCCTGCCGGACGCCGCTGAAGGGATCCGGCGCCTGGGCACCTTGTACAACGAACAAAGCTTCGCCAAAGGCGTGACCATGGCCGGTGTCAGCCAGAGCTCGCAGCGCATGCTCGATGACTTGCTCGACGGCCGTGACACCTCGATCCTCGACAACCCGCGTTACCGGCTCAACATCATGGTCGTCAAGAGCCACGGCCTGCTCGCCCAGGATCATCGCGGCCGGCTGGGCCTGGGGCTGTCGTCGGTGATCGCCGACAACCTGCGGGGCCGTGCCCGGCTGTCGCGGCATTTCGAACGGTTGATCATCCATGACCCGCGCCTGGCCCCGCCCCTGCATCCGCTGAATGACTTTCCGTCGCGTTTCGTGCCGTTGGCCGCCGGCAACCTGCGCCAGGCCCTGCTGGCGTCTGGCTCGATCCCGATGGTGATGGAAGGCGTGCGCGACCTGCCGGGCGCCGGTGCCGGCACCTACCGCGACGGCGGTCTGCTGGACTATCACCTCGACCTGCCCTACAGCGGCGAGGACATCGTGCTCTACCCGCATTTCACCGACCGGGTCATTCCCGGCTGGTTCGACAAGGGCCTACCGTGGCGTCGGGGCAACGTCGACCGTCTGCAGGACGTGCTGTTGCTGGCACCGTCCCGGGAATACCTGGCGCGCCTGCCCTACGGCAAACTGCCAGACCGCAACGACTTCAAGCGCTTCATGGGCGATGACCCGAGCCGCCGCAAATATTGGCGCACGGCGATGGACGAGAGCCGCCGGCTCGGTGACGAGTTCCTCGAGCTGACGGCCAACGGTGGCTTGGGCGAACGTTTGCTGACCCTTTAGTCAGCACGGTCGCGCAACGCCGTTATCAAACTGATAAACTCCGCCGCCTGCCTCGCGACCGCTACCTTAAAGAGCCCGAACCTGTGGAAATCTTCAAAGAGTTTACCTTCGAATCCGCCCACCGCCTGCCCCACGTGCCGGAAGGCCACAAGTGCGGCCGCCTTCATGGCCACTCGTTCAAGGTGGCGATCCACCTGAGCGGCGATATCGACCCGCACACCGGCTGGATTCGCGACTTCTCGGAGATCAAGGCGATCTTCAAGCCCCTCTACGAGCGTCTGGACCACAACTACCTCAACGACATCCCTGGCCTGGAAAACCCCACCAGCGAAGTGTTGGCCAAGTGGATCTGGAACGAGTTGAAGCCGTTGCTGCCGGAGCTCAGTGCCATCCGCATCCACGAGACCTGCACCAGCGGTTGCATCTACCACGGCGAATAAAACCTGTGGGAGCGAGCTTGCTCGCGATGACGGCGGCACATTCAACACCTAGGTGACAGACAGACCGCAATCGCGAGCAAGCTCGCTCCCACAGGCTTGGCTGCCATCACTGTGTTTTCCTGTCCCGACAGCATTGGCCTATGCTTGCTCCCCTGAGCCATTTTCAGGGGAGTATCGATCATGACCCACTGGCCGCTGGATCAAATCTACGACTTCAACGGACACCCCATCCGCTACGCCATCCACGGCGATGGCCCGCCGTTGGTGTTTGTCCACGGCACGCCCTTCTCTTCCTACGTGTGGCACCGGATCGCCCCGTTGTTCTTCGCCACCCACCGGGTGCATTACTTCGACCTGCTGGGGTATGGCCAATCCGCGCAACCCGATGCCGACGTGTCCCTCGGCGTGCAAAACCTGTTGCTCGCACAATTGCTGGAGCATTGGCACCTGGATTGCCCCGACGTGGTGGCCCATGACTTTGGCGGTGCCACGGCCCTGCGCACGCACCTGATCAACGGCAAGGATTACCGCAGCCTGACCCTGATCGACCCCGTGGCGCTGTCGCCCTGGGGTTCGCCCTTTGTGCAGCATGTCCGCCAGCATGAAGCGGCCTTCAGCGGCCTGCCCGACTACATTCAGCGGGCCATCGTACCGACCTATGTCCGCGGCGCGATCAAACGGGACATCCCGGACGCGGAACTGGCGCCCTACGTGCAGCCGTGGCTCGGCGAACCGGGCCAGGCGGCGTTCTACCGGCAGATCGCGCAGATGGACGAACGCTACACCCGTGAAGCCGAGGGCCTGTATCCGAACGTGCGCTGCCCGACCCAGATCCTGTGGGGCGAGGATGATCAGTGGATCCCCATCGAACGCGGCCGGGCCCTGCAACGGATGATCCCGGGGGCACAATTGCACCCCGTTCCAAACGCCGGGCACCTGGTTCAGGAAGACGCTCCGGAGGCCATTGTCGCGGCGGTGTTGCGGTTTCTGCCATTGTCCTCTCCGACCTGAAAAACACTGCATTCCCCTGTGGGAGCGAGCTTGCTCGCGAGGGCGGCATGGCAGTCACCTTGATGCTATCTGACACACCGCTATCGCGAGCAAGCTCGCTCCCACAGGGGGCTCGTCGCTAATGAGATCTGTGTTCCAACTTGAATCACTCGCGCACCGCTTTTGATCCCTGCGCCTACCCAATCCCCAGGATTGTCTATAAATAATCTCGCGATCACCCGCTTGGCACGGCCGCTGCACACTTGCGTCATCCCTCACCCGCAAGGACCGCCACATGACTCAGAACGATCCAGGCAATGACTATCCCCTGAGCGAAGTCCCGCTGCACGCTCGCAAGGGCCTGGCCTCCACGGCCATGGTGCTGCTGGGTTTCACCTTTTTCACCGCCACGATGTTTGCCGGTGGCAAGCTGGGGGTGGCGTTCGGTTTTGCCGAGATGCTCACCGTGATTGTGATTGGCAACCTGCTGCTGGGCCTCTATGCCGCCGGCCTGGGTTACATCGCTTTCAAGAGCGGGCTCAATTCGGTGTTGATGGGGCGTTTCTGTTTTGGCGAGGTGGGCAGCAAGCTCAGTGACTTGATCCTCGGGTTCACCCAGATCGGCTGGTACGCCTGGGGCACGGCGACCGCCGCCGTGGTGCTGGGCAAGTATTTCGAATTGAGCGAGAGCACCGTGCTCGGGTTGATGGTGCTGTTCGGCCTGGGGTTCTGCGCCACCGCCTACGTCGGTTATCGCGGGCTGGAAATCCTTTCGTACATCGCCGTACCAGCCATGATGCTGCTGCTGATGCTGTCGATGTGGGTGGCGACGGTGAAAGTCGGCGGCTTCGAAGGTTTGTTGGCGGTGGTGCCTACGAGCAGCCTCGATTGGTCCACCGCCATCACGCTGGTGTTCGGCACCTTCGTCAGCGGCGCGACCCAGGCCACCAATTGGACGCGGTTCTCCCGCTCGGCGAAGGTCGCGGTGCTGGCGAGCCTGATCGGCTTCTTCCTGGGCAACGGCCTGATGGTGCTGATCGGCGCCTACGGGGCCATCGTCTATCAGCAACCGGACGTGGTCGAAGTGTTGCTGCTGCAGGGCTTCGCCATGGCGGCGATGGCGATGCTGCTGCTCAACATCTGGAGCACCCAGGACAACACCATCTACAACTTCGCCGTGGCCGGTTGCAACCTGCTGCGCACCCGCCGGCGCAAGACCGTGACCCTCTGCGGCGCGGTGATCGGCACACTGCTGGCCCTGTTGGGGATGTACGATCTGCTGGTGCCGTACCTGATTCTGCTGGGCACCGTCATCCCACCGATTGGCGGGGTGATCATGGCCGATTTCTTCTTCCGCTGGCGCGGCCGTTATCCACGCCTGGCCGAAGCCCGGTTGCCGGCGTTCAACTGGCCTGGGCTGTTCGCCTATGGGCTCGGCACGGTCGCCGCGTTCAATTCGCCGTGGGTCGCGCCACTGGTAGGAATCGCCACCGGCGCGCTAACGTATGTGCTATTGATCGGCGTAATGGGTATTCGCACCGCTGACGCACCTCTACAAGACCTATAAAGGATTTGCCCGATGCACATCATCAACGCCCGCCTGCGCAACCGCGAAGGCTTGCATGAACTGCACCTGGAAAACGGCCTGATCGCCAACATCGCCCGCCAGACCGAAGCCCCCAGCCTGGGCCCGGAAGACCTCGACGCCGGCGGCAACCTGGTGGTCCCACCCTTCGTCGAACCACACATCCACCTGGACGCCACCCTCACCGCCGGCGAACCGCGCTGGAACATGAGCGGCACGCTGTTCGAAGGCATCGAGTGCTGGGGCGAACGCAAAGCCACCATCACTCAGGAAGACACCAGCACCCGCGCCAAGAAAACCATCCAGACCCTCGCCGCCCATGGCATCCAGCATGTGCGCACCCACGTCGATGTGACCGACCCCGAACTCACGGCGCTCAAGGCCATGCTGGAAGTGCGCGAGCAAAGCCGTCACCTGATCGACATGCAGATCGTCGCGTTTCCCCAGGAAGGCATCGAGTCCTACCGCAATGGCCGCGAACTGATGGAAGAGGCGATCCGCATGGGCGCCGACGTGGTGGGCGGCATTCCCCACTTCGAGTACACCCGCGACCAGGGTGTCAGCTCGGTGAAATTCCTTATGGACCTGGCCGAACGCACCGGTTGCCTGGTGGATGTGCATTGCGACGAAACCGACGATCCGCACTCGCGCTTTCTCGAAGTGCTCGCCGAAGAAGCCCGCAGCCGCGACATGGGCCCCCGCGTCACCGCCAGCCACACCACGGCCATGGGTTCCTACGACAACGCCTACTGCGCCAAGCTGTTCCGCCTGCTCGGGCATTCGGGCATCAGCTTCGTCTCTTGCCCGACCGAAAGCATTCACCTGCAGGGGCGTTTCGACACCTTTCCCAAACGCCGTGGGGTCACTCGGGTCAATGAACTGCTCGAAGCCGGGATGAACGTGTGCTTCGGCCAGGACTCCATCGTCGATCCGTGGTATCCGCTGGGCAACGGCAACATCCTGCGGGTGCTGGAAGCCGGGTTGCATATCTGCCACATGCTCGGCTACCGCAACCTGCAAAGCGCCCTGGACCTGGTCACCGACAACAGCGCCAAGGCCATGGCCCTGGGCGAGCGCTACGGGCTGGAACCCGGCCGCCCGGCGAACCTGCTGATCCTGTCGGCGGACAGCGACTACGAAGTGATCCGCAGCCAGGGCCTGCCGCTCTACTCGATTCGCAATGGCGAAGTGCTGATGAAGCGGCAGATGCCGGTGGTGGAGTTTGCGCAGCAGACAGGCTGATTTCCCTGTGGCGAACTTGCTCGCGACGGCGGTGGGTCAGTTGCATTGATGTTGGATGTAGTGCCGCCATCGCGAGCAAGCTCGCTCCCACAAGGGATCTTCAGTGGACATAAATGTCGAGTCCGGCACAGGGCCCCTGTGGGAGCGAGCTTGCTCGCGATAGCGGTATGAACCGCACCGCAAAATCTCCAGAACGCCCTACGGCACAAGCCGCGCCGTACCGAACAACCTGACCCGCACCAACTCGCCCGCCGCTTCTTCCAGCAAAATCGGCACCGTGCCGCCGGGCATCACCACCCTCACCACGCCCGCCTTCACCCAGCCCACCCGCCACGCAGCACTGGCCACCGCACTGGCACTGGTACCCGAGGACGCGGTAGGGCCTTCACCGCGCTCAAACACCCGCGCCGCGATTCGCCCTTCGGCTTCCAGGCGGGCCCATTGCAGATTCACCCCTGCGGGACACGGCAGCCCGGCGCCACCCGGGGCAGCATAGGCGATGCGAAGCAGGCTTTGCGACAGCGCCGCAGCGCGCATCTGCGAATTGCTCGGCAACGCCTCGGCACCGTCCACCAGCGTCACGCAATGGGGGTTGCCAATGTTCACGAACTGGCTGTTACCCCAGGCCGGGTTCAACCGTTCAAGCGCCGCCACACGGCTGACATCGCACTGGTCGAACATCACACGCTCGACGTCCTGGGCACCGACGGCCCCGGGCCCGAACAGCGGTTTGCCCAGGTCCAGCCAGAAGCCTTGGGTGCCTTCGAATTCAGCGGCGCGAACCGAAGTTCGCAACGGAGACAAACCGTCGGATTTATCGTGATGAACCTGCAGCAAGCAATCACCCGTCCCCGCCATCAAGCCCTGCTCTTGCAAGGCCTGGGAGAAAATCGTCAGGCCATTGCCGCTGCGCTCGGCCAGTGTCCCATCGGTATTGACGATCAACAGATCAAAGGGCGGTTCACTCTGGAACGGGCCAATCAGCAACCCATCACTGCGATGAGCCTTGGCATCCGGCGGCGCCTCACCCGGCGCCCAGGCGCAGAACGCGTGCACGGCCGCCGTTGCCCAGGACTCGCGGGTCTGCGCGGCCTGGGCGGCCGAATGAGGCAGATCGATGCCATGGTCACGGGCCTGCTGCGGTGAAACGACTCCATAGATATTGCCGCGTGCGTCGTAGAACGGTGCCATGCATCGGGTCCGGAGAAAGCCAGAAGGGGCCGGTAGTTTAGGCGAAGCCTGCTTCATACAGCCAAATCTTTGCGCCGTAACCTGTCAGGTTCGACAGATAAGCAACTGTCTGGTGAACCCGTACAAGGCCCAGTGACCCGCAGTGTCCAAGGAGGGTGCTTCAGGGCTTCGGCACCTTGGGGTCGCGGTGCGGTCAGTGAATATGCAAGCATAGCCCCCCTGCCTGCACCACCGCACTGCACCGCCCGAAAACCAAGGACGTTTCATGACTGCCATCACGCCCCCGCCCACCTTTGTCCCCGGACGCCTGGAACAGATGTCCACCCGCATCGCCTACCTCATCGCCGGCATCGGCATCGCCGCCTGGGCGCCGCTGGTGCCTTACGCCAAAGTGCGGGCGAACCTCGATGAAGGCACCCTCGGCTTGCTGCTGTTATGCCTGGGGGTCGGGTCGATCCTGGCGATGCCGATTTCCGGTGCGCTGGCGACGCGGTTCGGCTGCCGTCGGGTGCTCAGCGGCGGCACGCTTCTGATCTGCCTGGCATTGCCGTTGCTGGCGACGATGACTTCCCTGCCCTGGCTGGTGGTGGCGCTGTTCCTGTTTGGCGCCGGGCTCGGCACCGTGGACTCGACCGTGAACCTGCAAGCAGTGATCGTCGAGCGGGCCAGTGGCAAGACCATGATGTCGGGTTTCCACGGCATGTTCAGCCTCGGCGGGATCATTGGCGCGGCCGGCGTGAGCGCCCTGCTCGGCCTGGGACTTTCGCCGCTGGGGGCGACGCTGGTGGTCAATGGCGTGCTGCTGGTGGCGTTGTTCAAGGCGGCGCCGCACCTGTTGCCCTACGGCAGTGAAAGCTCGGGACCGGCGTTCGCCATTCCCCATGGTGTGGTGCTGTTTATCGGCATCCTCTGTTTCATCGTGTTCCTGGCCGAAGGCGCGGTGCTGGACTGGAGCGCCGTGTTCCTGACCACCGAGCGCGCGGTGGATACCGCCTATGCCGGGCTGGGCTATGCCGCCTTCGCGCTGACCATGACCGTCGGCCGCCTGACCGGCGACTCGGTGGTGCATCGCCTGGGGGCCAAACGCGTGATCATCTATGGCGGGTCGATCGCCGCCGCGGGGTTCCTGCTGGCGACCCTCGCCCCGATGTGGCAAGCGGCGCTGCTGGGGTATGCGTTGGTGGGTGCCGGGTGTTCGAACATCGTGCCGGTGTTGTACACCGCCGTCGGCAAACAGACCCTGATGCCGGAAGCGATCGCCGTACCGGCCATCACCACCATCGGCTATGCCGGCATCCTCGCCGGTCCGGCGCTGATTGGCTTCGTCGCCCATGGCAGCAGCCTGAGCTTTGCGTTTGGGTTGATTGCGTTGTCGCTGGTGGCGGTGGCCGTCAGCGGGAAAGTCTTGAAGGTCTGATGCCTCCAGGGAGCCTTGGCTAGCAAATGAACCTGTGGCGAGGGAGCTTGCTCCCGCTCGGTTTTGTAGGAGCTGGCGAAGCCTGCGATCTTTTGATCTTTCGCTCCAGACTCAATCGGCAGTGGAAAGATCGCAGCCTCGCTTCGCTCGTCAGCTCCTACAGGCCCAGCGGGAGCAAGCTCCCTCGCCACTGGATTGTATTTCAGCCCCTGGCATTGTGTTCCAAGCCCCAGGGCCTGATCCTCGATCAGAATCCCACACTCGCCTGCACAAAGAACGTACGCGGTGCGCCGACGTAAATGCCCGAGTTGTTGTCGCTGGAACGGGTGTAGTACTGGTGATCGAACAGGTTTTTCACCCCGGCGCCGACTTTCAGGTTCGACAGCTGTGCACCGAAGTCATAGCCGGCGCGCACATTCCAGAGCACGTAGCCCGGCATGTCGCCGTACTGCCCATCGGCGGTGCCATCGGTGATGTAGTCGCCGCTGAAGCTGCCATCGGCGTTCACGTTGTTGCCCGGTGAGCGCTGCTTGGACTGGGCAAAGGCGTCGAGGTTATAGGTCCAGCGATTGGCCTCGTAACGCAGGCCCACGTTGGCCACCTGGCGAGAATAGAACGGCAGGTCACGGCCCTTGAAGCTCGGGATCTCGCCTTCGTAAGTCGCGCGGGTGTAGGTGAAACCGGCGTTGGCGGTGAGGCCTTCGAGGCGTGGGTCGAACGCGGCCATGTCGTAGTGCACCGAAGCCTCCAGCCCCTGGTGCTTGGTCGCGCCCATGTTGGTCCAACCCACGTCGTTGCTGATGTATTGCAGCTCGTCGTCGAAGTCGATGTAGAACAGCGTCACTTCCCCGCCCCACACGTCATCGTTGTAACGCGTGCCGATCTCGTAGGTCTTGGCTTTCTCCGGGCTCAGGCCATTGGCGGTGTTGTTGCCGTCGCCGCCCTGGCCGAGCTGGAAGTATTGCAGGCTGCCGAACGAGGTCTCGTAGTTGGCGAACAGCTTCCAGGCATCGGACAGGTGATACATCACGCTCAGGGCCGGCAGCGGTTCGTTGCTGTCGATGCTGCGGCGTTTTTCCTGCACAGGGCGGCCAGCGGTGTCGAGTACCGGGCGGTCGTGCCATTCGGTGCTGATGCTTTCGAAGCGGATGCCCGGGGTGATGGTCCACTGACCGACATCGATCTTGTCATCGATATACACCGCATGGGCTTCAGTGCCGCCGGTACGGTCCTGATAGACGTGGCCGTCGGCCCCCGGACGCACCACCGGTTCGTTATTGCGCAACGCCAGGCGGCTGGCCTCTTCGTGCATGCCTTCCTTGAGGTAGCGATAACCGACGCTGGCTTCCTGGGTGGTGGGGCCCAGGTCGAACACGTGGGACACCCGGGGTTCGATGCCGAAGGTGTAATAGGTGCGCGGGTAGGACACCAGGTTGCGCTGGTCTCGGGAGGCGATGGTGCTGCCCCGGTAGCTGTCGGAATAATAGGTCAGCACTTCGGCCTGGGTGCGCTCATTGATCTCGCGGATCCACTTGAACGACACATCCTTGCGCCGGCCACTGAAGTTGTCCCAGTCGCGGTCGGACTGGTACGGGTCCGCGTCGTACTGGGCCTGGGTCAGGCCGCCGGGCATGTCGGCCTTGGCGTCGTAGTAGTGGAAATTCAGCGAGAAGTCGTCGACATCGGTCGGCGCCCAATGGGTCTTGAGAATCACGTCGTCGATGTCGTTGCCGTTGTTGCTCTGGCGATACCCGTTGCCGTTGACGCCCGAATACAACAGTGCCACGCCCAGGCCGTTGTCAGCGGTGCCGCCGAGGAAAGCCGTGTCGATGTGCTTCCAGCCGCCGCGCTGGGAGGTTTCCAGGGTGGTGCCGATTTCACCGGTGGATTTCTGCGGAATGGCACGGGTCACGAAGTTGATCACCCCACCGACGTTCTGCGGTCCGTAGCGCACCGAGCCTGCGCCGCGCACCACGTCGACGCTGTCCAGGTTGCCCAGGGCAATCGGCGCCATGGACAGTTGCGGCTGGCCATAGGGCGCGAACGCTGCCGGTACGCCGTCGATCAACACCGTGGAGCGCGGCGACAAGCGCGAGGTCAGGCCACGTACGCCGACGTTCAGGGAAATATCGCTGCCGCCGGTGCCGTTGGCGTCTTGCACCTGCACCCCCGGCACCCGCCGCAGCACGTCGCCGAGGTTCATGGCGCCCTGCTCCACCATCGCTTCGCGGCGGATCACCGTACGCGCACCGGGGTGGTTCTGCACCACTTCGGCGTTGGCATCGCCGAGCCAGTCTCCGACCACCTGGATTTCAGTCGCCCCCAGCTCCAGCGGGCCGGCGTTGGACGCCGAAGGTGCTGGCGACACGGTCACCGAACCCTCATCGATCTGGTACTGCAGGCCGCTGCCCTGCAGCAATTGGCGCAAGGCCGCTTCCGGGGACAAGTTGCCGTCCACCGCCGGCGCTTGTTTGCCGGCCACCGATTCGGCGCTGAAGAACACCTGCAACGCGGTCTGCTGGGCGAGCTGGGTCAAGGCTTGCCCCAGCGGTTGCGCCTGGATGTGAATGGCGGTGGCGGCCTGATCGGCGAACGCCTGGGGCACAGCGGCGCTGACCGCCAGGGTCAGGGCCAAGGGCAGCCAGCGTACGTGGGTACGGTTGTTGTTTTTGGCGGTTGTTTTCACGTCGAACCTTGTCCTGTTGATCGCAAGAATACGCGTCTGTTAATGCAAACCAGTTGCAGTTGGACAAGAAGACGAAGAACTCGGAAAAAACCTGAATCTATCGTGCGATTATTTCCTGGCTGCCGTCATCCAGATTGCGCACGGCCACCGGCAGGATGTTCGGCAGCGCCTTGAGCAGCGCCTCGGGGTCGTCGGCGCGGAACACACTGGTCAGGCGCAGGTTGCCCACCGCCGCGCTACCGACCCGCAGGGGCTGGGTGCGATAACGAGAGACTTCTTCAGCCACTTCCTTGAGCGGCGCGTCGTTGAACACCAGCTTGCCATGGCGCCAGGCGGTGAGCGCCTCGATGTTGACCGCGTAAGGCGTGGCGACTTTGCCCTGGGCATCGATCTGGGTGCCGAGGCCCGCTGTCAGGCTGACCGACTGAGCCGGGAGCGCGGCGCGGCCCTGGACCTTGACGCTGCCCTGCGCCACCGCCACCCGGGTCTTGTCGGCATCGCGGCGCACATCGAAGCGCGTCCCGGTCACCGTCACCTGGCCGTTGCCCGCATCGACGGTGAATGGCCGGCCAGCATCGTGTTCGACGCTGAACAGGGCCTCGCCTTCGGCCAGTTCCACCCGGCGCTGATGGTGTGCGAATTGAATACGCACCCGGCTGCGGCTGTTGAGATCGATCACCGAACCGTCCGGCAAGGCGATATGCCGACGCTCGCCAAGGGCGGTGGCGTATTCGCCGCTGTAGTCGGTGGAAGAACTCAAACCGCTGAACAGCCCCAACCCCAGCGCTACCGCGAACAGTCCGGCGGCGACGGCGTAGCGCAGCAGCGGCCGACGCTTGGGACGTTCGGCGGGAGGTTCGCACAGCGCTCGCAGGCGTTCCTTGGGCAGCAGGTCCGTGGCGCTCCAGATCCCCTGGAGCAATTGAATTTCGTCACGGTGGTTGGCATGTTCGTCCAGCCAGGCTTCGAAACGCTGGCGCTCCTCGACACTCATGGCCGGCGCTTGCAAACGCACGAACCATTGCGCCGCCGCGTCGCGAACCCTGTCCTGCCCGCACGGGCATTCACGGCTATCCATCATGGAAGGTCCTGTGGCTCAGGTGGAAGAGGACGACGGATCATTGGCCTGGTCCGTCCAGGCGATCGCGCAGATGCCGCAGGGTGCGGATCATATACTTTTCCACCATGTTTTTTGACAGGCCCAGGCGCTCGGCGATTTCCGCCTGGGTCAGGCCTTCGATCTTCTGCCAGACGAACACCGTGCGGCAGTTGGCCGGCAGCTCGGCAAGCGCCCGCTCGATCGAGTCCGCCAGTTGAATCGCGTGCATGAAGTGCTCCGGGTCGCCCGAAAACGACTGACCAGGGTCGATGACAGCCTCTTCCATGGCCCCCCGTCGATCTTCGCGCCGATAGCCATCCACTGCAATGTTGCGCGCGGTCTGATGCAAATAGGCCCGTGGCTGCTCGACCCCGCTCGAATCGGACTCAAGCACCCGCACGAAGGTGTCATGGGCCAGGTCCTCGGCCTGCTGGCGATTGCGCAAGCGACGGGTCCAGGTGCCGATCAACTCTTCGTAATGCTCGAAAAAGCCGGGTCTGCGGGGCAGCTTGGGGGTCATCGCGGTGCGCTGTGGAAACGGGGCATGAATAGTAATGGTTACTATTCATGTGAAGCAAACCTATTACGGCGCCTGTCGTCCGAAGCTTTAAAACTGAGGCATAAACCTTTGTGGGAGCGAGCTTGCTCGCGATGGCGGTGTGTCAGTCAAGGGTGCATTGACTATCAGACCGCTATCGCGAGCAAGCTCGCTCCCACAGGTTTTTTTCTTCTTCGCCCGACTACGCCTCAGGCATCTTGCGAAAGCCCACGGCCAAGCGGTTCCAGCCATTGATGGCGTTGATCGCCACGGTCAGGTCGACCATTTCCTTGGGGCTGAAATGCTCGCTCAGCAGGGCATAGTCGGCGTCCGGCGCGTGGGTGTCGCTCAGGCGGGTCAGGGCTTCGGTCCAGGCCAGTGCGGCGCGTTCGCGGCCGGTGAAGAACGGCGCTTCGCGCCAGGCGGTCACGGCGTACAGGCGACGTTCGGTCTCGCCATCCTTGCGGGCATCGGCGGTGTGCATGTCGATGCAGAAAGCGCAGCCGTTGATCTGCGAGGAGCGCAACTTGACCAGCTCCAGCAGGGACTTCTCCAGGCCCAGGTTCGAGGCGGCGCTTTCCAGGGCCAGCATGGCTTTGAAAGCGTCTGGGGAAGCGGTGTAGAAATCGATACGCGGTTGCATGGTGAACTCCAGAACGATTAGGTGTAGCGCTACGTTAGCCGTGCAGTGGCGCGGTACAAATAGCCAATTGTTGGGAAGTTCGGGTGGCCAATGGGGAACGCGTCGGGGTTTGCCCGAAGGAGGGCTGGAGGCGCCTGTGGCGAGGGAGCTTGCTCCCGCTCGGCTGCGAAGCAGTCGTAACCCAGCCGACGCGGTCCGCCAGGGAAACGGTGTCAGGCCTTTTGGGGCGGCTGCGCCACCCAGCGGGAGCAAGCTCCCTCGCCACAGGGGATAGGCTTCAGGCCCGGCTGCGCAGCCACTGCAGGAAGCGTTTCTTGGCGACGGGCTTGGGCAGGTCGCGGGTGAGGTTCTGGGCCAGGTGCATGCGCACGTCCAGCAGGTTTTTCATCGCGTCGTTGATGTCGCGACGGGCCTCGAGGCACGGCTTGAGGTAACTGTTTTCGATGCGGTACAGGGTGCAGAACGTCTTGGCGGAAAAAGTCGCCAGGGCCGCCTGCTCGGCGACGATCCCGGCTTCGCCGATCACTTCCCCCGGCCCCATGCGTCCGCCCTCGAGTGGCTGGCCGTTGCGCATGAGGGTGACGCTGACCACCCCTGACTCGATGATGAACAGATGATCGCTGACCTCCCCCGCCGCCAGGATCACATCGCCGGCGCGGAAGGTTTGCAGGGTCATGTTCTGGCTGAAGGTGTCTTTCTCATCCTGGCGCAGGGTGGAGAAAATGTTCGAGCTTTCCAGCAATGCCCGGGGCCGCGACACCACCTGGGGCGTGGCGCTTTCACTGGTGGACAGCAGGCTCACGCCCGACGCCTGCAAATGCCGGAACGCCAGGTCGAACAACTGGTTGCGCACCGTGCGTTTCAGGGCCATGGAGGCGACGAACCCGCTGATTTCATACTCCGCCCCGCCGCTGCCGCTGCTCTTGAGGGCGACGCTGGGGGCCGGGGTGGCGAGCAGGGAACGACAGCCGATCATGGCCCGCTCCAACGCGTCGATCACAGTTTGTGGCCGCGCGTGAGGGCTGACCTGGATGCTGATGGACAGGCCATGGACATCGCTGGGGCGGCTGAAGTTGATGACCTTGGCCTTGGCCGCCAACGAGTTGGGAATCACCGCCATGCTGCCCTGGGCGGTCTGCAAGCGCGTGGCCCGCCAATCGATGTCGGTGACCCGGCCTTCAGTGCCGTCGATGGAAATCCAATCATCGAGCTGATAGGGCTTGGTGGTGTTGAGCACGATCCCGGAGAACACGTCGCTGAGGGTGCTCTGCAAGGCCAGGCCGACGATGATCGCCATCGCGCCGGAGGTAGCCAGCACGCCCTTGACCGGCAAATCCAGCACATAGGCCAGGGCCGCGATAACGGCGATCAGGAAAATCACCGCGCCGAGCAAATCCTGCAACAACCGCCCGGTGTGGCCGACCCGTTGCATCATCGCCGCCACGATCAGCACCGTCAGGGTTCGCGCGGCGAACAGCCACCAGGTGATCTGCAAACCGGTAGCGGCCAAGTGCCGCGGCACATCCTCGACCCACTGCGCCGGGACCATGGGGTTGAGGCCTTCGTTGAACAGCAGCACGCTGAACAACGAAAAAATCACCAGCCTTGCGCCGACTTTCCAATAGATCCGATCCGCACTGACCAGATGCCACATCAGTAGGTCGAGCACCAGCAGCGCCAGGGCACAGAGCAGCGGGTGCTCGGAGATCAGAAACAGCATCGGGACAGCTCCAGGAGGGCGATTGGCGAAGATTGGCACAGTTTGAACACGCTGTAGAGATCCCCCGCAGATCCCCATGTGGGAGCGAGCTTGCTCGCGATTGCCGTGTGTCAGTCAAGGGTGCATTGACTATCAGACCGCTATCGCGAGCAAGCTCGCTCCCACAGTGGGTGTGGGTGCTGCGCGACTGTTGCTTTCGCGTTCAATCGTCCATCCGGCCAAAGCGCCCGGAGTGGAAATCATTGAAGGCCTGGTGGATTTCCTGTTCGCTGTTCATCACGAACGGACCATGGCCAACGATGGGCTCGTCGATCGGCTCGCCACTGAGCAGCAACAGCACCGCGTCGTTATTGGCTTGCAGGCTCAATTGGTCGCCGGCCCGGTCGAACAGGGCCATCTGCCCGGCCTCGACCCGCTCGCGGCCATTGGCCTGAACCGAGCCCCGCAGCACCACCAAGGCGGTGTTGTGGCCTTCGTGCAGGTCCAGGGTGAGGGTTTTCCCGGCATTCAAGCGGATGTCCCAGACGTCGATGGGGGTGAAGGTCCGTGCCGGGCCTTGATGCCCTTCGAAGCGCCCGGCAATCAGGCGCAGGCTGCCGGCGTCGTCCTTCAGGGCGATGTTCGGAATGTCGCCCTTGAGGATCGTCTGGTAGCCGGCCGGGGCCATCTTGTCCTTGGCGGGCAGGTTGACCCATAGTTGGACCATTTCCATGAACCCGCCCTGACGGGCAAACGCTTCGGAGTGGAACTCTTCGTGGATGATGCCGGAAGCGGCGGTCATCCATTGCACATCGCCGGGACCGATCTTGCCGCCGCTGCCGGTGGAGTCACGGTGTTCCAGTTCGCCCTGGTAGACGATGGTCACGGTTTCGAACCCACGATGGGGGTGCTGGCCGACGCCGCGGCGCTCGCTGGTCGGCGTGAATTCGGTGGGGGCGGCGTGGTCCAGTAGCAGGAACGGGCTGATGTGCTTGCCCAGGTTGTCGTAGGAAAACAGCGTGCGCACCTGGAAACCGTCGCCGACCCAATGAGGCCGCGGGCTGGTGTAGAGGCCAATGATGTTTTTCATGCCGTGTCTCCAAAATCAGGTACTGCGATTTGATGGACACAGCTTAAAACCCACACCCTTGAAGCACTAGACGGCAAAAACCGGCCTTAGCGTTCCATTTGGAGAACGATCAAGAACCTGTGGGAGCGAGCTTGCTCGCGATGACGGGGTATCAGCCGAAGATGCATCGACAGGCGGACCGCTATCGCGAGCAAGCTCGCTCCCACAGGGTTGGGTGTCACTCATTCAAAGGTGATTGCGCTTGGCAAACTCCGACAACCCCACCAAGGATTGCAGCCCCAGCTTTTCCAACAGACGGCTCTTGTAAGTGCTGACGGTTTTTGGACTCAGGAACAGGCTTTCAGCGATGTCCTTGCCGCGCATGCCCATGGCCAGCATGCGCAAGATGGACAGTTCGCGGGTGGAGAGGCTTTCCAGGGCTTGCTGTTCGCTGCGTTGCTGGAAATCCAGCCTGACGGGCATCTGGGGGAAATAGGCATAACCGGACTTCAACGCCTGGATGGCCTTGGTCAGCTCCTTGAGATCACTCTTCTTGGTCACAAAACCCCGGGCCCCGGCCGAGATGCAGCGGTTGCAGAAGTGCTGCGCATCCTGGGACGTGAACACCAGCACGCTGCATTCAGGAAACTGGGCCATGATCCAGACCAGCAGGTCCAGGCCATCGAAGCCGTTCATCACCAAATCCAGGATCACCAGGTCTGGCGCACTCTCCTTGATGATGCCCCGGGCATCGGCCGCGCCGCTGGCGTCCCGGATGTGGGTGAACGCCTCATTCTGGCAAATGAGCCGCAGCGCCCCTCTAATGACAGGGTGGTCATCCACGATCAACACGTCTTTCAAGGCAGCTCCCCAAAACAATACAAACGGCACCGGTGCCATGACCGCACCGGACTCTTGCACAAGTGCCAGGCCCTGCCACCTGTCAAACCTGACAGTGCGGACCAACGGTCTGGTTCAGCGTCCATGACCCTGCCTGAGGGGGCGAACCCACGGTTGCAACGGCTCATGGATAGGAGGATCGACCCGTTCCATCAGGCGTCGCAGTGACGCGAGATCAGGCAGTGGCGCCTGGCTCAGATGCACGTTCGATCGACGCGCCACAGGCACCGGCGACTGACTGGCCGGTTGCGCGTTGTAGATCATCCCGTGACGAATCTGCGGGTTGTAGATCACAAAATCGTGCAGGTCCAACGCCCCGTCCGCCAACGCCCCGTTGACGACAATCAGGTCGAACGGCTCGCTGCCGTACTCCACCAGCGTGAGCAGTTCCTGCAAATGGCTCACGGGGACAATCCGGTGGTAGCCCTGTTGGTTGAACAGACGCTCCAGCACGATTCGATAGGTCTGTTGTGGGTCGGCAATCAGGATACGAAGTGCTTTGTTCGGCATGGCAAGCTTTCCAATAGCAACGCGCCAGGTAGGCACCGGCTCAAGAACATTCAGGGCGCTCAGGCTAGAGGAAGCGTTTGAAGGGCGATGTAGGACTATTCCTAAAATGAGGACAGACACAGCCCCTATGGCGAGGGAATTTATCCCGCTCGGCGCTTTGCAGGCGCTGGCGAAGCCTGCGATCTTTGATCGTTCGCTTGGGATTCAAGGGTCTTTGGAAAGATCGCAGCCTCGTTGCACTCGTCAGCTCCTACGGTTCATACAGCTCCTATAGCGCCTATTCCTCCAGGTGGGTTTTCAGTCGTTCCGCCAGGTGCTCGATGGCTTGGCGAAGGTCTTCCACGGCCTCGGCGAGCAGCACCGTGTCGTTCCCTCGACAAGCGCTTTCCAGCGCCTCGCAGGCGGCGATCAGGCGTTGCGCCTGGATGATCCGCGCCCCGCCCTTGATCCGGTGCGCCAGGTCCGCCAGGCCCGGCAAGTCCTGTCGGGTGGCCAAGTTCAGCAGTCGCGCTTGATCCGCGGCATTGCTGCTGACCAGTTCCTCCAGCAACGCCCTGATCGCACTGGTGTCGCCACCGGTCAGTTGCTCCAGGCCGGTCAGGTCGAGGCCATCGCCGGACTGGGGCGCCCGCGCATCCGGCATGACCGAAGCCAGGCACGCATTGAGTGCCTTGAGGCCGATGGGCTTGAACAGGCAATCGTCCATCCCGGCTTCGGCGCAGCGCTGCTTTTCCTCGGGCTGGGCGTTGGCGGTGAACCCCAGGATCACCACCGGCGACAGGCTACGATCGCGCTCTTCGGCGCGAATGGTACGGGCCAGTTCGTAGCCGCTCATCAAGGGCATGTTGCAGTCGGTGATGACCACATCGAAGTGTTCGCTGCGCCAAGCCTGCAGACCCTCGACACCGTTCTGCGCCTCCCGGACGCGATGGCCCAGGTAGCCCAATTGCTGGGACAGCAGCAAGCGGTTGGCCGGGTAGTCGTCGACCACCAGGATACTCAGCGCCGGGACCGGCAGCAGCGCCTCGACCTCGGCAGGTGCCGCCGGCAGTGCATCGAGCAAGGGCAGGTCCAGCAAAACCTTGACCTGCGTGCCCTCCCCCGGCACGCTGCGCAACACCAGGGTGCCCCCCATCATTTCGCACAACGTACGGCTGATGACCAACCCCAACCCGGAACCGCTGCGAGCCGACTGCGGGTGCTGGCCGGCCTGGGCAAAGGGGCTGAACAGGCGACGCTGATCCTCGGGGGAAATACCGCAACCGGTGTCCTCGACCCGCAGGCAAAGACCCAGGCGTTCGTGCCCAGGGACCGGCTCGCCGCACACACTCAGGCGCACTTCGCCCTGGTCGGTGAACTTGATGGCGTTGCTCAACAGGTTCGAGACGATCTGCTTGAAACGCAATGGATCAATCAACACGTCGCGGTCGACCCCGGCATCCAGCACCCAATGCAAGCGCAGGTGTTTCTGCCAGGCCAGGCCCTCGAAAATCCGCGCCACCGACTCGATCAACGTGTGCAGATTGGCCCGTTGCGGCGCCAGCGACAACTTGCCCGACTCGATGCGGGCGATGTCGAGGATGTCGCCGATCAGGTCCAGCATGCCATGGGCCGCACCCGACGCGACTTCGATGGCGAATCGGTCGACGATGCCTTGGTCGGCTTTTTTCAGGGCCAGTTCCAGCAGGCCGATCACCGCATTCATCGGCGTGCGGATCTCATGGCTCATGGTCGCCACAAAAGTGGTCTTGGCCCGATTGGCCTCGTCGGCGCTTTCCTTGGCCACGCGCAACTGTTCCAACAGACGCCGCAGATAAATGCTCCAGCCCAAGGCCACCAGCAACAGCAGCGCAGCAACGGCGAACCCCTGGAGGATCGTAGTGCGGTTGCGCAGCCAATAACTGTCGTCGATCACCACCTCACTGCGCCAGCGGTTGGTCAGCTCGTCCATTTCTTCCGGGGAAATACTCAACAGCGCCTTGTCCAGGATCGAGTAAAGCTCCAATGCGCCCCGGTTCGTCGCCAGGGCAATGTGCGCGGGCAAGGTGCCCACGGTGCTGGTGACTTGCAGCGTGTCGCGGTACTGGCGGGAAATCATGTAGCGGGCGCTGATCAGCGGATTGATCGCAGCGTCTGCCGTGCCGGCGGCGACCATGGCCATGGCATCGGCCGCATTCTGCGCCGCCACCAACTGCACGCGGGGGAACTGCTCCAGCAGGAACTCGCGCAGCACGTTGCCACGCACCAGCGCCACGCGCTTGCCCGCCATCTGGTCCAAGGTCAGCGCCTTGGCCCTGACCGGCACCACCAATACGAACGGGTTCGTCAGGTACGGTCGGGTAAAGCGCAACTCGTCCTCGAGTTCGACGCTGGGGATGGCGGTTGCCAGGACGTCGGCCTTGCCGCTCTTGATCTGCCCGATCAAATCGTCAACCGAATCGCCCCGCTGCACATCGAACTTCAAACCAGTGCGCAAGCTGATCCGCGCCAGCACATCGGCGCCAATGCCGCGCAAATGGCCTTGCTCGTCGAAGAACGTCAGCGGCAGGAAGTTTTCATTGGCGGCGACTTTGATGCGTGGGTGGGCGTCCAGCCAACGCTGTTCGTTGACGCTGAAATGCAGCGCCTGCTGACCGGGCATGCTCGCCCCGCCAGCGCTCCAACGCCGCAGGATGATCATGCGTTCGCTGGCGGGAATGGCGTGCAGCGCGGCATTGACGATGCGCAACACGCGCCCATTGTCGCGACTGACCGCAAAGGCGAACGGCTGCACTTCCATACGCGAGAAATCGGCCAGTTGCACATTGTTCAGGTAATTCTTGCTGATCAGGTAGTTGGAACTGATCGAGTCCCCCAGGTAGACGTCGGCCTGACCAAACGCCACGGCGCCGATGGCACTCAAGGTCGAGGGGAACAGTTGCAACGAAGCCTCGGGATAAAACCCCTTGACCGTCTCCGGCGGTAAATAGTGATACAGCATGGCCACCCGCTTGCCCGCCAGGTCCGGGGGCAAGTCCTGGCTGTCGTCGATGCGGGCCACGAGGGTCGGCAGGTCATCGGCATAGGCCTGGGACATCGCCAGGTCCGGATCGGCGGCTTCGAAGCCGTTGGCGGTGCCGAGCAGGTCGATCTCACCGCCGCGCAGGGCCTGGAGCGCTTCGGCGTGGGACGGATAGCGCTGGACCTGCACCGTGACGTGCAAGAGTTGCCCCAGCAATTGCGCATAGTCGGCAGTCAGGCCTTCATAGTCGCGACCATTGCCGGTGATGCTGAAAGGCGCATAGTCCGGCGCCGAGGCCCCCAGCCGCAACGTGCCCTTCTGGCGCAGCCAGGCCCAGTCGGCAGCGTCCAGGGACACCGAATAATCCTCCACATTGGAGCGCCCGAGCACCTGCAACGACTCAGGAGTCGCGCCTACCGGTAGCGCCACGCTCAATGAGCCCAGCAACAGCGCCACCAGGCCTGTGCGTAAAAGCAGCATCATCTGGTCAGGGTGTTTCGCTTGGCGTGGTCGGCCCGGCGCACCACCGACCTCAGTCAGGGTGACCGGTTGGGGGTTCAGACTGCCAATACGAGGGAACAGCGAACCGTCGATGCGCCTGTCCAACAGACGCATGACATGAGTGTAGGAAGTTTCTGAAGAATTTCCTGCGAGTGACCAGAGAGCGGACCTATGGCCTGTGGGAGCGAGCTGGCTCGCGAAGGCGTAGTGTCAGCCACTTCAGTATTGGCTGAACTGACGCCATCGCGAGCAAGCTCGCTCCCACAGGGGGTGACTCGCTCCTACAGGGCCTATACAGCGGCCAACAGCATGTCGCGTACTGGACGAGCCTGTCCGCGATTGTTCCCATGCTCATACAGCGAGCCGGCAATCTCATCGGCACGCACCGGCAGGATCGACAGCAACGTATCGCTCAGGCCATGGCTGGCCTGGCAGAAGCCCTGCATGTAGATCGCCGCCTTGCAGCGCTCGTCGGTAATCAGCTTGTAATTGCGATCCACCTCGAAATCCCCCAGGTACTGCGCCAGCGGCTCCAGCAGGGTGCGGTGCATCTGCCGCTCGTAACCGGTGGCCAGCACCACGGCGTCATAACGGCGTACCGTCAGCTCGCCGGTGGCGTTGTTGCGCACCGCCAGTTCCACGCCGGCGGCGGTGGCCGTGGCCTTCTCCACCGTGGTGAGGGTGCGGAATGCATGACGGGCGATGCCAGAAACTTTCTGACGATAGAAAATCCCGTAGATACGCTCGATCAGGTCGATGTCCACCACCGAATAGTTGGTGTTGTGGTACTCGTTGACCAGGCGCTCGCGCTCGCTGTGGGGTTGCTGGAACACCAGGTCGGTGAACTCCGGCGAGAACACTTCGTTGACGAATGGGCTGTCGTCCGCCGGCTTGAGAGCCGAGCCGCGCAGGATCATGTCGACCTGTACCGAAGGAAAGCTGTCGTTGAGGTCGATGAAGGCCTCGGCCGCGCTCTGCCCACCGCCGATGATGGCGATCTTCATCGGCTGGCCCTTCACGCACGGCTGACCCGCCATGCGCTCCAGGTACTGGGAATGGTGGAACACCCGCGCGTCATCCTTGAACGCCTTGAACGCGTCGGGAATGCGTGCGGTACCGCCGGCGCTGACCACCAGCGAGCGGGTGGTGCGGACCAGCTCTTCGCCCTGGCCGTCGCGGGAAATCACCCGCAGCGCCTCGACCTGCTGGTTGTGCAGCACCGGTTCGATGCGCAGCACTTCCTCGCCATAGCGGCTCTGTGCGCTGAAGTGTCCGGCCACCCAGCGCAGGTAATCATTGAACTCCATGCGGCACGGGTAGAAGGTGCCGAGGTTGATGAAGTCCACCAGGCGGCCATGGTGCTTGAGGTAATTGACGAACGAATACGGGCTGGTGGGGTTGCGCAGGGTCACCAGGTCCTTGAGGAAGGAAATCTGCAACTCGCTCTGGGTCACCAGGGTGTTGCCGTGCCAGCGGTAGTCGGCCTGCTTGTCGAGGAACAGCACGTCCAGTTCACCCTGGACCGGCCCCCGTTCCTGCAGCGCGATGGCCAGCGCCAGGTTCGAAGGGCCGAAGCCAATGCCGATCAAGTCGTGAACGATGGGCGATGCAATTGCCTGTGTCATGTCCAGTGTCCTCTGGAAAAGCCCCTCAACAGGGCACGAAAAGCCTGGGGAACCTGACCGGCACTGAAGGCGCCGGCAAGTCGTCTGTTGAGAGGAACGAGGACAGTGAAAAAAAATTTACCGCCGGGTGACCGGCGACGCTCGAATCAGGGCGCGTCCCACTGACGCACGCGAACGCGGCAGTGCTTCATGGCGTTGACGATGTGCTTTTCCACCAATGCCCGGGAAATGCCCAGGCGCTCGGCGATTTGCGGGTGGGACAGGCCTTCGAGCTTGCGCAGCAGGAAACTCTCGCGGCACAGCGGCGACAGCTCGGCCAGGGCGCGCTGCAGCATGTCCAGGCGCTGGCCATGGTCGAGACTGGTGTGGGGCGATGGCGTGAAGAAGCGCTCTTCGTTGTCCAGCACATCCAGGGATTCGACCTGGCGCAGGACGTTGCGTCGATGCCCGTCGATCACCAGGTTCAGCGCCGTGCGGTAGAGGAACGCCCGAGGCTGTTCGATGGGCGTGTCGCTGGCACGCTCCAGCACCCGCACATAGGCGTCATGCACCACATCCTCGGCCGCCTGGCGGTTGCCTAGCCTGGCGTTCAGGAAACACACCAGCTCGCGATAGTAGTTTTCCAACATGACTCCCGTGCGCAATGGCCGCGCCAGCTATCCCAATGCCACCCGGCATGCCTGAAAAGGGCATGGCACGATAATGGCAGCTTCGATCGCGTAATTTATAGTAATTCTCATATAGATTTAAAGCGTTGGTTTGTATCGGGGTTGATTCGTTCAGTTGACGAGGTGTCGGCCCCTGGCTTTTGTGGCGAGGGAGCTTGCTCCCGCTGGGCCTGTAGGAGCTGACGAGCGGAGCGAGGCTGCGATCTTTCCCCAGACACTTGAGTCTCAAGCGAAAGATCAAAAGATCGCAGGCTTCGCCAGCTCCTACACAGCCCAGCGGGAGCAAGCTCCCTCGCCACAGGGTTCGGGGTCGCTTCGGCTGATTCGCCAACCTGCTACCAAGTGTTTCAAGCCAGTAAATTCCCGTCCAAAGCGCTCGTTTACCAGAACAGCCCCCCGTCCCTGCCCTTCCTGGGACGGGCCCGATATCACCGGCCGGAACCCTGCATGAAACGTCCCCGCCCTACCCGACGCGCCTGGCTTCTCACCTTCGCCCTGCTTCCGGCCGTGGCCTTCGCCGCGTGGCAAGCGGTCGTGCCCAGTCGTGCGCCCCTGGTCACCGCGCCCGTTACCCGTGGCGATATCGAAAACAGCGTCACCGCCCTGGGCACTCTGCAACCGCGGCGTTATGTCGACGTCGGCGCCCAGGCGTCCGGGCAGATCCAGAAGATTCACGTGGAGGCCGGCGACGAGGTGCGCGAAGGCCAACTGCTGGTGGAAATCGACCCGTCCACGCAAAAGGCCAGGCTCGACGCCGGGCGTTTTTCGATCGAGAACCTCAAGGCCCAGCTTCAGGAGCAGCGTGCCCAGCACGACCTGGCGCAGCAGAAATTCCGCCGCCAGCAGCAACTCAAGGCCGGCGGCGCCACCCGCGAGGAAGACGTGCAGACCGCCCAGGCCGAAGTGCGGGCGACCCAGGCGCGCATCGACATGTTCCAGGCCCAGATCCGCCAGGCCCAGGCCAGCCTGCGCAGCGACGAGGCCGAGCTGGGCTACACGCGCATCTATGCGCCGATGAGCGGCACCGTGGTCGCCGTCGGTGCCCGGGAAGGCCAGACCCTCAACGCCCAGCAGCAAACCCCGCTGATCCTGCGCATCGCCCGGCTGTCGCCGATGACGGTCTGGGCCGAAGTCTCGGAAGCCGACATCGGCCACGTCAAGCCGGGCATGACCGCCTACTTCACCACCCTGGCCGGCGGCAGCCGTCGCTGGAGCAGCACCGTTCGCCAGATCCTCCCGGTGCCGCCGCGCCCACTGGAGGCCAGCCAGGGCGGCAGCCCCACCGGTGGCCGCAGCGGCAGTGAGCGGGTGGTGCTCTACACCGTGTTGCTGGACGTCGACAACGCCGACCGCGCGCTGATGACCGACATGACCGCCCAGGTGTTTTTCGTCGCCGCCCAAGCCAAGGACGTGCTGACCGTGCCCATCGCCGCCCTGCAGGACGCCGGCCAGGTGCGGGTGCTGGCCGACAATGGCGACGTCCAGCCGCGCACCGTTCGCACCGGCGTCAGCGATCGGCTGCGCACGCAGATTGTCGACGGCCTGCGCGAAGGCGACCGGGTGCTGATCGGCCCGGCCAGCGGCAGCGGAGGCTGAATGAACACGCCCCTGATCGAACTGCGGGACATTCGCAAGGCCTACGGCGGTGGCGACAGCCCTCGGGTGGAGGTGCTGCGCGGCATTGATTTGTCCATTCACGCCGGGGAGTTCCTGGCGATTGTCGGGGCGTCCGGCTCCGGTAAATCCACCCTGATGAACATCCTCGGCTGCCTGGACCGCCCCACCAGCGGTGAGTACCGTTTCGCCGGCGAAGACGTCGCCGGCCTGGGCAGTGACGAGCTGGCCTGGCTGCGGCGCGAAGCGTTTGGCTTCGTGTTCCAGGGCTATCACCTGATTCCTTCCGGCACCGCCCAGGAAAACGTCGAGATGCCGGCCATCTATGCCGGCACCTCCGCCGCCGAGCGCCACGCCCGGGCCAGCGCACTGCTCGACCGCCTGGGCCTGGCCAGCCGCACCGGCAACCGCCCCCATCAACTCTCCGGTGGCCAGCAGCAGCGGGTGTCGATTGCCCGGGCCTTGATGAACGGCGGCCACATCATCCTCGCCGACGAACCCACCGGCGCCCTCGACAGCCAGAGCGGCATCGAGGTCATGGCGTTGCTCGACGAACTGGCGAGCCAGGGCCACGTGGTGATCCTGATCACCCACGACCGCGAAGTGGCGGCCCGGGCCAAGCGCATCATCGAGATCCGCGATGGGCTGATCATCAGTGACAGCGCCCCCTCTTCGCCACACGAAGTGCACGCCAACCCCAAGGCCCTGCAAGCCGTGGACCTGCGCCAGCGCCTGAGCGCCGGCAGCGAACACAACGGCGCCTGGAAAGGTGAGCTGGTGGACGCGGTACAGGCGGCATGGCGGGTGATGTGGATCAATCGCTTTCGCACCGCCCTGACCCTGCTCGGCATTGTCATCGGCGTGGCCTCGGTGGTGGTGATGCTGGCCGTGGGCGAAGGCAGCAAGCGCCAGGTCATGGCCCAGATGGGCGCGTTCGGCTCGAACATCATCTACCTCAACGGCAGCGCGCCCACACCCCGAGCCGCCAAGGGCATCATCAGCGAATACGACCTGGCCGCCCTCGCCGACCTGCCCGAAGTGCAGCGCATCATGCCGGTCAACGGTGCCGAAGCCAGCGTGCGTTTCGGCAACCTAGACCACACCAGCTACGTTGGCGGCAACGACACGAATTTCCCGGCCATCTTCAATTGGCCGGTGGCCGAGGGCAGTTACTTCAGCGACGCCGACGAACGCGGCGCGGCGGCGGTGGCGGTGATCGGCCACAAGGTCCGGCAGAAACTGCTCAAGGATGTCGCCGACCCCATCGGCCGCTACATCCTGATCGAGAACATGCCATTCCAGGTGGTCGGCGTACTGGCGGAAAAAGGCGCCAGCTCCGGGGATTCGGACGCCGACAATCGCATCGCCGTGCCCTACTCCGCCGCCAGTGTGCGGTTGTTCGGCACGCGCCATCCCGAATACGTGGTGATCGCCGCCCGGGACGCAGGCAAGGTCAAGGAGGCCGAACAGGCGGTCTCCC
This sequence comes from Pseudomonas sp. FW300-N2F2, assembly GCF_017351655.1. Lineage (NCBI taxonomy): Bacteria > Pseudomonadati > Pseudomonadota > Gammaproteobacteria > Pseudomonadales > Pseudomonadaceae > Pseudomonas > Pseudomonas sp. FW300-N2F2. Next base: position 561,741 of record NZ_JACNDQ010000002.1, on the reverse strand, counting down.
GCACCTTGTTGCGCCTGCACGACGGCAAGCAGGATTTCGAACTGACCAACAACGCCGCGATGATCCAGGCCGAGGCACGCACCCAGGGCACGCTGTCGTTGATGCTCGGGGCCATTGCGGCGATTTCGCTGTTGGTGGGCGGCATCGGCGTGATGAACATCATGCTCATGACCGTACGCGAACGGACTCGCGAGATCGGTATCCGCATGGCCACCGGCGCCCGGCAACGTGACATCCTGCGCCAGTTCCTCACCGAAGCGGTGATGCTCTCGGTGGTCGGCGGGCTCGCCGGTATCGGCCTGGCCTTGCTGGTGGGTGGCGCCTTGCTGTTGGGCAAGATCGCCGTGGCCTTCGAATGGCTGGCGGTGTTCGGCGCCTTCGGCTGCGCCCTGGTCACCGGCGTTGTCTTCGGCTTCATGCCCGCCCGCAAGGCCGCCCGCCTCGACCCGGTCGCGGCCCTTACCAGTGAATGAACCCCACCCTATGAAAGCGCACCTGACCCTCCTGGCCACCAGCCTGTTGCTGGCGGCCTGCGCCACCCCGGCGTCGGCACCGGACAGCGGCATCCAGCCGCCACCGGCCTGGCAGCACCTCAATACGCCCAGCGCCCAAGCGGATAACCAGCAATGGTGGACGCACTTCGGCAGCCCGCCATTGAACCGCTTGATCGAACAGGCGCGCCGGGACAGCCACGACCTGGCCGCCGCCATGGCCCGGGTGCGCCAGGCCCAGGCCAGCGCGGTGATCGCCGGGGCGCCGTTGCTGCCAGCGGTCACGGCCGGGCTCAACGGCAATCGCCAGGAATTGTTACGCGGCAAAGGCTACAGCCAACTGGACGTCGACCGGGACAACCGCACCATCGACTACTACGACGCCAACCTCAGCGCCACCTATGAGCTGGACTTCTGGGGCGGCAAGCGGGCGGCCCGGGACAGTGCGCTGAGCACGCTGTCGGCCAGCCAGTTCGACCGGGCGACCGTGGAGTTGACCCTGCTCAGCGGCGTCGCCAACAGCTACACCCAGGCGTTGTCCCTGCGCGAACAACAGCGCATCGCCGAACAGAACCTGGACAACGCCCAACGCGTACTCGACCTGGTCCAGACCCGCTACGACGCCGGCAGCGCCACGGCCCTGGAACTGTCCCAGCAAAAAAGCCTGGTGGCGGCCCAGCAACGCCGCGTACCCCAAGTGCAGCAACAGGCCCGGGAGGCCGTGATCACCCTGGCGACACTGCTGGGGCAGCCGGTGCAGTCGGTCCGGCTCGACGACGACAGCTTCGACCGCCTGCACTGGCCCGCCATCGACGCCGGCGTGCCCAGCGAACTGCTGCGCCGCCGCCCGGACATCGCCGCCGCCGAAGCGCGCCTCGCTGCCGCCCAGGCCGACATCACCGTGGCCCGCGCCGCCATGCTGCCCACCGCGACCCTCGGCCTGAGCCTCGCCACCGGCGCCGACATCGCCGACCAGTTGCTGCGCAACAACGTCTACAACCTCACCGCCGGCCTGGCCGCGCCGATCTTCAACAACGGCCGCCTGAGTGCCGAACGGGACAAAGCCACCGCCCGCCAGGAAGAACTGCTGGAGCTCTATCGCGCCGCCATCATCAACGGCTTCGCCGACGTCGAGAAAGCCCTGAACGGCATCCACGGCCTGGACCAGCAACGGCAATGGCAAAGCGAAGAACTGCACCAGGCCCAGACCGCCTTCGACATCGCCCAGCGCCGCTACCAGGCCGGCGCCGAAGACCTGCTCACCGTGCTGGAAACCCAACGCACGCTGTACGCCGCCCAGGACATGAACGTGCAGTTAAGGCTGGCGCGGGTACAGGCGAGCGTGGCGTTGTACAAGGCATTGGGTGGGGGTTGGCGGGTGATGTAGGCCTCGAACACACCTTCAAGCCAAGTGACAGATGAAGGAGAGGGAAACTTATCCCCTGTGGGAGCAAGGCTTGCCCTGGGGATCCAGCAGATGGTCGAGCTGAGTGATACCTGTGGCGAGGGAGCTTGCTCCCGCTGGGCTGCGCAGCAGCCCCAATGGCCGGCACCTCGGTGGGACAGAGGTTTTGAGGGGCTGGTTTGGGGGCCGCTTCGCAGCCCAGCGGGAGCAAGCTCCCTCGCCACAGGTAATTCCCGTTCCGACAAAGGGTGTTCGGCTTTGGTTCTGTTTATCCAGCCATGTAGGACTCCCGAGCGAGGCTACATCGCCTTGCGCCGTTACCTACAACTGCGCCAGAATCCGCCGGCTTGTGCGCCTGGCTCGTGGCTTTTACTGTTTCCGGGTCGCTGATTTCAGCGATCGGGTTTGGTAGCCCGCGAGTCAACTAGGCGCAAGCGCCACCTCCTACAGACGCTCTCTCGGTGTCTGTTTCATGGTGGCCGTGCGCAGGGCGTCTTCGGGCGCGCCGGGTTCCTAGTGCTCCGGTCTACCAACCCGCGTACGGCCGCCACCCAATCGTTTGGTAGCGATGGTGTCGGCTCCTGAAAATGAATACTAGGAGTTACGCCATGTTCAAGATCACCCCCAATCCCCCCGCAGACGATTCCAAAAAACTCGACGAAGCCGCTGATCGCGCCCTCGCCTTTTACCTCGACCCCAAATCTGAAAAACCCAATCCACCACCGGGCCAGTTATTCACCGTGGCAGAAGGCGCGGACATGGAATGCCTGCTGGCCAACCTCAGCGAGACCCTCGCTTCGGTCAACGTCATGGCAAGCGAGCAAGCCTTTGAATTGGAAGGCTCGCGGCGCCATTTTGCGCTGGGGATCCAGCAAATGATCGAGTTGGCAGAACTGTTGGCAAACCGCGCCCTGGACATCGCCGCGCCGCGCTAAACGCACTCAAGCCAAGTGATACCTGTGGCGAGGGAGCTTGCTCCCGCTGGGCTGCGCAGCAGCCCCAATGACCGGCACCTCGGTGGATCAGGTGTTTTTGAGGGGGCTGGTTTGGGGGCTGCTTCGCAGCCCAGCGGGAGCAAGCTCCCTCGCCACAACGGCGTTCACTTCAGCTTTTGGGGATGGCGGGATTTACACCGGCTTGCTCTTGAGATTGCGCGCATACCACGGCCGTTGCGGCACGCGGCGGAACAGTTCGGAGAGCTTTTTGTCATCGCTGCCGAAGGTGATGCGCAAGGCCAGTTTCATGGTTTCCGGGTCCATCTCCACCGAGCGCCCGACCTGCAGCCCCGGCGTGGTGCTGCAACCGTGGGTGTCCGGGCCCAGCCAAGGGTCGGCGATTTCGACCCAGCGGCCCGGGGCGAACCAGGGCACACCGTTGACCTCGAGCCGGCTCACTTCCCCCGGGTGGAAACGCTCGTGGGCGCGGAACCAGTCTTCGAGGCGGTCGTCGATCCAGCCGTGGAAGGCCCAGAACACCGGGCTCACGTGGGAAGAAAACGGATCGCCGAGAAAGTCATTCTCCGGGGCGTACCAGCGCTGGGCGAAGTCCGCCGGGTCACGGGCGAACGGCACCGGGTGGCCGTTGGACGGGTCACGCGGCACCGAGGCCCAGCGCATGTGCAGCCAGTCGTGCAGGCCCAGTTCCACTTCCGAACCAAACTGGCCCAGGGTCAGTTTCGACAGGTAGCGCGGGTCGCGGTAGCGCGATTCCCAGACCTGGAAATTGCTGTGGTAGGTCTCGGCGGTCTTGATGTCGCTGACCCACTGGGCGTACTGCTCGTCGCCATCGGCCAGCCAGGTCGGCGGCAAGGACGTGCCATCGTGGTTATCGAGGTAGCGGGCGAACCCAAGGCGATCGCGTTCCAGCTCCGGTTGCGGCAAGGGAAAGCGCGGCCACGACGGCAGTGCCTGGAACGATCGGGCGGTGCCGAGCATGTGCCGGTGCATGAAAAAGAAGTCCACGCCCGAGCCATTGCGATCCTTGCGCGGCCCGCGGGCATCACGCTCCCGGTCCCGTGGACCGGGCTGCCAGCCGATGCCGCGCAGGGCGTTGCGCTTGTCTTCGTCCAGGGTGTGCCATTTGTCCCGCGACGCATGCCAGAGCTGGTGGAACAGCCGATGCTCGGGCGACACCAGCCAGGCCAGCAGCGCCGGGCTCAGCGGCGTGCGCTCCCGCGCCTCGGGAAAGCGCTGCTTGACGGCGATGAAGTGATTGTCCTGTTCAAGCAACGCCAAGGGACGGTCCAGGCGCAACACCCGGCCGCTGAGCGTGGCGCTGCCGGCATTGCCGAAACCGGCCCAGACTTCGTCCAGGGTCATGATGAATTCATAGTCCGGCGCGTCGTGCCGAGCCCCCATCAACCGCCAGCTCAGTTGCTTCGGGTCGGTTCCGGCCAGGTCGCCCAACACCCGATAACGCGGCTCATCGGCACCGCGCAAACGTTCGGCGCTGTCGAGGTACCCCACCAGGCCACGGCCCCTCTGGCCGATATCGAGGAAGATCTGCAGATCGTCCTGCGGCAAGCCTTCGAGACCGGCATCGCGGCCGGTGAAACGGATCGTCCAGATGCCCCGCAACGTATCGGCCCGGCGCTGGCCCGCCACGTCCGCCACTTCGAACGAGGCCTCGCCGGGGGTAATGGTCGGGTCCGGCCGGGTCAGTTCGCGATGCCCGTAATACACCGCAGGCACGGCGGCACCGGTCAGCGCCAGGCCTGCCATGAACCATCGTCGAGAAATCGTCATTGCCTTACCTGTGTCCAGCCCTGAAGCGGGCTTTATCCAAGCTAGAACGATGGGTGGGCTGACAAATTTATAGGGAGACAGTGGAGGCCTCATCGCGAGCAAGCTCGCTCCCACAATGGATTTGAGTACATTCCCAAAAGTCAGGTTGGTTTCAAGACCGCCTTCGCGGGCAGGCTCGCTCCCACAATGGATTTGAGTACATTCCCAAAAGGCAGGTTGGTTTCAAGGCCGCCTTCGCGAGCAAGCTCGCTCCCACAGGTGAGCGCATTCCAAATTGTGGGAGCGAGCTTGCTCGCGATGGCGGCCCCGAGAGCGCCTAAATTTCCCACCCGATCACTCGTTCTTCCCAGATAGCAAAGGCCCCGCGCCTGTCCTTCCAAGGCGAACCTGACTGAGATCGGCAATGACAACACCTCGTTCGAAAAAGGCTCTTTTCATCGGCCTGCCCCTGGCCCTGGCGTTGGCCGTCGGTGCGGGCGTCGCGGCCTGGGACCATTGGTGGCGGGACAACCCCGGCTACCCGGTCAAAGTGATGAAAGAGGCCAGGGAACTGCACGAACGCCTGCTGTCCTTCGACAGCCACATCACCGTGCCGCTGGATTTCGGCACCGCCGGCAATGAAGCCGACAAGGACGGCAGCGGCCAGTTCGACCTGGTGAAAGCCAACCGCGGCCATCTGTCCGGCGCGGCCCTGACGGTGTTCGGCTGGCCGGAGTTGTGGAACGGGCCCAACGCGCCCCACAAGCCCACCGCCGGTTTTGTCGAGGAAGCGCGCAACCAGCAGGAAGTGCGCTACAAGATCATCACTGGCCTGGTCCGGGACTTTCCCAACCAGGTCGCCATCGCCTACACCCCGGATGACTTCCGCCGCCTGCACGGCGAAGGCAAGTTTGCAATCTTCATCAGCATGCTCAACGCCTACCCCCTGGGCCATGACCTGAGCCTGCTGGACCTGTGGACGGCGCGGGGCATGCGCATGTTCGGCTTCAGCTACATCGGCAACAACGACTGGGCCGACTCCTCCCGTCCGCTGCCGTTCTTCAACGACTCGCCCGATGCCCTGGGCGGTCTGTCGGACATCGGCAAGCAAGCGGTGACACGCCTGAACGACCTGGGCGTGATCATCGACGTATCGCAGATGTCGACCCTGGCCCTGGAGCAAGTCGCGCAACTGAGTCGCACACCGCTGGTGGCCTCTCATTCGGCACCTCGGGCGATGGTGGACATACCGCGCAACCTCAGCGACAAGGAAATGCAACTGATCAAGGCCAGCGGCGGCGTGGTGCAGATCGTCGGTTTCTCCCAGTACCTGCGCCCGCTGACGCAAAAGACCCAGGACAGACTCAACGCCCTGCGCGAACGCTTCGACCTGCCGCCGCTGCCCAACCTGGCGATGGCGCTGATGCCCGGCGACCCGATCATCGCCGCCTGGCCGGAACAGAAGTTCGGCGAATACGCCAGCCAGCTCTACGGCATCCTCGAAGAAGAACCCAAGGCCAGCCTCAAGGACCTGGGGGACGCCATCGACTACACCGTGCGCAAGATCGGCATCGACCATGTCGGCATCAGCTCGGACTTCAACGAAGGCGGCGGCGTGAAAGGCTGGGAGAACGTCGGCGACATCCGCAACGTCACCGCCGAGCTGCTGACCCGCGGCTACTCCGAAGCCGACATCGCCAAACTGTGGGGCGGCAATTTCCTGCGGGTCTGGGATCAGGTGCAGAAAGCCGCCCGCCCCGCCATCGCCTCGACCCAGAAGGCGGCCCAGCCATGAATGAACGTCGCACCTTCCTGAAGCAGGCCGGGATCCTCGCCGCCGGCCTGCCCCTGGCCGCCAGCCTGCCCGCCACGGCCAGCGCCGATCCACTGCCACCGCTGCCCAAGAACAAATGGGCGCAATTGCGCTCGCTGTTCAACCAGGACCCGGACTACCTGCACTTCTCCAACTTCCTGGTCACCACCCACCCGCGCCCGGTGCGCGAGGCCATCGACCGGCACCGCGCCGCCCTGGATAAAAACCCGGGGCTGTTGATGGACTGGGACCTGGGTGTCACCGAAGAGCGAGAGGAAAACGTTCGCACCTGGGCCGGCCGCTACCTGCAAGCGAGTCCTGCGCAAATCGCCCTCACCGGCAGCACCACCGAAGGCCTGTCGATCATCTACGGCGGCGTCCACGTGGCGGCCGACCAGGAAATCCTCACCACCGCCCACGAACACTACGCCACCCACACCATTCTCGACCTGCGCACCCAACGCAGCGGCACCCGGGTGCGCAAGATCAAGCTGTTCGAGAACGCCCACGACGCCAGCCATGAACAGATCCTCACGGCCATCGACCGCAACATCCGCCCCGAAACCCGGGTGCTGGGCATGACCTGGGTGCATTCGGGCAGTGGCGTGAAGCTGCCGATCGACAAGATCGGTGCCCTGGTGGACAAGCACAACCAAGGCCGCAGCGATGAACAACGGATCATTTACGTGGTGGACGGCGTGCACGGTTTCGGCGTCGAAGACCTCGACTTCCCCGCCATGAATTGCGACTTTTTCATTGCCGGCACCCATAAGTGGATGTTCGGCCCACGCGGCACCGGCTTGGTGTGCAGCCGCAGCGAAGAACTCAAGTACGTCACGCCGATCATTCCGACCTTTTCCGAAGCCACGACGTTTTCCACCGTCATGACCCCGGGGGGCTATCACGCCTTCGAGCATCGCTGGGCCGCCGACGAAGCGTTCAAGCTGCACCTGCAACTGGGCAAGGCCGAAGTGCAGGCGCGGATCCACGCCCTCAATAGCTACCTGAAAAAACAGCTGGTGGCACAGCCGCAGATCGAGCTGATCACCCCCATGAGCCCGGAGCTGTCCGCCGGCTTCACCTTCTTCCGGATCAAGGGCCGCGACAGCGACGAGGTCGCCGCCTACCTGATGAAGAACCGCGTGATCGCCGACGCCGTGCACCGCGATGCGGGACCGGTGGTCCGCACCGCGCCGGGGTTGCTCAACACCGAAGCCGAGATCGATCGCTTCATGGGGTTGCTGGGCAAAACGCTCTGAGCCGAACCTTTTTGACCTTATCGAGAGAGATGGATGAACAGTTTTTCGCTGAAGCTACTCCCGGCACTGGCCCTCGCCGCCCTGTTGCCCTCCGGCGCCCAGGCATCGCAACCGGGCCAGGTCTTTCGCGACTGCAAGGATTGCCCGGAAATGGTCGTGCTGCCCACCGGCACCTTCCAGATGGGCACCCCGGACGACGAAGTGGGACGCGAGCCCGACGAAGGCCCGCTGCACCCGGTGACATTTGCCAAACCCCTGGCGATCAGTCGCTTCCAGGTGCTCAAGGGCGAATGGTTCGCCTACCTGCGCGACACCGGCTACACCATGCCCGACGGCGATGAGCGTCCCGGCCGAGCGTGCAAGGCCGGCATCCCGGACTACCAGGGCAGCGACCCGCGCAAGCAATACACCGACCGACACCCGGCGGTGTGCATGGACTTCGACGAAGCCAATGCCTACGTGGCGTGGCTGTCGAAAAAAACCGGCAAACAATACCGGCTGGTCAGCGAGTCCCTGCGCGAATACGCGGCACGCGGCGGCAGCACCGGGCCGTTCCCCTTCCCGTTCGATGCAGGCAAGGAGTACAGCATCGCCCAGCACGCCAACACCTACGGCGCGGCCGACGGCTACAACTTCACCGCCCCGGCCGGCAGTTTCGCGCCCAACGCCTTCGGCGTGTACGACATGCACGGCAACATCTACGAATGGACCGCCGATTGCTACAACGAAAACTATGTGGGCGCCCCGAGCGACGGCAGCGCCTGGCTGACTGGCAAATGCGAATTCAAACGCATCCGCGGCAACGACTGGGGCGAGGCGCCGGTGTTCTCCCGCTCTGGCAACCGCAACGCGTTGGTGCCGGGCAATCGGGGGGACTGGATCGGTTTTCGGGTGGCGCGGGATATGTAATCGACTGCCCGCCTGAAGACCCCGCTTTTTGTGGCGAGGGAGCTTGCTCCCGCTCGGTTGCGTAGCGACCGCAAAAGCTTGGGGCCGCTTCGCAGCCCAGCGGGAGCAAGCTCCCTCGCCACAACGGCGCTCCTCGGGCAATCAGGTGTTAAATCCCCTCCCCTACCAATCGTTCTACAGGTGGGCGCGCCCCAATCCGGCGTGCCGCCGTCCTCCAGCCCATGCGGTGAATGCCCCGCGATGGCCTTCGCCCTTTTCATCTAGCAGGGAAACCTCCATGAGCCAACCAAAACGCGGGGTGATCAATGAATTGTTCACCCTGCTCAAACCCTTCCGGCTGATTGTCATCGGCGCCATCCTGCTGGGCATGGTCGGTGGCCTGAGCGTGACCGTGCTGCTGGCGACCATCAACAAGGTGCTGCACGCCGAAGGCGGGCTGAGCCACACCGTGGTGGGCGTGTTCGCCGGGTTGTGCCTGCTGGCCCTGGTCAGTTCCATCTGTTCCGACATCGGCACCAACTACGTCGGCCAGAAGATCATCGCCAAGCTGCGCAAGGAGCTGGGGGAAAAAGTCCTGTCGGCGCCCATCCAGCAGATCGAACGCTACCGCAGCCATCGCCTGATCCCGGTGCTGACCCACGACGTCGACACCATCAGCGATTTCGCCTTCGCCTTCGCCCCCCTGGCCATTTCCCTGACCGTCACCCTCGGCTGCATGGGTTACCTGGCCATGCTGTCGTGGCCAATGTTCCTGATGATGGTCGTGGCGATTGTCATCGGCACCGTGGTCCAGTACATCGCCCGCGGTCGTGGGATCAAGGGCTTCATGGAGGCTCGCGATTCCGAGGACGAATTGCAGAAGCACTACAACGCCATCGCCGAAGGCGCCAAAGAGCTGCGCATCCATCGCCCCCGGCGGCAACGCATGTTCGTCTCGGGCATCGAACACACCGCCGACAAGATCTGCGACACGCAGATCCGCTCGGTGAACATTTTCGTGATCGCCAAGACCTTCGGCTCGATGCTGTTCTTCGTGGTGATCGGCCTGGCCCTGGCCCTGCAATCGCTGTGGCCGAGCGCCGACAAGGCGGTGATGAGTGGTTTCGTGCTGGTGTTGCTGTACATGAAAGGCCCGCTGGAACACCTGATCGGCACCCTGCCGATCGTCAGCCGCGCGCAGATCGCCTTCCGTCGCATCGCCGAATTGTCGGAGCAGTTTTCATCCCCTGAACCGCACCTGTTGCTCAACGACCAAGGCCAGCCGAAAACCCCGGTGCAGACCCTGGAACTGAGCAATGTGACCTACAGCTTCCCGGCGGTGGAAGGCGCCACGCCGTTCCGCCTGGGACCGGTGAACCTGAAGATCGACCAGGGCGACATCGTGTTCATCGTCGGTGAAAACGGCTGTGGCAAAACCACGCTGATCAAGCTGCTGCTGGGCCTGTACGCACCGCAACAAGGAGAAATCCGCCTCAACGACCACGTCGTGACAGCCGTGACCCGCGACGATTATCGCCAGTTGTTCACGACGATTTTTGCCGATTACTACCTGTTCGACGACATCGTCCAGGGCGACACCCATATCCCGGACGACGCCAATAAATACCTGCAACGCCTGGAGATCGCCCACAAGGTCAGCGTGCGCGACGGCGCCTTCACCACCACCGACCTGTCCACCGGCCAACGCAAGCGCCTGGCACTGGTCAATGCGTGGCTGGAAGAACGCCCGGTGCTGGTGTTCGACGAATGGGCCGCCGACCAGGACCCGACCTTCCGGCGGATTTTCTACACCGAGCTGCTGCCGGACCTCAAGCGCCTGGGCAAGACCATCATCGTGATTTCCCACGACGACCGTTACTTCGACGTGGCCGACCAATTGGTGCGCATGGAAGCCGGCCGGGTGGTCACCGAACTGCAATCGGCGTAAATAATCACGATTCTCATTCTGGTTTTTTCTGGGTCGTGCGTCCTAATTAAGAATTGATGACAACTACACCCTTATTAAAACTAAAACCTGCAAGAGTGAAACACATGCCAGCAACTCCGGGGATTCCACGTTTTACCAAGGCACTGATCATGCGCCGCCTGCTGCAACCAGGTTTCAGCGCCAGCGCATTCAGCCTGGCCTTGGCCATGCCGTTCAGCGCACAGGTCCAGGCACAGGAAGTCGATCTCAACATTCCGGCGCAGTCGCTGGCGAGTGCCCTGCAGGCATTGAGCAATCAATCGAACATGCAAGTGCTCTACAGCGCCGATGATGTTCAGGGCCTGCGCAGCCAACCGGTCAGCGGCCGGTTGTCGCCGGCTCAGGCGTTGTCGCAGATGCTGGTGGGGACCGGCGTCATGTTCACCATCCAGGGCAACACGGTCAGCGTGCGCGCCAGGACGGCGGGGAATTCGCTGGAACTGGGCGCCACGACCATCACCGGTAAATCCGCGGAAACCGCCTATGGCCCGGTGGACGGCTACGTCGCCACCCGCAGCGCCACCGGCACCAAGACCGACACGCCGATCCTGGAGATCCCGCAGACCATCAACGTGGTCACCGCCGAGCAGGTCGCCACCCAGGGCGCACGCAACCTGACCCAGGCCTTGCGCTACACGCCGGGCCTGAACACCGGCGGCTTCACCGACCGCAACGCCATCGCCGACGAAATCACCAGCCGGGGTTTCTCGCCCACGCCGCTGTACCTCGACGGGGCCTACCTGCCCTATGCCGGCAGCCTCGGCGGCGCGCCGCAAATCGACCCGTACACCCTGGAGCGCATCGAAGTGCTCAAGGGCCCTTCGTCGGTGCTGTACGGGCAGAACCAACCCGGCGGCCTGATCAACATGGTCTCCAAGCGCCCGACCACGGAACAGCGCAGCCAGATCAAACTGGGCGCGGGCAGCTACAGCCGGGTCAACGGTGCGTTCGACACCAGCGGCCCGATCGACGACCAGAAGGAATTCAGCTATCGCGTCATCGGCGTGGCGAAAAAAGGCAACCAACAGGTCGATCACACCCACAGCGAACGCATGCTGCTGGCACCGAGCCTGACCTGGGCGCCCAACGACGACACCTCGCTGACCGTGCTGGCGCAGATCCAGCGCGACGATGGTCTGGAGGACTATCAGGCACTGCCGCGGATCGGTTCCCTGGAGCGCGGCCCCAACGGCCAGCGGATCGACCGGGACTTCTTCTCCGGCGACACGCGGTGGAACGACTACAAGCGTGACCAGTTCATCCTGGGCTACGACTTCAGCCACAACATCACCGATGACCTGAAATTCCGCTCCACTGCGCGTTACACCGATGTGCGCGACCAGTACCGGGGCTTCTACCTGCGCAGCTTCGTCACCACCGGTGGCGTCACTGACCAGACCCAGGCCAACCGGGTAAAACTTGACTGGCAACAGCACAACACCGCCTACACCGTCGATAACAACGTGGAATACAAATTCAATACCGGCGCCCTGGAACACACCACCCTGGCGGGCGTGGACTATCGGCATTTCAACCGTAAGTACGATGGTTACAACGCCTACAACGTCGCGCCGATCGACCTGTACGGCAATAACAACAACTACGACACCGGCAGCGTAACCCCAACGCTGGACACCAAGTGGGACAACACCGTTCGCCAGACCGGTGTCTACCTGCAGGACCAGATCAAGCTGGACAAGTGGATCCTGACCGTGGGTGGCCGCCAGGACTGGGCCGAAGTGGACAACAAGGACCTGCTGGCGGGCACCGTTTCCTCACTGCGTGACAACAAGTTCACCGGCCGGGTAGGCCTGACCTATGTCACCGATTTCGGCCTGGCGCCGTACATCAGCTACTCGGAATCCTTCCTGCCGACCACGGGCACGGACGCTAGCGGCGAAGCCTTCAAGCCGACCGAAGGCGAACAATACGAAGTGGGCGTGAAGTACCAGCCGTTCGACAAGACGATGATTACCGCCTCGGTGTTCCAGATCAAACAGAAGAACCTGGTCACCGCCGACCCCGCCGATCCGCAGAACTCGATCCAGTCGGGCCAGGTGCGTTCACGGGGGGTTGAACTGGAAGTCAAATCCACCGTCGACAACATCGACGTCATGGCCGCCGCCACCTACCTCGACTCGTTCTACACCAAGGACAACTACGGCAACGAGGGCAACCGCAGCGAGCAACAGGCACCGTTCTCCGCCACGCTGTGGGTCGACTACCACTTCACCCAGGCCGTCCTCAATGGCCTGACCTTCGGCGCAGGCGCCCGTCACACCGGTCGCAAGCCGGGCGACGCGGCCAACTCGTTCGACGTACCGGCCTTCACCGTGTTCGACACCACCATCAGCTATGACATGGGCAAGGCCACCTCGAGCCTGCGTGGCGTCACCACCAGCCTGAACGTGCAGAACGTCTTCGACCGCGAGTACGTGTCCCACTGCAACTACTCGTTCGGCTGCTACTACGGCCAGGAACGCGTGGCCTCGCTGGACGTGACCTACGACTTCTAAACAACAACACCCCATAAAAAAACCGGGCCTGGCCCGGTTTTTTTATGCCTGCCAATCCTGAAACCCTCCCACAGAGGATGTGTGGCATATGCAAATCCTGAGACCACCCCAAAACAACTGTGGGAGCGAGCTTGCTCGCGATGGCGGTGGATCAGCAAAATAATCTTGGCTGACACTCCGCTATCGCGAGCAAGCTCGCTCCCACAAGGGATTGTGGTGTTTCAGACGGTGAGTGCAGTCCGCAAGGCTTGGCTCAATTGCGCGTACACCTCGTCAATCTCCGGCACCACACTCTGCAAGCGCAGGTAGTCGTGGATCAGGCCGGTGTATTCGATCAGCTCCACGCTCACCCCCTGCGCCTGCAAACGCCGGGCGTAAGCGCGGCCTTCGTCGAGCAGCGGGTCATGGCCGGCCAGGGCGATCAGGGCCGGGGCCAGGCCTGGGCAACCGGGCGCCAGCAACGGCGAGAAGCGCCAGTCCAGGCGATCGGTGGGCTCATTGGCGTAGTGCCGGTAGAACCACTCGAGGGTTTCGCTCTCCAGCAGATAGCCTTCGCCGAACAGCTCGGTGGACGGGCTGCTGGTGGACGCATCGGTCACCGGGTAGCAGAGCAACTGAAAGCACGGCTGGATCGCCAGGGAGGCCGGTTCCAGGGCCGCTTGCAGCGCAAGCACCGTCGCCAGTGTCGCGCCGACGCTGTCGCCGCCGAACGCCACGCGGCTGACGTCCAGGCCTTCGGCGCGAGCCTGCCGGGCCAGCCAGTCGAGGGCGTCGGCGCCGTCGTTCAGCGGGGTCGGGAAGGTGTGTTCCGGGGCCAGACGATAGCCCACCGACAACACCGCGCACGGTGTCCGGGCGCAGAATTCGCGGCAGACGCCGTCGTGGGATGCCAGGCTGCCGACCACATAACCGCCGCCGTGAAAGTACACCAGCACCGGCAGCGCCTGGACCGAAGCCGTGGCGGGACGATACAGACGCAGCGCCAGCGTCGCGCCGTCACGGGCGGTGAATGCGTGAGCGGCGCACTGCACATCCGCCGGAGCGTCCCAGCGCAATTGCCCGGTGGTGCGCTCGAACGCCTCGCGGGCCTGGGCCGGCGTCGACAGGTGAAACGGCCCGGGGCCGTCGGCCTGGCTTTCTTCGGCCAGGTCGAGGAAGGCGTTGAGTTCCGGATGCAAGGACATCGCAGGGGTTCCTTATGAAAAACCATGGGTAAAAGATGAGCCACTCAGACTCATGCAAAACCCTGTGGCGAGGGAGCTTGCTCCCTCGCCACAGGTGCAAGACTTAAGCCGCCTGCGCCACGCAGTGTTCGATCAACGCTTCGAGTTCCTCCTGGTACGCGCGCATCAATCCCTCGACGGTCTCGGCACGGTAGCGGCGTGTGCTGAAGATGCAGCGCAGTGCCAGTCGCCCGTCGTACACCTGCCCCACCACTTCCAGCCAGTTGCCCAGCGCGGCATGGGGGCTGTAGCAGCTGCCGTAGCTTTCCGCCGCCGGCACCAGCAACGCCTTGTCGTCAAAGCTCTGGTCGAACTGCCCCAGGTAGTTGAACGTCACCCGTGCCTGGGGCGCGCGGCCCAGGGTGGCGGCCATCGGCTCGCCGCTCATGTAGCGCAACACGCCATAGCCCAATCCCTTGTTCGGCACGGCGGCCAACTGCCGTTGCACCGCCCGCACCGAGGTGCCAATGTCGGCTTCATGGCTCGGGGTCAGGCGCACCGGGAACATGCTGGTGAACCAGCCCAGGCTGCGGCTCAGGTCGATGTCCTTGACCAGGTCCTCGCGCCCATGCCCCTCCAGTTGGATCAGCACCGACGGCTGCTGGCTCCAGCGGCACAAGACCCGGCTCAGCGCCGCCAGCAACACGTCGTTGATCTGCGTCTGGTAGACCGCCGGCACCTGTTTGAGCAACTGCTGGGTGTGCTGCTCCGACAGGCTCAAATGCGCCACCGATTGGTACTGCACCTGGTTCTTGCCCCGCAGGTTGTCACACGGCAACTCGCTGCCCGGCTGGTCGATCTGCTCCAGCCACCAGGCTTTTTCCGGCGCCGGATAATCCCGCGCATAGGCTTGCAGGCCCTCGGCCCAGGCCCGGTAGCTGCTGGTGCGAATCGGCAGGTTCGGCGTCTGGCCGTCGCTGTAGGCTGCATAAGCCGTCTGCAAATCCTGCAGCAGCAAACGCCACGACACCGTGTCGATGACCAGGTGATGAATCACCATCAGCACGCGAATTTCACCGCTGCCCAGGGTCACATGCGCCGTGCGCCACACCGGCCCGTTGTACACATCAAGGCTGCGTTGCACCTGCTCGGCGTACAACTCCAGCTCGGCTTCATCGGCCACGCTGTGCTGCCACAGCAAAGGTTCGTTGGTCCACTGGGCCTGCATCTCCTCCAGCGCCTGGTAATGCTGCAGGTGACGCCCACCGACTTCACTGAAGCGCAGGCGCAAGGCATCGTGCTGCTGCATCATGCCGCGCAAGGCCAATTCCAGTGCCGTCAGGTTCAACCCCTGGCGGGCCCGCAGCATCAACGCCTGGTTGTAATGATGGGGTTCGCTCATGCGCTGGTCGAACCACCATTGCTGGATCGGAATCAGGTTGAACTGCCCTTCGGCGGCCACCTGGGTCACGTCCTCGACCGTCACGGCAAACGTGTTCGAACGCTGGTCGAAAATCGCCTCGATGGTCTGGCCACGCATCAGGTCCCGCAGCTTGAGCTCCATCTTCAGCTCCCCATGGTTGCGCACCCGCGAGACCACTTGCAGGCTGAGGATCGAGTCACCGCCCAACTCGAAGAAATTGTCGGTAATGCCCACCCGTTCGACTTGCAACACATCAGCCCAGACCTCGGCCAACAGTTGCTCATCGCGGTTACGCCCCGGCACATACTCGGCGCCCTTGAATTCCGGCTCCGGCAAGGCCTGGCGATCGAGCTTGCCGTTCGGGGTGACCGGCAACGCCTCCAGGCAGATGACCTGGGCCGGCACCATGTAATCCGGCAATTGCGCCCGCAGCTCGGCCTTGAGCCGATCGCCGATGGCCACGCCATCGGGGGTGACCACGTAGCCAATCAGTTGCTTGCCCGAGGCACTGTCGCGGGCGATCACCAACGCATCACTGACGTCGTCCAGTTGCCGCAGGCTGGCCTCCACTTCTCCCAGTTCGATGCGGAAACCCCGCACCTTGATCTGGTGGTCGATACGGCCGACGTAATCGAGCACCCCATCGACGCGCTGGCGTACCAGGTCGCCGCTGCGGTACAGGCGATCGCCCGGCTGGCCGAACGGATCCGGCACGAAGCGCTCGGCACTCAGGTCCGGGCGACGGTGATAACCACGGGCGATGCCCGCGCCACCGATGTACAACTCGCCGGCAATGCCTGGCGGCAACGGGTTGAGGTTGTCGTCCAGTACATACAAGGCGCGCTCCCCCACCGCACGCCCGATCGGCGCGTAGGCGGCTTCGCAACGTTCGCTGGCCGGCACCTTCCACAGCATCGGCGTGACCACGGTTTCAGTCGGGCCGTAGCCGTTGGTGAAGAATTGCGGACGCAACGCCGCCTTCACTTGCTCGAAGGTCTGGTCCGGCACCGCATCGCCGCCGAAGCAGTAGACCCGCACCGGCGGTGGCGCCAGTGAGCTATTGGCAGCGTACTCGGCCAGTTGCTTGAGGTAGGCCGGCGGGAAGCAGGCGATGGTAATGCCGTGGCGGTGCAAGGCGTCGAAGGTCTGCTCCGGCGTCCACAACGCGCCGTCGCGAATCACCAGGGTGCCGCCGCTGAACAGCGTGCTCAGCCAGCGTTCATGGGCGCCGTCGAAGGCGAACGACATGAAATGCAGTTCGCGGGTGTGTTCGTCCATGTCGTACAGCCCGGCGATGGCCTGGCAATGCATGCTCATCGGCCCGTGCGCCACGGCGACACCTTTGGGTCGACCGGTGGAGCCCGAGGTGTAGATCAGGTAGGCCAGGTTGCCGCCGAGCAAACCGCTGTGGGGCGGCAAATCACTGTAGCCGCGGCTGTCGAAACCGTCGATGGTCAGGCGCGCCAGACCGTCGAGATCCGGCAGGCGTGCCTGCACCCGGCTGAGGGTCAGCAACAGCGCCATGGCCGAATCTTCGATCATGAACGCCAGGCGCTCGGGTGGATAATCGATGTCCAGCGGCACATACGCCGAACCGCTTTTCATCACCGCCAGCAGCGCCACGACCATGTCCACCGAACGCTCCAGGGCCACGCCGACCACCACTTCCGGGCCGGCGCCAAGTTCGATCAAACGGTGGGCCAGGCGGTTGGCCCGACGCTCCAGCTCGCCATAGTCCAGCGAGTCGTCGCCACACACCAGCGCCGTGGCCTGCGGACGCGACTGGGCGTGCCGGCCAATCAGCTCCGGCAACAACTGCGCCTGATAGCAGCCGTTCGGCGCCGCGCTCCATTGTGCGAAGGCCTGCCACTGTTCCAGCGACAAGCGCTGCAGGTTGCCCAGGCACACATGGGGCGCATCGATCATCGCTTCCAGGGTGTCTTCCAGGGTCCGGCGGATTCGCTCCACCGCTTCGACGCTGAAGGCGTTGCGCAGGAACAGGTACTCGATGGACAGCGTTTCACCCAGGTTGACCGCCAGGTCCATCGGGAAGTTGGTCACGTCATGATTGCGTGACTCGCCGAAGCTCAGGCCGGTGTCCTGCTGGTCGCCCAGGCGTTCGTCGATGGGGTAGTTCTCGAACACGATGATGCTGTCGAACAAGCCCTGCCCGCCCAGGCCCGACCAGCGCTGGATGTCCGCCAGTGGCGCATGGGAATGCTCACGCAGGTCCAGGTTGTAGGCCTGCAACTGTTGCAACCATTGATCCAGCGGCTGCTCGGGGTCCAGGGTCTGGATCACCGGCAAGGTGTTGATGAACAGGCCGAGGATGTTGTCGGCGTTGACCAGCCCCGCCGGACGCCCGGCGACAGTGGCGCCGAAGACCACGGTGTTCTGCCCGGTGAAGCGTTGCAGCAACAGCAGCCACGCCCCTTGGATCAAGGTATTGGGGGTGATCTGCAAGGCGCGGCAGGCCTGTTGCAGGCGAGCGGTCTGCGCCACGTCCCAGCGTGAATACAGCGCCTCGTGCCCCGGCAGTGCCTCGACATGCCGCGGGAACATCGCCTGGTTGAGGGAAGTCGCCTGCTCCAAGGTGTCGAGGCGGCTGCGCCAGAAACGTTCCAGCGCGCCCTGGTCCTGGCGTTGCAGCCATTCGATGAACTCGCGGTAGCGACCATTGCGGCTGGGCACCTGCCCATGGGCGTAGAACTGCAACACCTCACCGAACAACCGCGAACTGCTCCAGCCGTCCATGAGGATGTGATGGCAGGTCCAGATCATCTGGTAGCGATCGTCTTCCAGGCGCAGCAGCAACACCCGTTGCAAAGGCGCGCGGCTCAGGTCGAAACCGGCCAGGTAGTCGGCGGTCGCCCGGGCGCTGATCGCCTGCTCGCTGATGTCCTGTCCACGCCAGTCTTCAATCTGCAACGGCAGCTCAACCTGGCGATGGACGATTTGCACTGGCGCGCTCAAGCCATCCTGCCAGTGGAAACTGGTGCGCAGGATGTCTTCGCGCTCGATCACCGACGTCCAGGCCTGGGCGAAACGCTCGGTGTCCAGGCCATGCACCGGCAGGCTGATCTGGTTGATGTACAAGCCGGAGCTGTCGTCGGCCAGGGTGTGGAACAGCATGCCGTCCTGCATCGGCGACAGCGGATAGATGTCCTCCACCTGCGCCACGGGCACCGGCAGGCCATTGAGTTGCGCCTGGCTCAGGCGCGCCAGCGGGAAGTCCGAAGGTGTCAGGCCCAAGTGCCCGTCGGTGCAGCAGTGATCGATCAGTTGTTGCAACGCCACGGCGTAGGCATCGGCCAACCGCTGGAGCGTGGCCTCGTCGAAAACATCGCCACTGAAGGTCCAGTCGAGGGTCAACTGGCCGTTGAAGATCCGCCCGTCGATGGTCAGCCAGTTGCCCAGCGCCACGTCATCGCCGTGGCCTGCGCCACTGCCCTCTTCACTCGGCACGAACAGCGCCTGCTCATCGAAGCTCTGGTCGAACTGCCCCAGGTAATTGAAGGTGATGCGCGCTGGCGGCAGTTTTGCCAGGCGCTGCTGGACCGCTTCGGCACCCAGGTAACGCAGGACGCCGTAGCCCAGGCCCTTGTTCGGCACCGCCCGCAGTTGTTCCTTGATCCGCTTGATCGACTCGGCGGGGTCGCTGGCCGGCGTCAGCAACACCGGGAACAGGCTGGTGAACCAACCGACAGTACGACTCAGGTCGATGCCATCGAACAGTTCTTCGCGGCCATGACCTTCGAGTTGCACCAGGCAGGCCGGTTGCCCGGTCCATTGGCAGACCACTTGCGCCAGGGCGCTGAGCAGCAAATCGTTGACCTGGGTGCGATAGGCCGTCGGCGCCTGCTTGAGCAAACGCTGGGTCTGGGTGGCATCCAGGCGCGTGCTCACCGAACGGCCATGGGCCGCGGCCTGGCTGCCCTCGGGGCGGGCCCGTGGCAGCGGCGGCAGGGGCTGGTCCAGTTGCCCGACCCAGTAATCCAGTTCCTTGTTGAGGGTTTCGCTGTGGGCGTAGTCCTGCAACTGAGCGGCCCAGGCCTTGAACGCCGTGGACTTGCCCGGCAAGGCCGGCGCCTGGTTCGCGCGCAGTTGGCGGTAGACGTTTTGCAGGTCTTCCAGCAGCACCCGCCACGACACGCCGTCCATGACCAGGTGATGAATCGCCAGGTGCAGGCGCGAGCTGCCGTCCTGCACCGCGATCAGGCTGCAACGCAGCAACGGGCCGTGTTGCAGGTCGAGGCTGCGTTGGGCCTGGTCGGCGATGGCGATGATCTCGGCGGTATCCCGCGCGGTGCGCTGCCAGATCTCCAGCGGCTGCTTATCCACGGCCTGATGGCTGGCGTGCCAGCGGCCATCGTCGGCCTGGGTGAACCGCAGGCGCAGGGCATCGTGATGGGCCACCACGTGCTGGAGGGCCTGTTGCAGGTGGGCGATGTCCAAGGGTTCGCGCGGGGTCAGCAGGACCGATTGGTTCCAGTGGTCGCGGTGCGCGATATCACTGGCGAAGAACCAATGCTGCATTGGCACCAGCAGGCTGTCGCCGGTGACCGGGCCTTGGTCGATCACGCCTTCATCGGTCGCCGTGGCGACCCGCGCCAGGGCCTGGATGTTCTGGTGCAGGAACAGGTCCTTGGGGGTCAGGCCGATGCCTTGGGCACGCGCCCGGCTGACCACCTGGATTGAGTTGATCGAGTCGCCGCCCAGGGCGAAGAAGTTGTCGGCGGTGCCCACCCGCTCGACACCGAGCACCCCTTGCCAGATGTCCACCAGTGCCCGCTCGATGGCGTTGACCGGTGCCGTGAAGGCTTCCTGGCGCTCGGCCAGGTCCGGTGCTGGCAGCGCCTTGCGGTCGAGTTTGCCGTTCGGGCTCAGCGGCATGTGTTCCAGGCGGGTCAGGTGCGTCGGCACCATGTGCTCCGGCAGGTTCAGGCGCAAATGGGCCAGCAGCGCTTCGCGCAACAACGGCCAGTCGCTGGCCTCACCGGCCTGGGCGACCACGTAGCCGCTCAGCACCTTGCCGCTGCGGCTGTCCTGGGCCACCACCACCGCTTCTCGCACCGCTGCATGTTCAAGCAGGCGCGCTTCGATCTCACCCAATTCGATACGGAACCCGCGGACCTTCACCTGGTGGTCGATCCGACCGACGTAATCGATCACCCCGTCCGGGCGATAGCGCGCCAGGTCACCGGTGCGGTACAGCCGCTCGCCGGCCACGAACGGGCTGGCGACGAAACGCTCGGCGGTCAGTTCGGGACGGCGGTGATAACCGCGGGCCAGGCCCTGGCCGCTGAGGTACAGTTCGCCGTTGACGCCACTCGGCACCGGGTTGAGTTCATCGTCGAGGATGTAGGTCATCAGGTTGGCAATCGGCTCGCCGATCGGCACCGCATCGCGCCCTTCGTCGCGGCAGGTCCAATGGGTCACGTCGATGGCCGCTTCGGTCGGGCCGTACAGGTTGTACAGCCGGGCATTGGGCAACTTGGCGAACACCTGCTGCTGGGCATCCACCGGCAGGGCTTCGCCGCTGCAGACGATGCGGGTCAGACGGGTGCACCGGCTGACGTTGGCATCCAGCACGAACGCCTGCAGCATCGACGGCACGAAATGCAGGGTGGTGATGCTTTCCCGTTCGATCAGGCTGACCAGCTTCTGCGGATCGCGATGATCGCCCGGTGCCGCGACGACCAGGCGCACGCCGGTCATCAACGGCCAGAAGAACTCCCAGACCGACACGTCGAAACTGAACGGCGTCTTCTGCAAGACACTGTCGCCGGCCTCCAGGCCATAGGCCTGTTGCATCCAGCACAAGCGGTTGGTCAGTGCGCCGTGGCTGTTGCCGGCGCCCTTGGGTTTGCCGGTGGAGCCGGAGGTGTAGATCACATAGGCCAGGTTCTGGGCGACGGCCCGGGCAGGCGGATTGTCGGTGGCCTTGTCCCGCAACCAGTCGTCATCCCCATCCAGCAGCAACGTGGTGACACCGCCCCCTCCTGTGGGAGCGAGCTTGCTCGCGATGAGGCCCTCACCTTCAACATCACTATTGACTGAACCACCGCTATCGCGAGCAAGCTCGCTCCCACAGGTCAGCAGCAGCTCGATGCCGCTGTCCTCGATCATGTAGGCCAGGCGTTCCGGCGGGTATTCCGGATCCAGCGGCACGTAGGCGCCACCGGCCTTGAGGATCGCCAGCAACCCGACCAC
Source organism: Pseudomonas sp. FW300-N2F2 (assembly GCF_017351655.1). Lineage (NCBI taxonomy): Bacteria > Pseudomonadati > Pseudomonadota > Gammaproteobacteria > Pseudomonadales > Pseudomonadaceae > Pseudomonas > Pseudomonas sp. FW300-N2F2. The sequence continues at coordinate 539,860 of NZ_JACNDQ010000002.1, read as the reverse complement.
CATTTCCACGCTGCGCTGCACCGAGATGCCCACCAGCACATCCGGGCCGACACCGCGCTCGATCAAGGCGTGGGCCAACTGGTTGGCGCGGGCGTTGAGTTGGGCATAGCTCAGCGACTGCCCTTCGAACACCAGCGCCTCGGCGTGGGGATCACGCTCGACCTGGGCTTCGATCAAATGATGGACCGGAAGATGGTTCGGGTAGTCGGCGTAGGTGCGGTTCCAGTCCTCGACGATCAGGCGCCGCTGCGCCCCGTCCAGCATCGGCAGCTCGGCGATGCGCTGGGTCGGGTTGGCGACGATGGCGCGCAACAGGTTCAGCCAGTGCTCACCCAGGCGGGCGATGGTGCTCGGCTCGAACAGGTCGCTGGCGTAAGTCAGCGCGGCACTGAGGCCATCGGCGTACTCGAAGGTGTCCAGGGTCAGGTCGAACTGCGCGGTGCCCGAGTCCCAGGTCAGTTGCTCCAGGCTCAGGCCCGGCAACGCCGACAGGTCACGGCGGGCATCGCTGGCATGGTTGAACATCACCTGGAACAGTGGCGTATGGCTCAGGTTGCGTGCCGGCTCCAGCCGCTCCACCAGTTGTTCGAACGGCAGGTCCTGATGGGCCTGGGCGCCGAGGGCCCGTTGCTTGACCTGATCGAGCAACTGGTCGAATCGCAGGTTGCCGTCGATGTCGGCCTTGAGCACCTGGGTGTTGACGAAGAAGCCCAGCAGACGCTCGGTTTCCACCCGGTTACGGTTGGCGATCGGCACGCCGATGCGGATGTCGTCCTGGCCGCTGTAGCGGTGCAGCAAGGTCTGGAAGCCGGCCAGCAAGAGCATGAACAGCGTGCTGTTGTGCTGCTGGGCCAGGCGCTTGAGGCCTTCGGCCAGGGCCGGTTCGATGACGATGGGCAGTCGTGCGCCACGATAGCTTTGTTGGGCCGGGCGCGGATGGTCGGTCGGCAGTTCGAGAATCGGTTGCTCGCCGCCCAACTGCTCGATCCAGTAGTCGAGTTGACGCTGCTGCTCCCCTGCCGCCAGCCACTGCCGCTGCCAATGGCCGTAGTCGGCGTACTGGATCGGCAGCGGTGCCAGTGCCACGGCCTGGCCCTGGCTGAAGCCTGCGTACAACTGCAGCAGGTCGTCGACCATGATCTGCATCGACCAGGCATCGGACACGATGTGGTGCTGGGTCAGGATCAGCACATGGTCCTCGGCGCCCAGTTGCAGCCACTTGACCCGCAGCAACGGACCGCGCTGCAGATCGAACAGTTGCCGGGTTTCGGCTTCGATCAAGCCGCGCAAGGTACGTTCATCGACGCCGGCTTCGAGCGATTCGACCGCCAGGGCCAGCGGCGCTGGTTCGTCGATCACTTGCACGGGACGCTCATTGTCGAGCATGAAGCGGGTACGCAGGCTCTCGTGACGCGCCACCAGTGCATCGAAGCTCTGTTGCAGCGCCGCACGGTCGAGGGCGCCGCGCAAACGCAGGGCCGCCGGAATGTGGTAGGCGCTGCTGGTGGGTTCCAGTTGCCAGAGGAACCACTGCCGTTGCTGGGCGAACGAGAGCGCCAGCGGCTGGTCGCGAGGAATGCGTGGAATACCCGGTTCATCGTGGTCCGATGCCGTGCCCATGGCCTCGACAAACGCCCGCAGGCTGTTATGGGCGAACAACAGGCGCAACGGCACCTGGATATTCAGTTGCTGGCGAATCCGCGACATCACCTGGGTGGCGAGCAAGGAATGGCCGCCCAGTTCGAAGAAACTGTCGTCCAGGCCCACCCGCGGCACCTTGAGGATGTCGGCCCAGATCGTCGCCACCGCCTGCTGCACGGGTGTCTGCGGCGCAACATAGGTTTTCTGCCACTGGCTGGCATCGGGCTTGGGCAACTGCTTGCGATCCAGCTTGCCGTTGGGCGTCAGCGGGAAGCGTGGCAACACCACCATGTGCGCCGGCACCATGTAGTCGGGCAGGTTGACCTTGAGCCGGGCCGTGAGGCTGTCGCGCAGGGCGCCCTGGGCGCCGGCATCCAGGTCATTCAGTTCGGCGGTTGGAACGATGTACGCCACCAGCGCCTGGCCGCCCGGTGCCTCCTGGGCCAGCACCGCCGCTTCGCGCACGCTGTCCTGTTCCAGCAGGCGCGCTTCGATTTCGCCCAACTCGATGCGGAACCCGCGAATCTTCACCTGATGGTCGATGCGCCCGAGGTATTCGAGGATGCCGTCGGCCCGCTGGCGCGCCAGGTCACCGGTGCGATACAGGCGCTCGCCGGCGACAAACGGATGGGGCACGAAACGTTCGGCGGTCAGCGCCGGACGCTGGAAATAACCGCGGGCCAGACCCTGGCCGCCAATCAGCAATTCACCGGCCACGCCATAGGGCACCGGCATCAGGTCGGCGCCGACGATGTACAGCGCCGTGTTGTCGATGGGCCCGCCCAGCCAGGGTTGCGCGGCCTGGGTTTGCAACGGGTACAAGGCCGACCAGATGGTGGTTTCCGTCGGGCCGTAGAGGTTCCACACTTCACCGCCGAGGGCGAGCATGCGCACGGCCAGTTCCTGGGGCAGCGCCTCGCCACCGCACAGGCATTTGCAGCCGCGCAAACCCTGGGCGTGCTCGTTGTCCAGCAACATGCGCCAGGTCGACGGCGTGGCCTGCACCACGTTGACCTGCTCGGCCGCGATCAGCGCCAACACCGCGTACGGGTCCTGGGCGACGTGCGGGCCGGTCAGCACGATGCACGCGCCGACCATCAGCGGCACGTAGATTTCCAGGCCGAAAATATCGAACGAGAACGTGGTCAGCGACAACGCCCGGTCCTGGGCCGTCATGCCCGGCGCCTTGGCCATGCTCGCGACGAAGTTGGTCAGCGCGCCGTGGCGCACCATCACACCCTTGGGCTTGCCGGTGGAGCCGGAGGTGTAGATCGCGTAGGCCAGGTGCTCCGCATCCAGGCGCGGCGCCGGCGCGTCGCAGGCATAGCCGTCGAGCCAGTCACCCTCCTGGTCCAACACCAACGTATTCACACCACCACCGCCCCCTGTGGGAGCGAGCTTGCTCGCGATGAGGCCCTCACCTTCAACATCATCATTGACTGAACCACCGCTATCGCGAGCAAGCTCGCTCCCACAGAACTGGTTGAGCAATGAACTTTGGGTCAGCAGCAGCTCGATGCCGCTGTCTTCGATCATGTAGGCCAGGCGGTCCTGGGGGAACGCCGGGTCCAGCGGCAGGTAGGCGCCGCCGGCCTTGAGGATCGCCAGCAGGCCCACCAGCATGTGTACGCTGCGTTCCACGGCAATGCCGACCAGGACATCGGGGCCCACGCCGAGGCTCTGCAGCTTGCCCGCCAACTGATTGGCCCGGGCATTGAGTTGGCCGTAGCTCCAACGCTCGCCGTCGATCACCAGCGCCGGGGCGTCCGGGGTGCGCGCCGCTTGTCTTTCGAACAGTTGATGAACAAAACCCGCCTCGGGCGCCGGCGTCGGGGTGCGCTGGCCGTTGTCGAGCTGGGCCTGGCGCTCGGCCGCGTCGAGCAACGGCAATTCACCGATGCGCTGCGCCGGGTCGGCCACGATCGCCCGCAACAGGTTCTGCCAATGCCCAGCCATGCGCGCGATTGTCTCGGCGCCAAACAGGTCGGTGGCATAGATCAGCCCTGCCGAAAGCCCTTCACTGTGCTCCACGGTTTCCAGGGTCAGGTCGAATTGCGCCGTATGCGAATCCCAGCGCAGTTCCTCGACTTTCAACGCACCGACCGGCCCCTCGCCCGCCGGGCCTTGGGTCCGGTGGTTGAACATCACTTGGAACAGCGGGCTGTGGCTCAGGTTGCGCTCAGGCTGCAACGCCTCGACCAGTTGCTCGAACGGCAACTCCTGGTGAGCCTGGGCGCCCAGGGCTGTCTGTTTCACTTGTTGCAGCAAGGCGCCAAACGAATCCTGGCTCTGGACATCGCTGTCCAGTACCTGGGTGTTGACGAAGAAGCCGATCAGGCGCTCGGTCTCGACCCGGTTGCGGTTGGCCGTCGGCACGCCGACGCGAATATCGTTCTGGCCGCTGTAGCGATGCAGCAGCGCCTGGAACGAGGCCAGCAGGAGCATGAACAGGCTGACGCCTTCGCGCTGGGCCATGTGCTTGAGATCGCCGGCCAGTGCCGCGTCGATGGCCAGTTCCAGCCGCGCGCCGCGATAGCTCATTACCGCCGGACGCGGGAAATCGGTCGGCAGTTCCAGCACCGGTTGCTGGCCGCCCAGGCGTGCGGTCCAGTATTCCAACTGACGCTCGCGCTCGCCCGCTTCCATCCAGTGCCGCTGCCAGATGGCGTAGTCGGTGTACTGGATCGGCAGCGCCGGCAATTGCGGCGCGCGGCCCTGGCTGAAGGCGGCGTAGCCGTTGACCAGTTCCTCGACCATCACCTGCATCGACCAGCCATCGGCCACGATGTGGTGCAAGGTCACGATCAGTACATGATCATCCGCCGCCAACCGCAGCAGGCGCGTGCGCAGCAGCGGCCCCTGTTGCAGGTCGAAGAGCTGGCGGGTTTCCCCTTCGATCAACTGGCGCAGCTGCGTCTCGTCCGGCAACTGTTCCAAGGTGTCTGCCTGCAAACGCACTGGCGCCGCCGCATGTACCTGCTGCACCACCTGCTCGCCATGGGTCTGGAAGGTGGTGCGCAGGCTCTCGTGCCGGGCCACCAACGCGGTGAAACTCTGCTCCAGCGCAGCGATGTCCAGCGGCCCGCGCAAGCGCAGGGCCGTGGGCATGTGGTAGGCCGCGCTGTCGGGGTCCAACTGCCAGAGGAACCATTGGCGCTCCTGGGCAAAAGACAACGACAGTGTGTCGAACTCGGCACTGACAGGCGGGATCGGCAGGTTCGCCGGGGAAACGTTCTCTTCGAGCATTTTCTGCAAGTACAAGCGACGTTTTTCCAGCGGCAGCGTTATGAAGCGCCTGGCAATACGTTGTGCGACAGCGGTGTCCATCAAACCTCCTCAAATTCATCGAGCAGCGCTTCAAGCTTGCTCAATTTCGACGTACTCATGGGTTCGCCGGCAGGCTCGAGTTGCGCCACGAACGCGCCGAGCACCGGGAATTGGAAAATCAGTTGCGGGGTCAAGGTCAGGCCCAGCTCCAGTTGCAGGCGCGAGACCACGCTCACCACCAGCAGCGAATGCCCGCCCAGCTCGAAGAAGTCGTCGCCAAGCCCGACCTGCTCGACCTTGAGCACGTCTTGCCAGATGGCCGCGACCCGGCATTCGAGGTCGCTCTGCGGTGCCAGGTATGCCGGCTGCAGGGCACGGGTGTCCGGTGCCGGCAAGGCCTTGCGATCGAGCTTGCCGTTGGGGGTCAGCGGCAAGCGGTCGAGGAAGACCCAATGGGTCGGCACCATGAAGTCCGGCACCTGGGCCGCCAGTCGCGCCTTGAGCCGGTCGCCCAGGCTGCCCTGGTCAAGAGGGCTGCCCTGACCGACCAGATAGGCCACCAGGTTCGGCCCGCTCACGTCGTCCCGCGCCAGCACCACCGCATCGCGCACATCGGCATCGGCCTGCAGGCGCGCTTCGATTTCCCCCAACTCGATACGCAGGCCACGGATCTTCACCTGGTGGTCGATCCGGCCGAGGTACTCGATCACCCCGTCGGCGCCATAACGGGCCAGGTCGCCGGTGCGATACAGGCGGCCGCCCGGGGCTGGCGCGAACGGATCGGGAATGAAGCGTTCGGCGCTCAGTGCCGGTCGTTGGTGGTAACCACGGGCCAGGGAATCACCGGCGATGTGCAACTCGCCGACGGCGCCCACGGCGCAAGGCTGCAACGCCGCGTCCAACACGTAGGTGCGCACGTTATCGATGGGACGGCCAATGGCGATGATCCGCTCGGCGTCGTCTTCGCTGCCACGCACCACGGCATGGCTGCTGGTGTCGATGGTCGCTTCGGTCGGGCCATACAGGTTGCGCAGTTCGCCATCGAACAGCGTCATGACCTGGCGCGACAGGTGCGCGCTGAGGGCTTCGCCACCGCACAGCAGCAGGCGCAGGGAGGCCAGTTGCGCGCGGGTCGCCAGTGGCAGCAAGGCCTGCAACAGCGAGGGCGCCATTTGCAGCACGCTGATGCGCCACCGCGCCACGTCGGACCAGAGGGTGGTCAGGTCGAGGTTCAGGTGCGGGCTGGCAAGCACCAGTTGCGCGCCACTCATCAACGGCAGCCAGAACTCCCAGACCGAGGCATCGAAACTGATCGCGGTTTTTTGCAGGACGCGGTCGGCGGCCGTCAGTTTCAGGCAACCCTGCATCCACGCCATGTGGTTGCTCAGGGCGGCATGGCGAAGGGTCACGCCCTTGGGCCTGCCGGTGGAGCCGGAGGTGTAGATCACATAAGCGAGGTGATCGCCGTCGATGGCCACGCCAGGGTCGCGCTCGCTGTAGCCGGCCAGCCATTGTCCAGGCTGATCCAACAGTAGCGCGTTCACGGCAGCGTCGCCGAACAGCGGCAGCACATCGGTCTCGGTGAGCAGCAAGGCGATGCCGCTGTCCTCGACCATGTACGCCAGGCGATCCCGGGGATAGGCTGGGTCCAGTGGCACGTAGGCGCCGCCGGCCTTGAGCACCGCCAGCAAGCCGACGACCATCTGCACGCTGCGCGACAGCGCCAGGCCCACCAGCACGTCGGGGCCGATGCCGCGTTCGATCAAGCCATGGGCCAGGCGATTGGCCCGGGCATTGAGCTGGGCGTAGGTGAGCGTCTCCTGCTCGCTGACCAGGGCGACCGCGTCGGGGGTGCTTCGGACCTGGGCCTCGATCCATTGATGGATCGGGCGCCGAGGCGGTTCCACCACCGAGGTGGCGTTCCAGTCGTGCAGCAGCCTGTCGCGGGCCACCGTGTCCAGCAATTGGATGTCGCCCACGCAACCGCCGGCCGGCAGGCTCACCATCTGCGCGAGCACGTGTGCCACCTGCTCAGCCAGGCGCTCGACGGTGTGTGTAGGGAAAGCAGCATGGGCATAGGTGAAGTGCAGGCTCAGGATGTCAGTTAGATTGACGGCCAGGGTCAACGGGAAATTAGTCTGTTCCTGGCTGGCCACGCTGCCGAAGCTCAAGCCCGAAGGCGCCTGCTCTTGCAGGGCCTGGGACACGGGGTAGTTTTCGAACACCAGCAAGGTGTCGAACAGACCGTCACCGCCCTGCCCGGCCCAGCGCTGGATCTCGAACAGCGGCGTGTGCTCGTGCTCGCGCAAGGCCACGTTCTGGCCCTGGATCTGTTGCAGCAGTGCGCTCATCGCTTGCTCCGGGCGCGGGCTGGCGATCACCGGCAAGGTGTTGATGAACAGGCCGATCTGCTGCTCAACCCCCTTGAGTTCGCTCGGACGTCCCGACACGGTGGCGCCGAAGGCCACGGCGGCGTGCCCGGTGTAGTGCTGCAGCAGCAACAGCCAGGTCGCCTGGACGACGGTGTTGAGGGTGACTTTCTGCTGGCGGGCGAACTCGCTCAGGCGTTGGGTCTGCCGGGGCGTCAGGTCGTGATAGTGGCTGGCGTGGCTGCTTTCCGCCGTCGATTGCAGCGGAGCGACACGGGTCTCGGCCAGACGGGTCGGCGCCTCCAGGCTGTGCAATTGCGCCAGCCAGAAGGTTTCGCTGGCCTGGGCGTCGCGGCCTTGTAGCCAGGCGATGTAGTCCCGATACCGCCCGGCCTGGCGTGGCAAGGCCTGGCCGTCGTAGCGTTGCAGCACCTCGCCGAGCAACTGCGAGTTGCTCCAGCCGTCCATCAGGATGTGGTGATGGGTGTAGATCAGGTGATAACGCTGCTCAGCGGTGCGCACCAGCACCAGGCGCAGCAACGGTGCGCAGGCCAGGTCGAAGCCCTGCTCGCGCTCGGCGTCCGCCAGTTCGGCCAGGGCCTGGCCGACATCGGCACGGGCGCTCCAGTCCAGCGAGGTGAACGGCACGCGCACCTGCTTGTGCACCACTTGCACCGGGCGCTCGCTGCCCTGCCAGATAAAACTGCTGCGCAGGCTGTCATGGGCATCGACCGCCGCTTGCCAGGCCGCCTCGAAACGCCGTGGGTCGAGGCCTTCGATGTCCAGGCACATCTGGTTGATGTACTGGCCGCTGCCCGCTTCGTACAGGCTGTGGAACAACATGCCCTGCTGCATCGGCGCCAGCGGGTAAAGGTCTTCCACCCCGCGTGCCGACAACGCCAGGCCATCGAGTTGTGCCTGGGTCAGGCCGGCCAGGGGGAAATCCGCCGGCGTCATGCCCTGGCTCGCCGGGTCGCAGCAATGGGCGATCAACAGCGCCAGCTCACGGGCGTAGTCATCGGCCAAGCCCTGGATGGTCGCCGGCTCGAACTGTTGCGCACTGAACGTCCAGCCCAACCGCAGCGCGCCATCGAACACCTGGCCGTTGAGCGTCAGCCAATTGCCCAGGGTGGTCAGCGGGCTTTGCTCGTCGCCGGCGCTTTCGCTGGCCGGGCTGAACAAGGCGCCTTGGGCCTGATCGAAACTGCCGTCGAACTGACCGAGGTAGTTGAAGGTGATACGCGGCACCGGCAACGCCTCCAGGGCCGCCCGACTGGCGTCGTCGCCCAGGTAGCGCAGGGCACCGAAGCCCACGCCTTTGTCAGGAATCGTCCGCAGCCCTTGCTTGATCGACTTGATCGAATCCGCCAGTTCCACGGCCGGCGACAACCGGACCGGGAACAGGCTGGTGAACCACCCCACCGTGCGCGTGAGGTCGACATTGGCGAACAGCTCTTCGCGGCCATGGCCTTCGAGCTGGAGCAACAGGCTGTCGTGGCCGGTCCAGCGGCAGATCACCCGGGCCAGGGCTGTGAGCAGCAGGTCGTTGACCTGGGTGCGATAGGCCGCTGGCGCCTCTTGCAGCAATTGCCGGGTCAAGTGCGCATCCAGTCGCGTGTGAACGGTGACGGCCTCGCGGTTTTGCCCGGTCGCTTCGGGGTCGAGGCACGGCAGGTCGGTCGGCGCGTCGCGCAGTTGCCCTTGCCAGTAGGCCAATTGCTGCTGCAGTTGCGCACTACGCGCATGGGCCTGCAACTGCTCGGCAAACACCTTGACCGAACTGGTCTTGGCCGGCAGTTGCAGCGCTTGGCCGGCGAGCAACTGCTGGTAGGCGGTTTGCAGGTCGTCGAACAGAATCCGCCACGACACGCCGTCCACCGCCAGATGATGAACCACCAGCAACAGGCGTTGGCTGCCATCGGCCAAGGTCGCCAGGACGCCGCGCAACAGTGGCCCTGCATGCAGGTCGAGGCTGCGCTGGGCCTGATTGGCGAGGGTTTCCAGCGCGCTGGCATCGGCCACCTCACGCTGCCACAGCAAACCCTTGCCCGCCCAAGCCTGTTGTTGCGCGGCCACCTCACGGTGCTCGGCGCGCCAACCTTCGGCGGTTTCATTGAAGGACAAACGCAAGGCGTCGTGGTGCAGCACCAACGCCTGCAAGGCCTGCTCCACCACGGACGCTTGCAACGGGCTGGCCGGTTTCAGCAACACCGACTGGTTGTAGTGGTGACGCTCGGGAATCGCCTCGGCGAAAAACGCCTGCTGGATCGGCAACAGTGGCGTCGACCCTTGGCTCGGCGCCTGATCGATGCCCGGCGCCTGTCCACCGGTCTGGGCGACGCTCGCCAGCGTCTGCACAGTCTGGTGCTGGAACAAGTCCTTGGGAGTAAAACGGATGCCCGCCTGACGGGCGCGGCTGACCACCTGGATGGAGACAATCGAGTCGCCGCCCAACTCGAAGAAGTTGTCGCTCAGACCAACCCGTTCGACCTTGAGCACGTCCTGCCAGATCGCCGCGATCTGTTGCTCCAGTTCACTTTGCGGTGCCACATAGTCCTGCTGGACCTGGCTGGCGTCGGCGGTCGGCAAGGCCTTGCGGTCGAGCTTGCCGTTGGCGGTCAGCGGCCATTGCTCGAGGAACAGCAGGTGCGTTGGCACCATGTAGTCCGGCAGGTCGGCCTTGAGCTGGGCCTTGATCCGGTCACGCAAACCGGCTTGCTCCTCGCGGGGATCTGCCGGGATCACATAGCCCACCAGTTGCTGGCCGCTCGGCCCTTCCTGGGCCAGTACCAGCGCTTCGCGCACCGCCGCCAGGGCGTTCAGGCGCGCTTCGATCTCGCCCAGTTCGATGCGGAACCCACGGATTTTCACTTGATGGTCGATGCGGCCGACGTACTCGATGACGCCATCGCTGCGGTACTGCGCCAGGTCGCCGGTGCGGTACAAGCGTGCGCCGCTTTCACCGAACGGATCGGGGATGAAGCGCAACGCAGTGAGGTCGCCACGGTTCAAATAGCCACGGGCCAGGCCAGCGCGGCCGACGTACAGCTCACCGATGCAGCCTTTCGGCACGGGGTTGAGGTCGCCGTCCAGCAGGTACCACGACAGGTCGGCAATCGGCTCGCCAATCGGGCTGCTGGCGTCCTGTTCCAGGTCCGCCAGCGACAGCGGACGGTAGGTCACGTGCACGGTGGTTTCGGTGATGCCGTACATGTTGATCAATTGCGGAGCCGCGTCGCCGTACTTGTCGAACCACGGGCGCAGAGTCTTGACGTCCAGCGCCTCGCCGCCGAACACCACGTAGCGCAGGGCGTTGGCCCGGTCATCGGCGCAAGCCTCGTGCATCAATTGCTTGAATGCCGAGGGCGTCTGGTTGAGCACGGTCACCCCGGCCTCACAGAGCAGTTCGTGGAACTGCTGCGGCGAACGGCTGATGTCGTAGGGCACGATCAACAGTTCACCGCCGTGGAGCAAGGCACCGAAGATTTCCCAGACCGAGAAGTCGAACGCGTAGGAATGGAACAGGCTCCAGACATCTTCCGCGCCGAAGTTGAACCACGGCTCGGTGGCCTCGAACAGGCGCAGCACGTTGTGGTGCGGCAGCAAGGTGCCCTTCGGGTTACCGGTGGAACCGGAGGTGTAGATCACGTAGGCGAGGTTCGCCGCGTCCATCACTACGTGCGGATCGCTGTCGGCGAAGGCGCTGACGTCGGCGTCCAACAGCAGCGTCTGCACGCCGTCCGGCACTGGCAACTGATCGACCAGGGCCGCTTGGGTCAGCAGCAAGCGGATGCCGCTGTCCTGCATCATGTAGGCCAGACGATCCTGGGGATAAGTCGGGTCCAGCGGCACATAGGCACCGCCGGCCTTGAGGATCGCCAACAGGCCCACCAGCATGTCGAAACCGCGCTCGGCGGCCAATCCCACCAGCACATCCGGGCCGACGCCGTGGGCGATCAACTGATGGGCGCGGCGGTTGGCCTGGGCGTTGAGCTCGCCGTAGGTCAGGGTTTGGGCGTTGCAACGCAAGGCGATGGCATCGGGACGCAAACACGCCTGTTCGGCAATGCGCTGATGCAGGCACGCCTCGCCCGGGAAGCTGTTCGGCGCCGGGTTCCATTGGGCGATGTGTTGCTGTTGCTCGGCGGCCGTCAGCAGCGGCAGTTCACCGATGCGTTGGCGGGGATCGGCGACGATGCCGTGCAGCAGGTTCAGCCAGTGTTCGGCCATGTGTTGCACGGTGCTGGCGTCGAACAGGTCGGTGGCATAGGTCAGCGCCGCACCGAGTTCACCCTCGGCTTCCAGGGTGTCGAGGGTCAGGTCGAACTGGGCGGTCTGGCTTTCCCAGTCCTGGGCCTTGATGACCAGCCCGGGCAACGCCGGCAATGCCTGGCGAGCAACGCTCTGGTGGTTGTACAGCACCTGGAACAACGGGCTGTGGCTCAAGTTGCGCTCAGGCCGCAGCGCCTCGACCAGTTGCTCGAACGGCAGGTCCTGATGGGCCTCGGCGCCGATGGCCGCCTGTTTGACCTGCGCCAGCAACGCACTGAAGCGCTGCTGCGGATCGACCTCGGCCTTGAGCACCTGGGTGTTGACGAAAAAACCGATCAGCCCTTCGGTTTCCACTCGGTTGCGGTTGGCGATGGGCACGCCGACACGAATGTCCGACTGGCCGCCGTAACGATGCAACAAGGCCTGGAACGACGCCAGCAAGACCATGAACAACGTGCTGCCTTCGCGCTGGGCCAGTTGTCGCAGCTGTTGGCCCAGGGCCTGGGGCAGGTCGATAGCCAGGCGTGCACCGGCAAAGCTCTGCCGGGTCGGACGCGGCCGGTCGGTGGGTAGCGCCAGCAACGGCTGCTCGCCCCCCAGCACATCGGTCCAGTACGCCAGTTGTTTTTCCCGCTCGCCGGCGTCCATCCATTGACGCTGCCACACCGCGTAATCGGCATACTGGATCGGCAGCTCGGCCAATGCTGGGGACTCACCCTGGCTGTACGCGGCATACCCCTGGATCAGTTCCTGCACCAGCAATTGCATCGACCAGCCATCAGAGACGATGTGGTGTTGGGTCAGCACCAGCACATGCTCGTCGGCCGCCACCCGCAGCAGGCCGACCCGCAGCAGCGGGCCGTTTTGCAGGTCGAATGGCTGGGCGATCTGCTGGCGGACAAAGGCCTGGATCTGTTCATTGCCGCCGTCGAGAATCTGCGGAATCACCACCGGGTTCATCTGCCCGTGAATGACTTGGAACGCTTGCTCATCGACCTGGACGAAGGTGGTGCGCAGGCTCTCGTGGCGCTGCACCAGGGCGGCGAAGCTCTGTTGCAAGGCCGGCAGGTCCAGGGTGCCCTGGATCCGCAGCGCAGCCGGAATGTGGTACGCCGCGCTGTGGGGCTCCATCTGCCAGAGGAACCACTGGCGTTGCTGGGCGTAGGACAGTGGCCGTTGCGCCGGGTCCCGGGAAAGACGCGGGATGCTCGCCGGCCGCGCCACGTCGCGGTCCACCAGCGCGGCCACACAGGCTTCAAGGCTGGCGTTCTCGAACAACTGGCGCAGTTGCAGGTTCAGGCCGAGGGCCTGGCGAATGCGCGCGACCATCTGTGTCGCCAGCAGCGAATGGCCGCCCAGTTCGAAGAAGTTATCCCTAAGCCCTACCCGCTCCACCTTGAGCACGTCCTGCCAGATCGCCGCGATCTGTTGCTCCAGTTCACTTTGCGGTGCCACATAGTCCTGCTGGACCTGGCTGGCGTCGGCGGTCGGCAAGGCCTTGCGGTCGAGCTTGCCGTTGGCGGTCAGCGGCCATTGCTCGAGGAACAGCAGGTGCGTTGGCACCATGTAGTCCGGCAGATCGGCCTTGAGCTGGGTCTTGATCCGGTCACGCAAACCGGCTTGCTCCTCGCGGGGATCTGCCGGGATCAAATAGCCCACCAGTTGCTGGCCGCTCGGCCCTTCCTGGGCCAATACCAGCGCTTCGCGCACCGCCGCCAGGGCGTTCAGGCGCGCTTCGATCTCGCCCAGTTCGATGCGGAACCCACGGATTTTCACTTGATGGTCGATGCGGCCGACGTACTCGATGACGCCATCGCTGCGGTACTGCGCCAGGTCGCCGGTGCGGTACAAGCGTGCGCCGCTTTCACCGAACGGATCGGGGATGAAGCGCAACGCAGTGAGGTCGCCACGGTTCAAATAGCCACGGGCCAGGCCAGCGCGGCCGACGTACAGCTCACCGATGCAGCCTTTCGGCACGGGGTTGAGGTCGCCGTCCAGCAGGTACCACGACAGGTCGGCAATCGGCTCGCCAATCGGGCTGCTGGCGTCCTGTTCCAGGTCCGCCAGCGACAGCGGACGGTAGGTCACGTGCACGGTGGTTTCGGTGATGCCGTACATGTTGATCAATTGCGGAGCCGCGTCGCCGTACTTGTCGAACCACGGGCGCAGAGTCTTGACGTCCAGCGCCTCGCCGCCGAACACCACGTAGCGCAGGGCGTTGGCCCGGTCATCGGCGCAAGCCTCGTGCATCAATTGCTTGAATGCCGAGGGCGTCTGGTTGAGCACGGTCACCCCGGCCTCACAGAGCAGTTCGTGGAACTGCTGCGGCGAACGGCTGATGTCGTAGGGCACGATCAACAGTTCACCGCCGTGGAGCAAGGCACCGAAGATTTCCCAGACCGAGAAGTCGAACGCGTAGGAATGGAACAGGCTCCAGACATCTTCCGCGCCGAAGTTGAACCACGGCTCGGTGGCCTCGAACAGGCGCAGCACGTTGTGGTGCGGCAGCAAGGTGCCCTTCGGGTTACCGGTGGAACCGGAGGTGTAGATCACGTAGGCGAGGTTCGCCGCGTCCATCACTACGTGCGGATCGCTGTCGGCGAAGGCGCTGACGTCGGCGTCCAACAGCAGCGTCTGCACGCCGTCCGGCACTGGCAACTGATCGACCAGGGCCGCTTGGGTCAGCAGCAAGCGGATGCCGCTGTCCTGCATCATGTAGGCCAGACGATCCTGGGGATAAGTCGGGTCCAGCGGCACATAGGCACCGCCGGCCTTGAGGATCGCCAACAGGCCCACCAGCATGTCGAAACCGCGCTCGGCGGCCAATCCCACCAGCACATCCGGGCCGACGCCGTGGGCGATCAACTGATGGGCGCGGCGGTTGGCCTGGGCGTTGAGCTCGCCGTAGGTCAGGGTTTGGGCGTTGCAACGCAAGGCGATGGCATCGGGACGCAAACACGCCTGTTCGGCAATGCGCTGATGCAGGCACGCCTCGCCCGGGAAGCTGTTCGGCGCCGGGTTCCATTGGGCGATGTGTTGCTGTTGCTCGGCGGCCGTCAGCAGCGGCAGTTCACCGATGCGTTGGCGGGGATCGGCGACGATGCCGTGCAGCAGGTTCAGCCAGTGTTCGGCCATGTGTTGCACGGTGCTGGCGTCGAACAGGTCGGTGGCGTAGCTCAGGGACGCGGCCAGTTCACCGTCGGTCTCGTGGGTGTCGAGGGTCAAGTCGAACTGGGCGGTGTGGGAACGCCAATCCAGGCTCTCGACCTGCAACCCCGGCAGTTGCAGGGCTTGAGCCGCGCCGCTGCTCTGGTGGTTGAACATCACCTGGAACAGCGGGCTGTGGCTTGCCTGTCGCTGCGGCGCCAGTGCCTGCACCAACTGCTCGAACGGCAGGTCTTGATGGGCTTGCGCCCCCAGCGAAGCCTGCTTGACCTGGGCCAGCAATTGCTCGAAAGGCAGGTCGCCCTGCACCTGGGCATTGAGCACCTGGGTGTTGACGAAAAAGCCGATCAGGCCTTCGGTTTCCGGGCGGTTGCGGTTGGCGACCGGTACACCGACGCGGATGTCCGACTGGCCGCTGTAGCGGTGCAACAAGGCCTGGAACGAAGCCAGCAAGACCATGAACAGCGTCGAGGCTTCGCGCTGGGCCAAGTGCTTCAGGCCCTGGGTCAGCCCGGCGTCGAAGCGCAGGTCCAGGCGTGCGCCGCGATGGCTCTGTACCGCCGGGCGCGGGCGGTCCGTCGGCAACGGCAGGACTTCGCCGCCATCGCCCAGCCGTTCGGTCCAGTAGGCCAGTTGCCGCTCCAGCTCACCGGCCTCCATCCACTTGCGCTGCCAGATCGCATAGTCGGCGTACTGGATCGGCAAGGCTGCCAGGGTCGGCGCCTGACCGCTGCGGTGGGCTGCATAGAGCTGGACCAGGTCGTTGACCATGATCCGAGCGGACGCGCCATCGCAAATAATGTGGTGCTGGGTCAGCACCAGCACATGGTCGTCCGCTGCCAGTTGCAGCAACTTGACCCGCAGCAGTGGCCCTTGCTGCAGGTCGAACAGCCCGGCGATTTCGTCATCGATCAGGGCTGTGAGCGCGGACTCATCCAACACCACCACCGGCTCGATCGCCAGGCTCAAATGCCCCTGCACCACTTGTCGGGGCCCTTGCGCGCTGTCGACGAACACCGTGCGCAGCACGTCGTGACGGGCCAGCAAGGCGTCGAAGCTGCGTTGCAGCGCAGGCAGGTCGAGGGCGCCGCGCAGGCGCAGCGCCGTAGGCACATGGTAGGCGGCGCTGTGGCGGTCCAGTTGCCAGAGGAACCACTGGCGCTCCTGGGCGTAGGACAGGTCGAGGGTCTCGAACTCGTCGCGCATCGCCGGGATCGGCAACGCCGCCAGGCTCATGTTTTTGCTGTGCAGCTTGTGCAGGAACGCTTGCCGTTGGGCGAGCGGTAAACGGATGAATCGCTGAACCAGAGACAGGTTATCGAGCTGAGTCATTCAAAGGGTCTCCAGGTCTGCCAGGAAGTCATGCATCTCACTCAGGTCTGCGCTGGAGTGAGGGGTCAGGTGGGCCGCCAGTTGTGCGGCGTAGTCGGCCAGGGACGTGGTGCTGAACAGCAAGTCCAGGGGCACCGTGGCGCCCTGTTCCATTTGCAGGCGCGCCGTCGCTTGCGTCGCCAGCAGGGAATGCCCACCCAGTTCAAAGAAGTTGTCGTCGCGCCCTACCCGTTCGAGCTTGAGCACGTCTTGCCAGATGTCGGCGATGCCCTGTTCGAGCGCGCCCTGTGGCGCCACGTAGGCACGCAGCAGTTGCTGGGCGTCCGGCAGCGGCAGGGCCTTGCGGTCGAGCTTGCCGTTGGGGGTCAACGGGAAGCGTTCGAGCAGCAGCCAGTGCGCCGGCATCATGTAGTCGGGCAGCAAGGGCGCAAGCTGCGCCTTGAGGGCTTCGCGCAGGGCCGTCGGTTCGGCAGTCTCTGGATCGGTGGCCACCAGGTACGCCACCAACTGCAGGCCGCCCGGCCCGGGTTGTGGCACCACCACGGCTTCGCGGATCGCTTCCTGGGCCAGCAGGCAGGCTTCGATTTCCCCCAGTTCGATGCGGAAGCCGCGGACCTTCACCTGATGGTCGACCCGGCCGATGTACTCGATCACGCCGTCGCCACGCTGGCGCGCCAGGTCACCGGTGCGGTACACCCGCGTGCCATTGCCGAACGGGTCCGGCAGGAATCGCTCGGCGGTCAGCGCCGCCCGGTCGTGGTAACCCCGGGCCAGGCCGTCGCCGCCAATCAACAGTTCGCCGATCAGCCCGACCGGGTTCGGCGCGAAGTGATCGCCGACGATGTACAGCGACGTGTTGGCAATCGGCCGGCCGAGGTACGGCACGCGGTGCTCTTGAGTCAAGCGGTAGGCCGCCGACCAGATGGTGGTTTCGGTCGGGCCATACAGGTTCCAGACCTCGCCAGCGACATCGAGCAACCGCTCGGCCAGGTCCTCGGCCAACGCCTCGCCACCGCACAGGCATTTGCGCCCGGCCAACAAACCGGACGCCGGGTGGTCGAGCAACATGCGCCAGGTCGATGGCGTGGCCTGGACCACGCTGACCTGTTGCCGGTCGATGGTCTTGAGCAGCGCTTCGGGGTCGTGGGCACTCTGCTTGTCCACCAGCACCACGCAGGCACCGCTCAACAGTGCGCCGTAGAGTTCCAGGCCGAAGATGTCGAACGAGAACGTGGTCAGCGACAGCACCCGATCACGGGCGGCGATGCCCGGTTCACGGGCCATGCTGGCGACAAAATTCACCAGCGCCTCATGACGCACCATCACGCCCTTGGGCTTGCCGGTGGAACCCGAGGTGTAGATGGTGTAGGCCAAGTGCTCCGCATCCAAGCGCGTCGCCGGCGCCTCGCCGGCATAACCGTCGAGCCAGCCCCCCTCCCGATCCAACACCAATGTCTTAACGCCAACCCCGCCCCCTGTGGGAGCGAGCTTGCTCGCGATAGCGTCGGCACACTCGACATCATCATTGACTGAACCACCGCCATCGCGAGCAAGCTCGCTCCCACAGAACTGGTCGAGCAATGAACGTTGGGTCAGCAGCAGCTCGATGCCGCTGTCTTCGATCATGTAGGCCAGGCGATCCTGGGGGAACGCCGGGTCCAGCGGCAGGTAGGCGCCACCGGCCTTGAGGATCGCCAGCAAGGCGACAATCATGTCCACGCCACGCTCCAGCGCCACACCGACCAACTGATCGGGCCCCACGCCCTGTTCGCTCAAACAATGAGCCAGGCGGTTGGCCCGGACATTGAGTTCGGTATAGCTCAGCACCTGATCGGCGAACACCAGCGCCGTGGCATCCGGCGTTTGCCGGGCCTGGACCTCGAACAGCCGATGGACGCAGCGCGCCTGGGGATATTCCGCCGTGGTGGCGTTCCAGCCTTGCACGTGCTGGCGGGTTTCGCGCTCGTCGAGCAAACCCAGTTCGCCCAAGGGCCGTTGCCCGGCGTCGATCATTTGCAGCAGCAAGCGTTGCAGGTGCACGCCGATCTGCTCGACCGAGGCTTCGGTGAAACGAGCGCACTGGTAGCTGAACTGCACCGCCAGCTCGGCACCGAGGCTGACCAGCAGGGTCAGCGGGTAGTTGGTCTGTTCCAGGTTGTCCACGGCACCGAAGCGCAAGCCTTCAGGCGCACCGTGTGCCAAGGCTTCGGAAATCGGGTAGTTCTCGAAGACCAGGATGTTGTCGAACAAGGCTTCGCCGCCCAGGCCGGCCCAGCGCTGGATGTCGAACAGCGCCGTGTGCTCGAACTCGCGCAAGGCCAGGTTCTGCGCCTGGACGCTGTGCAGCCAGTCGCCCAGGTCCTGCTCCGGACGCGGGCTGGCAATGACCGGCAAGGTGTTGATGAACAGGCCGATCTGGCCCTCGACGCCCACCAGGTCCGCCGGCCGCCCCGCTACCGTCGCGCCGAACGCCACACTGGCCTTGCCGGTGTAGCGTTGCAACAGCAACAGCCAGGCCGCTTGCACCAGGGTGTTGACCGTGACTTTGGCCTGGCGGGCGAACTCGGCCAGACGTTGGGTCTGCATCTCATCCAACTGCATGCGGTGATGGCCGTACAGCGTCGCCGAGACGTCCTGTGCCGGGCGCGCAAACGCCTGGGCCAGGCGCACCGGCTCATCCAGCGTGCGCAGCTGTTGCGTCCAGAACCCTTCGCCGAGACTCGCGTCCTGGCGTTGCAGCCAGGCGATGTAGTCGCGATAACGGCCAGTCGGGCGGGCCACGCTGTCGCCGCGGTAGTGCTGCAACACTTCGCCGAGCAACTGCGCGCTGCTCCAGCCATCCATCAGGATGTGATGGTTGGTGTAGATCAGGTGATGCCGATCCGTGCCGGTGCGCACCAGCACCAGGCGCATCAACGGCGCCTGGGTCAGGTCCACACCTTGGGCCCGTTCTTCATCGGCGAGGGTTTGCAAGGCGTCGTCGATATCCATCAGCCCGTTCCAGTCCAGCACACGGAATGGCACCTCGACCTGACGCTGGACGATTTGCACCGGCTGCTCCAGGTCGCCCTGCCAGAAGAACCCGGTACGCAGAATGTCATGGGCATCGACCACCGCCTGCCAGGCGGCGCGGAAACGCTGCGGGTCGACGCCCTCGACGTCGAGGCGCATCTGGTTGATGTAATCGCCACTGCCGTGGCCGAGCAAGGAATGAAACAGCATGCCCTGCTGCATCGGCGACAGCGGGTAGATGTCGTCGACAGCCTGAGGGTCTCGGACCAACGTGTCCAATTGCGCCTGGGACAGCCGCGCCAGCGGGAAGTCCGACGGCGTCACGCCACGGTGCTGGCTGTCGCAGCAATGGTGGATGAGCGCGGTGAGTTCTTGCAGGTAGTCATCGGCCAGGCGCTGGATGGTCGCGGCGTTGAACAGGTCGCCGCTGAAGGTCCAGCTCAAGTCCAGCTCGCCGCCGAAGACTTTGCCGTCCAGCGCCAGCGGACTGCCCAGCGGGCCCTGCATGTTCAACTCTTCACCGCCATGCTCGGCGGTGGGCACGAACAGGGCATCGTCAGCCGCCGCGAAACTGCCGTCGAACTGGCCGAGGTAGTTGAAGGTCAGTTGCGGCGTCGGCAAGGCCTGCAACGCTTGCCGCGCCGGCGCATCGCCCAGGTGCGCCAAGGCACCGAAACCGATGCCCTTGTGGGGGATGGCGCGCAGCTGTTCCTTGATCTGCTTCAGCGAAGCACCGAGTTCGGCAGCGGGTGTCAGGCGAGCCGGGAACAGGCTGGTGAACCAGCCGACCGTGCGGGTCAGGTCGATGTGTTCGAACAGTTCTTCGCGACCGTGGCCTTCGAGTTGCACCACCACGCTGTCAGCGCCAGTCCAGCGCACCATCACCCACGCCAGGGCGGTGAGCAACAGGTCATTGACCTGGGTGCGATAGGCCGCCGGGGCTTGCTGCAACAGTTGCCGGGTGAGGGACTTGTCCAGTGACGTACGGACAGTCATGGCCTGAGCCTGTTGCCGCCCATCCTGGGGGTTATCCCATGGCAACGCCGTGGAGGCGCCTTGCAACTGTTGCTGCCAGAAACCCAGTTCGGCCTGCAAGGATGCGCTGCGAGCATAGCCCTGCAACGCTTCGGTCCAGGCTTTGATCGCGCTGGTCTTGGCCGGCAACTGCACGGTTGCGCCGGTCAGTGCCTGCCGATAGGCCGTCTGCAAATCTTCGACGAGGATCCGCCAGGACACCCCGTCGACCACCAGGTGATGCACGATCAGCAGCAAACGCTGGGTGCCATCGGCGAGGTTCGCCAGCACCGCGCGGATCAGCGAGCCACCGTCCAGTTGCAGGCTGCGCTGGGCCTGATCGCCCAGGGCTTGCAGCGCGGCGAGATCGGCGACGTCGGCTTGCCAGACAATCCCGTCGGCCACCCCGTCACGGTAGCGCGCCGTCCAGCCTCCGGCCTGCTCGATGAAGGCCAGGCGCAGGCTGTCGTGGTGCGCGACCAGGGCATCCAAGGCCTGCTCCAGCGCCGGGGCATCCAGCGCTCGGGTCGGCTTGAGCATCACCGACTGGTTCCAGTGATGACGGTCAGGAATCGCCTGGGCGAAGAACCACTGGTGAATCGGCAGCAGCGCGGTTTCGCCGGTGACCGGTCGTTGGTCGATCGCTTGCAGCGCTGCGCCCGTCTGGGCCACCGTCGCCAGCGCCTCGATGGTCTGGTGCTGGAACAAGTCCTTGGGAGTGAAGTGGATACCGGCCTGGCGAGCGCGGCTGACCACCTGGATCGAGACGATGGAATCGCCGCCCAGTTCGAAGAAGTTGTCCCGCAGGCCCACTTGCGTAAGCTTGAGCACGTCCTGCCAGATCGACACCAGTTGCTGTTCCAACGGGCTGCGCGGTGCCACGTAGGTTCGCTGCAATTGGCTGACGTCGGGCTTGGGCAGGTTCTTGCGGTCGAGCTTGCCGTTGGGGGTCAGCGGCAGGCGTTCGAGCAGCAGCAGATAGGCCGGGACCATGTGCGCCGGCAAAGTCGTCTTGAGCTGATCACGCAAGTGCTCGGCGAAAGCCTCACCCACGGACTCGTCGGCCACCACATAGGCAACCAGACGCTTGCCACTGCCAGCAGCCCCTTCCTGGGCCACCACCACCGCTTCGCGAACGCCGTCGAGGGCTTGCAGGCTGGCTTCGACTTCACCCAGTTCGATGCGGAAGCCGCGGATCTTCACCTGGTTGTCGATGCGGTCCAGGTAATCGAAGGTGCCATCGACCCGTTGGCGCACCAGGTCGCCGGTGCGGTAGAGCAAGCCGCCGCTGCGGCTGAACGGGTCGGCGACAAACCGCTCGGCCGTCAGGCCCGGACGGTTCAGGTAACCCCGCGCCAGCCCGGTGCCGCCCAGGTACAGTTCACCGGCCATGCCCTGGGGCAACAGGTTCAAGTCGGCGTCGAGCACGTAGGCGCTGCGGTCGCCGATGCGGCTGCCGATGGGTGCATAGGCGGCGCCACACGCCACGTCGCGGCCGGCCCTCCAGATCAACGGGGTGACCACGGTTTCGGTCGGGCCGTAGCCGTTGATGATGAAGTCCGGATCGAGGGCGCGCTTGACCCGTTCGAAACTGGCGTTGGGCACCGCATCGCCGCCGAAGCAGTAGATGCGCACTTTCGGCGGGTTGCCCACGCGCTCGGCGTGTTCGGCCAGTTGTTGCAGGTACACCGGCGGGAACGCCACCACGGTCACGCCGTGCTCAGCCATGGCGTTGTAGGTCTGTTCCGGGGTCCACAGGCTGTCGTCGCGGATTAACAGCGAAGCACCATGGGTCAGGCTGGTGAGCCAGCGTTCGTGGGCACCGTCGAAGGCGAAGGACATGAAGTGGAATTCACAATCGCTGTCGCGCATTTCATAGCGCTCACCGATGGCCTGGCAGTGCATCGCCAGCGGACCGTGGGCCACGCTCACGCCTTTGGGGTTGCCGGTGGAGCCGGAGGTGTAGATCACGTAGGCCAGGTTCTGCGGATCGATACCCACGGCTGGGGCGCTCGTCGGTTGCAGGCTCAGGTCCAGGCGGTCGAGTTCCAGCACCTGGGCGGCGCCGTCCAGGGGCAACTGCGCCGACACCCGGGAATCGGTGAGCAACAACGCCAGCCCCGAATCCTCGATCAGGTACGCCAGGCGCTCCCGTGGGTAACTGGTGTCCAGCGGCACATAGGCCGCGCCGGCCTTGAGCACCGCCAGCAGCGCGACGATCACCCCTTCGCTGCGCGGCAGGGCCACGCCAACCCGGGTTTCCGGGGCCACGCCACGGGCGATCAAGGCGTGGGCCAACTGGTTGGCGCGCCGGTCGAGGTCGCCATAGCTGAAACGCTGGCCGTCGAAGATCACCGCCGTCGCGTCGGGCTTGTGCGCCGCCAGATCGGCGATGCGCTGATGCACGGCAATGTCGGTCGGGTACGGCTGCGGATGATTGGCGGCCTGTTGCCGGGCCTGTTCCTCGACGCTGACCAGGGCGATTTGCCCGAGGTTGCGCGCCGCCGACTCGGCGAAGCGTTCCAACAACTGCAACAACTGCGCGCTGATGCCGTCGATGGCCGCCGGGCTGAAATGCGCCCGGTCGAAACTGTAGTGCAGCGCCAGCGTCTCGCCGAGGGTCACCGCCACGCTCAACGGGTAATGGGTTTGCTCCAGGTGGCTGACTTCGCCAAACACCGCGCCCTGCCCGGCGCCTTCTGCCAGGGCCTGGGCAATCGGGTAGTTCTCGAACACCAGGATGTTGTCGAACAGCGCCTCGCCGCCCTGGCCGGCCCAGCGCTGGATGTCCGCCAACGGCGTGTGCTCGAACTCCCGCAGGCTCAGGTTCTGTGCCTGCACGGCTTGCAGCCAGGCACCGACCGACTGGTCCGGACGTGGCGCGGCGATCACCGGCAAGGTGTTGATGAACAGGCCAACCTGTTGCTCGATGCCCGGCAGATCCGCCGGACGCCCGGCCACGGTGGCACCGAAGGCGACGCTGTCATGGCCGGTGTAGCGTTGCAGCAGCAACAGCCACGCCGCTTGCACCAGGGTGTTGAGGGTGACTTTCTGTTGGCGGGCGAACTGTTCCAGGGCCTGGGTGCGGGTCGCGTCCAGGGTCTGGAAGTGATCGCCATGGCCGCTGTGGATTTCGCTGGCGGACATGACGCGCGCCAACCGCGTCGGCTCTTGCAGGGTGGCCAACTGACCGGTCCAGAACGTCTCGCTCAGTTGAGCGTCCTGGCGTTGCAGCCAGGCGATGTAGTCGCGGTAACGTCCGACATTGGCCTTGGGCAAGCGACCGCTGTAGCGCTGCAAGACTTCCCCCAGTAATTGGGCGTTGCTCCAGCCGTCCATCAGGATGTGGTGATGGGTGTAGATCAGGTGCCAGCGCTCGGCCTCGGTCTGCACCAGCACCAGGCGCAGCAACGGTGCCCGGGCCAGGTCGAAGCCCTGACGGCGCTCGGCGTCGGCACATTCATTCAGGGCCTCGGCGAGGTGATCGTGCCCGCGCCAATCGAGGACCGTGAAGGGCAACTCGACCTGGCGATGGACGATCTGCAACGGTTGCTCGAGATCGCCCTGCCAGACAAAACCACTGCGCAGGATGTCCTGGGCGTCGAGGGTGGCCTGCCAGGCGTCGGCGAAGCGCTGTGGATCGAGGCCCTGCACGTCCACGCGCAACTGGTTGATGTATTCCCCTGCCGCCTGCTCGTACAAGGTGTGGAACAGCAAGCCCTGCTGCATGGGCGACAGTGGATAGAGGTCGTCCAATTGCCCGGCGGCCACCGGCAGGCTGTCGAGTTGCGCCTGGCTGATGCGGGCCAGGGGGAAGTCCGATGGCGTGGCCTGTGGCGTTTCCAGCGCGCAGCAGTGTTCGATCAACGTCCTCAGTTCAGCGAGGTAGTCAGCGGCCAGTGTCTCGATGGTCTGCTGCTTGAACATCCGCTCGCTGAAACCCCAGTTCAGGGACAGCTCGCCGCCATAGACCTGGCCTTCCACCGTCAACCAATTCGCCAGCGGTGCCCGGGCATGTTGCGCCGCGCCACTGCCTTCACTAGAGGGAACAAACAGCGCCCCGTCGTCGAACTGCCGGTCGAACTGGCCCAGGTAGTTGAAGGTGATGCGCGGCGCCGGCAAGGCCGCCAGTTCGGCACGCACCGCCGGTTCGCCCAGGTAGCGCAGCACGCCATAACCCAGGCCCTTGTCCGGCACGGCGCGCAGTTGTTCCTTGATGGCCTTGACCGACGCACTCAATGCCGGCGCCGGGCTGAGGCTGACCGGGAACAGGCTGGTGAACCAGCCGACGGTACGGGTCAAGTCAACGCCATCGAACAGCGCTTCACGGCCATGGCCTTCGAGCTGGATCAGCGTGCTGTCCTGGCCGGTCCAGCGGCACACCGTACGGGCCAGAGCCGTCAGCAGCAGGTCATTGACCTGGGTGCGGTAGGCCTTGGGTGCCTGTTGCAGCAGTTGGCGGGTCTGTTCGGCGTCCAGCCGCACTTGCACCTTGCGCTCGTCACACGCCAGCAGCAGGCGCTCGGGGTAATCACACGGCAAGCCGTTGCCGGCCGGCGCATGACCCTGGGCACGCCAGTAATCGAGGCTGGCCATGAAGCCATCGAGATGCCCGTGCAGGTGCGCCGACCATTGTCCATAAGCGCTGGTCTTGGCCGGCACCTGGATCGCCTGGCCGGCCTGCAGTTGGCGGTAGAACTGCTGCAGATCGTCCAGCAGCACGCGCCAGGAAACACCGTCCACCACCAGGTGATGGATCGCCAACAACAAGCGCTGGCTGCCGTCGACCATGTCCACCAGCAACGCCCGCAACAGTGGCCCGTCTTCCAGGTCGAGGCTGCGCTGGGCGTCGTCGCACAGGGCGTTGAGTTGTTCGACCGAGGTCGCCTGGCGCTGCCACAACACACTGGCCGCCGACGGCTCGGCATAGGCTTGCTGCCATTGGCCATTCACCTGGGTAAAGCGCAGGCGCAGGCTGTCATGGTGCTCGGCCAAGCGGGCCAGGGCCGAGGCCAATGCCACGGCATCAAGGTGTTCGCCCGGCACCAGCAGCAGCGACTGGTTCCAGTGTTGCCGCTCGGGAATGTCGCGCTCGAAGAACCACTGCTGCACCGGCGTCAACGGCACCGCGCCGCGTGCCAGGCCCTGATCGATCGCCTGGCTGTCGCCCTGGCGCGCTACGAGCGCCAGGCTGCGCAGGGTCTGGTGTTGGAACAGGGCCTTGGGATTGAGCACAATCCCGACTTGCCGCGCCCGGCTGACCACTTGCATCGAGACGATGGAATCACCGCCCAGTTCGAAGAAGTTGTCTTCCAGGCCGATGCTGTCGAGGTTCAGCACGTCCTGCCAGATCGCCGCCAGGGCTTTTTCCATAGGGCTGTGGGGCGCGACGAATTCACGCTGCTGCTCGCTGCCGTCAATGGCCGGCAACGCCTTGCGGTCGAGCTTGCCGTTGGGGGTCAGCGGCAGTTGTGGGAGGAACACCAGGTAGGCCGGCACCATGTAGTCCGGCAGGTGTTCACGCAGAGCGGCCCTGAGGGTTTCGCGCAATTGCACCTGGGCCTCGGCGTCGGCCAGCACCGCAGCCTTGCGCGGGACGATGAAAGCCACCAGTTGCTGGCCGTGCTCGCCGTCCTGGGCCAGCACCGCCAATTCGCGCACCTGGGGTTGTTGCAGCAGGCGCGCTTCGATTTCCCCCAGTTCGATACGGAAGCCGCGGACCTTGACCTGATGGTCGATGCGACCGACGTATTGCAAGGCGCCGTCGGCCTGGTAACGGGTCAGGTCGCCGGTGCGGTACAGGCGCTCGCCGGTCGTGGAAAACGGGTTGGGCACGTACTTCTCGGCGGTCATCGCGGCACGGCCAAGGTAACCACGGGTGATGCCCGCGCCGCTCAGGTACAGCTCCGCCGAGACGCCTTGGGGCACCGGTTGCAGGTCGGCGTCCAGCAGATAGCTGGCGGTGTGCTTGAGGGGCCGGCCGATGTTCGCCGTGCCGCCGGCGGTGCGCCGGGTCCAGGTGGAATAGGTGGTGTCTTCCGAGGGGCCGTAGAGGTCGTAGACATGCTCTACCCCTTGTGGGAGCGAGCTTGCTCGCGATGGCGCCCTGTCAGTTGGTCCATGGGGGGCTGACCCGCCGCTATCGCGAGCAAGCTCGCTCCCACAGGAAGGGTGTTGTGGGTACAGCGCATCCACCAGGCTTTGCTTCAGTGGCTCACCAGCGAGGTTGATGATGCGCACGCTGGCCGGGATCTCGCCGCTGCGCTGCAACGCGGCAATCGCCGAGGGCACCGTGTTGATCAGCCGCACCTGATCCCGGGCCGGCAATTGCGGCAACTCCAGGGCATTGCGGGCGATGATCAGCGAGCCGCCGTTGGCCAGGGTCACGAACAGTTCCCACACCGACAAATCGAAGCACACCGACGTGGAGGCGAGTACGCCCTGGATGTCGTCGCGGCTGTAGACCGATCGGGACCAATCGATCAGCGCCAGCACGTTGCGATGGGCAATCGCCACGCCCTTGGGGTTACCGGTGGAGCCGGAGGTGTAGATCACGTAGGCGAGGTTGTCTGGCGTGACGTGGGTGACCGGTGCACCCAGTGGGTACTGCCCCAGCTCGATCCGATCCAGCATCAGCACGGTGGTTTCGGCCGGCACGTCCAGCGTCGCCGCCACCGCCTGCTCAGTCAGCAAGACCCGGGCGCGGCTGTCGTCGAGCATGTAGGCCACGCGCTCGGCCGGGTAGTCCGGGTCCAGCGGCACGTAGGCGCCGCCGGCCTTGAGCACCGCCAGCAAGGCGATCAGCAGGTGCTCGGAGCGCGGCATCGCCACACCCACGCGCACTTCCGGGCCCACGCCCAATTCGATGAGTTTGTGGGCCAGGCGGTTGGCGCGGCCGTCGAGCTCGCTGTAGGTCAGTCGGATGTTGGCGAAGGTCACCGCCAGTGCATCCGGCGCAGCCTGGGCCTGGCGGGCGATCATCTGGTGGATGCACAGCGCCTGGTCGAACGGCGCATCCACCGGGTTCCAGTCATGGATCAGGCGCTGGTACTCATCGGCTTCCAGCAGCGGCAATTCACCGACGAGCGCGCGGCTGTCGGCGACCATGCCGTGCAGCAACCGTGTCCAGTGCCGGGCCATGCGCTCGACCGTGGCGGCATCAAACAGATCGTTGGCATAGGTCAGCGCCGCATGCAGTTTGCCGGCCTTTTCCCAGGTGTCGAGGGTCAGGTCGAACTGCGTGGTGCGGCCCTGCCATTCCAGCATCGACAACTCCAGTCCCGACGCCGTGCGGAGGCTGGCGATGTCGGCCACTTGTGGCTGGTGGTTGTACATCACCTGGAACAGCGGTGTATGGCTGAGGCTGCGCTCCAGTTTCAGGGCTTCCACCAACCGTTCGAACGGCAGGTCCTGATGGGCCTGGGCGCCGAGGGCGGCTTCCTTGACCGTGCGCAGCAGCTCATCGACACGGGTCTGGCCGCCGAGCTCGGTGCGCAATACCTGGGTGTTGACGAAGAAGCCGATCAGCCCTTCGGTTTCGGCGCGGTTGCGGTTGGCGATGGGCACGCCGACGCGGATATCGGTGTGGCCGGTGTAGCGATGCAGCAGCACGTTGAACGCGCCAAGCAGGAGCATGAACAGGGTGATGTTGTGCTGCTGGGCGGTGGCGCGCAGTTGCTCGGCCAGTGCCGGTTCCACGGCGAACTCAAAGCGCGTGCCGCGATAGCTGGGCATCGCCGGGCGTGGGTGATCGATGGGCAGTTCCAGCACGGGATGCTCATCGCCCAATTGCGCCTGCCAGTATTCGAGTTGACGCGCCTGCTCGCCAGCTTCCAGCCAGCGGCGTTGCCACAGGGCGTAGTCGCTGTACTGGATCGGCAAATCGGCCAGTTGCGGCGCCACTCCTGCTTCATGGGCGTCGTAGCAGCGGATGAACTCGTCGATCAGTACGTTCATCGACCAGCCGTCGGAGACGATGTGGTGCAAGGTCAGCAGCAGCACATGTTCCTGCTCATCGAGGGTGAGCAATTCGACCCGCAGCAACGGGCCGCTGGACAGGTCGAAAGGCTGCATCGATTGCGCTTCGGCAGCCTGGCGCACCGCCTGCTCGCGCTCGGCCGCCGGCAAGGCGCTGAAGTCCTGGCGCTTGATCGCCAGCGCTGTGTTGGAGGGGACCTGCAGCAGGCTGTCATCGGCCTGGCGCTGGAACACTGTGCGCAGGGTTTCATGACGGGCCACCAGGCTGGCGAAGGCTTGCTCCAGGGCCGGCAGGCTCAACGCGCCCTTGAGCCGCACCGCGCCCGGCAGGTTGTAGGCACCGCTGCCCGGCTCCAGTTGCCAGAGAAACCACATGCGCTGCTGGGCATAGGACAACGCCTGGCGATCCTCGGCCTCGACACCCCGGGGAATGGGAAAACCGCTGAACTCCACGCCCTCCTTGTCCAACGCGGCCAGGAACATCCGGCGCTTTTCCAGGGGCAACCCGATAAACCGGCGAGCAAGTTTCAAGGCGTCTTCAGCATTCATTTCTGGGGTATCCGGAATCAGTGGGCACAAGGCACAAAGGCAAGTCGTCCCTATGAAACGAATGCAAGCCGGAAAAATTAGCGTTTGGGAATTTGTGTCAGGAAGGGGGCAGGACGAAGATTTCGAGAATGATGCGGAGCACTCATGTGGGAGCGAGCTTGCTCGCGATAGCGGTGGGTCAGCTTGCTGTTCGCTGACTGACACGACGCCATCGCGAGCAAGCTCGCTCCCACAGGGGATGGATCACCCCAGCCAATGTGGGAAAGGCATTTGAATGAGCCGGGAATCCAATCAGGCGCTGATCGCCAACCCATGCCGCCGATGATGCACGCTCAACTGATCCTTGATCAGCCGCAGCACCTTGGCCTCGTGCTCGTGAATGAAGAAGTGCCCGCCCGCCAGCATGTCCACCGAGAAGCTGCCCGTGGTTTCCTGGCGCCAGCCCATCAGTTGCTCCGTGGTGGCCTTGTCGGTCGTGCCGCCGAACACATGCACCGGGCAGTCGAGCAGCGGCCGTTGCCGCGGCTGGAAGCGTCCGCACAGCAAGAAGTCGGCACGCAGGATCGGCAGGGTCAGGGCCATCAGTTCTTCATTGGCCAGGATCTCCTCGCTCGTGCCGTTGAGGGTGCGCAGTTGCTCGATCAACTCAGCGTCGGTTTTCGCCTTGGCGAAACCGCGGTCGTAGTCGGCCCGCATCGTCGGCGCCGCGGTGCCGGAGGCAAACAGCGCCACCGGTTCCGGGCAGCCGAGCTCACGCAGGGCATGGGCGATTTCGCAGGCCAGCAGCGCGCCCAGGCTGTGGCCGAACAAGGCGTACGGGGCCTGGAGCGTCGGGTACAGCTCCCGCGCCAGTTGCATCGCCAACGGGCCCATGTCGGTGTGCAGCGGCTCGTCGAAGCGCGCCCCGCGTCCCGGCAACTCCACCGGTTGCACATGCAGCCATTGCGGCAACTTGCGCCGCCAGCGGCTGTACACCATCGCGCTGGCGCCGGAATAAGGCAGGCACAGCAGGGTCAGTTGGGTCACTGCGGTTTTCTCCGATCGGTCGTGTAGGAAAGATAACGAGATCGTAACCCACAAAATTAGTCAAAACCGTTACGTTCGCTCCATCTTTCCCGTCCGACCTTATACTGGCGACCTCGACTCACTCCACCGCACAGGAGAACGCCATGGGCTGGTCCGCCAAGCAATACGTCACCTTCGAACAGGAACGTACCCGTCCGTCCCGGGACCTGCTCGCCGCCATTCCCCCCACACAGGCCCGTTCGGTGATCGACCTGGGCTGTGGCCCGGGCAATTCCACCGAACTGTTGGTGGAACATTTCAGCGGCGCCACGGTGCGCGGCCTGGACAGTTCCAGCGACATGGTCGACGCCGCACGCAAACGCTTGCCCGCCGTGGCGTTCGACACCGCGGACATCGGCCAATGGGATGAACCCGGGCCGTTCGACGTGATCTTCGCCAACGCCGTGCTGCAATGGCTGCCCGACCACGCCACCCTGCTGCCCTCGCTGATCGGCAAACTCGCCCCCGGTGGCAGCCTGGCGATCCAGATGCCCGACACCCTGCACCAGCCCTCCCATCGTTTGATGCGGGAAATCGCCACCAACGGTCCCTGGGCCAGCCAACTGGCCGGGGCGGCGGATTCGCGTACCGAGGTGGAGGATCCCAGCACCTATTACTCGATCCTCAAGCCCCACTGCAGCCGCGTCGATGTGTGGCGCACCACCTACCATCACCCCTTGGCCGGCGGCGCCGCAGGCGTGGTGGAATGGTTCAAGGGCAGCGGCTTGCGGCCGTTTCTCGAACCGCTGGACGAGACGCAACGCGAGCAGTACCTGGCGCACTATCTCAAGGCGATCGAGCAGGCTTATCCAGCCCTGGACGATGGGACCGTGCTGCTGCCGTTTCCCCGGGTGTTCATGGTCGCGACACGCTAGGGCGAGGGTCGATGACGCAGCGACGAGGGCCTAAATTTCTGCTCCGGCCCCTCGTTACCTGCTAAGACCAAAAACCCGCAAGAGTGACCGCCGTGGACCTGCAAACCATCCTGGGCAAGCTGTTCGCCAATGCCGGCGCCGTTGGTATCGAAGGCGTCTTCCAATTCGTGTTCGGCCCGCACCAGGCGTACTGGTCCGAGGTCAAGGCCAGCAGCCGCACCGAGGCTGGCCGCCACACCAGCCCCGACGTCACCATCGAGGTGGCGGAGAAGGACTTCCTCGGGATCATGGCCGGCATGGCCAACGTGGAAGAACTGTTCGCCAGCGGTCGCCTGAAGATCGGCGGCAACATGGGCCTGGCGACGTTGCTGCCGCAGATCATCGACCATGCCCGGCATGGCGGTGGCGTGGTGGAAAAAGTCGACATGAACAAGCGCTACCCCACCCCGCCGCGCTTCAGCGAAAAGCTCACCGCCAGCCTGCCGACCCAACGCACCGTGCAACGGCGGCCTCGCAGCGGGCTGTCGGTGCAGGAATTTCGCGCCCAGTACCTGCCCCACGGCATTCCGCTGGTCATCAGCGATGCCTTGCAGGACTGGCCGTTGTTCAAGCTCAGCCGCGAAGAATCCCTGGTGCATTTTGCCGAACTGCAAGGCATCACCCGCCACGGCGACTACGTGAAGAAGACCTTCTCCACCGAGCGGGACTTTCGCTCCACGTCCATGGCCGACTTCATCGCCTCCCTCGACAGCCCGGCGGCCAAGGGCACCGACGGCGAACCACCGGCCTACATGGGCAACAACATCCTGCCGGCGCGGCTGATGGAGCAGATCAAGCTTCCGCCCTACTTCGACCCGTCGCTGTTCATCCCTCCGCGCATCTGGATCGGCCCCAAGGGCACCCTGACGCCGCTGCACCGCGACGACACCGACAACCTGTTCGCCCAGGTCTGGGGCCAGAAAATCTTCACCCTCGCCGCGCCTCACCACCGCGAAGCCCTGGGCACCTGGTCCACGGCCCCCCAAGGCGGGCTGGACGGCTGCGACTTCAACCCAGACGCGCCGGACTACCAACGCTTCCCCCACGCCCGGGACGTGACCTTCATGCGCGTGACGCTGGAGGCTGGGGATTTGCTGTTTTTGCCGGAAGGCTGGTTCCATCAGGTGGAGTCGGTGTCGACGTCGTTGTCAGTGAATTTCTGGGTGAATTCAGGGCGGGGTTGGTAGCGGTCAAACACTACTTTTGTGAACACAGACCTGTGGCGAGGGAGCTTGCTCCCGCTGGGCTGCGAAGCAGCCCCAAAACCTGACACCTCGATCATTCAGGTGGATTGAGATTACCTTTGGAGGGCCTGCTGCGCAGTCCAGCGGGAGCAAGCTCCCTCGCCACAGGTTTAGCGTCCGTATGTGGCTGAAGTGTGAAGACCGCTTCACCCAAGTGAACTCCACCCTCCTCGCACCAGTCAGCAGGTAAGGCCCTCCATTCAAGGTGCTAGACCATGCAGATATCCCTCGCCCGACAGGTTGCCCTGGTCACCGGCGCCAGCTCCGGCATTGGCGCAGGCTCGGCCAGGGCGTTGGCCGACGCCGGTGCCGCAGTGGTGCTCAACTACCACTCCAGCGCCGGCCCGGCGCAAGATCTGGCCCGTGAAATCAACGCCAACGGCGGCCGCGCCATCGCCGTGGGTGCCGATGTGTCGAAGGAACAGGAGGTCGAGCAGTTGTTCGCCCAAACCCTAGAAGCCTTTGGCACGCTGGACATCCTGGTGGCCAATTCCGGCCTGCAAAAAGACGCCGCCGCCGTCGACATGAGCCTGGAAGACTGGAACACCGTGATCGGCACCAACCTCACCGGCCAGTTCCTCTGCGCCCGCGCCGCCCTGCGGGTCTTCAACCGCCAGGGCATTCGCCAGGGCGTGTCCCGGGCCGCCGGCAAGATCATCCACATGAGTTCGGTGCACCAGCGCATTCCCTGGGCCGGCCACGTCAATTACGCCGCGTCCAAGGGCGGTGTCGATCTGCTGATGCAGAGCCTGGCCCAGGAAACCAGCCACCAGCGCATCCGCATCAACAGCATCGCCCCCGGTGCCATCCGCACGGCGATCAATCGCGAAGCCACCGAGGGCGAGCAGGAGCAAAAGCTGCTGGCGCTGATTCCTTACGGTCGCGTCGGCGATGTGGAGGACGTCGCCAACGCGGTGGTCTGGCTGGCCTCGGACTTGTCCGATTATGTGGTGGGCACCACGCTGTTCATCGATGGTGGGATGAGCCTTTATCCGGGGTTTCGTGGCAATGGCTGATCATGACGAACCGCAAAGCCCCATCGAGAACCACGGCATCATTGGCGACATGCGCACCGCCGCGCTGGTCAATGATCGCGGCAGTGTCGATTTTTTCTGCTGGCCGGAATTCGACAGCCCGTCGATCTTCTGCTCGCTGCTGGACACTGCGCAGGCAGGCATCTTCCAGCTCGCGCCAGACCTGCCGGATGCCCGTCGCCAACAAATCTACCTGCCCGACACCAACGTCCTGCAAACCCGCTGGCTGAGCGACGGCGCCGTGGTGGAAATCACCGACCTGCTGCCCATCGGCGACAGCGAGGACGATCTGCCGGTGTTGATTCGCCGTGTGGGCATGACCATCGGCAGCGCGACGTTTCGCCTGCGCTGCGCGGTACGCCACGACTATGCCCGGGCCGCCACCACGGCGCGCCAGGACGGTGCCCACATCTGTTTCGAGGCGCCGGGACAACCGAGCCTGCGCTTGTGCGCCGACCAGCCCCTGACGCTGGACGGGAACGCAGCGGTGGCCGAGTTCACCCTTACACAAGGCCAGAGCGCCGAGTTTCTGCTGGGCGGCATCGACGACCCACGCCTTCAGGACGACGTCAGCGCGATCTGCCTGGAGCGGACCCTGGCGTTCTGGCGCGGTTGGATCGGCCAATCCAACTATCGCGGGCGCTGGCGGGAAATGGTCAATCGCTCGGCCCTGGCGCTGAAGCTGCTGACCTCGCGCAAGCACGGCGCCATCCTCGCCGCCGCCACCTTCGGCCTGCCGGAAACCCGCGGCGGCGAGCGCAACTGGGATTACCGCTACACCTGGATCCGCGACGCTTCGTTCACGGTCTACGCGTTCATGCGCCTGGGCTTCGTCGAAGAAGCCAACGCCTACATGCGCTGGTTGCGCGGGCGGGTCAGCGACTGCTGTGACCAGCCGACCAAACTCAACATCCTCTACGGCCTGGACGGCAGGCTGGAGCTGCCGGAAACCGAGCTGCCGCACCTGAGCGGGTTCGGCAATGCGCAGCCGGTGCGCATCGGCAACCTGGCCTACCAGCAGGTGCAATTGGATATTTTCGGCGAGCTGATGGACGCGGTGTACCTGGTCAACAAATACGGCGAAGCCATCTCCCATCAAGGCTGGAAACACACCGTCGACGTGGTCGACCAGGTGTGCGAGGTCTGGCAGGACAAAGACGTGGGCATCTGGGAAATGCGCGGCGACAAGCAGCACTTCCTGCATTCGCGGCTGATGTGCTGGGTCGCCGTCGACCGCGCCATCCGCCTGGCCGAAAAACGCTCCCTGCCCGCCCCGTTCGCCCGCTGGGACGAGACCCGCCAGGCCATCTACCAAGACATCTGGACCAACTTCTGGAACGACGAACATCAGCACTTCATCCAGCGCCTGGGCAGCACCGCCCTCGACGGCTCGATGCTGTTGATGCCCCTGGTGCGTTTCGTCAGCGCCCGCGACCCGCGCTGGCTCTCCACGCTCGATGCCATCGAAAAACACCTGGTGCGCGACGGCATGGTCTATCGCTACCGCAACGACGACAGCCCCATTGACGGCCTCAGCGGCATCGAAGGCTCATTCGCGGCCTGCTCGTTCTGGTACGTCGAATGCCTGGCCCGCGCCGGCCGCGTGGAAAAAGCCCAGTTGGAATTCGAACAACTGCTGCGCTACGCCAACCCGCTGGGGCTATACGCCGAAGAGTTCGACAGCCACGGTTACCACTTGGGCAACACGCCCCAGGCCTTGACCCATCTGGCGTTGATCAGCGCGGCGAGTTTTCTGGACCGCAAGTTGAGCGGGGAGAAGAATCATTGGCAGCCGTGAGCGGAGTGGTCTGTGGCGAGGGAGCTTGCTCCCGCTCGACTGTGCAACAGTCGCAAGAATCCTGGGGTCGCTTCGCAACCCAGCGGGAGCAAGCTCCCTCGCCACAAGAACGGTGTGTCCTTTAGCCGGTCGTCTCCATGTCATCCAACGCACGGTTGGCCAGCAACCTGGCCAGCTCGATCAACTGCTGAATCCCCAATGCTACGTGTCGCCGGGAACCTTCCAGCTCGAACCCCAGGTCACTGACCAGCGCATCGGCCGAGGCCAGGGTTTCGCTGAGGCTGGTCAGCACCGACTCGGTGTTTAGCCCGGGGACCACGGTGAACACCTGGCCGTCCTGGGTATCGGGTTTGGCTGGGGTGGGAGACAAGTGGATATTCAGCGCCCGGTCGGCGGCTTCGCGGAGTTTTTTTGTATCGAGGGAGGTGTAGGCAGAAAGGTCTTCGGCGCGTGGAGGGTTGGGGGTGATCTTGACCATTGTGAAACTCCTGACTTGAAGTTGAGCTCACTCACCTCGTGACCAAACGAGGGTGGTGGGCTATACGCAGGTTGGTCAACCGGGAAGTCAGGCACCCGGCGCACTCGAAAGTGCCCCGCGCACAGCCCACCGCAAAGCATACCGACAAGCACGCAAAAAAGCGCCGACATGCTGAGGTTGGCGCGTGTGCGCCTGACATTGGACGGGTGACCAAACCCGGTCGCTGATTTTGCAGCGACGAGCAAAGCCTATCCCCACCCCTTCCGAACCGACAACCGACGCGACTCGTCAGAAAATTCCCGGTGCACCACATTTTTTGTAGGAACACATAACCTGTGGCGAGGGAGCTTGCTCCCGCTCGACTGCGCAACAGGCGCAAAATCTTCCAGCCTCCAAAGAATCGGCGTCTGGTGAGGGGTCGCTTCGCAACCCAGCGGGAGCAAGCTCCCTCGCCACAAGAGCATTGCAGTCTCCGGGTCCCCATTTATCACTCCGTCCCGTTAGAAGTTGCCAGCCCCCCAAACCCCTCCTAAGATCGATGCTCTCACGGGTGCAGCGGAGCTGCCCGATAAAAACCCGACTCAAGGACCTGACATGACCCATATCAAACGCCCCATCACCACCCCACCCCGAACAGGCCTGACCCGCGAAAACCTCTGGGAAGGCCAGGACCGGGGCCTGATCAAGTGCTGGGAAATCGGCCGCGACCGGGCGATGAAGTTTCCCGAATTGGCGCAACGTTGCCTGGCCGGTGAATTGCCGGTGCTGGGTTGGAAAGGTGGCGTCAGTCGCAGCCTGAAGAAAAACGAAAAATTCGGTTGCCTCAAGTACCTCGCCCAATGGCAGGGCCTGCGCGGTGAAGACCTGGACATCGACCTGACCCAGGAGCGCACCCTGACCTGTTCCAGCACGAACATGATCGTGACGTTTACCCCGGATCGGGCCAAATACGTCAACCAGGAACCTGCCTGAACGCAACCGCACACTGCCGGAGGCCGACATGAACCTTGAACCCAGGATCGACTTCGCCGTCACGCCGTTGCTGCGCATCGCCTACGAAGAACACGGCCCCGCCAGCGGCGAACCCATCATCCTGCTGCACGGTTTTCCTTACGACCCCAGGGCGTTCGATGAAGTCGCGCCGACCCTGGCCCAGCGTGGCTATCGGGTCATCGTGCCCTACCTGCGCGGCTACGGCCCGACCCGCTTCAACAACCCGGCCATCATGCGTTCCGGCCAGCAAGCGGCGTTGGCCCAGGACCTGCTGGACCTGATGCACGTACTCTCCATCCCCCAAGCGGCGCTGTGCGGCTACGACTGGGGCGGTCGGGCGGCGTGTATCGTCGCGGCCCTGTGGCCCGAGCGCGTGCGCTGCCTGGTGACCGGCGATGGCTACAACCTGCAGGACATTCCACGCTCCACCCAGCCGCTGGACCCGGAAACCGAACATCGCCTGTGGTACCAGTATTACTTCCACACGGCCCGGGGCGTCGAGGGCCTGACCCGGAACCGGCGTGAATTGTGTGGCTTGCTCTGGCGCCTGTGGTCACCGACCTGGACACGGGGCGCCGAACTGTACCCCCTCAGCGCTGCGTCGTTCGATAACCCGGACTTCGTCGACGTGGTGATCCACTCCTACCGTCATCGCTTCATGTACGCGCCGGGCGACCCGACGCTGGAGTGGATGGAGGAACGGCTGGCGGCACAACCGGCCATCAGCGTGCCGAGCATTTCCCTGTGCGGCGCCGATGACGGCGTGGGGCCCGCGTCGGAACACGATGAAGACGTCGAGCATTTCACGGGGTTCTATGAGCGCCGAGTGCTGCCCGGTGTTGGCCACAACATTCCCCAGGAAGCCCCCGAGGCCACGCTCAAGGCATTGCTGGATCTGCTTGAAGGCTGACGGCGAACCGCTCGCGATAGGCCTGGGGCGTCACGCCCATGGCCCGCAGGAAACTGCGGCGCAGGGTTTCTTCGCTGCCGAAGCCACACTGCACTGCCACCCGCTTGATCGACACCGCCGTGTCGGCCAGCAGGCGGCGAGCGGTTTCCACGCGAATCAACTCCACGGCCCGCGCCGGGGTCTGGCCGGTGTCGGCGCGGTAGTGCCGTACAAAGCTGCGTTCGCTCATGCCCACCTCGGCGGCCAGGCTCGACAGGCCCAGGTCACGGGTGAGGTTTTCGGCGATCCAGGCATGCAAGTCATCAAAACGACTGCCTTGCTTTTGTAGCGACAAGGTCACGCTGAACTGCGATTGGCCGCCGGGGCGCTTGAGGAACACCACCAGGTGCCGGGCGACCTCCAGGGCCACCGCACGGCCCAGGTCCTCCTCGACCAGCGCCAGGGCCAGGTCGATGCCGGCCGTGACCCCGGCCGAGGTCCAGACCGGACCGTCGTTGATGAAAATCGGGTTGGGTTCGACCCGTAATTGCGGATGTTGCTCGGCCAGTTGTTCGCAGCGGGTCCAGTGCGTCACCACGCGCCGTCCGTCCAGCCAACCGCTGGCGGCCAGCAGGAATGCCCCGGTGCACACCGACGCCACCCGGCGCGAACGCAGGCCGTGATCCTTGACCCAGGCCACCAGCGCCGGGTCCTTCGCCGCTTCGTACACACCCCAGCCTCCGGCGATCAACAGCGTGTCGCTGCCTTCGCTCGGCAGCGGCTCGGCCATCAGCGCCAACCCCGCCGAGGACATCACCGCCCCGCCGCCCACGGCGATGACCGTCGGCGTGTACGGCAGCGGCAGGCCTTGCTGGCGGGCCAGGTCGTTGGCCGATGCGAAGACCTGCAAGGGCCCGGTGACATCCAGCACTTGCACGTTGGCGAAGGCCAGGACATGAACGATTTTCGGAGAGTTGGGCATATTGGCGTGATTCGTGGGCTTATTGGCGTATACGCCAGAGCCTACGGATCTAAAGTAAAACCGTCCACCCCTCGGGCATCATCCAAAGGAGAACGCGACATGACGTTGCAGATCGGTTTGCTGTTATTTCCCCAAGTCCAGCAGTTGGACCTGACCGGCCCTTATGACGTGCTGGCCTCGTTGCCGGACGTGAAGGTCCACTTGGTCTGGAAGGACCTGGCGCCGGTCACCGCCAGCACCGGGCTGGTGTTGCTGCCCACCACCACGTTCGAGGACTGCCCGAAGCTCGACGTGATCTGCGTCCCTGGCGGGACCGGCGTCGGCCCCCTGATGGAAGACGAACAGACACTGGCCTTCATCAAGCGGCAAGCCGCCGACGCGAAATACATCACCTCGGTGTGTACCGGTGCGCTGGTGCTCGGTGCCGCGGGCCTGTTGCAAGGCAAGCGCGCCACCACCCACTGGGCCTATCACAGCCTGCTGCAAACCCTGGGCGCGACGCCGGTCAAGGAGCGCGTGGTCCGCGATGGCAACCTGCTCACCGGTGGCGGCATCACGGCCGGGATCGACTTCGCCTTGACCCTGGCGGCCGAACTGTTCGACCAGGACACCGCCGAGCTGGTCCAACTGCAACTCGAATACGCCCCTGCCCCACCGTTCAACGCCGGCAGCCCGGACACCGCGCCGACGCGCGTGCTGGAAGAAGCGAACCGGCGTGCGGCCGAGTCGTTCCGGGTGCGCTCGCAAATCACCCAGCGTGCTGCGGCGCGGTTGGAACAGGCGTAACGATCAGTCCCGATGGAAATGAAATCCGTGGTGAGGGGGAGTTGTCCCCTCACCGCAAAGGTCATCGGTTCATCATCCCTCCTGGCGATACAACACCATCCCCGCGTGGTAGAGCACGCCTTCGCGAAAATCCCCATCGGCGGTGAAACCGGTGTCGTCGTGGTATTCGATATGGTCATCCTGTAGCCAGTAGTCGCCCTGATATGCGCTCTCACGTACACCTCGCGCTTCGTCATAGCGTCCGCCCGACAGCAACCGATGGCGAATCACGCCATCAGCCGTCACCCATAGGCCGACGAATTTATCCTGGTCTCCAAATGCCTTTCTCATGGGACATCTCCTGTCGGTCAAGTCGGTCAGAATGGACTGGCGGTTGGCCGCACGATCAATTCGCTGACGTCTACGTCCGCTGGTTGTTCGATGGCGTAGGCGATTGCCCGGGCGATGGCTTCGGCCGGAATGGCGATCCTGCGGAACTCACGCATTTCGGCACGTCCACCTTCATCGGAAATGCTATCGGCCAGTTCCGATTCGGTCACACCGGGGGAAATCACCGTCACCCGCACATCGCCCCCGACTTCCTGGCGCAAGCCTTCGGAAATCGCGCGCACGGCGTACTTGGTGGCGCAGTACACGGCGGCCGTCGGGCTGACGGCGTAGGCACCGATGGAGGCGATGTTGATGAACTGGCCGCTGCGTTGACGCTGCATCAACGGCAGGCCGGCGGCGATACCGTGGAGCACGCCGCGGATGTTGACGTCGATCATGCGATCCCATTCCTCGACTTTCAGCGCCTCGAGCTTGGAGAGCGGCATGACCCCGGCATTGTTGATGATCACGTCGACCCGACCGAATCGCTCGACAGCAAAGTCGACGAAGTCCTGGACATCCTCACGACGGGTCACGTCCACGGCCTTGCAGACCGCCTGCTGGCCGGCGGTTTCGAGTTCCTGCACCAGTGTTTGCAAACGATCGATGCGCCGCGCGCCAAGCACGACACGAGCACCGCGAGCCGCAAGCAACCGCGCCGCGGCTTCACCAATCCCGCTGCTGGCGCCGGTGATGACCACAACTTTGTTTTGAATATCGGACATGATGGTTCCCTCGTCTGGCTGTATTGGCTCCCGGTGGGAGCGTTTTGACAGGTCCAGATTAGGGAACCGACCGAGGCCAGGGTTAGCCGGATCCTCCTGCGCACTTGCACAATCCTGTAGCGATAGATCCGACTCTGGTCGACAGCCGCGCAATCGGTTTTACTAGCGCGGTCTATTCATTTTGGCCAGGGAGGTTGCTTGGCATGTCGGTATCCACATCCATCCACATTGCGCCAGACGACGGCGTCAATCAGCGTCGCGCCGAACTGGCGAGCCTGATGATGCGCTTCGCCCCGGAATTCGGCGTCCACCCCACGGCCATCGAAGCCTTGCACCTGATCCGCAGCGACCAACCGACCGAAGCCCTGCACACCGTGCACAAACCTGGTTTGTGCGTGATTGTCGAGGGGCGCAAGGAAGTGCACCTGGCGGACGAATGCTACGTGTATGACCCGCTCAATTACCTTGTCGTCTCGGTGACCCTGCCGTTGGCCGGCCAGGTGATTGAAGCCAGTCCCGAGCGCCCCTACCTGTGCATTCGCCTCGACATCGATCCGGCACAGATCTGCCGCCTGATCGCCGACGCCAGCCCCATCGGCGTGCCGGCCGAAAGAACCGGACGCGGGTTGTTCCTGGATCGCATCGATGCACCATTACTCGACGCGGTGTTGCGCTTGCTGCGGCTGCTGGACAGCCCGGACGATATCGCCACCCTCGCGCCGTTGGCCCAACAGGAGATTTTCTACCGGCTGCTGCGTGGCGCCCAAGGCCAGCGATTGCACGAAATTGCCATTCCCGACACCCAGACCCATCGCATCAGCCGCGCCATCGAGTGGCTCAACACCCATTACGCCGAGCCGTTGAGCATCGACAGCCTGGCACAAATGATCAATCTCAGCCCTTCGGCCCTGCATCACCGCTTCAAAGCCGTGACCGCCATGAGCCCGCTGCAATACCAGAAACAGTTGCGCCTGCAGGAAGCCCGACGGTTGTTGTTGGCGGAGAACAGCGACGTTTCGTCAATCGGCTACAAGATGGGGTATGAAAGCCCTTCGCAGTTCAGCCGCGAATACAGCCGTCTATTTGGCGCCTCGCCGAGCAAAGACATCGCTCGTTTGCGTGCCCAGGCCCTGCAAGCCACGAGCGCCTGATCCTGCACACAAACAGGATCAGGCAAAACCAGGACAGTATCCGTCTAACGCCCGCCCCCGCCTCGCCCCTAATCTGAACCCATGCAGCAAGACAACCGTCCCGGCTGCAACGGGTTCAGCAGATCACGACATCTGAACGACCCGGCACTCAACCTGATATGACCGGAGTCTTTACCATGAAAACGTTCAACACCTTGATCGCCGTTACCACCCTCGCCCTGAGCGCCAGTGCGTTTGCCCTGCCGAGCCAGCAGCAAGACCGTTTCTTTACCTGGGCTGGCGAATACCAGCAGCCGGTGGCCGCTGATGGCACGGATCGGACGCCTGGAGGGCAAACACTCGCGGCCGATGGTGCCGAGCGTACCCCCGGAGGGCAGACGCTCGCAGCCGATGGTGCTGACCGCACCCCTGGGGGCCAGACCTTGGCTGCTGATGGTGCCGAGCGGACGCCTGGAGGGCAGACGCTCGCAGCCGATGGTGCCGATCGGACGCCAGGGGGCCAGACCTTGGCTGCCGACCGCACCATGACCCGGCGCCTGGCATGATCAGGCCACTTTTCCACAGACGAAAAAAAACCCGCCTAGGCGGGTTTTTTGAGGACCAATTTGACTCCCTGTCCGGCATTCCATGCCTGGTCCAATCATCCATGACCCCAAGCACTCCCTGTACTCAGTGGATGAACATAGATTAGGCCCACCGGTGACTTGGAGAAAGACGAGAAAGCAGCAACGGCGTGTAAGCGTTTCGCTATAGGACTTTTTCCTGGCTTTTCAGCGGGCGAAAAAAAACCCGCCGAAGCGGGTTTTTCCAAGACCATTACGACTCCCTGTCGATAGCTAATCCTTGCATGGTCGATCGTCCCTGATCCTGAGCACTTCCTGTGCTTCAGTGGATAAGTCCAGATTACGCCTCGGATCCAAAATGAAATAGACGACATAGCTACCATCTCGTGTAAGACATTCGCTATACCTGCCCCTCCGAAAACCCTTAGCTCTGCCAGCCGGCCAACTCAAGGCCTGTGCAGGAACGCTTCAATATTGGCCATCTGCTCGTCCCAGCCACGGCTGTCCATGCGAAAAGCCTTGAGTCGGCGTGCCTCGGGAATGTTGTTGAAACCCGACTCCACGACTTTGAGCAAAGTACCGCCATCCATGTCTTCAAGTTCGAATTGCACTCGGGTTTCGGACTCCTGGGAATAATCTACCTGCGGCTCGACAGCGTAAGGATGCCAGCGAAACGAGAAGACCCGCTCGGGCTCCACCCGCTCCACCGCTACGTCCCAGATAAGGTGTTCGTAACCTGGATAAGTAATTTGCCCTTGGGTACGCTCGCCTGCCACAAACCGTTTCCCCTCAAGGGCGACACCGAACCATTGGCCGAAGGCTTCGGCATTGGCCAGTGCACGCCAGACTTGGGAGCGCGGGGCCTTGAGCAGGATCTTTCTTTCAATGCGGTCGGATGAATGCATGAGTCACCTCCTGTGTTTCAACAGTAGGCTTGTAAGACCACAAGGCCAACCGGAAAGTTGTATCAGACCGTCGTTTAGCGCTCGCCAACTTTAAAACAGCACGGCGCGATGTAAACTCCCTCGGCGCTTTCACCCCCTCAAGGAGAGATCCAACATGTCCCTACGTTTGCTTCTGGCCCTGACGCCACTGCTTTTTGTCGCCATTGCCCAGGCCGACGACTGCGCTGACGCCACTACTCAAGGCGAAATGAACCAATGCGCAGCCAAAGAAAACAAGGCCGCCGACAATGAACTGAACAGTTTGTACAAGCAGATCACCGCACGCCTGAAGGACAATCCCGAAGCCAAGAAAATGCTGGTCAAGGCTCAGCGTGCCTGGATAGGCTTCCGTGATGCCGAATGTGAATTCTCCGCCTCTGGGGTTG
Source organism: Pseudomonas sp. FW300-N2F2 (assembly GCF_017351655.1). NCBI lineage: Bacteria > Pseudomonadati > Pseudomonadota > Gammaproteobacteria > Pseudomonadales > Pseudomonadaceae > Pseudomonas > Pseudomonas sp. FW300-N2F2. Next base: position 496,941 of record NZ_JACNDQ010000002.1, on the reverse strand, counting down.
AGGGCGGCAGTGTCTATCCGCTGATCTATGACAATTGCATCACCGCCCAGACCAAGGCTCGGGTCGAGGCGTTCAAGACCTATCTCAAGTGCAAGGAAGGGGATTTGAGCTGCCCCGTACCCGAGGCTTGACAGCCAGGATGCAAAAAAGGATGACCTCTACAGGTCATCCTTTTTTTTCGGCCAACACTATTTATTGCGGAAAAAACAAAACCCCTACCTGCGTCAGCAGATAGGGGTTTCGGAATTTAATCTTGACGATGACCTACTCTCACATGGGGAAACCCCACACTACCATCGGCGATGCATCGTTTCACTTCTGAGTTCGGGATGGGATCAGGTGGTTCCAATGCTCTATGGTCGTCAAGAAATTCGGTAGCCAGCGCGTGCCTTGCGGTCACGTTCCAGCGAATGGGTATGCGATAGTTTGTGTGTTGCACTCGAGCGTCTCGAACTTTCGGTTCGTTTCGTCTTCACACACCGCAATCTGGTCTCGTTCGCCTTGCGGCTTGGAGTCTACAAATTGCTTGGGTGTTATATGGTCAAGCCTCACGGGCAATTAGTACAGGTTAGCTCAACGCCTCACAGCGCTTACACACCCTGCCTATCAACGTCGTAGTCTTCGACGGCCCTTCAGGGGACTCAAGGTCCCAGTGAGATCTCATCTTGAGGCAAGTTTCCCGCTTAGATGCTTTCAGCGGTTATCTTTTCCGAACATAGCTACCCGGCAATGCCACTGGCGTGACAACCGGAACACCAGAGGTTCGTCCACTCCGGTCCTCTCGTACTAGGAGCAGCCCCTCTCAAATCTCAAACGTCCACGGCAGATAGGGACCGAACTGTCTCACGACGTTCTAAACCCAGCTCGCGTACCACTTTAAATGGCGAACAGCCATACCCTTGGGACCGGCTTCAGCCCCAGGATGTGATGAGCCGACATCGAGGTGCCAAACACCGCCGTCGATATGAACTCTTGGGCGGTATCAGCCTGTTATCCCCGGAGTACCTTTTATCCGTTGAGCGATGGCCCTTCCATACAGAACCACCGGATCACTAAGACCTACTTTCGTACCTGCTCGACGTGTCTGTCTCGCAGTCAAGCGCGCTTTTGCCTTTATACTCTACGACCGATTTCCGACCGGTCTGAGCGCACCTTCGTACTCCTCCGTTACTCTTTAGGAGGAGACCGCCCCAGTCAAACTACCCACCATACACTGTCCTCGATCCGGATAACGGACCTGAGTTAGAACCTCAAAGTTGCCAGGGTGGTATTTCAAGGATGGCTCCACGCGAACTGGCGTCCACGCTTCAAAGCCTCCCACCTATCCTACACAAGCAAATTCAAAGTCCAGTGCAAAGCTATAGTAAAGGTTCACGGGGTCTTTCCGTCTAGCCGCGGATACACTGCATCTTCACAGCGATTTCAATTTCACTGAGTCTCGGGTGGAGACAGCGCCGCCATCGTTACGCCATTCGTGCAGGTCGGAACTTACCCGACAAGGAATTTCGCTACCTTAGGACCGTTATAGTTACGGCCGCCGTTTACCGGGGCTTCGATCAAGAGCTTCGCGTTAGCTAACCCCATCAATTAACCTTCCGGCACCGGGCAGGCGTCACACCCTATACGTCCACTTTCGTGTTTGCAGAGTGCTGTGTTTTTAATAAACAGTCGCAGCGGCCTGGTATCTTCGACCGGCGTGGGCTTACGCAGCAAGTGCTTCACCCTCACCGGCGCACCTTCTCCCGAAGTTACGGTGCCATTTTGCCTAGTTCCTTCACCCGAGTTCTCTCAAGCGCCTTGGTATTCTCTACCCAACCACCTGTGTCGGTTTGGGGTACGGTTCCTGGTTACCTGAAGCTTAGAAGCTTTTCTTGGAAGCATGGCATCAACCACTTCGTCACCCAAAGGGTAACTCGTCATCAGCTCTCGGCCTTAAGATCCCGGATTTACCTAAGATCTCAGCCTACCACCTTAAACTTGGACAACCAACGCCAAGCTGGCCTAGCCTTCTCCGTCCCTCCATCGCAATAACCAGAAGTACAGGAATATTAACCTGTTTTCCATCGACTACGCTTTTCAGCCTCGCCTTAGGGACCGACTAACCCTGCGTCGATTAACGTTGCGCAGGAAACCTTGGTCTTTCGGCGTGGGTGTTTTTCACACCCATTGTCGTTACTCATGTCAGCATTCGCACTTCTGATACCTCCAGCAAGCTTCTCAACTCACCTTCACAGGCTTACAGAACGCTCCTCTACCGCATCACTTGCGTGATACCCGTAGCTTCGGTGTATGGTTTGAGCCCCGTTACATCTTCCGCGCAGGCCGACTCGACTAGTGAGCTATTACGCTTTCTTTAAAGGGTGGCTGCTTCTAAGCCAACCTCCTAGCTGTCTAAGCCTTCCCACATCGTTTCCCACTTAACCATAACTTTGGGACCTTAGCTGACGGTCTGGGTTGTTTCCCTTTTCACGACGGACGTTAGCACCCGCCGTGTGTCTCCCATGCTCGGCACTTGTAGGTATTCGGAGTTTGCATCGGTTTGGTAAGTCGGGATGACCCCCTAGCCGAAACAGTGCTCTACCCCCTACAGTGATACATGAGGCGCTACCTAAATAGCTTTCGAGGAGAACCAGCTATCTCCGAGCTTGATTAGCCTTTCACTCCGATCCACAGGTCATCCGCTAACTTTTCAACGGTAGTCGGTTCGGTCCTCCAGTCAGTGTTACCTAACCTTCAACCTGCCCATGGATAGATCGCCCGGTTTCGGGTCTATTCCCAGCGACTAGACGCCCTATTAAGACTCGCTTTCGCTACGCCTCCCCTATTCGGTTAAGCTCGCCACTGAAAATAAGTCGCTGACCCATTATACAAAAGGTACGCAGTCACCCAACAAAGTGGGCTCCCACTGCTTGTACGCATACGGTTTCAGGATCTATTTCACTCCCCTCTCCGGGGTTCTTTTCGCCTTTCCCTCACGGTACTAGTTCACTATCGGTCAGTCAGTAGTATTTAGCCTTGGAGGATGGTCCCCCCATATTCAGACAAAGTTTCTCGTGCTCCGTCCTACTCGATTTCACTTCTAAGATCCTTTCGCGTACAGGGCTATCACCCACTATGGCCGCACTTTCCAGAGCGTTCCGCTAAAATCAAAGAAGCTTAAGGGCTAGTCCCCGTTCGCTCGCCACTACTAAGGGAATCTCGGTTGATTTCTTTTCCTCAGGGTACTTAGATGTTTCAGTTCCCCTGGTTCGCTTCTTGCACCTATGTATTCAGTACAAGATAACCATCTTATGATGGCTGGGTTCCCCCATTCAGACATCTCCGGATCACAGTCTGTTTGCCGACTCCCCGAAGCTTTTCGCAGGCTACCACGTCTTTCATCGCCTCTGACTGCCAAGGCATCCACCGTATGCGCTTCTTCACTTGACCATATAACCCCAAGCAATCTGGTTATACTGTGAAGACGACATTCGCCGAAAATTCGATCTTGCTCTACGAGCAACTCACAAATTTTACCTTAGCCTGATCCGTTACCAGTGAAAGTAACGTCCAGTCTATCTTTCTATCACATACCCAAATTTTTAAAGAACGAACTAGTCAAAGACTAGAAATCAACATTCACCATCGAACCGATGGAATGCTCATTTCTAAGCTTTATACAATCGAAGCAGTAGTGGTGGAGCCAAGCGGGATCGAACCGCTGACCTCCTGCGTGCAAGGCAGGCGCTCTCCCAGCTGAGCTATGGCCCCGTATTTCTACAGGCGTTTCCCACACAAAATTGGTGGGTCTGGGCAGATTCGAACTGCCGACCTCACCCTTATCAGGGGTGCGCTCTAACCAACTGAGCTACAGACCCAATTTCGGGCTGCTTCTTTCGTCTTCTTCAATGAATCAAGCAATTCGTGTGGGAGCTCATGAAGCAGCTGCGGTCGTCGATTAAGGAGGTGATCCAGCCGCAGGTTCCCCTACGGCTACCTTGTTACGACTTCACCCCAGTCATGAATCACACCGTGGTAACCGTCCCCCCGAAGGTTAGACTAGCTACTTCTGGTGCAACCCACTCCCATGGTGTGACGGGCGGTGTGTACAAGGCCCGGGAACGTATTCACCGCGACATTCTGATTCGCGATTACTAGCGATTCCGACTTCACGCAGTCGAGTTGCAGACTGCGATCCGGACTACGATCGGTTTTGTGGGATTAGCTCCACCTCGCGGCTTGGCAACCCTCTGTACCGACCATTGTAGCACGTGTGTAGCCCAGGCCGTAAGGGCCATGATGACTTGACGTCATCCCCACCTTCCTCCGGTTTGTCACCGGCAGTCTCCTTAGAGTGCCCACCATAACGTGCTGGTAACTAAGGACAAGGGTTGCGCTCGTTACGGGACTTAACCCAACATCTCACGACACGAGCTGACGACAGCCATGCAGCACCTGTCTCAATGTTCCCGAAGGCACCAATCCATCTCTGGAAAGTTCATTGGATGTCAAGGCCTGGTAAGGTTCTTCGCGTTGCTTCGAATTAAACCACATGCTCCACCGCTTGTGCGGGCCCCCGTCAATTCATTTGAGTTTTAACCTTGCGGCCGTACTCCCCAGGCGGTCAACTTAATGCGTTAGCTGCGCCACTAAGAGCTCAAGGCTCCCAACGGCTAGTTGACATCGTTTACGGCGTGGACTACCAGGGTATCTAATCCTGTTTGCTCCCCACGCTTTCGCACCTCAGTGTCAGTATCAGTCCAGGTGGTCGCCTTCGCCACTGGTGTTCCTTCCTATATCTACGCATTTCACCGCTACACAGGAAATTCCACCACCCTCTACCATACTCTAGCTCGACAGTTTTGAATGCAGTTCCCAGGTTGAGCCCGGGGATTTCACATCCAACTTAACGAACCACCTACGCGCGCTTTACGCCCAGTAATTCCGATTAACGCTTGCACCCTCTGTATTACCGCGGCTGCTGGCACAGAGTTAGCCGGTGCTTATTCTGTCGGTAACGTCAAAACACTAACGTATTAGGTTAATGCCCTTCCTCCCAACTTAAAGTGCTTTACAATCCGAAGACCTTCTTCACACACGCGGCATGGCTGGATCAGGCTTTCGCCCATTGTCCAATATTCCCCACTGCTGCCTCCCGTAGGAGTCTGGACCGTGTCTCAGTTCCAGTGTGACTGATCATCCTCTCAGACCAGTTACGGATCGTCGCCTTGGTGAGCCATTACCTCACCAACTAGCTAATCCGACCTAGGCTCATCTGATAGCGCAAGGCCCGAAGGTCCCCTGCTTTCTCCCGTAGGACGTATGCGGTATTAGCGTCCGTTTCCGAGCGTTATCCCCCACTACCAGGCAGATTCCTAGGCATTACTCACCCGTCCGCCGCTCTCAAGAGGTGCAAGCACCTCTCTACCGCTCGACTTGCATGTGTTAGGCCTGCCGCCAGCGTTCAATCTGAGCCATGATCAAACTCTTCAGTTCAAACATCTTTGGGTTTTGAGAAAACCCTAAACTTGGCTCAGCAATCGTTGGTTACATCTTTGATTTCTCGCGGAGTAACTTGTGATGCTGATAATCTGTTGACTAGCAGTCTGACTCCACAAGCACCCACACGAATTGCTTGATTCAGTTGTTAAAGAGCGGTTGGCTGAGTCTTTCGTCTCAACCGAGGCGCGCATTCTACAGCGCCCCGTGCATCTGTCAAGCGGTTATTTTCAGAAGTTTTCAAAGTTTCGCTTCCGAAACATCAACAACTTCAACCACTTGCGCTTCCGATCTCTCGTTAGCGGGAGGCGAATTCTACAGCGTTACTCGCTGCTGTCAACACCTCTTTTTCACCGCTTTCGACCGAGAAGATCGAACCGCATATAGAGTCAAACAACACCGCTCTACCTGCTCCTTCCTGGCTTCGATGAACTGAAGCCCCGCACCTTCGAAACCTACTTAACTCATTGAATTTCAAGGAGTTTTCCGTTTCGACTGCGCCGGAAGTGGGGCGAATTATAGACGTCCAGAATCTGCCGTCAACCCTTAATTTGATTTTTCTATCTACAGCCCGACATGACACTTAAATATGCCCGGTATATAGACGGAATCGCTGTATATGCGCAATATACTGCTCAACGCAGCCTCCCCCGCCTTTATTCTGGACGACACTTCGTAATGACGCTCCCCCCACATCGCAGCCTGGCCTCCACCCTGTACCCGGTTGCCTTGCTATTGATAGCCATGGCTTCCATTCAAGCAGGAGCCTCCCTAGCCAAAAGCATGTTCCCGGTAGTGGGTGCACAAGGCACTACGACGCTGCGACTCATTTTTGCCAGCCTCATCATGCTGTTAATGCTCCGCCCTTGGCGTGCCAAGCTCACCGGCCAATCCCTGCGCACAGTGATTGTTTACGGTATGGCACTGGGCGGCATGAACTTCCTCTTCTATATGTCAGTTCGCACCGTTCCACTGGGCATTGCCGTAGCGTTGGAATTCACCGGGCCTCTGGCAGTCGCCATTTACGCCTCGCGCCGGGCAATCGACTTTCTCTGGATTGCCTTGGCAGTGGTTGGCCTGCTGCTGCTCATACCGACCGGCGCGACCAGTGCCGGTATCGATCTGGTTGGAGCCGGCTACGCGCTGGGCGCCGGTTTCTGCTGGGCGTTGTACATTCTGTTCGGTCAGAAAGCCGGAGCGGACAATGGCGTGCAGACTGCCGCACTGGGCGTCATGATCGCGGCCCTGTTCGTCGCGCCTATCGGCATTGTCCACGCCGGCGCCGCACTGCTCACACCGAACCTGATTCCAATCGCCCTCGGCGTCGCCATCCTGTCCACAGCCCTGCCCTACACGCTGGAAATGATCGCCCTGACTCGGATGCCTGCCCGCACCTTCGGCACCTTGATGAGCGTCGAACCGGCAATCGCGGCCTTGTCGGGGCTCGTCTTTCTCCAGGAGTACCTGTCCCTGGCCCAGTGGATGGCCATTACCTGCATCATCCTCGCGTCGGTGGGCGCAACGCTGACCATGGCTAGCACCGCAAAGCCTGCTGTCGCGGTAGATTGAATCAGGATTTAACGAAGGTCTGGCATTTGCCGCGCATTTAGGCCATGTTTAGGCCAGTAACCTAATGCCAGACATGGATTTTTTCATACAGGACGTCATGAACGCTTCAAGCAAGAGCGCACACGATCGCACGCAGACATAAGATCCGCGGCGGTCATAAGGACGGGAATGAAACGAATTTTGATACTGATCGCCGTACTTGCAATAGCGGGCTGTGCGGCAACATCGAAAAGTGAAGTCAAACGCGGCAAAAAGGGTCTGCACATCAATTGCTCCGGCCTGTCCTCATCCTGGGACCAGTGCGCTGCCAGTGCCGCCAATTCATGTGCTCCCAAGAGTTACAAGGTCATTGCCAAGTCCGGCGACGCCGTCGAAGAACCAGGGGATTATCCCTTCGGGCTCAATCCCGCCGGCTATACCAGTCGCAGCATGATCGTCATCTGCAAATAGATCAGCTTAGCCAAGCCCCAGTTCGGCGATTCGACGACTGATGTCCTCATAGCTGGACTTGAGGACGTCACGCTGGACCTGCGGCGTGACCAGCATCCGCGCGACAACCAACGCCCCCACACATTGAGACAGGATAGCCCAGGCCAGGCTGTCGCTTCCCAGTATCCGCGCCCAGCTTTCGTGCAGACGACAGATCCACGTTTGCGCCGCCTCCCTCACCTGGAGATCCGATCGTGCGATCTCTGCGCCCAGTACCGGTAACGCACACCCTGCCTCGGGCTGCTCGACATGGCTCATGCTCAAGTACTGCTTGAGGCAGCGCTCCAGTTTCATCGAGTCCATGGCGCCATCGCCGCTCAAGCGATCCAGGCTTTGAGCCAACTCTCGCTCAACAATGGCTCTGAAAAGCTCATCCTTGGACGAGAAGTGGCTATAGAACGCACCGCCGCTCAACCCTATCGCTTTCATCAGGCCGTCGACACCGACCGTAGAGAAACCGGATTTCTTGGCGGACACGGCACTGCTGGCGAGCAGTTTCTCGCGGGTTTCCATTTTGTGATTGGCTGAATAACGCATGGTCGTGCCCCTGATTGCTCGCCTTGACGCTTGCCGGATCTTAGCATAACGTCCGTTTAGTTAACGATCGTTTACCCATGAGGCTGACCATGAATAACAAGAAGGTCGTACTGGTTGTTGGCGCGGGCGATGCCACCGGTGGAGCGATTGCCAAACGCTTTGCGCAGGAAGGTTTCGTGGCCTGTGTTACCCGTCGCAGCGCTGACAAACTCCAGCCGCTTGTGGATGGAATCCGCGCCCAAGGCGGCGAGGCCCACGGGTTTGCCTGTGATGCACGCAAAGAGGACGATGTGATCGCACTCATCGAGCAAATCGAGAACCAGATCGGCCCGATCGAAGCCTTTGTGTTCAACATCGGCGCCAACGTTCCCTGCAGCATCCTCGAAGAAACCGCACGCAAGTACTTCAAGATTTGGGAGATGGCCTGTTTCTCAGGTTTTCTCAATGCACGGGAAGTGGCCAAGCGCATGGTCAAGCGCCAACGCGGAACCATCCTGTTTACCGGGGCGACGGCGGGGTTGCGCGGCGCTTCAGGGTTCGCTGCATTCGCAGGCGCCAAACATGGCATCCGCGCACTGGCCCAAAGCATGGCCCGGGAGCTGGGGCCGCTGAATATTCATGTGGCCCATGTGGTGGTGGATGGCGCCATCGACACCGACTTCATCCGCGATCATTTCCCGGAAAAATATGCCACCAAGGATCAGGACGGCATCCTGAATCCTGAACACATCGCCGACAACTACTGGTATCTGCACAGCCAACCTCGCGACGCCTGGACCTTCGAGCTGGACCTGCGCCCCTGGAATGAACGCTGGTAAGCCCTCCCCTCACAACGACAAGAGAGCAGGTACCATGAGCAAATCAGTGGAGTTTTACTTCGATCTCGGCAGCCCGACCACGTACCTGGCCTACACCCAATTACCGGCGCTGTGCGCGCAGACAAACAGCCAGTTGATCTATCGTCCGATATTATTGGGCGGCGTCTTCAAGGCAACCGGCAACGCATCACCGGCGACAGTGCCAGCCAAGAACCCTTACCTGTTCAAGGATCTGAATCGCTTCGCCAAGCGCTACGGCGTCGCCTTCCAGTTCAATCCATACTTCCCCGTCAACACATTGCTGCTGATGCGCGCGGTGACCGCCATGCAACTGCGTCATCCCGAACGCTTCGAGGCCTTCGTCGATTGTCTGTTCCGCGCCTTTTGGGTGGAGGCCCGCAACCTCAATGACCCCGCGACTGTCGCAGCGGTCCTGAACGAAGGCGGTTTCGACGCAGACCATGTGCTGGCCCTGACGAACGACGAGCAGGTCAAGCAAGCACTCAAGAGCGCCACCGAAGACGCCATCGGACGCGGCGTGTTCGGTGCCCCGAGCATGTTTGTCGGCAACGAGTTGTTCTTCGGCCAGGATCGGCTGGACTTCGTCCGTGAAGCCCTCGCCTGATCCTCTACCTCAAATCGCTATCGTCCGGGTGTTGAGCCACTGCAGTGCGGCACCGTCCAGCAACGGGCTCAATCGACGCTGAACCTCGGCGTGGTAGGCGTTGAACCAGTCTTTTTCGTCCTGGGTCAGCAGCGAAGGCTCCAGGCAACGGGTGTCGATCGGGCACAGCGTGAGGGTTTCGAACTCAAGGAACTCGCCGAACTCGCTGCTTCCGGCTTCGCGGTTCAACACCAGGTTCTCGATGCGCACACCCCAGCGGCCGGGACGATAAGTGCCCGGCTCGATCGAGGTGATCATGCCAGCCTGCATCGCCGTTTGCGGCGCGGCAGCGGCTTGATAGGCAATCACCTGCGGGCCTTCGTGGACATTGAGGAAATAGCCGACACCATGGCCGGTACCGTGGCCGTAATCGACTTGCTCCGCCCAGATCGGCGCACGGGCGATGGCATCCAGCAAGGGCGAAAGAATGCCCCGCGGAAATTTGGCCCGGGACAGGGCAATCACGCCCTTGAGCACACGGGTGCAGTCACGTTTCTGCTCGGCGGTGGGCGTTCCGACCGGCACCATGCGGGTGATGTCAGTGGTGCCCCCCAGGTACTGGCCCCCGGAATCGATCAGCAACAGGCCATCACCTTCGATGACGGCATAGGCCTCTTGCGTGGCGTGGTAATGGGGCATCGCGCCGTTGGCGTTAAAGGCGGCGATGGTATTGAAGCTTAAGGAGACGAAATCCGGCCGACGTGTGCGGGCGGCAGTCAGGTGCTCGTCGATGGTCAACTCGGTGATACGCTCGCGCCCCCAGGCCCCTTCCAGCCAGGCGAAGAATTCACAGAGCGCCGCGCCGTCCTGCTCCATGGCCCGACGGATGTGCTCGGCGTCGGCCAGGCTTTTACGGGACTTGGCCAGCGTCGTTGGATTGAGACCTTCGATCAGCTTCACGCCACTGCCGAGGTTATCCAGCAAGCCAACCGTCACCCGCGCTGGGTCGACCTGCAGATTCGCGCCATCCGGCACTTCGCGCAACGCGGCGGCGGCTTCGCTGTAATCGCGCAGGGTCACGCCGTCCTGCTCCAGAACCGCACGCAGCGCTGCGTCAACCTTGTCCAGGGCCACGAACAGCGTTGCTTGCTGCTGGCTGATCAAGGCAAAGGAAACGAACACGGGGTTGAACGACACATCTGCTCCGCGCAGGTTGAACAACCAGGCGATGTCATCCAGCGTGGCGATGAAATGCCAGTCGGCACCACGCTCCTGGAAGGATTCGCGCAGCTTGGCGAGTTTTTCGACCCGGCTGACGGTCGCCTGGGGCGGCAAATGGGCGTAGACCGGTTGATCCGGCAAGCCTGGGCGATCGGTCCAGACGTCCTTGAGCAGGTCGATGTCGGTGCGCAACCGCGCGCCGCGTTCGGCAAGCTTGCCACCCAGGGTACGGGCCGATGCCACGGCCATGACCGCACCGTCGACCGCAACCACTGCGCCTTCAGGCGTTTGTTCGGCCAGCCAGTCCAGAGGGCCGGGCTGGCCTGGAATCAGCTTGACCAGCTCGATACCACTGCCCTCCAGCTCCTTGGTGGCCTGCTCCCAATAACGGCTGTCGGCCCAGACGCCGGCGAAACTGCCGGTCACGATCAAGGTCCCCACCGAACCATGGAACCCCGACAACCATTGCCGCCCCTGCCAATAGCCCGGCAGGTATTCAGACAGGTGCGGGTCGGCCGATGGCACCAGCAGCGCGTGAATACCCTCTCGACTCATCAGTTGGCGGATTCGGGCCAGGCGCTGGGGAACCAGTCCATGGGGCAAAGGCTCGGTGCTCATTGTTTCTCCTGCTCATTGATATTGTTGTTCGATGCCGAATTCGGCTTATGGGGTCGTGGCCCAGAACGCCGGCGCAGTCGCGCACGCCGCCTTGATCAGCCGCACCGCCTCGTCGATATCCTGCTCGGTGGTAAAGCGCCCCAGGCTCAAGCGGATGGTCCGCCCGGCCGCACGGGCGTCGTGCCCCAGGGCCAGCAGCACGTGGGACGGGGTGTTGTGCGCCGAATTGCAAGCCGAGGTCGCGGAAAATGCAATCGATGCACCCAATGTCGCCGGGTTGAACTCACCTTCGTTGAACGTCAGGCTCAACGTGTGGGGAATCCGGCGGCTCGCACTGCCGTTAATACGCACACCAGGCAACGCCAGCAGCGGCTCGAGCAAACGATTGCGCAACCGGGCGATTTTAGCGAGTTCTTCGTCGAATGCCGCGGCTGCCAGTTCGAATGCGGCGCCCATGGCCGCAATCTGGTGGGTCGCCAGGGTTCCGGAGCGCAAACCGCCCTCATGTCCACCGCCATGGATCTGCGCCGCTAGCCGTGGCCGGGCACGGTCGCCGACGTAGAGCGCACCGATGCCCTTGGGGCCGTAGATTTTATGCGCGGAAAAAGACATCAGGTCCACCGGCCAGCGAGACAGGTCGATCTGCACCTTGCCTGCGCCCTGGGCCGCGTCCACATGGAACAACGCACCGTGCTCGCGAACGATCTCGCCAATGGCGATGACGTCGTTGACGGTGCCCAGCTCGTTGTTCACCAGCATCAGCGAGACCAGGAACGTGTCTTCGCGCAACGCCTCGCGAACCGCTTGCGGGCTGATCAGGCCCTCGGCGTCCGGTGCCAGCCAGGTAACCGCGACGCCACTTTCCTCGAGCTGGCGCGCTGTATCGAGAATCGCCTTGTGCTCGATCAGGCTGGTGATGACATGGCCGGCGGAACCACTGCGTGCCTGGGCCACACCCTTGAGGGCCAGGTTGTTGGATTCGGTGGCGCCGGAAGTCCAGACGATCTGTTCGGGCTGGGCCCCCACCAATTGCGCCACCTGCTGGCGGGCACTTTCCACCGAGCGCCGGGCCTCCTGGCCGAAGGCATGGGAACTGGACGCCGGGTTGCCGAAGTTGCCGTCAAAACCCAGACACTCGACCATGACCCGGATGACCCGCTCATCCACCGGCGTGGTGGCGGCGTAATCGAAATACAACGGACGTTTATTCATAGGAAACTCGCAGAGCCTGCTCCGGGATCAGGCGCCCTCGTTGGGTTCGAGACAAGCAATACCTGATCAAAGACCTTAAAGAAGTCGGACTTCATTTAAAAGTGCGTAGGAACGCTCCTGAACAGCGAGCTTAGCAGGCATCGCCTCGAAGCTCAGCCCTCAACTGATGCTTTCCAGCAACAAGGGATACATCGACGCGACCAACAACAGCGCCATGCCCCAGTTGAACATGCGCAGCCAGCGACGATCACGCAACAGGTTGCGCAACAGGCTGCCGCACACCACCCACAGGCTCACGCTTGGCAGATTGATCAAGGCAAACACCGCCGCAATCACCAGCACATTGAAGAAATAGCCCTGGAGGGGCGTGTAGGTACTGATGGCGCCGATGGCCATGATCCAGGCCTTGGGATTGACCCACTGGAACGCCGCTGCGCCCCAATAGCTGATCGGCGTATTGTTCCCCGGCTGGCTGTCCGAAACCGGGCCGGAGTGGGCTATTTTCCACGCCAGGTACAACAGGTACGCCGCGCCGATGTAGCGCAACGCGGTATAGAGCAGTGGATACGTCTGGAACACCGCGCCCAGGCCAAGGCCCACCGCCAGCACCAGGGAAAAGAAGCCGCAGGTAATACCCAGCATGTGCGGAATGGTGCGGTTGAAACCGAAATTCACACCTGAGGCCAACAACATGGTGTTGTTAGGACCTGGCGTGATCGAAGTCACCAGGGCAAACAGGGCGAAGCCCAGCAGCAGGTCAAGCGAAAGGGTCATGTCAGGTCAGTCCATCAGGGGCGGTCAGTCAAGTCATGACCCTACCCCACGTCCAGACCCAAACCCACGGACAGTTGGGCAAAACTTTGAGCGGTACAGTCCCTCAGCCAGACCGGCCAGGCTGTTGCACGACCTGCTCGGCACTCATCTGGCCCTGATCGTCGAACCCCACGTTTTTCTGCGACGAGCCAAGCAGTTCGGCTTTTTTCGCGTGGTATTCCTCGAACGAAAAGCCACGGCGATTCAAGGCTTCAAGGGCCAGCTCGCGGGTCTCGTCGGCGGTGTAGGGGCGCAGTTCCGGGGAAGAGCTGGCGCAGCCGCCCAGGAGGGTGGCGGTCAAGAGCAACAAAACGGCAAAGGTACGGTTCATGGCGGGTGTCCGGTGTTCTGGAGTTGGGCGATGAACAAAGGCTACCCGCCGGTCCTGCGCGGCAGAAATCAACCCTCTCGATAGTGGGTATTGCCTGCCTGGATCAGCCGTTGCGCTTAATCGACCAACTGGCAATGCAGTGCGTTATCCAGGCTGCGCTCGATGTTGCGCAACACCTGGAACGAGGCGAACGTGACGGCTTTGGCGCGGTGAGCCTGGATCAGCCACCAGAAACCCTGTTCGCCCTTTTCGACACTTCGAAGTGCCGCCTCGCCTGCCTCGCGGGTCTGCCACTGCAAATAGTTGAGCACGCGTCGACCATCGTCGCTGGCCTGGATACTGGCACTCAGGAACCCTTGGTGGTCCCGGGCCAGGCGCTCGATCTGTTCCGACAAGGCGGTTACCAGCGCCTGTTGCCATTGAGGTTCGATGTCGAATTCCATCAGTTGGGTGAAACTGCGATTGTTCCTTGGCGATTGCATGAAAGGTCCCCTATGCAGGTCAGGCGAATCTTGCGATCCGAAGGCGTGCAGGGTAAAACCTCTAGTTAACTTGAGGTCAAGCAGTGAATTGAAACGATGGCGCAGATCGATATCCACAAGGAACTCACCGTCGGCCAAGTGGCCGCCCGCAGCGGCGTGGCGGTCACGGCCCTGCACTTCTACGAGTCCAAGGGGCTGATCAAAAGCACGCGCAACCCAGGTAACCAACGGCGCTATCCACGGACGGTATTGCGTCGCGTGGCACTGATCAAGGTCGCCCAGCGCCTGGGCATTCCGTTGGCGGAAATCGGCGAGGCGTTGAACAACCTGCCGGACAACCGCGCCCCGACGGCCGCCGACTGGCAGACCTTGTCGGCGCAGTGGAGCCGGGACCTGGACGAACGCATCAACCAATTGGTGGCGCTGCGTGATCGACTCAACGGTTGCATCGGCTGCGGATGCCTGTCGATGGAAGCTTGTCCGCTGCGCAACCAGGGCGACGTACTGGGCCAACACGGGCCGGGGGCTCATCTGCTGGAACAGCCTTGAAGCGTTCGTCGGCCCCCGAGTCCAGCCGGGGTCGCTGGCCTATAGTGGAGGAGCGCAAATCGACGAAGACTCTCTTCGCCTCCCTACAAAAGGAGAAACGTCATGGGCGTCAATGCCATTCCCGAAGGTTTCCATAACATCACGCCCTACCTGGGCATTCAAAAAGCTGCCGAAGCCATCGACTTCTACAAAAAGGCCTTCAATGCCACCGAGGTCATGCGCCTGGCCATGCCCGACGGGGGCATCGGGCATGCCGAGCTGCGGATCAACGGTTATCCGATCATGCTTGGCACGCCTTGCGATCAAGGCCCCTTGAGCAATCCGGACCAATCGCCATCGGTCGGCCTGCATTTATATGTCGAGGACGTGGACAGCGCATTTGCCCAGGCCATTGCCGCCGGCGGCACGGTGATTTCCGAGGTCAAGGACCAGTTCTACGGAGATCGCAGCGGCACCCTGAAGGATCCCTATGGGCATCTGTGGTTCCTCGCGACGCACAAGGAAGATCTGAGCCAGGAGCAGATCGAGCAACGGGCCAGGGAGATGTTTCAACAGGGCTGACCATGCCTGTGGCTAGGGGCCCCGCTCCCTAGCCACACACTGAAACTAAACGCGAAACATTTTCTTTCATCTTCCCTTTCGGGATTTTGCTCGCTCGTTCGTCTTAATTAGATGCAGCAGGCCGCGTCGGCAAAAGCCACGGCCTGCCTTTTTGGGTTCACGGTGTTGCGAAGCCCGTAATACAGAACCTTTCATCGAATCAAGACGTTCAATCATGTCGAAGAAATCCCGCTCCAAACTCTGGTTCCTGGTCCATAGCTGGCTGGCATTGCCCATCTGGTTCTTCGTGCTCATCGTCTGCGTCACCGGCACCCTGGCGGTGGTCAGCCAGGAGATCGTCTGGCTGGCCAACCCCGACATGCGGGCCAACAAGCCCTCGGACGAGGCCACGTCGCTCAGCTATGACCAGGTGATCGCCGCGATCAAGCAGGCCCTGCCGCACACCCAGGTGCAAAGCATCATCCGTCCGGACGAGTCGCATTTTGCGCTGGAAGTCGGCGTGACCTACCCCGACGGACGCCCGGATACGGTCTACGTCAACCCGTACAGCGGCGTCATCCAGGGCTCGGCACCGACATTCAATTTCCAGGCCTTCACCCGCGCCCTGCATGGCTGGTGGCTGGTGCCGTTCACCAATGGCTACAGTTGGGGCTGGTACCTGGTGTCGTTCCTGGGCCTGCCCTTGCTCGCGTCCCTGGTGACCGGGCTGGTGGTCTACAAGCGTTTCTGGAAAGGCTTCTTCCGTCCAACCCTGCGGATTCGCCATGGCGCACGGATTTTCTGGGGTGATTTCCACCGGCTCAGCGGGATCTGGTCGATCTGGTTCATCGCGGTCATCTCCGTCACCGGCACCTGGTTCCTGATCCAGGCCTTGCTGGGCGACAACCAGATCTCCATTTCCAGCGAACCGGTCATCCCGGTGGTGGCCCGTGAAAACGTGCCGTTGGCCGTTGACGGCCAGGCGCCACCGCAGTTGAACCTGGACCGGGCCATCGAAATCGCCCAGCAACGCATCCCGGGACTGGAAGCGAGTTTCATCAGTCTGCCCGGCAATGCCTACAGCCATCTGGAAATCGGTGGCCGCGGGTGGTATCCGCTGATGTTCCAGACCGCCACCATCAATCCCTACAACGGCGACGTGGCCGCCTCCCGGTTGCTGTCGGACCGCACGACCCTGGAGTTCGTCACCGAATCCATGCGGCCCTTGCACACCGGGGACTTCGGCGGCCTCTGGATCAAGCTCATCTGGTTTTTCTTCGGTCTGATCCTGAGCATGATGGTCCTCAGCGGGCTGCTGATCTGGACCAAACGCACGGCCCTGGCCACCGCCAATGCCTTCAAGCGAAGCCAGAAACCCACCCGCGGCGCCCGAATCGCGCAGGCACTGCAACCGTCCGTCCACCGTGAATCGTCGGAGGGCAGCCTGTGAACCCGTCCAATACCGCTTCATCATCACCGTCACGCCTGAGCCTGTTCTGGCATAAATGGCGCTTCCATCTCAACGTGTTGTTGCTGCTGATTCCCCTGGGATTCATGCCCAAATACCTCTCCGAAGCCGCCCTGTTCCGCGGCGATGCAGGGCTTGGCGAGCGGGAAGTCGGCGAAGTCCAGGTCGGTCCCTGGAGCCTGCGCCTGGCGGAGTTTCGCAACGAAGCCCCACGGACCGAAGGGCCCGCCGGGCCGATGAAGCACTTCAACGCAGCCCTGTGCCAGAGCTGTATCGGCCAGGTCAAGGCCACCTACCTGCGCATCGGCAAGCCACGTAGCCTGCGGGCCGCCGGGGTGATTTTCTTCGGCTCGCCCTATCGCATGGGCGCCTTGTTGCCGGTCCCGCCAAAGACCCAGCCCGATGCCGAACTGTGGATAACCCTCGAGGGTTGGGACGGTTCGATGCATCAGGCCTCCATTCCCCTGAGCCAGGCCTCCCCGGCCACCGTCACCTGGCTGAAGAACCAAGGACCCAAACCATGACCTTCCGCGCTTTATCCAAGGGCCTGGCGCTGCTGTTCTGCGCAGGCGCAAGCCCCAGCGTCCTGGCCCACAACCCGATGTGCGAGTGCAAGGCCATCGACGCCGAACAGATCCAATGCACCGGCGGTTTTTCCGACGGCAGCGGTGCACCCGGAGTGACCCTGGACGTGATCGGTTATGACGAAACCATCCTCGTCCCGGGCAAGCTCGGTGCCGACTCGAAGCTGACCTTCAAGAAACCGAACGCTGAATTCTACGTGCTCTTCGACGCCGGCCCCGGCCACGTGGTGGAAATCGACCAAGCCGACATCGAGGCCCCATGAGCAACGCCACGACTCAAGTCATCCGCCCCGCCGGCGCGGGCCATGAAACCCTGTATGTGTTGCTGTTGTGCCTGGTCATCGTGCTGGTGGCCGGGTCCGTGGTGGCCTGGCATGGCAAGGCCGAGGACACGCCTCACCTGGCCTCGAACCAGCTCGACGCCCGCCGCGACCTCAGCGCCGCCGAGCAAGGCATCTATGCCGACCTGCGGGTGACCCTGGATGAAATCCGCTTGCTGCGCGAAGACCAACCCACCCTGCCCAGTCCGCCAACCCTGGCCGAAGAAGGCTTCGCGCCGTTCGCCCAGGACGCCAGCTCCGTCAGCCGGGGCGGCCACGCCTGGCAACAACTGCAGGACCAGGCCTACTTCGGCGCCAGTGCCAATCCGTCGGTGGCCGGTTCGTTTCTGATGCGCATCGGCGAAGCATCCGACGCCGCCCCGGACATCTGGCTCAACCGCGGCACTGGCCTCGCGACGCCCTCCGCGCTGGACGATGCGGCTTTGTCCGCCGCCGGCTGGCAACAGATCGTCGCGCAATTCGATGCCGGCGTAACCCGCCAGCACCGGCACTGACCCCACGCCCTCATTCGAGAGAAGACCGTTTGCCCATGCCTATTGCATCTCAACGCCGACCCTTGCTGCGCTTGCTGTTGATCGGCCTGCTGGCCTGCCTGTTCACCTCGCCGGTGAGCGCCGAAACAGCCAAGCGCCTGCGCATTGGCATCACCTTGCACCCGTATTACAGCTACGTGGCCAACATCGTCGGCGACAAGGCCGAGGTCGTGCCGCTGATCCCGGCCGGTTTCAACCCCCACGCCTATGAACCACGGGCCGAGGACATCAAGCGCATCAGCGGCCTCGACGTGATCGTGCTCAACGGCGTGGGCCATGACGACTTCGCCGACCGCATGATCGCCGCCAGCGAAACCCCGAACGTGAAGGTGATCGAGGCCAACGAAAACGTGCCCCTGCTGGCCGCCACCGGCACGGCGGCCCGAGGCGCGGGCAAGGTCGTGAACCCGCACACCTTCCTGTCCATCAGCGCCTCCATCGCCCAGGTCAATAACATCGCCCGGGAACTGGGCAAGCTCGACCCGGACAACGCCAAGGCCTATACCCAGAACGCCCGCGCCTATGGCAAGCGCCTGCGGCAGATGCGCGCCGCCGCCCTGGCGAAGCTGACCCAGGCCCCCAATGCCGAATTGCGGGTCGCCACGGTGCACGCCGCCTATGACTACCTGTTGCGCGAATTCGGCCTGGAAGTGACCGCCGTGGTCGAGCCGGCCCATGGCATCGAACCGAGCCCCAGCCAATTGAAGAAAACCATCGACCAACTGCGGGAGCTGGACGTGAAGGTGATCTTCTCGGAGATGGATTTTCCCTCCACCTACGTCGATACCATCCAACGTGAGTCAGGCGTGAAGCTGTACCCGCTCTCGCACATTTCCTACGGCGACTACAGCGCCGAGAAGTACGAAAAGGAAATGGCCGGCAACCTCGACACCGTGGTCCGGGCGATCCAGGAGTCCGGCGCATGACCGTCCAGGAACCCCTCACCCTGCAACGCGTCGGCCCCTTGATCGAGTTCGCCGAGGTCAGCCTGAACCTGGGACGTACCACCATTCTCGACAACGTGGCCTTTCAGGTGGAACCCGGCAGCATCCATGCCCTGGTCGGCCCCAATGGCGGCGGCAAGAGTTCGCTGATCAAGACCTTGCTGGGGCAGATGCCACACCAGGGACGCTTGAGCCTGCAATGGCCGGGCGAACCCGGGGTGATCGGCTACGTCCCCCAGGCGCTGGAATTCGACCGGGGCCTGCCCATGACCGTGGATGATTTCATGGCGGCGATGTGTCAGCGGCGGCCGGCCTTTCTCGGCTTGAGCAAGCATTACGCCGGCGCCATCGGCCAGGCCCTGGAGCGGGTCGGCATGCAGGACAAGCGCAAGCGGCGCATGGGCGCGCTGTCCGGCGGCGAGCGCCAGCGGGTGTTGCTGGCCCAGGGGTTGATTCCCTCGCCGCAATTGCTGGTGCTGGATGAACCGATGTCGGCCCTGGACGAGGCCGGTATCCAGGTGTTCGAACGGCTGCTGCAGGACTGGCGCCAGGCCGGGATCACCGTGCTGTGGATCGAACATGACCTGGAAGCCGTCGGGCGCCTGGCCGACCGTGTCACCGGCCTGAATCGCCGCGTGCTGTTCGACGGCCCGCCACGCCAGACCTTGACCCCGGAACGGCTGCTGACGCTGTTTTCCACCCATCCACGCACGAACGGGAGCGCGGCCTGATGAGTTATGAAGCCTTTCGCTTGATGGTCCAGGGTTGGGCCTCGGCCGGTTACCTGCCTGAAGCGCTGGCCTATGGGTTCGTGGTCAATGCGCTGTTGGCCGGGCTGTTGATCGGCCCGGTACTGGGCGGCCTCGGCACGCTGGTGGTGGTCAAGCGCTTCGCGTTTTTTTCCGAGGCGGTGGGCCATGCGGCGCTCACCGGCGTGGCCATCGGCATCCTGCTCGGCGAACCCTACACCGGGCCTTACGGCAGCCTGTTCGGCTATTGCCTGTTGTTCGGCATCCTGCTCAATTACCTGCGCAACCGCACCGGCCTGGCGCCCGATACGCTGATCGGCGTCTTCCTGTCGGTGTCCCTGGCCCTGGGCGCCAGCCTGCTGTTGATCCTGGCGGGCAAGATCAATGTGCACATTCTGGAAAACGTATTGTTCGGCTCGGTGCTGACGGTCAATGGCAATGACCTGCTGGTGCTGGCGGTGGTCGGCTCGCTGGTGATGGCCCTGGCCTTGCCGCTGTACAACCGCATCATGCTCGCCAGCTTCAACCCGCAACTGGCGGCGGTGCGCGGGGTGGCGGTCAAGACCCTGGACTACCTGTTCGTGGTCCTGGTGACGCTGATCACCGTGGCGGCAGTGAAAGTCATCGGTGCCATTCTGGTGGGCGCGTTGCTGGTGATCCCCGCTGCGGCGGCGCGCTTGCTCAGTCAATCATTGAAAGGCTTTTTCTGGTGTTCAGTGTTGATCGCCACCGTCAGCACTTTGTGCGGGATCCTCGCGCCGATTGTGTTCGACCTGCCGATCCCGTCCGGTGCCGCGATCATCCTGGTGGCCGGCATCGCCTTCGCCCTGAGCGCCATCGCCCGTGGTGTCGTCCCCAGCCTCAAAGGGAATCTTGGATAAATGGTTTTTTCATTGCGACAACTGACCCTGGCCGTCGCGTTGTGCGGCGTGGCCGTCACCTCGTCATTCGCCGGCGAAAAGGTTCGTCTGCTGGCATCGCTGCCAGTTACCTATGGATTGGGCGAAGCTTTGCTCAAGGGCACCGAGGTCAGCCTGGAGCGGGCCGCGCCCGCCAATCTGCCCGGCACCCGCCAGAGTGCCTACTTCAGCGGCCGTGGCGCGCCGGCCTTGAGCAAACTGGCCAGCGCCGCCGACGGGGTGATCGGCCTGCGCTCGCTATGGCCGGACGATCCGCTGTACCCCATGGCCCGACGCAGCAATATCCGCATCGTCGAAGTCGATGCCGCGCGCCCGGTGGACGGCGCCCTTCCCGGTATCGCCTTGCAACCGGGCAGCACCGACGGCCTGGCGAGCCAGCCGTGGATGGCCAGCCATAACCTGGGGCGCATGGCCGACGTGATCGCCGCCGACCTGGTGCGCCTGGCCCCGGCGGACAAACCGAAAATCGACGCCAACCTGGCGGCACTCAAGCAGCGCCTGCTCAAACTCAGCGCCGACAGCGAAAAACGCCTCGCCAGCGCCGATAACCTGAGCGTGGTCAGCCTGAGCGAACACTTCGGCTACCTGATCAGCGGGCTCAACCTGGACGCCATCAGCACCGATACCCGGCCCGATGGCGAATGGACAACCGAAACCCTCAAGCAATTGAGTGCGACGCTGAAGGACAACGACGTGGCGCTGGTGCTCCATCATCGCCAGCCTTCGGATGCGCTGAAGGCAGCCATTGCCGAGGGCGGCAGCCAGCTGCTGGTATTGAGCACCGATGGCGCCGATCCGGTGGCGGAGCTGGAAAGTAATGCAGCGCTGGTCGTCACCGCGCTGACGGGAGGCTGACAACAACCCATGTGGGAGCGAGCTTGCTCGCAATGAGGCCAGCACATCCAACATCCATGTGGGCTGATACACCGCCATCGCGAGCAAGCTCGCTCCCACAGTTTGATCGGTGACAGATTGAGATTCCGGATCCACTGAAAATCCCCTGTGAGAGCGAGCTTGCTCGCGATGAGGCCAGCACATCCAACATCCATGTGGGCTGATACACCGCCATCGCGAGCAAGCTCGCTCCCACAGTTTGATCGGTGACAGATTGAGATTCCGGATCCACTGAAAATCTCCTGTGGGAGCGAGCTTGCTCGCGATGAGGCCAGCATATCCAACATCCATGTGGGCTGATGCACCGCCATCGCGAGCAAGCTCGCTCCCACAGCTTTTTCGACTCAGTTCAGGACATCCCCCGGAACTCGCACGAACCCTTCCATCAACACCCGCGCACTGCGGCTCATGATGGCTTTTTTAACGGTCCATTCGCCGTTGACCACGCTGGCCTCAGCGCCGACGCGCAAGGTGCCGGACGGGTGGCCGAAACGCACGGCGTTGCGCTCGATGCCGCCGGCGGCCAGGTTCACCAGGGTGCCGGAAATCGCTGCGGCCGTGCCGATGGCCACCGCTGCGGTGCCCATCATGGCGTGGTGCAACTTGCCCATGGACAACGCCCGCACCAGCAAGTCGACATCCCCCGCCGCCACGGCTTTTCCGCTGGAGGACAGGTAATCCGCTGGCGGCGCGACAAACGCCACTTTCGGTGTGTGCTGGCGCTGGGCCGCTTCGTCCAGGTGTTTGATCAAGCCCATGCGCAAGGCACCGTGGGCGCGAATGGTTTCGAACATGGCCAACGCCTTGGGATCGCTGTTGATCGCCCCCTGCAATTCAGTGCCGGTGTAGCCGACATCGCGGGCATTGATGAAAATCGTCGGGATCCCCGCGTTGATCAGCGTCGCCTTGAAGGTGCCAACACCGGGCACTTCCAAGTCGTCCACCAGGTTGCCGGTGGGAAACATCGAGCCACCACCGCCCTCCTCCTCGGCCGCCGGGTCCATGAATTCCAATTGCACTTCGGCCGCTGGAAAGGTCACGCCGTCGAGTTCGAAGTCCCCGGTTTCCTGCACCACACCCTCGGTGATTGGCACATGGGCGATGATGGTCTTACCGATGTTGGCCTGCCAGATCCGTACCACGGCCACGCCGCTTTGCGGAATACGGCCAGGCGCCACCAAACCGCTGCTGATGGCAAACGACCCCACCGCCGCCGACAGGTTGCCGCAGTTGCCGCTCCAGTCCACGAACGGTTTATCGATGGACACCTGGCCGAACAGGTAATCGACATCGTGGTCGGCCCGGGTGCTCCTGGACAGGATCACGGTCTTGCTGGTGCTGGACGTTGCGCCGCCCATGCCATCGATCTGCTTCTCGTACGGGTCGGGGCTGCCGATCACCCGCAACAGCAGGGCATCCCGGACCGGGCCAGGAACGCGGGCCGCTTCAGGCAGGTCTTGCAAGCTGAAGAACACGCCTTTGCTGGTGCCGCCACGCATGTAGGTCGCGGGGATCTTGATTTGAGGCGAGTGAGCCATGTGCTCTAACTCCTGAAAAAAAGGGTGGCCGGAGAACGGGCCACCCAAGCGATTTAAACGGCCACCGCCGATTCCAGGAAGTCCTGGGCAAAGCGTTGCAACACGCCCCCGGCTTCATAGATCGACACTTCTTCGGCGGTATCGAGACGGCAGGTCACCGGCACTTCGACGCGCTCGCCGTTCTTGCGAGTGATGACCAGGGTCAGCGTCGCCCGCGGCGTGCGCTCGCCGATCACGTCATAGACTTCGCTGCCGTCGATGCCCAGGGTCTTGCGATCGGTGCCGGGCTTGAACTCCAACGGCAACACGCCCATGCCCACCAGGTTGGTGCGGTGGATGCGTTCGAAACCCTCGGCGGCGATCGCCTCGACACCGGCCAGGCGCACACCCTTGGCCGCCCAGTCCCGGGACGAGCCCTGGCCGTAGTCGGCACCGGCAATGATGATCAGCGGCTGCTTGCGTTCCATGTAGGTCTCGATGGCCTCCCACATGCGCATGACCTTGCCTTCCGGCTCGACTCGGGCCAGGGAGCCCTGCTTGACCTTGCCGTTTTCCTGGACCATTTCGTTGAACAGTTTCGGGTTGGCGAAGGTGGCGCGCTGCGCGGTCAGGTGGTCGCCGCGGTGGGTCGCGTAGGAGTTGAAGTCCTCTTCCGGCAGGCCCATTTTCGCCAGGTACTCGCCAGCGGCGCTGTCCAGCATGATGGCGTTGGACGGCGACAAATGGTCGGTGGTGATGTTGTCCGGCAGCACCGCCAGCGGGCGCATGCCCTTGAGCGGCCGCGCACCGGCCAGCGCCCCTTCCCAGTACGGCGGACGACGGATGTAGGTGCTTTGTGGGCGCCAGTCGTACAGCGGCGTCACTTTCGGCCCGGTGTCTTCCTGGATGGCGAACATCGGGATGTACACCTGGCGGAACTGCTCCGGTTTCACCGAGGCCTTGACCACCGCGTCGATTTCTTCGTCGCTCGGCCAGATGTCCTTGAGGCGGATCTCGCGACCGTCCACCACGCCCAGCACATCTTTTTCGATGTCGAAGCGGATGGTCCCGGCGATGGCATAAGCGACCACCAGGGGTGGCGATGCCAGGAACGCCTGCTTGGCGTACGGATGGATACGCCCGTCGAAGTTGCGGTTGCCCGACAACACGGCGGTGGCGTACAGGTCGCGGTCGATGATTTCCTGCTGGATCACCGGGTCCAGCGCGCCCGACATGCCGTTGCAGGTGGTGCAGGCGAATGCCACCACGCCGAAGCCCAGCTTCTCGAGTTCGGACGTCAGGCCGGCCTCGTCCAGGTACAGCGCCACGGTTTTCGAGCCCGGGGCCAGGGACGACTTGACCCACGGCTTGCGGGCCAGGCCCAGGCGGTTGGCGTTGCGCGCCAGCAGGCCGGCGGCGATCACGTTGCGCGGGTTGCTGGTGTTGGTGCAACTGGTGATGGCGGCGATGATCACCGCGCCGTCGGGCATTTGCCCGGGCACATCGTCCCACTGGCCGGAAATGCCTTTGGCGGCCAGCTCCGACACCGCGACGCGGGCGTGGGGGTTGCTCGGGCCAGCCATGTTGCGTACTACCGAGGACAGGTCGAAGGTCAGGCCACGCTCGTACTGTGCGCCCTTGAGGCTATCGGCCCACAGGCCCACGTGCTTGGCATAGGTTTCCACCAACTGCACCTGGGTGTCTTCACGGCCGGTGAGCTTCAGGTAGTCGATCGTCTGTTGATCGATATGGAACATCGCCGCCGTGGCGCCATATTCCGGGGCCATGTTGGAAATGGTCGCACGGTCGCCCAAGGTCAGGGCACTGGCGCCTTCACCGAAAAACTCCAGCCATGCCCCGACGACTTTTTGCTTGCGCAGGAACTCGGTCAGCGCCAGCACCATGTCGGTGGCGGTGATGCCCGGCTGCAGCTTGCCGGTCAGCTCGACGCCGACGATTTCCGGCAGGCGCATCCATGAGGCGCGACCGAGCATGACACTTTCGGCTTCCAGGCCACCGACGCCGATGGCAATCACGCCCAGGGCATCGACGTGGGGGGTGTGGCTGTCGGTGCCGACGCAGGTGTCGGGGAACGCCACGCCGTCACGCTGCTGGATCACCGGTGACATTTTTTCCAGGTTGATCTGGTGCATGATCCCGTTGCCCGGCGGAATCACGTCGACATTCTTGAAGGCTTTCTTGGTCCAGTTGATGAAGTGAAAGCGGTCTTCGTTGCGGCGGTCTTCGATGGCGCGGTTCTTGGCGAAGGCTTGCGGGTCGGCACCACCGCTTTCCACTGCCAGGGAGTGGTCGACGATCAGTTGGGTCGGCACCACCGGATTGACCTGCGCCGGGTCGCCCCCCTGCAGGGCGATGGCGTCGCGCAGGCCGGCCAGGTCCACCAGGGCAGTCTGGCCGAGGATGTCATGGCACACCACGCGGGCCGGAAACCACGGGAAATCCAGGTCGCGCTTGCGCTCGATCAGTTGCAGCAGCGACTCGCGCAGCGTGGCCGGGTCGCAGCGACGCACCAGGTTTTCCGCCAGCACGCGGGAGGTGTACGGCAGGCCGTCATAGGCGCCGGGGCGGATGGCCTCCACTGCGCCGCGAACGTCGAAATAATCCAGCGAAGTGCCAGGCAGCGGTTTGCGAAATTCTGTGTTCATCGTCAGGACTCGGTCACGGTGGTTTCAGAAGGGCTGGCGCAGTACTTGAAGTCCCCCCGGCCACTGTGGGAGCGAGCTTGCTCGCGATAGCGGCGCATCCGTCGACATCAATGTTGAATGTCAGTGCGCAATCGCGAGCAAGCTCGCTCCCACAGGGTTTCGGGGTCATTCAGTTCCGGCGGCTAAAACCCTCCAGCTCAGCGTTGTTCGATTGGCACGAACTTGCGCTGTTCGACGCCGGTGTATTCGGCGCTCGGTCGGATGATGCGGTTGTTGGCGCGTTGTTCGAACACGTGGGCGGCCCAGCCGGTCAGGCGCGAGCAGACGAAGATCGGCGTGAACAGCTTGGTCGGGATGCCCATGAAGTGGTACGCCGAGGCATGGTAGAAATCGGCGTTGGGGAACAGCTTCTTCTGTTCCCACATGGTCTTGTCGATGGCTTCGGACACCGGGAACAGCACGGTATCGCCCACTTCGTCGGCGAGTTTTTTCGACCAGCCCTTGATCACCTCGTTGCGCGGGTCGTTGTCCTTATAGATCGCGTGGCCGAAGCCCATGATCTTGTCCTTGCGCGCCAGCATGCCGAGGGTGCCTTCGATGGCCTCCTGCGGTGAGCTGAAGCGCTCGATCATTTCCATCGCCGCTTCGTTGGCACCGCCATGCAACGGGCCACGCAGCGAGCCGATGGCGGCGGTGATGCAGGAGAACAAGTCCGACAGCGTGGAGGCGCAGACCCGGGCGGTGAAGGTCGAGGCGTTGAATTCGTGCTCGGCGTAGAGGATCAGCGAGACATTCATCACCTTGACGTGCAGCTCGCTCGGCTTCTTGCCGTGCAGCAAATGCAGGAAGTGGCCGCCGATGGACACTTCGTCGGTCACGCATTCGATGCGCTGGCCTTGGTGGCTGAAGCGATACCAGTAGCACATGATCGCCGGGAACGCGGCCAGCAGGCGATCGGTCTTGTCATGTTGCTGGGAAAAATCCTGCTCGGGTTCCAGGTTACCCAGGAACGAGCAGCCGGTGCGCATCACGTCCATCGGGTGGGCGTCGGCGGGAATGCGCTCCAGCACTTCCTTCAAGGCTTGGGGCAGGTCGCGCAGCTGGCGCAGCTTACCGGTGTAGGCGTCCAACTGTGCCTGGGTCGGCAGTTCGCCGTACAGCAGCAGGTAGGCCACCTCTTCAAATTGCGCATCTGCCGCCAGGTCGCGAACGTCGTAGCCGCGATAGGTCAGGCCGGCACCCGATTGGCCCACGGTGGACAATGCGGTTTGCCCGGCCACCTGGCCACGGAGCCCGGCGCCACTGAGTACTTTTGCTTCGGCCATTTGCTGTCTCCATTTTCTTGAATTTGTAGGGGAGTCGCGCCTTACTTCTTCGCCGCGAACAACGCATCGAGCTTCTGCTCGAAGGTGTGGTAGTCGATGCGATCGTAAAGCTCCATGCGGGTCTGCATAGTATCGATGACATTCTGTTGCGTGCCGTCGCGGCGGATCGCGGTGTAGACGTTCTCGGCCGCCTTGTTCATGGCCCGGAAGGCCGACAGCGGGTACAGCACCAGGGACACGTCGGCCCCGGCCAGCTGTTCGGTGGTGTACAGCGGGGTCGCGCCGAATTCGGTGATGTTGGCCAGGATCGGCGCTTTCACGCGGCTGGCGAACAGCTTGTACATCTCAAGCTCGGTGATGGCTTCGGGGAAAATCATGTCGGCACCGGCCTCGATGCACGCGGCGGCGCGGTCCAGGGCCGATTCCAAGCCTTCCACCGCCAAGGCATCGGTACGGGCCATGATCACGAAACTGTCATCGGTACGGGCATCGACGGCAGCCTTGATACGGTCGACCATCTCTTGCTGGGAGACGATTTCCTTGTTCGGACGATGGCCGCAACGCTTGGCGCCGACCTGGTCTTCGATATGAATCGCCGCGGCGCCGAACTTGATCATCGACTTGACCGTGCGCGCCACGTTGAACGCCGAGGAACCGAAGCCGGTGTCCACGTCCACCAGCAGCGGCAGGTCGCACACATCGGTGATACGCCGTACATCGGTCAGCACGTCATCCAGGCCGGTGATGCCCAGGTCCGGCACGCCGAGGGAACCGGCCGCCACGCCGCCGCCCGACAGGTAGATCGCCTTGAAACCGGCGCGCTTGGCCAGCAGCGCGTGGTTGGCGTTGATCGTGCCCACCACTTGCAGCGGATGCTCGCTGGCGACCGCATCGCGGAAACGCTGGCCTGGAGTGCTGTTGCTCATGACTCACCTCGTTCAGTGGCGGCGCTGTCCTGGAAATGACGCGCGATATTGCGTTTGGAGGCGCCGATGTGCCGGCGCATCAATAATTCAGCCAGTTCGCCGTCACGGTCGGCGATGGCGTCGAGAATCCGGTGGTGCTCGGCAAAGGCCTGGCGCGGACGGTTGGGCGTGGTTGAGAACTGGATGCGGTACATGCGCACCAGTTGGTACAGCTCGCCGCACAGCATCTGCGTCAGGGTGCGGTTGCCGCTGCCCTGGATGATCCGGTAATGAAAGTCGAAATCGCCTTCCTGCTGGTAATAACCGACACCGGCCTGGAACGCCGCATCGCGCTCGTGGGTTTCCAGCACCCGGCGCAGTTCGTCGATTTCTTCCAGGGTCATGCGTTCGGCCGCCAGGCGGCAGGCCATGCCTTCGAGGGATTCACGGATTTCGTAGAGTTCCAGCAGCTCGGCGTGGCTCAGCGACACCACCCGGGCACCGACGTGGGGAATGCGCACCAGCAGGCGCTGGCCTTCCAGGCGGTGAATGGCCTCGCGCAGCGGCCCGCGGCTGATGCCGTAGGTGCGCGCCAGCTCAGGCTCGGAGATCTTGCTGCCGGGGGCGATCTCGCCCTTGACGATGGCGGCCTGGATACGCCGGAAGACGTTCTCGGACAGGGTCTCCGAGTCGTCCTGGACCATCACCGGACTTTCGAGCTGATCGAGCATATTGTCGACACCTTGGAAATCAATACGGCAAAAACTAACCAACAACAGCCTTTACGTCAAAACAAAAATCAACATTGTCGACAATCGTCTAATAAACGCCCTGGAGATAACCCTGTTGCATGAAGACTCGTAGCCTCCGGCCAGCGGTGGCGTCAGAAAACCACCGTGCTAGAATGCCGCGGTTATTCGCCGCTCTCCTTTTATTAGAGAAAGGCTGCCTAGGGAGCTTGTGCAGTAATGCCAGGGCCTGAACCGATAAACGGAACGCTGCGCACCAGGATCTATGACACTCAAGCCCTTATCTGCCGCTTTCTATTTCATGTGCCTGCCGGGGCTTGCCGTGGCGGGTGAAAAAACCGTGTACGGCCTCAACGAATACGCCGCCCTGCAGGGCATCGACCTGGAGGTCGCCGCCAAGCTCGACACCGGCGCCAAGACCGCCTCCCTCAGCGCCCGGGACATCAAGCGCTTCAAGCGCAATGGCGAATCCTGGGTGCGTTTTTACCTGGCCATCGACGCAGCCCACTCGCACCCCATCGAACGTCCGCTGGCCCGGGTCAGCAAGATCAAGCGCCGCGCCGGTGACTACGACCCGGAAGAAGGCAAGAAATACACGGCCCGGCCAGTCATCGAACTGGACATCTGCATGGGCTCGGCCCTGCGCAGCATCGAAGTGAACCTGACCGACCGCAGCGCCTTCCAATACCCGTTGCTGATCGGTTCCGAGGCGCTCAAGCGCTTCGACGCGCTGGTCGATCCCAGTCTTAAATACGCTGCCGGCAAACCCGCCTGCGCCAATGCCGCTCAAACCGCAGAGTAATTCCAATGCGCTCCCTTACCCTCCATCTGAAAATGCTGATCGCCATCCTGGTGGTGCTGGGCCTGTCGGTGACGGCCTATCAGATTTTCGTGCTCGGCATCCCGGTCACCGAAGACGCCACCGACGATTTGTGGAACATCGACGCCAAGGTCGAATTCGTGCCCAACGCCAAGGACCCGGTGAAGATCCAGATGTTCGTGCCGCCCCTGAGCCGCGACTACGTGAGCCTCAACGAGAGTTTCATTTCCAATAACTACGGAGTGGCGGTGAACCGGGTCGACGGTAACCGCAAAGTGACCTGGTCAGCCCGTCGCGCCAAGGGCAACCAGACCCTTTATTACCGCCTGGTACTGACCAAGCGCTACAGCGCCGAGAAAACCAAGGTCAAGGGCCCGACCTTCCGCGACAGCATCGCCGTCGAAGGCCCGGAGAAACTGGCCGCCGAAGCCCTGCTCGCGCCGATCCGCCAACACTCGGCCGACGTCGAGACGTTCATCAGCGAAGCGATCAAGCGGGTCAACAACCTCAACGACGACAACGTCAAGCTGTTGCTGGCCGGTGATCCTTCCTCGGCCAACAAGGCGCGCATCGTCGAATTGGTGCTGTCCATCGCCCACGTGCCGGTGGAAAAGGTCCACACCATCCGCCTGGTGGCCGACCAGCCGCAGACACCCGAGCTGTGGCTGCGCAGCTTCAACGGCACCGACTGGCTGTACTTCAACCCGGATAGCGGCGAACAGGGCCTGCCCACCGACCGCCTGCTGTGGTGGACCGGCGATGAAAACCTGATCACCGTCGATGGCGGCAAGAAAGCCACCGTCACCTTCAGCATGAACAACAGCGAAATGAACGCCATTCGCCTGGCCAAGCTGACGGACGAGAACACCGACGCCAACTTCCTCGAATATTCGCTCTACGGCCTGCCGCTGCAAACCCAGCAAACCTTCATGATCATGGTGATGATCCCGATCGGCGTGCTGGTGATCCTGATACTGCGCAACCTGATCGGCCTGCAAACCCTCGGGACCTTCACCCCGGTGCTGATCGCCCTGGCCTTCCGGGAAACCCAACTGGGCTTCGGCATCATCCTGTTCACGGTAATCACGACGCTGGGCCTGTCGCTGCGTTCGTACCTGGAACACCTCAAGTTGCAGATGCTGCCAAGGCTCTCGGTGGTGCTGACGTTCGTGGTGGTGCTGATCGCCGCCATCAGCCTGTTCAGCCATAAGCTGGGCCTGGAGCGTGGCCTGTCGGTGGCGCTGTTCCCGATGGTGATCCTGACCATGACTATCGAACGCCTGTCCATCACCTGGGAAGAACGCGGCGCCGGCCATGCGATGAAAGTCGCCATCGGCACCTTGTTCGCCGCGTCCCTGGCGCACCTGATCATGAGCGTGCCGGAACTGGTGTACTTCGTGTTCACGTTCCCGGCGATCCTGCTGATCCTGGTGGGCTTCATGCTGGCCATGGGGCGTTATCGCGGCTACCGCCTGACCGAGCTGGTCCGGTTCAAGGCCTTCCTCAAGGCAGACTCCTGATGTTCGGCTTCTGGAAGACCTGGAAGGCCCTGGAAGCCCGGGGCATCATGGGCATCAATCGGCGTAACGCCGACTATGTGCTCAAGTACAACAAGCGCAGCCTGTACCCCATCGTCGATGACAAGATCATCACCAAGGAACGGGCCATCGCCGCCGGCATCCATGTGCCGGAGCTGTACGGGGTGATCTCCACCGAGAAAGAAATCGACAAGCTCGACGAGATCATCGGCGGGCGCACCGACTTCGTGATCAAGCCGGCCCAGGGCGCTGGCGGCGACGGCATCATCGTCATCGCCGACCGCTTCGAAGGCCGCTACCGCACGGTGTCCGGCAAGATCATCAGCCATGAGGAAATCGAGCACCATGTCTCCAGTATCCTCACGGGCCTGTATTCCTTGGGCGGGCACCGTGACCGGGCGCTGATCGAGTACCGCGTGACGCCGGACCAGATCTTCAAGAGCATCAGCTACGAGGGCGTGCCGGACATCCGCATCATCGTGCTGATGGGCTATCCGGTGATGGCCATGCTGCGGCTGCCAACCCGGCAGTCCGGCGGCAAGGCCAACCTGCACCAAGGCGCTATCGGCGTGGGCGTCGACCTCGCCACGGGCCTGACCCTGCGCGGCACCTGGCTGAACAACATCATCACCAAACACCCCGACACCACCAACGCGGTGGACGGCGTGCAACTGCCCTACTGGGACGGTTTCATGAAACTGGCCGCCGGTTGCTATGAACTGTGCGGGCTGGGCTACATCGGCGTCGACATGGTGCTGGACCAGGAGAAAGGGCCGTTGATCCTGGAACTGAATGCCCGACCGGGCCTGAACATCCAGATCGCCAACGACTGCGGCCTGACCCTGCGCACCCACGCGGTGGAAGCCCGCCTGGAAGAACTCAAGGAACGGGGCGTTATCGAAACCGCGGAAGAGCGCGTGGCGTTTGCCCAGGAGCTGTTTGGGCATATTCCGCCGGTTGAAGGCTGAGGCTTGAAAGCGGGAGTCTGAAGCTGAGGCTGAAGGCTGGAGTGTGAAACCCTGTGGCGAGGGAGCTTGCTCCCGCTGGGGTGCGAAGCGCCCCTCAAAACCCAGCACCGCGGTGCATCAGGCTGACCGCGTTCAACTGCCTGGGGGTTGCTGCGCAACCCAGCGGGAGCAAGCTCCCTCGCCACAAGGTGTTCACACCCGAATAGTTTCGATAGCCCCCATACTTGCTCATCTCCGACATCCCCCTAGGAGCAAATCCTACAGGGGATTACAATCGCTCCCCCGCCTGAATGGCTGACCCGCCCCGCCCATGCCAACCTGCTCCGTACACCCGCTGCCCTACCGCACCAACCCCGCCGAGTATTTCGCGGCGATCCGTCATGCCCCGGGCAGCGTGCTGCTCGACAGTGGCCGGCCGAGTGCCGAGCGTGGGCGTTACGACCTGCTCAGCGCCTGGCCGCTGGCACAATTGGCGGTGTTGCCGAATGAGAGCGGCAGCGATTTCCTGCAACGCCTGCGCATCCAGCTGACGCAACTGGGCGACGCGGTGCTGCCGGCCACGGTGCAATTGCCTTTCGCCGGCGGCCTGATCGGCTACTTGAGCTACGACTTCGGCCGACACCTCGAAACCCTGCCGTCCCACGCCCAGGACGATCTGCAACTGCCCGACGCACGTTTTGGCGTGTACGACTGGGCTTTGATCAGCGATCACCAGGCGGGCACCAGCCAACTGGTGTTCCATCCCCATTGTGGCGAAGACGAACGCCAGCGCCTGATCGCGCTGTTCAGCCAGCCGACCACCGCCGCCGTTCCCTCGTTCAGCCTTGAAGGACCGATGACGCCAGACCTCAGTGCCGAAGCCTACCGACAGGCGTTCGAACGTATCCAGGCGTACATCCAGGCCGGCGACTGCTATCAGGTCAACTTCGCCCAACGCTTCCGCGCGCCCTGCCAAGGTGATGCCTGGGCCGCTTACCAGGCGTTGCGGGCGGCTTGTCCGACACCGTTTTCCGGCTTCCAGAGCCTGCCGGAGGGCGGCGCGGTACTGAGCCTGTCCCCAGAGCGCTTCGTCAAAGTCAGCGAAGGACAGGTGGAAACCCGGCCGATCAAGGGCACCCGCCCCCGCGGCACAACGCCCGAGGAAGACGCGGCCCACGCCGCCGAACTGCTGGCCAGCCCCAAGGATCGGGCGGAAAACCTGATGATCGTCGACCTGCTGCGCAACGACCTGGGCCGTACCTGCCGTATCGGCTCGGTGCGGGTGCCGGAGTTGTTCAGCCTGGAAAGCTACCCGAACGTGCATCACCTGGTCAGCAGCGTGACCGGCGAACTGGCCGACGACAAGGACGCCCTGGACCTGATCGCCGGCAGCTTCCCCGGCGGCTCGATCACCGGCGCGCCGAAAATCCGCGCCATGCAAATCATCGACGAACTCGAGCCGACCCGGCGCGGGCTGTATTGCGGCTCGTTGCTGTACCTGGACGTGCGCGGGGAAATGGACAGTTCCATCGCCATCCGCAGTTTGTTGGTCAAGGATGGGCAGGTGTGCTGCTGGGGCGGCGGCGGGATTGTCGCGGATTCGGACTGGGAGGCCGAGTATCAGGAGTCGATTACCAAGGTTCGGGTGTTGCTGGAAACCTTGCAAAGCCTCTAGAAGCATCGCGGGCAAGCCTTGCTCCCACAGACTGGCGCTGTACCCCTGTGGGAGCGAGCTTGCTCGCGATTGCGTTGGGACAGCAGCATTTGAGCCGACTGGCACACCGCTATCGCGAGCAAGCTCGCTCCCACAGGTTTTTTACTTACAGGTTGAGATTGCGGTTCGAAGCCTTGAGGAATTCCTGCTTCAACTCGGCGAACGTGTGCACCGCCGGGAATTGCGGGAATTCACGGATCACGTTCTCCGGCGCATGGAACAGAATCCCGGCGTCGGCTTCGCCCAGCATCGTGGTGTCGTTATAGGAATCGCCCGCTGCAATCACTCGGTAGTACAGGCTCTTGAAAGCCAAAACCGACTGGCGCTTGGGATCTTTCTGACGCAACTGGTACCCCGTCACCCGCCCGCTGTCATCGGTAACCAAGCGATGGCAGAGCAAAGTCGGGAAGCCCAGCTGGCGCATCAACGGTTGGGAAAATTCGTAGAACGTGTCGGAAAGAATCACCACCTGGAAGCGCTCGCGCAGCCAGTCGACGAATTCGATGGCGCCGTCCAGCGGCTGGAGGGTGGCGATGACTTCCTGGATGTCGGAGAGCTTGAGGCCATGCTCATCGAGGATGCGCAACCGTTGCTTCATCAGCACGTCGTAGTCGGGAATGTCCCGAGTGGTTGCCCTGAGGGATTCAATCCCGGCTTTTTCGGCAAAGGCGATCCAGATCTCCGGGACCAGCACACCTTCCAGGTCGAGACAGGCAATTTCCACAAGACACTCCCATTTTTTCTGATGTTTATCGGTTGAGCGAATAAAAGGCTTGCCGACTCTAGCCATTCGCCAGAGCCCGCGCAACGCACAGGAGCGCGCCAGCCCCGACAGCTTTTGTTACCATCAGCCCCATATAGAGCGCCCAGCGCCACCGACCTGTAGGAAACCGCCCTGATGAGCCCATCGTTCGACGTCGTGGAACTCGCCACGACCTATGCCAACAAGTCCCCCCAGGACATCCTCAAGCTGGCCTTCGCCGAATTCGGCGACGAGCTGTGGATATCGTTCAGCGGCGCCGAAGACGTGGTGCTGGTGGACATGGCCTGGAAACTGAACAAGAACGTCAAGGTGTTCAGCCTCGACACCGGTCGCCTGCACCCGGAGACCTATCGCTTCATCGATCAGGTGCGCGAGCACTACAAGATCGACATCGAACTGGTCTCGCCGGACTACACGAAACTTGAACCCTTCGTGAAGGAAAAAGGCCTGTTCAGCTTCTACAAGGACGGTCACGGCGAGTGCTGCGGCATCCGCAAGATCGAGCCGCTGCGCCGCAAGCTGACCGATGTCCGCGCCTGGGCCACCGGCCAGCGCCGCGACCAGAGCCCCGGCACCCGCAGCCAGGTGGCCGTGCTGGAAATCGACACGGCGTTTTCCACCCCGGAGCGCACCCTGTACAAATTCAACCCCCTGTCGCAGATGACCAGCGAAGAAGTCTGGGGTTACATCCGCATGCTGGAACTGCCCTACAACAGCCTGCATGAACGCGGCTTCATCAGCATCGGCTGCGAACCCTGCACCCGCCCGGTGCTGCCGAACCAGCACGAACGCGAAGGTCGCTGGTGGTGGGAAGAAGCCACGCAGAAAGAATGCGGGCTCCACGCCGGAAACATCATCGCCAAATCCAAGACCGTCTAAGCGCCCGCCGCCCTCTGTACACAAAAATGTCACCACAAGTGGCATTTTTGTGTACACTTATGTCGTTACTGCCCCGAAAAGTTACACCCAATTCCCCGCCTCACCTGGCTTCCTTCCTCCACTGGCGTTCGCCAAAAAATAAATACCTGTTTAAATGGTCAGCTTTAAATCGCCGTATTTCAGCTAGTTATTCAAAGACCATAACGAAACGAAATTAGCGTTACGTTGGATAGATCCGTAAGTGGCATAAATCTGGCTTGAGTCGCCAAGTGTTTTGTATACAACATTTATAAAACATACACACACTTTAGATCCGCAAGCCTGAAGCGCCCTATCCCGTACAGGCTGCAGATGCCCCGTAACCAATGATGCTCGCCCGCCGCGACGAAGATTTGTCGAGCCCCGCGCTCATGCACAGTCATCGCAGCGCCGAGAATCAGGAGCCTGCCGGAATGCGTACAAGTCTCTCCAATAACATCGCGCTGGATCTGCCCTCCTCCACCATTGCCCCCGATGATAACGCCGCAGCCTCCCTGGCCTTGAGCCCGCGGCTGCACAACAAGGACCTGGCGCCGACCAAGGCCGAAGGTCGCCGCTGGGGCCGCTACAGCATCTTTGCCCTGTGGACCAACGACGTGCACAACATCGCCAACTATTCCTTCGCCATCGGCCTGTATGCCCTGGGGCTGGGTGGCTGGCAGATCTTGCTGTCCCTGGGGATAGGCGCGGCACTGGTGTATGGCTTCATGAACCTGTCCGGCTACATGGGTCAGAAAACCGGGGTGCCGTTTCCGGTGATCAGCCGGATCAGCTTCGGGATCCACGGCGCACAGATTCCTGCGTTGATCAGGGCGGTCATCGCGATTGCCTGGTTCGGGATCCAGACCTACTTGGCGTCGGTGGTGTTCCGCGTGTTGCTGGTGGCGATCCATCCGGGCTTCGCCGACTACGACCGCGACTCGATCCTCGGCCTGTCGAGCCTGGGCTGGGTGTGTTTCGTGGCGATCTGGTTCGTGCAACTGGTGATCCTGGCCTACGGCATGGAGACGGTGCGCCGTTATGAAGGTTTCGCCGGTCCGGTGATCCTGGTGACCGTCGCGGCCCTGGCCGGTTGGATGTACACCCAGGCCGGCGCCACCATTGCCTGGTCGATCCGCGAGCCGCTGACCGGTGGCGAAATGTGGCGCAATATCTTTGCCGGCGGCGCGCTGTGGCTGTCGATCTACGGCACCTTGATCCTCAATTTCTGCGACTTCGCCCGCTCCTCGCCATGCCGCCGAACCATCATCGTCGGCAATTTCTGGGGCCTGCCAGTAAACATCCTGGTGTTTGCCGGGATCACCATCCTGCTCTGCGGTGCGCAGTTCCAGATCAACGGGCAAATCATCGAAAGCCCGACCCAGGTCGTCGCCTCGATCCCCAACACGTTCCTTCTGGTGCTGGGCTGCCTGGCCTTCCTGATCGTCACCGTGGCGGTAAACATCATGGCCAACTTCGTCGCTCCGGCGTTCGTGCTCAGCAACCTGGCGCCCAAATACCTGACCTTCCGCCGCGCCGGGCTGATCAGCGCTGCCATTGCCGTGCTGATCCTGCCGTGGAACCTCTACAACAGCCCGCTGGTGATCGTGTATTTCCTATCCGGCCTCGGCGCCCTGCTCGGGCCGCTGTACGGGGTGATCATGGTCGACTACTGGCTGCTGCGAAAAGGCTGCATCAACGTGCCGCAACTGTACAGCGAGGACCCAAACGGTGCGTATTTCTACAGCAATGGGGTCAACCTGCGCGCGGTGGCGGCGTTCATTCCGGCGGCGCTGATCGCGATTATCCTGGCGTTGGTGCCTGGTTTTGACAGCGTTTCGCCATTTTCCTGGCTGATTGGCGCTTCGATTGCAGGGCTGCTGTACCTGATCATCGCCAAGCGCGAAGCGTATTACGAGGACGTCAGCGGCGAATCCATCGCTGTGGATAACGTCCATCATTGATCCCTCAAACGGCCCGACCGGTAAGGGCCGCTTACTTTCATGCATCAAGGAGGACAGCTCATGCGAATTCTCGTGGTCAACGTCAACACCACCGAATCCATCACCCAGGCCATCGCCCGCCAAGCCCAGGCCGTGGCCGCGCCGGGCACCGAGATCGTCGGGCTCACGCCGCATTTCGGTGCCGATTCCATCGAGGGCAATTTTGAAAGTTACCTGGCGGCCATTGCGGTGATGGACCGGGTGATGTCCTACGACCAGCCGTTCGACGCGGTGATCCAGGCCGGCTACGGCGAACATGGCCGCGAAGGTCTGCAAGAACTGCTGAACGTGCCGGTGGTGGACATCACCGATGCCGGCGCCAGTACCGCCATGTTCCTCGGTCACGCTTATTCGGTGGTCACCACCTTGGACCGCACGGTGCCGCTGATCGAAGACCGGCTCAAGCTGTCCGGCCTGTTCGACCGCTGCGCCTCGGTACGGGCCAGCGGCCTGGCGGTGCTGGAACTGGAGCAAGACCCGCAACGGGCGGTCGAGGCCATCGTGCGCCAGGCCGAACTGGCGGTCAGCCAGGACAAGGCCGAGGTGATCTGCCTGGGCTGCGGCGGCATGGCCGGGCTCGATGAGCAGATCCGCCAACGCACCGGGGTGCCGGTGGTCGATGGCGTGACGGCGGCGGTGACCATTGCCGAGTCGCTGGTGCGGCTGGGGTTGTCGACCTCGAAAGTGCGCACCTACGCCACGCCTCGGCCCAAGACCATCATTGGCTGGCCGGGGCGGTTTGGGCGGTGAGTTCACAGGCTTGGACCGAGGTGCCTTGAATCGCGAGCAAGCTCGCTCCCACAGGGTTTGTGGTGTTCACGAAACTGCTGATCCCCCCCTCCAACTGTGGGAGCGAGCTTGCTCGCGATTGAGGCCAACGCGGTCCTGCGCCCAACTCAAACCGCACTGAACCGCCGCGCCAACCCCTGCTCGGCAAACTGCTCGATGATGAAATCCACGAACACCCGCGTCTTGCCCGGCAGCAACTTATGCTCGGCGTAGTAAATGGAGATATTGCCGTCATCGACGTACCAGTCCGGCAGCACCCGTTGCAGCGCGCCGGACTCCAGATAGGGCACGGCCACCGGCATGCTCACCAGCCCGATGCCCAGCCCTTGGGCCGCGGCCGCGCAGTCGGCTTCCGAATCGCTCATGGTCATGCGGGTCTTGAGCATGAGCGGGCTGTGTTGCTGGGTTCGGCTGGTCAGTTGCCAGGAGCGCACGCGGCCGGTTTGTGGCGAGCGAATCAGGATGCCCTGGTGCTGCGCCAGATCCTCCGGTTCCATCAATGCAGCGTGGGTGTTCAGGTAGTCCGTGGATGCAACCAGCACCCGATGGGCCACCGTCAACTTGCGCGCCACCACGCCCTGGGGCAGCTCGAAACCACCGCCGATGGCGGCATCGAACCCCTGGCCGATCAGGTCTACCTGGCGGTTATCGAAATGCCAATCGGGGTTGATCGCCGGGTAGCGCCGCAAAAACTCCCCGAGTAATGGCACGACATACAAGCGACCGAACGCCGTGCCCATGCTCACCTTCAGCGTTCCCGCCGGTTGCCCGCCGGCGCTGGCCAGGTTGGCGACGGCGTTCTGGATGGTGTTGAAGCTGCTGCCGACTTCCCTCAGGAACAACTGGCCGGCTTCAGTCAGCCTCAGGCTGCGGGTACTACGCTGGAACAGGCGCACCCCCATCCGCGCCTCCAGCTTGGCGACGCTTTTACCCACCGCCGCCGGGGTCACGCTCAAACGTCGCGCCGCCTCGGCAAAGCTGCCGACTTCGGCGCTGCGCACAAAGCATTCGATACTGTTGAAGGTCTCCATGGGCCTCACTCTAAACTTTTGGTTTAGACAGACTATAGCAATGACGGTCTACACAGCCCATGACGCCTTCTTGATACTCGCTCCATCACCGCGGCACTTCGCCCCGGCACTTTTTGGAGAACATCATGAGTACCCAAGCACTGAACGGTAAAGTCGCCTTGATCCAGGGCGGTTCTCGCGGCATCGGCGCCGCCATCGTCAAACGCCTTGCCGCAGAAGGCGCCGCCGTGGCCTTCACCTACGTCAGCTCTGGCGCAAAATCAGAAGAATTGCAGAACAGCATCACCGCAGCGGGCGGCAAGGCCTTGGCAATCAAGGCGGACAGCGCCGACGCCGACGCCGTTCGTAACGCCGTCGCCGCCACCGTCGAAGCTTTCGGGCGGTTGGATATCCTGGTCAATAACGCGGGCGTGCTGGCCATGGGGCCGCTGGATGAATTCAAACTCGAAGATTTCGACCAGACCCTGGCCGTCAACGTGCGCAGCGTGTTCGTCGCCACCCAGGCGGCAGCGCGGCACATGGGCGAAGGTGGCCGGGTCATCAACATCGGCAGCACCAACGCCGACCGCATGCCCTTCGTCGGCGGCGCGACCTACGCCATGAGCAAATCCGCGCTGGTGGGCCTGACCAAAGGCCTGGCCCGCGACCTTGGCCCGCGCGGCATCACCGTCAACAACGTGCAGCCCGGCCCGGTGGACACCGACATGAACCCGGCCGACAGTGACTTCGCCTCCAGCCTGTTGTCGCTGATGGCCGTCGGGCGCTACGGCAACGTCGATGAAATCGCCAGTTTCGTCGCCTACCTGGCAGGGCCGGAAGCCGGTTATATCACCGGCGCCAGCCTGACCATCGACGGTGGTTTTGGCGCCTGATCCGAGCCGATCATTGTGGCGAGGGAGCTTGCTCCCGCGGGGCTGCGCAGCAGCCCTTCGCTGTCACGCCCACTCCAGCTCCGGCAGACCGCAAAGGCTCGGCTGGAACATTTTCAAGGAGCGGATGATCCCGTCGGCATGGGCATATTTTTCGTCCGCCATGGCCGAATCTGGAATGGCAATGGCGGTCATGCCCGCGGCTTTCGCGGCTGTCACGCCGAACGGCGAATCTTCGAACACCAGGCAGTCGCGCGGCTCGACACCCAGGCGCCGGGCGGCGGTGAGGAAGATATCCGGTGCCGGTTTCGCCGCACCGACCTCCGGATCATCGGCCGTCACGATGCAATCGAACAGCGCGAACCAGTCCCGGTGCAACGTGGTTTTCAGCGCGAACGTGGGGCTGGACGAACTGGTACCCACCGCAATGGGAATGTTGTGGGACTTGAGATGCCGCACCAGTTCCTCGGCACCGGGCATGCCCAGGGCGTGAGGAAAACGCTCGCGCATCAAGGGCTCGCGGATGACCAGGAATTCCTGGGGGGTGATCGGCAACTCCAGGGCCTGGACGACGTAATTGGCCAGGTCCGTGGCCCCGCGCCCGATGATGTTCTGCTTGACGCTCCAATCGAACGTGCGCCCGTAGCGCTCGGCGATGATGGAGGTGACCTCGGTGTAGATCCCCTCGGTGTCCAGCAACAGCCCATCCATGTCGAAAATCACAGCTTTGATCGGGCCAAACTCTTTCAGCGGTGCATTCATCGCATCTGATCCGTTATCAACACAACATTCCAGGGATGGCTCAGGTGCGGCCAGGGCAGCGTGTTCGCCTTAAAGGATTCAGCAGGATAACGAAGGGGGCTTGGAACCGGCAATGGGAAATCTGAGGATGAGCTCTGTGGCGAGGGAGCTTGCTCCCTCGCCACTAGTGCAGGTTGGTGATGGGAGGTTACTGGCCGGAGCCACCCGACCCCGAACCACTGCCGCCCGAGCTGCCACCGCTGTCACTGGTACCGCTTCCGCCGTTGGTCCCACCGCCCGCGTCGGCACCGCCCATCGTGCTACCGCCACTCAGCGAACCGCTGCCCGTGCCGGGGCTGGTGCTGCTGCCGCTGGCATCGCCGCCATTGCCGCCGCCCACAGAGCCCGGAGGCAAAGCGTTCTCGCTGGCACCGGACTTGGAGCCGGCTTCCATTTCCGAGGACGGTGGCATCCCGCCCTTGTCCACGGGGGGCGTGCCGCTCGAAGATTGTGCGAAAGCGGCCAATGAACTGACGGAAAGAATCCCGGCGAGTGTCAGCGCTGTCATGTTGGACTTCATCATGGTGAGTCTCCTTTTCAAGATACTTACCTGATGTCTGGCACGCGTTGCGGGGCGATGGTGCCACTGAATCGACAGGCGGGCCCGTCGATCAGCTCGGCGTGCCAGAGGCGTCGTCACCGGCGATGTCCGGATCATCCGAAGTCGCTTCGACGTCCTCGTCGTCGCTGGGCACCTGCTCGACGCCCGCCTCGTCATCGGGCGGGAGCTGGTCGCGGCTCAGCGGGTTGGTGGGCGATGGTAGCGGGTATTCTGGGGTTTCTTCGTCATTGGGAACGGGGGAATCGGCAGTCATACAATCTCCCGACAGGTGCACGCACCTGTCCTGCAGCTTAGAGAACGCGGACGATCAGTTTGCACGCCTTCACTCGTAGGATTCGTCCTCGAGTTCAGCGTCTTCATCGTCGAGCAAGGGCACCTGGGCGTCATCCATCAGGGAACCGGGGTCTTCGTTGCCCGGGTCGTTGGGGCCTGGATCATTGATGAAGGGCACGCCCGTCGGGCCCTTTTCTTCCTTGCCTTCGGTTTCCGGCGTCATGGCACACCTCGCGATTGCTGATGGATGTATGAATTTGAGGTGGGGGGACAGCAATCGTTCCTGAGAAATGTTCAGGGGGCCTGTTCACGGAAATGGCAGGTCAATAAAAAACCCGGCACAGAGACCGGGTCTTTTCATCCAAGCATCCGCTTAACGATGATTTCTCTTGTGCTTGTACTTGTGCTTCTTGCCGCCGGAGTGACCGTCGTTGTCATTGGACAGGTTGCTGCCCAACGCGCCGCCCGCCGCGCCGCCGACGCCAGCACCGATGGTGGAGCCGGTGGAGCCGCCCAGACGGTTACCGACGATCGAACCACCGGCCGACCCCAGGCCACCGCCGATGGCGGCTTCCGTGCGGCTGCCCTTGCGCGCGCCCACGGCGCTGCCGGCTGCGCCGCCGACACCCGCGCCGATCGCGGCGCCTGTGCTGCCGCCCATCTGCTGGCCGACCACGTTGCCCAACACACCGCCCAGACCGCCGCCGACTGCAGCGGTACCGTCACCGGCAGCCATCGCGCCCTGGGCAACCACCAGCCCCAGTACCAAGGTGGACAAAGTCAAACGCATGATAGAAACCTCAAGAATGCCGCATCGGGGAGAAATGGCCAGTGCGCGCGGGCGCGAGTGTACGCCAAACGCGTCAGCCATGACGGTTGGACAACGAAACGGCGGATTATTTTATGACAGGCAAAAAAAAGCCCGCTGGGGAAACGGGCAGGTACTGCTTTCTAACGGATGAGCTGAGAGTACGTACCTGCTTGTGAAAGAAACGTGAAAGAAACCGCCGGTTGAGAAAATATGAAAAATATTTACGCAAAGACCGGAATGCTCCCCGTAGGAGCTGCCGAAGGCTGCGATCTTTTACCTTTCGCTTTGGATTCAATCGACAGGAGAAAGATCGCAGCCCGGTGGGAGCCTGTCACTTCTTGACCGGAACCCTGGGCAAAAACTTGGCTTTCTCCCCTCGCTGCACTTTGGCCACCTTCGTCCTGATGGACTTGATCGGCTCGTCGCCAAAGTCTGCATGGTAGGTCGACTGACCACACTGCAATCCTTCATTGATCGGATACGCGGCTCCGTGCTCCTCGCTGTACGATGCTCCCATTGCATTTCCCCTTTCATTGAGGTCCATACCGACAACAACCGGTTGCC
Organism: Pseudomonas sp. FW300-N2F2; assembly: GCF_017351655.1. Lineage (NCBI taxonomy): Bacteria > Pseudomonadati > Pseudomonadota > Gammaproteobacteria > Pseudomonadales > Pseudomonadaceae > Pseudomonas > Pseudomonas sp. FW300-N2F2. The sequence goes on along the minus strand of NZ_JACNDQ010000002.1, from coordinate 453,703 downwards.
TGACAATATCGACCTTCACAACAATGAGACTAGCCGGTCATCAACAGACTGTTTATTCAACAAGCCTCTTCGCCGACGAGTGGAACTCACTGTTTCAAAAAGGAAACACTCATTCAGCACCCAGCATCGTCCGGTTCAAAACCCGGGAAACCTGGTCGGCCGAATAGGGTTTGGACAAGAACTCAAAGCCTTCATGACCACTGTGGGCCAACTCTTCGCTGTAGCCGGAAGTGAGCACCACTGGCAGATCCGGGCGACGCTGGCGCAGCTCCCGGGCCAAGGCGATACCGCCGATGCCTGGCATCACCACGTCAGAAAATACCGCGTCGAATGCCATCGCATCCGGCCCGACCATTTCCAGCGCTTCTTCGGCGTTGGTCGCCCAGGCGGTTTCGTAGCCCAGGTCCTGGAGGATCTGGTTGGCAAAACGCCCCACCTCCAGGTTGTCTTCCACGATCAACACCCGGCGCTTGCCCTTTTCCAGCACCAGGTGCGTGACCTCCTCCCTGAGCGGCTCGTGGTTTTGCTCGGGCGCCACTTCCGGAAGGTACAACGTGAACACCGTGCCCTCGCCCACCACGGTCGAAACATCGACGTTGCCACCGGACTGCTTGGCAAAACCGAACACCTGGGACAAGCCCAACCCCGTGCCCTTGCCCACTTCCTTGGTGGTGAAGAAGGGTTCGAAGATGTGTTCGAGCACTTGCGAGTCAATACCGGTACCGGTGTCAGCCAAGGCAATGGCGGCAAAGGACTGCCCGGCCCCGGCATGACCACGGATCGGCGGTATGCCACCGCCGCAACTGAGCCGAAGCCACAGCGTGCCCTGGCCGTTCATGGCATCCCGGGCATTGAGGGCCATGTTGATCAACGCCGTCTCGAACTGGCTCAGGTCCGCGCGGATGTAACAGGGCTGATCGCACAACTCGACGTTGACCTGGATCCGCGCCCCGGTGACGGTTTGCAGCATGTCCCCCAGGCTCTGCACTTGCTTGGCCACATCGATGACTTCTGGCTTCAACGGCTGGCGCCGGGCAAACGCGAGCAACTGGCTGGTCAACTTGGAGGCGCGCTCCACGGTTTCGGACACCGCCGTCATGTAGCGTTGCCGGCGCTCTTCGGACAAGTTGGGCATGCGCAGGAAGTCCACTGAAGAACGGATGATCGTCAGCAGGTTGTTGAAGTCATGGGCCACGCCGCCGGTGAGCTGGCCGATGGCTTCGAGTTTTTGCGACTGGCGCAGCGCCGCTTCGGTCTGTTTCAAGCGCGTGGTGCGTTCCTCGACCCGTTCCTCCAGCGTCGCGTTCAATTCGGCCAGGGCCGCCAGGCCTTCGCGCACGGCAGCGTCGGCACGGGCGCGCTCGATGTGGGCCCAGGAGCGCTCGGTGACTTCCATCAGCAGCGCCAGATCGTTGGATGACCAGACCCGCGGCGTTTTGTCGTGAATGGCCATCAGCGCGGTCAATCGCCCACCCTTGATCAACGGCACGCAAATGGTGGCCGCGATACCAATGGCTTGAAACGTCGCCGCCTCCTCCGGCGCCAGCTCCTTGAGGTTATCGTTGATCACCAGCGGCTTGCCGGCCCGCAGGTTGGCGACGGCCAGCCGACCAAAATCAGCCAGCTGATAATGCCCGAGAATATGGGGCGACCCCGCCCTGGCCCAATCGCCGCGAATGGTGAAACCGTCCTCGTCCTCATCCATGTCCGCGTAGGCACAATTGGACAGGTTCAGGTGCGCCGCGAGAATCCGCGTAGTGGTCGCCATGATGGCCTGCGGGTCGGTGGCGTTGGCCACGGCATTGCCGATGGCATCCAGCACGGCCAGCCGTTGGGTCATGAACACCGTGGACGTGGTTTCGGTGACCGTATCCAACATGCCCACTACCGTGCCGAACTGGTCACGGATGGGGCTATAGCAGAACGTGAAATAAGCCTGCTCAGGACCGCCGCCGCGCTCGATGACCAGGGGGAAGTTCTCTATATAAGTGGCTTGCCCATCGAAGGCCGCGTGCACGATCGGCCCGATATCGTTCCAGACCTCCCGCCACACCTCATCGAACCGCCGCCCCAGCGCCTCGGGCTTGCTGCCGAGGATCGGCAGGAACGCATCGTTGTACAACGTGATCAGGTCCGGCCCCCACACGATGGCCTGGGGAAAATGCGAGGCGAGGCTCAGCGCCACGGTGGTCTTCAGCACATCAGGCCACTGCGCAGGCGGCCCGAGCGGCGTGCCCTCCCAAGGATGGCGCCGAACCCGCTCAGCCATTTCTCCAGAGCTCTGAAGCCAATCTGTCATTGCGTTCGATCCTTCTGAGACGCCAATACCAACGAGGGGGAAACGCTTGTGACCCCAGGCAGGGCCGTATTATCCCGCGCAGGATGGGAATGCGCGATGGGATTGTGGGAGGCGTCGGGGGCAAATGGGGGGGGAAGGGCGGAAATCGGAGGTTAGACTACAGAAATGTCTTACATATCGTTGGGAATGGGCTTGATGTAGGTGAAGAGACTGCCAAGTTGTAAGACATACAGCTCGGATGCTTACGACGATGGCAACGTCCTACATATGATTGGAAATCCCCTTCGCTATCAATCCCTTGCGTATTTTTTGCGGCGGCGACTATAGTCTTCGCGTCGCCCAAATGGTGGCCGGGTTTGGCGACCCGCAGTGGGCAAAACTATCCAGTGGAGCTTACTTATGAATCAATACATGGGCCTGACCAGCAACGCCGACGACCAACCCCTCTACGTCGATACCACCGCCCCGCTACACATCCTGCTCGACTCAGCCGCCTATCGAATCCGTGCCGCCACCCAATTCCTGGAGAACCTGGCGATGCGTGATGAACTGACCATCGATCCCGCGACCTTGCAAGATCTGGCGCAACTTTGCTGCATCCCGCTACGTGATGGGTGTGACGTGATGGATGTGATTGCACGACGATTGGATGCGGCACCGGCAGGTTCCACGCTATAAGCCTGCCCGCCGACAACCTGTGGCGAGGGAGCTTGCTCCCGCTGGGCTGCGCAGCGGCCCCTTTTGTGAGCGCTGCGCACTCAAGCGGGAGCAAGCTCCCTCGCCACGGGTGCATCGTCGACCTGAACTACTCGACAATCCCGTCACCGCCCTCCTTCTTGACCACGAGCTTGTTCCCTTCCGCCATGGCCTCGACCAATTCAGAACATCCCTCCACTTCACGCTTGCCATCAACGCGCTCGGCCTGGGTGTGATTGCACGAATATTGGATGCGGCGCCGGCAGGTTCCACGCCATAAGCCTGCCCGCCGACAATCTGTGGCGAGGGAGCTTGCTCCCGCTGGGCTGCGCAGCGGCCCCTTTTTTTGAGCGCTGCGCACTCAAGCGGGAGCAAGCTCCCTCGCCACGAGCGCATCGTCGACCTGAACTACTCGACAATCCCGTCACCGCCCTCCTTCTTGACCACGAGCTTGTTCCCTTCCGCCATGGCCTCGACCAATTCAGAATATCCCTCCACTTCACGCTTGCCATCAACGCGCTCGGCCTGGGTGTGATTGCACGAATATTGGATGCGGCGCCGGCAGGTTCCACGCCATAAGCCTGCCCGCCGACAACCTGTGGCGAGGGAGCTTGCTCCCGCTGGGCTGCGCAGCGGCCCCTTTTTTTGAGCGCTGCGCACTCAAGCGGGAGCAAGCTCCCTCGCCACGAGCGCATCGTCGACCTGAACTACTCGACAATCCCGTCACCGCCCTCCTTCTTGACCACGAGCTTGTTCCCTTCCGCCATGGCCTCGACCAATTCAGAATATCCCTCCACTTCACGCTTGCCATCAACGCGCTCGGCCTGGGTGTGATTGCACGAATATTGGATGCGGCGCCGGCAGGTTCCACGCCATAAGCCTGCCCGCCGACAACCTGTGGCGAGGGAGCTTGCTCCCGCTGGGCTGCGCAGCGGCCCCTTTTGTGAGCGCTGCGCACTCAAGCGGGAGCAAGCTCCCTCGCCACGAGCGCATCGTCGACCTGAACTACTCGACAATCCCGTTATAAACAACAGTCACACCGCCCTCCTTCTTGACCACGAGCTTGTTCCCTTCCGCCATGGCCTCGACCAACTCAGAACACCCCTCCACTTCACGCTTGCCATCAACGCGCTCGGCCTGGGTGTCGAAACTGAATACATAAGTGGACGCAGGGCAAGCATTGCCGCCCTCGCCCGTGGAAACCACCAGCACATACTTGCTCGGCCCAAACGTGTAAGCCTTTTCAATCGTCACATAACCGGTGTACTCGGCCTGCTCGACAACGGATTCCATGACGTTCATCACACCCGCCCGCGATTGATAATTCAGCGCAGTTGCCATCGCCTCAGTCTGAGTCGTGAAAGGTCCGGCACGTTCGGTATTGACGGGCAGCGCTTGATAGGTAACGCCCGGCGGCGCGGGTGGTGCGGCTTGAGTCTTGGCGGTGGTTTTTGCAACAGGGCTTCGCTGGAGTTGAGGGCTGTCGCATTGGCCGTTTTTGCAGATGAAATCGCCTTGGCAATCGATGTCTTCCGAGCACGAGTTCGTTTCTTCGAAGGTGCTCTGGTCGGCCTTGGCGTAACTGACGACGGCCAGTGTCAGGAGGGTGCAGGCGAGCAAACGCTTCATCGGTGAAGTCCTTTTCTTGGATGGTGGCTGGATGATAACTGCAAACCTACCGGGATTGTCTCTGGTCACCTTCGTTTTCGGGTGGTCCCACTTTGGTTTACAGACTAGCCTTCCAAATGCCCGCACAAGGACGAACCATGGCTGACCGCACACAACTCCACCAAGACGGCTACGCCCTGCTCCGTCGAGCAATCCCGAACGAGTGGCTGGCTGACTTGCGTAGCGTGTTCGATGCAGGCGTGCGACCGTCGGATCAATGGCCAGTGCCCCGTGGCATGGACTGGCGCTATTCGATGCTGGACGATGATTCGAGGATTCAAGCTGTGTGTCGTCTACCCCAGCTACTGGCGGTGGCAGGTGAGTTGATCGGCGAGCAATTCTTCCTCTCCCAAGTGGAAGGCCGCGAGCCCCTTGCCGGTGGCGGCCAGCAACCACTGCACCGCGATCTGTCGGCCCAACGACCAGGCGACATCGCCATCGCCCTGGCATTCTTCGATGATTACGGCCCCGAGAACGGCGCGACACGGATCGTCCCCGGCAGCCATCGCCCCGAGCCGGGCGCCCCACCTTTCGACTTCAATGACGAGTCACGCGCTGTACAGCTTTCAGGCAGTGCCGGTGACATCCTGGTGTTCGATGTGGACCTGGTGCACGCGGGCAGCCTGAACGCGATTGGCGCACGCCGTCGCTCCATCCTGATCAGCTATTTCGCGGAATCGCTCTACGCGTCACACCTGGAAACCGTGGCGCTGCGCAATATTCGCATGGACACCCGCGATCGATTTGTCCCCTCGGCGTTTACTTTCGAGGGCTAGTTTTTTGGGTCGATGAAAGTTGTGCGCAACGGTTCGAATCTGAGCTTTAATGCCCGTGCTTTTTGAGAACCCCATTCGTCTGATCAAGGAAGAAACGGCATTGAAAACAGCTTTCGGCGCCCTGTTGTTGGCCTGCCTGACAACGACCGCATTGGCTGACGAAGCCCCCATCGGTTTCCAATCTTCCACCCTGCCGGATCCGCACAATGGCCGCGCACTGGAGATGGTTGTCTGGTACCCGAGCGCAACCACCGCAGCCCCGCAACTGATCGCCGATAATGCGGCATTTGTCGGCGCCTCTGCCGTGCGTAACGCACCGCCAACTGCCGGCCAACATCCACTGGTGGTGCTCTCCCACGGCTACAGGGGTAACTGGAGCAACCAGATTTGGCTGGCCAGCGCCTTGGCCCAGAAGGGTTACATCGTCGCCGCCATCAACCACCCCGGCAGCACCACCCATGACCGCAGCCCCCAAGCAGCGGCGCAGTTATGGCAGCGACCCGTCGACCTGCGCCGAGCCATCGATGCGGTCACGACTCAACCTGAAAAATTTGGTCGGGTCGCCAATGATCGAATTGCAGCCGTGGGCCATTCACTCGGCGGCTGGACCGCCCTGGAGAGCGCCGGCGCTCGCTTCGATCCAGAGCGCTTCGCCCAGGACTGCAAAGCCCATTCGCAGTTATCCAGCTGCACGGTTTACGAACAGATGAACACCGCCAGCACCGCTGATTCAAAGGCCGAATTGGCCGCCAATTGGCGCGATAAACGCGTTACTGCCGTGGTGACATTGGACCTGGGCCTTTCGCGGGGCCTGACCGATAAAAGCCTGGCCGCGCTGCCTGTCCCCACCTTGGTGATCGCGGCCGGTGTACCGTCGCAAGAGCTTCCCGCTGAGTTGGAGTCTGCCAACCTGGCCAAGCGCCTGCCCCCAGCGTCGAGCCGTTACATCGAGATCAGCGATGCGAGCCATTTCAGCTTCATGTCGATGTGTAAGCCTGGGGCGGAGGAAATGCTTGAAGAGGAAGTGCCGGGGGATGGGATCATTTGTCGGGATGGTGATGGCGGTCGTGCTCGGGGGGTGATTCAGCGGCAGGTTGCATCGTTGATTGCAGCGTTTTTGGCGCAGTCATCGGGCTATGAAAAAGGTCGTTTGTAATCGGGTGGTGCTGACTAAAAGCGGTTCAACGAAAACGCCGGAGGAGCTTCAGGTTCAAATGGGTCTCTTCTTCGCACAACCACCGCTCGGAGTGAATGCCGTAGCATAGCCCACGATCAACATGCGAATCATCAATTCAGGATCAATCGACGGACGCCCAATCGGGCTATAGAACTCGGCGAGGTAATGGCGCAGGTCGCTCAGCTCCAGACACCGATCAATGTTGCGCAGAAGGTGATTGGCTAGAATGTGATCTTCAAGATTGAACGAGTAAAACAGCCGCCCCTGCCCACTCGATAACTGCCCCATCATGCTGCGTGCTTCCCTGCTGGCCAATGCAGAGATTTTGTCGTAGGCCTTACAGGGGAGCTACTTTTTCAACAGAATCGACCCAAAGCTGCCATTTATATCTGCCAGCACAGCTCTCACGTTTCCACTTAGAGAAATTATCATTTCGCCGGGTAGTCAAAACTACCCCTTCGACGCGCTGCAAACGTTGCTTCTCAGAAGAAACGTGGCGTCAAACCAGGGTTGATGGAGTGAGTTGGGTGGAGATGATTAGCAGTGATCGGTCGAAAAGTAATTGCTTCGTCCTGATGAGTCGAAGGCGCATTCCCTCATAGTGCTAGCATTTCTGAGCCAAACCTTGAGGATGGAGGTTAAGCAGGCTGTGCTGTATGCTTTATTTTTTATGGCAAAAAGCCGCCATCTGAGTTGTAAAAGCAAGGAGCATGTCGATGCAAAAAGCATTCCTATCTCACAACGGATACGACAAGGATTTTGTCGATGAGGTATTTGATCGTTTAGGGACGCTCAATGCGGTATATGATAAAAAAACATTTAACAAAAACTGCGATCTAAGTCAGCAAATAAGAGAAGGTCTTGAAGATTCTGATGTATATGTATTATTTCTTTCAGAAGCGTCAATAAATTCCGGCTGGGTATCTAGTGAGCTAGATATCGCAGGAGAACTTAAAACAAAATGGCAATTAAGAAAATTTCTTATTTTCCAGCTTGATGGTACAGACTGGTCAAATCTTCCAAAATGGGCCAATAGATATGTTGTTTCGTGCCCTCCTTCACCAGAAATAGTAGCGCTTCGAATAAAAGATGAGCTGCGAAAAGAGACTGAGGTTCGAACGCAAGCTTACGGTAGAGATAATGATCTCCGAAAAATTCATGACTTTCTATTGGAGCAAAATACCGCTCCTTCATTTATAGCTTTTACAGGTCCAGAGGGGATCGGTAGAAAAACCTTAGCCAACAGCCTTTTTCACGATTTTTACAAAGGCATTGCTGAGTCGAAAATCTCTATAACCCTTGGTGTGCATGATGACGACTTGACACTATATAAACGGCTTTTGGCATACTCTGCGAACTGGAGAGCACGTGATTTCCAAGTGGCAGTTCAAGAGTTTTCTCAACTTGTAGGTTACGAACGCTCTCAGGCCATAGCGAATTTAATAGTTAAAGTAACAGTCGGGTTCAATCAGGTATTAATACTTGATGTTGGGGGCAATGCTTTTGGTCCTGATCACAAATTATTAAACTGGTTTTCCGTCTTGCTTAACATGCTTGAGCCAGACGCTTATCCATATGTTGTGGTTTTGCTGAATGGCGGAAAAATGCCAACTCACTGGGAGTCCGGCTTAGTATATGCAGTGCAACCTTTGAGTGAACAGGATTCGCGCTACTTATTTAAAATGCTACTTCATAAAAACGGCATTATAATTCCTGACAAGTCGGAAAGGGAGTTTTTGGAAAATAGTATTATCGGGCATGCTGGATTAATTTCGACAGTTGTTAACTATCTTAGGCGCAACCCCGCTTATCGCCCAAGTAAAACTCATGCAGCGGTAATGCAAATTGTTCGGGCGGAAGTTGAAAAAATGCTCGTCGATTTCACCAGCCACCATCCTAATGTTACTAAGGTTGTAGATTTGATTGGGGAAGCTTCCATTCTCTCATATCCGGAGATTATGAAGCTACAAGAAGTATGGCCTGACTTTGTTGAATCAGTCGATATGCTTATCGATGTTGGCTTTATGATGGAGGACAACGGCAATTATTATTTGGCCGCTTATCTGCAGAGATATGCTCAAAACTTTCAGGAAAGGTCATGGGGCGGACTAGCCCAGGCACGGAACATCTTATTTAGTTCCGTGGAGGGGGTCGATGAGGATAGTTATGTACCCATCGAACTGCTCGATGCACGGATTGTCGAATATCTCACATCTGACACGCCGGTGCCAGGCTACTTGACGAATCTTATTATGCCAACGCAGCAACTAAAGGCTGCCAAAAGACACTACGACTCTCGTAACTATCCGAGCGCCTTATTATTAGCAAAAGAAGCGTACTCGCAAAAGCACAAATTAAGCGTAGGTGGATATACCGAGGCATGGCGTCTTGTAGGTTTGTCTGGATGTCGAGTGGCCGACGCTAACGCTTCGACAATGTTTCAAGCTGAATATAAGGAGATTCCGAAAAGCGATCGCCGTGAAGCCACCTATTTTTTTGTTATGGGTTTTTCAGAAAGATTGAAAGGGAACTTGAGAGCTGCACTCCCTCATTTTGAAAAAATCACTACGCTAGATGTCAAAGATGGTCATGCTAGTCGCGAGCTTGCATATATTTATGCCTTTGAGGGGCGTTACGAGTTGGCAACCAAGTATATCGAAAAGGCCAAGCAAACGATAAGGCTGAGTCCTTACATTATCGATGTGGAAGCTTATATATACCTTGAGCGATATCGAAATAAGAAAGACGCTTCACTAATCCATGAGATTGATGAGTGCTTGGGGCGCCTTGAGGACGCTGATGAAAGAGAGGCGAGGCACTTTGCACCGGTACGAAAAAGCATGAGGGACATATTGGTAGATGATCGATATGAAACCTTAAGAAGCGTATTCAATACTAGGTCCCAGCTATCGGTCCATCCCAAGGTATCATTGCTAGAGCTACTGTCTATCAAAGGTAAAAAAGACCAGTATGACACTTTGCTTTCAGAGCTCAATTCGATAATTAGGCAAACGGGAAACAAATTAGCCGAGGTAGAGGTCGCTAAAGTTGAGATAGCACATCTCTCCTCGAATGGTATGTGTCCTGCGGCACGAGAGAAGTTGAGCCGTTTTTCGTCTAGACTGACGCCGACTAGTGTCGAACACTTAACCCAACTAATCAACAGTGCTGAGGCCTACGCAGCTCGCTAGGTTAGAATACGCCTCCACCCCAAACGGATTCGCCAAGATGTATCTGCGTTCAAGCGTGTTATGCCTGTGCCTTTTCAGCACCCTGAGCCAGGCCGCTGTTAACTGTTCTGCCCTGGCGGAAAAGATCTCTGGCACCGTGCCTGAGTTTCATCCGTCGGTGCAAGGCAAGGTCATCGGCACCGGACGCCTGCATTTTCACGAAGCGCCGGATGAAGCCTGTGCCAATAAAAAGATTTTCGTAATACCCGGCGACTCTCTCACCGTTTACGCCAGCCTTGAAGACGAATCATGGCTGGAAGTGAACTTCATCGCCAAGAGTGGCGACGACTACACCGGTTGGGTAAAGGCGGACCGGGTCGAGATTGGTGTACCTTACGGAGCGCCATTGGATGATGCCGACGAGGCGCCAGCGGGCGATGCCCAGTAATTCAAAATGGGTGTGCCCTTTTTCATTTTTGAAGCGCAGGAGAAACAATGACGGACTCGCCAGAAGGGAGTGCGCTGTTTCCGGCCAACCTCGACGTGGCTGATGCCACGGGTTTCGCTGGCTGGGCTCGCGTCTGGGCGGAGCTTGGCGTCGGATGCGCGCCCCAGGAGACGTACGAAGCCCTCATTCGACGCTACGGCGAGCCCCACCGCGCGTACCACACCCTCCAGCATCTGCAGGAATGCCTTCAGGTGCGCCGATTCGTCAACGCGGCCTGCCCGGCCCCCGCCGAAGTCGACCTCGCGCTATGGTTCCATGATGCGATCTACGACCCTCTTCGCAGCGACAACGAGCTGCGCAGTGCCCAGTGGTTGGATGATGTGGCACGTGATAACGGCCTGGGCGATGAAACGCGCCAAAGGCTTTACGAACTGGTGATGGTGACGCGACACGACGCTGCTCCGGCGTCGGCAGACGAAGCGGTGCTGGTGGACACGGATCTGGCGATCCTTGGGGCAGCGTTCGAGCGGTTCGAGGAATACGACCAACAAATTCGCCGCGAGTACTCGTTTGTACCTCTGTCTATGTACCGCCAAAAGCGCCGCCAGGTCCTTGAAGGTTTTCTGACACGGGGGCGCATTTATACGACTGCACCGTACTTCGACGCATTCGAGCAGCAGGCACGGGCAAATCTTGCACGCGCCATCGACCGTCTCGACTGAAGACTGGCGTCATTCGGCAAATCGGGTTTCAGCCATAGGATCAGGCTTCAGATCAACCGATCCACAACCCTCGCATTCCACGACTCCCGATACCGCTCCCGCCACCCAGGACTTCCTTTATCCAGCCACTCCAACGTCGCCTCAACACTTTCAGGGCTGATGATGAAGTGATTGATATGCTCCTCGATCCGCTCTTGCGATAGATGCAGCGCGTCCAAGTAACCATTGAAAGAATCCGCCAGCACCACATATTCATCGCCCTGCTGACGGCGCCCGGTCCAGGCCGGTAAGCCCGCCACCATCGCCGCCACGTCCTGGCGCCCTTCACGCAAATCCAGCAGCAAGATACTCGCGCCGCCGTCACGCCCGATCGGCAACAATCCCGTCGCGGGGAAGCCGGGCTGAGCCCGCAGTTGCTCCAGTTCGAAGGGGTTGGATTCATACTCTTTGTCCGGATCCAGCCCGTACAGTGAAAAGCTGAGCAACTCCTCATCGCCATTGGCGAGCGTGGCCAGCACATCGTATTCCACGTAGGCGCCGTTGCAGGTCTTGAGGAACTGGCGATAGTCGTCCGGCAAGCGGGCACCCAGGCTGGCTTCCAGTTGCGCGATGGCAAGGTCGGTGGCGCCTTCACGGGTGTCTTCGAGGATGAGTCCACGGTAGTCAGTCATTGATGTCTCGAAAGGGTATGGGATGGGACGCGGTATCAATCGATCTTACAAAAAAAGCGACCGATCACTCGGGTTGGTATTCGGCCGCCCCTCCTGGCCTCACACCACACTCGCCCGATGCAGACTGCTCATATGCCCAACGCCCGCCGCCTTCAACCGGCTCACCAGATCCTCCCTAGCCGTTCGCCCCCCTGAACGCACGTACTCCAGCTCCGCCGCGGTGATCAAGACCACCGGCACCAACCTGACCGGGGACAAGGGCATGTCATCCAGTTGGGTAGGGAAATCCGGTGCTGGGGCGCCGAGCAGAACGCCGGTGGAGTCGTCATCGGTCACGAAGAGTTTGGGCAGTTGATCGCTCATGTGGTGCGATTGGCTCAGCCCGGGAAGTTCAAGGGATAGCGCCCCGTGCTGGTCGAGTTGGTGGGTGATGCCGCCCGCGTCGGCCACCGTTTTGGCGACGTGTTCCACCAGCTCGAATGCCCAGCTGCGTTTGAAAGGGTCGACCTCTCCCGCCGGGCCATAAGCGTGCTCGGGGATATCCGCGGTTTCGACGAACAATTCCATTTCGAAGCCGTTGCCCATTCCTTCCGTATCATCGAATGGATCGGACAGGCCTTCAGTGGCGAGAATGATCGCGTCGCCGCGGCGAACCACGCGGTAGGCCTGGCGGGTCGAAGGCCAGTACGGGCCGCCGGAAAAGGTCGGACTGATCAAGTAGGACAGAACATCCCGCTCGACCGTGCCGACAGCGCTCCAATGACGATCCAGGCACGCTGAGCCGGCTTCCCGGACGGCCAGATTGGCTGCTTCAGCCTCGGTCAGGTCGCCAAGCTCGTGGGACCGCGGCGCGGGCTGGTCGTTTTGGGTTTCAGGGGTTTTCGATGAACCGAAGAGCTTCTTGAAGAAATTCATGGGCGTTCCTATCCGAAAATTGCAATTGATGTAGGCTCAGTCACTACGCTTGGATCGATTTCAAAAGGATGAATATGACGTTGACGGTCGAAAGTTTGGTGAGCATAGCAATGACCAACCCAATCAACGCACAAATCACCGCGCGCTTGCCTTCACTCGGTTTGAATCAATGCATGCTCACCGCTGGCTGCCTGTTCCAAGCCGTCTGGAATCATCAGTCGCAGCGGCCACCCGCTTGGGGCGTGAAGGATTACGATGTTTTTTACTTCGACCCCGACCTGTCCTGGGAGGCCGAGGATGAAGTGATCCATGCCGCCCAGCGTCTCTTCCAGGACCTCGACGTCAACATCGAGATCAAGAACCAGGCACGCGTCCACCTTTGGTACGGTCAGCGGTTTGGCAAGCCCTATCCTCAGCTTCAGTCGGCCAAGGATGGCATTGATCGTTACTTGATTGCGGGTACGTGTATTGGGCTGGATGTTGAAACCGGTGAGGTCTACGCGCCCTATGGCCTGGACGACATAGAGCAAGGCGTTCTTCGCATGAATCCAAGAAATCCCCAGCCGGACTTGTTCGATGAGAAGGCGAAAAGTTATCAGGCTCGCTGGCCGTGGCTCAGCATCATGGAGAAATGAAGCAAACCGCCATAATCCTGTGGCGAGGGAGCTTGCTCCCGCTGGGTGGCGAAGCCGCCCCAAAACGTTCTTCCAGACAAACGGCATCGACCAGTCTACGACGGCTACGCCGCCGAGCGGGAGCAAGCTCCCTCGCCACGGAGTGCGGTCTTTAAGGCTATGTATGTAACTTGCTGCCGCCTTCGCGAGCAAGCTCGCTCCCACAGGAGATTGGCGGTGGGTAGCGGTTCTGTGGAGTTCATCCTATCCACTCAACCTTGACTCATCGTCCCCGAAAAACTCGCCTCCACCGGCCCGATAAGAAAGACCGCGCCCAGGCCATCCCATTGCACCGTCACGCTGCCGCCATCACATTCAACCTCGACGGTACTGTCCAACAAACCACGACGAATCCCATTGACAACCGCACCGCACGAACAGGACCCCGACCCCAGCGCAATACCCGCCCCGCGCTCCCAGATGCGCAACCGAATATGCGTACGATCAATGATCTGGACAAAATGAACGTTGGTCTTGAGCGGGAACAGCGCGTGGGTTTCGATGGTCGGGCCGATCGTCGCGATATCAACGCCAGCCAGGTCATCGACAAAATAGGTGCAGTGGGGATTTCCCATGCTGCAGGCGGCTGGACTATCAGCAAGTGGCAAGGCAGCGGTGTCCAGTTCTTGCGCCAAGGGAATGTCCGACCAGCCGAAAAGCGGCACGCCCATGTCGACGGAAATGCCGCCGGTTGGCGTACGTTCGCAAGTAAGCAAACCACGGTTAGTGCGCAGTACTAGCGAAGTCACATGTGCTTCGCGCATGAGCAGGTCCGCCGCACCTCGTGTCGCGCTGCCGCAAACATCCAGTGCAGAACCATCTGCGTTCCAGAACATCACCCGCGCATCGGCATCGTCGCAATCGAGCAACACTGCGAGTTGGTTGAAGCCTATGCCCCGATTCCGATCCCCCATCCGCTGGGCCATGGCACTCGTCACCGCACTGGCCGAATTTCGCGAATCGACAATCACGAAGTCATCGCCATTGGCATGCATCTTGTGAAAGCTCAGTTGCATGCAAACGCCCTGCTGGAGATAGAAATGGAATTACCGTCAGGGTCTTTGGCGTTGGCAAAAGAGTAACCGTCCGCCCTGTGCGTCGCGCCAAACTTCAGGCCCTGGGCCAGGCACTTTGCCTTGAAACCTTCTACATCCTGGAGATCAAAGACAAGCTTTACGGTGACTTGCCCCGTTTTAACGGCCTTCCCCGCAGGGTGAACCATCAGGATCGCGCCACCGTTTGCAGGGCTCAATTCGGTGACGCGGTCATCGACTTTTCTTTCACTGGTAAAACCGAAGTGACGCTCATAAAAATCGCAGGTCGCTTGAACGTCCCGGACATACAGCATGATTCGATTGAGTGACGGTTGCATGGGTTCTTCCTTGATCATTGTGAGTGTTGCGCTTGCCCATATGCCTTGGTCATGACCGCCCAGGTCTTGGCGTCGGCAGGAATCAGATGCTCGATACGCAATGAACTCATGGTGATGTCGAACGGCATGCCGAAGGTTGTGAACGTTGACATGAACGTCAGCTCACCCTGGGGAGAGTCGACTCGTGTCAGCAACAACGGAGGCAGTTCGTTCGCCAGCGCCGCAGCGCTGCGTGGGGCCGGCAGGCTCTTCAGAATCTCAGCCAACGCGGGATTGTTCAAGGCTTCCCGAGATGCCCGTTGCCAGGCCACTACTCTTATTTCCTCGGCGTTGCTCAAACGATCGCCCAAGCCGCCGGGTTGCAGCAGTGTCACCAAGAGGTTGAGTCCCTCTGCCGCTTCCCTGGCAAGCCCAACCAGATCGAACAAGACACCCGCGCTGGCATTCGCGGCAAGGATGTTCCATTGAGCATTCAGAACAATCGCCGGAGCGGGGTTATTGGCGTGAAGTACATGGTCAATGGCATCACGTACCACTTCCATTGACGACGACGTGAGCGGCGTCGTTTCGTAGCGAGGGGCGTAACCACTGGCCAGGAAGATGTCATTGCATCGCTCCAAAGGTACATCCAGGGCAGTCAATAAGTTATGCAGAGTGCCGGGGCTTGGCTTGGCGCGCCCCGTCTCGATGCAACTAAGGTGACGCTGGGAGATGCCTGTGATCAGTGCGCAGTCCAGCTGACTCAGTCCAGCCTGTTGGCGCAAGTGACGCAGTTGCGCACCGGCCGAGGTTGGCGGCGTCGTTCGAGAAAAAGGTCGACTGGTCATCCGTTGACTCTGGCATTGCGGGTGAGCGGCGTCGATGACCTCTGAGGTCATTGAAACCATGACGGTCAAATCACTAGCCTATCTCCACTGATCAATGAACTTGTCCAAGGAGGCAAAGTGAAGAAACCTTACATCGCACTTGTCACGCTGCTGCTTTTTTCCGTGTACACAGCGAGTACTTTGTTTCTCGCCGAGCAATCGCTCCTGGCGTTCGGCATCGGGCTCATGTCTCGCCCAGACACCGCACAGGTCGTCATCGACCTTTATCTGCTCGCTTGCATGGCGTGCATCTGGATGTACAAGGACACACGTTCGAAAGGCAGGTCGTTCACATCGCTGCTGCCTTACCTCCTGATCACGGCCATCTTCGTATCAATCGGTCCACTGTTGTACATCGTCGTTAACGGATTTGGACGCCAATCGCCGGAGACAGGTATTCCCGATTACCCAGCTCCTTAAAGCGTCCCCCATCATGCGCATGCCTCCAGGCACGCCAGCACTTCAAACCGCTGGATCATAACCGCAGAAGACGATTGCAGCTCAAGGCCAATCAACAATCACTGCTTTCGGATCGCCCTGGCGCATCTGGGCCAGCTCAGCATCCGCCTTGGCTTGCGTCGCGTGGCAGAACTCGAAGGCGTTCTGGGTCTTGCCGGTCGGCCCCTTGGCCTCGGCCATGCACATCACCGCACCCGGCGCACAAACAGCGCTGTTAAGTTTGAAATCCCCCCAAACGCCAGGTTGTTCCTGCTTCACCTTGGCGATGTAGTTTTTGAGCGAGGGCTGCATGTCGCTCGCGGCTCCGGCGATCAACTTGACCGGGCTGACGCTAGCGCCGTAAGTGTGCTGGGTGGACAGTACGGCAGTGCAATACAGTGCATCGGCCGGAACCGCAGCAGCTACGCCATTCGCCATCACCGTCGGCGTCATCGATACTTGAGTTCCGCCGGGCCCGACCAGAACCGGCACGATGCTGAACGCATTGTTGCGCCATACCTTCAGGTTCACCCGCGAGCCAATTGGCGCTTTTGCAACGGCCACCCTGAAATCGATTGAATCGGCGATAAGCCCGTTATCCACTGCCACGATCACGTCTTGAGGCAAGATTCCGGCCTGTTGCGCACCGCTCCCCGGAACGGTTGACAGCACCACAACCCCAGCTGGGGGAGCTGACAGGGCCATGGCCCGCTTCGGATCGATGGTGTCGATGCTGGCGCCGATCCGGCCACGAGGTAAATTGGCGGGCTGGCAAGCTTTTTCCAGCCATACCTGGCTGGCCGCTTCTTTTCGAGCCGTGGCGACCTGCTTCATGATCGGCTCGGCGCTCGCCTGGTACATCGGCACTTCGCTGAGGGACATTTCGATGTACTCACAGGACTTGGAGCGATAGCGGTCAGGCGTTTCCCGGGTCACCAGTTTTTGCAGGTCAATGGGCGGCAGGCCTTGGGGCGCGGCAATGGTGGAGGTCGCGGGAGAGACGCTGGCAGAGTCCGCTGTCGCGACCGAGGAGACCACATAGGCGCCGGCCGCCAGGCCTACGGCACTGGTCATTACGCTGGTGTCTACTCCCCCCATGGGAAGCAGCATCGCACCGACTACCGCCGCCTCACCGAGACCGCCATCAGAGGCACAGCCAGCCAAGGCAGTGAGCGAAAGTACAACGGCGAGCCTGGTGCTTGATTTGAAGGCAGGAGCAGACATTTCGCTTCTCGGTGATGGATTCGAATGGATCGTGGCGCATCATGGCAAAGTGCCTTTAAGTTGTATATCGAATGCACGTTCGCCCGGATGCCGCCCGTCTCAATCACCACGGCAACGAAGTGCTTGGTTTGAGGTTGGACAGGATGATGGCCAAATAGTACCTTGCCTGGACCCGCCTGAACGCCACGACCCCAGAGAAGCCCATGTCGACAAAATGCCTTACCGCAATACTGGTGCTCTCCCCGCTCCTGGCGTCTTGCGTCAACCCCATGTACAGCGCCGCCGAGCGAGCCGAAACAGCGGAATACCTGCGCAAGGTCAGAGACCCGGCGACCTACTACGCCATGGATTGTGAAACGTTCCTGGCAACCAAACGGGGTTGGGAACAATACCCCAACATGGCCGCCGACCCCGTTAACCTCGTGATCCAACAGGTCGCCACACAACGCGACTGTTCAGCCGGCAGCGCTCCTGTGCCCAGCGCGGCTACGGTGGCCCCGACATCCGTGACGCCGGCGGCAATGCCCGTTCCCGTGTCCAATCAGTCGGGGTCCTTGGGCCTGCACATCACGCCTGTTACACCGACGGTGGCTCGGCAATTCGGCTTAGCCGCTGTCAGTGGCGTCTTGGTCTTGGGACCCGTACCCGGAAGTGGCGCTGAAAAGGCAGGCATGTTGGCCGGCGATATCGTTTTGCAAATTGCCGGGACTTCGGTCAATAGCCCGGCCGAGCTGACCGCTGTCGCCAGCCGTATTCGACCTGGTTTCGCGGCGCCGCTGAAGGTGTGGCGTTATCGGGCTCCCATCGATGTGCTGGTGGAAGTAGGCGACTCATCGGGCATGGCGCCCTCGGTAGCACCTGCGCCTGCGGCAGTCGTCGCACCGACGCCGAGCCTCCCCCTGGCCGCCCCCGTGACATCGCCAGCGAGCAATAGCGCGACAAATACTTCGTTCTGTTTTGCCCTGTTCGAGGCCAGGCAAGTCCAGGGGCTGAGCGACTATCCCTCAAGGGGCCTTATCACTCCCGTCTGGCAAGGCCCGGCACTGAGCGGCACACCGGCTCGTCTTGCCATGCCGGAGTTCCAGGCATTCACTCGGGCCCAAGGCTACGACGTGAAAATGCAACCGATGTTCTGCCAACCCATCGGCGCCAGCGAGCAGTGCCAGGCGCTAGGGTCGGAGAGCTTCATGCTGACCACTCGCAGCTTTACCGCGATGGTCAATTGCACTGAAACCTTGCAGGGCGTAGAAACAACGCGTGGTCTACTGCTCAAACAGTGGCCTTATCTGCAGACCACCGCGTGGCGTCCTTTGGCGGATCAATAATGGCTATCTCTCGAGCCAATCTTCCCGCGTCATTTCCCAGATTTCCTTAGGCAACGTCCCACAAACGAAGTCCCCCTGCTGCGTCGCAATCATGCGCATGCCTTCATGTTCCGAAACTTTACGTGAAGCCAGGTTGCCCACCGCCTTGGGCACTTGCATGACGGGGCGTCCCAGGGTTTCAAACCAATAGGCGTTGATCACCTCGCATGCTTCGCGCATGTAGCCCTTTCCCTGCCATTGCGGCGCCAGCCAGAAACCTCGGTGGTTGCCAGGCTGGTCGTAGAGGCTGATGCTGCCGATGCTCTGTGGCGGATCGTCGGCAATCCGGATCATCCAGTGCCACTCGCATCCGGCGGCGACAGCGGGGAGCGCGTGGTCGCGTACGTATGTCAGCGCGCCGTCATCCGGGTAAGGCCAGGGCACGCGACTGTCCAGGTAACGGACCACTTCCCAGTGTGGGAATAACCGTTGAATCGCCGGTGCGTCCGTCAGTTCAAGGGGGGTGAGGATCAGACGGCGGGTTTGGAATGTGGGGATGGTTGCATCATGAAAGTCCTTTTCAAACATCATGGGGTCCTTGAAAAACAACCCACTCCAGCGCTGTCCTCAATCCAGACGGCGACACAGATAGGCTTGGGTTTGATAAGGGAAATCAATAGTTTCACGCCCCCTCAAGGAGGGATGCGTGTCGATAAGATGCTGCAACTGATCACTCACCTTGGCCTTTTCGGCGGCAGGCAAGGCGGCGATGAAACTCACCGACAGGAAGCGGTCCATGATGACTTCCCTGGCGCTTCCTGAATGTGTATATCGAAAGCAGGTCAGTTCAGGAGTCGAAAAGTAGTTTCCTGTGAAGGGTAACTGCCACGACCCGGTATGAAAACGCGGGGTATCGCCTTCGTATGGAGTGATGATATCAGTGATAGCAGCCACCCAGTCCACCGACTCATCACGTACGTTCCAGATCAGGCCCAACCGGCCATTCGCCCTGAGCACTCGGTAAATCTCGGCAAGCGCTTTTTCATTTGCAAACCAGTGGAAGGCCTGGGCACACACCACTGCTTGTGCCATTCCAGATTCGAACGGGATACTGTCTGCCGTCCCCTCCACAATCCTGACGTCCGGCAGGCTTTGGGCAAACTCGGCACGCATGGCCTCAACCGGTTCGACTGCAATGACATCGAGCGCCATGGACTTCAACAATCGAGTGAATTTTCCTGTGCCGGCCCCTAGATCGATAACTGCCGATCCCGGAAGAAGATCCAATTCTTTTTCAAGCCAGGCACTCAGTTCACTTGGGTAGTTCGGGCGCCCCTTGGCATAGGTGTGGGCTTGCGATGAGAATCCAATCTGGGCGGCCTTTTGAATGTTTGCCATGAGCCACGATCCTCATTGTGAATGTTGCATTAGCTGGGCTGCCCCTGGATGGAAGGGAAGAATTATTGCCTAGCCGTTTTCAGGATCTTCAACTGTCTTTCTGCGGCCTTTCGAAACCACCACTTTGTATGTACCGGTACGAGCCTCTTTAACCGAATGTGCGGTCAAAGGGTCGCTACGAAAGCGGTAATGAGCTGAGGTTTTCTTGGCGGGAGGGCGAACGGTTTGGATAGGCGTCGCCTTTGCCGAGGCTGGCGGCAAGAAAGCACTCGGCTCCATCGCAAAGCGCTCTGCCAGTGCGTACGCCATCTTGTGACTGATGGGCCGATCCCCACTGAGCACCTTGGACACCGCTGTTTTATCACCTATTTCAGGGAGCTCTGAACCGGTGAGTCCGAGCGTTTCCATCAAATCCCTGATCAGTTGCACAGGGGTGCAGGTCGCCTCAAAAGCGGCATTCGATTGGCGAAACTGGTCGGAGTCGCGCTGGTAGGCCAGGATTTCATCCTCGAGTTCAACGAGAATTTTCTCCTCGGTCTTGCTCAGTTCACGCCCATCGGTGAGTTCATCGAGCAAGTCGGTCGCACGCTCATAGTCGGCGGGGGTCTCGATGCCATGCACAAACTCGCCGCGCAAGCGCTCTAGCACCGCATGCAACTCACCAAGCGTTGCGATCACGGTCTGGAAATCGTTCCGGTCTGCGCTCATCGTTTTACCCCTTTGTTTCTTGCATACCAGGCGTTGGCCACGTCGTAATCAGCATGCGTGTAGATGTGTTTGACGTAGAACTTCTGCCGGGTGTAGTTGACACCCCCTATCACCCTGAGATTATTTCCGCCT
Organism: Pseudomonas sp. FW300-N2F2; assembly: GCF_017351655.1. Classification (NCBI taxonomy): domain Bacteria; kingdom Pseudomonadati; phylum Pseudomonadota; class Gammaproteobacteria; order Pseudomonadales; family Pseudomonadaceae; genus Pseudomonas; species Pseudomonas sp. FW300-N2F2. The sequence goes on along the minus strand of NZ_JACNDQ010000002.1, from coordinate 433,045 downwards.
ACGTCGATCACAACCCAATTCATTGCGGCTCTGGGCTTGAACAAATCAACACCGTGCGTACCGAAAAGCTTTTGCAGGTCCGCGAACGCCTTGGGGCGAGCCATCTTCAAAATGCGCAGGCAACGATCAAGTCCAGCCTTGTCGTTCGGGTACAAAATTGCAGCGTCGTCAAAACGTGATGGCGTGAGTATATCCATAGGCTTCCTTGTCTTTGAGCCAATGGTACTCTGGTTGTGTTTTTTCACAACATCGATGTGTTGGCGGCAGTTGGACTCATACTGTGGCAAGTAGGCGATTTGGCCGGCAGCATTGGGCCAAATGGGTTATCACCCACACATCCGGAGACAAAATCATGAACCCAGACCATCACACCACCCGGGACCTTAGCTCCGCTTGCGCCTCAACACAGCAAGTTCACTCAACTTGACCATCTCGCAACCGCCTTGAAGCTCCACACCTCACCCCGTCACACACCCCCGCGGCACCTTCCCGGCAAAACTGTCCACCAGACTCGCCACCACCATCTCCCCCATCCGCGTGCGGGTCTGCAACGTCGCACTCGCCCGGTGCGGTTGCAGCACCACCTGTTCATTGCCAAACAACGCCTCGGGCACGTGCGGCTCATCGACAAACACATCCAGCGCCGCACCGGCGATTTCCCCGGCGGTCAGCGCCGCCACCAGGTCGGGCTCGTTGACCAGTTTGCCGCGGGCCACGTTGATCAGGTAACCGCCCTGGCCCAAGGCGCGCAGCACCTCGGCATCGATGATGGCTTCAGCCTTGTCGGCGGCCGCCGCGAGGATCAAGGCGTCGCTGTCGCGAGCCAGTTGCTTGAGGTCGGCGACGAAGGTGTGGTTCACGTCGCTCATCGGTTGCAGATCGGTATAGCTGATCGGACAACCGAACGCCGCGGCGCGGGTTGCCACGGCGCGACCGACCCGGCCCATGCCGACGATACCGATGCGCATGCCGGACACCTGCCGGGCCAATGGCAACGGAGCCAGTGGCGTCGGGCTCTGGGGCCATTGGCCGGAACGCACGTAGCGGTCACTGGTGCACAACCCTCGGCACACGGCAATCAATAGGCCGATCGCCAGGTCGGCGACATCTTCGGTCAGCGCGCCGATGGTGGCGGTCACGCGGATTCCACGATCCCTGGCGTAGGCCAGGTCCACCGCATCGGTGCCCACGCCGTTGACCGCCACCACTTCCAGTTGGGGCAGTTGCGCCATGAGCGCCTGGCTGATGCCCGTATGCCCACCAGTGATCACACCGCGAATGTTGGCGCCGTGTTCTTGTAGATAGGCTTGTTTGTCAGCCTGTTCGAAATAGCGCCGTACCGTGAACAGCTCGTTGAGCCGGGTATTGATTTCAGGGATCAGGATCGGGCTGAGCTGCAAGACTTCTGGCTTCATGTAGACCTCGTAACGGAATAGGAAAAAACTGATTCAAGCGTAATCAGGTGTGCTCGCCACGCATGCACACCCTCAAAAATGAACAGCGCCCAGGCTCAACCGCGACCGGCAAACGGCATGGCCGTGGCCATGACGGTCATGTTCAAGACGTTGGCCGACAACGGCAGACCGGCGATGTAGCGCACCGCGTCCGCCACATGCTTGACGTCCACCATCGGCTCCACCGCGATGCTGCCGTTGGCCTGACGCACGCCCTTGGTCATGCGCACGGACATTTCGGTGAGGGCGTTGCCGATGTCGATCTGGCTGCAGGCGATGTTGTATTCGCGTCCGTCCAGGGCCAGGGATTTGGTCAGCCCCAGCACCGCGTGTTTACTGGCGGTGTAGGCACTGCTGAATGGCCGCGGGGTGTGGGCCGAAATCGAACCGTTGTTGATGATCCGCCCACCCTGGGGCTGTTGCCGGCGCATCAGGCCGAAGGCACCACGGGCGCACAGGAAAACGCCGTTGAGGTTGGTGTCGATCACGTTTCGCCACTGCTCGAACGTGAGCTCATCCAGCGGCACGGCAGGCGCATTGACGCCGGCGTTGTTGAACACGACGTCCAGGCGTCCGTAGGCCTCGGCGATGGCGGCAAACAGTGCATCGACACTGGCCGGATCGCGCACATCGGTGGGTACCGCCAGGGCTTCGCGCCCCTCGCAGGCCGCCAACTCGACCAATGTCTGCAAGGGCTCGGGGCGGCGCCCGGCCAGCACCAGCGTGTAGCCGTCTGCCATCAGGCCCAGGGCCACCGCGCGGCCAATCCCGCTGCCGGCGCCAGTCACCAGAGCCACTTTCAATGTGTTGGACATGTGGATTCTCCCTTCTCGAATTCAGTCAGATGAACGCGGACCGACGCGCATTTCCAGTTCGCCGATGCCATCGATGCCGGCCGTGATGACATCCCCCGGCTGCAGCACATCGACGCCTGCCGGGCTGCCGGTCATGATCAGGTCGCCGGCCCGCAGCGCCACCGATTGGGAAATGCGGGCGATCACTTCACTGACCGACCAGATCTGGCTGTCGAGGCTGTCGCGCTGGCGCTCTTGACCGTTCACGTTCAGCCACAACTCGCCTTCGGGGTGCCCCGCCCGCGACACCGGCACGATGGCCGTCATCGGCGCGGCGCCGTCAAACACCTTGGCGCCCTCCCACGGCAAACCGTTGCCCTTGGCCAGGCGCTGGACATCACGCCGGGTCAGATCCAAACCCGCCGCGTAGCCCCACACATAGGCCAGCGCCTGGCTCTCAGGGATGTTGGCGCCGCCCTCCCCGATGGCCACGACCAATTCGATTTCGTGAGCGAACTCCTCAGTCACCGATGGAAACGTCACGTCACCGACCGCTTCCACCACGCAACTGGCAGGTTTCATGAAAAACACGGGTGGGACTCGGGATTCACCCTGGGTATCGGGCCAAGGGTAGTTGCGACCGACGCAAAAGACCCGGCCGACGGGAAAACGCTGTGGGGTGCCAACAACCGGCAGGGTCACTGGCAAGTCCGGGGTAAAGACATACTCGGGCATGTTCATCCTGGTAAAAGTCCTGATAGAAGCGTCAGCGTACGGCGGCAATCCCCGGCTAAGTTGGAGGAATGCCGCCTCGTGTTGGAGAAAAACAGCTTTTTTCCGGGCTCAGCGCGCCTTGAGTTCAATGCGATACAAACGGCCAAGCAGCAACGAATAGGACAAGGTGCCAATCAGCGCCACACCGCCGATGAACCAGAAGGCCAAGGCAAATGAGCCGGTCTTGTGGACAATCGCGCCAATCACGATGGGGGTGACAATCCCGCCGATGTTGGCCGCCAGGCTGGTGATCCCGCCGGTCAGCCCGATCAGCTCCTTGGGCGCCACTTCCGACACCGCCGCCCACGAGGACGAAGCGATGCCCTGGGCAAAGAAGGCAATCGTCAGCACGGCGATGCAGATCACGTTCGAATCGGTGAAATTCACCAGCACGATGGACATGCCCAGCATCGACCCGACCACCAGCGGCAACTTGCGGGCAAAGGACAGCGAATAACCGCGGCGTATCAGCAGATCGGAGACGATCCCGGCGAGCAGGATTCCCACTGTCGCACCCACGAACGGCAGCACGGCGAAGATCCCGGCCTTGATCATGGTCAGTTGACGCTCTTCGATCAGGTACATGGGGAACCAGGTGAGAAAGAAGTACAGCGCCGAGGTGCTGGCGAACTTACCGATGCAAATCGCCCAGACCTGCCGATAGCTGAACAGCTCGGCGATCTGCCGCCAATTGAACCGGGTGCGCTCTTGGCTGCTCTTGACCAGCCCGCCCCCGGCTTCGATGTACTTGAGTTCTTCCTTGCTGACTTTCTTGCAGTTCATCGGGTCGCGATACAGGAACAGCCAAGCCACACCGAAAACAATGCCGAGCGCACCGGTGCTGTAGAACACATGGCGCCAGTCGTAGGTAGTCGCCAGCCACAGCAGCGCACCGGTAAACAGCGCCGTGCCCAGGTACTGGCCGCAGACGTAAATACTGCTGGCGAGACCCCGCTCGCGCGCCGGGAACCACACCGTGACCGCCCGGCTGTTGGCCGGAAACGCCGGCGCTTCCATCGCACCGACGGCCAGGCGCAGACCGAACAACGAAGCGAAGCCCGTGGCAAAGCCCTGGCACACCGTGACGGTCGACCAACTGATCAGCGACACCCCGTAGGTGAACCGGGAACCGAAGCGATCGGCGATGAACCCGGCGGGTACCAGTGCAATGGCGTAGGTCCAGGCAAACGCGGAAAAAATCAGGCCCATTTCGATCTTGTCCAGGCCCAGGTCCTTGGCGAGGAAGGGTGCGGCAATCGAAATATTCACTCGATCGATGTAGTTGATGATCGTCGCGATCAGCAGCAACGACAGCATGAACCAACGCCGCCGCGACGGCAGGCGCTCAGGCACCACGGCGTCCCGGGCGCTGGCAATTTGGGAGGTGTGGGAATTCGACATGGTGGACCTCATTATTGTTAGAAGCGTCGAAATGTTTACGAGCAGCCGAAATCAATGCCCTCGATGCCGGGGCAGAACAATCGCTACAGGAATGAGAGGCGAACAGCCGGTGTCAGGTGTTCAAAGAGGCCTTGCAACAGGATCTGTCGCAGGAGCAGTCGGGAGGGTCAGCGTGGAACAGGAACAGGCTCATGATGTGCGCACCTTTTGATTGTTTTTGGATGGAGGGTCGGGTTGCGTGGCCCAACAGTGGTCGTACAACCATTCAAAATCAACTGAGGTGTTAGATCATTTTTCCCGGTTGAAACCGTGCCCAAGAAACCTGTCCAAAAAAACAAGATCGCTGAGTTTTTTAAAACCGTTTTTACAAACAACATAACTAACTGTTTTTTAAAAGATAAATACTATAAATACGAATTTGTCGTTTTGGACAACCAACCGCCATCCTCGGGCTCCAGAAAATTCAGTCTCGGCACCCCGTCATCGTATAACGCCTTGAAAATCGGCCAGATGCACCGTCACAATCGTCGTCACCGCCATGCCCCGCAAAGGATTCCCAGGAGATGTCATCACCGAGCCGAGTCCCCACCTATGTCATGCAGCAACGCAGCGAATTGACGGACTTCTACATCCGCGACAAAAAGGGCCGACGCGCCGAAACCAGCCCGCATCGCCATGAGTACTTCCAGATCCAGATCAACCTCGGTGGCGACACCGTGCAACACATTGGCAACGTCGAGCGTCCGTTTCCACGCAACACCCTGGCCTTCATCCTGCCCCACCGCGTGCATGTGATTCCACATCCGGCGGACAGCAACTTCATGGTGATCAATTTTTCCCAGACGTTCCTGTTGCCACATTTGCAGTGCGACCCGATGGACCTGGAAGAAGTCTCGATTCTGCTGGCGCCGGAACTCTCGCCGTTTCGTTTCCAGGAGCACCTGGACTTCATTCTCGGCGACGACGATTTCGCCAAGGTATGCGCGTTGATCACGCAAATGCGCGCACTGGACGAGCATCGACAATTCGGTACCCGCGAGATGCTCAAGGGTTTGTTGCTGCAACTGATTGGCAGCGTCTGCGCCTTGTACGCCGAGCCGCTCAAGCGCTTGGCCGAAGAAAACGCCGCCGAAGTCAGCCGACGCGATGCGCTGGGCCGAATGTCCGAATACCTGCGCAAGAACATCGCCGACCCGGACCTCAACCTGATCAAAGTGGCGGCGGCGACCTACCTGTCGCCGACCTACCTGACCCACTGGCTGCGCAAGGAAATCGGCAAGACCTTTACCGAACTGGTGCTCGAACGTCGAATGCATGCGGCGCGCAATTACTTGCTCAATGGCACACGGCCTGTGGGCGAAGTGGCGAGGTTGTGCGGGTTTGCCGACGAGGCTTATTTTTCCAGGCGTTTTCGCCAGATACATGGACAGCCGCCAGGGCAGTTCAGGCGCCAGCAGTTGAATCCGGACAGTCCGCAGTTGCCGTTGAATACATAAGCCGACAATCGCGAATACGGCTCACCGCAGGATCAACACCGCCGCCACCGCAATCACCGCCACCACGCCAAAGACCATTCGCGCGATCCACGGCGCGGTGAGCCAGACGCCGGTCACCCCGGCAATCTGCCCCACGTTCTTCTCGGTCAGACGGAAACTCGGCTCCCGGAAAGGATTGCCGCAATGTGGGCAGGCGTAGGCCTTGTCGGAGACTCGGGAAGCGCATTCAGGGCAATCGATCAGACTCATTGTGCGACCTCAGGGAGAGACGAACTTGGGGTACTGACAAAGACCACGCATTTCCGGTTTTTGTTCTGAATCGAGTAAACCTTTTGGAGAGCACGCTATGGAAAAGCGAACGGCTTCACAGCCAACAAGATAGCCCAGCCACTACTGCGGGGGTTTTACGCGCCGGATAAGATCGTTCAGCACGTAGGTGTCCAGAAAGGCTGTGACTTCAATGATCTGACCATTCTTGAGGGTCATGTGCCACAGGTAGGTGTTGTTGTAGGGTTTGTGATCAAGCGCCGTCGCTGTCCCTTCCCACAGAACAACCACGACATCATTCTGAGCAACGATGCTCTGCACCGAGGGGACGATCGGTGTTGCCAGTCGCGCGGTAATCGGCCGCACGACTTGGGCCAGCTCAGCCTTGCTGTTATAGACACCTGAAACAGGACTCGTCCCGGCCACGGTCCATTTCGCATTGGGCGCCAGCAGATCGAACACCGTGCCTTTGCCCTGCTGCCAGTTAGTGAACGCCTGGCGGACCAGAGTCGCATTCGCGTGTTGGGTGTTTTCCGAAGCCCAGACGTTGTTCGTAAAAAATATTAAAGACAGTGCAAGAGCCTGGACGCGCCAAGCGAAATTCATCCATCTGGTCATGATGTTCTCTCACAGCAATGCAGTTGATAAGACGCTCTTCCAGGAGAACCTTAACGGCATGTGCCCAGAAACCTTTGCCTGATACTGCTGTGAAGTTGCCTGATGCTATTCAGTGGCGAGGCTGCACAAGCAGCCGCTCATCAAGCAATTTGCCGTGCCTTTCTACCTTCAGTCTTAGCGACCTTCTTGAACCTGTGCTCAAACTCCCCACACCGGGAAGCTATCGCACACCAGGGGAGATTTTTTCATTCCGAAAGAGAGGCTGATTTCCAGAATCGCCCGGCCAGCCAGCGACTGACACTCAAGGCCCAGGTAAACAGAGCGATCAATCCGACACTAAGCAGCATCCCCTTCACGCCCGTGCTGCTGATGAGCTTTCCGGTGATAAAGGGAAACCCGAAAACACCAATGAAGTAGGACAGGCTGAAAAGCAGCAGTGCTTGTGCGGTCAGTCCAAAACTCAGACTGGAAATTCGCACCTTTAGCGCTGACGGCGTATCACCTGGGTGCCATTGCCCCTATCGTCATTTTTCAGACAGCAGAAACCACAAAGCCCCTGGTTTTCTTGGAAAACCAGGGGCTTTGTGTGTATCGAATTTGGCGGTGAAGGAGAGATTCGAACTCTCGATACAGTTTCCTGTATACACACTTTCCAGGCGTGCTCCTTAAGCCACTCGGACACTTCACCGTATCTCGGCAAACTGTTCAGTCTGTCGAGGCGCGCTAATGTAGTCGAAAGCTTTTCCGATGGCAAAGGTTTTTTTCAGAATTTTCATGCGGTTAAGCTTGGCTGGGCATTTCAAACGCGTCTGGGCAGGGCAAACCGGCCAATCTTCGGGGCGGTATAGGCAACGCTCTATAGATGAAGGCTTGGCGGGATGGGCGGGCCAGGCTGTTTACGGGGCTTGGGGCTGACCGGTGAGTCAGTCACGGTGCTTTACCTGGCCTGCGGCGGTGGGTAACGTCTGCGACACTTCTCTTACAAGGAATAGCGTCATGAGCGACTTGATTGCCTACCATCTCGAAGACGGTATCGCGACCCTGACCTTGAACAACGGCAAGGTCAATGCCATCTCGCCGGACGTGATTGCCGCGTTCAACGCTGCGCTGGACCAGGCGACGGCGGATCGGGCGGTGGTGATCATTACCGGGCAGCCGGGGATTCTGTCGGGTGGCTACGATCTGAAGGTGATGACCGCCGGTCCCAAGGAAGCGGTAAGCCTGGTTACGGCCGGCTCGACGCTGGCCCGTCGCCTGTTGTCACACCCCTTCCCTGTCGTTGTCGCTTGCCCGGGGCATGCGGTGGCCAAGGGTGCGTTCCTGCTGCTCTCGGCGGATTACCGCATTGGTGTGGAAGGGCCGTTCAGCATTGGCCTGAACGAAGTACAGATCGGCATGACCATGCACCACGCCGGTATCGAGCTGGCTCGTGATCGCCTGCGCAAGTCGGCGTTTCACCGTTCGGTGATCAATGCCGAGATGTTCAATCCCCAGAGCGCTGTGGATGCGGGTTTCCTCGACAAGGTGGTGTCGGCCGAGGAACTGCAAGGTGCGGCTCTGGAAGCAGCGCGTCAGTTGAAGAAAATCAACATGTCCGCCCACAAGAACACCAAGCTGAAAGTTCGCAAGGCCCTGCTGGAGACGCTGGACACGGCGATTTTGCTGGATCAGGAGCATATGGGCTGACGCTTGTAGGAGCTGTGCAGCGGAGCGAGGCAGCACAGCTCCTACGGGCCCAGCGGGAGCAAGCTCCCTCGCCACAGATGTCCCCCTCCCCTAGAGCAGGGTTTTTTCCTACGCGCGTCGTTTAAAAGTCCGCAACCGCTCTAGGCCGCTTCCGTCACGCCATGTGGAAACATGCGCTTAAACATCGTCCATTTCCTACCTCTATAGGGGCAATTGCCGAAAACAGTGCACATCCGTACACTGCGCCACCTTTTGTCCCGATGGGGCCTGTAGATGCTGTTTGTATTGCGTATGTTGTTGATGGGCCTGCACTTTGTCCTGGCGGGTGTGCTCGGGGTGATTCTGGGCCTGTGCAGACCGTTCAATCCGGACAACAGCCGTTTATGCGCAAGGCTGTACGCTTTGCCGGCCATGTGCATCTTGCGCCTGCGGGTCCGGACGCAGGTCGACACGCTAGTGGATAAGCCCAACGGCTGCGTCATCATCGCCAACCATCAGTCCAACTATGACTTGTTCATGTTCGGCAACGTAGTGCCGCGTCGCACCGTGTGCATCGGCAAGAAGAGCCTGAAATGGGTGCCGCTGTTCGGGCAGTTGTTCTGGCTGGCGGGCAATGTGTTGATCGACCGTGGCAACGCGATCAAGGCACGACGGTCAATGCTGACTACCACCCATACGTTGCAGCACGAGGACACCTCGATCTGGGTTTTTCCGGAAGGCACGCGCAATCTGGGCGAGGATCTGCTGCCTTTCAAGAAAGGCGCATTCCAGATGGCAATCGCCGCCGGAGTCCCGATTATTCCGGTGTGCGTCAGCAGCTACATCAAGCACATGCGCCTCAATCGCTGGCGCAGTGGTGACATCCTCATACGCTCGTTGCCGGCGATTCCTACGGCCGGATTGAGCATGGATGACATGCCCCGGCTCATCGCCCAATGCCGTGAACAAATGCGTGAATGCATTGCGACAATGGACCGGCAGTTACAAGCCGCGTAATGGAAAACCCGCCCCTCGGCGGGTTTTCTTTTACCACCGAACTCCGCAGATTTTGCTGACTCTCAAGCTACAGGGCGCGCTAAGCTGAGCGTTGCCTGCCACTGCCATTTTCCAATAAGAAGTGAACCACCATTATGGGTAGAGTCGTTGCTGCTGCGGTCTACAGCGCCGGTAAGAAAGTCACCAATATCACCCTCGACGAAGGCAGTGCCTGGGCTGCCAAACCTGGTCATTTTGTATGGATCGGTCTCGAAGAGCCCAGTGCCTTGGAGCTGACCAATCTGCAACGTCAATTCAACCTGCACGAATTGGCCATCGAAGATGCCATGGAGAAACACAGCCGGCCCAAGTTGGAGACCTTTGGCGATGCGCTGTTTATCGTCACGTATTCGCCGATACGCAAGGACGGCAAGCTGCAGTTCATCGAAACCCATATCTTTGCCGGCAAGGGCTACATCATCACCGCTCGCAACGGTCATTCAGCCTCCTACGCCCACGTCCGACAACGTTGTGAGGCACGTCCGCTTTTGCTGAAACATGGGGAAGATTTCGTCCTCTACGCCATCCTTGATTTCGTGATTGAAAACTATCAGCCGATGGGGGAAGCCATTCACGCCGAAATCGATGAGCTGGAACGCAACGTCATGTGCAGTTCCCTGAACGAGCGGGATATCCAGAACCTGCACAGCTTGCGCCGCGACGTGTTGCGCCTGCGTCGCTACGCGGCACCGATGGTGGAGATCAGCGAAGAGTTGCAGCGACTCGACTTCCCCTTCATCGATAAGAACATGAGCCCCTATTTCCGCGATGTGCAGATCCATGTCACGCGGCAAATGGAAGACCTGGCGACCCTGGCCGACATCGCCAGCCAGACCATCGAAGTCGGCGTGCTGCTTGAGGCGTCGCGCCAGAGCGTGGTGCAGCGCAAGTTCGCGGCGTGGGCGGCGATCCTGGCGTTTCCCACGGCCGTGGCCGGGATCTATGGGATGAACTTCCAGGACATGCCGGAGTTGAGTTGGCAGTATGGGTATTTCGCGGTGCTGGGGGTTATTGCGGTGGGATGCTCCTCGTTGTGGTGGAGCTTCAAGCGATCGGGGTGGTTGTAGGCAAGCGTTTTTCGAGGGTGTTTGGTGGCATTCATCGTGAGCAAGCTCGATCCCACAGCTGTTTCGGATTGGGGCCTACCCAATCCCCTGTGGGAGCGAGCTTGCTCGCGATGACAGCGGCACATCCGACATCAATGCCAACTGTTCCACCGCTATCGCGAGCAAGCTCGCTCCCACATTAGAGGGTGGTGATCTTTAGCCTTGGGTGGTTTCGGCCTGCGGCTTGTGTGCGACGAAACGCATCATCCACTCCGCCACCGTGGTGCCATGATGCTCGTGGGCCAGGCTCGCCACGCCCTGGCTGTAGATCTGCTCGCCGAGGTGTTGCTGACGAATCTCCAGCAAGGCCCGGGAATAATCGTGGATGAACTCCGGGTGGCCCTGGAAGCACAGTACCTGGTCGTTGATGTGATAGGCGGCGAACGGACAGAAATCGCTGGAAGCGATGACGGTCGCGCTTTCGGGCAGTTGGGTGACCTGGTCCTGGTGGCTGATCAGCAAGGTCAGCTCTTCCATCACCGGGCTCATCCACGGCGCCTTGGCGGCAAGTTTGTAGCGATGGGTGCCGACGCCCCAGCCTTGAGTGGCGCGTTCGGTCTTGCCGCCCAGCAACAACGCCAACAGCTGATGGCCAAAGCACACACCGAGCAATTTATCGCCCCGCTGGTAGCGCTCCAGCAGGTAGGTCTTGAGGGTTTGAATCCAAGGGTCGGTGCCGAAGGAGTCAGCCTTGCTGCCAGTCACCAGATAAGCGTCGAACACCTCGTCATCGCTGGGGTAATGCCCCTCCATCACGTTGTACACGATAAATTCGGCCGCGATGGGCTGCTGTGAAAACAGGCGCTGGAACATCTGCCCGTAACCCTGATATTGGTCGACCAGTTCCGGACGCAGGATATCGGTTTCCAGAATGCAGATGCGTAGTGACATAAAAAATACCTGACACGATGATGGGAATATTGCACACCCCAGAGCCTGCCCTGAAACACGGTTCCAAGGCAAGCCCCTTCCCCGGTCTGTCAGAACAGTTCGTGCCGGGCGGCTTTCTCCAGCAACAAGGCCGGCGGTGAGAAACGCTCACCATATTGCTCGGCCAGATACTGGGCGCGACCGACAAAGTCCTGCAGGCCATACTGGTTGATGAACTGCAACGCACCGCCGGTCCAGGCCGCGAAACCAATGCCAAAGATCGAGCCGATGTTGGCGTCGGCTGTCGAAGTCAACACCCCCTCCTCCACGCAACGCACAGTCTCCAAGGCCTGGATGAACAGCAGGCGATCACGGATATCCTGGGGCGAAATCTGCCCATCGGCTTGCTCGAAGCGGCTCTTCAGCTGCGGCCACAGGTACTTCTGCCCGTTGGCCGGGTATTCATAAAAACCGGCGCCGGCAGCCTTGCCCGGCCGCTTGTATTCGTTGAGCAGCAAGTCAATCACGGCGAATGCCGGGTGCTCAATCGGCGTTTTCCCTTCTGCGTGCAGGTCCTTGGCGGTTTGCGCGCGGATATGGCTCATCAGGCTGAGGGAAACTTCGTCAGAGATCGCCAGAGGCCCGACCGGCATCCCGGCCTTGCGCGCTTCGGTCTCGATCATTGACGCACTCACGCCCTCGCCGAGCATGGCGATGCCCTCATTGGTAAAGGTGCCGAACACCCGCGACGTGAAGAAACCGCGACTGTCGTTGACCACAATCGGGGTCTTGTTGATCTGCAGGACAAAATCGAAACCCCGAGCCAAAGTCGCGTCACTGGTGCGTGCGCCCTTGATGATCTCCACCAGCGGCATTTTTTCCACCGGGCTGAAGAAGTGCAGGCCGATGAACTTTGTCGGGTCCGGCACGGCCATGGCCAGGCCAGTGATGGGCAAGGTCGAGGTGTTGGAAGCGATCACCGCGTCGTCGCCCGCCACCGCCTGGGCCGCAGCCGACACGCTGGCTTTCAGGGCGCGATCTTCAAACACCGCTTCGATGATCAGGTCGCAACCGGCCAGGTCAGCATCGCTGTCGGTGGCTTGAATCCGCGCCAGCGTGGCTTCGCGCTGCTCGGCCGTGAGCTGGCCGCGGGCGACCTTTTTATCCAGCAACGCCGCCGAGCAGGCCTTGCCCTTCTCGGCTGCCGTCAGGTCGACGTCTTTGAGGACCACGGCAATGCCGGCCACGGCGCTGACATAGGCGATTCCCGCCCCCATCATGCCCGCACCGAGCACGCCGACTTTTTTCGTCAGATAAGGCGCCACACCTTGTGGGCGAGAGCCACCGGCCTTGATCTCGTTGAGTTGGAACCAGAGGGTGCCGATCAGGTTCTTCGCCACTTGGCCGGTGGTCAGTTCGGTGAAGTAGCGGGTTTCGATCAGGTGCGCGGTGTCGAAATCCACCTGGGCACCCTCCACCGCCGCGCAGAGGATTTTCTCCGGTGCCGGCAGGCAGCCCTGGGTCTTGTTGCGCAGGATCGAGGGAGCGATCGCCAGCATTTGCCCGACTTTCGGGTCGGACGGCGTGCCGCCCGGGAGCCGATAGCCCTTTGCATCCCAGGGTTGCACGACGCTGGGGTTGGCCAGAATCCAGGCCCGGGACTTGGCCAGCAGTTCCTCACGATCCTTGGCCAGCTCATCGATCAACCCGGCCTGCAGCGCTTGCTGTGCACTGACCTTCTTACCTTCGAGCAGATACGGCAGGGCCTTTTCCAAACCGAGCAGGCGCACCATCCGCACCACCCCGCCGCCCCCCGGCAGCAGCCCGAGAGTGACCTCCGGCAAGCCGAGCTGCACCGATGGCTGCTCCAGCGCCACGCGATGATGACAAGCCAGGCAGATCTCCCAACCACCGCCGAGGGCCGCGCCATTGATGGCCGCCACCACGGGCTTGCCCAGGGTCTCCAAGGCTCGCAGTTGCGCTTTAAGCTGCAGGACCATGTCGTAGAACGCCTTGGCCTCGGGCTTGCCGACCTTGACCAGTTCATTGAGATCACCACCGGCGAAGAACGTCTGCTTGGCCGAGGTGATGATCACACCGGCAATCGCGTCCTTTTCAGCCTTCAAACGGGTGACGCAAGCGGCCATGGCCTCGCGGTAGCGCGCATTCATGGTGTTGGCGCTCTGGCCCGGCATGTCCAGGGTCAGGACGACGATCCGGTCCTGGCCGGTTTCGTAACGGATGGCAGCGGTCATGAAAAATGTTCCTTGAAGTCGGGCTCAGAGGCGTTCGATGACGGTGGCAATGCCCATGCCGCCGCCGACACAGAGGGTCGCCAGGCCATAGCGCAGGCGACGCGCCTCCAACTCGTCGAGCAACGTGCCAAGGATTGCGCAGCCGGTGGCCCCCAAGGGATGCCCCAGGGCGATGGAACCACCGTTGACGTTGACCTTGGCGGGGTCGATGGCCATGTCCCGGATGAACTTGAGCACCACCGAGGCGAAGGCTTCGTTGACTTCGAACAGGTCGATGTCCTCCACCCGCAGCCCGGCCTTGGCCAGGGCCTTGCGGGTGGCCGGCGCCGGGCCGGTGAGCATGATGGTCGGGTCGGTACTGGTGACGGCCGTGGCGACGATCCGGGCCCGGGGTTGCAGGCCCATGGCGCGTCCCTTGGCTTCGGAACCGATCAACATCAGCGCCGCGCCGTCGACGATGCCGGAACTGTTGCCCGGCGTGTGCACATGATGGATGCGTTCGACATGGCTGTAGACCCGCAGCGCCGTGCCGTCGAAGCCCATCTGGCCCATGGCTTCGAAACTCGGCTTGAGCTTGCCCAGGCCTTCGAGCGTGGAGTCGGCGCGGATGAATTCGTCGTGGTCCAGCAACACGATGCCATTCTGGTCCCGCACGGCGACCAGGGATTTATCGAACGAACCGTCGGCCCGGGCGCGTGCCGCTTTTTGCTGGGAGTGCAGTGCGTAGCGGTCGACGTCCTCGCGGCTGAAGCCTTCCAGGGTGGCAATCAGGTCGGCGCCGATGCCCTGGGGAATGAAGTGGCCCTGCAGGTTGGATTGCGGGTCCAGCGCCCATGCACCGCCATCGCTGCCCATGGGCACCCGGGACATGGATTCGACGCCGCCGGCCACCACCAGGTCTTCGAACCCGGAACGCACCTTCATCGCCGCCAGGTTCACCGCTTCCAGGCCCGAGGCGCAAAAACGATTGAGTTGCACCCCCGCCACGCTGACATCCCAATTGGCCACCAACGCAGCAGTCTTGGCGATATCGGCACCCTGCTCGCCCACGGGCGTCACGCAACCGAGCACGATGTCGTCGACCTGGCTGGTGTCCAAATCCATGCGCTGGCGCAAGGCACTGAGCAGGCCCCCCATCAGGTTCACCGGCTTGACGCTGTGCAGGGCGCCATCAGCCTTGCCCTTGCCACGAGGCGTGCGTAATGCGTCGAAAATCAAAGCTTGGGTCATGACATCCTCGAAACCACGGGGTAATGCGACGCCTCCAACCATAAGCCCAGCGGCGCCGGATTCAATGACCACAGCGCTCAATGGCGTTGACGGCCACGCTCAGACGAACGGTAGCGAGCTATCGGGTTAACCGATTCAGGAGGGCAAGCTGTCTAGCAAAAGGGCCGGCAGGAAGGTGGCAATAGGCCTCATGCTGTTTTAATAGCGATAAGTACCCAGTTGATACGAATTGGATCTAAGCCAAGGCGGCCGCGGCCCCTAATGTAATCCTTGTACAAGTTAGTCGTCGGGTTTTGCCGAGGCGCTTGTCGGAACAGGAAGTGCAACGCCAGCCATCATGGATATGCAGGCTGGTTTTCAGGACATAACAAAAAAGGCGGATCAGCCATGTTCAAACATTCGAAAGTTCGTCAAGCCGGACTCATTCTCTTTGCCACGACGCTGCTGTTGATTTTGCCGAATATCACCAAGGTGATTGGCTGAATCCTGCGCGGGGGCACCTGCTTCATCCAATACGTTGTGTCGCCAAAAAATGTGATGGGTTCACTGTTCGAGCTGCGATGGCTGTGCCAACCTTTGCGGCCACCCCCTCGACATGGAAGGCGATCGACTTGAAAGCTCTCATTGTGTTCGGGGCGTTGCTGCTCAGCACGCCCCTTTATGCCGCGCAACTGGTGCTGGAGTTGGGCGCGAGCACGCGCACCTGGCAAACCGAAGAACTGCTCAAGCATCCGGACGCTCAAACGGTCGAGATTGCTGAGGACGTTTCCTACAAGAAACCCATGAGTTATCGAGCCGTGCCGCTGACGTCCCTGTTGACGGGCATCCAGCCGGACGACCACCTGCAGGCCGTTGCCCTGGACGGCTTCGCTGCCGAGATGCCCGCGGCGCCATTACTCAACAAGAGCGGGGCCCGGGCCTGGCTGGCGATCGAGGACCCGGCCAAGCCGTGGCCGTCGCTGGGGGAAGGCAAGTCCAGTGCCGGGCCTTTCTATCTGGTCTGGACCGACCCGCAGGCAGGCCGCATCAGCCCGGAACAATGGCCCTATGCGGTGGCGAGCATCAAGCGCCTGTCGGCGGTGGCTGAACGCTTCCCGGCCCTGCTACCAGCGCCCAACCTGGCCAAGGACGACCCGATCAATAAAGGTTTCGCGCTGTTCCAGAAGAACTGCCTGGCGTGTCATCGGCTCAATGGCGCTGGCGATGCACAGTTCGGCCCTGACCTGAACATTCCTTTCAATCCCACCGAATACTTCTCCGGGGATTTCCTCAAGCGCTACATTCGCGACCCGCAAGGCCTGCGACGCTGGCCCCAGGGCAAGATGCCCGGGTTCTCGGCGGCGGTGTTGCCGGATTCGGAGCTGGATTTGCTGGTGGGTTACTTGAAGCATATGGCGGGGCGCAAGCAGCCGCTGACTCCATGAGATCGCTTTTGTGGCGAGGGAGCTTGCTGCCGCCGGGCTGCACAGCAGCCCCTTGACGAGCTTGCGAGCGCTTCGCACTCGAGCGGGAGCAAGCTCCCTCGCCACAAAAGCTTGTTCGCCAGGCGGTTACTGGAGTTGCACAGTGATCACTGGGGTGCCGGCGGTCTCGATCATCCTGGCATGCATCTGCTCGCCACCACCGCCACGACGCATGCCTCGCACCGGGCAGGCGTCCAAATAATCCAGGCCCACGGCCAGTTTCAGGTGGCGCTCCGGGCGAGCCAGTTGGTTGGTCACGTCGAAGCTGTACCAGGCGTCGTCCAGCCAGGCCTCTGCCCAGGCATGGCTCGCCAGGTGCTCGCTCTCTTCGCTGAACAGATAACCCGACACATACCGTGCCGGCACGCCCAGGCTACGAGCACAGGCCAGGAAGGCGTGGGTATGGTCCTGGCACACCCCGCTACGACCAGCGAACGCCTGGGCTGCACTGGTCTCGACTGCCGTGGTGCCAGGGGTGTAGATCATGTGCTGGTTCAACCCATGCATCAGGTCGATCAACGCGGTGCGGTCGCGACGCTGCTGGCATTGCTGCGAGGCGAAGGCTCGAAGGGCCTCGTCCGCCTCGGTCAGCCGGGTGAAGCGCAGGAATGGCAGCGCCGACTGGCTCTCGTGTTCGGCTTCGCGCAACGGATCGATATCCACCTGTCCACGGGCGCCGATGATGACCGTTTCGTGGGGCTCATCCAGGGTCAGCACGTGCAGGATGTTGCCAAACGGATCCAGTTGCGCCCGCACCGGCCGAGGCAAATCAAGCTGCCAGCTCAGCACATGCTGGCGTTCGCTGTCGTGGGGCGTCAGGCGCAGGTACTGGATGCTGGCGCGAACCTGATCTTCATAGTGGTAGGCCGTTTCGTGGCTGATCGAGAGTCTCATATGACCTCCAGGTAGGAACTGTGAATGGTGTTGCCCAGTTCACGGACCAGTGGGATGAATTCGGTGAGCCAGGCATGCAGGCCCCCGTCGAGGATTTCGTTGATGCCGGTGTAGCGCAGGCGTGCGTCCATTTCCGCCGCCAGCCGTTGCGCCTGCCGACCGTTGGTGCCCGGCAGGCTTGCGAGGATCTGGTCAATTTCTTCGGTACAGGCACGCAGCGAGCGCGGCACGTCGGCGCGCAACAGCAGCAACTCAGCCACATGGCGAGCACCCGGGGCCTCACGGTAGATCTCGGTGTAGGCCTCGAAGGACGACAAGGCCCGCAACAAGGCGCTCCATTGGTAGTAGGCGTGGGCCGTGCCGTCGCTGACTGCGTCGGCCTGGTCGCCGGCCATTTCGTAGCGGGCATCGAGCAAGCGCAGGGTGTTGTCGGCCCTTTCGATAAAGGTCCCCAGGCGAATGAACCGGAACGCGTCGTTACGCATGATGGTGCCGTAGGTCGCGCCACGAAACAGATGCGAGCGCTCCTTGATCCACTCGCAGAAACGGCTCATGCCGTAGCGATTCAAGCCTTGCTCGCCGATACCGCGAATTTCCAGCCAGGTGGCGTTGATGTTTTCCCACATGTCGGCGGTGATTCGGCCACGTACCGCATGGGCACTGGCTCGCGCGGAACCGAGACAGCTGTAGATGCTGGCCGGGTTGGCCGCTTCCAGGGCAAAGAAATGCAGCAGGCGCTCGGCGTGCAGATCGCCGTGTCGCTCCCGGTAATCGTCCAGCGTGCCAGTGATCAGCAATGGCATGGCCAGTTCGTGCAGGCCGTCGCCACGCCCATCCTGGGGCATCAGTGACAACGAATAACTGACGTCGAGCATCCGCGCGAGGTTTTCCGCCCGCTCCAGGTAGCGCGACATCCAGTACAGGTCCGAGGCGGTTCTACTCAGCATGGCAGTTCCTCAATCCTCGACCACCCAAGTGTCCTTGGTACCGCCGCCCTGGGATGAGTTCACCACCAGGGAGCCTTCGCGCAGCGCCACCCGTGTCAGCCCGCCAGGGACCACGCGGGTCTCGCGACCGGCCAGCACAAACGGGCGCAAGTCGATGTGGCGCGGGGCGATGCCGTTTTCGACAAAGGTCGGGCACGTCGAGAGCGACAGCGTCGGCTGGGCGATATAGGCGTGCGGCTTGGCCTTGATCCGCTCGCGAAAGGCATCGATTTGCGCCGTCGTCGCGGCCGGCCCCACCAGCATTCCATACCCGCCGGAGCCCTGGGTTTCCTTGACCACCAGGTCGGGAAGATTCGCCAGTACATGGGAAAGCTCTGCAGGATTACGGCACTGCCAGGTGGGAACGTTCTTCAGGATCGGCTCTTCGTCCAGGTAAAAACGGATCATGTCGGTGACGAACGGGTACACCGACTTGTCGTCCGCCACCCCCGTGCCGATGGCATTGGCCAGCACCACGTTGCCGGAACGGTAGGAGGACAACAACCCCGGTACGCCGAGCATCGAATCCGGATTGAAGGCCAGTGGATCGAGGAACGCGTCGTCGAGGCGACGGTAGATCACATCCACCGCCTTCGGCCCGTCGGTGGTGCGCATGAACACTTTGTCATCCCGTACGAACAGGTCAGCGCCTTCCACCAACTCCACGCCCATCTCCCGGGCCAGGAAGGCGTGTTCGAAAAATGCACTGTTGAAACGCCCCGGCGTCAGTACCACGACGCTGGGGTCGTCCAGCGGGCTGGAGCTTTTCAGGGTGTCGAGCAGCAGGTTCGGATAATGATCGATGGGGGCGATGCGCTGGGCGGCGAACAGCTCGGGAAACAGGCGCATCATCATCTTGCGGTCTTCGAGCATGTAGCTGACGCCGCTGGGCGTACGCAGATTGTCTTCGAGCACGTAATAGGTGCCGTCACCGTCGCGTACCAGGTCGACACCGCAAATGTGTGCGTAGATGTCACGGTTCAGATCGAGCCCTTGCATCGCCAGTTGGTATTGCTCGTTGGCCAGCACCTGTTCGGCGGGGATGATGCCGGCCCGGATGATCCGTTGTTCGTGGTAGAGGTCGGCCAGGAACATGTTCAGCGCCTTGACCCGTTGGATGCAGCCACGTTCGACCACTCGCCATTCGCTGGCCGGGATGCTGCGCGGGATCGTGTCGAACGGGATCAGGCGCTCGGTCCCCTGCTCGTCCCCATAGAGCGTGAACGTAATGCCGGCACGGTGAAACAACAGGTCGGCTTCGCGCCTGCGCTGCGCCAGAAGCTCGTCAGGCGTGTCGGCCAGCCAGCGGGCAAACGCCTGGTAGTGCGGGCGGACCTGGCCGTCGGCGTCGTACATTTCATCAAAACCGCTGCGGATCATGCCGTGCTCCTTGTCACCCTGGCAGCAAGGCTTCGCAAGCCCCGTGCCATCGGCATAAACGCTTTATGATCAACGGGTTGGAATCTCCATTGAGAGGCCGCGCACTTTTATAGTGCGGCAAATGCCCCCAACCCGCTGCCCCCGCTTCATTGCGACGCAGGGGCGTCGCTTTCCTGAGCATAGTCATGGAAAAACGAAGCGGCCTGGTCTGGATACAGTTAGGTACAAAACCTGGGGAAGTGATTGTGGTGTGTCAGCGGGTAAGATGTTGATCGTGCAGCCGCCATCGCGAGCAAGCTCGGCTCCCACAGGGACCCTCGGTTAGCTCACAGACATGAAAACGGCCGACACAAAGGTCAGCCGTTGCTGTGGTTGCGGTGAGTGACTGTCAGGCCTGCAGGCGCCGGATCTCTTGCTTGACGCCCCAACCCTCGATAACACCCCCCAAGGGTTCGACAACTGCCTCGAAGTCTTGCTCGAAGTCGCCAATATCATCGTAAGTGGCGTACATCACCCGGCTCAGTTCCAATGACCAAGCCCCGTCGTCCCGTGCACTGATCTGCGCGTTCAACGATTCGCCCCGAAAATGACCTGCCGCCCTGCGCGCCCGCTCCTCGTCCGGGAAAATGGCGTAGAACTCAATGGGATGGAATCGGGAAAAATCGAAACCGCCTTCTTTCATGCGGCGCAATACGCTGGTGCTGATGTCTTCTTGATAGGCTGTGCTCATGAAACGTCCTCCTAAAACCGATGGATAGACTTTCCGTCTTCCCGTGCGTGAAGCCTTCAGGCTGCAAGCGATACGGCATCAAATGGCCGTCGGGACACAAGCATGTAGCTGACAAGACCGGACCTTGGCGATCCTTTCGCTGATCTCAATTGCAGAGTAGCCGCAAGTGGTGGCCACTGCCAAGCGAGACCAGCCACCGTTTCATGAAATCGGTGTAATGCTGAGGATTTCGATACTGTTTTGGGACTTGAGGTTCTTGACTGTCGGGTCTTCGGTGCGGTCAACCAGGTCGTTGAGGTCCAATTGGCTGAGCACGGGTAGCAACCTTTCGCGGATCAGTTGGGCGGCCTGCTCCATGGTGGGTTTGTGGTCATAGTCGAACTGCTCGACGGTGGTTTCACCGTGATCGTCAATGAAAGTGATTTCCCACTTTTGCATCAGTGTCTCCTTGATCAATTCAGGGCAGGGCTTACCTTCATCTCGACATTGATGGACGGACAATCGTTCCGCTGGGTGTTTGGAGGGCACACATGAAAAGACCGCCTCGGGGGCGGTCTCCTTTGTGCAGCCTTGGCCGATCACTTTTCGGCGCGTTCCTTCAGGGCCTTGAGGGTGTTGAACGGCGCATCCACCACGAACTTGTTCGCCAGCCAGGACGGCACGTCACCACCCGGTTCGGTGTGGACCTGATAAACGACTTCAATCTGGTCGGCGCCCTTTGGCGTGAACTTCCAGAAGCCGTCGACCTGGGCCACCCGTACGAAACCTTGCTCCTCAGGCTGGTATGTCGGCACGCCCTTGAGCTTGCGGGTCAGGCTGCCGTCGGCCCCCTCCTCGGTGGTGACTTCCAGCACCGAGTCCCGGGGCGTCACCGGCCATGGCGTGTTGAATTGGGTATAAGTCCAGCTCTTGTCGCCTTCGTGCTTGAGCAGTTTCTGGCTCTTGCACTCATGAATCCAGGCGCAGGCGCCGGGAACGTCTTCCTGCAGGGCCCGCAGCTTGGCCATGGTGGTTTTCATCACCGTCACGCCGCGATAGGCCTTGTACTTGGAGCCTGCCACTTCACTGAGGGAAACCTTGATACCTTCCTTCTCCTTGGCAACCTGCCAGTCTTCTGCCTGAGCGGTGGCCGTCGCCAGCAACACGGTCAACCCACACAACACAGCCATACGATGCAGCGAACCCATAGTTTTTTCCTTATTGTCCAAGTTCGTTCATTTCGGATCTGTTCATTGACCCATTACGCTGCCGTGACTTGCTCCCACCAACCGATCAAGCGGATGGCCTCTTCACGGCTGCCGCCGCACACCTCGATGTCGGCTTCGAACGCCGAGCACACCGCCGGACGCTCCGGCTGGCCGAAGATCCGGCACAGGTTATCGACCGACAGTTGCACGCAACGTTCTCCCGCCGGTTTGCCTTGGGGCATGCCAGGGATAGGTGAGCTGATGGAAGGGGCGATGCAACAGGCGCCACAGCCTTCACGGCACTTCATGACGACAACATCCTCGCGGCGGGTAATGATGAGTAACAGAAGACAGAGTAACGGCTAAAACACTCGTTTTAAATTACCGTCTGCGTGTTTTTTTACCGTTGGCCAAGTGACCGAACGGTCAGCAACGAGCTGCATGCCCTATGGAAGGCTTACTGCTTGAACTCGAAATCCAGCGCAGCGCCTTCCACCTCGTTGCGCTCCTGATTGCGCAGCGGCAGTTGCATTTCATTGCTCAACAACCGGCCATTGAGTTGGAACGGTCCGGGTTTCGCTCCGAACATTGACGGCAAGAGCGGTTCGCGCTTGAGCGGCGCAACCTTACCCGGTGGCTGCAGCTGCTCGACCATGTCATGGGGCAGGCTCAGGTCCAGCTTGGCCGGCGGCAATGGAGTCTTGGCGACCTCGTGGGCGGATTTGCTCTTGGAAGCAATGGGCGCACGCTTTTTTTTCTTCGCCGCAGTCGCCTTTTTAGCGGAAGGCTTCTTGGCCACCGCGGTTTTTTTCGGCGCATTCTTCGTGGCACTGACGGCCGGTTTTTCCTGCGCCGGAGCCGCCACGACGACGCCTCCCATTTGGAAGACACTGAACAGGCCGATCAAAACCCAGGCAACAGGAACATTGGCTTTCATAGACACAACGGCACTGACGGCAGAAAACCCCATGCTCGCCTGATAATGAGGCGCTGACAAGCACATCAAGCTAAGCCGCTGATTTCTATAGAAACCCGTTGGCCGTTTCTTGGCACAATTGAGTCGCCAACAACCCCAGCGTCATCAAGGCCCGCTCTGCCTCACGGTTCCAGGGGGTACCGCAGTTCAAGCGAATGCAGTGGTTGAACTGCTCGGTGTTACTGAAAATCAGACCTGGCGCGATACTGATGCCTTGTTGCAATGCCCGCACGTGCAATTCCTGGGTATTGACCCGTCCCGGCAAGCTGACCCACAGGATGAAACCGCCGTTGGGACGGCTCATTTGCGTGCCTTCGGGGAAGTACTGTTGCACCGCCAGCTGAAAGGCGCTGAGGTTCTTGCGGTACTCCTGGCGGATATAGCGCAGGTGCCGGTCATAGCCACCGTTTTCCAGGTACGCGGCAATGCCCATCTGCGTAACGCTGCACGCCGAGTGAGTACTGAAGGTCTGGAGCCGCTGGATTTCCTGCTGGAATTTCCCAGCGATCATCCAACCGATGCGCACACCCGGCGACAACGTCTTGGAAAAACTCGAACAGTAGATGACCCGGTCCAGCCGATCGTAGGCCTTGAGGGCCTTGGTACGACCCTGCTCGAACATCAGCTCGCCATAGATATCGTCCTCGACGACCTGGATGTCGAAGTCCGACGCCAGGCGCAGCAGTTGCTTTTGCCGCTCTTCAGGCATGGTGCCGCCGAGGGGATTGCTCAGGCGCGTGGTCAGCACCAGCGCCTTGATCGACCACTGGTTGGCCGCCAACTGCAAGGCCTCCAGGCTCATGCCGGTGACCGGATCGCTGGGGATCTCGATAACCTTGAGGCCCAACAGATCCGCCAGTTGCAGCAAGCCGTAATAGGTCGGCGACTCAGCGGCGATCAAGTCCCCCGGCCGCGTCAGCACCCGCAAGGACATCTGCAGCGCATCGACGCAGCCGTGGGTGATCACCACCTCGGAAGGGTCCACCACGACACCGGCGTCGCGCATGCGAATCGCCACTTGGCGCCGCAACGGCTCGAAGCCCGGGCTGAACATGTAGCTGAACGCCCGTGGGCTGTGGAAACGCGTGACCTTGGCCAACTGCTGATGCAGGGCCCGGACAGGCAGGTAGTCGACACTCGGCACCGCCGCACCCAGGGGGAACACTCCTTCGCGGCGCGACTCGACCAATACCTGCTGGATGATGCTGCTGCGCGTCACCAGCCCCGGGCGCTCTACCCGGGCAATGTCCGGCGTCGGTGCGGTCAGGGCCGGTGTCTGGTGCACGTAGTAGCCCGATTGCGGCCGTGCGCGAATCAGCCCCTGATCTTCAAGGTTCGCGTAGGCCTGCAACACCGTGGCGTGGCTGACGTTGAGCTGCGAACTCATCTTGCGCACCGAAGGCACGCGTTCACCGGGCTGATACACACCGCGCCGGATGTCTTCAGCCAGCTGTTGAGCAATACGTTGATAGAGCAGGAGGTTGGTCATGACGCAGCACTCGATTTCACGGGCATTTTATTCTTGTCGGAAACGATACCGGAACAGTTTAGAAGTGTACTGGGACAGTTGCCAGATTACTCGACAGTACAGTGGAGTGACAGCTCTAACTGTACTCATCGCGCATCGATTGCAGGGCTAAAAAAACCCGGCGCCTTTTACAGGGGCCGGGTTTTCCAGTGACGCAACCCTTAGCGGGCGGCGCCGAGCTGGCCTTTTTCGTCGGAGAACACAATTTCAACGCGACGGTTCTGTGCCCGGCCCCGCTCGGTAGCGTTGACGTCCACCGGGTACTCATCACCGTAGCCTTCGACCTGGATGCGTTTTTCATCAATCCCCAGGTCCACCAGCACATCCGCTACCGACTGTGCGCGGTCTCGGGACAACTTGAGGTTTTCCTGCTTGCCGCCCGTACTGTCGGTGTACCCCTCGATACGCACCACGCGCTTGGGGTTGAGCTGCAAGAACTGCACAATCTTGAGCACCACCCGGTTTGCCGAGTTCTTCAGTTCCGCTTCGCCGGTGTCGAACAGCACGTCGCCCAGGGTCATCACCAGGCCGCGATCGGTCTGGGTGGTCGCCATCGCCATGATCTGTTCTTCAAGCCACTTGCCCTGCTGCACACTCAGCAACTTGGATTCGCGCAGGGCCAACTGCAAGCGCTGGCGCTCCAGTTCGAGCTTCGCCGCGCGCTCTTCGTTGAGCACCTGATTGCTGTGCTCCCGGGCGATCGCACTGTAGCGCTGGCTCAGGTAGGCGTAATGCTGCACATCCTCGCCGCTGCCCCAGTAGCTGGACAGGCGATCGGCACGGGCCAGGGACTCCCCGGCGCGGATCACGTCCCGGGGCGCGGCACGCAATACGTTGGCGTCTTCCTTGACCTTCTGGAAATCGGTGCTGGCCTGCTCGAGCGCCGCTTCACTGCGTTGGCCGGCACAGCCATACAAGCTGACCAGGCCGGCGAGCAGCAGAGCGCCCAATACGTGGGAGTGCTTCATTGGGCATCCTCCCTCAGCTGTTTGCGCAAGCGCTTGATGCGGGTGTCGAGCACGTTCAGTTGCTCCTGGCTCTTGAGGGTCAGCACCTTCGCTTCGGCCAGGCGGGCGTCGAGTTCAGCCTGTTCGGCTCGCATGCGCGCCTTCTTGTAGGATTCGTCGGCCATGTTGGATTTGGCGCGGGCGAATTTTTCTTCAGCCAGTTTCAATTCGGGCACTTCGTCGGCGGTGGCGCCAACGGCCCGGGCCTGCTCCAGTGCCTGTTCGGTCAGGCGGATCTGTTCATTCGGCGCCGGATCGGCTGCGCAGCCCGCCAGAGCCAGAACGGCCAGGGCAGCGAAAAGAGGTCGAATAGTCACTAATGTTCCCTACTGTTTTGGGGCACTGACAGGTGGCTGCAACTGTGTTTTCCAGCGCTCGAGATTGCGCTGCAACACAGCCTCCGTCAGACCGGACGCGGCCAATTCTGTCATCTTTTGCGCCAGCTGTCCGCGTAACCATGGGTCATTGCAGGCGGAGTTATGGGAAACCGCGAGGAACAGTCCGGGTTTGTCCACCGGTTGCGGTGCGGCTTGCAGGTCGTTGGCCATCCCCAGTGTCTGCGCCATCGCCAGGCCCGAATAGCGACCCGCCAGGACATATTCCACCTCTCCCAGCAGCAATTTCTGAAAAGCCTGGGTCAGGTTGGGCGTGCGCACCAGGGCCAATTTCTGCTCGGCAAAAACGCCAAATACCTGGGTCATACGCGCCTTTTCCGACAGGGCCCCGGGATGTCCTTGGAGGTCTTCGGGCTGGTTGATGACCAGTGTCGAATCCTTGCGGGTCCAGACCAGATAATCGTTTTCCAGCAATGGCGGGTGGACGTAGTCCAACGCGTCAAGCCCCGTGCTGGTCAGTGGCGCATCGGTGAGCAGGTCCATGCGCCCACTGCGCACTTCATCCAGTGCCTGGGCGCGCTTGCCCGCGTAAAGCAGCTCGATCTTGATCCCCAGTTCGCCTGCCACTTGCGCCAGCAGGTCTGCGCCAGCGCCGATCAGGTGCTTGGGGTCCTGAGGGTCTTGCCAGAGGTAAGGCGGTGCGTCCGGGCTGCCGGTGGCGATCAGGCGTTCACATTTGCCGGCGGCGACAGACAGGCCCGGCATGACCGCCAATGCCCACAGCAACGACCAGCCGGTCAAACGACGCAGATCCATGGCGATACGCTCCCCTTGCAGCGAAAACAATCAGTGCGAAAAATAAAAAGCCCGGCCAAAGGGCCGGGCTCTTTATAAGTGAAGACGCCGGATTAGACCAGCTTCTCCAGCTCAGGGATGGCTTCGAACAAGTCCGCCACCAGGCCATAGTCGGCCACCTGGAAGATCGGTGCTTCTTCGTCCTTGTTGATCGCAACGATCACCTTGGAGTCTTTCATGCCGGCCAGGTGCTGGATCGCGCCGGAGATACCGACGGCGATGTACAGCTGGGGGGCAACGATCTTGCCGGTCTGGCCGACCTGCATGTCGTTGGGTACGAAACCGGCGTCGACCGCGGCGCGGGAAGCACCGACGGCAGCGCCCAGCTTGTCGGCCAGGGCGTACAGGTGCTTGAAGTTGTCGCCGTTCTGCATGCCACGGCCGCCGGAAACGACGATCTTGGCAGCGGTCAGTTCAGGACGATCGGACTTGGCCAGTTCTTCGTTGACGAAGCTGGAGATGCCGGCGTCGTGGGCAGCGCCTACGGCTTCGATGGCAGCCGAGCCACCTTCGGCGGCAACCGGGTCGAAACCGGTGGCGCGGACAGTGATGACCTTGACCGCAGCGTTCGATTGCACGGTGGCAATGGCGTTACCGGCGTAGATCGGACGCTTGAAGGTATCGGCGCTTTCTACCGAGATGATCTCGGAGATCTGGTCGACGTCCAGCGCAGCGGCAACACGCGGCAGGATGTTTTTGCCGTTGGAAGTGGCGGCTGCCAGGATGTGGCTGTAGCCCTTGCCCAACTCGGCTACCAGCGGTGCGATGTTTTCCGGCAACTGGTGTGCGTAGGCGGCGTTGTCGGCCGACAGCACTTTTGCCACGCCAGCGATTTTCGCAGCGGCTTCGGCAACGGCGCTTGCGCCCTGCCCGGCCACCAGGACGTGCACATCGCCACCGATTTTGGCGGCAGCAGCAACGGTGTTCAGCGTGGCCGGAGCCAGCACCTTGTTATCGTGTTCGGCGATTACCAAGATAGTCATGATCAGATTACCTTCGCTTCGTTTTTCAGTTTCTCGACCAGTTCAGCCACCGACTTGACCTTGATGCCCGCGCTGCGTGCAGCCGGCGCTTCGACTTTGAGGGTCTTGTTGGTGGAGGCGGTGGAAACGCCCAAAGCGTCAGGCGTCAGCACTTCAAGCGGCTTCTTCTTGGCTTTCATGATGTTTGGCAACGACGCATAACGCGGCTCGTTCAAACGCAGGTCGGTGGTGACGATGGCCGGCAGTTTCAGGGAAACCGTCTGCGCGCCGCCGTCGATCTCGCGAGTCACGGCAACGCTGTCGCCGGACACTTCGACTTTGGACGCGAAGGTACCCTGACCGTAGCCGCTCAATGCCGCGAGCATCTGGCCGGTCTGGTTGTTGTCGCTGTCGATGGCTTGCTTGCCGAGGATCACCAGCGATGGCTGTTCCTTGTCGACAACGGCCTTGAGCAGCTTGGCCACGGCCAGGGAAGTCAGGTCTTCGGCGGATTCGACGAGGATGGCGCGATCGGCACCCAGTGCCAGCGCGGTGCGCAGTTGTTCCTGGGCGGTGGTCGGGCCGATGGAGACGACGACGATTTCCGTTGCCACGCCTTTCTCTTTCAGGCGTACGGCTTCTTCCACGGCGATTTCGCAGAAGGGGTTCATCGACATCTTGACGTTGGCGAGGTCGACGCCGGAGTTGTCCGCCTTGACGCGAACCTTGACGTTATAGTCGACCACTCGTTTGACAGCTACAAGAACCTTCATGGATTCCTCGTTACTCTCCGGTGAAAAAAAGTCGCCTAGGCGAACCTGGCGGTTGATGCTCATGGGCGCAAGGGCACCTCTAAAAACGCCGGCATGAACCACACATGACCCTGCTCACGGGAGTGAAGACCATTCGTCAGTGATGACCGATGAGTCATTCATTATCGCGGCGTGTAAACTGCGCCTCGGAACCGCGCAATACGTCACTTTGTGCTGCCTTCGCCCTGTCTTTAGAGGTGCTCTTGAAACCAACAGTCAGCCTACGGCGAGCGCAAAACCGCCCGTATCTTGACCGGAACACCTATTCCGGTCAATACGGCAAAATGGTCAGTCATAAGCCGTACGTCAGTGATTTATCTGGGCTGCGGCAATTTCAAACAAACGTTTGTATTGGACCCTGAGAGTGGTGTAGATATAATGCGCCGCTTAAGAGAGACCCGCGGTTCATCCATTGTCGCTTTCGTCGCTTTTCGCGAAGGAAACAACGGATGCAACGCCAAACCTCCAATTAGAAAAACTGTGAGCCTTGAGTAGGAGATAGCCTGTGGAACGCGAATACATGGAATTCGACGTGGTCATCGTCGGTGCCGGCCCCGCTGGCCTGTCTGCCGCTTGCCGACTGAAACAGAAGGCCGCCGAAGCCGGTAAGGAAATCAGCGTCTGCGTGGTCGAAAAAGGTTCCGAAGTCGGTGCGCACATCCTCTCCGGCGCGGTGTTCGAGCCCCGCGCCCTGAACGAACTGTTCCCGGACTGGAAAGAACTCGGCGCGCCGTTGAACACGCCCGTCGTTCGCGATGACATTTATGTCCTGAGAAACCCCGAGGCTGCGAGCAAAATCCCTGACTTCTTTGTGCCCAAGACCATGCACAACGAAGGCAACTATATTATTTCCCTGGGCAACCTGTGCCGCTGGCTGGCCCAGCAGGCCGAGAA
Organism: Pseudomonas sp. FW300-N2F2; assembly: GCF_017351655.1. Lineage (NCBI taxonomy): Bacteria > Pseudomonadati > Pseudomonadota > Gammaproteobacteria > Pseudomonadales > Pseudomonadaceae > Pseudomonas > Pseudomonas sp. FW300-N2F2. Next base: position 404,050 of record NZ_JACNDQ010000002.1, on the reverse strand, counting down.
CCTGGGTGTGGAAATCTACCCCGGCTTCGCCGCCCAGGAAGCGCTGTTCGACGAAAACGGCGTGGTGCGCGGGATCATCACCGGCGACCTGGGTGTCGACCGCGAAGGCAACCCGAAGGAAGGCCTCTACACCCCTGGCATGGAACTGCGCGGCAAGTACACGCTGTTCGCCGAAGGCTGCCGTGGTCACATCGGCAAGCAACTGATCAAGCGCTTCAACCTGGACAGCGAAGCCGACGCTCAGCACTACGGCATCGGCCTGAAGGAAATCTGGGAAATCGACCCGGCCAAGCATCAACCCGGCCTGGTGGTGCACACCGCTGGTTGGCCGCTGGACATCATGGGCACCGAGAACACCGGCGGTTCCTTCCTCTATCACCTGGAAAACAACCAGGTGGTGGTCGGTCTGATTATCGACCTGTCCTACAGCAACACCTTCCTGTCGCCGTTCGACGAGTTCCAGCGGCTCAAGCATCACCCGGTGCTCAAGCAGTACCTGGAAGGCGGCAAGCGCGTCAGCTACGGCGCCCGTGCCATCTGCAAGGGCGGTCTGAACTCGTTGCCGAAAATGGTCTTCAAGGGCGGTGCGCTGATCGGTTGCGACCTCGGCACCCTGAACTTCGCCAAGATCAAGGGCAGCCACACCGCCATGAAATCCGGCATGCTCGCCGCCGAGGCCGTGGCCGATCGCTTGTTCGCCGAGTCCGAAGGCGGTGATGAACTGACCGCCTACGTCGACAATTTCAAGAGCAGTTGGCTGTACGAAGAACTGTTCGCCAGTCGCAACTTCGGTGCCGCGATCCACAAGTACGGCGCGATCGTCGGCGGTGGTTTCAACTGGCTCGACCAGAACATCTTCGGCGGCAAAATACCGTTCACCCTGCACGACAACAAGCCGGACTATGCCTGCCTCAAGCTGGCGGCCGATTGCAAGAAGATCGACTACCCGAAACCGGACGGCAAGATCAGCTTCGACAAACTCAGCTCGGTGTTCATCTCCGGTACCAACCATGAAGAAGAACAGCCCTGCCACCTGAAGCTGACCGACCCGAGCATCCCGATCGGCAAGAACCTGCCGCTGTACGACGAACCGGCCCAGCGCTACTGCCCGGCTGGCGTGTACGAAGTGGTGACCAAGGAAGACGGCGAGAAACGCTTCCAGATCAACGCCCAGAACTGTGTGCACTGCAAGACCTGTGACATCAAGGACCCTGCGCAGAACATCACCTGGGTATCCCCGGAAGGCGCTGGCGGGCCGACCTACCCGAACATGTAAGCCGACACGCTGAACATCGAGGCTCCCGCAATGGGGGCCTTTTTGTTGCCTGCCATTCCAGAAACACCGCAGTCCAAATGTGGGAGCGAGCTCGCTCGCGATGGCGATTTCTCATTCAACACAGATGTCGACTGACACACCGTTATCGCGAGCAAGCTCGCTCCCACAGGGGAACATCGCAGGATCAGGCGGCGCGCTCTTCCCCGGGGTTGCGCTCGAAGTAGCGCTTGTACTCCCGACTGAACTGCGACGGGCTCTGATACCCCACCTGATGTGCCACCTGGGCCACACCCATACCGTCGATGAGCAGCAGCCGCTGCGCCTTGAGCAAACGCAAGCGCTTGAGGTACTGCACCGGCGACAACAACGTGCTGCGCTTGAAATGCTCATGAAAGGTCGATGCGCTCATGTTCGCGCAACTGGCCAGTGTCTCGACGTTCAGCGGCTCGGTGAAATGCGCATGCAGATGGCTCAGCGCCGCGGCAATCCGAGCGAATTGCCCATGCTGCTCCACCAGCGCTCGCAATACGTCGGCCTGAGGCCCGCGCAAGGCGACGAACAGCAATTCTCGCAGTCGTGCCTGGCCCATGACCTGGCATTCCAAGGGGTCGTGCAAGCAGTGCAACAATCGCTCGACACACCCTCGCATAGCACCATCGAGCGCGGCGCTGGTCATGGATTCAGGCGTCTGCGCCGCCAGGCTTCGCCCCGGCGTCAACCCCATGGCCAGCACCAGCTCCCCCAACATCGCCCGATCGATCGCCACGGAAATCCCGAGCAACGGAGCATCGGGCATGGCATAGGTTTCGCACTCGAACGGCACCGGCAGCGCCTGGATCAGGTAGTGCCCGGCGCCGTACTCCAGCGTGCGCGGTCCCAGGTAAGCCAGCTTGCTGCCTTGGGCAATGATCACCAGGCTTGGCTCGTAGAGCTGCGGACCACGGGCGATGTCCTCGCTGCACCGCAGGACTTGTACCCCAGGCAGCGAGGTCGGGATAAAACCGTCACGGGTCGCCAGAGGTTCGATCAGCGAAACCAGCGCCGCGTTGGCATCGAGATGGCGGGTCAACAACATGATGAAAACTTCACGAAAAAATGGATGGGAACATCATCGCAGGTCTAACGTCACATAGGACCAATCCACGGCCAAGGTCGGAGAATTAGGCATGACACCCGTAGGAATCGTCATCGCCGTTCATGGACCGGACTCCCACAATGGGGCCCTACCATTCACTGCTTAGCGAGGTTCGTTATGTACACCGCCATCGGATATGCCGCCCAATCGCCCACCGCCCCCCTCGCCCCGATGAAGTTCGAGCGCCGCAGCCCGCGAGCCGACGATGTGGCGATCGACATTCTTTACTGCGGCGTCTGCCACTCCGACATTCACCAGGCCCGCAACGAGTGGGGCATCGCCGTTTACCCGCTGATGCCCGGCCATGAAATCATCGGCAAAGTCACCGCCGTCGGCGCGGACGTCACCCGCTATAAAGTCGGCGATCTGGTCGGTGTTGGCTGCATGGTCGACTCCTGCCGCGAGTGCGAAGCCTGTCATGCCGACCTGGAGCAATACTGCTACCAAGGCATGACCCAGACCTACGCCAGCCCTGATCGCATCAGCGGCGGCCACACCATGGGCGGTTACTCCAACAGCATCGTGGTCAAGGAGCATTTTGTGCTGCGCATCCCGGCAGCACTCGACCCGGCCAGTGCCGCGCCGATTCTCTGTGCGGGCATCACCACCTACTCGCCGCTCAAGCACTACGGCGTGAAGGCCGGCGACAAGGTCGGCGTGCTCGGCATGGGCGGTCTAGGCCACATGGGCATCAAGTTCGCCAAGGCCATGGGCGCAGAAGTGACGCTCTTCACCCGCTCGGCCAGCAAGGCCGAAGAAGCCCGTCGCCAGGGCGCCGACCATGTGATCGTGTCCACTGACGCCGAGCAGATGGCCGCCGCGGCCGGACGCTTCCACTTCCTGCTGGACACCATTCCGGTGCAGCACGACCTGAACCCCTACCTCAGTACCCTGCGGTTCGACGGTGTACACATCCTGGTGGGCCTGGTCGAGCCGATCGATCCACCAGTCCATGCGGCCAACTTGATCATGGGTCGTCGCGTCCTGGCCGGCTCGTTGATCGGCGGTATCGCCGAAACCCAGGAAGTGCTGGACTTCTGCGCTGAACACAACATCAGCTGCGACATTGAAATGCTCGACATCCGCCAGATCAACGAGGCCTACAGCCGCATGATCGCCGGGGACGTGAAGTACCGCTTCGTCATCGACATGGCGACGCTCAAGGCCTGACGTTCGTCAGACCTTGGCGCCCAGTTCCGCCGACAGCCGGGCTGTGACCCCTTTGACCAGGGGAATCAGCTCGGCCATCTTTTCCAGCGGCATGTACGGCACAGTGCTGGCGATGCTGATACCGGCGACGATGCGCTTGCCGGCATCACGGATCGGCGCCGCCACACAGCGAATCGACGGTTCGTTGTCTTCCAGGTCGAAGGCATAGCCCCCCGCCACGTACTCCAGCATCCGTTGCTGAAACTGTTCCCAGGATTGCTCCTGATGCTGGGGCCAGAACTGATGCTTCCCACCCGCCGGCAGGCTGATTTCATACAGCCGCTGCCATTGTTCCTGAGTGTCATCGAGCATCAGCGCCTTGCCGATCCCGGTGCGCGCCAACGGCATGCGATGGCCTACGCGCGAACGCATTTCCGGGCCGTTACGCCCCGGATTCTTCAGCAGGTACAAGACTTCGTCGCCCTCGCGAATCGCCAGGTGAACGGTGTCCCCGGTCAACGCCGACAGCTCGTCCAGGTACGGCCCCGCCAGGCTCACCAGTGGCAGTTCTTCCCGGGCCTGGAAGCCCAACTCGATCAACTTCGGCCCCAGCAGGTAACCCACTTGCGGCACCACGCGCAGGTAACGTTCGTCCACCAGGCAACTGGCCAGGCGATGGGTGGTGCTGCGGGTGGTGCCGATCAGCCGGGCGATTTCCTTCAAGTCACGGGCGCCGCTGGCGACCGCCTGCACGACACCCAGGCCGCGCAGCAATGTCTGCGTGCCTGTAGGCGCGGCGTCCTTGGTGATTTTTGGATCGTCTTGCTGCATAGCCGGCCTTCAACAGTGAGCGGGGAACGGGCGGCATTATGGTCGCCCGCCCCGTCGGACTACAACTCGATGCGCTCGACCTTCCCGACCAGCAGGATGTAGGACAGCGCGCCAGCCAATGCCAGGACCGAGATATAGGTAATGGCCGGGGCGAACGAATCGCCGCTGGCGAGGAAGCCAATCACGATCGGCGTGGCGATGGCCGCCAGGTTACCGATGAAGTTGAACACTCCGCCGGTCAACCCGAGCAGTCGTGCCGGCGCCAGGGTCGACACCAGCGACCAGGTGATCGACGCCAGGCCATTGCCGAAGAACGCCAGGGCCAGGAAAGCGATCACCAGCGGCGTCGACTCGACAAAGTTGGCGCCGATGATCGAGGTCGAGATCAGCAACCCGCCAATGATCGGCAGCTTGCGCGCGAACCCCACGGTGGCACCGCGGCGAATCAACCAGTCGGAGAAGAACCCGGAGCACAGCACGCCGACAAACGCCGCGAGGAACGGCAACGACGCCAGCAGGCCAGACTTGATGAAGTCCATGCCGCGATACTTCACCAGGTAGGTGGGGAACCACGTCAGGAAAAACCACAGCGTGGAGTTGAGGCAGAACTGCCCCAGGTAAATGCCCCACAACTTGCGTTGCGTCAGGACGATGCCCAGGTCGGACCAACTGAATTTCGCCTTGACCTTGGCGGTGTCGGCCTGGATATCCACCAGCCCGCCGCCCTCGCGGATCAGCTCGATTTCGGCGGCATTGGCACCTTTGAAATCCCGGGGCTCGCGGTACACCGCGTACCAGATCGCCGCCCAGAGAATCCCCACCGCACCGGTGGCGACAAACACCATGTGCCAGCCGAAGGCGTGTTGCAGCCAGGCCAATACCGGCGTCAGGAAGGCCAGCCCGACAAACTGCCCGGAGGTGTAGAAACCGATGGCCGTGGCCCGCTCACGCTCGGGAAACCAGGTGGTCACCACGCGACTGTTGATCGGATAAGCCGGCGCTTCCAGGGCACCGACCGCCATGCGCAGCACGAACAACGCGATGAAGCTGGCGGCGAACCCCAGCATCACCGTGGCTACCGACCACAACAGCAATGCCACGCTATAGAGAATGCGCGGCGGCACCCGGTCCACCAACCAGCCACCGGGAATCTGCATGGCGGCGTAGGTCCAGCCGAACGCCGAGAAAATCAGCCCGACATGGATTGGATCGATACCCAGGTCGCTGGTCAGCGCGGGAGCGGCAATCGAGAGGTTGCTGCGGTCCAGGTAATTGATCACCACGGTGATGAACAGCAGGACCATGATGAAAAAACGCTTGCGGCTGGGCGTCACCAACGACGCCTGCGCGCTCAGGGTGTGCGCTTGCATGTGAGGTGCCTCTTCTTATGTTTATTGAGGAAACGGGCGCATCGAAGAAGATCTCCCTGTTTGCGAAGATCAAATTGTGGGAGCGAGCTTGCTCGCGATGACGGCGTGTCAGTTGGCATATGTGTGACTGATACATCGCCATCGCGAGCAAGCTCGCTCCCACAGGGTCAGGCGTGACTCACCACTCGGCAAAACTGCCATCGGCATGGCGCCAGATCGGGTTGCGCCAGCGGTGGCCGATGGCCGCGCGTTCGATGACGTATTCCTCGTTGATCTCGATGCCCAGGCCCGGGCCATTGGGGATCTTCACGAAGCCCTTGTCATAGTCGAACACCTGCGGATCCTTGATGTAGTCCAGCAGGTCGTTGCTTTCGTTGTAGTGGATGCCCAGGCTTTGCTCCTGGATGAACGCGTTGTAGCAGACCGCATCCAGTTGCAGGCACGCCGCCAGGGCGATGGGCCCCAGCGGGCAGTGCAGCGCCAGCGCCACGTCATAGGCCTCGGCCATGTTGGCGATCTTGCGGGTTTCGGTGATGCCACCGGCATGGGATGCATCCGGCTGGATGATGTCCACGTAGCCCTCGCTGAGCACCCGCTTGAAGTCCCAGCGGGAAAACAACCGCTCGCCCAGGGCAATCGGGGTGCTGGTCAGCGGCGCCAGTTCCTTGAGGGCTTCATAGTTTTCGCTGAGCACCGGCTCTTCGATGAACATCAGTTTGTAGGGGTCGAGCTCCTTCATCAGCACCTTGGCCATCGGCTTGTGCACTCGGCCGTGGAAGTCCACGCCAATGCCGACGTTCGGCCCGACCGCATCGCGCACCGCCGCCACGTTGGCCAGGGCCAGGTCGACTTTCTCGAAGGTGTCGAGGAACTGCAGCTCTTCGGTGCCGTTCATCTTCACTGCGGTGAAGCCCCGAGCCACCGCCTCTTTCGCCGCGCGAGCGGTGTCCGCCGGCCGGTCGCCGCCGATCCACGAATACACACGGATCTTATCCCGCACCTGGCCGCCCAGCAGGTCGCTGACCGACACACCCAGGGCCTTGCCCTTGATGTCCCACAACGCCTGGTCGATGCCCGCCAGGGCGCTCATGTGAATGGCCCCGCCGCGGTAGAAGCCGCCGCGATAGAGCACGGTCCAGATGTCCTCGATGTTGCGTGGGTCTTTGCCAATCAGGTAGTCGGACAATTCCTCGACAGCAGCCGCCACCGTATGAGCACGACCTTCGACCACAGGCTCGCCCCAACCGGTCACGCCCTCGTCGGTCTCGACCTTGAGGAAGCACCAGCGCGGCGGAACGATAAACGTGGTCAGCTTGGTGATTTTCATCTTGTTGTCTCTCTTGTCAGATGCAGCGCACGGGGCGCTGGAAAAGTCTTCAGTTCAAGGCATTCCATGCGGCCACATAGGCCTTGGCGCGTACCGCCACTTCATCCGCTGTCAGGCCCGGCTTGAACAACCCGGAACCGAGGCCGAAACCCTTGACGCCGGCTTCGACGAACACCGCCATGTTGTCCGGCGTAATCCCACCCACCGGTACCAGCACGGTCCCGGCCGGCAGCACCGCGAGCCAGGCCTTGACCACCGCCGGGCCCATTTGCTCGGCGGGAAACATCTTCAGCACATGGGCGCCCTCGGCCAGCGCGGCAAAGGCTTCGGTGGGCGTGGCGACGCCTGGCGACAGGTACAAGCCCGCCGCCTTCGCCGCACGCAGCACCTTCGGATCGCTGTGGGGCATGACGATCACTTGGCCACCGGCGGCTTTCACCTGTTCCACCTGTTCCGGCGTCAGCACGGTGCCGGCACCGATCAGGCAATCGGCGGGCAAGGTACTGCGCAGGATGCGAATACTTTCGTACGGCTCGGGGGAATTGAGCGGTACTTCGATGACGCGAAATCCGGCGCTGTACAGAACCTCGCCAATGGCCGCTGCCTCTTCGGGACGCAGGCCACGCAGGATCGCGATCAACCCGTTGTGCGCCAGTGCTTGTGTGAGCATGTCAGACCTCCAGTCAGGTTCAGGGGGCGGTGGAATCGAGCAACCCGGCCGCCACGGCCAGTTGCCACAAACCGCGTTCGGTGGCCTGTTCGGCCAGGACCACCCGGGCGAAACCGCAGGCGTCGAGGGCCCGTTGATAACGGACACAGAGTTGGGAGTTGCCGATCAGCACCACCGTCGGCAGGTGCAGGCTGTCGCGGCGTCGGCGTTGTACCTGGGCCAGCGCTGTCAGCTCATGGCCGATCAACAGGCCCGAGAGGTAGTCCGCTTGGGCGCTGGCGCCCAACTCGCCGGTCAAGCCCAGGCTGCGGGCGCTGAACACGGTGGACAACGGGCCGATCTGGCCGTCCACCGACAACGCCACTTGCACGCCGCGATCAAAGGCCACGCCATCGAAGGTCGGACTCCGTTGCTGGGTGCGACCGAGAATGCTGTGGTCACTGAGCACGGCGAAGATCTCGCCGGTCATGAAGGTATCGAAATGCACGATGCGGCCATCGGCCACTTCCACCCATTTCGAATGGCTGCCGGGCAGGCCGATCAGCACAGCTTCGTCCGGCAGGCTGTGCAAGGCACCGAGCACTTGGGTTTCTTCGCCGCGCATGACATTGGGCAAGCGCGAACGCTGAATCACGCCTGGCACGATGTGCACATCGACACCGCGAAGGCTGCGAACGGTTTGTAGGGAATGTCCGAGATTGGCGACATTGGCGGGTGTGTCGCAGTACGGCGCTTCACGCCAGCCCTGAGCACTGCCGACCATGCCACAGGCAATGACAGGCAAGCCTGGCTGGGCATCGAGCCAGTCGCCGCAGGCCTCGTCGAAGGCCAACTCGAAACCGTCGATGCACACCTGGCCGGCCACGTTTCGCGGCCCGGAGGGCAACTGCATGATCCCCGACGACAGCGAACGCTGCTCGAGCACCTCGCCACCGGCAGCGAGTTTGTAAGCCCGTAATGAGGTGGTCCCCCAATCGAGCGCGATCAATTGCGCCTGCATCCGCTTCACCTGTTTTGTTTTTTGGCAGTGAGTGAGACGGACTATAAACCTGGGATCAACTAAATCTCAATATATAAATATCACTCCCATATATTGGGACAAAAATACATCACCTACAAAGCCAATCGCCATCCGTCCAAGACCCTGCTACGTTTTCTGGCCGGACGCCAAACAACTAGGGAAAAAGTGATGGGACAACTGCTGAAAATCCTCGGCCGCACGTCTTCGATCAACGTCAGAAAAGTGCTGTGGACCTGCCAGGAACTGGACATCGCCTACGAGCGCGAAGATTGGGGCATCGGCTTCGCCTCGACCCAGGACCCGGCGTTCCTGGCCTTGAATCCCAATGCCCAGGTGCCGGTGATCATTGATGAGAACGGCGTGTTCTGGGAATCCAATACCATTTGCCGCTACCTGGTGGGCAAGCATGGGCCCAGCGATCTGCTACCTCTCGAGCCTGCCGCCCGGGCGCGAATCGAACAGTGGATGGATTGGCAAGCCACGGAGCTCAACCCGTCCTGGGGCTACGCCTTCCACGCCCTGGTGCGCAAGAATCCGGACTTCCAGGACCCACAGCGCATCGCCGCCGGCATCAAGGGCTGGAACGAGAAGATGGGGTTGCTGGAGCAGCAGTTGAGCCGCACCGGCGCCTACGTGGCCGGTACGGCGTTTTCCCTCGCGGACGTGCTCATCGGCCTGTCCGTACACCGGTGGCGCCAGGCGCCCATGGAGCGTCCCGACTATCCAGCCGTGGCGGCCTACTGCAAACGCCTCGAGCAACGACCGGGGTTTGCCGAGTACGCGTCTGCCGCACACTCATGAAGTGCTCAGTGGCCGTTAGCGAAATCCCTTAGCACCTTGCCGTCCATTCGGTAGCGCACCCACTCTTCCTGGGGTTGCGCGCCGAGGGATTTGTAGAACTCGATGGCCGGCGTGTTCCAGTCCAGCACGCTCCATTCGAAGCGACCGCAATCGTTGTCGCAGGCGATCTTCGCCAGGTGGCGCAACAGCGTCTTGCCCGCCCCGCCACCGCGCTGCTCAGGCGTGATGTACAGGTCTTCGAGGTACAAGCAGTTACTGCCCAGCCAAGTGGAATAACTGAAGAAAAACACCGCGAAACCAATCGGCACGCCATCACGCAGGCAGATCAGCCCGTGGGCGGTCGCGCCTTCGCTGAACAGGCTGCGCTCGATGTCGGCCACACTGGCGATGACTTCGTGGCGGGCTTTTTCGTAATCGGCCAACTCGGTGATGAAGGCAAGGATTTGAGGCGCATCGCTGGGTTGCGCAGGACGGATCTCGATCGACATGAACAGGCCTTGTAGCCAATTGAAAGCGCCATACTAAGCCGCTGCGCGGCGCTCGTCACATACCGATCCAACTATTTGATCGTCGACGCGAGCTTCTTTCACAAGTGCCGTTCGTCGCGCCCGAGGCACCAACTCAAAACCACCACGGCCCAAGATCGGGTAAGCATTCTGAAAAATGGAGGCGACACCATGATCACTTCAAGGCTGACTGCATTCACACTCGCCACGCTGTTGTCTTCGGTGGCTTTCGCGGCTTCCACTTCCGGCACCGGCCCCACCGACCCGGTACAGGCGCCCAATTCTCCAGCCACGCAAGGCCTGCCCAAGTTGAATACCGACGGCACCGGCGGCGGTCTGAACAATGGCCAGCCACCTGCCACCGGCACCGATCCGCGTGTGCAGGGTAATGACATGGGACGCCAGGGCGGCATGAATACGCCTGACTCCACCGCCCCTGACAACGCCGAGACCGGCGTGGGTTCGAAAACCACGACCGGTGGCTAGGGCTCCGAAGGTGGCGCTGCCAGCCAGTAAGCAGCTTCTGCCCGGACACTTGAGGAGGAAAAGCCCATGCCTCGTGGAAGCAAAGACAAATACACCGCCGAGCAAAAACGCAAGGCCGAACACATTGAAAAGAGTTACGAGAAAAAAGGCGTGTCGCAGAACGAAGCCGAGGCACGGGCCTGGGCGACGGTAAACAAACAGTCCGGTGGCGGCGAACGTTCCGGTGGTTCGGGTAAGGCAAAACCGGCGGCGGCCAAGAAAACCGACCGCAAGGAATCGGCCCGACGCGCCGCCAAGACCCGCGAAGGTCACCCGCGCAGCAGCAAGGCCTCCCATGGGACCCAGACTGTGGACAGCCTGATGAAGGAGGCCCGGGCGAAAAACATTCCCGGACGGTCGAAGATGCGCAAGCAGGAGCTGGTCGAAGCGTTGCGCAAAGCGGGGTGATCGTTGGCGTCAGGGAGGACGCCATCGCGAGCAAGGTCGCTCCCACATAGGATCGGCGCTGTGCTGAGGTGTTGTGCCGGACACAAAAACCTGTGGGAGCGAGCTTGCTCGCGAAAGCGGTGGGTCAGCTTGCATCAATGCTGAATGCACCACCGCCTTCGCGGGCAAGGTCGCTCCCACATGGGATCGGCGCTGTGCTGAGGTGTTGTGCCGGACACAAAAACCTGTGGGAGCGAGCTTGCTCGCGAAAGCGGTGGGTCAGCTTGCATCAATGCCGAATGTGCCACCGCCTTCGCGGGCAAGCCCGCTCCCACATGGGATCGGCGGTGTGTCGCGGTGTTGTGCCGAGCTCAAAAACTGTGGGAGCGAGCTTGCTCGCGAAAGCGGTGGATCAGCTTGCATCAATGCCGAATGTGCCACCGCCTTCGCGGGCAAGCCCGCTCCCACATGGGATCGGCGCTGTGTCGCGGTGTTGTGCCGAGCTCAAAAACTGTGGGAGCGAGCTTGCTCGCGAAAGCGGTGGGTCAGCTTGCATCAATGCCGAATGTGCCACCGCCTTCGCGGGCAAGCCCGCTCCCACATTGTTGGGTCTGCATCAGGTCAAAAAAACCGGGCTTGCCCGTGGGCAGCCCGGCCGACGCAAGCTTCAGCGCTGCTTCAACCGGTCAATCACCACCGCCAGCAACAGGATCGAGCCGCGGATGACGTATTGGTAGAAGGTGTCGATGTTCTTCAGGTTCATCGCATTTTCGATGATCGCCAAAATCAGCACACCCGCAATGACATGGCGAATCATGCCGATGCCACCGCTCAACGACACCCCACCCAGTACGCAGGCCGAGATCACGGTCAATTCGAAGCCCTGGCCGATCATCGGCTGGCCCGAGGTCATGCGCGACGCCAGGATGACCCCGGCCAAGGCGCCGATCAAACCATGTACGGCGAAGATGATGATCTTGGTGCGATCGACGTTCACCCCTGCCAACAACGCCGCTTCCTGGTTGCCACCGATGGCCATGGTGTTGCGCCCGTAGGTGGTGTAGTTCAGCAGCCAGCCGAAAAACAGGAAGCAGGCGATGGTGATCAGGATCGGCACCGGCACGCCGAACAATTGGCCGTTGCCGAACACGAAGAACGATTCCTGCGAGACACCCACCGCCTTGCCGTTGGCAAAGATGTAGGCCAGGCCACGGACGATCTGCATCGTCGCCAGGGTGGTGATCAAGGCGTTGACCCGCAGCTTGGCGATGACGATGCCGTTGATCAGGCCGACGATCAGCCCCATCGCCAGCGCCGCGCTGACGCCGAGGAACACGCTGTTGGTGTCGCGCATCACCACCGCTGCGACCACGCCGGCACAGGCAATCACCGAACCGACCGACAAGTCGAAGTGCCCGGACGCCAGGCAATACAACATGGTGCACGCGGCGATGCCAGTGGTGGAAATCGCCAGGCCCAGGCCGCGCATATTCAACGGCGACAGGAAGTTGTCGATCATCAAGGTGCAGAGCACGAAGATACCGATGGCCGCCAGCAGCATGACCCAGTCATCCAGGAAACGGCGCAGGTCCAGGGGTTTGCGTGCCGTCGGCAGTGCATTGTTTTGAATGGTCATGATTTACCTCTCAGTTCGCCGCGTCGGCAACGCGTTGGCGCGGCAGCGCCAGTTGCAGCAGGTTGGATTCGTTGGCCTGGTCACGCGACAGCTCGCCGCGCATGGCCCCTTCGCAGAGCACCAGGATTCGGTCGGAAATGCCCATCACTTCCATCAGGTCGCTGGACACCACAATCACCGCGATACCGTCGGCCGCCAGGTTGTGGATAATCTGGTAGATCTCCGCCTTGGCGCCGATATCGATGCCGCGGGTCGGTTCGTCCAGCAGCAGGACTTTCATCGGCATCGACAGCCAACGACCGAGAATCGCCTTCTGCTGATTGCCGCCGGACAGGTACATGATTTTCTGGCTGGCCGCCGGGGTCTTCACCTTCAGCGACTTGATCTGCTTGTCGGCATTGCCCCGCTCCCAGTCGCCGCGCAGCAGGCAGCCGAGCGCGGAATGGGCCGGACGGGCACTGATGTTGATGTTCTCGCCCACGCTGCCCAGTGGGATGATGCCTTCCTTCTTGCGATCTTCCGGGCACAGCAGCACGCCGGCGGCAATGGCATCCCGTGGCGAACGCAGCTTCAACTCCTTGCCGTGCAGCACGAGGCTCCCTTCGCTCTGGCGCTCCAGGCCACTGAGCAAGCGAAATAGCTCGGTACGACCGGCACCGACCAGCCCGAACAATCCAAGGATTTCCCCCTTGTGCACCTGGAAACTCACCGGTTCGCGCAAGCCCGGCCCCAGCAGGCCCTTCACCTGCAGCGCCACATCGCCGCGCTCCCGAGGGCGGTAATCATAGATGTCCTGGATATCGCGACCGACCATGCACGTGACCAACTGATCGTGGGTCAGCTCGCTCATGTTTTCGAAGGTCCGGACATAACGACCGTCCTTGAATACCGTCACCGCGTTACAGATACGGAACACTTCTTCCATGCGGTGGCTGACGTACAGCACCACTTTGCCCTCGTCTCGCAAGCGAGCGATGATCGCCATCAGACGGTCGATTTCCCGGGCCGACAGGCTACTGGTGGGTTCGTCGAAGGCAATGACGTGGGCGCCACGGGACAAGGCCTTGGCGATTTCCACCAATTGGCGCTGGCCGAGGGACAGGCGACCGACTTTTTCCTGCGGGTCGATTTCGTCGGCCAGGCCTTTGAGCAGCGTCAGCGCCTGCTGGCGCAGCACGCCACGGTTGACCAGGCCGAAACGCGCCGGCAAATGGCCGAGAAACAGGTTTTCGGCGACGGTCATTTCCGGCACCAGGTGCAGCTCCTGGTGAATCACCGCCACCCCGCTGGCAATACTGTCGGCGGTGCCTTTGAAGGCCATCGTCTGTTCGCCGATCTGCAGGTCGCCGCTGCTCGGGATGTAGGCGCCACCGAGGATCTTCAGCAACGTGGACTTGCCCGCGCCGTTCTCGCCCATCAAGGCATGCACCTGTCCCGGATGCGCGACGAAACTGATATTGGCCAGCGCCTGCACGCCGGGAAAGGATTTGCCGATCCCGTTGAACCGCAAGCTGCCGCCGATGTTGTGTTGCCGTGTCGCTGTTTGCGCTTGCATAACCACCTCGAACTTACAGAGATCAAGCGACCCCGCCACTCATGTGGCCAGGGCCGCTTTTGAATCAACCGACCGTCAGTTCCACAGGCCGATCTTTTCCAGCTCCTGCTTGAAGTTCTCCCGGGTGATCAGCGTCACCTCGTCCATGGCGGTGTACTTCGGCGGTTCCTTGCCGGTGGTGATCCACTCGTACATCATTTCGGCGGTCTTGTAGCCTTCGATGTGCGGGCTTGGCAGCATCGAACCAAAGAAGCCGCTGTCAGGTTTCTTCAATTCACCGATGGCGTCGGTGCCGTTGATGCCGATGCCGATCACATTGGCCGCCTTGAACCCGGCCGCTTCGGTGGCGCGCACGCCGCCCAGCACGGTGTTGTCGTTCATGCCGCCGATGATCAGGTTTTTCGCAGCGCTTGGCAGCTTCACCAACGCCGAGTTGGTCGAGTCCATGCTACCGGGTACGTCGAGGGTCTTGAGCGCCGAATAAAGGATGTGGTCCGCCGGCATCCCGGCCTTCTTCAGGGCATCGACCGAACCGTCGGTGCGCTTCTTGCCGGTGTCCAGCTCGTTGAAGGTGTTGATCACCGCGTAGGTATCTTTCCACTCCCAGTTGCGCTTTTTCGCTTCAGCGGCCATGGCGGCGCCCTGCTTCTGGCCCACCTCGAACGCGGCCATGCCCAGGTACGGCACGTCCTCCATGAATTTGCCGTTGGCATCGACGAACCGGTCGTCCACGGCAATCACCTTGAGATCGTTGAGCTTGGCCTTGGCCATGATGGCCGGGCCGAGGGACACGTCCGGCGGGCAGATCACAAAGCCCTTGGCACCGTTGGCGGCCAGGCTGTCGATGGCCGAGAGGGTCTTCTCGCCGTCAGGCACGGCGATCTTGATCAACTCGAAGCCTTTGTCCTTGCTCGCCTTCTCGGCGAACGCCCATTCGGTCTGGAACCAAGGTTCCTCGGCCTGCTTGACCAGAAAACCGATTTTTACGGGATCGGCCGCCAGCAAGCTGCTGCTGAGACTGACCGCGGTGACCGCCAGGGCGGCGCGACACAGGGAACGGATCCCACGACGATGATTCATAGTTGACTCCTTGTTTTTTTTATTGAAAGCCAAACGTCCAGGGTCTGCTCCACCGACGGTGGAAGTGCGCAGGCTGGGCGGTTACATCAAGTTGCTACACAGCATAGGCCTAAATAGTCATATCGTATGATGATTGGATTACAGGCGAAGTTTCCCACCGCAATCCAGGAATGTTCAGTCGTGGTACATGACCGAACGTCCTCCATCGATGGTGATGCATGAGGCATTGATAAACGGTGCTTCGTCACTGGCCAGGAACACGGCCGTCATTGCCACTTCGATCGGTTGCCCGACGCGCCGTGGCGGGTGCAGATCCAGCGCACGCTGGCGTTCGGCATGGGGATCGGCAAAGCCGTTCCAGTAGTCGACGTTCAGTTGGGTTTCGATGTAACCCGGGGCGATGGCGTTGACGCGTACCCCTTTGGGCGCGTATTCGATGCCCAGGGCGCGGGTCAGGCCGAGCAGGCCGTGCTTGGCCACCGGGTAAGGGAAACAGCCGGGAATGATGTGGGACGAATGGACAGAGGCAATATTGATGATGCTGCCCACGCCCTGCTCGATCATCTGTGGCAGCACCGCCTTGCAACCGTACCAGGCGCCATCCAGGTCGATGGCGAAGCAGCGGCGCCAGTCCTCTTCAGTCATTTCCAGCGGGTCACGGAAGACATTGACGCCCGCGCAGTTGACCAACACATCGATGCGGCCGTGCAGCTCGACGGCACGACGGGCCATGGCCTGCAAGTCCTGCTGCTTCGAAACATCGGCCTGCAGTGCGTGCACATCGGCGCCGCGTTCACGCCAATGGGCAGCCACCGCCTCGACTTTCTGCGCCTGGATATCACTGATCACCAACCGGGCCTGTTGGGAAGCGAATGCCGCGACGATGGCTTCGCCAATGCCTTGGGCGGCACCGGTCAACAGCACCACCTTGTCCTTCAGGCGTTCGCCCTTGGGTGGCTCCGGCACGGGTGGCAAGACCAAGGGCTCAGCCATGGCTCAAGGCTCCTGTGCCCAGGCACGACAAAAACCGGGCATCCACGGATGACCGGCGCGAAGGCGCTTGAAAGAACAGTGGCCGGCGTACGCCGCCGGGGCGTACGGGGAAAGATCGTTGCATCACTTCACCTGTTTTGTTTTTTTAGTGTGAGTGCGTATTGCCGATGGAGCCGACTATAAACCCGGCCGCCAAAAAATCTCAATATATATATTTACATCCCATATTTTGGGATTCAGCCAGCAAACCTTGTACAGGCCACGCCAGGCACGTCGACACGCATCGACAGCACGGCACCGTCCAGCGGATGACCCAATGGGCTCGCCGCGCTGGTGATGTACAACGTCTTGAGGTCTTCACCGCCGAATACACAACTGGTCGGGCGGCTGACGGGCAATTCGATCACCCGATCAACCTGCCCGTCCGGGGTCAGCCGCAACAGGCAACTACCGTCCCATCGGGCGTTCCAGATATACCCTCGGGCATCCATCGCCGAGCCATCCGGACCGCCACGCGGGTGCGGACCGAACCAGACCTCGGCAGGCGCCAGGTTGCCTTCCGGGTAAATAAAGTGCCGATACACCGTGCCATCCAGGCTGTCGCCGAAATACACCGTGGTGCCATCGGGGCTCCAGAGCAAGGTGTTCGGGATGCCCAGCCCGCGCAACAGGGGCAGGACCCGGCCATCACTCCCGACGCGAAACAGGCCGCCGGACCGGTGCTCGATCGGCAAGTCCTCGCCTTCGGCACCGATGTTGTTCTGCATCGTGCCGAGCCAGAGTTGCCCCTGGGGGTCGCAACGGGCCTCGTTGGCGCGATTGCCTGGCTGGGGGTCGGCCATGCACAGCAATGTCAGGCGCGGTTCCAGGCCCGGCGAATCAAGATCGAGGCGGTAGACGCCACTGCTCAGGGTCACCAGCGCGTCGCCACTTTGGGTCGGTATAAAAGCGGAGACATGCTCGGGCATCTGCCAGATCTCCACATTCGCGCCGATCAGCCGCAGGGCCTGCTTGCCGGCGATATCGACCCAATACAAGGCTTGGGTCGGCGCATCCCAGAACGGCCCTTCGCCCAATTTCGCCCGGTGTTCCGTCACAGCCATCCACTTCATTGAAACCTCCCGTTCCCGACTTGCCCGGCGGCGTCTGTTCGACCCGCCATGACATTGGGGTAAAAGCGTTTGATCGCCAGGTCGGCGTTATCGATCAGGGTCATGCAGGCCCAGACGCCCCGCGCCGCGTCACGGGCGGCGATGGCGTCGGCGATGTCCTTGTGGATGGGCAAGGTGCGGCGCAGTTCATCCGGGTCGGCCGCCGACACCTCGAATGACACCGCCAGCAGTGCCCCCAGGGCCGGGACCATTTGTTCGATGAATTGATTATGGCTGGCGGCCAGAATGCACTCGTGGAAAAACTGGTCCGCGCGGTTGTAATCGGCGCCGCTGTCCACCGCCCGTTCCAGCGCATGGTAGGCCAGGCGGATCGCCTGCACCTGATCGGCGGTGGCCCGCTCGCAGGCCCAGCGCACCGCCATCGGCTCGATGGTACGGCGCAGGTCCAGCAAGTCATCGACGAAGTTTTCCGGCAGGCCGCTGCGTGACAGCCAGCCCACCACTTGGGGGTCGAACAGGTTCCAGCGGCGCACCGGCAACACCCGCGTGCCGACTTTCGGCCCGACTTCCAGCATCCCTTTGGCCACCAGGGTCTTGATCGCCTCGCGAATCACCGTGCGACTGACGCCCAGTTGCTCGCCCAGGTCCGCTTCGACCTTGATGGTTTGCCCAGGCTTGACCTGACCGGCGGCTATCCAGCCCCCCAGCCAATCGACGGTCGATGCATGAAAACTGCTGGACATGAAAACCCCGCGGACCACTCTTATTGGAGGCCCACGCTAATCATCATATGATTGGGTGTCAATTCGAATTTCACTTGGCCACTGTGGGAGCGGGCCTGCTCGCGAAAGCGGTGGGTCAGTCAAGAAGATGCTGGATGTGCCGACGCCTTCGCGAGCAAGCTCGCTCCCACAGGGTCTGGTGGCGTACACAAATATTGCAGGCACCCCAAATTCACTGTGGGAGCGAGCTTGCTCGCGATAGCGGACGTCCAGTCAACACAGATATTGGATCAACCATCGCTCCCACAAGGGCTCAGGGTTCCAGGCCTATCGGGAAGAACACGCCACCACTCCACACGCCCAACCAGCGCTGCCCGTCGATCTCGCGACTGACCGCCAGCTCCACCAGTTGGTAGAACACATTGCGATGGACCAGCGCTTCGAGATTGCTGCGCACATGCACATACGGCGCCGGTTCCTGGGTCTGGGGATCGATCACCACCCGCAACGGGTGCTCGGCGCCAGCCTCAGTGGTTTCCTCGACATTGGTGGTGAAGCGCAACAACTGCCCTTCCCCCTGCCCTTCAACTTCGAGGGTCACGGCCACGAATGGCGCGTCATCGACCTTGATGCCGACTTTTTCCACAGGGGTAATCAGGAAGTAATCATCGCCGTCGCGGCGGATGATGGTGGAGAACAGCTTGACCATCGGTTTTCGCCCGATGGGCGTGCCCAAGTAGTACCAGGTACCGTCCCGGGCGATGCGCATGTCAATGTCGCCGCAGAAATCCGGGTTCCACAAGTGGACCGGCGGCAGGCCTTTGGTCTTGGGGATCTGCCCCAGCAAGTCATTGGCTTTTTGCGGTCCGCTCATGGTGACTCCTTGTGATTACTCGTCGCTCATCCCCAGCAGGCTGCGGGCATACTCACGCAACGGCGTGGCGATGAGGTCCTGGGGCTGTTTGTCGTGCAACGTCAGTAAACCGCCACGACTCTTGATCCGTGCAGTATCAATCAAATACTGGGTACTGGTCTCGATCAACATGATTTGAATCACGCTGGTATCGACACCGAGGCGATCCACGGCCTCTTCATCCTGCCATTCGTCGGTGTTGCCGATGCGGTTATCGGCCTTGGCGAAGCGGGTGTACAACAGGTAATGGGCACCGGCGGAACGGGCTTCGCCCATGGCCTGGTCGAGGCCTTCGGGAACACGGGCGCGACGGACCATGGGGAAATATTCGATGAAACCATTGAAGGCTTCTTCGGCCACCACGTTGGGACGCGGATAGGCACTGCCCGGCGGAG
The DNA here is from genome assembly GCF_017351655.1 of Pseudomonas sp. FW300-N2F2. NCBI lineage: Bacteria > Pseudomonadati > Pseudomonadota > Gammaproteobacteria > Pseudomonadales > Pseudomonadaceae > Pseudomonas > Pseudomonas sp. FW300-N2F2. The sequence continues at coordinate 384,646 of NZ_JACNDQ010000002.1, read as the reverse complement.
CGAAGGCGCCCTGGGCGATGTAGATGAACGAGTCAGGCTGAATACGCAGGTTGTTCACACGACGGCTGTCGCTATGGTCCAGCAGGCCGGCGTCGCTCATGTGATAACGAACGCCCTCTCCCATGTCGCTGACATTCATGCAACCGCCAAGCACCAAAACGGCCAGCAGCAAAACCAGACTACGCATCCTACCCTCCAGAAACCGGTGTCGGAAAACCGGCGAATGGCCAGTGGATGCAGCTTTTGCGCCAGCTCGGTCAGCCGCCGATGATCTTCATGATGGTTGCGCCGCCGGAGAACGCCACTTCCTGCTTATCTCCCAAGGCTTTGACCAGTAATCGCTGAAGAGCGGGCAACGCCTGGTGACGCGGCTTGTCCAGAAGATCGCCGACAAAGTGACGGTTACTGGAGGACAGGCAGCCATGCAACCACCCCGTAGAGGACAGCCGCAGGCGCGAGCAGGTCCGGCAGAAAGGCACGCTTTCATTGGCGATCACGCCGAAATGCCCCAGCCCCGGGATTTCATAGCGCACCGCCGTGGCATCCACCGGCGCGTCGGCTTGCAGGTATTCGTACTGATCGCCGATCAGGCTGAGCAGTTGCTGGAGGCTGACGAACTGCTGCAGGAAGGCGTTGGAGTCGCTGGCCAGGTGGCCCATGCGCATCAACTCGATGAAACGCAACTCATAACCACGTTCCAGGCAGTATTCGAGCAACGGCATCACTTGGTCCAGGTTCTGTCCGCGCAACGGCACCATGTTGACCTTGATCTTCAACCCGGCCGCCCGAGCCTGTTCCATGCCGTCGAGCACGGTCGCCAGGTCGCCGCCACGGGCGATGCTGCGAAACGCAACGGGGTCCAGGGTGTCGAGGGAAACGTTGATGCGACGAATACCGGCGTCCACCAGCAAAGGCAGTTTTTTCGCCAGCAACTGGCCATTGGTGGTCAGGCTGATGTCTTCCAGGCCCATCTGCCCTACAGCCGTCATGAAACGCTCGAGCTTGGGGCTGACCAGCGGCTCGCCGCCCGTGATGCGCAGCCGCTCGATACCGGCGGCCTCGATCAAATAGGCCACGCCGCGTGCCATGGCGTCGGCCGACAGTTCATCCTGCGCAGCCACCAACCGCTTGCCATCAGGCACGCAATAGGTACAGGCGTAATTGCAGGCTGAGGTCAGGCTGATCCGCAAATTACGGAAACGCCTGCCTTGACGGTCAACGATCATGAATCACTCCGGCACAAGAAAAATCGGACTCGCGATAATTGACCTGAAAATCAAGATTTCGCAAGACCCAAGCCTGAGTATATTACTGGGGCACTGCGCCATGTAAGCGGACATGGCGCAATAAGGCAGCTGAATGTCTTGTTGCCTTGCGGCCAGTCAGTTGCTCGGGACGTCGGTGTCGCGCTTGCGCTTGTTGCCCATGCGCACGCCGATGTCCATCAGGAACTGGAAGAAACCTTCCTGGTCTTCCAGCACGTTGCTCCAGAACGGCGAGTGATACAGCGCCACCGCGCCATGCACCAACGCCCAGGCAGCGCAATAGTGGAAATAAGGCGGCACGTCCTCGAGCTTGCCCTCGCTGATCCGGCCCTTGATCAGCAGGGTCAGGCGTTCGAAGTTCGAGGCGCGGATCTTGTGCAGTTCCTCGACCATCTCCGGCACCTGGTTGCCCTTGACCACCTTCTCTTCCAGACGGTCGAACAAGCGGTAGCGCTGCGGGTCGCGCATGCGGAACTCGAAGTAGGCCCGGGACAGGGCCTCCTTGTCCTTGTCCACATCGGCCGAATGCAACAGCTCGTTCAAATCGCGCTCGTAGTCGAGCATCAGGCGCAGGTAGATCTCCGCCTTGGATTTGAAATGTTTATAAATCGTGCCTTTGCCGATACCCACGGCATCCGCAATCATCTCGACGGTGACACTGTCTTCACCCTGGTCGAGGAACAACTTGAGCGCGGTGTCGAGAATTTCCTGCTCGCGGCGGCGAAACTCACGGACCTTACGGGGTTCTTTGTGCATAAGAAAAAGGTCTGAAGGGTCAAAATTCGAAGCCGGGTATTATGCCTAACTTACGCAAAAATGCACGGATCATCCGTTCTCGGCCACTGTTCTTCACAAAACCGTACACACCCGGCTCGCCGTTTCCCGGGCCAATGCGCCGCACTGGCGAGCTTTGTCGACAGTGAGAACTTATCCGAAGCGAGCGTATTCCAAATTTGTTTAAAAACCGCCCCGGCCCGACTGGACGCGTTGGCATACTGATCAATACTTGAACTGTCGGCGCGACATCTCCCCCAAGTGACGCGCTGATAAAGGTACCAACGGACCGCGTGCCTTTGTTTTACTCCTAATGGTCTTAACCCGGATTCACCCCCCAGAACCCGGGTTTTTTTTGCATCAAATTCAGGCATCCACCGAACGGACGTGAGCCAGCGGAAACAATTGCTTAAAGTTTTCCGTCGTCTGCTCGGCAAACCGTTCGTAGGACTCACCGCGCAACATCGCCAGAAATTCCGCCACTTCCCGTACGTATTGCGGAAGGTTCGGCTTGCCGCGATACGGAATCGGCGCCAGGTAAGGCGAGTCGGTTTCCACCAACAGCCGATCAGCCGGCACTTTGCTCGCAACGTCGCGCAAGGCATCGGCATTGCGGAACGTGACAATCCCGGACAAGGAAATGTAATAGCCCATGTCCAGGGCCGTCTTGGCCATGTCCCAGTCTTCGGTGAAGCAATGCAGCACACCGGCCTGGGGCAGCGCGGCGTCACGCAGCAGGGCCAGGGTGTCGGCCCGGGCGCCACGGGTGTGGATGATCACCGGCTTGCCGGTCTGCCGGGCGGCTTCCAGGTGCAGCCGGAACGAGGCTTGCTGCACGTCGGCGGCTTCTGGCTCGTAGTGATAGTCCAGGCCGGTTTCGCCAATGGCGACCACCCGCGGATGATCGAGCTCACGCAACAGCCAATCGAGCGCCGGCGCGGCGTCGGGCTGGACATCCAGTGGGTGGATACCGACTGAACAGTCGACATCGGCATAACGTTCGGCCAAGGCCTTGACGTCGGCGGCGTTGTCGGCGCTGACGCCGATGCACAGGAAGTGCCCCACACCCCGGCCACGGGCCGCGTCCAGCGCAGCATCCAGGGAGCCGCCATGGGCAGCGAGGTCGAGACGGTCAAGGTGACAATGGGAGTCTACAAGCATAAAAGGCCAGGCTACATCGTATGGGTGGGACGGTCGGACTTCAGGGAGCCGGCCAAGTGGGTTTCGATCTGATTGCGGGCCGAATTGTCGCCGTCGTTGAACTGCACGCCTACGCCGGCTGCCCGATTGCCCTGGGCGCCCTTGGGGGTCAGCCAGATCACCTTGCCGGCGACCGGAATTTTCTCCGCCTCGTCCATCAGGCTCAAGAGCATGAACACTTCGTCGCCCAAGCGATAATTCTTGTTGGTCGGAATGAACAGGCCGCCGTTCTTGATGAAGGGCATGTAGGCGGCGTAAAGCACCGACTTGTCCTTGATGGTCAGGGACAGGATGCCGTTGCGTGGGCCGGGACTGACAGGTTCGTTCATGCTGATCTCCGCTGCGGTTGAGCTGAGTTTAGTAGCTGGGCCGTGTCTGTCAGTTTCGACCAGGCAAACTCGCCCACTGCACCAGCAGCGCCTCGAGCAACAGCACCCGATTGAGGTTCGCCTTGCTCAGCACCTTCTGCCGTTGGGCAAGGATCCAGTCCTGGATGTTCAAGATTTTATCCTGGCTGCTTTTTTGCGCCAGGTACTGGATCACCTTGCGCATGTCCGCCAGCCCCAGGCCCGCCTCATCTTCGGTCAACTGGTAACGCAGGATCAGGCTCGACCAGTCGCAGAACCAGTCAAACAGCAGGAGTAGCGGGATGGCGTTCCAACCCTCGGCCAGTTGCGTGGGGGATTGCTGCTGCTTGAGCAGTTTCTTCACCCCATCCACCACCAGGGCTCGCTGTTCACGCACGCCTTGGGCCTGAAGGCTGACAGCCGCCAGGGGCGAACCGGCCGCGAGGGTCAGCAACTCGATACGTTCTTCATCGGTGTTGTCAGGCAAGGCCTGGGCCAGCCATTGCAAGCTCATCGCTTCGCTCGGCAACGGACAGGCCTGTTGCACGCAGCGACTCTTGATGGTCGGCAACAAGCGACTCGGCTGGTGGCTGACCAGCAGCAACACGGTATCGCCGGAGGGTTCTTCGAGGCTCTTGAGCAAGGCGTTGGCGGCGTTGATGTTCATCGACTCGACCGGCTCGATCAGCACCACTTTGCGCCCGCCCATCTGCGAGGTCTGAACCACGAAGCTGACCAGGTCCCGGACCTGGTCGACCTTGATCGCCTTGTCCGCCTCTTCCGGTTCCAACACGTAATTGTCGGGATGGCTGCCGGCCTTGAGCAGCAGGCAGGACTTGCATTCACCACAGGCGTTCGAAGCACCCGGCCGCAGGCACAGCAGGCTGGCCATCAGGCGCTCGGCCAGTGCCCGCTTGCCGATGCCGACCGGGCCGTGCAGCAGATAGGCGTGGGCATGCTGGGCACGACCAGCCAGTTGCTGCCAGAGACCGTCTTGCCAGGGATAGGCTTCAGCCACGGACACGCTCCAGCAAACGTGGCAGCAAGCCATCCAGGGATTGCTGGACCTGGGTCAGCGGCTGCGCGGCATCGATCAGCAGGTAACGCGCCGGATCGGCCTTCGCGCGCCTCAGGAAGGCGTTGCGCACGGCATTGAAGAAATCCTGGCCCTCGAGCTCGAAACGATCCAGCCGGCCACGGGCGCTGGCGCGGGCCAGGCCAATTTCCACTGGCAAGTCGAACACCAGGGTAAGGTCCGGTCGCAGGTCACCCTGGACGAAGGTTTCCAGCGCGGCGATGCGCTCCACGGACAAGCCCCGGCCGCCGCCCTGGTAGGCGTAGGTCGAATCGGTAAAACGATCGCAGAGCACCACGGCGCCACGGGCCAGCGCCGGGCGAATCACCTCGGCCAGATGCTGCGCCCGGGCAGCGAACACCAGCAGCAGCTCAGTGTCAGGGTTCATGACCTCTTCAAGGGGGGCCAGCAGAACCTCGCGAATGCGCTCGGCCAGCGGCGTGCCGCCCGGCTCACGGGTCAATACCACCTCGATGCCGGCGGCCCGCAGGCATTCGGCCAGGTATTCGCGGTTGGTGCTCTTGCCGGCGCCTTCCGGGCCTTCCAGCGTTATAAACAAGCCAGTCACGGGGCGATCCTTAATCAAAGTCATTGCGGGCTCGGTGGCTCGCTGGCGTCCGGTTCGGGGGCCGGCACCTGGGGTACCGCTTCGGGTGCCGTGTCGGGCGATGCCGCCGGAATCGGCGCCTGCTCGCCCGGCGTTGCCGGGGCCGGGCTGGAGCGGTAGTCGGCACGGCGCTTGAGCTGGAACTCGCGCACGGCGTTGTTATGCGACTCCAGGTCATCGGAAAACACGTGGCTGCCATCGCCACGCGCGACAAAGTAAAGGCTGTTGCCCGGCGCCGGGTTCAACGCGGCGTGAATCGCTTCACGCCCCACCATCGCGATCGGCGTCGGCGGCAAGCCCGGGATCAGGTAGGTGTTATAGGGGTTTTCTTCTTTCAAATGGGCGCGGGTGAGTTTGCCGGTGTAACGCTCGCCCAGGCCGTAGATCACCGTGGGATCGGTCTGCAGCAGCATACCCAGGCGCATGCGCCGTACGAAGACGCCGGCAATCTGCCCGCGTTCCTGGGGCACGCCGGTTTCCTTCTCCACCAGGGACGCCATGATCAGCGCCTGGTACGGCAAGGTGTAAGGCACATCGGCGGAACGCTGTGCCCACTCTTTGGCGAGCACGTCTTCCAAGCGGTCGTAGGCTTTCTTCAGCAGGTCGACATCCGAGGTACCACGCACGAAGCGATAGGTGTCCGGGAAGAACCGACCCTCGGGAAATACGCCCGAATGACCGAGACGGTCCATGACCTGGCTGTCGCTCAGGTCGGTGAGGGTCTGCTGGAGCTTTTCATCCTTGGCCAGCGCGGCGCGCACCTGGCGGAAATTCCAGCCTTCCACCAGCGTCACGCTGTATTGCACCACTTCGCCGCGCTTCCAGACGGCGATCAGGCCCTCCATGGTCATGCCTGGCACCATACGGTACTCGCCGGAGTGTAACGGCTGGTCGGCGAGATTGAAGCGCCAATAGATCCGCAGCCAGAAAGCGTCCCTGATCAAGCCATCGGCTTCGAGGCGCTTGAGGGTTCCGGTCGGGGTGGTCCCGTTGGGCACGTCCAGCAATTCTTCCTGGGTGATGTTCAGCGGCTGTTGCAGCGCCGAATGAATCTTCCAGGCCGAAGCACCCAACAACAGCCCTGCCAGGACCAGTCCGGTCTCCAGCAGCAGCAAGAATTTACGTCTCACGAATCAAACATCCAATAGCGCACGGGCAAGGGTCTGCAGTTTACGGGTGAGCGGGCCAACCGACCAGCGCGCCGAACCGCATCCGCGCACTGGCCACACGCCATAAACGCTATTACAGACGAAGACTTCATCGGCCTGGTGCAGTTGTTCGAGGCTGATGTCGGTGATTTGCGTGACGATGCCTTGGGACTTGGCTTGAAACAATAATTCGGCGCGCATCACGCCGGCCACACCGCAACGGCTCAGGTCCGCCGTGAACAAGACGCCATCGCGCACCAGGAACAGGTTGCTGAACACACCTTCGATCACCCGTCCGGACGCGTCCAGCATCAAGCCTTCAGCGTACTGCGTATCTCGCCATTCGGCACGGGCCAGCACTTGCTCCAGGCGATTGAGGTGCTTGAGCCCGGCGAGCAAGGGCTGCTCGGACAAACGCACGGTGCAGGGAAACAGAAGAATGCCTTGGTCGCCATGGACGGCGGGATAGGCGGCCGGCGGACTGCCTTGCAGGATGCGCCTGGCCGGCGTCGAGGGATCAGCGGCATAACCGCGCAGGCTGTCGCCACGGGTCACGATCAACTTCAGCACGCCGTCACCCAGGCCGCGGGCGTAGGCGTCCAGCTCTGCGCTCAACGCGCTCATGTCGACGTTGAGCGCCAACCGCTGGCAACCTGCTTCCAGGCGCTGCAGGTGACGCTCCAGCAACAGCAGGTTGCCACCGCGCACGGCGATGGTCTCGAACAACCCATCCCCGTAAGCCAGGCCGCGATCTTTCAGCGACAGGACGTCGGCTGACTGACCGTCGACCCAGCTTTCCATCAACCGGCGAACCGGCGGAACACCAGCGAACCGTTGGTCCCGCCAAAGCCGAAGGAGTTGGACAGCACCACATCGATGTCCATGCTGCGGGCAGTGTGCGGCACGAAGTCCAGGTCGCAGCCGTCGTCCGGCTCATCGAGGTTGATGGTCGGCGGCGCCGTCTGGCTGTTGATCGCCAGTACGCTGAAGATCGCTTCCACCGCCCCAGCTGCACCCAGCAGGTGACCGGTCATGGACTTGGTCGAACTGACCGCCAGCTTGTAGGCGTGCTCGCCGAACACGGTCTTGATCGCCTGGGCTTCGGCCAGGTCGCCGGCCGGTGTGGAAGTACCGTGGGCGTTGATGTACTGCACCTGCTCGCCGTTGATTTTCGCGTCACGCAAGGCATTGGCGATGCAACGGGCCGCACCGGCGCCATCGGCCGGTGGCGAGGTCATGTGGTACGCATCGCCACTGGTGCCGAAGCCGATCAGTTCGGCGTAGATGGTCGCGCCACGCGCCTTGGCGTGTTCCAGCTCCTCGAGCACCAGCGCACCGGCACCGTCGGACAGTACGAAGCCATCACGGCCCTTGTCCCATGGCCGGCTCGCGCGGGCGGGCTCGTCGTTGCGGGTCGACAGCGCACGGGACGCGCCGAAACCGCCCATGCCAAGACCGCAAGCGGCCATTTCAGCGCCACCGGCGATCATCACGTCGGCTTCGTCGTACATGATGTTGCGCGCGGCCATGCCGATGCAGTGGGTACCGGTGGTGCACGCCGTGGCGATGGCGTAGTTGGGTCCCTGGGCACCCAGGTGGATGGACAGGAAACCGGAAATCATGTTGATGATCGAGCCCGGCACGAAGAACGGAGAAATCCGTCGCGGTCCCGAATCGTGCAGCGTGCGGCTGGTTTCTTCGATATTGGTCAAGCCGCCAATACCCGAACCCATGGCCACGCCGATGCGTTCACGGTTGGCGTCGGTGACTTCCAGGCCAGCGTTACGCACGGCCTGGAAACCGGCTGCCAGGCCGTACTGAATGAACAGGTCGAGCTTGCGGGCTTCCTTGACCGACAGGTATTCCTCGACATTGAAGCCCTTTACCGAGCCGCCAAAACGGGTGGAATAGGCAGAAAGGTCGGTGTGTTCGATCAGACCAATGCCACTGCGGCCAGCCAGAATGCCCTGCCAACTGCTCGGCACATCCGTGCCCAGTGGCGACAACATACCCATACCGGTGACTACGACGCGTCTACGCGACACAGCACTCTCCTTTTTCTAATGACGACTTTGCATCAGGCCTAAAGAAAAAACCGCACGCCGTGACGGCAGTGCGGTTTTTCCATGACAGCTAGCGACGACTGAATACGATTACGCCTGGTGGCTGGTAACGTAGTCGATAGCAGCTTGTACAGTAGTGATCTTCTCAGCTTCTTCGTCAGGAATCTCGGTCTCGAATTCCTCTTCCAGAGCCATCACCAGCTCAACGGTGTCAAGGGAGTCGGCACCCAGGTCTTCTACGAAGGAAGCGGTGTTCACAACTTCTTCTTCTTTAACGCCCAGTTGCTCGGCAACGATTTTCTTGACGCGCTCTTCGATGGTGCTCATACCTTGTTTTCACTCCTAATGGACAAATTCAGGCAGCTGGCCGGTGGGTAAGTGTATAGAAGAACTTTTCGGTTTTTCAACCGAAAGCTTCACTCCTCAAACCCTGCGGCCCGCCGTCTATAAATTGATTGCAGCTTTATAACGGATTTTAGACAGCTCGTATGACATTTTTTTGAAGCAATCCGTCACATTTAACTCATGTACATCCCGCCGTTCACCGGGATTGTAGCCCCGGTCACGTATGCCGCACCGTCCGACGCAAGAAAAGCGACCACGGACGCGATTTCTTGAGCTTGCCCCAGACGACCCAGCGGAATCTGTGTCAACAAGGCTTCGCGCTGTGCTTCCGGCAGTTCACGGGTCATGTCGGTGTCGATGAAACCCGGTGCAACCGAGTTTACCGTAATCGAGCGCGAACCCACTTCACGCGCCAGCGCACGGCTGAAACCTTCCAGACCGGCTTTAGCCGCAGCATAGTTTACTTGGCCTGCGTTGCCCATGGCACCCACAACCGAGCCAATACTGATAATTCGACCCCAGCGAGCCTTGGTCATGCCACGCAGAACGCCCTTGGACAGCCGGAACAGGCTGTTCAGGTTGGTGTCGACGACGTCGAACCATTCGTCATCTTTCATGCGCATCATCAGGTTATCGCGGGTGATACCGGCATTATTGACCAGGATCGCCGGCGCGCCGAACTGCTCCTGAATGCTTGCCAGCACCGCCGCAACGGATTCGTCGCTGGTGACGTTCAGCTCGAGGCCGGTGCCCTGGATGTCGTTTTCCTTCAGGGTCGCGGCGATACGCTCGGCGCCCGAAGCGGAAGTCGCGGTGCCGATGACGATGGCGCCTTGACGACCCAGCTCCAGGGCGATGGCCTGGCCGATGCCACGGCTTGCACCGGTCACCAGTGCAACTTTACCTTGCAGACTCATGCAAGTTTCTCCTGTTCAGGCCTGCGCTGCACGGGCGGCAGCGAAGGCATCTGGGGTATTGAGGTTGGAAGTCGATACGCCTTCGGCGCAGCGTTTGTTCAGGCCTGCCAGCACTTTGCCAGGACCGCACTCGACCAGTTCGGTCGCGCCCTTGGCTGCCAGGGTCTGCACCGATTCGACCCAGCGAACCGGCTTGTAGAGTTGTTCCAGCAGATCGCGCTTCAAGGTCTCGAGATCAGGCGCCACGTTGGCGCTGACATTCTGCACCACGGGAATCTGCGGGGCCTGCCAGTCGATGGCAGCGATGGACTCGGCAAAGCGCTCGGCGGCCGGACGCATCAGCTCACAGTGCGACGGCACGCTGACCGGCAGTGGCATGGCGCGCTTGGCACCACGGGCCTTGCAGCCCTCGATGGCACGCTCGACAGCCGCCTTGGCACCGGCGATGACCACCTGGCCCGGGGAATTGAAGTTCACCGCGCTGACCACTTCGCCTTGCGCCGCCTCGGCACAGGCCGCCAGTACATCGGCGTCTTCCAGGCCGAGGATCGCGGCCATGCCGCCCTGCCCGGCCGGAACGGCTTCCTGCATCAACTGGCCACGACGCTCCACCAGTTTCACCGCGGCGCCCAGGCTCAGGCTGCCAGCGGCCACGAGGGCGCTGTATTCGCCCAGGCTGTGACCGGCGACGAATGCCGGGCGCGCGCCACCTTCAGCCAGCCACAGGCGCCACAAGGCGATCGAGGCGGTGAGGATGGCCGGCTGGGTTTTATCGGTTTGATTGAGCCGTTCTTCCGGCCCTTGCTGGGTCAGTGCCCACAAGTCATAGCCGAGCGCATCGGAAGCTTCTTTGAATGTTTCGAGGATCAGCGGGTATTGCGCGCCCAGCTCGGCCAGCATGCCGAGGGACTGCGAGCCCTGCCCTGGAAAGACGAATGCGAGGGAAGCAGACATGAAAACAAAGCCCCTAATGATCTTGTCGTCAAAAATTGACGCCCCTGGGGGCGCTAGCAAACTGAAAGTTGGATGGCGGGTTGAACCGACCGGTCACATTTAAGCATTGTCGGACGAAAACGCCTAAGTTAACAAATCCTCGAGGCGACCGTGCAAGCGCTCCGGCAGGTTCTCCTGGATCTCGATCACCGCTCGATTGATCGCACTCTGGAAACCCTGCACGCCCGCCGACCCGTGACTCTTGATCACGATACCTTGCAACCCGAGGAAACTCGCACCGTTGTGCCGCGCTGGCGCCAGGTCCGCCTGCAAGCGACGCATCAACGGCAGCGCCAGGGCGCCGACCACCCGCGAAGCGAGGCTTTGCCTGAACAAGGTCTCGATGCGCTGGCCGATCATGGTTGCCAGCCCCTCGCTGGACTTGAGCAGGATATTGCCCACGAAACCGTCACAGACCACCACATCGGCCTCGCCACGGTACAGACCATCGCCTTCGACGAAACCGATGTAGTTGATGCCCCGCGCCGCCTGCAACAACGTGGCCGCCAGCTTGACCTGCTGGTTGCCCTTGATGTCTTCGGTGCCGATGTTCAGCAACGCCACGCGAGGACGCACGATGCCCAGGGTTTCAGCCGCGACCGAGCCCATCACCGCAAACTGCAGCAGATGCTCGGCACTGCAATCGACGTTCGCCCCCAGGTCGAGCAACTGACAGAAGCCACGCTGGGTCGGGATCGCCGCCACCATCGCGGGCCGGTCGATACCCGGCAGGGTCTTGAGCACATAGCGTGACAGCGCCATCAGCGCACCGGTATTGCCCGCGCTGACACAAGCCTGGACCTTGCCATCACGCAGCAGCTCAAGGGCCACCCGCATCGAGGCGTCAGGCTTGCCGCGCAGGGCCTGGGCCGGCTTTTCGTCCATGGTGATGATTTCGGACGCCGGGACAATCGTCAGGCGCGCGCGATCCACAGCCGATTGGCCGCTGAGCATGTCTTCCAGGAGGGGGGATTGACCGACGAGGGTCAGGTGCAGCGAGGGTGTAGCATTCAGACAAGCAAGGCTGGCCTGAACAATGCTGCGGGGACCGAAGTCCCCGCCCATTGCGTCAATCGCGATGACTTGAGCGGACAAGTGATTACTCGTCGGCGCCCTTGTCGATCACTTTACGGCCACGGTATACGCCTTCTGGCGATACGTGGTGACGCAGGTGAACTTCACCGGTGGTCTTTTCTACGGACAGGGTGCTAGCCTCGAGAGCGTCGTGCGAACGGCGCATGTCACGGGCAGAGCGGGATTTTTTGTTCTGCTGAACAGCCATAATTGATTAACTCCTAAACGTTTGGGTCACGCTTTAACTGCGCCAATACACTGAACGGGTTGGACCGCGTTACCTCGTCCTCGCTCGGTTCGGGCTCATCTGCTCCCGCCGGCTGCTGGCATTCTTCCGGATGATGAGCAGGCACAATGGGCAAGGCGAGCAGAAGCTCCTCCTCGATCAGTGACTGCAGATCCAATGGATCTTCGCCCAGTTCCAGCACGTCATAACCTTTCGGCAACGACTGGGTATTCGCACCCTCCTTCACCACGGCGTAACTGCATTCGCTGTGGATCGGCAGGGTGACCAGCTCAAGACAACGCTGGCAAACCATTTTGACTTCAGTGTCGATAAAGCTGTGGATAACCACAGATTTACGTTCATCTCGTTCAAAAACGAATTTGGCCTGGACCGTACCGACATCGTCGGAAAGCGGGTCGCAGAGTCTCTTCAAATCGGCCAGCAGCAGTTCACCTTGAAGGGTGGTGCCACGGTCAGCCAATTTGCGCGGGTCAACGTGAGGTGGAATCGGGTCATTCAACATAGGCGCAGCATTATAGGGATGCCCCCGGCCATGTCAAAGGAAATTCAGCCCTGTCCGTCACTTGCGTGCCTCGCTAGAATTCGTCCCCGACTCCTGGAGATGCCCATGCTGCCTTTATTACTTGCCTCAAGCTCGGTCTATCGCCGGGAATTGCTCGCCCGCCTGGGACTGCCGTTCGTCTGCCACTCACCCGATATCGACGAAAGCCATCGGCCCGGCGAACCCGCCCTCGAACTGGTCAAACGCCTGGCCCGGGAAAAAGCCCTGGCATTGGCCCAAAGCTATCCAGGGCACCTGATCATCGGCTCAGACCAGGTCGCCGTGCTCGGCGAGCGCATCCTGGGCAAGCCTCACACCTTCGAGAACGCGCGTGAACAGCTGTTGGCTGCCAGCGGCGCCAAGGTCACGTTCTTGACCGGCCTGGCGCTGCTCAACAGCCAGACAGACGCCTGCCAGGTCGATTGCGTTGCATTTACAGTCAATATGCGCACCCTGGATCCAGAGCGCGTCGAACGCTACCTGCGCGCCGAGCAACCCTACGATTGCGCCGGCAGCTTCAAGGCCGAGGGGCTGGGTGTAAGCCTGTTCCAGAGCACCGAAGGACCGGACGCCACCAGCCTGGTCGGGCTGCCGCTGATTCGCCTGGTGGACATGTTGCTGGCCGAGGGCGTGCAAATCCCCTGAGGCCTGGGTCTGCATACCTGTGTGACGAGGGAGCTTGCTCCCGCTCGGTTGCGAAGCGACTGCAACAAACGGGACTGCTGCGCAGCCCAGCGGGAGCAAGCTCCCTCGCCACAAGGATCGGTACGATCTTTCAGAGCAGCGCTGGCAATCAGCGCAACGTCGGCCCCTGGAACCCCATCCACATCGCCAGACGCTCGGCGATGCTGGCGCCCAGTTTTTTCGAGAAACGGTCGAGCGGCGACTCCTCAATGGTGAAATCCACCAGTTCCTTCTCGCCAATCACGTCCCGAGCCACCGAACTGGCGCTGCCCAAGCCATCGATCAAGCCCAGCGGCAACGCCTGCTCGCCCGACCAGACCAGCCCGGAGAAGAGTTCCGGATGCTCCTTGTCTTTCAGGCGCTCGCCACGCCCCTTCTTGACGCTGGCGATGAACTGCTTATGGGTAGTGTCGAGCACGCCCTGCCAGAACGCCGTTTCCTCAGGCTTTTGCGGCTGGAACGGATCAAGGAAGGATTTGTGCTCGCCGGCGGTATAGACCCGGCGCTCCACCCCAAGCTTGCCCAGTGTCTCGACGAAGCCATAACCCGCCGCCGTCACGCCAATGGAGCCCACCAGACTGGCCTTGTCGGCATAGATCTGGTCCGCCGCACTGGCGATGTAATAGGCACCCGAGGCACCAAGGTCGGAAATCACCGCGTAGACCTTGATATCCGGATGCGCCGCGCGCAAGCGGACGATTTCGTCATAGACGTAGCCGGCCTGCACCGGGCTGCCACCCGGACTGTTGATGCGCAGCACCACGCCCTTGACCTTCGAATCTTCGAACGCGGCCCGCAGGCTGCCGATAATATTGTCCGCACTGGCCGCCTCTTTGTCGGCAATCATGCCTTCGATGTCGATGACCGCCGTGTAGGCCGAACCACCTCCCGGACTCTTCTTGCCATCAACCGCCTGGAAGATCAACGCCAAGCCGAAAAACAGATAAATGAAGACCAGGCACTTGAAGAAGATCCCCCAGCGCCGCGCACGACGCTGCTCCTCCACCCCGGCCAACAGGGTCTTTTCCAGCAGCTTCCAGCTTTTTTCGTCACCGTTGTCAGCGCTCGCCTTGGCCGGTGCCTTCCATTCATCGGTCATACATGCATCCTCAACAGACTTTAATCGGCGCGCTGGCTCAGCCAGGCGTGCAATTCAGGAAAATGGTCAATCGCCAGCCGCGGCTCGAACGCCTTGAGTGCCTCGATGGACTGCGCACCGTAGCTGACGGCCACCGAACCCATGCCGGCATTGCGCGCCATCTGCAGGTCGAACGAGGAATCCCCCACCATCAACGCCTGCGCAGGCAGCACCCCACAATGAGCCAGTATCTGCTCGAGCATCAGCGGATGCGGCTTGCTGGCCGTCTCATCGGCGGCACGGGTGATATCGAAATAATCGTCCCAACCATGGGCCTTCAATACCCGATCCAACCCACGACGAGCCTTGCCGGTCGCGACCGCCAAGCGATAACCCTCGCCCTTCAAGGTTTCAAGGGTATGAACCACGCCCTCGAACAACGGCGAAGGCTCGGCCTCCAGCGCAATGTAGTGATCGGCATAGTGCTGGCGAAAAACCACCAGCTCATCGTCGTCGATCTCCGGGTACAAACTGCGAATCGCTTCCGGCAACCCCAAGCCGATGATGCCCTTCACCGCAAAGTCGTCGCACCGGGCGAAACCCGAGCGATCCGATGCGACATGCATCGACTCCACGATCCGACCGATGGAATTGGCAAGAGTGCCGTCCCAATCGAATATCAGCAATTTGTAATCAGGATGCACTCAGCCGCTCCACGGTCTTGGCCCACATGTCATCCACCGGGGCCTGCAATTTCAGCTCGCCACCATCGGGCAACGGCACGGTGAGCATATAGGCGTGGAGAAACAGGCGCTTGCCGCCCAGGTCGCGGATTTCCTTGGTGAAATCGTCATCGCCGTATTTGCTGTCACCGGCGATGCAGTGGCCGGCGTGCAGGGTATGGACGCGGATCTGGTGCGTGCGCCCGGTCACCGGCTTGGCCTCGACCAAGGTGGCGAAGTCGTCGAAACGGCGCAAGACCTTGAACACCGTCAGCGCCTCCTTGCCCTCCTCGTTGACTTCGACCATGCGCTCGCCGGAACGCAGGTTGCTCTTGAGCAGCGGCGCACGAACTTGCTTGATGGAGGTTTCCCAGCGGCCACGCACCAGCGCCATGTAGCGCTTGTCGACGCCGTCGCCACGCAACTGCTCGTGCAGGTGGCGCAACATGCTGCGTTTCTTGGCGATCATCAGCAGGCCGGAGGTGTCGCGGTCGAGGCGATGGACCAGCTCCAGTTCCTTGGCGTCCGGACGCAACTGACGAAAGGCTTCGATCACCCCGAAATTCAGGCCGCTGCCGCCGTGAACCGCAATGCCCGCGGGCTTGTTGATCACGATCAGGGCCTTGTCTTCGTAGACGATCGAGGCTTCAAGGCGTTGCAACAATCCCTGGGCCAAGGGCACCGGCTCATCGCGCTCGGGCACGCGAACCGGCGGCACGCGCACGATGTCACCGGCCTGGAGCTTGTATTCGGGCTTGATCCGCCCCTTGTTCACCCGCACTTCGCCTTTGCGCAAAATGCGGTAGATCAAGGTCTTGGGCACGCCTTTGAGCCGGGCCAGCAGGAAATTATCGATTCGTTGGCCGGCATATTCCGGCGAGACCTCGAGCAGTTGAACGCCAGGGGTCGAAGGGGCAGTAGTTGTCATGGCGGCGATCATAACAATTTTTTATGGAATTGAAGCACTTAATCATTGCTGCTATAGTCGCGAACGCCGCCAAAAGTGGCTGGACAGTGGACCAGCGGTCAAAAACCGGCCCTGACCAACGCAATTCACGAGGACGAGAGGCCGTCCTACGGGGCTTTCGCTACGTAACGGTAGAGTTTTCAGGTGTAACGAGCGCAGGTGACATGAGGCCTGAAATACGCCGCAAAGCAGAGTTTTGACTCGCCTTGCGCGCCACATTCACGGCCAGTTCACAAAGTGCAGTCAGCTGCGAACGACCCCGAGCGAGAGCTTCGGAAACAACGCCTAAATTAGCCATGATGCGTGACCTCCCCTTCCGGAGCTCACGGTAAATGCCAACCCGCTGCGGATTCTGCGCGCGGCAGCACCCGAATTATCAGGGATACGTGTAGGGTGGAGACGTACAACCGTCGGACTGTGTAGCACTAGGCTTATATTCAGACGCTTCATCTCGTCCACAGACGCCGGTTGATTCCTCCTCCTGACTGAGTGCTTGAGTACCAGCAAGCAGGACGCGTCCGTCGCGACTTCGCCATCATTGGGCCGAACTCGCTGGACACTGGAATGGCCTCGCCATTTCCAGGACGCACCTGACACCGACCGTGAGAAGTCGTGTGTGCCGAACGCCGTTTCCGGCAGCCCGGAAACCGACGGTACTACATGAAAAGAATGTTGATTAACGCAACTCAACCCGAAGAGTTGCGTGTTGCACTGGTAGACGGCCAGCGCCTCTACGACCTGGATATCGAATCCGGTGCACGCGAGCAGAAGAAGGCCAACATCTATAAAGGCCGGATTACTCGCATCGAACCAAGCCTTGAGGCTGCCTTTGTCGATTTCGGCTCCGAGCGCCACGGCTTCCTGCCCCTCAAAGAAATCTCCCGCGAATACTTCAAGAAGGCCCCTGAAGGCCGCGTCAACATCAAGGACGTCCTGAGCGAAGGCCAGGAAGTCATCGTCCAGGTCGAAAAAGAAGAACGTGGCAACAAGGGCGCCGCCCTGACCACCTTCATCAGCCTGGCCGGTCGTTACCTGGTCCTGATGCCGAACAACCCGCGTGCCGGCGGCATCTCCCGCCGCATCGAAGGCGAAGAGCGCAACGAACTGCGTGAAGCCCTCAACGGCCTGGTCGCGCCAGCCGACATGGGCCTGATCGTGCGCACTGCCGGCCTGGGCCGCAGCAGCGAAGAAATGCAGTGGGACCTCGACTACCTGCTGCAACTGTGGACCGCCATCAAAGAAGCCTCGCTGGATCGTTCCGCGCCGTTCCTGATCTACCAGGAAAGCAACGTGATCATCCGCGCCATCCGCGATTACCTGCGCCAGGACATCGGCGAAGTGCTGATCGACAGCGTCGAAGCCCAGGACGAAGCCCTGACCTTCATTCGCCAGGTGATGCCGCAGTACGCCAGCAAGATCAAGCTCTACGAAGACAGCGTTCCGCTGTTCAACCGTTTCCAGATCGAAAGCCAGATCGAGACCGCCTTCCAGCGCGTCGTCGAACTGCCGTCCGGCGGCTCCATCGTCATCGACCCGACCGAAGCCCTGGTGTCCATCGACATCAACTCGGCCCGCGCCACCAAAGGCAGCGACATCGAAGAAACCGCCCTGCAGACCAACCTTGAAGCCGCCGAGGAAATCGCCCGTCAGTTGCGCCTGCGCGACATCGGCGGCCTGATCGTCATCGACTTCATCGACATGACCCCGGCCAAGAACCAGCGCGCCGTGGAAGAAAAGGTCCGTGAATGCCTGGAAGCCGACCGCGCCCGCGTACAGGTCGGTCGCATCTCGCGCTTCGGCCTGCTGGAAATGTCCCGTCAGCGCCTGCGTCCGTCCCTGGGCGAAAGCAGCGGCATCGTTTGCCCACGCTGCAACGGCACCGGCATCATCCGTGACGTCGAGTCGCTGTCCCTGGCGATCCTGCGCCTGATCGAAGAAGAAGCCCTGAAAGACCGCACCGCCGAAGTTCGCGCCCAGGTGCCGATCCCGGTGGCTGCGTTCCTGCTCAACGAAAAACGCAACTCGATCACCAAGATCGAACTGCGCACCCGCGCCCGCATCGTCATCCTGCCGAACGATCACCTCGAGACGCCGCACTTCGAAGTGCAGCGCCTGCGCGATGACAGCCCGGAAGCCCACACCAACCAGTCCAGCTACGAAATCGCTGCTGCCGCCGCCGAAGTGGAAGAAGTCCAGCCGGCCGCCGCCACTCGCACCCTGGTTCGCCAGGAAGCCGCGGTCAAGACTGCTCCGGCCCGCGCCAACGCTCCGGTTCCGACCGAAGTGGCCGCTCCGGTTGCCGCCCCGGTCGCAGCTCCCGAACCAAGCCTGTTCAAAGGCCTGGTGAAGTCGCTGGTCAGCCTGTTCGCCACCAAGGAAGAACCCGCTACCCCGGCCGTCGTCGCCAAGCCTGCCGCTACCGAGCGTCCTGCCCGCAACGAAGAACGCCGCAACGGTCGCCAGCAGACCCGCAACCGCAACGGTCGTCGCGATGAAGAGCGCAAGCCTCGCGAAGAACGTGCACCGCGTGAAGAACGTGCGCCACGTGAACCGCGTGAAGAACGCCAGCCGCGCGAAGCCCGTGAGGAAGCGCCAGCCGTAGCCCGCGAAGAACGCGCACCGCGTCCGCCCCGTGAAGAACGCCAGCCACGCGCACCGCGTGAAGACCGCAAGCCACGTGGCGAGCGTGAAGAACGTGTTCGTGAACTGCGCGAGCCACTGGATGCCGCCCCGGCTGTGGCTGCCGCCACCGCTGAAGAGCGTCCAGCCCGCCAGCCTCGTGAAGAACGCGCACCGCGTCCTCCACGTGAAGAACGCCAGCCACGCGCCGAGCAGGCAGCCGCCGCTGCCAGCGAAGAAGAAGTGCTGAACGCCGAAGAGCAGTTGCAGGAAGATGGCCAGGACACCGCCGAAGGCGATCGTCCACGCCGCCGCTCCCGTGGCCAGCGTCGTCGCAGCAACCGTCGTGAACGTCAGCGCGACGCCAACGGCAACGTGATCGAAGGTTCGGAAGAGTCCGAATCCACCGAGAACGCCGAAGCACCAAGCGCCGCGGACCTGGCCGCCGGCCTGGCCGTGACTGCGGCCGTTGCCAGCAGCGCGATCAGCGCCCCGGCTGAAGCCCAGGCTCACGAACAAGCCGAACGTGCCACCGCTGCGGTGGAAAGCGCGCCGGTTGAAGCGCCCGTGGTCGAAGCCACTACCCCGGTAGAAGCCACCGCCTCGCCAGAAGTGGAACTCGCACCGGCCCCTGACGCCCAGCCTCAAGCTGAAGTCGTCGCCGAGCCAGTACCGATCGTCGAGGCTCCAGTCGTTGCTGCCGAAGCGGTCGTCGAAGCACCGGCCGAGGAAAAGGCACCAGAGCCTGTCCGCGAAGAGCAGACTGCGTTCAACTGGACCGCCGAGCCAGCCGCACCGGCACCTGTTGCCGAGCCTGAGCCGGCACCAGAGCCCGTGAAAGCGGTCGAGCCAGAAGTGGTCGAGCCTGCTCCAGTGGTCGAGGCGCCGGTGGTTGCCGAAGCCCCTGCCCCGGTGGAAGAGCCTGCACCTGCCAGCGCCCTGACCGCGAATGGCCGTGCCCCGAACGATCCACGTGAAGTGCGTCGTCGCAAGCGTGAAGCCGAGCGTCAGCAGAAGGAAGCCGAGCAAGCTGCCGTTGCCGCCGCTCAAGCGCCTGCTGCCGAGCCTGCGCCAGTCGTGGAAGAAGTCGCCGAGGCAGCCCCTGCCCCGGCCGCTGAAACCCCGGTTGAATCGGCTCCGACGTTCGACGAGCCTCAGCACACCGCTGAAGAAGTCGCGCCGCGTCACACTGAAGCCCTGGAAAAAGAGCACGAGCCTAAACCTCACGCCTGATTCCACCGCCCAGTAAAAAGCCCCGCCTGGTAACCCCAGGCGGGGCTTTTTTATGCCTTCAGAGTTATCCACAGGGGACTGGGACCAGGCACAAGACTTATGCCCACTGAAGATCCAATGTGGGAGCGAGCTTGCTCGCGATAGCGCCGGGTCAGCTTGCATCAATGCTGAAGTCAGACCGCTTTCGCGAGCAAGCTCGCTCCCACAGGGTTCTGCGTCGCCTGTTATTTGAAGGCCAGTGCCTCTGGCACATCCACATCCCACGTCACGCCTGGGTCATCCACCGGCACTTCGACCACTTGCGCCCCAGCAAACAATACCTTGGCCCCCCGATCGCCGGTCAGCGCCATCAGTTTCGGCCCAAACCCACGACCAAACCCCACCGGATGCCCGTACTCACCGGCCAGGACCGGCACGCTGATACCGTCCGCGCGAATCCCCGCTACCACCTGCTCGATGCTCGACGGCAGGATGAAGGGCATGTCCCCCAGCACCATCAGCCAGCCATCAAGCTCAGGGCAGGCCTGGACACCGGCGGCAATGCTGTCGCCCAGGCCGGGGGAGTCCAGTTCCACGACATCGCAGCCATAGGCCTGGGCCATGCGAATGGCTTGCGGCCGATCCTTGCTCGTCACCAGCACGCGCCTTTCCAGGGAGGCAGGCAGATTCACCAGCACCTGCTCGATCACCGAGCGCAGGGCACCGTCACGCCCGGTGCAATCGGCGAGCAATTTATCCTTGTCGGGGCCTGCAATCCGGCGAAAACGGCTGCCCGTTCCGGCCGCCAGGATGATCACGCCAATCGACTCGCTCATTCGCCCTCCTTATCCACGGCTTACAGCGGTTTTTTCTGCCGCAGCTCCACGCCATTCTTGATGGCCACGATTTCGGCCAGCAGCGACAAGGCGATTTCCGCCGGGGTATGGCTGCCGATGTGCAAGCCGATCGGTCCATGCAAGCGGTCAATCGCCTCCGCAGACAAGCCTAGCTGAGCCAGGTTGCCCCGGCGTTTCTGGCTGTTGACCCGCGAACCCAGGGCGCCGACATAAAAAGCCTTGGAGTCCAGGGCCGTGAGCAGCGCCATGTCATCCAGGCGTGGATCATGGGTCAGCGCCACAATGGCCGTACGCTCGTCGGTCTGGATGCTCAACACGGCTTCGTCCGGCATCCCCGAGACGAAGCGCCCATGCTGCTCTTCCCAACCATAGACGAACTCCTTGCGCGGATCGCAAATCAGCACTTCGAAGTCCAGCAGCCGGGCCATTTCCGCCACGTAGCGCGACAATTGCCCGGCACCGATCAGCAGCAACCGCCAACGCGGGCCGTAAATGGCCCGCAGCACCTGCCCATCGAACACCAGGGCGTCGGTCTTGCTGGCCGGGGTCAGGACCACGTTGCCACTGGTCACCGTCAGCTCACGGGCGACGATTTCATGGGCTTCGCAGCGCTCCAGTAACGCTGCGACCCACTGCGGATCGCCCACCCGCTCTTCGGTCAGGCGCAGGGTGCCGCCGCACGGCAGGCCGAAGCGCGCCGCTTCTTCGCGGGTGACGCCATAGGTGATCAGTTGCACCGGCGGACCGTCCGCCGGAATACGGCCGTCGTGCAGCCGGGCGATCAGGTCATCCTCGACACAACCGCCCGACACCGAACCGATCACCACGCCATCTTCGCGCAGGGCCAGCATCGCCCCCGGCGGTCTTGGCGCAGTGCCCCAGGTCTGGACCACGGTGAACAACACCACCCGCTGCCCGGCGCGGCGCCACTCGAGCACGCTGCGCAGGACATTCAGATCGACGCTGTCCATCAGGCCTTGGCCTGTTGCCAGCCTTGCAGCTGATAGCGCACAGGCAGGTTACGGATACGCTGGCCGGTGGCGGCGAAAATCGCGTTGCACAGGGCCGGCGCAATCGGCGGCACGCCCGGCTCGCCAACCCCACCCAACGGCACCTCACCCGGCGGCGTGACCAGGTGTACGGCCACTTCCTTGGGCGCCAGGGACATGCGCGCCACTTCGTACATATGGAAATTGTCCTGCTGCACCTTGCCATCCTTGAAACTGATTTCGCCCACCATGGCATTGCCCAGGCCCATGACGCAGGCGCCTTCGAATTGCGAGCGGATGCGCTCGGGGTTGATCTGCGGCCCGCAGTCCACGGCGATGTCCGCCTTGTGCACGATCACCGTGCCATCGTCCTTGACCTCAACCTCGAGCACCGCCGCCACGTAGGTGACAAAGCTGTAGTGCACCGCCAGCCCCAGGCCACGGCCCTTGGGCAGTACCCGGCCCCAACCGGCGGCCTTCGCGGCGGTTTCCAGCACCGTGCGGATCCGCGCCGTATCAATCGGGTAACGCTCGGGGGATTCGCCGTAGTTCCATTCTTCGCTCAAGGTACGCGGATCGATCTTGCGGTCCGGCCCGAGCAATTTGACCTGGTACTTCAGCGGATCCTGGCCGGCTTTGTGGGCCAGTTCGTCAATGAAGCTCTGGATTGCGAAGCCGTGAGGAATGTTCGACACCGAGCGATACCAGCCCACCCGGGCATGGGCCACCGCTTCGGGGTTTTCCAGGCGCAGGTTGGGAATGGCGTAGGCCATGTTGGTCACGCCCATGCCTATTTCGAACGGCGCCTCGTGAGTCATGCCCGGTGCGAACAGTGCGGTGATGCTCGGGGCTACGGTGCGGTGCAGCCAACCGGACGGCATACCGTCCTGATTCAGGCCGGCCTTGAGGTATTCGGCCGATACGGTGTGGAAGTACGAGTGATGAATGTCGTCCTCGCGGGTCCATTGCACCCGTACTGCCTGCCCGGGAAACTCCTTGGCGAGCACCGCGGCCTCGACGACAAAATCGGGTTTCGACTTGCGTCCGAAACCGCCGCCCAGCAACGTGATGTTCACCGTGACCTTCTCGAAAGGAATGCCCAGGCGTTCGGCGATACGCTCACGGGTCACCTGCGGTGCCTGGCTCGGCGCCCAGGCCTCGCATTGGCCGTCCTTGAACCGGGCGACGGCAACCATCGGCTCCATGGGGGACTGGGACAGGTGCGGCAAGTAATACGACGCCTCCAACGTCGAATCAGCCTTGGCCAGCGCATCGTCGAGGTCACCGCTGCTGCGCACGACTTTTCCGGGCTTGAGGGCGGCCGCTTCCAGTTCCTTGCGATAGGCAATGGAGTCATAACCGGCATTCGGACCGTCGTCCCACTGGATTTTCAGCGCCTCGCGGCCCTTGATCGCCGCCCAGGTGTTCTTCGCCACTACCGCTACACCGCCCAACGGCTGGAACTCCGAGGGCAGCGGACGCCCCTCTATCTGGACCACCTTGACCACGCCCGGTACCTTCAGCGCCGCGCTGCTGTCCACGCTCTTGAGCTTGCCGCCATAGACCGGCGGACGCGCGATGACCGCATAGAGCATGCCGTCGAAATGCACATCGGCACCAAACACCGCACGACCGTTGACGATGTCCGCGCCATCGATGGCCCGGCTCGCTTCCTTGCCGATGTAGCGGAACTCGGATGGCTGCTTGAGACGCAAGCTGTCACGGGCCGGTACCGCCAAGGCACTGGCGGCGGTTGCCAATTCGCCATAGCCCAGTTCGCGCCCCGAAGGCTGGTGCAGCACTTTGTGCAGTTGGGCATGGCATTCACCCACCGGGACCTTCCACTGGGCGGCAGCGGCCAGTTCCAGCATGGTCCGGGCGGCAGCCCCGCAACGGCGCATCGGCTCGTACCAGTGGCGCATGCTGCGCGAACCGTCGGTGTCCTGGTTACCGAAACGCGCCTCATCGGCCGGCGCCTGCTTGACCTTGACGAGCGCCCAGTCAGCGTCCAGTTCGTCGGCGACCACCATGCTCAGGCTGGTGCGCACGCCCTGGCCCATTTCCGAACGGTTGCAGATCACCGTCACGCTGCCATCGCTGGCAATGCTGACGTACACCTTCGGGTCATCGACCGCACCATGGGGCATGCCCTCGGCGCCGAATTTCTTTTCCTCGGCAAAGGCATCCGGCAGGCCCCAGGTGGCCGCCAGCACCAGCACGCCGGTGGCGCTCGCACCCTTGAGGAAACCACGGCGGCTGAGGTTGCTCAGCACGAAATCATCGGGCAAGCGGCTCATGCCTTGGCCTCCTTCAGGTGAGTGGAAGCCTGGCGGATCGCGGTCTTGATCCGGTTATACGTGCCGCAACGGCAGATGTTGCCGACCATGGCTTCTTCGATCTGCTCATCGCTCGGGTTGGGGTTGGTCTTGAGCAACGCGGTGGCGGACATGATCTGCCCGCCCTGGCAGTAACCGCACTGAGCCACCGCCGTGTCGAGCCAGGCCTTCTGGACGACTTGCCCGACCGGGTCGGCATGAAGGCCGTCGATGGTGCTGACATCCTGCCCTTTCACCGAGCCGATTGGCGTAATGCAACTGCGCGCCGGGGCGCCGTCGATGTGGATGGTGCAGGCGCCACACAGGCCCAGGCCACAGCCGAACTTGGTGCCGTTGTAACCGGCCACATCCCGGATAGCCCACAGCAGCGGCATGTCCTCGGTCACATCCAGTTGATGGTCTTTTCCATTGAGTTTCAGGGTAATCATGGGCACGCCCGCACAATATTCGAGTGATGGGGTCGAGCAATCTGCCTTGGGTAACAGGTCGGTTGTCGCAGACTGGCTCAGGCTGATCGGGCTCTCTTATGCAGGCGCGCACAGGCGTCTGCATCGGGCCTTTAGGATGCGATGGTCGCATCGTTAGCGAACTAAATTAACCCAGGATCAAGCAAAACGCCCTGCACAATCCTGCACAAATGATCTGTGCGTGATGGTGGCAGGGCGTTGTTCAGTTGATCGCGAGCAAGCTTTGCTCCCACCGCGCTCAGTACCGATTGGGCTCCATTTCCAGCTCGACCTGGAAACGTTCGGCAATGTCTTTCTGGATGCGCAAGGCCAGGTCCAACAGTTGCGGGCCCGTGGCATCGCCGTAGTTGACCAGCACCAACGCCTGCAACTTATGCACCCCGGCATCCCCCTCGCGAAAACCCTTCCAGCCGGCCCGTTCGATCAGCCAGCCGGCGGCGATCTTCATCTGCTCTCCTGGCTGTGGATAAGCCACAAGATCAGGGTATTGCTGCTTGAGATACGCCACGTGCGCGGCCGGCACCAGCGGGTTCTTGAAGAAGCTGCCGGCATTGCCCAGCATGGCCGGGTCGGGGAGTTTTTCGCTGCGGATGCTGCAAATGGCCCGGCTCACATCCGTGGGCGTCGGCTGATCGATGCCCTGTTCGGTCAATCGCTGGCGGACCGGGCCGTACTCCAGGTGCAAGTGTGCGGCGCGGCTGAGGGCAAAGCGCACCCGCAGGATCAACCAGCGACCCGCTTGCTGTTTGAACAGGCTGTCGCGATAAGCAAACAGAGAGTCTTCAAGGGTGAAGTCCCTCAGCTCGCCGGTCTGGCGATCCAGGGCGGTGAGGCCGGCGAAGACATCCTTGATCTCCACACCGTAGGCGCCGATGTTTTGCATCGGTGCCGCACCTACGGTACCGGGAATCAGGCTGAGGTTTTCCAGGCCCGACCAACCTTGCGCCAGCGTATGTTGGACAAAGGGATGCCAGGGTTCCCCGGCTTCGGCCTCGATCACCACCCGTTCGCCGTCATCGTTGAGCAGGCGGATCCCCTGGCTGGCCATGCGCAGCACCAAGGCGTCGATGTCGCCAGTCAGCAACAGGTTGCTGCCGCCGCCGATCACCAGCAACGGCACGGCATGCTCGCTGGCATAGGCCAGCGCCTGGCGAACTTCGCCATCGTCGCGGGCTTCGGCGAACAACCGGGCGCTGACGTCCACGCCAAAACTGTTGAAGGGCTTGAGGCTGACGCCCGCCCGTACCTGCAAGGTCATAACCGCCCCTTCAATTCGATCACCAGGCGATCCGTGGCTCGCTCGATCAAGTCCAACACCTGCTCGAAGCCCTGCTCGCCGTCGTAGTACGGGTCCGGCACGTCATCGAGTTCGGCTTCGTAGCGCCGCAGGAACAGATCCAGCTCGGCCTTGCCATTGGCCGGTTGCAGGGCCTGGAGATTGCGCAGGTTGCTGCTGTCCATCGCCAGGATCAGGTCATAGGCGGCGAAATCGGCGCGCGTCACCTGTTGCGCGCGCTGGGCCGACAGGTCGTAGCCACGCTTCAAGGCCGCCGCCTGGCTGCGCTTGTCCGGGGCCTTGCCGACATGCCAGTCACCGGTGCCGGCGGAAGCGACTTCCACCTGCCCGGCCAGCCCGGCCTCTCGCAACTTGTGGCGCAAGATGCCTTCGGCGGTGGGCGAGCGGCAGATATTGCCGAGGCAGACGAACAGAACCCGCATCAGGCCTCCAGCAGGCGACGAACGCGCTCGAGGTCTTCGGCGGTGTCGACACCGGTCGGCGGCGCGATCAGCGCATCGGCGACATGGATCCGCACGCCATGCCACAGCGCTCGCAGCTGTTCCAGGGCTTCAGTGTTTTCCAGCCAGCACGGGCCCCAGGCGACGAAGTCCTGGAGGAAGCCGGCGCGGTAGGCGTAGATGCCGATGTGACGACGGTACGGCACGCCTTCCGGCATCACGTCGCGACCTTGGGCGAATGCATCCCGCGCCCAGGGCAACGTCGCACGGCTGAAGGTCAACGCCAGGCCATTGAGGTCGCTGACCACCTTGACCACGTTGGGGTTGAACAGGGTCTGCACATCCTCGATCGGCTCGGCCAGGGTGGCCATGCGCGCTTCGGTGTGGGCCGCAAGGTTGGCGGCGACCTGATCGATCACGCTCGGCGGGATCAATGGCTCGTCACCTTGTACATTGACCACAATCGCGTCGGCGGCAAGACCGAGCTTCGCCGCGACCTCCGCCAGGCGATCGGTACCGGAATTATGGTCTTCGCGCGTCAGCACGACCTCGGCGCCAAAGCCTTTGCAGGCCTCGACGATGCGCGCATCGTCAGTCGCCACCACCACGCGCTGGGCGCTGCTTTTACTGGCTTGCTCCCAGACGTGCTGGATCATCGGCTTGCCGGCGATCGACAGCAACGGCTTGCCGGGCAGGCGCGTCGAGGCGAAGCGCGACGGAATGACAACGGTAAAGGCGGTGGTCATTTATCCAGACGCTCGTCGGTAGTCAGGGTGCGGGCTTCGCTTTCGAGCATCACCGGGATGCCGTCGCGAATCGGGTAGGCCAGGCCGGCACCCTTGCTGATCAGTTCGGTCTTGTCGGCGCTGAGCTTGAGCGGACCTTTGCAGACCGGGCAGGCCAGAATATCGAGCAGTTTGGT
Organism: Pseudomonas sp. FW300-N2F2; assembly: GCF_017351655.1. Lineage (NCBI taxonomy): Bacteria > Pseudomonadati > Pseudomonadota > Gammaproteobacteria > Pseudomonadales > Pseudomonadaceae > Pseudomonas > Pseudomonas sp. FW300-N2F2. The sequence continues at coordinate 357,460 of NZ_JACNDQ010000002.1, read as the reverse complement.
GTCCATGGAATTCCCCTGGGTAAAAGGTGTTAAGGCAAGAGTCGATCCGGCAACAGGCGCATCAACTGCGTATCGAACCAGGCCGCGAAGGCCGGCGACGGCGCGGCGTCCACCGCCAGGTACCACCAGTCGGGCGCGGCGAAGGCACGGCATTTGACCGCGTCTTTTTCCGTCATGACCACCGGCAGGGCTGGCGTGAAGTTCAAGGCCTGGGCGCTGTATTCGGCATGGTCGGCAAACCCGTGCGGTATTGGCCGCCAGTGTAGCGTTTCGAGGGTCTTGAAGAAACGCTGGGGGTTGCCGATGCCGGCCACGGCGTGCAAGGCCTGGCCGGGTGGAAAATGGTCGAGGGGGCGGCGTTCGCCACTGGCCAGGTTCACCAGTTCGGTGGGGCGCAATTGGAAGGCGAAGCCGTCTTCGCGGTCGGCATTGGCGCCGTTGTACAGCACGGCGTCGACCGATTGCAGGCGCTCGACCGGTTCGCGCAACGGCCCGGCGGGCAGGCAACGCCGGTTGCCCAGGCCCCGGGCACTATCGATCAGCACCAGCTCGAGGTCCCGGGCCAGCCGATAATGCTGCATGCCGTCGTCGGACAGGATCAGGTCCAGCGGCTCGGCCTCCAGCAGCGCCTGGACCGCGCGGCTGCGGTCGGGGTCGATCATCAAGGGCACGCCCGTGCGCTGGACGATCAACAGCGGCTCGTCCCCCGCGACGTCGGCGCCCTGCTCGGCCGCGACCCGCCACGGCAATTGCGGCGGCTTGGCGCCATAGCCCCGGCTGACCACCCCGACCCGCAAGCCACTGCGCTGGCAGTGCTGGATCAGCCACAGGATCAACGGCGTCTTGCCAGTGCCACCCACGGTGATATTGCCCACCACCACCAACGGCACGGGGGGCTGGTAGATCTGGCCTTCACCCGCCAGGAAACGCTCGCGCTTGCCTACCACCACCCGCCGGTACAACCACTCCAGCGGCCGTAGCAGGGTCAGGGCCGGGTGGCCTTGGTACCACGCGGCAAGCAATCGATCGGACATGGCCATCAGGGTGCGGGAGCCGCCTCGACCGTGGTCATGCGCAGATGGCTGAAGCCGAGCTTGCCGGCCGCGTCCATGGCGGTGATCACCGATTGATGAGGGGTCTTGCCGTCGGCGCTGATGGACAGCGGCAGGTTGGTATCGCCGCCGGATTCTTTCTGCAGGGCCTCGATCAGGCTCGCCAGGTCGCTCTTGGGCAGCAACTGGTTATTCACCGAGAACGCCCCTTCGGCGCTGATGGTGACTTCCAGGTTCTTCAATTGCTGGTCTTCGGCCGGCGAGCCGCTGACGGCTTGCGGCAATTCAACCTTGAGCTGGGTTTCCCGGGTGAACGTGGTGGTCACGACGAAAAACAGCAGCAGGATGAACACCACGTCGATCAGCGACGCAAGGTTGATCTCGATGTTTTCCCGTGGCTTGCGGCGGAATTTCACTGCTTGCCCCCAGCCAGGTCCACGTCACGGTCACCCTGCACCACCTCGACCAGCTTGATGGCTTCCTGCTCCATGCCAACCACCAACTCGTCAACGCGCCGTTGCAGGAACCGATGGAAGAACACGGCCGGAATACCCACCATCAGGCCGGCGGCGGTGGTGATCAGAGCCTTGGAAATCCCCCCGGCCAGTACCGCGGCGTTAGTGGTCATGCCGGAGCCGGTAAACGCGCTGAAGATGTCGATCATGCCCAGCACCGTCCCTAACAGGCCCAGCAGCGGGGACATGGCGGCGATGGTGCCCAGGGCGTTGATATAGCGCTCCAGCTCATGGATGACCCGGGCAGCGGCTTCCTCGATGCACTCTTTCATGATCTCGCGACCATGCTTGGAGTTCGCCAGGCCCGCGGCGAGGATTTCCCCCAGCGGCGAACTGGCCCGCAGCTCCTTGAGCTTGTCCTTGTTCAGCTGCTTGTCCTTGATCCAGACCCAGACCTGCCCGAGCAGATGCTCCGGGGTCACGCGGCTGGCCCGCAGGGTCCACAGGCGTTCGGCAACGATACCCAGTGCCGCGATGGAACTCAGAATGATCGGCAACATCATCCAGCCGCCGGATTTGACCAATTCCCACACAGTGACTGCCCCCTCGAAAAAGTGCGCCACTTTATCACACAGACTCGCCTTGCAGACCCGCCCCGCCGATAAGCGCATCAGCCGGTTGCGCTGGATCAATGTTGCCCCGGTGGCCCGGCGGCGGGCGGGTCGCGCCAGTAACGTCGATGACCGGCCTCGGTGCGCGGCAACTCGAACGCACCCAGTTGCAGACGAATGGCGCCCTGCTCGGCGCTGTCGTAGATCGCCAGGCCCGAGCGGCGGTAGCGGGCCATCACTTGGGGATGGGGATGACCGAACGCGTTGCCCTGCCCTCGAGAGATCAACACCGAGTGCGGCTTGAGGCGCGACAACAACGCCATCGACGACGAACTGCGGCTGCCGTGATGAGGCGCGGCCAGCCACTGGATCGGTAGCGCCAGGGCCTCGTCGAGCAAGGCGCGCTCGGCAGGGGTGTCGATATCGCCGGTCAACAGCAGGCGCTCGCCGCCGGCCTCCACCAGCAGGACGCAGGACTTCTGGTTGCTTTCGACAGCAGATGCCCAGCGCCACAGCTCGAACCCGACGCCATCCCACTCCCAGCGCCTGCCGCTGTCGCAAGGCCCGGCTTGCAGTTCATCGGGCAGCGCGTCGGGATCGCCACTGATGACTTCCATCGTCGGCAGCCCGTTGCGCACCGCTTGGGCGCCGCCGGCATGATCGGCGTCGGCATGGCTGAGGAGCATCAGGTCCAAGCCGTGCACACCGAGCTTGCGCAAGGTCGGCAGTACGACGCGCTCGCCCGCATCGGCCTCGCCAAAGCGCGGCCCGGCGTCGTAAAGCAGGCTGTGATGCCGGGTGCGTACCAGCACCGCCAGCCCTTGGCCCACGTCCAGTTGCCAGACCTCGGCGTGCCCTTGCGGCAGGTGTTCTCGCGGGGGAAACACCATCAGCAGCACCATCGGCCACCCCAGCACACGCAGCGGTACGCCTTTGGGCAGTAGCAGCAAAAATGCCCCTGAAGCGGCGATGCCCAAGGCCCACAGCGGGACCGCAACGGGGACCCAGGCGGGTATTCGTCCGGCAATCAGCCCCAGCCCTTTGAACAACAGATCGAGCAACCCGCCGGCGATCCACAGCAGGCCTTCACCGATGAGCGGCACCGGCAACAATGCCGTGCCGAGCAGCGCTGGCGGCAAGACCAGCAGGCTGATCCAGGGCACCGCGAGCAAGTTCACCAGCGGCCCACTGAGGCTGACCGGCAAGCCCACGATCAACAACAACGGACACAAGCCGACCGCAACCAGCCACTGGGCACGGGTCCAGGTTTGCCACCAGCGCCAGGGCCCCAGGCGAGCGCCAAAGGTGAACATCAAGATGGCCACGGCCGCAAACGACAACCAGAACCCTGGCCGCAGGCTGGCGAGCGGGTCGAACACCAGCACCCCGGTGAAAGCCAGCAGCCATGCCCACCACGGATCCGGCTGTTTGAAGCGCAAGCGCCACAGCAACACCAGGCCAATCATCGCGCAGGCCCGTCGCACCGGCACCTCGAAGCCGGCGAGCAAGCCGTAGCCCAGGGCGGCGCAAAAGGCCAGCGCACAGGCCCAGGGCAACCACGCCAGCCCCGCCGGCCACAGGCCATAACGCGCCGCGCCGGCCACCAACAGGTACACCAGGCCGGCCAGCAGGCCGATGTGTTGCCCGGAGATCACCAGTAAATGAACGGTGCCGGTGTCTTGCAAAACCTGCCAGTCCTCGCGACTCAGCCCGCCGCCGTCGCCCAGGACCAATGCCGCCAGCGCGCCGGAGCGGCCGTGGGCGTCGACCTGTGCCAGCGCCTGGCGCACCCCGTCACGCCAGGCGCCCCGGGCCGCTTGCAGGAGCCGCCCGTCCTTGACGGTACCGGTCGCGCCAACGCCGCGGCTCAACAACCAGGCGGCATAGTCGAAGCCGTGTGGATTCAACAATCCGGCGGGCCGCTTGAGCTTCACCGCCACTCGCCATCGTTCGCCACTGTTGATGGGCGGCCCCCCGAACCAGGCCAGGCGTATCGTTGTCGGTAATCGGGTACGACGTGAATGGGCATCGGCCAGTTCGAAGCGCACCACGCCGTCGCCCTGTTGCGGCAAACCGACGACGCGCCCTTCGACCCAGCGGGTTTCTCCGTCCAGGGCGGCGGGCAATCGATTGTCCAGCGCCCACTGAGCCGACAGGCAGGCCCAGGCCAGCCCGAACAGGAAAAACCCCAGCGGGTAGGTTCGAAACGGCAACACCATCAGCGCCAGCACCGGCATGGCTGTAACCAGCCACAACGGCGGCAGTGCCGGTAAACAAATCGGGGCCAACAACCCCAATGCAAGCGCGACTAACCCTGTGCGCATAACCCGTCCTTGAGAGTGCCCCTCTTCAGGCATAGACGCTCGGCGGCACCCCCGGCGTTATCAATTGTCACAAAGTCTGAATCTGCCAGCCGTAGAATCCAGACATACTTGCGGCCTTTACTGCGTTGAACCGACCGAGAAGCCTATGCCCCGGCGCCTATTCAAACGTTACATGCCAGACCCAGAGAGCATTCGGGAACATAAGTCCTTACGTTTTCTCGGCACCCTGCTGCATGACCCCAACCTTTGGCACCTCAATCGGCACTCCGTGGCCCGGGCGATGGCTGTTGGCCTGTTCGCCGCATTCCTGCCGATCCCGTTGCAGATGTTGCTGGCCGCCGCGTTGGCCGTCACGGTGCGCGGCAATATGCCGATTGCGGTGAGCCTGGTGTGGCTGACCAATCCGATCACCATGCCCGCGGTGTTTTTCTGCACCTACCAGACCGGCGCCTGGCTGATGGACGTGCCCGCCCGGACACTGCCCGAAGAACTGACCTGGGAATGGATCAGCGGCCAGTTGTCCACCTTGTGGCAGCCATTCCTGCTGGGCTCGGTGGTGACCGGCCTGGTGCTCGGCGCCCTGGCCTACTTCGTCACCATGAGTTACTGGCGCTGGTGGGTGGCCCGACAGTGGCGGCGGCGCAAGAAAAGCCGGATGTGAGATGCAAAAAAGGCCTCCTGGGAATGGAGGCCTTTTTTGTGGTGTTTCGACTGATGCCATCGCGAGCAAGCTCCCGCAAGGGAATGCATTTCAATGTGGGAGCGCGCTTGCTCGCGATAGCGGTGTGTCAGCCAGAAAATGACTGAATGACCCGACGCCATCGCGAGCAAGCTCGCTTCCACAGGGGGCTGGGGTCAGGTGCGCATGCCGCGCCCGCTGACCAGCAACCGCGCGCAGCCGATGTAGAGCACCACGGTTGCCACCAGCATGAAGGTGATGGCGATGCTGATCTTGATGTCCGACACCCCGAGGATGCCGTAGCGGAACGCGTTGACCATGTGCAGCACCGGGTTGGCCAGGGATACGGTCTGCCAGAACGGCGGCAACAGGGAGATCGAGTAGAACACCCCGCCCAGGTAAGTCAGCGGCGTGAGCACGAACGTCGGGATAATCGAGATGTCATCGAAGTTGCGCGCAAACACGGCATTGATGAAACCCAGCAGCGAAAAGATCGTGGCCGTGAGCACCACCACCAAGACCGTCACCCCCAGGTGATGCACCTGCAAATCGGTGAAGAACAACGACAGCAGGGTCACGATCAGGCCCACCGCCAGGCCGCGCAGGACACCACCCAAGGTGTAGCCGATGAGGATCGTATGGGGCGACACCGGCGAGACCATCAACTCTTCGATCGAACGCTGGAACTTGCTGCCGAAGAAACTCGACACCACGTTGCCGTAGGAGTTGGTGATCACCGACATCATGATCAGCCCCGGCACGATGTAGTCCATGTACGTGAAGCCCCCCATGTCGCCGATCTGCCGGCCGATCAGGTTACCGAAGATCACGAAGTACAAGACCATGGTGATGGCCGGCGGCAGCAGCGTCTGCGGCCAGATCCGCATGAAACGCCGGACTTCACGGTAAACGATGGTATTGAGGGCGATGAGGTTGGGGCGCAGTTCGGAACTCATGCTCATACCGCCACCTTCGCCAGATTCTTCTCCACCAGGGACACGAACAACTCCTCGAGGCGATTGGTTTTGTTGCGCAGGCTCAGCACTTCAATGTTTTGCAGGGCCAGTTGGGTGAACAGCCCGGTGATGCCCACGGCTTTGTCCACCTGCACTTCCAGGGTATGGCTGTCCATCAGGCGGGCCGGATAGCCGACGAGCTGGGGCGCGGTCTTCAGGTCGTGTTTCAGGTCCAGCAGGAAGGTTTCCACATGCAGCTGGCTGAGCAACTGGCGCATGCTGGTGTTCTCGACAATGGTGCCGTGGTCGATGATGCCGATGTTGCGGCACAACTGCTCAGCCTCTTCCAGGTAATGGGTGGTGAGGATGATGGTGATGCCTTTCTGGTTCAGCTCGGTCAAAAAACTCCACATCGAGCGACGCAGCTCGATGTCCACACCCGCGGTCGGTTCGTCGAGGATCAGCAGGCGCGGCTCATGCACCAGTGCGCGGGCGATCATCAGGCGACGCTTCATGCCGCCGGACAGTGAACGGGACGGCACGTCACGCTTGTCCCACAGGCCCAATTGGGTCAGGTACTGCTCGGCGCGCTCGTTGGCGATCTTTGGCGGGATGCCGTAGTAACCGGCCTGGGTCACGACGATGTCGAAGGTCTTTTCGAACTGGTTGAAGTTGAATTCCTGGGGCACCACGCCGATGCAGCGCTTGAGGGCTGCGGGCTCGCGGTCCAGGTCATGACCGAACACGCTCACCGTGCCGCTGGTCTTGTTCACCAAGGTGGAAAGAATGCCGATGGTGGTGGATTTGCCTGCACCGTTAGGGCCGAGCAAGGCGAAGAAATCACCTTCGGCGACGTCCAGATCGATACCACTCAAGGCCTGGAAACCGTTGCCGTAGGTTTTGGTTAGCTGCCGGATGGACAGAGCGGAACTCATATCGGATTACGCACCAAGAAGGGAGGGAAGAAAAGAATAGATAAGGGCGGGCGGCGAGCAATGCAACACGGCGCACCAAGGCAATGGTGCTTGGCGTCGCCGCACAAGTACAGTCAAGTGTGTTGATAGTAGGTATTAAGTCAACGCGGTCATGACGGCTTTGCGGTAGGCCGGGCGCTGCTGCAACCGCGCGTACCAGGCCTGTACGGCAGGCCGCTCGGCGCGCTGGATGGGCATCTCGAACCAGGCATAAATGAAACTGCCCAGGGGAATGTCGCCCATGCCGATTTCATCCCCCGACAGGTAAAGCTGTCCACTCAAGGTCCGCTCGACCATGGCCAGCAAATCGTCGCACTCCTTGATCGCCGCATGGATGGCCGTCCAATCCTGTTGTTCGGCCGGGGTACGCAAGACGCCCCAGAACACCGAGCGAAACGGTGCGGCAAAGCTGGACGTGGTCCAGTCCATCCATTTTTCAGCCTGGGCCCGGGCCTGTACGTCAGCAGGATACCAGGCCGAACCCGACGCATGACGGGCCGCCAGGTAACGCACGATGGTGTTGGACTCCCAGAGCACGAAGCCGTCGTCCTCGATCATCGGCACGCGGCCGTTGGGGTTTTTCGCGCGGTACTCGGGCGTGTCCACCACACCGAACGCCCCGCCCGCATCGATGGCCTCGTAGGCCAGCCCCAACTCTTCCGCGCACCATAATGCCTTGCGCACATTCGATGAATTTTTCCGGCCCCATATCTTCAGCATCACGGCGTCCTCGATGGATAAATGCCGCAGCAGCATACGCCGGATCAGGCGCGACTCAAATCGCCCTGCATGTCGCCGAGCAGGCGCGGCACCTGTTCGCCGAACAGGTGCGGGTAGCACTTCTCCAGGTGTTCGAAGAAGAATGCCTCGGGCACATCGGCGAACTGGCCATGGTCGGTGATGTACTCCATCAGCTTCGCTCCTTGCCGATTGAACGGGTGGAAGACGCTGTCGTGGCGACCGTCGAACTCCAGCGGGGCCACGTCGAACAACGCGCACAAGCCCTGGTTGAAAGCCGGCGTGGCCTTGACCCAGCGGTCGTTCAGGTACAGCTCGGTATAACCGTGCATGGCGAACACGTCGCTCCTGAGCAATTCCAGCAGACGCGGGGTGGACAGGTGGTTGCGCACATCCGCCAGGCCGATACGCGCCGGGATGCCGCAATGCCGGGCGCAGCCGGCCAGCAACGTGGCCTTGGGCACGCAATAGCTTTCACTCGCAGCCAGCGCGTAACTGCCGCGCAGGGTCGCCGGGTCGCGACTGAAGGTATAGGGGTTGTAGCGCACCGCCTCGCGCACAGCGTAATACAGGCTGACCGCCTGGGCCCGCGGGTCGCGCTCGGCACCGCGGTGGGTTTCAGCGAAGTCGATGACCGCAGGGTGATCGCTGTCGATGAAGCGGCCGGGGTTCAGGTATTGCTGCATATAAGGAAAGACCTCTCGGGAAACATCACCGCAGGTAATGCCGAACCAGATCGTTGTGGCGAACTGGCATCGGGAAACCACGAGTTTATCCACAGCCCCGGCCCAGGGATAACGGCATTCCGGCCAAACAATGGCGTTTTCTCACCTTGTTAACGAACGATTTCCCGTGGCTGTTGCCAACCAGACTGGCGCAATGCAACCAGGGTTTCCCAGGAAATCAATCACATCGCGCCGACTGCCGGTTTTGCAGATGCCGTCTAAGCTCTGAAGGTCGGTTTTGCCTTGGTTCACGGAGGATTACATATGCTGTTGTTGTGGATACTGGTCCTGGTTGTCGGGATCGCCTGGCTGGCGCATCGGCGCACCGCCCCGCTGCCCGCGCTGGGTATCGTCGCGGCCTACCTGTTGGCCATGGGCATTTTCAGCCATGCGCCCGGCTGGCTGATGCTGATCCTCTGGGTGGTGCTCGCGGCTGTCGCGGCCCCGCTGCTGCTACCGGACCTGCGCCGCAAATATTTCAGCGCGCCGATGTTCGACTGGTTCCAGAAAACCCTGCCGCCCATGTCCGAGACCGAGCGCGACGCCATCGATGCCGGCACGGTGTGGTGGGATGGCGAACTGTTCAGCGGCCGCCCGGACTGGGACGTGCTGCTGGCCTACCCCAAGGTGCAACTGACCGAGGAAGAGCAGGCGTTCCTCGACGGCCCTACCGAAGCCCTCTGCGCGATGGTCAGCGACTGGCAGATCGGTCAGGCCATGGACCTGCCCCCTGAAGCCTGGGCCCATATCAAGGAGCACGGGTTCTTCGCGCTGATCATTCCCAAGGAATATGGTGGTAAAGGCTTCTCCGCCTATGCCCACTCCCAGGTCGCGATGAAACTGGCCACGCGCAGCGGCGACCTGGCCTCCACCGTGATGGTCCCCAACTCCCTCGGCCCGGCGGAACTGCTGCTGCACTACGGCACCGACGAGCAACGCGACCATTACCTGCCGCGACTGGCCCGCGGCGACGATATCCCCTGCTTCGCCCTGACCGGGCCGCTGGCCGGCTCCGACGCCGGGGCGATGCCCGACACCGGCATCATCTGCAAGGGTGAATGGGAGGGCCAGGAAACCCTCGGCCTGCGCCTGAACTGGGAAAAACGCTACATCACCCTCGGCCCGGTGGCCACGCTCCTGGGCCTGGCCTTCAAGGCGTATGACCCCGACCACCTGCTGGGTGACGAAGAAGACCTGGGCATCAGCCTCGCCTTGATTCCCACCGACACCCCAGGCGTGCATATCGGCCGCCGTCACCTGCCCCTGGGCGCCGCGTTCATGAACGGACCGAACTGGGGCAAGGACGTGTTCATCCCGCTGGACTTCCTCATCGGCGGTCAGGCCATGCTCGGCAAGGGCTGGATGATGCTGATGAACTGCCTGTCGGTCGGGCGCTCGATTTCCCTGCCCGCGGTGGGCACCGGCGCTGCGAAGTTCACCAGCCTGGTGACGGGCCAGTACGCCCAGGTCCGCGAACAATTCAACGTACCGTTGTCGGCGTTCGAAGGTATCCAGGAGGCCATGGCGCGCATCGGCGGCAACGCCTGGTTGATGGATGCGGCACGCATGCTGACCGCCAACGCCGTGGACCTGGGGGAAAAACCTTCGGTGCTGTCGGCCATTCTCAAGTACCACCTGACCGAGCGTGGTCGCGAGTGCATCAGCCACGCCATGGACGTACATGGCGGCAAGGGCATCATCATGGGCCCGAACAATTACCTGGGGCGCAGTTGGCAAGGTGCGCCAATCTTCATCACGGTGGAAGGCGCGAACATTCTGTCGCGCAACCTGATGATCTTCGGCCAGGGCGCCATTCGCTGCCATCCGTTCGTCCTCAAGGAAATGGCCCTGGCAACCCGTGAAGACAAGGACCAGGCGCTGGTCGAGTTCGATGCCTTGTTGCTCAAGCACATCGGTTTCGCCGTCAGCAACGCCGCCAGCACCCTGGTGCTCAACCTGGGCCTGGGGCATTTCGAGAAGGCCCCCGGCAATGCCTTGAGCCAGGGTTATTTCCGTGCCCTCAACCGGCAGGCCGCGGCATTCGCGCTGCTGGCGGACTTGAGCATGATGCTGCTGGGCGGAGAGCTCAAACGCCGCGAACGCTTGTCGGCCCGCCTGGGCGACGTCTTGAGCAACCTGTACCTGGCGTCCGCCGCGCTCAAGCGTTATCACGACCTGGATTCGCCGGACCACATGACGCCGCTGTTCACCTGGGCCATGGAGGAAAGCCTCGGCCAGTCGGAACGTGCGCTGGATGAACTGCTGAGCAACTTCCCGAACCGGGTACTGGGTTGCCTGTTGCGCCTGGTGGTGTTCCCCTTCGGTCGGCGTCACAAGGGCCCGAGCGACAGGCTCGACGCCGAGGTGGCCGCGGTCATCGGCCGACCCAAGGGTGACCCGACTCTCGAAGAGTTGCTGCAGGGTTGCTATCGCCCGCAATCGACCGACGATCCGGTGGGCGCCCTGCAACACGCCGCCGACCTGCTGGCGGCCGCCCATCCGCTGCACAAGAAACTGCACGGTGCGCTCAAGCAGGGTCAGCTCAACCCGGCGCCTGGCGAACCCCTCATCGATGCGGCCCTGGAGGCCGGCGTGCTGCAAGCCGGTGAAGCGCAGACCTTGCGCGCGGCCGAGGCGGCGCGGCGCAAAGTCATCGACGTGGATGATTTCGACAAGGCCGAACTGACGCTGGCGCAAGACAAGGTCCGTTGATACTGACGGCCAGGTACGCCGTCACCTATAGCTCTTCACCTACAGCTCTTCACCTACAAAAACAGGCGCAAGGGCTTTATACTCCTGCGCCCGTTTTGCTCTTGAGGACTTATCTCGTGTCCAATGTCGTTGCCGATCACCTTGTCTTGCTTGACCACTTGCGCAGCATCCTGGTCGCCGTGGGTGAGGCCGAACAGGTGCCCGAAGAAAGCCACGCCTTGTTCCTGGAGCGCTTCGACGAGTTGCGCGCGCAATTGCCCGTCGACCCGATCGAAAGCCAGTACCTGGGCCAGGACCTCCTGTGCCAAGTGATCGTGCGTTACCCACAGATCGCCCACCTGGTGCCTCGCGACCTGCTCTGGTACTTCGCCGGTGACTGCCTGCACTACATGCCTGACGAAGAAATCGCCCTGTACCAGGCCCTGGAAGAACGTCGTTTCGAAGCCGAGCAAAACGACGAGCCTTTCGACTGGAACCAGGAAAAGCAATTGCTGGCGATGTCGGACCAGGACAGCAAGCACTGATTGCGATCCGTCATGCAAAAGGCCCGCACGGTTAAACCGGCGGGCCTTTTTTTTGGCCTTGCCCAAGTGTGTTGCCTGGACGGGCCTCATCGCGAGCAAGCTCGCTCCCACACTGGCTGCGGTTGATCATGACTTTCTGTGGGAGCGAGCTTGCTCGCGATGGGGCCCGTCAGAACAACCCATCACTTTCCGGCAACTCATAGTGCGCCGCGACCTTGCTGGAGCGCCCTCCTCCCGCCACCTTGTTCAAGGTCGGCTCCTTCGCCAGGCACTCCACCAGATAATCAATGAACACCCGCAGCTTCGGCGGCAGGTAGCGGGTCGGCGAATGCAGCAACCACAAGCCACCGTGGTAAGAAGCGAGGAACGTCCAGTCGGCCAACACCTGCACGATCAACCCCTGCTCCAAGGCGTGACGGGCGGTGAAATATGGCAGGCTACCGATGCCGATGTGCTGCAAGACCGCCCCCAGCCGCACCCCCGTGTGATTGGCCGCGTAGCGTCCGCGCACGCCTACGGTGACCGACTTGCTGCCTTTCTTGAATTTCCAACGCGCGTCATTGGGCGTTTCGCCCAAGTAAATGCAACTGTGCTCCAGCAAATCGTGGGGATGCGTGGGAACACCGTGTTCCGCCAGGTATTGCGGCGTGGCGCAGAGCAGGTGGTCAATGGTCAGCAACTGGCGCCCCACCAGCCCGGATGATGGTTGATCGGTAATCCGGATAGCCAGGTCCACGTGATCATCGATCAGGTCGACCGGCCGATCCTCCAGGAACAACTCCACATCGACCTTCGGATAACGGCGCAAAAATTCAGGCATGTGTGGATGAATCACGAAACGCCCCACGGCCTTGGGCACGCTGACGCGGATGCGCCCTTCCGCTTCCTGGGTGAACTGGCCGCTGATCTCCATCACTGACCGAGCGGCGGCGACCATCTCCTGGCAGCGCTTGAACACCTCTTCCCCGCCATCGCTCAAACGCAACTTGCGGGTGGTGCGCTGCAGCAATCGGGTCGCCAGGGCTTTCTCCAGGCGAGAAATGCTGCGGCTGATGGCCGACGGCGATGAGCCTGACTGGCGGGCCGCTTCGGAAAAGCTGCCGGTCTCCACGACCTTGACGAAGACCGCCATTTCGGCGAGCAACGGCAACGGTAGATTTGTGCTCATGACGCAACAGTCCTTTGAAATTTGAACGGATTATCACCCTTTTACACGCTACCTATAATCCCGTCACAATTTCTGATGTGGGTATGGACCATGACGCTTCGCCTTTTTTTCCATAGCGATGACCTCAAGGCCAACGTGGAAGTCCTGGACTGCAGCCCCCAGGAAAACGAATTCGCCGTGGTGCTGCGCGCCACCCTGTTCCACCCCCAGGGCGGTGGGCAGCCCTGCGACACCGGATGGATCGACGACGGCCAAGTACTACGCGTCGTTCAGGACGGGCAACAGATCATTCATTACGTCGACCGCCCAGTAGCCCCGGGCATGGCCACGATCCGCGTGGATGAGCAGCGGCGGCGGCTGAATTCACGCCTGCACTCGGCCGGGCACCTGATCGGCCATTTTGCCGAAAGTCGTGGCTGGAAACCGATCAAGGCCCACCACTGGCCCGGCGAAAGCCGTGTGCAATTCCAGCCAGGGGAAAATCCTCAGGAGCTGGACAGATCAATCATCCAGCAAGGCATCGATGAGTGGATTGCCGAGGATTTGCCTCGCCTGATCGCATTGCGCGAAGGCACGCGAGAAGTCGGTTTCGGTGAGCTGTCCGCCTATGGCTGCGGCGGCACTCACGTACGGTGCCTGCAGGAACTGGGAGCAGTCACCATCGCCTCGCTTTCACAAAAGAAAGGCACCTTGTCGGTTCACTACCACGTGGACTGATACCCGCCGTAGCCAGCAGCCTGGCCCGCGGCTCTCAGGCCTACTCGATCCAGACGGATCGGCCCCCCGGTCCTTGGCGTCGAGTACCTCGATCAGCGGCGCGTTCTGCTTCCCAGGTAACCCTTCATGTTTCTCCACACCCCACCACGGGAAAGGCTCTTTCCCTCAGGGGCAGGTTTCTTCGCGCGCTCAAAAGAGGCACACCATGTTCGGTTCACTCAAACTGCAAAGACTGCCCCCCCTTCAGTTGCCCATAGTGTTCACTCCTGAGGCCTGGCAGCGTGCAGTACTGCTTGAGCATTCAAATCACTCTGAAAAACTGCTGTTCGATCGACTGAGCAATGTATTGCGCGCAGCTTTCGAAACTCGCCGGGCCTATCCACACAAACCCTATGTGGTCTTCGAGGTCGCCCAAATCGGCTCAACGGATCACCCACACCACGCCCCGTTGCTGCAACTCAGCCTTAGTCTGCTCCACGAGCCAGACCAGCCTGAGGCACTGCTGATAGCGCTTGCAGGAGAGCACCAGCGCTAAGCCGTAAGAAATATGGACCATGGGATGAGCCGGATTTTTTTCGCCGGAAGGTTGACCCTTTTCCATGTGATTTTTTCACGCGAAAAACACGCAAAAGACAAATTATTGACGGCCACTTGATCACCATTTTTCCTTCCGTCACTTTTTAGTCGTTTTTTTTGTTTGAGGCGTGGCGCTTTGCCATGCTTGAACTACCTTCAAAAAGAAGCGAGAACAAGGCAGGGTCAAATCACCCTTCAGACGACCTGATTGACATCGGTCTCCTTGCTCGACAACCCGGATATTCCGGTTCCCATAAAGCTTTTTCGTAAGCTGCCTGCCGTTCGGTCAGGCCGGTGTAATGCGCCCGTTTGCTTGTAGCAACGAGGCCTGTGCCCGGACCGCTGAAGGGTTGGATGAAATAGAAGGGGCAGCCCGGGCCTCTCAAGTGATCCGTGGCACTGGTTAAGCCTAAGGATGGCCTCTCTATCGAGGATCACTTCATGACCCAGCGCACCGCCCCCGTTTTAAAACATTTCATTCATGGCCTGTTCTGGATGGGCCTTGGCCTGGATGCGGCTCAGGCCGCTGCGGCAAATTGTTCGCAACTGGACAATCTGCCCGCGACCTTCGAGGTCGGCCAAGGGCTCCAGAGCGAACTGCGTATCCTCGCACCCGTGACGAAATTGGCTGTCGGCGACCCGAAAATTGCCGATGTGCAACCCAGTGGCAGCGATGCCTTCATCCTCACGGGCCTGGCGCCCGGCGCCACCAGCCTGATGGTCTGGACCGACTGTTCGAAAATACCGCGCCAGAGCATGGTCTTTGTCAAAGGCCGGGCCACTGAGGCGCTGACGGGCGCTGCGAGCATGCCTTCCGAAGACCCGATGCTGCTCGCCCAGGTACAGACCGACATCCGTTTCGTTGAAGTCAGCCGGACCAAGCTCAAGGAAGCCTCGACGTCGATTTTCGGCAGCCGTGGCAATTTCCTGTTTGGCTCGCCGAGGACCTTGCCCACCATCGGCGGTGTTGTCCGGCCTTCATTGCCGGTCAATAACGACATGTTCAACCTGTCTTTCGCCACCGGTAAGACCCTGTTGATGATCAACGCCCTGGAAGGCAGCGGTTTTGCCTATACCCTGGCGCGGCCGAGCCTGGTGGCCCTCAGCGGGCAGAGCGCGAGTTTCCTGGCCGGCGGCGAAGTGCCGATCCCGGTACCCAGTGCCGGCAGCGACAATGTGTCCATCGAGTACAAGGAATTCGGTATTCGCCTGACCCTGACCCCCACCGTCATCGGCAAGAATCGCATCGCCTTGAAGGTGGCACCGGAAGTCAGTGAGCTGGATTTCACCAACGCGGTGAACATCGCCGGGACATTGGTGCCAGCACTCACCGTGCGCCGTACCGATACCAGCATCGCCCTGGCCGATGGCGAAAGTTTCGTCATCAGCGGCCTGATCAGCACCCGCAACAGCTCCCAGGTGAACAAGTTTCCAGGACTGGGCGACGTGCCGATTCTCGGCGCGTTCTTTCGTGACAACTCCATCAACCGCGAAGAGCGCGAACTGCTGATGATCGTCACGCCGCACCTGGTCCAACCGTTGGCGGCCGACGCGCAACTGCCGACCTTGCCAGGTGAGCAACTGCGCAATTACGACCCGAATTTCTACCGTATGTACTTCCTCGAACACGGCGAGTTCGACAACCGCAGCGGGCTTTCCCAATGAGCCGGCGCCTGGTGTGCAACGTGTGCGACGTCCAACGGTTCGCCAAGGGGTATTCCATGAAAACAGTGATCGCATTAGCGGCGACCTTGATGCTTGCCGGTTGTTCCAGCAACGGCGTGGTGGCTTCACGCACGGCCGATTGCGCCAAGCCCGGAGCCGACCAGGAACTGGCCTTGAACATGGCCGAAGACATGGCCAACGAGGGCCGCTTATACGCCAGCCTGGCGAACCTCGAACGCTTGCCCGAAGACTTGGTCCAGGTCCGCCTGCGCAAGGCACGGGTACTGCGCCTGATGGGCCGCAACGAGGCCGAACCGTTGTACAAAAGCCTGCTGGGGACATGCCTGGCCGCTGACGGTGAACATGGCCTGGGTCAGTTGGCGGCCGCCAAGAATGACAATTCGGCCGCCACGCAATACCTCGAACGCGCCGCGAAGATGGCCCCGACCGAAGGCAAGATCCGCAATGACCTGGGGGTTGTCTACCTCAATCAGCGACGCATTGCAGAAGCCCGCTTCGAGTTCATGACCGCCATGGAGCTCCAGCAGTCCGACACGCTGGCCGCGCTCAACATGGTGACCCTGTTGATTTATCAGGACAACTGGAAGCAGGCCGCCGAGCTCGCGAACATGGCCAAGCTCAGTCCCCAGCAAGTGGCAGATGCCCAAGCCCGTGCGGAAAAAATCAGGGGTTCGGCCTCTCAGGCAGCGACGTCACCCGCCAACCGCCTGACCGAGGTCGTCGATGCTTCAACCGGCGCAGTCAAGTAGAGCGTTACGAGGAGTTCAAGAAATGATGACCAAACAATTGATGATCGTGTGCATGGTGAGCCTGTCCACCACCGCCTGGGCCATTGAGCCAGGCCCTGCCTCGGCCGCACAGCAAGGCACCGAGAGCTGGATGCAACTGCAGATTCGCGGCGTGGTGGCCTCCACCAACCTGCAAACCGCCTCGGCCGCCGAACGCGAGATGGCCATGCAGCGTTGGCTCAACAGCTTCAACTACCCGATCCCGGAGTTCTTTGACCAGGACTCGGGTGGAGAAATCACCAGCAGCAAATGAAACACGCGGCAAACTAAAGACCACAGCCTCCGGGAGTGCCTACATTGGATCGAATGTAGGCACTCCCGGAGGCTGTGGTCTTTTGGTTTGAGCGGTCGGCAGATCACAGGAGCAAACCTGTAGGAGCGAGCTTGCAGCCAGCACCTTCACTGACTGACCCACCGCTATCGCGAGCAAGCTCGCTCCCACAATGGGCCGGTGCTGAACACAAGACTCATGAACACCCCAGCTCGCTCCCACAATGGGGCTGTGCTGAGCACAAGACTCATGAATACCCCAGATCACTTGTGGGAGCGAGCTTGCTCGCGAAGGCGGACTGACGGCCAACACCTTCATCGACTGACCCACCTATCGCGAGCAAGCTCGCTCCCACATTGGGCCGGTGCTGAGCACAAGACTCATGAACACCCCAGATCACTTGTGGGAGCGAGCTTGCTCGCGAAGGCGGACTGACAGCCAACATCTTCATGGACTGACCCACCGCTATCGCGAGCAAGCTCGCTCCCACATTGGGCCGGCGCTGAACACAAGACTCATGAACACCCCAGATCACTTGTGGGAGCGAGCTTGCTCGCGAAGGCAGACTGACAGCCAACATCTTCATGGACTGACCCACCGCTATCGCGAGCAGGCTCGCTCCCACAATGGGCCGGTGCTGAGCACAAGACTCATGAACACCCAGAATCACTTGTGGGAGCGAGCCTGCTCGCGATGGCAGACCGACATTCAACACCGTCATTGACTGTCAAACCACTATCGCGAGCAAGCTCGCTCCCACATTGGACTTGCGGCAGGGCACGGGTGGTCTACATATTCCCGAAGGCCCTGAACACGCCGATCATGGCCGGGCCGATAGCGACCAGGAAGAAGCTCGGCCACAGGCAGAAGATCAGCGGGAAGATCAGCTTGGTGCCGATCTTGGCGCCCATTTCTTCCGCGGCCTGGGTACGCCGGTCGCGAAACTCATCGGCGTAGATCCGCAGGGTATCGGCCACGCTGGTGCCGAAACGGATACTTTGCGCCAGCAGGCTGACCAGGCCCTGGATATCCTCCAGGCCGGTGCGTACGGCCAGTTGCTTGAGCGCCTCGGTACTGGTGATGCCCGCCCGGATCTGCGCATTGACCAACGCCAGTTCCTCGGCCAGCTCAACCTGGCTGACCGACATCTCTTCAGCCACCCGTTCAATCGTCGTGGGCAAGGCCAGGCCCGACTCGACGCAGACCACCATCAGGTCCAGTGCATCCGGGAACGCCGCACGCAGCCGGCCTTGACGCGCCTGCTTGCGTTTGCCGACGTAGATCGCCGGCAGCAACCAGCCGATGCCCGCCACCAGGGTCACCGCCAGCAGGCCGATGGCCACTGAAACCTTGATCATCGGCAGCAGCAACAACGCTACGCCGACCATCGACAACGGCAACATCAGGCGCACGGCCCAATACATCTGCACCGCCGAAGCAGACCGATAACCGGCATGAGTCAGCAAGGTCTGGGTGGCGGAGGTGTGGGCCTGGTCGGTGGAAGCAAAGCGCTGGCCGACCCGCTCCAACAGCAGCTGCAGGTTACTGGGCGCCTCTTGCCCCACCGTGCTGCCAGCATAACCACGCTTGATCAGCGCCAGACGCCGCTGCACCGGATCCTGCAGGCCCAGCATCAATAGCAGGAACGCGACGGCCGCCAGCACCGTGCTGAGGCCAACCGCAGCGATGAACAACAGCCGTGCCAGTTCTTCGTTACCGGTCAACCGGCTCAACAATCCGAGCAAAAAGTCCATGACTGAAACCTCTCGGCGCAACAGCGCTTAAACCTGGATCCGGATGATCTTTCTTATCCAGAAAATCCCGATCAACATGGCGCAGAACGCGCCGATGATCAGCTTGTGCCCTATGGGGTCATTGATCAGCACGGGCATGTAGCTGGGGCTGGTGAGCACGATGGCGATCGCCAGCACGAACGGGATCGCCACCAGCACCCACGCCGACATGCGCCCTTCCGCCGACAACGTCTTGATCTTGCGCTGGAACCGGAAACGCCCGCGAATCAGCCGACTCAGGCGCTCCAGCACTTCGGTCAGGTTGCCGCCGGTCTCGCGGTGGATGAGGATCGAGGTCACCAGCATCATCACCGTCATGCTCGGCATCCGCTCCAGCAGCCCGAGCATGGCCCGGCGCACGTCGTTGCCATAGTTGATGTCGGAAAACGTCATGCCGAATTCCTGGGCGACCGGCCCCTTGTGCTCCTCAGCGACCAGACGCAGGGTTTCATTGAATGGGTGCCCGGCGCGCAAGGCCCGGCACATGGCGTCCAGCGCATCCGGCAAACCTTCCTCGAACGCGGCAAAGCGCTTGTTGCGGTCACGCAGGATTTTCAACACCGGCGCCCAGGTCAGTGCAAAGGCCGCCAGCAGCGCCATCCACCAGACCGGCGAGACCATCAGCACCAAGGCACCGGCCGCCACCCCCAGGACCAGACCGAGCAGCATGACCCGATAAGCCCGGTATTCATGACCGGCCTGCTCGATCAGTTGCGTCAGGTTGGCCATGAACGGCAGTTGTTCCAGGCGGGCTTCCAGGGGGGACAGGCGCGTCAGGTATTTCTGCCGCAACACGGTTTGCATGTTGGGCAAGTGGTTGGCCTTCTCCAGCACATGCAGGCGCCCGCGAATACGCTTGCGCATCTTGCCGGCTTCGCCGAACACCGGCACCACCACGCCCTGGGACAGCAGGAACACGGCGATGAACACCATGCCAAGGAAAATCAGGATGAACTCACTGGGGATATTGTTCATGACGTGCGGCCCTCCATCCACTCAGGGCGAAACAAGGTCAGCGGCAACTCGATGCCGCGCTTGGCCAGCACATCGCGGAAGGCCGGGATCATGCCGCTGGGCCGATATTCCCCGAGCACCTCGCCGTGCTCGCCGATGCCCTGGCGCACGAAAGAGAAAATTTCGGTCATGGTAATGACCTCCCCTTCCATCCCGTTGATCTCCTGCATGCTCACCACGCGTCGCTTGCCGTCTTCTTGACGCTCCAGTTGGATCACCACATCAATGGCCGAGGCAATTTGTTGACGCATGGCCTTGATCGGAAATGTCGCCCCGGTCATCGACACCATGTTCTCGATTCGCCCCAGCGCATCCCGTGCGGTGTTGGCGTGAATGGTGGTCAGCGAACCGTCGTGGCCGGTGTTCATCGCCGTGAGCATGTCCATCGCCTCGGCACCACGCACCTCACCGATGACAATCCGGTCCGGGCGCATGCGCAGGCTGTTTCGCACCAACTCCCGCTGGCTCACCTCGCCACGCCCCTCGATGTTCGATGGCCGGGTTTCCAGGCGTACCACGTGGGGCTGTTGCAGTTGCAGCTCGGCCGAATCCTCGATGGTGACGATGCGCTCGTTGTGGGGGATGAAACTGGAGAGCACGTTGAGCATGGTGGTCTTGCCACTGCCGGTCCCGCCGGAGATCAGCACGTTCAGGCGCCCGCGAACAATAGCCTTGAGCAGCAAGGCAATGGCCGGGGTCATCGTACCAACCTGGATCAGGCTGTCGGTGTTGAGCAGGTCCACGGCGAAGCGCCGGATCGACATGCTCGGACCGTCGATGGCCAGCGGTGGGATGATCGCGTTGACCCGCGAACCGTCCTTGAGCCGGGCGTCCACCAACGGTGAAGACTCGTCGATACGGCGCCCCAGGCTGGACACGATGCGGTCGATGATATTCAGCAAATGCTGATCGTCGCGAAAACGCACGTCGGTGCGTTGCAGCTTGCCGAAGCGCTCGACATAGACCGAGGCAAACCCGTTGACCAGGATGTCGGACACGCTATGGTCGGCCAACAGCGGTTCCAGCGGCCCGAGGCCGAGCACTTCGTCGGTGATCTGCTTGATGATCAATTGCCGGCTGACAGTACTCACTGGCGCCGAATGTTCCTCGAGCAGGCGCTGGCAGATATCGCGAATCTGCCGCGCGGCCTCGGCCTGCTCGAGGGCATCGAGCAACGACAGGTCCATGACCTTGAGCAGTTGCTGGTAGATCTTTTCCCGCCACTCGGCCTCCACCGGCGTGACCTGGCTGCGGGTTTCATACAGCACGTCGGGGATGGCCTGCTCCCAGGCCATCAAGGCGTCCGTCGGGTCCGGCAAGCCATCGCCGGGCTGGGCGCCCGCGGCGGCACCAGGTTTGGCGGGCTGTTTGCGCAAGCGGTTACGAAAGTCGCTGATCATGGGTCATCCCCCGAAGAAACGGTTGAAGGCACGTTTAAGCAGGCCCTTGTCCGTGGCCATCTGGTGACCGACCAGGTCTTCGGTCAAATCGCGCAAGGCAACGGTGATGGCCGCCTTCGGCGCATGCAGTCCCAACGGCACGCCAGTGTTCTGACTCTGGCTGACCAGGTTGAAGTCATTGGGCAATTTCGACAGGTTCGCGCAGCGCAGGGCCTCGCCGATGTCCTTGAGGCTGACGGCGGCGTTTTTGTCATAGCGGTTGATCACGATCTGCAACTGCTCCCCGCGCACGCCCAGGTCTTCGCGAAGGATCCGCACCAGAGCGCTGGCATCACGCAGGTGGCTGACGCTCTGTTGCACCACCACGTACACCCGGTCCACCTGTTCCAGCACCGAGCCGGTGAGGTGATCGATCTGCCGCGGCAGGTCCACCACCACCCAGTCATAACTGGCGCGGGCCAGTTGCAACAGGGCGTCGAGCTGTTCGGGTTGGGCATCCTGGGGCAGGCACAACTCACCGGCCCGGCCTCCCAGGACGTGCAGGGTCGGGCTGAAGTGGCTGCAAAAACCCCGCAGCGCGACACTGTCCATCTCATCGATCTGCTGCAGCACTTCCAGATGGCTGTGGGACTGCGCCACGTCCAGGTAATGGGTCACGCTGCCAAATTGCAGGTCCATGTCCAGCAACAGCGTATTGCCTGCTCGGGCGCTGAGCTGCTGGGCCAGGTTGCACGCCACCAGGGTTCCGCCGGAGCCGCCCTTGGCGCTGATCACCGCGACCAGCTTCCCTTCGTTGCCATTGCCGAGACGGACTTCCGCCACCAGGCGATTCAGCGCCGCCACCAATTCCGTGTCGGCGATGGGTTCGGGCAGCACATCCCGGGCTCCGGCCTGCATCGCCAGGCGCATGCCCTCCTGCTCGCCCAAGGGACCGCACACCAGCATCGGCGGACGTTCATGGGCCGGACGTTGCAGCAACGCCGACAGTTCTTCGCGCCACAGATGGCTGACGCGCAACAGTAGCAGGTCGGGCATGCGGTCCAGGCCGTAGAGCGGATCGACATGGCCGTTGCTGACCAGGCGCGTGCTGACCTCAAGGCCAGGCATGCGCTGGCAGACACATTGCAGGTCGCGCAGGGACGTAGCATCGCGACTGCTGATCAGTATCCGCAGCCCGGCTCTGCCGGTGGTGGTCGAAAGCGGATTTTCCCTGGTGTTCAGCATGGTGTGATCTCCCCGGAATCGGAATGACGCCCAAGGCTTTCGCGTGGCAAGGTTGCCCTGAACGTGGGCAAGGTAATGGGCACGCCCAAGCCGGGAATGAACAGGTTGAAAACAAAGTTCTGCACGCTCAGCCGGACATAGCGAATGGCTCGAAAGCCGGTAGCGCCGGACGTGTCGGTGGGGTTCGCTACCACGGCGCCGTTGACGTCCAGGTAGGTCAGCGCCAGGTTCGAGGTCGCCAGGTTGCTGATCAGTTGGCTGGTGCCGGCGTCCGTCGCGGCGTTGAAGATGGCCCGGCGCAAGACCACCGGATCGCTGACATTGCACACCGCCGCCAGCCGCGCGCCACGGCGCGCCGCTTCATCCAGCGCATTGACCGTGAAGTACAGCCGGCCCATTTCCACCACGCCGAACAGCAGGATGAACACCAGCAAGCCCACAAAGGAGAACTCCACGATGTAAGTGCCGCGCATGTGCTTGTGATTCATCACAGCGCCCTCATGACAGTGGTCGCCACCAACTGGATGCCCAGTGGAATGGCATTGCCGAAGAAACCTGGGATCGAACCCGCGCAGTTGCCCGCGCCAATCACCGGGCAGAAGGTGTAGGTAATGGTGACGCGCACATGATCGATGCCCTCGGCGGCGACCTGCACATTCGCCGTGGTCAAGCCTGACACCACGGCGGTTCCCGTCGCGCTGGGCACGCCATACACCGCGACGTTTTTCGTCTGGGTCAGGAGCGTGCTGCCCAAGGCGACAGTGCCAAGGGTGGAGTTCCAGGCCTGGCTGGCGACGAAACGGTCGGCATCGCGGCTGGCCTGCAACAGCACGTTGTACTGGTAGAGCATGCGGCCGAACTCGCCGAAGGCCAGCAGCAACAACAGCAACAACGGCAGCACCAAGGTGAACTCCACCAGCGCCACGCCTTGCTGGGCTTGCGCGGGTTTGAACTGAGAAAGTCCCATGACGCCTCCTACGAGTCGGTGCTCGGAGTGCCGCTGCCGTTGAGATAGGTTTTGTAGAGCTGGATGATCTGCGGGCCGGCATCGGTGGAGGGTGTAGGACCGGGTACGTTGTCGCCTTCGCACTCCTGGACGAACTGGCCAAAGATGATGGACTCCGAACCACCGCCGTCCACTGGCTGCACGACGAAGTAGCAGCCGAACCCCAAGACTGGAATCGACGTCGAGCCGCTCAGTTTCCCGGCGCAATCGCCAATCACGATCTTCAACATCCGACGCTCGAAAACCCCGTTGCTTTGGCAACCGCTGGCGCCTCCCGCCACACAGGCGGCGACCTTGGCCCGCCAGTCGTTGTAGTCCTGTATCGCCTCGCCGCCCGCCGACAGATCACCGTTGCTCGAGGTGACGGGCTGGCCTTTGTACTGCGCCTGGGAGAGCGCATCGTTGTAGGTGATCGCCGGAGTGCCTGACGCCGTGACCAGGTCCGGTGGGTAGTCCGAAGAACTGACCGGACCATTGTAGATACCGAAGCGCGTGTTCAAGCCTTGGGAAGTAGGGCCGGCTTTATTCCCCGGCGCCGTCTGGACGTTGCTCCCGACACTGCGGCAAACCGAGCCACCGCCGGCCAGGTCCTCCCGGACTGCACTGCCGCCTGAGCCGAAATCCAGCAATTGGAAATTGCCCGGCCCAATGGGCGATGTGTTCCCCGCCGCCGTTTTCAAGACCTCCAGGTCGCCAAATTGGTAGCCCCAGAAGTTGCCGGCGCCAGGGTTGTATTGAGTGGGATCGCCACACACCATCAACGGTGCCAGGTCACAAGGCGAGGTGGGGCTGGGACCTGCCGTGGCAATCGCCGCCACGCGCTTGTTGCCCAAGCCGGCGCTGCCCATCGTTTGCACGAAACTCCAGAAAAAACCGTTCAATTGATAACTGGACACCGACACCCGCACGTATTTGGCATCGGCAGGCCCGGGATAGGAGAACGGGCCGTAGACGCTGCTGGACAGTTCCACCACGGCAAACGCGCCCGGGTTGCCGGCGACCGCGGTGGCCAGTTCGGTGTTGCCGGTGGCGTTGGCATTTCTGTTCAGCGTGTCCAGGGCCGCCGCGCGGGTGGTGCTGGCCATGTTGATGCCGCCACTCACCTGGCTCAGGGTCTTGGCGCCGCCCAAGGCCGCGGCATCCACCGCATTTTGCAGGCGCGTCTTGTTCAGCAGCATGTGCCCGCCATCCAGGGCCAAGGCCGCCATCATGGAAATCGCCACCAGCGCGATCACCATCAGTACACTCACCGCCCCTCCCTGGCGCCGGATATTGGCATTCATCATCGAGCCCTCATCTACAACGTTTGA
Source organism: Pseudomonas sp. FW300-N2F2 (assembly GCF_017351655.1). Taxonomy (NCBI): domain Bacteria; kingdom Pseudomonadati; phylum Pseudomonadota; class Gammaproteobacteria; order Pseudomonadales; family Pseudomonadaceae; genus Pseudomonas; species Pseudomonas sp. FW300-N2F2. The sequence continues at coordinate 332,757 of NZ_JACNDQ010000002.1, read as the reverse complement.
GGATCGGCATCGCCACGGCCCGGACGGGCCTGGCATGGAGGCGTCATTCAGCGGACATTGATCACGCTGCTTTCAACGCCGCGGATCAGCGTGATCGCCCCGCCTTGCGGCTTGGCACTGCGTTGCACCACAGGTTTTGGCACCGGGGCGGCCGCCATGGCCATGACCGGCGCAGGGGCTGGCGGCGCAACGGCCACGGCCTTCTTCTCCAGGTTCAACGGGTTGCGCAAGGCCAATTGCAGCTTGCCTTCGGTTTGCGCCGTGACCAGCGCTTCGGCTTCGGGGGCCGACATTTCCAAGGTCACGGCCCGCACCACCACCGGCTGGGTCTTGTCGGTGCCCGCCGTCTGGTCCACCGCCAGCACCCGCAGGTTTTCCAGGATGGTCCGGGACGTGGCGCTGTTACTGCCGGCGCTGGTGGTCTTGGTCGCCAATACATCGACCCGATTGCCCGGCAAGAGAAAGCCCCCCACGCCGACCACATCATCCACGCGGACCGAAATGGCGCGTTTGTCCGGCGCGATCAGCGAAGCCAGGGTGCTGCCGCCCAAGTGCTCACTCAGACGCGCGCCCCGCACGATGTCGCCGCGCAGAATGTCGAAGGTGGCGATCTTGCCCACGGCCTGTTCGCTGGCATCGAAAGCGTCGTCCGGGATCGTGTCCATGGGCATGCGCACCGTGGTGACTTGCTGGGCCTCGACCATTTGCCCGAAGGGGATTTCCACCGTGGCGACCACCACGCTTCGCAAATGATCATCGGGGGACGCGTTGAGTCGCGCGCTCAGCCAGGCGTCAGCCATCCATGCGGCACCAAGGCCCATTACCAGGGAAACGCCTATCAGCGGAAGCGTACGAGAGCTCATGTCGGTATCTCCAGATCAAAGGAAGTCGAGCTGAACGAAGTAGTTGTGCCAGGCCCATTCCAGCTCTTGCGGCAACAGCGGGCCGGAACCGCCCAGGTAACGCTGGCGGTCGAGCGCCATGTTCAACAGGTCACGGGGATGACAAGGCACCAGCGGCATGCCTTCGCTTGCATACAACCGCTGCAGGACATAGCGCACCAACAGCGGGTCATACGGGATGCCCAGGCGCTCGCACTCCTGGCGCCAGATGCGTTCGTAATCCTCGGGCTTGAGGTAGCCGAACTGCACTTTGTAGCCAATGCGCCGCAGAAAAGCCTCGTCGGCCAGTTCGAGGGGATTGAGGTTGGTGGAAAACACCAGCACCAGGTCGAACGGCAGCTCGCAATGCCGACCGCCACCCAGGTTGATGAAATCGCGCTTCTCCTCCATCGGCACGATCCAGCGATTGAGCAACTCAGCGGGGGCCATGCGCTGGCGCCCCATGTCATCGATGATGAACAGGCCGTTGCTGGCCTTGAGCTGCAACGCCGCCTGGTATTGCCGGGTGAACGGGTCGTAGCGCACGTCCAACTGCTCCATGCTCAGCTCGCCGCCGGTGATGACAATCGGGCGTTTGCAGCACAGCAGCCGGCGGTCGATGCCTTCGTTGAGCATCAGGTTGTTCGCTTGGCCATTGTCGTCCAGGCGCTGGTGCACCTGCGGGTCGTAGATCTCGATCACCGACTCGTTGATGACGATGGCATGGGGCACCCAGATGGCCTCGGCGAACAGCCGGATCAATCGGCTGCTGACATAGGTTTTGCCGGTGCCCGCCGGCCCGTAGATCATGATCGCCCGCCCGGAATTCAGGGCGACGCCCAACTGGTCGAGCATGCCTTGGCTCAGCACCAGGCCGGCCAAGGCCTGGTTCATGTCCTTGGCGGTGATGCGACCGTGGTGGATGGTCTGGATCTTGATCAGCGAGCGATAAGTACTCACCGGGAACGGCGCCGCGCCGATGTAGCCACTGCGGGCCAGGGCATCACGGGCCGAACTGCGGCCGCGCTCGGTGAGGCCATAACGCAGCGTCTGCCCACCGGTTTGCCCCAACTGGCCCAGCACTTCGACACGACCGTCCTTGCGCAGGAACGCCAGGACTTCCTCCAACACCGCGCCGGTCAGCGCCAGGCGCTCCACCAGCCGCGACATGTCCAGCACACCGGCGTCATGCAAATGCTTGCACACCAGTTCACCCAGGAAACTGTCGGTCAGGCCTGTGTCGCGAATGGTGCATGGCTGGGGTGCCAGGCGTTGTACCGCTTCCCGTTCGCTGGGGTAGGCATCGCTATCGTTGATGACGTGCATGACTAGACTCCCCAGCCGCCGGCAACCAGTTGCCAGTAAACGCTGTTCAAAGTGCCGATCAGGATCGCAATCGAATAGGGAAAGGGTTTGCCCGCCACTTCATCCGAAGTCGGGGCCAGATAGGCCTGGGCTCGTACAATCAACCAGTAGCGTCCCAGGGTCTGGAGCAGTTGGCCGCGGGCCAGGACGATCAGGAAACCGCACACACCGCCGGCGATCAGACTGAACAGCGCCGCCCACAGTGCGTAATGAAAAGGCAGGAAGCTGCCGACCATGGTCATCAGCTTGACGTCACCGGCGGCCATGCCACCGACGGCGTACATGGGCAGGAACAGCGCGAAGCAGATCAGCATGCCCAACAGGCTGTCGCCCAGGCCATCGATCCCGCCGGTATACACCTGGCCGGCCAAGCCCAGAGCAAGGCCCAACAGGACCAATGTGTTGGGGATGCGGTGGCGAAGCAGATCGCTCACCACCGCCACACCCAGCAGTCCTAGCAGCAGTACCGTCGACACCAGCAGTTCCATGGACATGATGCGTCTCCCTGGGGGGATTTTCGTTAGCAGGCGACGTTGCTATTGACGACCTGGCACAGTGCCCGGATCTTGGTATCCACGGCGCCGCCCAGAAGGACGAAGGCCGCCGCTACCAACACCGTGATCAAGCCTCCCGCCACCGCGTATTCAACGATGGTCAGGCCGTCTTCATCTTTGGCGAACTTGCTGATCGAAGTGCTTATTGTCTGGAGAGTCATTTCATGAACCTCACGCGGGGTCAGAAGTACTGTTACCAACTTGATTGGAGGGGACAGCGCGAAGTCCATTTGATTGATTCGTTGTACTCACTGCAAAAGAGTCGCAAACGGTTTTCCTTGAAAGTGACCGTGCCCCCTTCACTGCAAGTTGCCGCTTTCAGCAGGCAACGTTGCCGTTGACCGCCTGGCACAGCGCACGGATCTTGGTGTTCACGGCACCGCCCAGAAGCACAAACGCGGCGGCCACCAACACGGTGATCAACCCACCGGCCACGGCGTATTCCACAATGGTCAGGCCATCTTCATCTTTGGCGAACTTCAGCACCGAAGCCTTGATTGTTTGAAGAGTCATTTCGCACACCTCATCGGGTTGTTTTATCAAGGGCAGTACATTGCGAACTGCCTGATGCAACCCTAGTCAGCAGGTGGTCAGTGCCGTTAGGAGGATTTTGCACATCGCTAGGATTTTTTTGCGCCGGACAGGAAAGGCGCCGGGGCGGGAAATTCAGCCCTGGAACACTGCGAACGGGCGTCCCATGACACCGGAGGGCGCTAAACGATCGGACTTTTATAAAAATTTATTCGGCGAAATGATGGCACAGTGGCAATACTGCTAGCTAAAGGGCAGCAAGCACCTGTGGGTAGTCGTCCTATGGCGTCCAATCCGACTGCAAAGCCAAAGCTGTTATGGGTCGATCTGACCCATGATCGGTCCACCCAGGAACTCGTCTCCCTGTTCCAGGACACGTGCGACTGCACGCTGGCCAAAAACGCCATGCTGCCCGGCGCGGAACAGGTCGACATGATCTGCATCCATTTCGACCGCCCGGACACACCGGGCCTGCGACGCCTGTTGGAGATCAAACGAACCGTTCCTGGCACGCCCATCACCATGTTCACCGTGCAGCACTCCGAAGAGCTGGCGGTGTGGGCCATGCGCTCCAGCGTCTGGGAATACATGGTGCTGCCCTTGTCCGCCGCCGAGAAAAAGCGCTACCTCACCGCCGTGGTGCAACTGTGCGAGCTGCGCCGCAATGCCAATGGCCGGGCAAAGACCTCGCAGATCGACCACTCCCCGACCCTGCCGGACAGCATTCGCCTGACCGCCGGGCACCAGAAGCACCAGGCCCTCAGCCACATCATGCTGTACATCGACCAGCATTTTCGCGACAGCATCGATCAGCGCGACCTGGCCAAGCGTTGCGGTATGACGACGTTTCGTTTCAGCCGGGTGTTCAAGGAGGCCAATGGCCTCGGCTTCACCGACTACGTGCTGAACAAACGCATGAGCTTCGCCAAGGAGTTGCTCGATAACAGCCAGATGCCCATCACCAGCATCGGCTACGAGGCCGGCTTCAAGGACCCGTCCTACTTCGCTCGCGCCTTCAAGCAATACGCCAGTTGCACGCCCAGTGAATACCGTCTCGCGTACCAGATGCGCAACGCACCTCCAGCACCGGAGCCACCGGATGAGGCCGCCCTGGAAGCGATTGAAAACCTGGTGCACAGCCTTGAGGGGTAAAAGTTTTTACCGTTACTGATTAATTGCACATCGCAAGTTGTGTCCAAATAATAATATTCGCACCCTGCCAACTTAGAAAATGACAATGCGCAGCCTGTTTTACGGTGCCTGGAGTGCCAAGCCGAAACAACATGAATCATCATGTCGTTATCGGTAATTCTTTTTCGACTGAAACCAACTCGGTCAGCCTTGCATAATGCCGGCCGTTTCCAAATGGATGAACCGGACTTCACCTCCGTAGGCCGCTCCAGATACAGCGGAGCGGGTTCTCTAGTTGGCATGTTTCATCCAAAAAATCGAATAGAGCGCTGATGGGTATATGAAGGCAATCAGTTTAGTGAGCGCACGAACGTTGAGTTTGGTGAGTCACGAAGCGTGCAAAACGCTACCCGCCGATGGTATAGAAATAGACATTGTACTCTCCGGCATTTGCGGAACAGACCTGGCGGTATTGTCCGGGCGTGAAGAAGGACAGGTGGGAATCGTCCGAGGTCACGAAGCGGTCGGCGTCGTTGTCAATGTAGGGGCAGGTGTCAAACGCATGCGTAAAGGGATGCGTGTGGTGATAGACCCCAACGAATACTGCGGTAACTGCGAACATTGCAACGCCGCTAAAACCCATCTATGCAGTGGCGGCTCAAATGCGGGCCTGAACATTGCTGGTGTCAACAAGCACGGTACATTTGCAGAGCGATTCATAACTCGCGAGCGCTTTGTACACTGCATCCCAGACGACATGAGTTGGGAAACAGCCGTCTTGGTTGAACCCGTAGCCTGTATTCTGAACAACATTGAACAAGCCTCCATCAAAGCAGGGGAACGTGTGCTGCTGCTAGGATCGGGGCCCATGAGCCTGGTCGCACAACTACTTTTGCGCGCGATGGGCGTCCATACCTGTGCTACCGATTTGAATACCTTTCGAATCGAATTCGGACACTCCCTGGGTTTGGACATCGTGCGCCCTGAGGAACTTGAGTGCCTTGGGCAAAACCACGAAAAATACGATGTTGTCATCGATACTGTGGGCAATCAGCTCGAGACAGCCGCCAGCCGAGTTGCCCGAGGTGGCAGGATTGTCCTGTTCGGATTCAACGAGAATTATGAATATTCACTCCCTGCAAAACATTTCCTGGTCAATGCCATCAGCATCATTGCTGCGGGCGAGTACAACCAGCACTTCCCCCGGGCGCTGCGCATTGCCCACAGGCTTCCCGAACTTGGAAAGCTAGTCACCCATCGTTATCCCCTTGAAGCCTATTCGGCAGCATTTGACAGTTTGTTGAATGACCCTTGCGCACCCACGATAAAAAGCGTCTTCACCCCCAATCCCAAGCACCTGTCACGCAAAAGCCAACCAGCCCCTCAAGTGGACTCCTTATGAAAGTTACTGTATTTAGCCAGATTTCCATCGATGGCAAACTGACGCTCGGCAATGAAGCCTCCAGCAAACCGCTTTTCCAGCATTTCGACGATGAAGACATGCGCTTCATTCATAAATTCCGCGGTGAAGTCGATGCCATCATGGTCGGTCGTAATACGATTATCACCGACGACCCTCAATTGACCAATCGGTACGGAACCGGCCGCAATCCTGTTCGTATCATTCCAACGACATCCCTGAACTTTCCAGCATCCGCAAAAATTCTAAGTTCTCCCGAGCGAACGATCATCGCGACCACAGAGCAGGCGCGTGAGCACGAGATGATCGAGCAAATCCGCGCCCACGGTAAAGAGGTGTTGTTTGCAGGCACCGCACGTGTCGACTTCAAACAGCTTTTCCCCATGCTGGAAGCCCGCGGAATAAATCACATCATGGTTGAAGGTGGCGGCCAGCTGAATTGGCAGGTGTTCAATCTCGACTTAGTCGATGAAATCATGCTCATGCAATTACCTATCATCATTGGCGGATCAGACACCACCACGCTAATAGATGGCGAAGGATTTCAAGACATTGAAATGACCAAAGCCTTCAAGCTGCATGAGTTTGAAGCGCGCTCACACTATAACTTCCTGCACTTCAAGCGTGACCCTCAACAGCGGCGTGCGCATTGATGCCGGCTTTCCAGGGGTTCATTTTTGATATGGACGGTGTGCTGGTGGACAGTGAACCGGTCTATATGAAACAGGAAAGACACTCCTATGCGCGCCATGGCGTGGTGCTTGATGAGGCAGAACTGTCGCGTTTTGTAGGCACCACGCAGCGTCATATGTGGAGCGCCATCAAAACCGAATACGGGCTTGCAGACAATCTGGACTGCCTCATGGCGGAGCATCACCGGCAGTTGATGGAAGTATTGAATTCAGCGCCCCTGCCGCCCATGCCAGGCGTAACAGAACTTCTCGGCGCATTGAAGAGAGCGGGAATCCCTTGTGCAGTCGCCTCCTCTTCACCGCGAGCACTCGTCGAGCTGATTTTACGTAACGCTGGGCTACAGCTTTTTTTCAGTGAAATCGTGTGTGGCGATGACGTTACGCACAGCAAGCCGGATCCCGAGATTTTTCTCATGGCCGCCAAGCGCCTGGGTATCCCCCCCTCATCCTGCGTGGTGATTGAAGACTCCGCCCATGGCGTGGCGGCGGCAAAAGCCGCCAGCATGTTTTGCGTGGGTTTGCTCAACCCCAATTCAGGGCAGCAGGACCTGAGCGCGGCGGATTTACGTGTTCACCAGCACAGGGAAATAAACCATTGGTTTTTCGGGTAATAAAAGCATGAAAAAACTGAGTATTTCAGACTGGACCTGGATCAACGTCCCCGAACGGTCGTCCATCAACGATCAGGAAATCATTATCCATACCACGCCCGATACCGACTTCTGGCGAGGCACCTATTACGGTCTGGAGTATGACAATGCGCCGGCCATTGTGGTTGCCAGCGAGGAACAATACTGGACATTGAAAGCCAAGGTATCTTTTGCCTCAAGTACCTACTTTGACCAATGCGGCCTGTTTATCTACCAAGATAAAAACCACTGGATGAAAAGCGGCATCGAATACCAGAACAATGGTTTCCAACAGCTGTTCTCTGTCGTGACCAACAATGGTTTTTCGGACTGGTCCATGGCTAATTTCGATCGCGGCACCCAGACCATGTATTACCGTCTGAGCCGACGAGGCAGCGACTTCCTTCTGGAAAACTCGGTCGACGGGACACAGTTCTGCATGATGCGTATGTTCCACCTGTTTCAGGCAGAAGAACTCGTCCGGTTCGGGTTCTTTGCCAGTAGCCCAGGCGATTCATCTTTCGCGGCACATTTTTCAGAGATTGAATGGACTGAATGCTGTTGGAAAGCGCATGGCGCCCCACGTTTCTAATTTCAAGAGTTTTATACCTGATGCTGTCTGCGCCCAATCCCAATCGACACGCGCTTTACGCTTGTTATGCAGCCATGCTGTGCCTGGCCATGGCACTCAACTTTCTGCCGGTGTACCTGACGACATTCAGTGATGCCTTTGGCCCCTCGTCAGGGCTGACCACGGAGCAACTGGGACGGATTCCCGCGGTCATGTTCCTCAGTTTTATAGTGGCCATTCTGATCACCGGACCATTGGCAGACCGAGGGGACGCCAGGCGGATCATTCTCTTTGGGCTGATGACCACTTCAGCAGGTTTGGCCCTTGTGGCTTTTGCCCCTTCCTATACCTTCCTGCTCTTCGCGGTTGCCATCATGGGTTTCGGTGCGGGTGTGCTGGATATGATCCTCAGCCCCATTGTCGCAGCCCTGCAACCCGAACGCCGAAGCGCCGCCATGAACTGGCTGCATTCGTACTTCTGCATTGGCGCGGTAAGTGCCGTGCTGATCGCAAGCATCGCGCTGAAATGGGATATTTCCTGGCGCATGGTTGCCCTGGGCTTGATCATTGCCCCGCTTGCAACCTTTCTATTGTTCATGCAATTGACCTTGCCACCGCTGATACAGGAACACGTGCAACGCGAGTCCATGCCCACGCTTATCAGGCAGCCCTATTTCATCGCCTGCATGATCGCCATCTTTCTAGGAGGGGCTACGGAAACGGGACTGTCCCAATGGCTACCCGCCTTCGCTGAACAAGGATTGGGTTATTCGAAAGAAGTGGGTGGTTTTGCTCTCGCCGGTTTTTCAGTGGGCATGGCCCTCGGGCGCATGGCCGCCGCTCTGTTGCAAGAACGGATACCCGCCGTTTCACTGATGCTAGGCTGCTGCGCCGTGACCGTCGTCCTGTTTTTCGTGATCAGCTTCGCCCCGAGCCCCGCAATGGCGTTAACCGCTGCCATCGCCGCTGGGTTCTCAGGCAGTTGCCTGTGGCCCACGATGCTCGCCATCACCGCAGATGCGTACCCTCAAGGTGGCGCAACCATGTTCTCTGTACTGACAGCCTCGGGTAATGCCGGATGCAGTCTGATTCCATGGCTTGTGGGGATTATTTCAGCGCATGCGGATTTGCACATCGGTTTACTGGCGGTCACCCTCTGCCCCGCCGCCATGATGCTATTACTCGTGTGGATGTCTCGCTGGCCACATAAGCATCCCCACCCGTGCCAGAGCTAGACCGGACGCCCATGGCCGGGGAGCGACCTCGTCGATCGACTCCCCGCCCCTGCCTGACAGGCGCCCTGACTCACGGGGCGAGTTTTCTTCTCTCGATAGGAATGGACAGGACAATGCTGGTCCGGGTCTCACCGTACGCATTGATTTTCGCAATAATGTCCTCGATCTCAGCCATGGACCTGGCGTAGATGCGGATCAGATAGGAGTCATTCCCCGTGATGTGCAGGCACTCGACGACTTCGGGTATGTCGGTGAGTGTCGCTATCAATTTGGCTTTCGCCGGCTTGAGGGTGGTGATGCCGACGACAGCCGATATGCCATACCCCAGCTTGGTTGGATCTAACTGAGCGCAATAACCCTTGATGACCCCGGAGTCTTCAAGTTTGCGCAACCTGTCATTGGTGGCAGGAATAGAAAGCCCCGCGTGCTTGGAAAGCTCTGTGATGGAAATGCGACCACAGTCCTGTACCTTACCCAGGATTTTGACGTCTATACGATCCATGTGCGTTTTCCCCGGTTAAAAGTATAAATTTTAATGAAAAGCCCGCGTTTTTCATTAAAAAAAGCATGCACCAAAATAAAGCATGGCGCTAGTCTATTTCCAGCCTGAAAAACCTGAAAAGAATCCGGGCAATCAACGGCCCTGCTCTTTAGCGTGACGCACTCATAATAAAATATTCTCTCCAGGGATGGTGTTCGCATGGAAGATGAAAAGAAAAAGTGTGAAAAAAAACCTCACCCGCTCGTCCAGCACATTGGCACGCAAGTCCTAAGTCTCCGGCATTTCAAGAAAGATCAGTTACTGATGTACCTGATGGGCGTCGGTTTCTTTTCGTTGGGTGCCAAGTGTTTCATCATCAGCCAACTGGGTACTGACCCATTAGATGTCCTGATCATCTCGATCGATAAAATACTCATGCTGGGCATGGGCGTTTGCTCGGCTATCGTGTCGCTGTTTTTTCTGACATGGTGGATGCTCTGGAACAAAAAATACCCACCGATAAGTCCCTTCATTACAACGACGCTGACTGGGCTGCTGATTGATCTCTGGTCGTGGCTGGGGCTCGGGGAGTATTTGATCGTCAGAATGAATGAGTACGCGTTACTGGCCTCGGGGCTGATGCTGTGTGCCTATTCCTCCGCCTTGATCATCATGAGCGGTATCGGCATCAGGATCATGGACCTGGTGGTATTGACCATGGTATCCAAATGGAACTGGTCGTTCACCAAAGCCAAAATGATTATTGAAATCGGCATCTTTTCGAGCGGTTGGCTTTTAGGCGGGCCCTTCGGTATCGGCACGATTGCATTTCTGCTGGTGATCGGCCCGCTTATTCAACCGTTCATGAACATGAATGCCAAGCGCTTTGCACTTAAAAACTATGGATTGATGAGCGCTTCATCCGCTTACTAATAAATCTACAACTATGACTGCCCTACAGGGCGGCAGGATCGTTTCGCCTCGACTTTTTAAACCGATGCTATTGATGGCAACTTCCGTGATGAGGAGTGAAAGATGGACACTACAAAAAATAAAAACTGGACCTTGGAAAGCAGCCCGGCAAAACTGGAAGAAATACTCCCCGGGGGCGCTGTGAAGTGTCATCTTTCCCCGCGCAACTGTGTTATCCAGGAAGGCAAGTTAGGTTTTTGCAAAGTGCGCGGAAACCGTGGGGGCAGGCTCGTTACATTAAACTACGGTAAAGGCGTTCACAGCACCGAAGAGACAATCGAAACCGAAGCCGTTTTCCACTTTGCCCCGGGGGAGCGAATCTTGTCCCTGGGTAATATCGGCTGCATGCTCAACTGCGGTTACTGTCATAACTGGAAGACATCCCAGGCCAAGTACGTCACCGACAAGGACGTTTACTACTACACCCCCGAACAGGTGGTGGAAACCGCACTCAAGCACGGCATACGCGTCATTTCCTGGACGTATAACGACCCCGTTGTCTGGCACGAATTCATCCTCGACACAGCGAAGCTGGCCAAGGAAGCCGGCCTGATCAACCTCTATAAATCGGCATTCTTCATCAGCGAAGAGGCCATTGATGAGTTACTGCCGGTCATCGATATTTTCTCGATTTCGCTGAAATCCATCTCCCCGGAATACTACCGCAAGGTCACCACCGGCTGGGTAGAGCCCGTCCTGGCGGGTATCAAGAAAGTCTATGACGCCGGCAAATATGTCGAGGTCAGCACCTTGATGGTGACCGACATCAGCGACGACGAGGAAACGGCCAGGAAAATCAGCCAGTGGGTCCTGGATGAACTGGGCCCGAACGTACCGCTGCACTTCGTCAGGTTTCACCCCGATTACAAGATGAGCAACAGCATCCGTACGCCTGTGGACAGGCTCCTGAAGGCTCGGGACGTTGCTCGGAGCATGGGCGTTGAGCATGTCTACCTGGGTAACGTGAATGACGTCGAAGGGACCAATACCAGTTGCAACCACTGTAACGCCCTGCTCGTCACCCGTTATGGCTTGAACGCTGAAATCATCGGACTGGACAGCAAAGGATGCTGCTCTCAGTGCGGACATGATGCGCATTTCAAATTGCTGGGTGAACACCAGGCGAACGCCCCTGTCGAGTTGCGCGAGGACGCGTTGAGCGCCTACGAGAAGCGAAAGTTCGAGTGGCACGGAGACATTGTGTCGCTGCACGCCCAAGTGCTGAATACCGAAGACTTCGAACAGACCGTCTACCTGCGACGCAATTATACGGACGGGCACAACAGCGATTGGAAATCACTGACCTTGCGCCCCCATGAAAGCTATCGATTCATCGTTGCCAAGGCTCGCATCGATGAAACAGGCCCTGAGGTCTGGCTTCCCAACGGCGTGAACTCGAACCTTCATGAAGTCTTCGACAGGGCCCACTTCCCGACAGAATCGATTGAAGAGATTGGTATTTCGCAAAATGACATCACCCCGACCGTGGGTTACGAGGGTAAGCAAAACATGTATGAACAGGTCATCAAACTGGTCAGCCAAGCATGAAAGTGTCTACTGAAATACTTCATATCAAGGTGGATGCCCGGGACGCCCACCCTTCAGTAACGCCTATTTATCAGTGCAGCGCTTTCAACGCTGACTCGGCCTTCTTCTATTCCAGGAAAGCCAATCCCAACGTGACGGAATTGGAACAGGTCGTCGCGTCCCTGGAGGGCAGTGAGCATGCCCTGGCCTACAGCACCGGGATGAGCGCGATCTATATGGTGTTGGAACTGTTGAAACCGGGTGCTTCGCTGGTCATCAACAAATACATCTATGGCTGCTCCTATAAATTGTTCCAGCGCTATGCGGCACGTATCGGCGCACACCTGACGATTCTGGATCTCACCACGGCAGAGGGGCTGAAGGCCTTGCCGGCGAACGTCGACATGGTCATTTTCGAAACACCGACCAATCCCTTCCTGAAAGACATTGATATCCATGCGGTCAGCAGGGCCGTCAAGCAACACAACCCGCAGGCGCTGGTGGTCGTTGACAATACCTGGGCCACGCCGATATTTCAGAAGCCGTTGAATTTTGGCGCCGACATATCCCTGTACAGCGCCACCAAATACTTCTCAGGACACAGTGATGTCATGGGCGGCCTGGTGCTGGTCAACAATGAAACGATTTACAACCGTCTCCTTGAGGGTCGCTTTTATTCAGGCACGATACTCACCCCCAATAGCGCCTGGTTGCTGCGCAGAAGCATGCAGACGTTCAATCTGCGCATGGAAAGACACAGCCAGACGACAGCAAGCATGCTCAACTATCTGCGCGAGTTGCCTTTTATCGAGCATGTCTATTACCCACGCATCGATGGTCGGCAATTGACCGGTTATGGCGGCATTGTGTTTGTTGATATTCGGCCCGATCTGGTGCCCTTTTACAAAACGTTCACCGGCGCGCTCAAATGGTTTGGCACCGGCACCGGAATGGCCTGCGTGACCTCGATGGTCGCCCAGCCCTTCAGTGGCAGCCACGCCTCGATGACGGATCAGGAAAAAGCGGACATGGGCATCGAGAAAGGCCTGGTTCGATTGTGCTTTGGCCTGGAGGATATTGAAGACCTCAAGGAGGACCTGCTACAGGCATTCGAAACCATGGAAAGCAAGGTCGATCAGAAAAGCTCACTCGATCCTGCATAGCGTGTCATCACAAGCAACGAGCCTTCAGTGGCTCGTTGCTTTTTTTATGGAGAAGCGAAAGTGTCCAGCGCATTCGAAAACACGATATTCGAAGACCCCACCCTGAACGTCATCCACCTTCTGAACTCCATCGCCCAGGAAAATCCGGAGGCCATTTCACTGGCCTCCGGTCGACCCGATGACCAGCAGTGCGACCCGTCGCTCATCGACCGAGGCCTGGCCCAATACAAACTTCACGTTGCCGGCACGGGGCAGTCACTGGCGACACTGCTTTGCCAATATGGAAAAACCTCGGGAATCATCAATGAAACAATCGCCACCTATTTGCAGGCGGATGAAGGGATAACAGTCTCCAACCCTGAAAGCATCGTGGTGTGCCTGGGGTTTCAGGAAGCCTGTACCTTGACGCTCCTGTCGATTTTTGAAGGCGGTGGGCTTTTATTAGTGCCTGACCCGGTGTTTTCCGGGGTCACAGGCATCGCAAAACTGCTGGGCATAAAAATAGTCCCCGTCCCCATGGCGGCTTTTCTCGACCCAATCGCCCTGCGCGGAATCATTGAAGAACTTGAATCCAGAGGGGAAAAAATCAAAGCACTGTATGCCGTTCCGGATTTTAGCAATCCGACCGCCGACAGCCTCTCCTATCACGCCAGGACAGCCATGCTTTCCTTGGCCAATGAAAAGAATTTTTTCGTCCTTGAAGACACGGCCTACCGCTACTTCAGGTACGAAGGCGATGCCATTGCGTCCATGAAGTCCATCGACAGCAGTCGAGTATTCTTGCTGGGCTCCTTTGCCAAGTCGATTTTTCCCGGCTTGCGCATGGGTTATGTGGTCGCGCCGGAGGGCGCCGGTGTCATGTCATTCAGTGCCCGATTGTGCAAGGCCAAAAGCCTGATCACCGTCAACACCCCTGCCCTGTGCCAAGCGGTCGTCGCCGGTTTGCTGATCGAGAACAACCACTCGCTGAAAGGGCTGAACCAACCCAGGGTGCTGTCCTATACGCAGAAAAGAGACCACATGCTTGAATGCCTCGAACGTGAATTCCCGCTCAAGGTCGGCGCCCAAAGAACGGTCAGCTGGAATCATCCGACAGGCGGCTTCTTCATCAATCTGCGGCTGCCTTTCGCCTTTGGGTATTGTGAAATGCGCGAATGCGCCCAGCAGTTCAAGGTGATCGTATTCCCCACCACCTTATTTTCGCTGACGAATGAGGCGGCTAATCAGGTCAGGCTTTCATTCAGCAATGCCACCGCCCCAGACGTCACCCAAGCCATAGGCCGCTTCAGGGCGTATGTCGAGTCCAGACTGCAGTAAGACCTCTTTTATCAGGTTGCCGTAGCCAGCATGACGCCAGTGGCGACCTGGTAGGCCCCCAGAACGGTGATGGTCGCCCCCGAAAAGTAGTTGATCAGCCTTAGCTTCGATTCGGCAATCCGCGCCTTGAAAATGGAGGAGAACCCGCTCAAGCCCAGCCACCAGGCAGCCGAGCCCAGGAATATACCGGTCACCATCGGCAGCAAGGCGTGCTGGCCGCCTTGGTCGCTGGCCATGCCATCGCTCAACGCGGCAAAAATCGCGATAAACGACAAGATGGTCATGGGGTTCGACAGGGTCAGGAACAGCGTGGTCGAGTAGGCTTTGAACATGTTGGCACGCTCACCTGCCATGGCGGTCGCGCCACCCTTCGATCGTATTGTCTGATAGCCAATGTAGGCGAGGAATAGTCCACCAAAAATACACAACCAAGGTTTGAAGCTGATCAGCGTCGCGATGATGGCCGTGACCCCGAGGGCCCCGATGAATCCGTAGATCGAATCGGCAGTGGCGGCCCCCAATCCCGTTGCGAAACCGGCTCTCCAGCCCAGCATGAGGCTTCGCTGTATGCACAACAGCCCAATAGGCCCCACAGGGGCTGCAATGCACAGCCCAATGACCATCGATTTAACAAAAATCAGCATAAGTGCACCTCCAGAATGGGTACTGGAAGGTTAGGAGAAGTGCTTTTTTTTAGGAATGAACTATTAATCTTCCTGAGCGTTTTACCTTAAGTTTTGCATGAAGTACTTCCGCCTCACCTTCATTATTAAGGTAAAGCGCAGCAAGCCCCCTCAGACAACGAAAATCGTTGGTTAAAGATCTATGCGCGCTGAATGACCTTTTCACGCGCATAAAAAAACGCCGCTCGAATGAGCGGCGTTTTTTTGAATTTGGAGCGGGAAACGAGACTCGAACTCGCGACCCCGACCTTGGCAAGGTCGTGCTCTACCAACTGAGCTATTCCCGCAAATGGCGTCCCCTAGGGGACTCGAACCCCTGTTACCGCCGTGAAAGGGCGGTGTCCTAGGCCACTAGACGAAGGGGACACGCTAACTGAAACACATGGTGTGTATTTCAGTGCCCAAATCCGCATCCGAAGATGTCGGCTCTGGCTTCACTCAGCACTGCCCGAAAGCAACACTGTTTAAAATTGGAGCGGGAAACGAGACTCGAACTCGCGACCCCGACCTTGGCAAGGTCGTGCTCTACCAACTGAGCTATTCCCGCATTGGCGTCCCCTAGGGGACTCGAACCCCTGTTACCGCCGTGAAAGGGCGGTGTCCTAGGCCACTAGACGAAGGGGACACACGTACAACATTCACTGCTTAGAGCGTTTGGCTGAGTGCTTTACGCTGTAAGTGGCGCGCATTCTATGGATGGATTGAAGGGTCGTCAACCCCCAGATATAAATTTATTTAAATCAATGACTTCGCCCGGTTTGGGGGGCGATCCGCACATTTTGCTCGTCCGGTCTCTGACGCCTATATTCTGTCGCCCGCCGAGACGCTATAGTCGCGCCCAGCAAATGATGGCAATGTGCTCCTACCCGATCATGCGTCCTATAAACAGCACGACGCCCGTCTAATCACGTCGCTCGGGCCTATGCGCTTAAAAGCCAAGCCACTACACTCATGACATGCGTACCCTAATAAAGAGGTCTTACCGGTGACACCACTCATGATCACCCTGCTCGTCGTAGCCGGGATCGCCCTGTTGATCGCCATTGGCTACATGAACCACGTGGTGGAAAACAACAAGCTGGAAAAGGCCCGCACCAAGGTAGAACTCAACGACCGCATGCGTCGCTGTGGCGAGCTCACCGAAACCTTCCCCGGGCAGTTGATGACCCCTGCCCTGAAGTTGTTGATAACGCGCCTCGAGATGAATGTCTGCCAGCGCCTGCTGAACCTGGATAAAACCAATTCCGCGGTCAAGGCACGCCTGGATGAACTGAGCGCACTGGTTGCCCAGGGTGAATCGATCCCGGTGAGCAATCCACCGGCACCGATCCAGACCGAAGCCAAGGCCAAGGACGTTCGCTTCCTGCTCGAGGCCTTGCATGGCCAGATCACCCGCGCCGCCCAGGACGGCTTCCTGCCGCCCAACGAAGCCAAGCGCTGGATCCGTGAAGTGCGGCACATCCTGGTGCTGCTGCACATCGAGTTCTTCAACAACCTCGGCCAGCAGGCCTTGCAGCAAGAACAACCCGGGCAGGCTCGCCTGGCCTTCGAGCGCGGCGTGCAGTACCTGCGCAAGCAACAGGAACCACAGGTCTACGCCGAACAACTGGCCTACCTGGAGAAACTCCTGGCCCGCGCCAATGCCCAGGTCCTGGCCAGCACCCAGCCGGTCGAGGGCGAGGTCAACCAGTTGACCGAAGGCTTGAAGGACGACGAAATAAACGACGAGTGGAAGAAGAAGAAGGTCTACGACTGATAAGGCTCCACCCTGTGCGGGTGGAGTTTCTGTGGCGAGGGAACTTGCTCCCGCTGGAGTGCACAGCGCTCCCGCGAATCCTGGGTCTGCTTCGCAGCCCAGCGGGAGCAAGCTCCCTCGCCACGGGGCTGTAAGCTATGCCCGTACACCGCCAGGCAGGCAAAACTGTTGGCATGTTGGATCCGCTATCGCGGACTCACAACTTGAAATGCCCCACCATCCCTTTCAACTCAACCCCCAACTGCGCCAGCTCGATGCTGGAAGCGGCATTGCCGCGCATCGCCAGGGACGATTGATCAGCGCTGGCGCGAATGCTGGTGACACTGCGGTTGATCTCTTCGGCCACCGAGCTCTGCTGCTCGGCTGCCGCGGCGATCTGTTGGTTCATCTGCTGGATCAACGACACCGCCGCCGCAATGCTGCCCAACGCGCTCTCGGTCTGCAGTGCGTCGCTGACCGCCATCTTCACCAACTCGCCACTGCTCTGGATCTGCTGCACGGAAGCCTGGGCCGCTGAACGCAAGGCGCTCACCAGTCGCTCGATTTCCTCGGTGGACTGTTGCGTGCGCCTGGCCAGGGCCCGCACCTCATCGGCCACGACCGCAAAGCCCCTGCCCTGCTCCCCGGCACGGGCCGCCTCGATAGCGGCATTGAGGGCCAACAGGTTGGTTTGCTCGGCCACGCTCTTGATCACACTCAGCACCGTGCCGATGTTCTGGATCTCGGCGCTGAGACTTTCGATGCTGGAACTGGCCGACGTGGCCGAATCGGCCAGTTGCTCGATGCGCACCATGCTCTGGCGCACCACCTGCTGCCCGCTTTCGACCTTGTCGTCGGCAGTCTGGGCCGCTTGTGCCGCTTCTTCGGCATTGCGCGCCACATCGTGCACGGTGGCCGTCATCTGGTTCATGGCCGTGGCGACCTGCTCGGTTTCCTCTTTCTGGCTGCTGACTTCCAGGTTGGTCTGCTCGGTCACAGCCGACAGCGACTGCGCCGAATTGGCCAACTGCTCGATCCCGGCCTGCAAGCCGCTGACGATACTGCTCAGCCCTGCGCCCATCTGTTGCATCGCCTGCATCAACTGGCCAATCTCGTCCCGACGCGTCACTTCCACCGTGGCGCTCAAGTCACCCGCCGCGATCCGCTGGGCAACGCGAATGACACTGCGCAGCGGCGTCACGATCAGCCGGGTGATGACCCACGCCGCGATCAACCCCACCAGCAACGCCAAGGCCGACGAACCGATGATCAGCAGCGAATTCTTCTTCAGTTCGGTCTGCATGGTCTGGTCTTCGGCACTGAAGGCCTGGTCGACCCGCGCCACCACTTGGTCGGCACGCTCGTGCAGTTGCTGGTAGACGACTTTTTCCTTCGCCAACAGGCCGGTGTACTCGGCCAATTGCTCGTTGAACCCGACGATGTGCCCGGCCACTTCATTAAGCACGGTCTGGTAACCCGGGTCCTTGACCGTGGTCTTGAGCGCTTCGGCCTGTTTCATGGCCTGCTCGGCCTGTTCGATGCTGCCTTCTCCGGCGCCCTCGACATTGCCTTTGCGGCTCTGGTCCAAACGGACCCGCGCTTCGTTCATGGCCTGCAACATCAACCGCGACACTTCGCTGATCTGGTTGGCCTGCTCGATGAACTCGGCCCCTTCCTTGCCTTCGGAGTCTTTCAAGGTATAGGTGCCGTCATCCGCCAGCCCGGCCTGCAACACATCGAGGTTGTTGGCCACGCTGGACACCGACCAACTGGCCATTTCCAGCGCCAGGTCCTTGCTCTGGCTCAACCCGACAAACTCGTCGAATGCCTTGCGATAGGCCCCCAGCGCCTGCTCGACGTCGTTCATCACCGGCACGTTGGCAGGCGACTGCGCCTTGAGCTCGTTCGCCAGGGCCAGCAGCCCGTCGACACCCTGGCGCAGGGCATCGGCCGTCTTGGGGTCGGAACGGGAGGCGTACTCCTGCTCCAGCAGCCGGACCTTGAGCAACCCGCTGTTGAGGGACGACATCTGTTTCAGGCCATCGAAGCGATAGCTGATGGTCTGCAGGGACCAGACGCCGATGGCCGCGACCACAGCGGTCAACAGCAGCACCAGGACAAATCCGATACCCAGTTTTTTTGCCATACCCAGGTTGGCAAAACGTCCTTGCACGGCCGAAATCATTGCGCTCAGTCCTCTGCCAGTGTGTGTTGATTGCAGATTCGCAACGAGACGCCCTGCAACACAAGATGCTGGCGTCGGAATAATGGCAAAAAGCTACAGCCGCGTCGTTTTCAGGACACTTGAGGTCGATCCAGAGCCGCGGCCCGGAAAAAGCCCAGCGCCCGGGGATCACGGGCATAGGCCACGTTGATCCGTAGCCAGTCGCTGTCGGTACCCGAAGGGCTGAAGGCCGTGGGTGAGGACAACGACACGCCGAACCGCTTGGCCAGACGCTGTAATCCAGCGTAGTCACTGATTGGCGGTCTTGCCCAAATGAAAAGCCCGCCGGCCGGTTTGCCAAAGACCTCCCAGTCGGCATCCTCCAATACCTGCAACAACGCCGCCGTATCGACGCCCAAACGCTGGCGCTGGCGCTGGACCAGTTTGCGATAGGCCCCATTGGCCAGGAGGTTGGCAAGCACCGACTCACAGAACCGCGACCCACCCATGCTGGTGATGCCCTTGACCTCGCTCAGCCGCGCGATGATGGACGGCCCGGCCACCACGAAACCGACGCGCAACGAACTGCTCAGGGTCTTCGAGAAACTGCCCACGTAGACCACGTCGGCATCCAGCGCTGCCAACCGGGTTCGCGCCGAGTTCTGGAAGTCGCCATAGGCATCGTCTTCGATCACCAGCACAGCGTGTTGCTTCGTCAGTTGCAACAACCGCTGGGCCACGGCCGGTGCCAGGTTGCTGCCGGTCGGGTTGTGACAGGCACTGTTGACGAACAGCGCACTGGGCCGGTGTGTCGCCAACAAGTCTTGCAACACATCGACGTCCGGGCCGCGAGGGGTCCTGGGCAGTTCGATCATGTCGATCTTGTGCAACCTGAGCAGGTCGAACAGGCTTGAATAGCCAGGGCTCTCCACCACCACGCAGGCGCCTGGCTGCAACAGTGTCCGCACGATCAGGTCCAGCCCATGGGTCGCCCCGGTGGTGGTCAGGATCAGGTCTTTATCGGCCTCGATATTGAATTGCTTCAGGCGCCTGGACAGCTGCTCACGCAGGGCGGGCAGCCCCAGCGAGGTGCTGTAGTTGAACAACCCCGCCATGTCGGTGCGAGTGACCTGCCGGATCGCATAACCCAGGTCATCGCTTTCACGCCAGCTCTCGGGCAACCCGCCACACCCCAGCTTCAACGCCCAGGACGGGGGATCACCGCCCTCGGCGGGCATATCCTGCCGCCGATCCGGATCGATGCACGCCTGCCCGGATGTGGGGGCTGGCGCGACAAAAAAGCTGGAGCCATGCCGGGACGCCAACAGGCCTTGGGCAACCAGGCGTTCACACGCTTCATTGACGCTGGACTGGCTGAGCAGGTTCTGCCGCGCCAGTTGGCGCACGGACGGCAGGCGAGTCCCCGGTTGCACCGCATCCTGTCGGATCCAGCCGGTCAGTGCGTCGACGATTTGCTGCACGACAGGCACCAAGGCCTGCCGGTCGATTCTCAACTCCATGAGTAACCAAACTCCTAAGCGTTTGTTTTATTTCCGGAAACAGTTAAGCACAGGCCACCCGCGAACGATGTACGACAACGTCGCCAAAACCGCCGATTCTCACCCTTTGAAACACATTGATAGGCCGCTCCGGGGATGTTTCCCCAGCCCAAAGAAAAAGCCCGCAACCAGTGCGGGCTTCTTCCTACAAGCTCAGGGAAACGTCCTCAGAACGCCGTGACGCCGCCGTCCACCGCCAGGGAATGGCCGGTGGTGAACGCCGCACCATCGCTGCACAAATAGAGCACAGCGCTGGCGATTTCCTCGACCTTGCCGATACGCCCCACCGGGTGCATGGCATTGGCGAACTCGCCCTTTTTCGGATCCGCCTCATAGGCACGACGGAACATGTCGGTGTCGATCACCGCCGGACAGACCGCATTCACGCGGATCTTCTTCTTGGCGTATTCGATGGCAGCCGATTTGGTCAGGCCGATCACAGCGTGCTTGGAAGCGGCATAGATGCTCATCTTCGGCGCAGCGCCCAGGCCGGCCACCGAGGCCGTGTTGACGATGGCCCCGCCGCCCTGGGCCAGCAGCAAGGGCAACTGGTACTTCATGCACAACCAGACGCCCTTCACATTGACGCCCATGATCGCGTCGAACTCGTCGAGGGTACCGTCGGCCAACTTGCCCTTCTCGATCTCGATCCCGGCGTTGTTGAAGGCGTAGTCAAGGCGCCCATAGGTCTTGATCACCTCGTCCATCAGGTGCTGCACATCGCTTTCCAGCGTCACGTTGCAGCGTACGAATACCGCTTCGCCGCCCGCATCGCGAATCGACTGCACCGTACGCTCGCCGCCCGCCACGTCCAGGTCGGCCACGACCACTTTCAGGCCCTCTGCCGCGAACGCCTGGGCCGTGGCACGGCCAATGCCTGCGGCGCCGCCGGTTACCACGGCGACCTGCCCGGAAAACGTCATGCTCATTGTCTGTTCCTCGAAGAATGCGGGGTCGCGCCAGTGTAGCCACAGCCTGACGCGGCACGGCAGCACTATCCAGATGCCGGTTGGACGTTCATGGGCGCCAGTGATAACGGCCCTGGAGGCACTATCACTGGGTTGGATCGAAGTGCATTCGCTGAGGCGGCGAACCTTGCGGCAACCGCCTCGAAGGTCTATCAACAAGTCTTCATTCATCTTGAGTGCCAACCATGACTGCCCAGACCAATCGCCAGTTCCTGCTCGCCAAACGCCCGGTAGGCGCCGCGACCCGCGAGACTTTCACCTATCAGCAAGTACCGGTGGGCGAGCCGGCAGCCGGCCAGATCCTGGTGAAGAACGAATACTTGTCCCTGGACCCGGCCATGCGCGGCTGGATGAACGAGGGCAAGTCCTACATCCCACCGGTGGGCATCGGTGACGTGATGCGGGCGCTGGGTGTCGGCCAAGTGATTGCCTCGAACAACCCGGGGTTCGCGGTCGGGGACTACGTCAACGGTGCCCTGGGTGTGCAGGATTATTTCCTCGGCGAGCCAAGGGGTTTCTACAAAGTCGATCCGAAACTGGCACCGCTGCCACGTTATTTGTCCGCCCTGGGCATGACCGGCATGACCGCTTATTTCGCCCTGTTGGACGTCGGCGCGCCCAAGGCCGGCGAGACCGTGGTGCTGTCGGGCGCCGCCGGTGCGGTGGGGAGCATCGCCGGGCAGATTGCCAAGATCAAAGGCTGTCGTGTGGTGGGCATCGCTGGCGGTGCCGACAAATGCAAATTCCTGGTCGATGAATTGGGCTTCGACGGCGCCATCGACTACAAGAACGAAGACGTCCACACCGGCCTCAAGCGCGAATGCCCCAAAGGCGTGGATGTGTATTTCGACAACGTCGGGGGCGACATCCTGGATGCCGTGCTCAGCCGCCTGAACCTCAAGGCCCGCGTGGTGATTTGCGGTGCCATTAGCCAGTACAACAACAAGGAAGCGGTGAAGGGCCCCGCCAACTACCTGTCACTGCTGGTCAACCGGGCCCGCATGGAAGGTTTCGTGGTGATGGACCACGCCGCGCAGTTCGCCGCCGCCGGGCAGGAAATGGCCGGCTGGATGGCCAAGGGGCAGCTCAAGAGCAAGGAAGACATTGTGGAAGGGCTGGAGACCTTTCCCGAGACGCTGACCAAATTGTTCAGCGGGGAGAACTTCGGGAAACTCGTACTCAAGGTCTGACACAAAACAACTGTGGGAGCGGGCTTGCTCGCGATGAGGCCCTGTCAGTCAACATTGCTATTGACTGACATACCGCTATCGCGAGCAAGCTCGCTCCCACAAGGGCCCTTCAGGGTTGGATCAGGCCAGTTCGGCCACGACCGCCGCCAGTGCCTGGGCCGGATCGGCGGCCTGGCTGATCGGGCGACCGATCACCAGGTAGTCGGAACCGGCGTCCAGCGCCTGACGCGGGGTCAGGATGCGACGCTGGTCGTCCTGGGCGCTGCCCGCCGGACGAATCCCCGGGGTCACCAGTTGCAACGACGGGTGGGCCGCTTTCAGGGCGCCAGCTTCCAGGGCCGAACAGACCAGACCGTCCAGGCCGGCCTTCTGCGCCAGCGCCGCCAACCGCAGCACCTGCTCCTGAGGCTCGATGTCCAGGCCGATCCCGGCCAGGTCCTCGCGCTCCATGCTGGTCAGCACGGTCACGCCAATCAGCAACGGTTTCGGGCCGCTGCGCTGATCCAGCACTTCACGGCAGGCCGCCATCATGCGCAGGCCACCGGAGCAATGCACGTTGACCATCCATACGCCCATCTCCGCAGCCGCCTTGACCGCCATGGCGGTGGTGTTGGGAATGTCGTGGAACTTCAGGTCCAGGAACACTTCGAAACCCTTGTCACGCAGGGTCCCGACAATTTCCGAAGCGCAACTGGTGAACAGTTCCTTGCCGACTTTGACCCGGCAAAGCGTGGGGTCCAACTGGTCGGCCAGCTTCAGGGCGGCGTCACGGGTGGGGAAATCCAGGGCGACGATAATGGGCGTCTGGCAGGCGGACATGAGCGGGCTCTCAGGC
Organism: Pseudomonas sp. FW300-N2F2; assembly: GCF_017351655.1. Lineage (NCBI taxonomy): Bacteria > Pseudomonadati > Pseudomonadota > Gammaproteobacteria > Pseudomonadales > Pseudomonadaceae > Pseudomonas > Pseudomonas sp. FW300-N2F2. Next base: position 309,154 of record NZ_JACNDQ010000002.1, on the reverse strand, counting down.
AAGTCGAAATCGGCGCGCATTGTAGCGGAACGAGCGCCCGTGCGGGACCCGATGATCGGTAAATCTCATCGCCCCCCCAGCAGCATGGACAATAGCGGCCTTTGTGTCGAAGCCGATACACTCATGACATGCGTACAACACGTCGACACGCTACCGTCCGCCGCCGCAACCCGCTCTTTCAGCGCTTCACGCCTCGCGGCACGACGCCTATGCTGAAGCCTCTACCTCGCCGCCTTCTTTGCGGTTGGCAGCCTACCTGGCAGATGATGCATCCATGCAGAACACCCCTGTTGCAAATTCTGACGATCCAAAAGTGTGCGACGACAAGCGCTGGAGTACCCGCGCGCTGATCGTCGACGACGACGTGCCGATCCGCGAGCTGCTGATCGATTACCTGGCCCGTTTCAGCATACGGGCCAGCGGCGTCACCGATGGCGCGGCCATGCGCCAGGCGATGCAGGCCGAGCACTTCGACGTGATCGTGCTCGACCTGATGCTGCCGGGTGAAGACGGTTTGCAGTTGTGTCGCTGGTTGCGCGCCGAATCGGACATTCCGATCCTGATGCTCACCGCCCGCTGCGAGCCCACCGACCGCATCATCGGCCTGGAACTGGGCGCCGATGACTACATGGCCAAGCCGTTCGAACCCAGGGAACTGGTGGCGCGTATCCAGACAATCCTGCGCCGGGTACGTGACGACCGTACCGAGCAGCGGGCCAATATCCGTTTTGACAACTGGCGGCTCAACAGCGTGCTGCGCCAACTGATCTCGGTCGACGGGCTGGTGGTGCCACTGTCCAATGCCGAGTTTCGCCTGTTGTGGGTCTTCATCGAACGGCCGCGCCGGGTGCTCAGCCGCGAACAACTGCTGGACGCGGCTCGCGGCCGCTCCATCGAAGCGTTCGACCGCAGCATCGACTTGCTGGTATCGCGCCTGCGCCAGAAGCTGGGCGACGATCCCAAGGCCCCCCAACTGATCAAGACCGTACGCGGTGAGGGCTACTTGTTCGACGCCCGGGACATCGGTTGATGCGACTGCGCCTGGACTCTCTGTTTGGCCGCCTGTTTGGCGTGCTGCTACTGGCGATTGTCCTGGCGCATCTGTTGGCCTTTGCCTGGTTTTTCCATTACGACCAGCCGCCCCCCGGGCCACCGCCAGGAATGAGCCAACAAGGCGAAGGGCCCCAGCGCTTCGGCCCGCCCCCCAACCGCCGTCCGCGTCCCTGGTTCGGCGGCCCGGTGGTGCCACTGACCTTTCAATTCGTGTTCCTGATCATCGCGGCCTGGTACGGCGCCAAGCTCCTGACCCGACCGATCCAACGCCTGAGCGATGCCGCCGAGCGCCTGAGCGAAAACCTCGACAGCCCGCCGCTGGATGAAAACGGGCCCCGTGAGGCACGGCAGGCAGCCCATACGTTCAACCTGATGCAGCAACGGATCCGCGAGCAGGTGCAGCAGCGTTCGCGCATGCTCGGCGCGGTGTCCCACGATCTGCGCACGCCGCTCTCGCGGCTCAAGCTGCGCCTGGAACAGATCGATGACATCAAGCTGCAAGGCCAGATGCGCCAGGACCTGGACGACATGATCGACATGCTCGATGCCACCCTGACGTACTTGCACGAACAGCGCACCAGTGAAGCGCTGCAATGGATGGACGTGCAGGCCCTGGTGGAATCATTGAGCGAAAACGCCCAGGACCAGGGCGCCGATGTGCAGGTCAGCGGCGCCTGCGCCCCACTGCAGGTGCAACCCATGGCACTGCGCTCGTGCCTCAACAACCTCATCGACAACGCCCTGCGCTACGCCGGCCATGCCTTGATTGCCCTGCAAGACCAGCAGCATCAGGTATTGATCCGGGTCATCGACCACGGCCCCGGTATTGCGGCGGACAAACGCGAGGCGGTGTTCGAGCCCTTTTTCCGCCTGGAAGGCTCGCGCAATCGCAACTCTGGCGGTGTCGGCCTGGGCATGACCATCGCCCGGGAAGCCACCGAACGCCTGGGCGGGCAGTTGAGCCTGGAAGAAACGCCGGGGGGTGGGTTGACGGCGGTGATCAGCCTGCCTCGCACCTGAATCCCACCGATGTCCCCCTGTGGGAGCGGGCTTGCTCGCGAATGCGGTGGTTCAGTCGATACAAGCTTGGATGACATACCGCATTCGCGAGCAAGCCCGCTCCCACACTCGACACTGCGCCGGGACTGAGTTTGTACACCCACCGGTACAAACTCCACACACCCACGACAACTGCCCCGCCGAGGCTGCATAAGCCGGTGCACCCACCGGCTATTCCAGCCCAAGGAGAGCGCCCATGATCGGTAGCGTCAGCAGTTACTCGACCTATACCAGCACCAGCAGTACCGCAACCAGCAGTGCCCGCAGCCAGCAGTTTCAAAAGGAACTGCTCAGCAAGCTCGACAGTGACGGCGACGGCTCGGTCAATCAGGAAGAGTTGAGCAGCGCCCTGTCGCAAAAAAGCGACGACGGCATCCTGGTCAGCTTGAGCGACAATTTTGGCGACCTGGACAGTGATGGCAGCGGTGACCTGAGCAGCGAGGAAATGGCCGCGATGGCGCCGCCACCTCCACCGCCACGGGACCAGGCGCCGAATACCGAACTGGCCGACGCGCTGCTCAGCGCGCTGGACGCCGACGGTGATGGCGTGGTCAGCAGCGACGAGTTGAGCAGCGGCCTGGCCAGCGCCGGCAGCAGTGCCGACAGCCAGCAAGTGTTCTCGGCCCTGGACAAGAACGAGGACGGCACCGTCAGCCTTGATGAACTGGCCGCCAGCCTCGCGCCACCGCCTCCCCCACCGCAACAGGCGTCCAGTGACGAACTGTTCAGCCAGCTCGACACCGATGGTGACGCCACTGTCACCGCCAGCGAACTGAGCAGCGCCTTGCAGGCCAGCAACGGTACGTCCACGAGCACCGACACCAGCGCGATGCTGATGGAAGCCCTCGACAGCGACAGCAGCGGCGGGGTCGACAGCGACGAGTTCAACGACGCCTTGCAGGCCGGCCGCCGTAGCGACAGCACCAGCGGACAGGCCAATGGCAGCGAAGCGTTGAACAGAATGATCGCCAACCTCAGCCGGCAATACTCGCTGGATAACGTCGCGACGGTGGGGAAACACCTGAACGTGGCGACCTGATTCACCGGCAAGCCTGGATTGAAACTCACTTGTGGCGAGGGGATTTATCCCCTCGCCACGGCAATCTCCCCCGCCACAGGTGCTTGGTATTCAAGCTATCGCGCCTGGCTCTTGCTCCAGTCCGTCAACAGGCTGTAGGCCACCGCCAACAGGGTCGGGCCGATGAACAGGCCGATGAAACCGAAGGCGATCAACCCGCCGAATACCCCCAGCAACACGATGACCAGGGGCAGGTTTCCGCCACGGCTGATCAGGTAGGGTTTGAGCACGTTGTCCACGCCACTGATGATGAATGTGCCCCAGATGCCGAGGAACACCGCCATCCCGTATTCACCCTTCCACACCAGCCATGCCGTGGCGGGGATCCAGACCAGGGGTGGCCCCATGGGGATCAGGCTCAGCAGGAATGTGACGATCCCCAGTACCAGCGCCCCCGGCACCCCGGCGATCAGGAAGCCGATCAGCGCCAGCACGGCCTGGGCCGCTGCGGTGCCGATCACGCCGTTGACCACCCGCTGCACTGTACCGGCCACCAGTTCGATGTAGTAACCGGCACGGTCGCCGATCAGACGTTCCAGCAAGCCATGGACGAACGCCGCCAGACGCGGGCCGTCGCGATAGAAAAAGAACACGAACACAATACTCAGGGTCAGTTCGAGTATGCCGCCGCCAATCTGCGCACTGCGCGCCAACAGCCAGTTGCCGACCTGCCCCAGGTACGGCTTGATGGACACCATCATGGCCGCGCCCTGCTGATCGATGCTGTTCCAGATGCCCACCAGCCGCCCGCCCACCAAGGGAATAGCGGCAAGCCAGTCAGGAGCTTCGGGCAGGCCATCGACTTGGACGTCCCTGATGAACGCGGTGGCATCGCGCACATGGTCGGCCAGGTTGAAACCCAACCACACCAACGGCACCGCCACCAACAGCATCCAGCCCACCGTCAGTAACGCCGCCGCCAGGGATTCGCGACCATTGACCCAGCGGGTCAGCAGGCGCATCAACGGCCAGCTGGCGAACGCCAGCACCGCGCCCCAGAACAGCGCCGACCAGAACGGCGCCATGACCCAGAGGCTTGCACCGAACAACACCAGAAGCAGGATCTGCACCAACAGCCGATCGTTATTGAGCATGTAGGGTCTCGAAAAAATGAACAGGGCCGGGGCACGGGTGTGAAACCACTGCCCCGAGACAGCTTAGCGCAGCAACTCCAGGTGCAATCCTGCTGCCTCGCCGCTGGCGGCCTCCATGCGCGCCGCCCGGACGCCCTGGCCCGCCAGCGCCTCAAGCCAGTCCTCGGCCCGGGGCCCGGCGATACTGACCCGCAGGCCCGTGTCCAGGTTCAGCGCCCGGGACAACAGCCGCAACCAGGTGTCGTCCGGCTCACCGGCAAGACGCGGCAAGTCCAGGACCCCGGTGTCCTTGAGCTGGCGCAACAGGGTGGCCGATGTCGGCAGCAAGTCCCCCAACGCAGCATTCGCCTCGAACTGCTCGACATGCAGGTAGGCCTTGCGATTGCCGCGGGTGATGGCATACAGCGCAATCAGCGTGTTGTCCGCGGGCGGCGCCAGGCGCAGCAGCAGGAAGGCCTGGCCGTTGTCGGCGCCATAGAGCTTGGCATTGCCGAAGACGTCGTTGGCCCACAGGCTGCTTTCGCCGCAATCGCGGGCCTGGCACCAGAACAACAGCTCGGCGCCCTGTTTCTGCAACGCTTCGCGAGCCGCGGTAAAGGCCTGGGTCGCGGAATGTTCCGGCGGCAGCTCATAGGTGACCGACGTGACATTCCCACGGGCATCGATTTGGCCGTCAAAGCGCAACTGGCCGCTGATCTTGCGGATCGAGCCCATGGGGTAGACACGTTCCAGGTCGCTGGTTTGCCGATAATCGACGATCTGTGCATCGGGCATGCGTGGCACGCGATCCAGGTCGCGACTGCCCGGCACATCGACGGCGAACGACGCCGGGCTGAAGCAGGCCAGCACCAGCAGGACGAGTAAGTGAACGGATAATTTCATCGGATCGGCTTGGCCTGGGACGCTTGGACGCGACGGGCGTCGCCGATGCACCGCGAGGCTGGCAAACAGAGGTCTGTCATGGTTGTCTCCCTTTCAACCCGCTCAGCCTCGACAGTTGCCCGGCGCAAGTCAAGGAACAGTGAAGAACCGATTGAAACAGTCTGCTACAAGCCCCGCACCGACCTCATCGTTAAGGTGCAGATGATGGCCTCCAGGCAACTGCTCATGACTGAAGGGTAGACGCTCCAACAGCTCCGGGTGCTGGGCAAGCATGCCATCGGCCGCCACCACCAGATGCGCCGGACAAGCGACCCGCGCTACGAACGCCATGGCCTGCTCCTCGGTCAGGCGCAAGGGCGATGGCAAGGTCAGGCGGTTGTCGGTGCGCCAGGTGTAGCCCCCGGGCACCGGCATCAGGCCGCGCTGGGCCAGCAACTCGGCGGCCTCGCGGCTGACCGCTACCAACCCCTTCATACGCGCTTCGATGGCCCGGTCGAGGGTTTTGTAGACCGGCTTGCGTTTTTGCTGCAAATCCAACTGGGCTTGCAGGGCCATGCCCATGCGTTCGGCCGCGTTATCGCCTTTGGCTGTAGGAGGAATCACCCCGTCGATCAACCCCAGGTGCGTCACCCGTTCCGGCAGGGAACCGGCCAGCACCAGCGAGACAATGGCGCCCATGGAATGCCCCAGCAGGGCGAAGCGCTTCAAGCCCAGTTGTTCGGCCACTTGCAGCACATCATGGACGTAGTCCCACAAGGCATAGCTGGCACCCGGCGGTCGATGCCCGGAATGACCGTGACCGGCCATGTCCAGGGCGATCACCCGCAGCCCCGCGAGCCTGGGCGCCAGGCGGGCGAAGCTGTTGGCGTTGTCCAGCCAACCGTGCAGGGCAATCACCGGCAGCCCGTCTTCCGGGCCGAACAAATGAGCCGCCAGCTCGATGTGAGGCAGGCTCAGGCGGACCTCCTCGACCACGCTCATGCGCTGCGCCCTTCCCAACGCTGGAACAGGTTCTTGAGCAGGTTGGCCGTGTCTTGTGGGCGTTCGAGGGGAAACATATGGCCGCCGGGCATGCTCAGGGATTCGCCATGGAGCATACGCCCCACCGAACGGGTGTGATGCCGCATCACCACGCGACTCTGCCGGCCGCGCACCACCGCCAGCGGCACCTTGAGCTTGCGGGGCCGTCCTGGGCTGGTGTGCGGCACGCCGCGGTAGATACTGATTTCCGTGGCCGGGTCGAAGCGCAGGCGCAACCGGTCGCCGACTTGTTGCAGGCCGTGTTGCAGGTAGGCGTCGAAGCAATCCGGGTCAAAGCCGCGGAACAGTGTCTTGCCGGCAAAATACTGCCGGGCGGATTCCAGGTCAGCGAACTCCTCACGCCGCCCCAGCGTCCGGCCCGCCGGGGTCAGGCGATCGATGAACCCCAGGCGCTTGGCGGCCAGGATCACCCACTGGTCGGTACGGGTCAGCACTGGCGAATCGAGCATGACCACGCCGCGATACAACTGGGGGCAGCGCAACGCCGCGTGCAGGGGCAGCGCAACGCCGCGTGCAGGTGCAGCACGCCACCCAGGGAGTGGCCAACGCCCCACACCGGCGCCGGTTGCTGCTCCAGGTGATGGATCAGTTCGTCCACCAGGTTGTGCCAGTTATCGTCCACCGGAAAACGCGGGTCATGGCCGTGCAGTTCCAGATGCGCGACCTGGTACTGCGGCGCCAATGCGGCGAACAGCTTGCCGTAGGTGGCCGAGGGAAAACCATTGGCATGGGCGAAAAAAATCTGTTGCGACATGACAGCCGATCCATTGGGGGAACTGCGGCAGATTGTCCGCAGAACCCGACGGCGCGGCAATGACCGTAACTGACAGGAATGATGACAGTCGGGCTTGGGCTATGGGGTTGAGCCTCACCACCACAGAATTTTATGTTGAACACCGTGGCGAGGGAGCTTGCTCCCGTTGGCCTGCGCAGCAGGCCCAAAATCAGGCCACTCGGTGAGTCAGGCTGATCGAGTCGGTGGGCTTGGGGCCGCTTCGCTGCCCAGCGGGAGCAAGCTCCCTCGCCACAGGTAGGGGTTCAACGCGCCGGCGGCTGCTCACCCAACGGTACCACCGCCATGGTCAGGCGCGACACGCAGTTGACCTTGCCCTCGTCATTGACCAGGCGGATGTCCCAGACCTGGGTGGTGCGCCCCAGGTGGACCACCCGGGCCGTGGCCGTCACCCGTCCACTGCGCACGCCGCGCAGGTGGTTGGCATTGATCTCCAGGCCCACGCAATAGAATTTGCTGGCGTCCACACAGAGATAGGCGGCCATGGAGCCGACCGTTTCGGCCAGCACCACCGAAGCACCGCCATGCAGCAGGCCGAACGGTTGATGGGTACGCTGATCGACCACCATGCTGGCGGTCAGGGATTCGTCGTCGAAGGACTCGAACCGAATGTCCAGCACTTCGCTGATGGTGTTTTTACCGGCGGCGTTCAGTTTCTCGATGTCGGGGGTGGTGCGCCACAGACTCATCGTTGCCCTTCCTGTTTGATTGTTGTCTTGCCCAGTCCTGCAACCGCTCTATTCAGGGGTGCCTGATGCCCTTGAGCAGCATCGCCCCGGCCAGCGGCAGATCGCCTTCCAGCTCGGCCAGGCCGGCGGTTTGCACTTGCTCGGGTTGTTGCAGATGGCCGTGCTGCAGGAAGCCCAGCAGGCTGCCCACCAACGGGTTATGGCTGACCAGCAGCACATCGTCCTGGTCCTCCAGATGCCTTAGCACCTCCGTCGGTCGGGTCTCCGGCGTGAGCCAATCGACGGTGATCAGTTCAGGTTCGAACCCCAGTGCTTCGCGCACCAGTTGCGCGGTCTGCTGGGCACGCACATAAGGGCTGGCGTAGATGGCCCGCAACGGCTCGCCCATCAACCGGCCGGCGCTGAGCAACACCTCCTCGCGGCCGTGCAGCGTCAAGACCCGTTCCGGATCGGGACGGACACCATGGGGCTCTGCCTCACCGTGACGCAATACCCACAGTTTCATAGCTTCGGCTCCTCGTCCCGGACGGGATGCGGCGCCGGTGCCACGGCGTGTGGCGCTTCGCCTTCCGGCGTGCGTGGGGTCGGCCAGTCGGCGAACGGCCAAGGCTTCTGGTCGCTGTGGAAGGTGCCGAAGCGGCCGATCTGCGCCAGGAACTGGCTCAGGCTGTCGCCGAAATTCATCAGGCTGGCGCTGGGCGCGCCGTAGATCAGCCGATAAATCAACTGCACCAGCACCACGGCGCCGAGGATGAATTGCGCCACCTGCCAGACCAGCAGATAGACCACCATCCACAGCACACGCAGCAGGATGGATTCGTATTGGGGTTGCCCTTGCGGATCGTTCATGGCTCGCTCCTGCTTGCGGTCAATAGCGGTTCAGTTGAAACCGCTGGTGGAAATGAAATCGACATCGGTCTTCGGTTCGCCACGCATCAACAGCTCGATCACCTGCTCAAGCGTGCGCCCTTCGAACAGAATCGCGTGCAGCCCGGCGACCAGCGGCATGTACACCCCCGCCTCCTGGGACTTGGCCTTGAGCACCTTGAGGGTGTTGACCCCTTCGGCCACCTCACCCAGGCGCGACACGGCCTCGTCAAGGCTCAAGCCTTGGCCGAGGGCAAAACCGACCTGGTAGTTGCGGCTCTTGGGCGAGGAACAGGTAACGATCAGGTCGCCCACCCCGGCCAATCCCAGGAAGGTCATCGGATTGGCACCCTGGCTGACGGCGAAGCGGGTCATTTCCGCCAGCGCGCGAGTGATCAGCATGCTCTTGGTGTTCTCCCCCATGCCCAGCGCCACCGCCATGCCGGCGATGATGGCATAGACGTTCTTCAGCGCCCCGCCCAGCTCCACCCCGAAACGGTCGGCGCTGGCGTAGACCCGAAAGGTGCGGCCATGGAGTGCGGCCTGGACCCGTTGGCACAGCGCTTCGTCCTCGCTGGCCACCACCGTGGCGGTCAAGGCGTGCTCGGCGATTTCCCGCGCCAGGTTCGGCCCGGAAATCACACCGATCCGTGCCTTGGGGGCGATTTCTTCGAGAATCTCGCTCATCAGCTTGAAGGTCTGGGCTTCGATGCCCTTGGTCAGGCTCACCAACAACTTGCCGCTCAAGCGCTCGGCATGCGACGCCAGCACCGAGCGCAAGGCACTGGACGGCAAGGCGACGAAGAACAGGTCGCTGCCCTCCAGGGTGGCCTGCAAGTCAGTCACCGGTACCACTTCCGGGCGGATCTTGATGCCCTTGAGGTAACGCGGGTTCTCGCGGTTGACCCGGATGGCCTCGGCCTGTTCCGGGTCACGCATCCACTGGCGCACCGGGTGACCATTCTCGGCCAGCAGGTTAGCCACGGCGGTACCGAAACTCCCGCCCCCCAGGACCGCAATCGGGCGCTGTTCAGTCATATGCAATCCGTTCATCCATACCAAGTGGCAATGCGGGGCATTATACGGAGCGGCCGGATGGCGACCAGCCCCGGCAACAATTACCGCCAGCTGTAGGAAGCTGACCATTAATTCCTAGGAAAATGCTGTCAACGTGAATGGAAAAGTCGTTCAGCTCAGTTAACATGCCCGTCACCCACCCATTCCCATAGGCTGTGCCGTGTCCGTTGGCCCTTCCCGCTCAGGTTCGTCCCTGCTATTGGCACTGATCATCAGCCCGCCAGTGCTGGCCGACGACTTGTTCGTGGACAGCCAGCCCCTGCCCCAGGTACTGACGGCCACGCGCCTGAAGCAATCGCCAGCGGCGGTGCCGGGCAGCATGACCGTGCTCGACAGCGAGTTGATCAAGGCCAGCGGCGCCCGGGACATCAGCGAACTGCTGCGCCTGGTACCGGGCATGATGGTCGGCAACATCACAGGCAACCAGGCGGCCGTGAACTACCATGGCACCAACGCCAGCGAAGCCCGCCGCATGCAAGTGCTGATCGACGGCCGCTCGGTGTACCGCGCCGGCCTGGCCACGGTGGACTGGAGCGATATTCCGGTGGCCATGGAAGACATCGAGCGGATCGAAGTCTTCCGCGGCCCCAACACCGTCAGTTATGGCGCCAACGCGCTGATGGCGGTGGTCAACATCATCACCCGCGCCCCGGCCGACAGCCACGGCACCCGGCTGAAAATCACCCGGGGCCAGCGTGGCATCAGTGACTGGTACGCCAGCCAGGGCAGCGGCTGGGACGGCGGCGATCTGCGGCTGTCGCTGTCCGGCCAGGAAGACGATGGCTTTGACAGCGACCGCAACGGCGCCGACTACCGCGACAGCCGCCGCCTGAACCGCTTCAACCTGTCCGTCAGCCAGACCCTGGACGAACGGCAGAGCATCGACTGGCAATTGAACGCCAAGGATGGGACCAACCAGCGGCCTTATACCTACCATCCCGTGTTTGCCGGGATTACCGCCGCTGGGGATAACTCCGACGTCATCGCCAAGGACTACGCCGGCTCCTTGCGCTGGAACCTGGATCTGGACCCCGATCACAGCCTTTATGTACAGGGCTCGATCCAGCACTGGGATCGCCAGCAGACCTGGCGCGCCTGTGACGCCGAGGTGTCCTTCAGCCCGCAACTGACCGACCTGTGGCAACTCAACCCCAACTATGCCGAGAAGCTGGCGCGCAATATCTCCAACTACACCAGCACCGGCGCGCCAACCGGCACGCCACAGGAACAGGCGTTGGCCAATCAGGTGCTCGACCAGTGGCGCAACGGCGCCTCGCAAACCCTGTGCGGCGATATCGACCAGAGCGCCCGGGAATCGCGCTACGACCTGGAGATCCAGGACACCCTGAGCCTGTCCGACAGCCTGCGACTGGTCACCGGGGCCAACTATCGCTACGACCGGGCCGACTCGGAGACGTACTTCAACGGCACCCTGGACGACACCACCTGGCGCCTGTTCGGCCAGCTCGAATGGCGGGCCACCGAGCATTGGCTGTTGCAGGGCGGCGCGATGTTCGAAGACACCCGCCTGACCGGCAGCTCGCTGACTCCGCGGATCGCCGTCAATTACCTGATCACTCCACGCCACGGCCTGCGGGCGGTGTACTCCGAAGCCGTGCGCTCGCCGGACATGTTCGAGAACAACGTCAACTGGAGCTATCAGGTCACCAACCTGCAACCCGCCGCCTTCGGCCAGAACAGTGCCCGTTACTTCGTCCAGACCCGCGGCCCGGGCAACCTGGAACAGGAACACATGCGCTCCCGGGAACTGGGCTACAACGGTTACTTCGTGGACCTGGGCCTGGCGGTCGATGTGAAACTGTTCCATGACGAAATCACCGGCATGATCAGCGAGCCGCTGCGCAACAATCAGTACATTGCCAGCAACTCCAACGAATCACAGTTCTCCGGGGTCGAGACCCAGTTCGACTGGCGCATGACCAGCGCCGACCGCCTGCGCCTGACCTATGCCTATGTCGACGCCCAGGCCAGCAACCCCCTCGACGAACAACTGACCGCCCGCAACAGTGGCTCGGCCGGCTGGCTAAGGGACTGGGGCCAAGGCTGGAACAGCGCGCTGTTCTATTACGCCGCCGACGATCTCAACGGCTATCGCTTCGAACGGGTGGACACCCGCATCGCCCGGCGCATTCCCCTGGGCAAGGCCAGCCTGGAACTGGCGGGCGTCCTGCAGCAGCGCCTGGACAACCAGCCCATGACCTTCGTCGACAACCGCTACGACGCTCGCCATGTCGTGTACTTCAGTGCGGAGTTGTCGTTCTAGATGTCCGGGAACGCCCCCCGCAAGATGCCATTTCATGGCCGCCTGACGCTGGCCCTGTGCCTGGTGTTTGCCGGGTGGCTGACGACCCTCCAGGCCCGGGCCGCCGAAATCCTGTTGACCGGCGCCGAGGACAGCCCCGGCGTGCAGTCTTTCACCCAGGCCCTGAAAGCCCTGCGCCCCGAAGACAGCGTGCGGTTCACGCCGCTGGCCAACCTGCCGGCACCGGACAAGTTGCCGGATAATACCCGCCTGGTTCTGCTTGACCTGCCCAGCCTGGAGTGGCGCCTGCAAGACGCCCGGGGCCCGGCCACCCTGGTCCTGCGCATCAGCCGCCAGCAAGCCCGCGAGCGCCTGGGCGAGGCCACGCCCGCGCATCTGAGCCTGTTGTGGAGCGATCCACCGATGGCGCGGCAATTGCGGCTGATCCGCACCATCCTGCCGCAAGTGCGACAGGTCGGCGTGCTGTACGACGCCCACAGTGAATTCCTGCTCAAGGACATCCGCCAGGCCGCGGCACCGCTGGGCCTGGTGATCGTCAGCGAACGCTGGGACGACACCAGCGACAGCCGTCCCCTGCAAAACCTGCTGGGCCAGAGCGACGTGCTGCTGGGCCTCGATGACCCCGACTTGTACAACCCCAAGACCGTGAAGAACCTGTTGCTCAGCAGCTATGCCCGGCAACGTGCGCTGATCGGGCCCAGCGCGGCATTCGTCAAGGCCGGCAGCCTGGCCAGCACCTACAGCGACCAGCAAGACTGGCTGGCGATTCTCGACGACCTGCTCGACCGCCCCGCCACGACCTGGCCGCGCACGCTGTATCCGGACCGCTTCAAAGTCCTGGGCAACCGGCAGGTCTCCCGCTCGCTGGGGATCGAACCGATTGACGCCGAATCCGTCGCGGCAACGTTGGCCGAAGGAGAACACCGCCCATGACCTTGCGTCGTCGTTGGGACATCAATACCCGCACCCAGCTCATCGCCCTCGGCCCGGCGTTGCTGCTGACCGTGCTGCTGATCAGCTTCTTTACCTTCGTGCGGATCCAGGACTTGCGCCAGGAGCTCAATCACACCGGGCAACTGATCGCCAACCAACTGGCCCCCGCCACGGAGTACGGGGTGATTTCCGGCAACAACGAAGTGCTGGAAAGCCTGCTCACCGCGACCCTGGCGACCCCGCACGTGCGCTTCCTGGAGGTCCAGGACAGCACCGACAAGGTCCTGGTGTATGTCGAACAACCCGAGCAAGTCCACAGCCGTGCCCAACAGATCGAAGTCTTCCAGGCCCCGGTGCGCCTGCAGCGCATTGCCCTGAACAATGATTTCCTGCAAGGCAACAGCACCGCCGTCGAGGCGCCCGGCGAAGATTACCTGGGCCGCGTGATCGTCGGCATGTCCAGTGACGCCTTCAGCCAGCGGCAACAGGAGATCCTGTTCAAGGCGGCGATCCTGGCGCTGTTCGCCCTGCTGTTCACCTTCCTGGTGGCGCGCCGGCTGGCGACCAACCTGTCCCGGCCGATCCGCGACATCGGCAACGTGGTCAAGGCCATCCAGCAAGGCGACTACAGCACCCCGCTGCCCGTCGTCGATGATGCCGAACTGGGGGCCTTGTCGCGGCACATCAACAACCTGGCCGACGGCCTGGAACAAGCCAGCCGCGAACAGCACCAGGCCATGGCACAGTTGATCAAGACCCGCGAGGAAGCGGAAAAAGCCAACAGCGCCAAGTCCGAGTTTCTGGCGATGATGAGCCATGAACTGCGCACGCCCATGAACGGCGTACTGGGCATGCTGCAGCTGTTGGAAACCACCCGCATGACCGACGAACAGCACGAGTACACGGCGCTGGCGTCGGAATCCACCGAGCACCTGCTGAAGGTGATCAACGACATCCTCGACTTCTCGCGCATCGAACGCTCGGCCTTGGAACTGGAGCACATCCCGTTCAACCTGGCCGAACTGGTGGGCAGTTGCGCGCAGTCGTTCCAGCACAGCGCCGCGCAGCGCAAGCTGGGCCTGGACCTGCTGGTCCCGGACGACATGCAGGCCTTGCAGGTGCAGGGCGATCCGACGCGGATACGGCAGATCCTGGTGAACCTGATCGGCAACGCGCTGAAATTCACCGAGCAAGGCCGTGTCACCGTGCAATGCCAGTGGCAGGCCCTGGACCACGAACTGCTGTGGTTCACCTGCACGGTGCGCGACAGTGGCATTGGTATCCCCGCCGAAAGCCTGGAACGCATGTTCGACGCCTTCCAGCAGGCCGACAGTTCGATTTCCCGGCGCTACGGCGGCACCGGCCTGGGCCTGCCGATCGCCCGCACCCTGGCCGAACGCATGGGCGGGACGCTGCGGGCCCAGAGCGAAGAAGGCCAGGGCTCGGTGTTCACCCTCGAGATCCCGCTGGCCCTGTCGCGCCAGGCGCCACCGACCCTGGCACCGCGCCTGCCCACCGGTAGCGGCGATGGCGAAGGCCGCAACGTGTTGCTGGTGGAAGACAATCCGGTCAACCAGACGGTGATCGAAGCCATGCTGCGCAGCCTGGGTTTCACCGTCAGCGTCGCCACCGATGGCGCCCAGGCCGTACGCAGCGCCGAAAGCCTGATCTTCGAAGCGATCCTCATGGATTGCCGCTTGCCCATCATCGATGGCTACGAAGCCACCCGGCAGATCCGTCAGTTACCGGGCTGTGACGAGGTGCCGATCATCGCCCTGACGGCCAACGCCTTGCAGGGCGATCGCGAAGCCTGCCTCGCGGCGGGCATGAACGATTACCTGGCCAAGCCGTTCAAAAGGAACGACCTGCAGCAGATTCTGCAGCGCTGGGTGAACTAGAACCGCTCACCGGACCATCTGTGACTGGCGTGAAAGGCGAAAGTGCGGCAGTCTTAGGCACCCGAACAAGCCTCGATTGGGGCTTGAATAAAAATTTCAGTGCACAGGTGTACATTCATTTCCCGTGTGCTGTGACTTTCACTACAACGCAATAGTCTATGAGTAGGCTGTCGATTCGAGGCATGAACGCTTCGATCGGCCGGGAAGATTTGCCCCACCCTGCCGCATGGGACTATTGAGGAGCTCGCATGACCAAACAAAACGCCTTTACCCGGGAAGACCTGCTGCGCTGCAGTCGCGGTGAGCTGTTCGGCCCAGGTAACGCGCAACTGCCCGCCCCGAACATGCTGATGGTGGATCGCATCACCCATATCAGCGAAGAGGGTGGCAAGTACGGCAAAGGTGAATTGGTCGCCGAGCTGGATATCACTCCGGACCTGTGGTTCTTCGCCTGCCACTTCGAAGGTGATCCGGTGATGCCGGGCTGCCTGGGCCTGGACGCCATGTGGCAACTGGTCGGTTTCTTCCTCGGCTGGCAAGGCCTGCCGGGTCGCGGTCGCGCCCTGGGTTCGGGCGAAGTGAAGTTCTTTGGTCAGGTCCTGCCGACCGCCAAGAAAATCACCTATAACATTCATATCAAACGCGTCCTCAAGGGCAAGCTGAACATGGCCATTGCCGATGGTTCGGTTGCCGTGGACGGTCGCGAGATCTACACCGCCGAAGGCCTCCGGGTCGGCGTTTTCACCTCCACTGACAACTTCTAAGGGTTATCCGCATGCGCCGCGTCGTTATCACTGGTCTGGGCATCGTTTCGTGCCTGGGCAATGACAAAGAGACCGTCTCCGCTAACCTGCGTGCAAGTCGCCCTGGCATCCGGTTCAACCCGGAATATGCTGAAATGGGTCTGCGTAGCCAGGTTTCCGGCTCCATTGACCTCAATCTCGAAGAACTGATCGATCGCAAGATCTACCGTTTCGTCGGCCATGCGGCGGCCTACGCCTACCTGGCCATGAAGGACGCCATCGCTGATTCCGGCCTGACCGAAGAGCAAGTGTCCAACGTGCGTACCGGCCTGATCGCCGGTTCCGGCGGCGCCTCGACCCTGAACCAGATGGAAGCGCTGGACATCCTGCGCGAAAAAGGCGTCAAGCGCGTTGGCCCCTACCGCGTCACGCGGACCATGGGCAGCACCGTTTCGGCCTGCCTGGCTACGCCCTTCAAGATCAAGGGCATCAACTATTCGATCTCCTCCGCCTGCGCCACCAGTGCTCACTGCATCGGCAACGCGGTCGAGCAGATCCAGATGGGCAAGCAGGACATCGTGTTCGCCGGTGGCGGTGAAGAAGAACATTGGAGCCAGTCGTTCCTGTTCGACGCCATGGGTGCCTTGTCCAGCAAGCGCAACGACACGCCGGAAAAAGCTTCCCGTGCCTACGACGCCGACCGTGACGGCTTCGTCATCGCTGGCGGTGGCGGCATGGTCGTGGTCGAGGAGCTGGAACACGCCTTGGCCCGTGGCGCGAAGATCTACGCGGAAATCGTCGGCTACGGCGCGACTTCCGACGGCTACGACATGGTCGCGCCAAGCGGTGAAGGTGCCGTGCGTTGCATGCAGATGGCCATGTCCACCGTCGATGCACCGATCGATTACCTGAACACCCACGGCACCTCGACCCCAGTGGGCGACGTGATGGAAATGAAAGGCGTACGTGAAGTGTTCGGCGACAAGGCTCCGGCCATCAGCTCCACCAAGAGCCTGTCGGGTCACTCCCTGGGCGCCGCCGGCGTTCACGAAGCGATCTACTGCATGCTGATGATGGAAGGCAACTTCATGGCCGGTTCCGCCAACATCGACGAACTGGACCCGGAAGTGGCCGACCTGCCTATCCTGACCAAGACTCGCGAAGACGCCACCATCAATACCGTGATGAGCAACAGCTTCGGCTTCGGTGGCACCAACGCCACCCTGGTGATGAAGCGCTGGCAGGGCAAGTAAGCCCCGCCGCTACGCCACACACAAAAACGCCCCGACTGGTTCGGGGCGTTTTTTTTGCGCCTATTCCCCTGTGGGAGCGAGCTTGAACTGGCCTAATGATTTTGGACACTTCAATCGGGCGCTATGATGGCGCCCAAATCTGAGGTGTTTTGGTTATGCGTAAATCTTACTCCAGTGAGTTCAAACTCAAAGCGGCCAGCATGGTGCTGGACGAGGGACAGTCGGTTCCCGAAGTCTGCGCCAGCCTGGATATTGGGCCCACGGCGCTTCGCCGCTGGGTCGATCAGGTTCGCAAGGAACGCTTGGGTTCGACCCCGGTGGGCGCCAAGGCGATTACCGCTGATCAGCGTGAAATTCAGCAGCTCAAAGCGTTGCTCAGGCAAAAAGACCTGGACATTGAAATCCTAAAAAAGGCCAGTGCTCTCCTGCTTTTGGACTCCAAAGATCATTCTCGTTGATCAATGAGCTGGACGAGCAGTACGGCATTAACAATTGCTGTCGGGCGTTTGGAGTCAACCGCAGCAGCTTTTACGCCTGGCGTCAGCGCCAAGGCAAAGTGAAGCCCGAGCGGGAGAAACTTAAAGCCGTGCTGGTCGAGCATCACAAGGAGTCCAGAGCATCCGCGGGGTCTCGCACCCTTTCCAAGGAGCTGCAAGCAAAGGGACATCGTGTCGGGCGGCATATGGCTCGCAGCTTGATGCGCGAAGCCGGTGTTGCCAGTCGTCAGCGCCGGCGGCACAAGTACAAATCTTCCGGCGTGGAAGCGTTGGTGGCGCCGCACGTGCTCAAGCGCAAGTTTGATGTCACGGCGATCAACCAGGTGTGGTGTGGCGATGTGACGTACATCAAGGTCGGCAAGCGCTGGATGTATTTCGCGGCGGTGCTGGATCTGTTTGCTCGCCGGATCGTGGGCTGGTCGTTTTCAATGATTTCCGATGCCTCGCTGACCTGCGAAGCGTTGCGAATGGCGGTGCAATTGCGAGGTTGCCCAAAAGAGGTGCTGTTTCATTCCGATCAAGGCTGCCAATACACCAGCCACAAATTCAGGAATGAAATGCGCAAGCATGGACTCCTGCAAAGCATGAGTCGCAAAGGTGAGTGCTGGGACAACGCCCCGATGGAGCGTTTCTTTGGGAGCCTGAAGTCGGAGTGGGTGCCAGAAGATGGCTACAGCTCGGAGCATGAAGCCCGCGTGGATGTGCAGCGTTATGTGATGCGTTACAACAACGTCAGACTCCATAGCTACAACGACTACCGGTCGCCGGTAGCTATGGAGAAACTGGCAGCATGAAACCGTAACTGGTGTCCAAAATTAGTTGACCAGTTCAGCTTGCTCGCGATTGCAGTGTGTCATGCAACAGATAAGTTGACTGGCCTACCGCAATCGCGAGCAAGCTCGCTCCCACATGAGATCTACAGTGGGATGGAACTCAGCGCACCACAAACCGCTGCTGCGTCAGCAACCGATCGCCCTGGAACACCATGAACCGCCACTCCCCCGGCACCACTTCGTGGCTTTCGGTGAATTCATAGGCCATGACATCCTGAGGCGCGCCGGGCACCAGTTTCTGGATGACTTCGAACTTGTCGTGGCGCACACCATCGGGGGTGCGGATACCGGGAGTGAAGTACAACAGGGTCAACGGCTGGTCGTCTGCGACCTTGCCCGCCAACTGATAACGCATGCCGAACTTGGTGCCCAGCTTCGCTGGCACGCTTTCGGTCTGGCGGATCTGCTCGTTGCTGCGCCGCAGGACCCGCTCCCCCGATTGCAGCTCGGCTTGCGGCCCTTCGAAGACGCCGTATTCCACCGGACCTTCGACACGGACTTCGGCCTGTGCCAGGCCGCAGGTCAACAACAGCGCGACCAGTGCGCTTGAACGGGTGAGGTGCATAGTGCGCTCCTTGATTGAGATGAGCGCGAGGGTATGACGCCGCAGTGACAGGCTGATGACAAACATGCACAGCGATCATCCCGTGGCGAGGGAGCTTGCTCCCGCTGGGCTGCGCAGCGGCCCCAAGTTCTTGCGGTTGCTGCGCAACCGAACGGGAGCAAGCTCCCTCGCCACAAAGCCAATTCAGCGGGCGACGGAACGCGGCAACACTGCCAGGAAATTATCCCGCGCGACCTTCCTGGCCACCTCTTCCGGCAAGGCATCGAGGAACGGATCGAAGCCGTGCAACGCCTTGCCCAACTTGTTGAAGCGCCCGACCACATCCGATCCCACCATGAAGCGCTCAGGAAAGCGCTCCACCAGCTTTACCCACTCGTCCCGGGGCTTGCCCGCCTCGTCCAGCAAGTACGGCGTGAGCAGGCTCCAGGACAGGTCGATGTACAGATTGGGATAGGCCTCAAGCATGCGGGTCAGGGTCGGCAACAGAAAATCCAGTTGGGTCTGGTGGCGATGGATTTCCATGCTGGTGCCGGCATGGGCCCAGATGAAACGCGTATGCGGGTGGTTGCGCAACGGCTCCTCGATCTCCGCCAGGTACAGGGGATTTCTTTCACGCTTGGACGTGATGTTGGAATGCAGCATCACCGGCAGGTCATTCTCGGCCGCCAGGTGATAGATCCGGGTCATGGCTTCGTTGTTGGCCCGCGGGGTATCGCCCGAGGTCAGCGCCGTCAGGTCGTCATGGCGGGTGAAGACTTCGCCAATGCCTTGCCACAACCCCGGGTAGAGATCGAGCATGCGCTGGATGTGGGCGGCGGAGTTCTTGTCGTTGGGATTGAAGCCCGACAGGAAAGGATGGAAGTGCCGACGTTGCTCCTCGGTCAGCTTGCTCACTGCCGCCGCAACGATCACATCGGTGGCGCTGTACCAATAGGCGTCTGCATCGTCACCGGCGTAGTAACGCGGGCGCTTGGGCTCGTCTTCATGCCATTTCTTGGCCACCGGAACACCGGAAATCATCACATGCTCGATGCGATTGTCCGCCATCGCCTGGAGCAGCTTGGGCATGCCGGCGGTTTCCTGAAAGAAATCGACGTAATGCAGGTGCGCATCGCTGTAGGCATATTCGCGGGCCGCGGCGCCGCCACTCGAAACAACCAGCAGCCAGGCAAAGATCAAACGGGACAAAGGCACGGGCAGTCTCCAGAAGCCATGAGCAACATAGACCCTCACCGTCCCGCTGGGGTTCAAGGCGCATCTGCCGCGTCTGCCGGCGGCGGGTTATGCTTCGCGCAACCGTTGTTCAACCTGGAAGACAACATGACCACTCCCCTGACCGTTCGCCCCCGCGCCGAAGACGTCGAAGGCCAGCCGATTCTTCGCCCGCTGCCGTCCGCCAAATGCCGCAGCGTCGGACCTTTCGTGTTTTTCGATCACATGCTGCAAACCACCTACCCGGCCGGCAAGGGCATGAACATCCGCCAGCACCCGCATATCGGCCTGTCCACCCTCACCTACCTGTTCGAAGGCAAACTCCAGCACAAGGACAGCCTGGGTTCCGACCAGGTGGTGGACGCCGGGGATGTCAGCTGGATGACCGCCGGCAGCGCCATCGCCCACGTCGAACGCACCCCCGAGTCACTGCTGGGCAGCCCTTTCGTCATGCACGGGTTGCAAGTCTGGCTGGCCTCGCCCAAAGCCTACGAACAAGGCCCGGGGCACTACAGCCATCATCCGGCACAGAGCCTGCCGGTCAGTGAGAACCTGGGGGTCAGCATCCGCATGATCGCCGGGTCAGGCTTTTGCCTGGAATCGCCGGTGCCGGTGCTCTCGCCCACGCTGTATGCCGAACTGCACCTGCAGACCGCGACGACGTTGCTGATTCCCACCGAGCATGAAGAGCGGGCCCTGTATGTGTTGAGCGGCGAGGCGTTACTGGATGGCGAGCCGGTAGAAGCCCATTCCCTGGTGATATTGCCAACAGGGGAAGAGATGACGCTGTTTGCCGACAGCGATTGTCATGCCGTGCTGTTCGGCGGCACACCACTGGATGGACCGCGACGGATGAACTGGAATTTCGTCGCCAGCGACCCGGCCCGGATCGACGAAGCCCGCCGGCGCTGGGCAGCCGGAGACTGGCCGACCGTGCCTGGGGAAAGCGAGCGGATCGAGCTGCCCTGACTTCAGGATTGCTTGTCAGGCCGCCATCGCGAGCAAGCTCGCTCCCACATTGGATTTGAGTGATCACAAAATGTGCGTTCACAGCGGATCATTGTGGGAGCGAGCTTGCTCGCGATGGCTTTATGTCAGACAACAAGGGATTCAAATCCAGAACCCAACCTCAGCCCTTGAACACTTCATCCAGCAAGTTATGCATCGACCGGAACGCGCGTCCGGCGACCTTGGCGTTGTACATCATCTTGCCCGGCATATTGGCCTGCGGGTCGGTGAACGAGTGCACCGCACCGCCGTAGCTCAGCAATTGCCAATCCACCCCAGCCGCGTTCATTTCATCTTCGAAAGCCGGTAGCTGCTCTTTCGGCACCAGCGGGTCGGAGGCGCCATGCAGCACCAACACCGCACCCTTGATGTTCTGCGCATCGGCCGGGTTCGGTGTGTCCAGGGTGCCGTGGAAGGAGATCGCCGCCTTCAACGGTGCGCCACTGCGAGCCAGCTCCAGGGCGCAGCAACCCCCGAAGCAGAAACCGAACGTGGCCAGTCTCGCCGTGTCGACCTGTGCATCACCCTGACTCTGCAGTTGTTCGAACGCGGCCTGCATGCGCTTGCGCAACAAGGCCCGGTCGTTCTTGAGGGGCATCATCGCCGCCCCCGCTTCATCGGCATTGCTCGGGCGCACCGTCTGCCCGTACAAGTCGGCAATCAACACCACATAACCGTTGGCCGCCACCGACTTGGCGATCTCCTCGGCACCTGCCCCTACACCCATCCAGTTCGGCGCCATCAGCAAACCCGGGCGCGGGCCCTGCTGGTTGACGTCGAAGGCCAGGCGACCTTCATAACTTTGACCATCGATCTGATAGACCAACGAACGAACCGTAACCTGACTCATGACAGACTCCTCCTGATGAAACATTCAAGAAGCCCTTGTGGGAGCGAGCTTGCTCGCGATTTCGGTCCAACATTCAACAGATACGTTGACTGGTCTACCGTTATCGCGAGCAAGCTCGCTCCCACAAGGGACTTTCCTGCGTCAGATTAAGCTGACAGTTCGACCAACAGCTTGTTCAGGCGACGCACATACGCCGCCGGATCCTTCAGGCTGTCGCCGGCCGCCAGGGCCGCCTGGTCGAACAGGATGTGCGACAGATCGCCGAAACGCTCTTCGCTCTGCTCGTTGTCGAGTTTTTCCACCAGCGGGTGGGCCGGGTTGAATTCGAAGATCGGCTTGGAGTCCGGGACTTTCTGGCCGCTGGCTTCGAGGATCTGGCGCATCTGCAGGCCCAGGTCCTGCTCACCGATGGCCAGGATCGCCGGAGAATCGGTCAGGCGGTGCGAAACACGCACTTCACTGACAGCATCGCCCAGGGCCGTCTTGATCCGCTCGACCAGGCCTTCCTTGCTCTTGGCGACTTCTTCGGCGGCTTTCTTGTCTTCTTCCGAATCCAGGTTGCCGAGGTCCAGGTCGCCACGGGCCACATCGACGAAGCTCTTGCCGTCGAACTCGTTGAGGTAGCTCATCAGCCACTCGTCGATGCGGTCGGTCAGCAGCAACACTTCGATGCCTTTCTTGCGGAAGACTTCCAGGTGCGGGCTGTTCTTGACCTGTGCATACGTTTCACCGGTCAGGTAGTAGATCTTGTCCTGGCCTTCCTTGGCGCGGGCCAGGTAATCGGCCAGGCCAACGATCTGCTCGCCATCGTCACCCTGGGTCGACGCAAAGCGCAGCAGGCCGGCGATTTTCTCTTTGTTGGCGAAGTCCTCGGCCGGGCCTTCTTTCATGACCTGGCCGAAGTTTTTCCAGAAGCTCTTGTACTGCTCGGGCTCGTTCTTCGCCAGTTTTTCCAGCATGTCCAGCACGCGCTTGGTCAGTGCCGACTTCATGGAGTCGATGATCGGATCTTTCTGCAGGATTTCCCGCGAAACGTTCAGCGACAAATCGTTGGAATCCACCACGCCCTTGATGAAACGCAGGTACAGCGGCAGGAACGACTCGGCCTGGTCCATCACGAACACACGTTGCACGTACAGCTTCAGGCCACGTGGCGCTTCGCGCTGGTACAGGTCGAACGGCGCACGGGCCGGCACGTACAGCAGCGAGTTGTATTCCAGCTTGCCTTCGACCTTGTTATGGCTCCAGCTCAGCGGGTTCTCGTAGTCGTGGGCGATGTGCTTGTAGAACTCCTGGTATTCCTCGTCTTTCACTTCGGTGCGCGGACGGGTCCACAGGGCACTGGCGCGGTTGACGGTTTCCCATTCCACTTCAGGCTTTTCTTCGCCTTCGGCAGCGGTGACTTCCTTCGGCAGCTCGATGGGCAGCGCGATATGGTCGGAGTACTTCTTGATGATGTTGCGCAGGCGCCAGCCATCGGCGAATTCGTCTTCGCCGGACTTGAGGTGCAGCACGATGCGGGTGCC
This sequence comes from Pseudomonas sp. FW300-N2F2, assembly GCF_017351655.1. Taxonomy (NCBI): domain Bacteria; kingdom Pseudomonadati; phylum Pseudomonadota; class Gammaproteobacteria; order Pseudomonadales; family Pseudomonadaceae; genus Pseudomonas; species Pseudomonas sp. FW300-N2F2. The sequence continues at coordinate 285,919 of NZ_JACNDQ010000002.1, read as the reverse complement.
GCGATCTGCCTTGTCGACGGTGGCGACCTCGAATTCGCCCTCGCCTTTGGACGACCAGTGCACGCCTTCGCTCGCAGCGAGGCCGGCACGACGGCTGAACACTTCGACCTGGTCGGCCACGATGAACGCGGAATAGAAACCGACGCCGAACTGACCGATCAGGTGGGAATCTTTCTTCTGGTCGCCGGACAGGTTCTTCATGAAGTCGGCAGTGCCAGACTTGGCGATGGTGCCCAGGTGCGTGATCACCTCTTCGCGGCTCATGCCGATGCCGTTGTCTTCGAGGGTGACGGTTTTCGCGTCCTTGTCGAAGCTCACACGGATTTTCAGCTCAGCGCCGCCTTCCAGCAGTTCAGGCTTGGAAAGGGCTTCGAAACGTAATTTGTCGACAGCGTCAGAGGCATTCGAAATCAGCTCGCGAAGGAAAATTTCCTTATTCGAATACAGCGAGTGAATCATCAGGTGCAGCAGTTGCTTCACCTCGGTCTGGAAGCCCAGGGTTTCCTTTTGAGTTTCCACGCTCATGGTCATCAAACTCCAAGTGGATGGTGGTGTCCGCCTCGCTGAGATTGGCGGCGGGATGTCCTCAAGGTGGGGGCAACGCTGATGATTTCAAGGGCGTTCCGGTTTTGAAGGCTCCTGGATCTTGAAATGCGCCCGGGCGGTGGCGATGGGCTCGGCCTCGACATCTTGCCAGGCGGTGATCGCGACATTGGCGACCCGCCGGCCCTGGCGCCAGACCTGGCATTTGGCATAGGTGTCGCGAAACTGCCCGGTGCGCAGGTAATCCAGGGAAAAGTCGATGATCTTTGGTACCCCCGGCGTGCCGGTGGCGATCAACAGATGAACGGCGGCCGACAACTCCATGAAACCGGCGATGACCCCGCCGTGGATGGCCGGCAATAAAGGGTTACCAATGTTGTCCTTGTTGGCCGGCAGGCGAAACACCCAGTCGTCGCCCTGGCGCGTGCATTCGACGCCGATGAGTTGGGCATAGGGGATCGAGGCGAGCAGCAGCGCGTAGTCGCCCTGCTCACAGGCATGGCGCAGTTGTTCCTGGGTGGTCTCGGTCATGGCTGGCCCACGGCAGTCAACGGACTGGCCTTCCCCATGCCCCTGGCATGCTGGCCCAGGCGCATGAACGTGCCCACCACATGGGCGATGGGTTGCTCGGGGTCGTCCTGATAGGCGAAACCCCGGGTGAAGATCACGTCCGGGGTCACCCGATAGCATTGAGCGAAGCCGTAGACGTCCTTGTGGGGCTCGGCGGCGTGCATGTAGTCGATGCGCAGGTCGAGGGTGGGACAGACTTCGAATTGCGGCAGCACACACAAGGTCGACATGCCGCACGCACTGTCCATCAATGAGGTCAACGCGCCACCATGGATGATGCCCGTCAGGGGGTTGCCGACGATTTTCGGGCTGAACGGCAGGATGAGCGTCAGCCCATCACGACTGGCGCTGTGCAACTTCAAGCCCAACACCTGGCAATGCCGCAGGGCGGATAAAAAGCGGGTGGCACGCTCAAAAATGGGGTCTTCAGCCATGTCCATCAATGCCCTTGTTTATTTAGAGGCCTGGCAACAGGCGAGTTCGCTAAAGTTCCGCGACCGTGCAAAGTTATATATCTGTAGCAAAAGAGGAACTTAACCCGAGGGGGGTCGCTCAAAAGGCCAGTAGTTATTTCCATAAGGAGAAACACCCCATGCGTAAGACTTTTGCTATTGCCTTGATGTTGGCCGCCTCCCTCGGTCTCGCTGCCTGCGATAAAAAATCCGAGGACAAAGCTCAAGATGCCGCACAACACGCTGAGCAAGCTCAGCAAGACATGAACAAAGCACAGGATAAAGTGAACGACGCGGCTAAAGAAAACGCCGAAGCCGCCAAAGCTCAGTCTGAATCGAACAGCGCTGCTCAGCAGGAACAAGCCCCTGCCACCGCGCCTAAAACCAACTGATACGGTTTTAGCTGTAAAAGAAAACCCGCCTGGTGCGGGTTTTCTTTTGCCTGTGATTTGGAGGCGTCTGTCAGGCCGCTTCCTTGCCAACCTCGGGCAGTGGTGCTTCCGTGGGGGTATAGACCATCACGTCCAGCACATCGGAGTGAAACTCGCGCTGATACAACACGAACACCACGCCGGCACTCATCAACATGAATAACCAGGGGCTGACGAACCACGCCAACATGGTCATGCCGAAATAATAGGAACGCAGGCCGAAGTTGAATTGGTTGGCTGCCATGGAAATGACTCGCGCCGCCCTTAGGGCAAAGGCCTTGCGCTCCTGCTCCGACACATGCCGCTCACCGATCATCGGCGCCGAGCCAATCAGTACCGCCGCGAAGTTGTACTGGCGCATGCACCAACTGAAGGTGAAGAACGCATACACGAACACCAGTGCCAGGCACAGCAACTTGACCTCCGCCATGCCCTGGGAAGCCTGTTGCACCATGGGGATGTCCGCCAGCAACGAGACCGCCCGATCCGACGCCCCGAGCACCGTCAGGATGCCAGCCAGGATGATCAGCGTACTGGAGGCGAAGAATGAGGCGTTGCGCTCCAGGTTGCCGATCACGCTGGCATCGGCGATGCGGTTCTCGCGCAGCAGCATGCGGCGCATCCAGTCTTCGCGGTACAGGTGCATGACACTGGCCAGGCAGGCCGTATCGCGGGCCTTCCAAGTCGCGTAACGGGTGTAGCCCGCCCAGCAGATGATGAACCAGGCGGCGGCAAGCAGATGGATCAGGTTGGCTTGGATGAATGACATTCGATTTCCTGTGTGACTGAAACAAAAGCTGGAGCAATAGTCGCGGTTAACCCTGTGGGAGCGAGCTTGCTCGCGATTGCGGTCCATCAGACACATCGATGCTGGCTGATCCGGCGCTATCGCGAGCAAGCTCGCTCCCACAAGGTTGTTTGCAAGCCTTTCAAGACACTGCTTCGACGTTAGCCCACGAAAAAAGACACGGCACTCAAAAAAATGCCCCGTATCGATTGATACGGGGCATTTCGGTTGTGGCCGATGAATCTGCCTGAAGCTGTTTAAGCCAAGGCTTCGCTGCGCTTGCCCAGCAGGCGATCACACACCACCGCGACCGCCAGGGTCATCACCGAAGGCACCAGCCAGGCCAGGCCTTGTTCGCTCAGCGGCAAGTGGGCCAGTTGCGTCGGCATCCAGTCCGCCAGCCCGGCGCCCTTGAGTGCATCGATCAGGCCAAACAGGAACGACACCAGCATCACCGGGCCAACGATGCGCCCCTGCTCGTGCCAGAAGTCCTTGCAGAAGCTCAAGGCCACCAGGGCGATGCACGGCGGGTAGATCGCGGTGAGGACCGGAATAGAGAATGCGATCAGCTTGGTCAGGCCCAGGTTGGACACCAGCAGCGAAAAGGCCGCCAGGATCACCACCAGGGTCTTGTAGGACAGCGGCAAAACGCGGCTGAAGTACTCGGCACAGGCGCAGGTCAGGCCGACCGCGGTCACCAGGCACGCCAGAGAGATCAGCACCGCCAGGAAACCGCTGCCCAGGCTGCCGAATGTGTGTTGCACATAGGCATGCAGCACCGCCGCGCCGTTGGTCGCCCCCATGGCCACTTCATGACTGCCCGAACCGAGACGGAACAGGCTGACGTAGACCAGCGCCAGACCCACCCCGGCAATCAGCCCGGCGATGATCGCGTAGCGGGTGATCAAGGCCGGCGACTCGACGCCTCGGGAACGGATTGCGTTGACGATGACGATCCCGAACACCAATGCGCCCAGGGTATCCATGGTCAGGTAGCCATTGATGAAGCCCTGGGAAAACGGCGCCGCCACATATTCGGGGGTCGCCACGCCGATATCGCCGGCCGGCAAGGCAAACGCGGCGATGCCGAGCACGGCCAGGGCGATGATTTTCAGGGGAGCGAGGAAACGTCCGACGGTGTCCAGCAGGCGGCCCGGGTAGAGCGAGATGAAGAACACCAGCAGGAAATACGCGGCGCTATACAGGAACAGTGCCAGCGGGCTTTCGCCCGTCAATGGCGCCAGGCCGACTTCGAACGAAACGGTAGCGGTACGCGGCGTGGCGAACAACGGGCCAACGGCCAGGTAGCACACCGCCGCCAGCAACCCACCGGCGACCTTGCCGATGGGGCTGCTCAAGGCGTCCATCGCCCCGCCCACCTTGGCCAGTGCCACGACCGTGATGACCGGCAGCCCGACCGCCGTGATCAAAAAGCCCAGCGCCGCCATCCAGACATGAGGCCCGGACTGCAAACCGACGATAGGCGGAAAGATGATGTTGCCGGCCCCGACGAACAGGGCAAATGTCATGAAACCAAGCGCCAGGATGTCCTGGCCTTTCAACACTTTCATTAAGGAAACCACACTACTGAATCGGAATTTAGAGAGGGATTTCCCTTATGGGTGAGGGAAATGCTGCCGATCCGTATGGGACCGACCCGTTTAGCGCGGTGCTTCCTTGTGGGCAGCGGCCGCAAAAATGGCTGCTAGCCTAACGAATTTGGCGATAAAACGCACTGTAAAGGGGCAAACTATCCGATGCACGACGTCCCCGTGTCGCGTTTTTGCATGTAAATGGTTGGCGATTGTCATTCCGTCATCGCGAGCAAGCTCGCTCCCACAATGAAATGCGCTCGACTGTGGGAGCGAGCTTGCTCGCGATAAGGCCCTCCCCATAGACCCAGAAACGACAAAGGCCACCCGAAGGTGGCCTTTGTTGCTGGAACGAAAAGGTCAGCCGAAGCTTACTTCTTCATTTCCCAGCCAGTCAGCTCGGCCAGGGCCTTGCCGATGTCTGCCAGCGAACGCACGGTTTTCACGCCTGCGTCTTGCAGTGCAGCGAATTTCTCGTCTGCAGTGCCTTTGCCGCCAGAGATGATTGCGCCAGCATGGCCCATGCGCTTGCCCGGAGGAGCAGTCACACCCGCGATGTAGGACACAACCGGCTTGGTCACGTTGGCCTTGATGTAGGCAGCGGCTTCTTCTTCAGCCGAACCGCCGATCTCGCCGATCATGACGATCGCTTCGGTCTTCGGGTCTTCCTGGAACAGCTTCAGGATGTCGATGAAGTTCGAGCCCGGGATCGGGTCACCGCCGATGCCGACGCAAGTCGACTGACCGAAACCGGCGTCAGTGGTCTGCTTCACAGCTTCGTAGGTCAGGGTGCCGGAACGGGAAACGATACCGACCTTGCCTGGCAAGTGAATGTGACCTGGCATGATGCCGATCTTGCATTCGCCTGGGGTGATCACGCCTGGGCAGTTAGGGCCGATCAGGGTGATACCCAGCTCGTCGCACTTGACCTTGGCTTCCAGCATGTCGATGGTCGGGATGCCTTCGGTGATGCAGACGATCAGCTTGATGCCGCCGAACGCTGCTTCAAGGATGGAGTCCTTGCAGAAAGGAGCCGGAACGTAGATCACGCTGGCGGTGGCGCCAGTGGCAGCTACAGCGTCTTTCACGGTGTTGAACACGGGCAGGCCCAGGTGCTCGGTGCCGCCTTTGCCTGGTGTTACGCCGCCAACCATCTTGGTGCCGTATTCCAGGGCTTGCTGGGTGTGGAAACTACCTTGCGAACCGGTAATACCCTGGCAGATAACCTTGGTGTCTTTATTGATCAGGACGCTCATTATTTGCCCTCCGCAGCTTTAACGACTTGTTGAGCAGCGTCGGTCAGGCTGGTAGCAGCGATGATGTTCAAACCGCTTTCTGCCAGTACTTTAGCGCCCAGCTCAGCGTTGTTGCCTTCGAGGCGAACAACAACCGGGATTTTCACGCCGACTTCTTTCACGGCGCCGATGATGCCTTCGGCAATCATGTCGCAGCGAACGATGCCGCCGAAGATGTTGACCAGTACTGCGGCGACGTTGGTGTCGGACAGGATGATCTTGAACGCTTCGGTAACGCGTTCCTTGGTAGCACCGCCGCCCACGTCGAGGAAGTTGGCTGGCTTGCCGCCATGCAGGTTGACGATGTCCATGGTACCCATGGCCAGGCCGGCACCGTTGACCATGCAGCCGATGTTGCCTTCCAGGGCTACGTAGTTCAGTTCGAACTTGGCAGCGTGCGCTTCGCGCGGATCGTCTTGCGACGGATCGTGGAAAGTCTTCAGCTTAGGCTGACGGTACATGGCGTTGGCGTCGATGTTGATCTTGGCATCGAGGCAGTGCAGGTCGCCGTCGGCCTTGATCACCAGCGGGTTCACTTCCAGCAGTGCCAGGTCGTGGTCCTGGAACAGCTTGGCCAGACCTACGAAGATCTTGGCGAATTGAGTGACCTGCTTGCCTTCCAGACCCAGCTGGAATGCCAGCTCGCGACCCTGGAATGGCTGAGCGCCAACCAGTGGATCGATGGTGGCCTTGAGGATTTTCTCAGGGGTATCGTGAGCGATTTTCTCGATGTCCACGCCACCTTCGGTGGAAGCCATGAACACGATACGGCGGCTCGAACGGTCAACGACCGCGCCCAGGTACAGCTCTTTAGCGATATCAGTGCACGATTCAACCAGGATCTTGGTGACTGGCTGACCGTTGGCGTCAGTCTGGTAAGTCACCAGACGCTTGCCCAGCCACTGCTGTGCGAAGGCTTTGGCGTCTTCTTTGCTGCGAACCAGCTTGACGCCGCCCGCTTTACCGCGACCACCGGCGTGAACCTGGGCTTTGACAACCCATTCGCTGCCGCCGATTTTGTCGCAAGCTTCTGCTGCCGCTTCCGGGGTGTCTACCGCGTAGCCGGTGGATACTGGCAGGCCGTACTCAGCGAACAGCTGCTTACCCTGATACTCGTGAAGATTCATGCTTATTACCGTCTTCGTTAGGTACTGCGCATTCGGTGCTGCACCGTTCTGGTGCCGCACCACCTGTGACTGCTGCTTGCATAGCGTTCCGGTGAACCGGTGCCGCTACGCAAGGCTGCGTCCAGCGGATATTCCGCGGTGAGTCTTGCTCGCAAGGCTCACGACGGGCCATACCGCCGTGGTTTCTTATTGTCTATTAACGCTTCTTGCGGTTGGCCACGTGGATGGCGCCGCCATTTACGGCCAGGGCCGCTTCGTGCAAGGCTTCGGACAGGGTCGGATGGGAGAAGACCATCATGCCCAGGTCTTCAGCGCTGGTGCCGAATTCCATACCGATCGCGCCTTGCTGTACCAGCTCGGCAGCGCTTGGGCCAATCACGTGAACGCCCAATACGCGATCCGTCTTGGCATCGGCGATGACTTTCACGAAACCACCGGTATCGTTGGCTGCCATGGCACGGCCACTGGCGGCGAACGGGAAGGTGCCGACGTTAACTTCAACGCCCTCGGCTTTCAAGGCCTGCTCGGTCTTGCCAACCCATGCGATTTCCGGGTGGGTGTAGATAACCGATGGGATCAGGTCATAGTTCATCTGGGCTTTGTGGCCCTTGATGCGCTCGACAACCATGATGCCTTCCTCGGACGCCTTGTGCGCCAGCATCATGCCGCGGACCACGTCACCGATGGCGAAGACGCCCGGTACGGTGGTGGCGCAGAAATCATCAACTTTGATGAAACCGCGTTCGTCGAGGTCCACGCCGCTATCGGCAGCCAGCAGATCGGTGGTCACCGGACGACGGCCGACCGCAACGATCAGCTTGTCGAAAGTGATGGTCTGTTCGCCATTGGCGTCGGTGTAGTTGACCACGACTTCTTCGCCGTTGACCTTCGAACCGGTCACGCGAGCGCCCAGCTTGATGTCCAGGCCCTGTTTGGTCAGGGTTTTCAGCGCTTCCTTGGAAACCGCAGCGTCAGCGGCCATCAGGAAGGTGTCGAGGGCTTCGAGCACGGTCACTTGCGCGCCCAGGCGCGACCAGACCGAACCCAGCTCGAGACCGATCACGCCGGCGCCGATCACGCCCAGGCGCTTAGGCACGGACTGGAATTCCAGGGCACCGGTGGAATCGACGATCACGTTCTGGTCGACCGGAGCCGGCGGAATGTCGATCGGACGCGAGCCTGGCGCCAGGATGACGTTTTCGGCTTCGATCACTTCAACCGAGCCATCGGGCTTGGTCACTTCGACTTTCTTGCCCAGCAGCAGCTTGCCGTGGCCCTGGATCGAGGTCACGCCGTTGGCCTTGAACAGGGTGGCAACACCGCTGGTCAGGTTCTTGACGATGCCAGCCTTGCGGCCAACCATCGCGGCGACGTCCATTTTCACTTCACCGGTAGAGATACCGTGAACGTTGAAGCTTTCTTTCGCTTCCTTGTATTTCCAGGAGCTGTCCAGCAGCGCCTTGGAAGGAATGCAACCGACGTTCAGGCAAGTACCGCCGAGGGCCTGCTTGCCCTCGCCATCGGTGTATTTCTCGATGCAGGCAGTGGTAAGGCCCAGTTGCGCAGCCTTGATGGCCGCTACGTAGCCACCAGGGCCCGCACCAATCACTACCACGTCGAATTTCTGAGTCATGAGTCATTCCTTTTCGAATCAAACCGGACGATCACTTGTGATGACCGTCGAGGGACGAAACCGGTTGTTTCAGCAAGAGGCCGGTCGACAGACCGGCCCTCGCGGCGAAAATCAGATATCCAGCAGCAGACGAGCCGGATCTTCAAGCAGGTTCTTGATGGTGACCAGGAACGTCACGGCTTCTTTGCCGTCGATCAGGCGGTGATCGTAGGACAGTGCCAGGTACATCATCGGACGAATCACGACTTGACCGTTGATCGCCATCGGACGCTGCAGGATGTTGTGCATGCCCAGGATAGCCGCCTGTGGCGGGTTGACGATCGGGGTCGACATCATCGAACCGAATGTACCACCGTTGGTGATGGTGAACGTACCGCCGGTCATCTCTTCGATGGACAGCTTGCCGTCACGGGCCTTCTTGCCGAAGGTGGCGATGCCGCCTTCGATTTCGGCCAGGCTCATCAGTTCGGCGTTGCGCAGGACCGGAACCACCAAGCCACGGTCGCTGGAAACCGCGACGCCGATGTCGGCATAACCGTGGTAGACGATGTCGGAACCGTCGATCGACGCGTTGACCGCCGGGAAGCGTTTCAGCGCTTCGGTGGCAGCCTTGACGAAGAACGACATGAAGCCCAGGCGTACGCCATTGTGGGACTTCTCGAACAGATCCTTGTACTTCGAACGCAGGGCCATGACTTCGGTCATGTCGACTTCGTTGAAGGTGGTCAGCATCGCCATGTTCGACTGTGCTTCGACCAGACGCTCGGCAACCTTGGCACGCAGGCGGGTCATCGGAACGCGTTTTTCAACGCGATCACCGGCAGCGAACACCGGAGCGGCGGCGGCAGGTGCGGCTGGCTTGGCCGGTGCGGCGGCTGGCGCGGCTTTCTTGGCGGCAACGGCTGCCACCACGTCTTCCTTGGTCACACGACCACCCTTGCCGGTGCCGGCAACGGAGGCGATGTTGATGCCGTTCTCTTCGGCGATCTTGCGCGCGGCAGGCGCGGCGACTGGATCGTCTTCGCCATCGGCAGCAGGCGCTGCGGCCTGGGCTGCGGCAGGAGCAGCAGCGGCCGGAGCGGCGGCAGCGGCGCCGCCCTCTTCGATCGAGCCCAGTACCTGGTTGGACAGGACGGTAGCGCCCTCTTCGGCAACGATTGCGCCGAGCACGCCGTCAGCTTCGGCCAACACTTCCAGAACGACTTTGTCGGTCTCGATGTCGACGATCAGGTCGTCACGCTTGACTGCTTCGCCCGGTTTCTTGTGCCAGGTGGCAACGGTGCCATCGGCAACCGATTCCGGGAATGACGGGGCTTTGATTTCGATAGCCATTATCTGTGGGTCCTTAAAATTCGGTTTCAGTCAGCACGAAGGCTTAAACAGTGAAAGCATCTTGCAGCAGTTTTTCCTGCTGCTCGGCGTGCATCGACGCATAACCACACGCAGGTGCAGCGGAAGCATCACGGCCGGCGTATTCCAGGCCCAGGGCCTTGTTATGGTTGCCGATGCTGCGACGCAGGTGATGCTGGCTGCTGTACCAGGCGCCCTGGTTCATCGGTTCTTCCTGACACCACACCACGTGGGTGAGGTTGGTGTAAGGCGCGATGGCCTCCATCAGGTCTTCTTCCGGGAACGGGTAGAGCTGCTCGATACGCACGATGGCGATGTCTTCGCGGCCTTCGGCACGACGTTTTTCCAGCAGGTCGTAGTAGACCTTGCCGCTGCACAGGACCAGGCGAGTCACCTTCGCCGCGTCCAGCGTGTCGATTTCCGAAATAACGGTCTGGAACGAGCCTTCGGCCAGGTCTTCGAGCGTGGAGATCGCCAGTTTGTGACGCAGCAGCGACTTCGGTGTCAGCACGATCAGCGGCTTGCGCAGCGGACGGATGACCTGACGACGCAGCAGGTGGTAGATCTGTGCCGGTGTCGTCGGTACGCAAACCTGGACGTTGTGCTCGGCACACAGTTGCAGGTAACGCTCCAGACGTGCCGAGGAGTGCTCCGGCCCCTGCCCTTCATAACCGTGTGGCAACAGCATGGTCAGACCGCAGAGACGGCCCCACTTGTGCTCGCCGCTGGTGATGAACTGGTCGACAACCACCTGGGCACCGTTGGCGAAGTCGCCGAACTGGGCTTCCCAGATCACCAGCGCGTTGGGCTCGGTGGTGGAGTAGCCATATTCGAACGCCAGGACGGCTTCTTCGGACAGCAGCGAATCGTACAGGTCGAAACGTGGCTGGCCCTTGTACAGGTGTTGCAGCGGGATGTAGGTGCTGGCGTCTTTCTGGTTGTGCAGCGCCGCGTGGCGGTGCGAGAAAGTGCCGCGGCCTACGTCCTGGCCGGTGATGCGAATCGGGTGGCCTTCGAACGCCAGGGTCGCGTACGCCATGGTTTCGGCGTAACCCCAGTTGATCGGCAGGCCGCCGGCTTGCATCTTCTGCCGGTCTTCGTAGATCTTCGCGACCTGGCGCTGGACCACGAAGCCTTCCGGGATTTCCAGCAGCTTGGCGGACAGTTCCTGCAAGGTCTTGAGGTCGAAACGCGTGTCGTGACGCGCGGTCCAGGCATGGCCCAGATACGGACGCCAGTCCACGAACAGCTCTTTGTTCGGTTCCTTGACCAGGCTTTTTACCACGTGCAGGCCGTTGTCCAGGGCATTGCGATATTCATCGACTTTTTCCTGGACGCGGGCGGCATCCAGAACACCGCCCAGGGTCAGGCGCTCGGCATACAGCTCACGGGTGGTGCGCTGCTTGGCGATCTGCTGGTACATCAGGGGCTGGGTGCCGCTTGGCTCGTCGGCCTCGTTGTGGCCGCGACGACGGTAGCAGACCAGGTCGATCACCACGTCGCGCTTGTACTGCATGCGGTAGTCGATGGCCAACTGGGTCACGAACAGCACGGCTTCCGGATCATCGCCATTCACATGGAGGATCGGCGCCTGGATCATTTTCGCGACGTCGGTCGCGTACTCGGTGGAACGCGAGTCTTCCGGGTTGCTGATGGTGAAGCCAACCTGGTTGTTGATCACGATGTGCACGGTGCCGCCGGTCTTGAAACCGCGGGTCTGCGACATCTGGAAGGTTTCCATGACCACGCCCTGACCGGCGAATGCCGCGTCACCGTGGATGGAAATCGGCAGCACCTTCTCGCCGGTCGGATCGTTGCGACGATCCTGGCGGGCGCGGACCGAACCCTCGACCACCGGGGAAACGATTTCCAGGTGAGACGGGTTGAACGCCATGGCCAGGTGGACTTCGCCGCCGGAGGTCATCACGTTGGACGAGAAGCCCTGGTGGTATTTCACGTCACCGGAACCCAGCTCGACCTTCTTCTTGCCTTCGAACTCGTCGAACAGCTCGCGCGGGTTCTTGCCGAAGGTGTTGACCAGTACGTTCAGGCGGCCACGGTGGGCCATGCCGATGACGACTTCCTTGGTGCCATAGGAACCGGAACGCTGGATCAGCTCATCGAGCATCGGAATCAGGCTTTCGCCGCCTTCCAGGCCGAAACGCTTGGTACCCGGGTACTTGGTGCCCAGGTATTTCTCCAGGCCTTCACCGGCGGTGACGCGCTCGAGCAAGTGGCTCTTGATGTCGGCGGAGTACGTCGGACGGCCACGAACGCTTTCCAGACGCTGCTGGAACCACTGGCGCTGCTCGGAATCGGTGATGTGCGTAAATTCAGCGCCGATGGTGCGGCAATATGTCTGCTGCAACGCTTCGTGAATTTCGCGTAGGCTCGCTTCCTCTTTGCCGATGAACAGGTCGCCGGCACGGAAGGTCGTATCAAGGTCGGCATTGGTCAAGCCGTAGTGAGTGATCGACAGGTCTGCAGGTGCAGGACGCTGCCACAGCCCCAGCGGGTCAAGCTGGGCTGCCTGGTGGCCACGCATCCGGTAGGCCTGGATCAGTCGCAATACTTCAACTTGCTTCTTCTCGTGCTCGGAGCTCACGCTGCCGGCAGACACCGGTTGGGCGCGGCGCTGGTTCTTTGCCAGCAACACGAAATGATCGCGAATCGTCGAGTGCGAAACATCAGTGGCAGAATTACCGTCGGCCGGTAGCTTCTGAAAGTAGGTGCGCCATTCTTCTGGCACAGCGTTAGGGTCGTGCAGGTAGAGCTCGTAGAGCTCTTCCACATAGGCAGCGTTACCACCGGAGAGGTGGGCACTGTTCCACATGCGCTGCATCACGCTTTCTTGCATGCTTGGTCACCCTCGATTAGGGGAACACCACCGGCGAAAACACCGAGCAAACTTGCAGAAGTCCGAGTGCAGCGACTAAAACAAGCCACTTAGGATCACGCTGATAGTCCGGGTACCAGCCCGGATGCCCCTGCTTGTCTCATTTCTTCAAAATAAGAACCACCGCTTTGTGAGCGGCTGTTCTGGTTATAGCCAAGACGCGGGTTGAAGCCCGCGCCCTGGCCTTTACGGGTACAACGGTCCTACGGGTACAGCAGCTGAATCACACGCCGCTTTGCAGCAGCATGTTACGAATGTGACCGATGGCCTTAGTCGGGTTCAGGCCTTTCGGGCAGACGTTGACGCAGTTCATGATCCCGCGGCAGCGGAATACGCTGAACGGGTCATCCAGCGAAGCCAGACGCTCGGACGTCTTGGTGTCACGGCTGTCTGCCAGGAAGCGGTACGCTTGCAGCAGGGCGGCCGGGCCCAGGAACTTGTCCGGGTTCCACCAGAAGGATGGGCACGAGGTCGAGCAGCAAGCGCACAGGATGCACTCGTACAGACCGTCGAGCTTTTCACGCTCTTCCGGAGACTGCAGACGCTCGATGGCCGGAGCCGGCGTGTCGTTCTGCAGGAATGGCTTCACCTTCTCGTATTGCTTGTAGAAGATGCTCATATCGACGACCAGGTCACGGATAACCGGCAAACCTGGCAATGGACGAACCACCAGCTTGTTGCCCTTGACCACGGCCGACAGCGGCGTGATGCAGGCCAGGCCGTTCTTGCCATTGATGTTCATGCCGTCGGAGCCGCAAACGCCCTCGCGGCAAGAGCGACGATAGGAAAAACCCTCGTCCTGCTCTTTGATCAGGGCCAGCACGTCCAGCACCATCAGGTCTTTACCACCGGTATCGACCTGGAAGTCCTGCATGAACGGCGCAGCGTCCTGATCAGGGTTGTAGCGATAAACACTGACTTGCAACATAGCGGTCACCCTTAATAAGTCCGGACTTTTGGTTCGAAAGTCGGAACAGTCTTCGGCGAGAAGTTCACGGCACGCTTGGCGACGCGTTTTTCACCCGGGAAGTACAAGGTGTGGCACAGCCAGTTTTCGTCGTCACGGTCTTCGAAGTCTTCGCGGGCGTGGGCACCACGGGACTCTTTACGCACTTCTGCGGCGATGGCGGTGGCTTCGGCCACTTCCAGCAGGTTCTGCAATTCCAGCGCTTCGATACGGGCAGTGTTGAACGCCTGCGACTTATCGTTGATCTTCACGTTGGCGATTCGTTCACGCAATTGCGCCAGCTGGGCGATACCCTTCTGCATGTATTCGCCGGTACGGAACACACCGAAGTAGTTCTGCATGCAGTTCTGCAGCTCGCGACGCAGGGTTGCCACGTCTTCGCCTTCGGTACGCTCGTTCAGAGCGGACAGACGCGCCAGGGCAGCTTCGATGTTGGCGTCGGTGGCATCGTCATATTCGATACCGTCGGACAGCGCTTTCTCCAGGTGCAGGCCGGCAGCGCGACCGAAGACCACCAGGTCGAGCAGCGAGTTGCCGCCCAGGCGGTTGGCACCGTGGACCGATACGCACGCCACTTCACCCACTGCGAACAGGCCAGGGATGATTTCGTCCACGCCTTCGCCGTTCTGGGTGATCGCCTGGCCGTGAATGTTGGTGGCAACGCCGCCCATCATATAGTGGCAGGTTGGAACCACTGGAACCGGCGCGACGACCGGGTCGACGTGGGCGAAGGTCTTGGACAGCTCGCAGATGCCTGGCAGGCGGCTGTGCAGCACTTCCTCGCCCAGGTGATCGAGCTTGAGCATCACGTGGTCGCCATTCGGGCCACAGCCGTTGCCGGCGATGATCTCTTTAACCATCGAACGAGCCACAACGTCACGACCGGCAAGGTCCTTGGCGTTCGGCGCATAACGTTCCATGAAACGCTCGCCGTGCTTGTTGATCAGGTAACCACCTTCACCACGGCAACCTTCGGTCACCAGTACGCCGGCGCCGGCGATGCCGGTCGGGTGGAACTGCCACATTTCGATGTCTTGTACCGGCACGCCAGCACGCAGGGCCATGCCGACGCCGTCACCGGTGTTGATCAGGGCATTGGTGGTGGATGCGTAGATACGGCCTGCACCGCCGGTCGCCAGTACGGTGGCCTTGGCGCGGATGTAGGTGGTTTCGCCGGTTTCGATGCAGATCGCGATCACACCGACGAAGGCGCCGTCCTGGTTCTTCACCAGGTCGACGGCGTAGTACTCGTTCAGGAACGTGGTACCGGCTTTCAGGTTGCCCTGGTACAGGGTGTGCAGCAGTGCGTGACCGGTACGGTCGGACGCCGCGCAAGTACGCGCAGCCTGGCCGCCCTTGCCGTAGTCCTTGGACTGGCCACCGAACGGACGCTGATAGATACGGCCTTGCTCGGTACGCGAGAAGGGCATGCCCATGTGGTCCAACTCGAACACCGCGGCCGGGCCTTCCTGACACATGTATTCGATAGCGTCCTGGTCACCGATGTAGTCGGAACCCTTGACGGTATCGTACATGTGCCAGCGCCAGTCATCGTTCGGGTCGGCCGAAGCGATGGCGCAGGTGATGCCACCCTGGGCGGAAACGGTGTGCGAACGGGTCGGGAAAACCTTGGTGATCACGGCAGTCTTGTGACCGCCCTGTGCCAGTTGCAGCGCTGCGCGCATGCCGGCACCGCCACCACCAATGATGATGGCGTCGAAAGAAATCGTTGGAATGTTAGCCATGGATCAGATACCCCAGAGAATCTGCACACCCCAGACGAAGTAAGCGAACATCGCAACGCCGCATACTGCCTGGAAAAGGAAACGTACGGCAGTCGCCGACTTGCCGAACGCCATGGGCGTCAGGTAGTCGGTCGCGATGGTCCACATGCCGACCCAGGCGTGAGCGCCCAGTGCGACAAGTGCCAGCAGACTGAAGATACGCATCCAGTTGTTTGCGAACAGTTCATGCCATTGGGCATAGCCCAGGCCTGGGTTTGCCACGACATATCCGATCAGGAAAATGAAGTAAGCCGCGAGAACGACCGCAGACACACGCTGGGCCATCCAGTCGTAGAGGCCCGAACGCGAAAGGTTCGTGACGTTGGTTACCATATCCAGACTCCTGCCAGAACGATCAGCACCGCAGACACGGCGATAATGATTTTCGAGCCCAGCTTGCCGCCTTCCAGCGTCTCACCGATGCCCATGTCCATGATCAAGTGGCGCACACCGGCGACCAAGTGATACAGCAAGGCGGACAGGATGCCCCAAATCACTAGCTTGGCTAGCGGACTGGTCAGACACGCTTTCACCTGACCGAAGCCTTCTTCCGAATCGAGCGACTTGTCCAATGCATAAAGCATGATGGCCAGGCTGACGAAGAGGATGACACCGGAAATACGGTGAAGAATGGACGTGTAAGCAGTGACTGGGAGTTTGATGGTCCTTAGGTCTAGGTTTACAGGTCGTTGGCTTTTCACGGCTTTTTTTTCACACTGAAGAGCCCCTAACAATCAGGGCAAAGTTGTTGGGGCGCGCACTGGTCAGGTACTCACCACCCAGGGAGTGACGACCCCCAAGAAAGCAGGCCCAAAAGCCCCTGGCGGTCGGTGGCCGAGTATAGACAGTTAGGCTACTAATGACAACGCGTTCACCTTCCCCTAATAGCGCATTGCACATATGGCGCAAAAGGCGTAAACGGCAGGTAATTTCGCGGAAAAAGTGCGGTTAAAGCCTTCTGGAGCAAGACTTTAGGCAAATTGACTTTCGGATTTATCTCACTATAGTGGTGCGGGCCCTGCGTGGGGGGTCTGTCTGATGATTTCAAGCATTAATAGGAGGCCACATGGCTGACAAAAAAGCGCAGTTGATCATCGAGGGCGCAGCCCCCGTCGAGCTGCCCATTTTAACCGGCACCGTTGGTCCCGATGTAATCGACGTACGGGGCCTGACGGCCACGGGCCGTTTCACCTTTGACCCAGGTTTCATGTCGACCGCCTCGTGCGAGTCGAAAATCACCTACATCGACGGCGACAACGGCATCCTGCTGCACCGCGGCTACCCGATCGAGCAACTGGCTGAAAAATCGGACTACCTGGAAACCTGCTACCTGCTGCTCAACGGCGAGCTGCCGACCGCAGAGCAAAAGGCCCAGTTCGTCAGCACCGTGAAGAACCACACCATGGTTCACGAGCAGTTGAAGACCTTCTTCAACGGCTTCCGTCGCGATGCCCACCCGATGGCCGTCATGTGCGGCGTTGTCGGCGCTCTCTCGGCCTTCTACCACGACTCCCTGGACATCAATAACCCTCAGCATCGCGAAATTTCCGCGATCCGCCTGGTGGCGAAGATGCCGACCCTGGCAGCCATGGTCTACAAGTACTCCATGGGCCAGCCCATGATGTACCCGCGCAACGACCTGACCTATGCAGAGAACTTCCTGCATATGATGTTCAACACCCCGTGCGAGATCAAACCGATCAGCCCGGTGCTCGCCAAGGCCATGGACCGGATCTTCATCCTCCATGCCGACCACGAGCAGAACGCCTCCACATCCACCGTACGCCTGGCCGGCTCTTCGGGCGCCAACCCGTTCGCCTGTATCGCCGCCGGTATCGCCGCACTCTGGGGCCCTGCCCACGGCGGTGCGAACGAAGCGGTGCTGACCATGCTCGATGAAATCGGCGATGTCTCGAACATCGACAAGTTCATCGCCAAGGCCAAGGACAAGAACGATCCGTTCAAGCTGATGGGCTTCGGTCACCGGGTCTACAAGAACCGCGACCCGCGCGCCACCGTGATGAAGCAGACCTGCGACGAAGTGCTCAAGGAACTGGGGATCAAGAACGATCCGCAACTCAAACTGGCCATGCGCCTGGAAGAGATCGCCCTGACCGACCCGTACTTCATCGAGCGCTCGCTGTACCCGAACGTCGACTTCTACTCGGGGATCATCCTCAAGGCGATCGGCATTCCAACCAGCATGTTCACCGTGATCTTCGCCCTGGCGCGGACCGTCGGCTGGATCTCCCACTGGAAGGAAATGCTCTCCAGCCCGTACAAGATCGGCCGTCCGCGCCAGCTGTACACCGGCTACGAGTCGCGTGACATCACCCAGCTGGAAGACCGCAAGTAAGACCTGCCTTGCAATAGGTCCCAAGCTGCATTGAAACAGCCCCCGCTTCTTATATAAGAGCGGGGGCTGTTTTGTTTGTGCCTCTTTTTATGCAGTGGCGGCCGGACTGGCGCCATCGCGAGCAAGCTCGCTCCCACACTGGAACCCAATCCCCTGTGGGAGCGAGCTTGCTCGCGATGACGGCAGCCCTGCCCCCCTTAAACCCGGCACAAAAAAATACCCCGGCCTCTCGACCGGGGTATTTCTTCAAGCTCTTATCGCTACATCAATGGTTAACCGCCCCACTCGCCCCCAGGCCAGTCTGCGAACGCACGAACTGCGGGAAGAACAGCGCCCGTTCGTTTGCGCCTTCAGCCGACTTGTCGGTGATGGAGAAGAACCAGATGCCGACGAAGGCAATGGCCATCGAGAACAGCGCCGGGTATTCATACGGGAAGATCGCCTTCTCGTGACCCATGATCTGTACCCAGATGGTCGGGCCGAGGATCATCAGGCCCACGGCACTGACCAGGCCCAGCCAGCCGCCAATCATGGCGCCACGAGTGGTCAGCTTCTTCCAGTACATCGAAAGCAGCAGTACCGGGAAGTTGCAGCTCGCCGCGATGGAGAACGCCAGGCCCACCATGAACGCGATGTTCTGCTTCTCGAACAGGATACCCAGGCCGATCGCCAGCACCGCCAGGGCGATGGTGGTGATTTTCGAGACGCGAATCTCGTCCTTCTCGTTGGCCTTGCCTTTCTTGATCACGCTGGCATACAGGTCATGGGACACCGCCGAGGCACCGGCCAGGGTCAGGCCCGCCACTACCGCCAGGATGGTGGCAAAGGCTACCGCCGAGATGAAGCCCAGGAAGATGCTGCCGCCCACGGCGTTGGCCAGGTGCACCGCCGCCATGTTGTTACCGCCCAGCAAGGCACCTGCCGCGTCCTTGAAGGCCGGGTTGGTGCTGACCAGCAGGATCGCGCCGAAGCCGATGATGAAGGTCAGGATGTAGAAGTAACCGATGAAGCCGGTGGCATACAGTACGCTCTTGCGCGCTTCCTTGGCGTCGCTCACGGTGAAGAAGCGCATCAGGATGTGCGGCAGGCCAGCGGTACCGAACATCAGCGCCAGACCCAGGGAGAAGGCCGAGATCGGATCCTTCACCAGGCCGCCGGGGCTCATGATCGCCTCGCCTTTAGGGTGAACCTTCACCGCTTCGGCAAACAGCATGTTGAAGTCGAAGTTGACGTGCTTCATGACCATCAACGCCATGAACGAAGCACCCGACAGCAGCAAGACCGCCTTGATGATCTGCACCCATGTGGTGGCCAGCATGCCGCCGAACAGCACATAGAGGCACATCAGGATACCCACCAGGATCACCGCAACGTGGTAGTCCAGGCCGAACAGCAGTTGGATCAGCTTGCCGGCACCGACCATTTGCGCGATCAGGTAGAACGCCACCACCACCAACGAACCGCTGGCAGACAAGGTACGGATCTGGGTTTGGCCCAGGCGATAGGACGCCACATCGGCAAACGTGTATTTACCCAGGTTACGCAGGCGCTCGGCGATCAGGAACAGGATGATCGGCCAGCCCACCAGGAAGCCGATGGAGTAGATCAGGCCGTCATACCCGGACGTGAACACCAGCGCGGAAATGCCCAGGAAGGACGCCGCCGACATGTAGTCGCCCGCGATTGCCAGGCCGTTCTGGAAGCCGGTGATCTTGCCGCCGGCCGCATAGTAGTCGGCCGCCGAGTTGTTTTTCTTGGACGCCCAGTAGGTGATATACAAAGTCGCGCCGACGAAGGCCACGAACATCAGGATAGCCGCGACGTTGAGGGGTTGTTTCTGCACGGCACCGGTCAGGGCGTCAGCCGCCCAGGCGCCTGGTGCGAACGCTGCGATGCTCAATAGAGCCAGTAGACGCCGGATCATTGCTGAGCCTCCTTGAGAATCGCATTGTTCAGGTCGTCGAACTCGCCGTTGGCACGTCGCACGTAGATACCGGTCAGGACGAAGGCCGAGAGAATCAGGCCGACACCGATAGGAATACCCCAGGTGATGGTGGACTCAGGCGTGATCTTGGCCCCGAGAATGTGCGGCCCGTAGGCGATCAGAAGAATGAAGCCGGAATACAGCCCAAGCATGATCGCCGAGAGAATCCAGGCGAACTTTTCCCTTTTTCTCACCAGCTCCTTGAAGCGCGGGCTGTTTTGAATCGAGAGGTAAATGCTGTCGTTCATTGTTTTTATCCTCGCAGCACAGATTTAATTGGAACAACCCTACTCTATGCGGCTCAAGGCCAGGTTCCAGACGACCTTAGTATTAGAACGACATGACGGTTTTGCCAGTTTTCCGCACATTATTCGTAATCCCCCCTGTGGGAGCGAGCTTGCTCGCGATGACGGCGCCACATTCAACATGGATGCAAGCAGACACATCGCTATCGCGAGCAAGCTCGCTCCCACAGGAGACCGGAGCCAATCGAAAAATTGCAGGCACAAAAAAACCGCATGACACAACGTCATGCGGCTTCGCGAACCAGCTAAATCAGGTTGATTACTTGCCGGTCCACTCCTTCACGCGGTCCGGGTGCTTGGCGACCCAGTCCTTGGCAGCGGCGTCCGGCTTGGCGCCTTCCTGGATCGCCAGCATGACTTCGCCGATCTCGTCTTTCGACGCCCACTGGAATTTCTTCAGGAACTCGGCCACTTCCGGGGCCTTGGTGCCCAGTTCCTTGCTGCCGATGCTGTTTACAGTCTCAGCCGCGCCGTAGACGCCTTTCGGGTCTTCCAGGAAGCGCAGTTTCCACTTGGCGAACATCCAGTGCGGTACCCAACCGGTGACCGCGATGGATTCGTTTTTCTTCTCGGCACGGGTCAGCTCGGCGATCATGCCGGCGCCGGAACTGGCCTTGAGTTGATAACCGGTCAGGTCGTAATCCTTGATTGCCTGTTCGGTCTTGAGCATCACGCCTGAACCGGCGTCGATGCCGACGATGCGCTTCTTGAAGGAGTCGTCGGTCTTGAGATCCTCGAGCGACTTGGCCTTGACGTACTCCGGCACGATCAGGCCGATTTTTGCGTCCTTGAAGTTGGGGCCGTAATCGACCACCAAGTCCTTGTTCTTGGTCCAATAGTCGCCGTGAGTCACCGGCAGCCAGGCCGAGAGCATCGCGTCGAGTTTGCCGGTGGCCACGCCTTGCCACATGATCCCGGTCGCGACCGCTTGCAGCTTCACGTCATAACCGAGTTTTTGCTTGATCACTTCGGCGGCCACGTGGGTGGTCGCGACGCTGTCGGACCAGCCGTCAACGTAACCGATGCTCAGGGTTTTGGTTTCGGCGTTGGCCAAGGTGGAACTGATGGCCAGTACCAGTGCGGCACCTGCGCCCAAGAGTCGTCGCATCTTCATCGTTACTTCCCCGAAAGTGCTGCGCCCGACGGAT
The DNA here is from genome assembly GCF_017351655.1 of Pseudomonas sp. FW300-N2F2. Lineage (NCBI taxonomy): Bacteria > Pseudomonadati > Pseudomonadota > Gammaproteobacteria > Pseudomonadales > Pseudomonadaceae > Pseudomonas > Pseudomonas sp. FW300-N2F2. The sequence goes on along the minus strand of NZ_JACNDQ010000002.1, from coordinate 264,699 downwards.
GCCGGGCGGCGTCAACGTATAGTTATGATGCTCAGCGCCCCCATCACGCTCGCCCTCAAACCGGTCTGAACGCCAGTGGAGTACTGACAGGATCGATCATCAACCTGTGACGCTGCGGAACCTGCTCTGTCTGCGACGTCGAAGCAACGAGAAACGACATCAGAACGCCAGCTACTGTTTCCAGGCAATTGGCGCCTCCTCACACGTGAGATTTGCAGGTCAAATCCGGTAAATGCCAGATAACTAGCCGCCACTGCGTATGACCGTGTATCGTCCCGCTACTATCGCGCCCCGTCCGTGCCTGTTTTGTGCCCATCATGGCACTTGGCTCCGCTTCGGTGGTCATAGGCTGCGAACTTCATTCGGCACCTTCCTCTAAGGGATCCAGTCATGCTCCGTTCCTTGCGCTTCGCTGCCCTCCTCGGCGGCCTTATCCTGAGTGCGTCCGCGCTGGCGGCAGATATTGACGCCGCCAGCTATGGCTACCCCTTGACCAACCCGTTCGAGGCGACCATCGCCACCACGCCGCCGGACCTGCGTCCGGAGCTGCCGCTGATCGAAGACATCAATCAGGCGGACCACAGCCTGACCCTGCGCCCGGAACGCGAGTTCATCCTGCCGGACAACTTCTGGCCGGTAAAAAGCCTCACCTACCGCATGGCCACCCAGGACAAGCCCGCGCCGCTGATCTTCCTGATCGCCGGCACCGGTGCGCGCTACGACAGCACCCTCAACGAATACCTCAAGCGCCTCTACTACAAGGCCGGCTACCACGTGGTGCAGTTGTCTTCGCCCACCAGCTTCGACTTCATGAGTGCCGCTTCGCGCTTTGCCACGCCGGGAATTTCCAAGGAAGACGCCGAGGACATGTACCGGGTGATGCAGGCCGTGCGCGCGCAGAACCCCAAGCTGCCGGTGACCGAGTACTACCTGACCGGCTACAGCCTCGGCGCCCTGGATGCGGCCTTTGTCGCCCACCTGGACGAAACCCGACGCAGCTTCAATTTCAAGAAAGTGCTGCTGCTGAACCCGCCGGTGAACCTCTATACCTCGATCACCAACCTGGACAAACTGGTCCAGACCGAGGTCAAGGGCATCAACAGCACCACGACCTTCTATGAACTGGTACTGAACAAGCTGACCCGTTACTTCCAGCAAAAAGGCTACATCGACCTCAACGACGCCCTGCTCTACGACTTCCAACAGTCCAAGCAGCACTTGAGCAATGAACAGATGGCGATGTTGATCGGCACCTCGTTCCGTTTCTCGGCAGCCGACATCGCGTTCACCTCGGACCTGATCAACCGTCGCGGCCTGATCATCCCACCCAAGTTCCCGATCACCGAAAGCACCAGCCTGACGCCGTTCCTCAAGCGTGCGCTGCAATGCGATTTCGATTGTTACCTCACCGAGCAGGTGATCCCGATGTGGCGCGCGCGCACCGACGGCGGCAGCCTGCTGCAACTGGTCGACCAGGTCAGCCTGTACGCGCTGAAGGATTACCTGCACGACAGCCCGAAGATTGCCGTCATGCACAATGCCGACGACGTCATTCTCGGCCCGGGCGACCTGGGCTTCCTGCGCAAGACCTTTGGCGATCGCCTGACGGTTTATCCGCTGGGCGGCCACTGCGGCAACCTTAACTACCGCGTCAACAGCGACGCCATGCTGGAGTTTTTCCGTGGCTAAATATCTGCTGCTTATCGCTGCGTTAATGAGTGCGGGCATGGTCCACGCCGACAACAGCAAAGCCAATGCGCCTGTGGTGGTGGATTCGGACGGTTTCAAGGAGCCGCTGACCAAACTCAAGTTCAACCCGGGGCTGGACCAGCGCGAGTTCGAGCGCTCGACCCTCAACGCGTTGAACGTCTATGACCCGCTGGAATCCTGGAACCGCCGGGTCTATCACTTCAACTACCGCTTCGACCAATGGGTCTTCCTGCCCGTCGTCGATGGCTATCGCTACATTACCCCTGGCTTCGTGCGCACCGGGGTCAGCAATTTCTTCAACAACCTGGGGGACGTGCCGAACCTGATGAACAGCCTGCTGCAGTTCAAGGGCAAGCGTTCGATGGAAACCACGGCGCGGCTGCTGCTCAACACCACCGTGGGCATCGCCGGCCTGTGGGACCCGGCCACCGCCATGGGCCTGCCGCGCCAGAGCGAAGACTTCGGCCAGACCCTCGGCTTCTATGGCGTGCCAGGCGGCGCGTATTTCGTACTGCCGATCTTCGGCCCGTCGAACCTGCGCGACACCTCGGGCCTGCTGGTGGACTACACGGCCGAATCGGCGATCAACTTCCTCAACGTCGCCGAAGTCAGCTCCAACCACCCGGAGTTACTACTCCTGCGCGGCGTGGACAGGCGCTACCAGACCAGCTTCCGCTATGGCCAACTGAACACGCCGTTCGAGTATGAAAAGGTGCGGTACGTGTACACCGAGTCGCGCAAGTTGCAGATCGCCGAGTAACTTTCGACCACCCCAAACCCACTGTGGGAGCGAGCTTGCTCGCGATGAGGGCCTGACATTCAACCTTGATGTTGTCTGACAGACCGCTATCGCGAGCAAGCTCGCTCCCACAGTTGTTATGGGTTGCCAGGTCTTAGCCTTTCAGCGTTTTCCAGACCTTGCCGACCACCATCACCCCCGCCAACACCGCCGCCCCAGCAACGATCCCGGCCACGGCATTGAGCAACGTCGGCACGATAAACCCGGCACCACCGGCACTGGCTGCCACGCCTTCGATCCAGTGATGCACCACTGGCACACCATGGGTCAGGATGCCACCGCCCACCAGGAACATGGCCGCAGTGCCGATCACCGACAGGCTTTTCATCATGTAGGGTGCCGCCCTCAGGATCGCACCGCCGATGCTTTTGGCGGCCTGGCCCGGCTTCTGCGTCAACCAGAGTCCCAGGTCATCGAGCTTGACGATCCCGGCCACCAGACCATAGACGCCAACGGTCATGACGATGGCGATGCCCGACAGGACGATCACCTGCTGGGTCAGCGGTGCATCAGCGACGGTGCCGAGGGTGATGGCGATGATTTCGGCCGAGAGAATGAAGTCGGTGCGTACCGCGCCCTTGATCTTGTCCTTTTCAAAGGCCACCAGATCGACCGCCGGATCCGCCACCGCCTCGACCAGTTGCGCATGTTCGGCCTGGTCCTCGGCCTTGCTGTGAAGGAACTTGTGGGCGAGTTTTTCGAACCCTTCGAAACACAAATAGGCGCCGCCCACCATCAACAAGGGCGTCACCAACCAAGGAACGAAGGCGCTGATCGCCAGCGCCGACGGCACCAGGATCAATTTATTGATGAACGACCCCTTGGCCACCGCCCACACCACTGGCAGTTCCCGCTCGGCACGCACACCCGACACTTGCTGGGCATTGAGCGCCAGGTCATCGCCGAGCACGCCGGCGGTTTTCTTGGCGGCCATCTTGGTCATCAGTGCGACATCGTCGAGCACGGTGGCGATGTCGTCGATCAGTACCAGCAAACTGCTTCCAGCCATGGAGGGGGCTCCTTGAATAATAATGCCGCGCAGCATACCGCGAGCCGCGGCGCCTTGGGGCATTCTTGAGCGCCGCGCGAAGCCGGTGCTACCATGCGCCACCGCCAGAACAGGCAAGGAACCCCTGGGTTTATGAGCACAATCCGCGAGCGCAACAAAGAATTGATCCTGCGTGCCGCCAGCGAAGAATTTGCCGACAAGGGCTTCGCCGCGACCAAGACCAGCGACATCGCGGCCAAGGCCGGCCTGCCCAAACCCAACGTCTACTACTACTTCAAATCCAAGGAAAACCTCTACCGCGAGGTGCTGGAAAGCATCATCGAGCCGATTCTCCAGGCCTCGACACCGTTCAATGCCGACGGCGTGCCCGGCGAGGTGCTGAGCCATTACATCCGCTCCAAGATCCGCATCTCCCGCGACCTGCCCTTCGCCTCGAAAGTCTTCGCCAGCGAAATCATGCACGGCGCCCCCCACCTGAGCCCCGATCTGGTGGAACAACTCAACGCCCAGGCCCGGCACAACATCGACTGCATCCAGACCTGGATCGATCGCGGCCAGATCGCCCCCATCGACCCCAACCACCTGATGTTCAGCATCTGGGCCGCCACCCAGACCTATGCCGATTTCGACTGGCAGATCAGCGCCGTGACCGGCAAGGCGAAGCTGGATGAAGCGGATTACGAAGCGGCGGCGCAGACGATCATTCGGTTGGTGTTGAAGGGGTGTGAGCCAGACTGATAGCCCGACACTGGTTCGATGACGAGCACAAACTGTGTGAACACCGCAAATCCCCTGTGGGAGCGGGCTTGCTCGCGAAGGGGGCAACTCGATGTCAAGTCAAACCCAGATAGCATCCCACAGTGGATAATCGCCAAGTCGTTTCACTAAACGTGCCCGCAGCGGGTTGGCGACAACATAGCGAGCGAGCTTGATCAAATTGTCTTCCCTGCGCAAAGCGCGGTCATGGTAGCCCTGCTGCCATAGGCTACCAACCCTGTTGTCCGCCTCATTGACTGCCTGGGCACTTACAGATTTCATCTGACACATCAACTGCCCCAAAGACCCCTGATGCAGTTGAATCAACCAATGAAAATGATCAGGCATGACGACAAAGGCCAGGGAGTCTGCAAAGCCTTGCTCTTGTATCTGCCTGAACTGACGGATAACTATCCTACCCAAGCCATAGTCTTTGAAGACAGGCTCGCGCTTCAGCGTGTTGGCTGTCAGTAGGTAGATGCGGTTTTGCTCCGCATAGCGACCGATACGCAGACGGTGCGAAGCTGAGTATGCTGGCATTCCATAGCCTCCTTTCTTAGTGAAGTCCTGAAAGGCTAGCGGCGGGATGCAAAAATCAGGGTCAGACTTTTAGCTTGATGTGTCTGGACGATTGCTTTCGCGAGCAAGCCCGCTCCCACAGGGCTTTGCAGTGTTCGAACATTTTGTGTCCTTCATCCCCCCTCGGAGCGAGCTTGCTCGCGATGGCGCCAGTCCATTCACCACAAAATCAAGAAACCACCCCCACATCCGCCCTCAACTGCAACGCCTCCACCGCCCTGACCGCCACCTGCTCATCCACATCCGAAACATCACCACTGACACCCATCGCCCCCAGCACCCTGCCGTCCTGATCCCTGATCAATACCCCACCTGGGGCCGGTACGACGTTGCCCTGCCCTAACCCATTCAAGGCGGCAAAGAACGCCGGGCGTTGTTGGGCGTCCTGGGCGAGCAGACGCGAGCCCTTGCCCAGGGCGATGGCGCCCCAGGCCTTGCCGATGGCGATCTGCGGGCGAAGCAGGCTGGCGCCGTCTTCGCGCTGCAAGGCAATCAGGTGTCCGCCACTGTCCAGGACCGCGACGGTCAAGGGCGCAGCGCTGATTTCACGACCGGCGGCAAGGGCTTGCCCGGCCAGGTTGACGGCGATTTTCAAGGTTAGAACGCTCATAGGTGCTGTCCTTCTTTTGTTATGGAAAAGCCTTGCGGCTTCACTTTCAGAAAAACCGAACCTCACAAATAGAACACAACACCATATATTTTTGTATACAATAATTTTCACAAATCGCCTGAATCGATGAAGAACAGCAGCAAAACCTGGCCTTCCGACGAATGAAACAGGCGCTTGAGGAAATGGATTGACCTGCGTCGTGCGCCATGAATACACTCTGCACAAAGCCACTTGTATACAATTACAAAACGTAAGAGGCACAAAACCATGAGCAAAATGAGAGCAATCGAAGCCGCCGTTCTGGTGATGCGCCGTGAAGGCGTGGACACGGCCTTCGGCATCCCGGGTGCCGCGATCAACCCGCTGTACTCCGCCCTGCAGAAGGTGGGTGGCATCGATCATGTCCTCGCTCGCCACGTTGAAGGCGCCTCGCACATGGCCGAGGGTTACACCCGGACCAAGGCCGGCAATATCGGTGTATGCATCGGCACTTCGGGCCCGGCCGGCACCGATATGGTGACCGGGCTCTACAGCGCTTCGGCCGATTCGATCCCGATTCTGTGCATCACCGGGCAAGCCCCCCGCGCCCGTATGCACAAGGAAGACTTTCAGGCTGTGGATATCACCAGCATCGTCAAACCCGTGACCAAGTGGGCAACCACCGTGCTGGAGCCGGGCCAGGTGCCGTATGCCTTCCAGAAGGCGTTCTTCGAAATGCGCTCCGGCCGCCCGGGCCCGGTGCTGATCGACCTGCCGTTCGACGTACAGATGGCCGAGATCGAGTTCGACATCGAGGCCTATCAACCGCTGCCGCTGGCCAAACCCGCGGCCAACCGCGTGCAGATCGAGAAAGCCCTGGCGATGCTCAATCAGGCTGAGCGTCCATTGCTGGTGGCCGGCGGCGGCATCATCAACGCCGATGCCAGCGACCTGCTGGTGGAGTTCGCCGAACTGACCGGTATCCCGGTCATCCCCACCTTGATGGGCTGGGGCACCATTCCCGACGATCATCCGCAGATGGTCGGCATGGTCGGTCTGCAAACGTCTCACCGCTACGGCAATGCGACCTTGCTCAAGTCGGACGTGGTGCTGGGCGTCGGTAACCGCTGGGCCAACCGTCACACCGGTTCGGTGGACGTCTACACCGAAGGCCGCACGTTTATTCATGTGGACATCGAGCCGACCCAGATCGGCCGCGTCTTCACCCCTGACCTGGGCATCGTTTCCGACGCCGCCTCGGCCTTGACGGTGTTCATCGAAGTGGCCCGCGAATGGCAAGCCGCCGGCAAGCTGAAAAACCGTAGCGCCTGGCTGCAGGACTGCCAGCAACGCAAGGCCAGCCTGCAGCGCAAGACTCACTTCGACAACGTGCCGGTCAAGCCACAGCGGGTGTACGAAGAAATGAACCAGGTGTTCGGCAAGGACACCTGCTACGTCAGCACCATCGGCCTGTCGCAGATCGCCGGGGCGCAGTTCCTCCACGTCTACAAGCCACGCCACTGGATCAACTGCGGCCAGGCCGGCCCCTTGGGCTGGACCATTCCGGCGGCGCTGGGGGTGGTCAAGGCCGATCCGAGCCGCAAGGTCGTGGCGCTGTCGGGCGACTATGATTTCCAGTTCATGATCGAAGAGCTGGCGGTGGGGGCGCAGTTCAAGCTGCCCTACATCCATGTGGTGGTGAACAATTCCTACCTGGGCCTGATTCGCCAGGCCCAGCGCGGGTTCGACATGGACTATTGCGTGCAACTGTCCTTCGACAACCTCAACGCCCCGGAACTCAACGGCTATGGCGTGGACCACGTTGCCGTGGCCGAGGGACTGGGGTGCAAGGCGCTGCGGGTGTTCGAACCGGCTGGTATCCAACCGGCGCTGCGCCAGGCCCAAGCGATGATCGAGGAGTTCAAGGTGCCGGTGATCGTCGAGATCATCCTGGAGCGGGTGACCAACATTTCCATGGGCACCGAGATCAATGCCGTCAATGAGTTTGAAGACTTGGCGCTTGTGGGCAACGATGCACCGACCGCCATTTCGTTGCTCGACTGACCGACCGGCGTCCCTGTGGGAGCGAGCTTGCTCGCGATGACGGCGCTACATTCAACCTGGATGCAAGCAGACACACCGCTATCGCGAGCAAGCTCGCTCCCACAGGGGGCCTGATAAATACTCACAGGAGACCACCATGCCGCGTTTCGCCGCCAACCTGTCCATGCTGTTCACCGAGCAGGATTTCCTCGCCCGTTTCGAAGCCGCCGCCAAGGCCGGCTTCAGTGGTGTCGAATACCTGTTCCCCTATGACTACAGCTCCGCCGAACTCAAGGCCTTGCTCGACGCCCACGGCCTGACCCAAGTGCTGTTCAACCTGCCGGCCGGCGACTGGGCCAAGGGCGAGCGCGGCATTGCCTGCCTGCCGGACCGGGTCGAGGAGTTCCGCGCCGGTGTCGACCTGGCCATCGCCTATGCCCAGGTGCTGGGCAACACGCAGGTCAACTGCCTGTCGGGGATTCGTCCGCAGAACTGCAGTGAAACCCTGGTGGAGAAAACCTTCGTCGCCAACCTGAAATACGCCGCCGAGAAGTTGCAGGCCAAAGGCATCAAGCTGGTGATGGAAGCCATCAATACCCGCGACATTCCTGGCTTCTACCTGAACAACACCGCCCAGGCCTTGTCGATCCGGGAGCAGGTGGGCAGCGCCAACCTGTTCCTGCAATACGACATCTACCACATGCAGATCATGGAAGGTGACCTGGCCCGGACCCTGTCGGCGCACCTGGGCGAGATCAACCATGTGCAACTGGCGGACAACCCGGGCCGCAACGAGCCGGGCACGGGGGAAATCAACTACCGCTTCCTGTTCGAACACCTGGACCGCATCGGCTACCAGGGTTGGGTCGGCTGTGAATACAAGCCGCTGACCACCACCGAAGCAGGCCTGGGCTGGCTGAAAACCCATAACGCGATCTGATCCCGCGCGAGCTTTTGTGGCGAGGGAGCTTGCTCCCGCTCGGCTGCGAAGCAGACGCATGGTTTCACCCGGCACGATTTCTGGGGCCGCTTCGCGACCCAGCGGGAGCAAGCTCCCTCGCCACAGATACGGCACCGGGACACCTAAACAACAAGAGGATTTTCCCATGGCTAAAATCGGATTCATTGGCACCGGCATCATGGGCCACCCCATGGCACTGAACCTGCAAAAGGCCGGCCACAGCCTGTTTCTGTCCCAGCACCACGACGCGGCTCCGGCCGACCTGCTGGCCGGTGGCGCGGTGGCGTTGGCCAACCCGAAGGAAGTGGCCCAGGAAGCCGAGTTCATCATCGTCATGGTCCCGGACACGCCGCAGGTCGACGACGTGCTGTTCCGCGCCGACGGCGTGGCGGCGGGCGTGGGCGCGGGCAAGGTGGTGATCGACATGAGTTCGATCTCCCCCACCGCCACCAAGGCGTTCGCGGTGAAGATCAATGAAAAAGGCGCGCAGTACCTCGATGCCCCGGTCTCCGGTGGTGAAGTCGGTGCCAAGGCTGCGACCCTGAGCATCATGGTCGGTGGCGACAACGCCGCCTTCGAGCGGGCCCTGCCGCTGTTCCAGGCCATGGGCAAGAACATCACCCTGGTGGGCGGCAATGGCGATGGCCAGACCGCCAAAGTGGCGAACCAGATCATCGTCGCCCTGAACATCCAGGCGGTGGCCGAAGCGTTGTTGTTCGCCGCGAAAAACGGTGCCGACCCGGCCAAGGTCCGTGAAGCACTGATGGGCGGTTTCGCGTCGTCGAAGATCCTCGAAGTGCACGGTGAACGCATGATCAAGGGAACCTTCGACCCGGGCTTCCGCATCAGCCTGCACCAGAAGGACCTGAACCTGGCCCTGCAAGGCGCCAAGGAACTGAACATCAACCTGCCCAACACCGCCAACGCCCAACAAGTGTTCAGCACCTGCGCGGCCATTGGCGGCAGCAACTGGGATCACTCGGCGCTGATCAAGGGGTTGGAGCATATGGCCAATTTCTCGATTCGCGACAAATAGACCCTGCCCCCCCTGTGGGAGCGAGCTTGCTCGCGATAACGGTAGCCCAGCCAACATCGTTGCTGAATGTAAAACCGCTATCGCGAGCAAGCTCGCTCCCACAGGGTTCGCATCACACTAATAATAAAAACCGGGAGCCCGCCATGTCGGTCGATCCGCAACAACTGCTGCGCGAGCTGTTTGCCACAGCCATCGATGCGGCCCATCCGCACCACGTCCTTGAGCACTACCTGCCCAGCGACCGCAGCGGCCGAGTGATCGTCATTGGCGCCGGCAAGGCCGCGGCGGCCATGGCGCAAGTGGTCGAGCGCTGCTGGCAGGGTGAAGTGTCCGGCCTGGTGGTAACCCGCTACGGCCATGGCGCGCCCTGCCAGAAAATCGAAGTGGTGGAAGCCGCCCATCCGGTGCCTGACGCCGCGGGCCTGGCCGTGGCCCAGCGAGTACTGGAGCTGGTGAGCAATCTCAGCGAAGACGACCGGGTGATCTTTCTGTTGTCCGGCGGCGGCTCCGCCCTGCTCGCCTTGCCAGCCGAAGGCATCACCCTGGCCGACAAGCAATCGATCAACAAAGCCTTGCTCAGGTCCGGTGCGACCATCGGCGAGATGAATTGCGTGCGCAAGCACCTCTCGGCGATCAAGGGCGGGCGCCTGGGCAAGGCCTGCTGGCCGGCGACGGTGTACACCTACGCGATTTCCGATGTGCCGGGCGACCTGGCCACGGTCATCGCATCCGGCCCCACGGTGGCCGACCCCAGTACATCGGCCGAAGCCCTGGCGATTCTCCAGCGCTACCACATCGATGTGCCGGCATCGGTGCGCGACTGGCTGCACAGCCCAGCGTCGGAAACCGTCAAGCCCGGCGACCCGAGCCTGGCCCGCAGCCACTTCCAATTGATCGCCCGTCCCCAGCAATCCCTGGAAGCCGCAGCGGTGAAGGCTCGCCAAGCCGGTTTCAGCCCGTTGATCCTCGGCGATCTGGAAGGCGAATCCCGGGAGGTGGCGAAAGTCCACGCCGGCATTGCCCGGCAAATCGCCCTGCACGGCCAGCCGCTGGCGGCACCGTGCGTGATTCTCTCCGGCGGCGAAACCACCGTCACCGTGCGCGGCGATGGCCGTGGCGGGCGCAATGCCGAATTCCTGCTGAGCCTCACCGACAGCCTCAAGGGCCATCCCGGCATTTATGCACTGGCTGGCGACACCGACGGCATCGACGGTTCCGAAGACAACGCCGGCGCCCTCATGACCCCGGACAGCTATCGCCGCGCTGCCGAACTGGGCCTGTGCGCCAGCGACGAGTTGGATAACAACAATGGCTACGGCTACTTCGCCGCCCTGGATGCGCTGATCGTCACCGAACCGACCCGCACCAACGTCAACGACTTTCGCGCCATCCTGATCCTCGAGAACCCCCAACATGACGCCTGATAAAAAGGTCAAGATCCTCGCGACCCTCGGCCCCGCCACCCGTGGCATCGATGACATCCGCGAGCTGGTACAGGCCGGCGTGAACATCTTCCGCCTGAACTTCAGCCACGGCGACCATGCCGACCACGCCCAGCGCTACCAGTGGATTCGTGACGTCGAACAGCAGCTCAATTACCCCCTGGGCATCCTGATGGACCTGCAAGGCCCGAAGCTGCGGGTTGGCCAATTCGCCGACGGCAAGGTCCTGCTGCAACGGGGCCAGGCCCTGCGCCTGGACCTGGACCCGACGCCGGGAGATCAACGCCGGGTCAACCTGCCTCACCCGGAAATCATCGCGGCCCTGGAGCCCGGCATGGACCTGCTGCTGGACGACGGCAAGTTGCGCCTGCGCGTGACCGCCAGGCACCGCGACGCCATCGACACCGAAGTGCTCAACGGCGGCGAGCTGTCGGACCGCAAAGGCGTGAACGTGCCCCAGGCCGTGCTCGACCTGAGCCCGTTGACCGCCAAGGACCGGCGCGACTTGAGTTTCGGCCTGGAGCTGGGCGTGGACTGGGTAGCGTTGTCGTTCGTGCAGCGGCCCGAGGACATTCGCGAGGCTCGCGCGCTGATCGGCAACAAGGCGTTCCTGATGGCGAAGATCGAGAAACCGTCGGCGGTGACCCGACTGCGGGAAATCGCCGAATTGAGCGACGCGATCATGGTCGCCCGCGGCGACCTGGGGGTCGAAGTCCCGGCCGAAAGCGTGCCGCAGCTTCAGAAAAACATCATTGGCACCTGCCGCGCCCTGGGCAAACCGGTGGTGGTGGCCACCCAGATGCTCGAGTCGATGCGTTTTTCCCCGGCGCCCACCCGCGCCGAAGTCACTGACGTTGCCAACGCCGTGGCCGAGGGGGCTGATGCGGTGATGCTGTCGGCGGAAACCGCTTCAGGGGATTACCCCCTTGAAGCCGTGCAGATGATGAGCAAGATCATCCGCCAAGTGGAAAACGGTCCCGACTACCAGGCACAGCTGGACGTCAGCCGACCGAAAGCCGAGGCCACGGTGTCGGATGCCATCAGCTGCGCGATCCGGCGCATCAGCAGCATCCTGCCGGTGGCGGTGCTGGTGAACTACAGCGAATCAGGCAGCTCCAGCCTGCGCGCGGCGCGGGAACGGCCGACGGTGCCGATCCTCAACCTCACGCCGAACCTGCAGGCCGCCCGCCGCCTGACGGTGGCCTGGGGGGTGCACTCGGTGGTCAATGATCGGTTGAAGCAGGTGGACGAAGTCTGTTCCACCGCCCTGGAAATCGCCCAGGCCCAAGGCATGGCCCAGCGTGGCGATACCTTGCTGATCACCGCGGGCGTACCGTTCGGGCAGCCGGGGTCGACCAATTCGCTGCGCATCGAGACGTTGATCTAGCGTCTGTACTGGCCTCATCGCGAGCAAGCTCGCTCCCACAGGGGGCTGCGGTGCCCTTGTGAGAGCGAGCTTGCTCGCGATGAAGTCGACTCGGTCCCTCTGACACACACCTACCATGCCCAACACCCACTGCCCCGACTGGGCCACCGCCCTGCTCAACGGCTTCAGCCAAGTCTTTCTCCAGCGCCATCCGCTGTGCGGCCTGCTGTGCCTGTTGGCGATTCTGCTCACGGCGCCCGCCCTGTTCGGCGGCGCGTTGCTCGGCGGTGTGGCCGGGTTGTTGACGGCCCAGCGACGCGGTTACCCCAAGGCCGACCGGCAAGCCGGGCTGTTCAGCTACAACGGCATCCTGCTGGGCTTGCTGCTGAGCCTGGCGTTGCCCTGGTCCGTCCTGTTGCCACCGTTGATCATCGCCGCGGGTGGCCTCAGCGCGATGCTGACCCAGCAATGGCTCAAGCACACCCGAAGCCCTCGTTGCCTGCCCGCCTACACCGCGCCCTTTGTCGGGTTGGCTTGGCTGCCGATGGGTTTCACCCTGCCGCAGCCCGCCGCCACCTCGATTGAAATGACCCTGCCCAACCTGCTGGCCGCTCATTTGAGCGGACTGGGCCAGGTCATGTTTCTCGGCCATCCAGCGGCCGGCGCGCTGATCGCCGCCGGTCTGCTGCTGGCCAACCGGCGCGCCGGCGCTTGGGCATTGTTCGCTTCTGCCGTCGGCCTGGCATTCACCCTGTCGCAGCATGAAAACACATCCGCCCTGTCCGGGCTGGGCGGCTACAACCCGGTGTTGGTGGCGCTGGCCCTCAGCCAACAGCGCCGCCCATGGCTACCGCTGATGGGCATCGTCCTGGCGGTCATGCTCACGCCAGGCTTTACCGCCCTCGGCCTGCCTCCCCTGACAGCGCCGTTCATCCTCGCCTGCTGGCTGATCCAGGCCACCGGCCGGGCGTGGCGTCAGGCCAGCCTCGACATCGCGCCTTGCGCTGTACGGGACAATCACCCTAGGCTTCGCTGATTCCGGTTCAGGCGAAGATTATGCAAAGCAGCGACAACTGGCGTGAACGCCTCTACGTGATCATTTTCCAGACCGACACCGTGGCCGGCCGGCGCTTCGACAGCACCCTGCTGTTGATCATCCTCGCCAGCCTGGTGATCGTGATGCTCGACAGCATCGACAGCGTGCACAAGAACTATGCGGCCCTGCTGGCGGCTATCGAGTGGGGCTTCACGTTCATCTTCATCGTCGAGTACGGCCTGCGCCTGTACTGCTCGCCCAAGCCGCTGCGCTATGCCTTCAGTTTCTACGGCCTGGTGGATCTGCTGGCGATCGTGCCGGGGATCCTGGCGCTGTACTACAGCGATGCCCAATACCTGCTGATCATTCGGATCATCCGCATGCTGCGGATTTTCCGCGTGCTCAAGCTCAGCCCTTACCTCAAGCAAGCCAACTACCTGATGGCTGCGCTGCGCGGGAGCAAGCAGAAAATCATCGTGTTCCTGGTCAGCGTCTCGACCCTGGTGACCGTCTTCGGCACGCTGATGTACGTCATCGAAGGCCCCGAGCACGGTTTCACCAGCATCCCCAAGGGCATCTATTGGGCTATCGTGACACTGACCACCGTAGGCTTCGGCGACATCGTGCCCAAGACGCCCCTGGGCCAAGTGGTGTCGTCCCTGGTGATGATCACCGGTTACTCGATCATCGCCGTGCCAACGGGTATTTTCACGGCTGAACTGGCCACGGCCATGCGCGGTGACCAGCTCAAGCACGATTGCCCGGTGTGCAGCAAAAACAACCACGAACACGGCGCCGCTTTCTGCTCCCGTTGTGGCAATGCACTGTTTAAGAAGTTGGAATAAGCAAAGCACTTTTTGATGCTTGAAGGTCTATAGGCTTGCAGATAGTGTGCTGGCTAATTGCCCGGAACCCCCGTTCAAATAAAAAGGAATTCGTAAGTGAAGAACTTCTTTGGCGCCTCCCTTCTCGCCGCCGGCCTGACCTTCGGCAGTCTGGCCCACGCCGCCCCGACCCTGCTTAACGTTTCCTACGACGTCATGCGCGATTTCTACAAGGACTACAACACAGCCTTCCAGAAGCACTGGCAGGCCGAGCACAACGAAAACATCACCGTGCAAATGTCATTCGGCGGCTCCAGCAAGCAGGCGCGCTCGGTGATCGACGGGCTGCCAGCGGATGTCATCACCATGAACATGGCCACCGACATCAACGCCCTGGCGGACAATGGCAAACTGGTGCCCGAGAACTGGGTCACCCGCCTGCCGAACAACAGCGCGCCGTTCACCTCGGCCACGGTGTTCATCGTGCGCAAAGGCAACCCCAAAGCACTGAAAGACTGGCCCGACCTGCTCAAGGATGGCGTGCAGGTGATCGTGCCCAACCCGAAAACCTCCGGCAACGGTCGCTACACCTACCTGTCGGCCTGGGGTTACGTGCTGAAAAATGGCGGTGACGAGAACAAGGCCAAGGCCTTCGTCGGCAAATTGTTCAAGCAGGCGCCGGTCCTGGACACTGGCGGTCGCGCCGCGACGACCACCTTCATGACCAACCAGATCGGCGACGTGCTGGTGACCTTTGAAAACGAGGCGGAAATGATCGCCCGCGAGTTCGGCCGCGACCAGTTCGAAGTGATCTACCCAAGCGTTTCCGCCGAAGCCGAGCCACCGGTCAGCGTGGTCGACAAAGTCGTCGAGAAGAAAGGCTCCCGCGAAGCGGCAGAGGCCTACCTCAAGTACCTGTGGTCGCCCGAAGGCCAGGAAATCGCCGCCGCCAACTACCTGCGCCCACGGGACCCGGCAGTACTGGCCAAATACACCGACCGCTTCCCGAAAGTGGACTTCCTGTCCGTGGAAAAAACCTTCGGCGACTGGCGCACGGTGCAGAAGACTCACTTCAATGACGGTGGAATTTTCGACCAGATCTATAGCGGCCAGTAAGGCTCGACTCGCCTCAAAGCCAGGCTGTCAGCCAAGTCCAAACCTGTGGGAGCGAGCTTGCTCGCGATAACGGTCTGTTCTGCATCAATGATGTTGGAATGAAGCCGCTATCGCGAGCAAGCTCGCTCCCACAGGATCTGATCGTTACCATTAATCCCCGGCATGTCTGATATCAGCCGCAAAGCCTGTTCCTGAGCCCTGCAAGTCTTTAGCCTCACGCCATCCTTTCAATTGATCGATGAGATTGCCATGAGTGCTCATTCACCCACCTCGCCCGGAAGCTCCCTGACCCGCGGCATGGTCCTGCTCTTCGCCTTCTGCTGCGGCGCCATTGTCGCCAACATCTACTACGCCCAACCCATCATCGAACTGATCGCACCCGATGTCGGCCTGAGCAGCACCATGGCCAGCCTGATCGTCTCGCTGACCCAGATCGGTTATGCCCTGGGCCTGTTTTTCCTGGTGCCGTTGGGTGACTTGCTGGAAAACCGTCGGCTGATGATTCTCACCACGCTGGTGGCGATTGCCAGCCTGTTGGGGGCGGCGTTCACTGACCAGCCGAATGTGTTCCTGCTGGTCTCGCTGCTGGTGGGATTCAGTTCGGTGTCGGTGCAAGTCCTGATTCCGCTGGCCGCGCACCTGGCGCCGGAGGAATCCCGGGGGCGGGTCGTCGGTGGGATCATGGGCGGCCTGCTGCTCGGGATCCTGCTGGCGCGACCGGTCTCCAGCCTCGTGGCCGATCACTTTGGCTGGCGGGCCATGTTCATCATCGCCGCCGCGTTGATGGCCGCGATCAGCATCGTCCTGGCGCTGACCGTGCCCAAGCGCCAGCCCGACCATAGCGCCTCTTATGGCCAACTGCTGGGTTCGCTCGGCACCCTGCTGCGCCAACAACCGCTGTTGCGCCAACGGGCGTTCTACCAAGCCTGCATGTTCGCCACGTTCAGCCTGTTCTGGACTGCCGTGCCGCTGGAACTGTCACGCAACCATGACCTGTCCCAGACTGAAATAGCCCTGTTCGCCCTGGTCGGCGCCATCGGTGCCATCGCCGCGCCCATCGCCGGTCGCCTGGCGGATGCCGGCCATACCCGCAACGCCTCGCTGCTGGCGATGCTGTTCGCCAGCCTGAGTTTCCTGCCGGCGTTCATCCATCCGCTCTACAGCGTGATCGGCCTGGCGGTGACCGGCGTGGTCCTGGACTTCTGCGTGCAGATGAACATGGTTCTGGGCCAGCGCACCATCTACGCCCTCGACGCCAAGAGTCGCAGCCGGCTGAATGCGCTGTATATGACCAGCATCTTCGTTGGCGGCGCCTTCGGCTCATCGATTGCCAGTGCGGTGTACGAGCACGGCGGCTGGTTGTGGGTGGTGATCGTCGGCAGCGCCTTCCCGCTGTTGGCCTTGCTGCGCTTCTTGAGTGCCTCGCGCAAGCCGTCCCTGGCCACGGCCTGAAACCCCACCCATAAAAATGCCCGGTCGCTCGAGGCGACCGGGCATTTTCATGGAGCGGTCAAATCCGCACGTTGCCACGCGGCCCGGCAATCGCCCAGATGATCAGGCCCAGGACCGGCAGCAGCAGGATCAGCAGCACCCAGAGAATTTTCATCCCGGTTTCCGCGCCACTCTTGAGTACATTGATGATCGCCCAGATATCGAGCGCCAGGATAATCAGGCCGACCAGGCCGTTGAAGGTGGAACCCATGGTGTCGCTCCCAAATGGTGATAGGCACCCTTAGGATAGCGGGCCCCAGGCAAGGGTTCCGTTTTATTGCTTCAGACGTGGACCGCGACCTTGAGAGCTTCCAAGGCCGGCGCGGCGGCGATGCCGACTTCGGCACACAGTTCCAGCACCCGCGGCACGTCGTTGCCGTACACCAGCACCATTTGCAATTCATCGTCGAGCAACTGGCTGAAGTTCATCAGCACGTAGCCGCCGTTTTCCTTGTTCAGGCTGCTCATCTGGATCTGGATGCGGTTGAGCGCGGTCAGGGCTTCGGTTTTCGCCAGCTGCTTGGGCTTGAGATTGAACGCTACGCCAGGGCCGAACGAAGCGACGATCTGTTCGAACAGGTCCACGTAGGTGTCGGCCTGGAACAGCACGGTGTCCGGCAGGCTGCCCACCACCACCCACTCACCCAACGGGATCGGGAATGTGTCGTCGTAGTTGATATCGGGGTTGGCGGCCAGGAAAGCCGTCGGATCGGCGTAGGCCTGGGCCGCTTCGTCAGCAATTTTCACGATGTCCGCCTCGCCGAGGCAGCCGGAGCTGATTTTACCGATGAGTTCGATGAGGGCGGCTTTCATGGGGGTGAATCCTGTGGCGAAGGGTGTCTTGAGGGCGGGCAGGATAGCGCATCACATCGGTCGAGTCAGGCATGGCGAGGGAGCTTGCTCCCGCTCGGCTGCGAAGCAGTCGTAAACCCGCTAAACAGCGGTAAACCTGACAGGTTGCGGTGGCTGGATTTTGGGCTGCTGCGCAGCCCAGCGGGAGCAAGCTCCCTCGCCACAAAAGCCGTCGGGATCTGCTCGGACCTTTCAGCTCAACATCTTTTCCAACTGCGCCGTGGTGTCCACCGCCCCCATGGTCCTGGCGGCATCGAGGGCCGAGACACCGTTGGCATCCTTGGCTTTCGGGTCGGCGCCTTTGCCGATCAGGTAGTCGACGATTTCCACCCGGTTGAACATCGCCGCCATCATCAAGGCGGTACGGCCATCGAAGGACGCGCCTTCCACTTGCGCGCCGCCGTCCACCAACGCCGAGACCACTGCCAGGTCGCCCTTGAACGCCGCGCCGGCAATCGGGCTCTGGCCGTTGTCGTTGCGGACTTCCGGATCAGCCTTGTGCTCCAGCAACACTTTCACCGTTTCCACATGCCCGTGGTAAGCGGCCAGCATCAACAGGGTGTCGCCCTTGTGATTACGCAGGTTGGGCGGCAGGCCCTTGCTCAGGAGCGCGGCCATCATGGCCGCGTCGCCCTGGCGTGCGACGTTGAACACCTGCTCGGCAAACTCGGCAGCCTCTTCCGGGGTCATCTGGCGGCTTGTATCGGACATGGGAAACTCCACTCGGGTCTTCGCAAAGCGGCTAGTTTCCCGAGGGACCCGGGCGCTGTCATCCCTTTTTTCACTGTGCCCGCCATAGCCAGAATCAATAACGCAATTGTCCGTCCTGGATCCGCACCGCGAGTTGCCGGTCCACCCGCACGTACGTATCGGTACCCGGCAACCAGGCATAGACCGGCTCATCCCCAGCGACGCACGGGTCGAACCCTTCAGCCTTGAGGCGCGTCTTCCGGTACTTGAAGGTGCCGGTAGTGTCCATCTTCACCTTGATGCGCAGGAACAGCGGCACGGCATAGGCGGGCAACTTGCATTGCAAGAATTGCAGCAGCTCGCTGAAGTCCAGGGTCGCCAGGGATTCGGACGGGGTGATCGCCGCCATCCCGGCACGGCCATTGGTGCCATTGATCTCCACACCATAAGCCACCGCCTCGGCCACCTGCGGGTGTTGCAGCAAGACGTTTTCGACTTCCGTGGTGGAGACGTTTTCGCCTTTCCAGCGATAGGTGTCGCCAAGGCGATCGACGAACTGCCCATGCCCGAAGCCAATGTTGCGCAGCAGGTCTCCGGTGTTGAAATAGCGGTCGCCGGGCACGAAGACATCCCGGCAGATGGTTTTTTCGGTCAAGGCTTGCTCGGTGTAGCCGTCCAATGGCGCCTTCTCGTCGATCCGCGCCAGCAGCAGGCCCGGTTGGCCCTTGGGCACTTTTTGCATGCGACCTTGCAGGTTGCGCAACGGCAGGCCACTGGCATGGTCGTACTGCACCAATTCCCAGCCCATCAGGGAGAACCCGACGGTGTTGTCGAAATTCAGGATGTTGGTGAAGCCGATATTGCCGTCGCTGGCCGCATACAGCTCGCAGATGTGATCGATACCGAAACGCGTCTTGAAGGCCGACCAGGCCCCGGGCCGCAGGCCGTTGCCGATCATTTTCTTCGCACCGTGGTGGCGGTCATCGGCAACGACGGGTTGGTCGACCAGGTAGCGGCACAACTCACCGACATACCCCAGTGTGGTCGCCCGGTAACGGCGTACGTCGCTCCAGAACTGGCTGGCGCTGAACTTGCGTCGAATCGCAAACCCCGATGCGCCACAGATCGTCGCGCCCCAACACACGCACAGGCCGGTGGCGTGGTACAGCGGCAAGGTGCAATAGACGACATCGTCGGGCTGCATGTCCAGGGCGATCAGGCCGAAGCTGGTGGAGGTGCGCATCCAGCGACCATGGCGAAACACCCCGGCCTTGGGCAGTCCGGTGGTGCCCGAGGTGTAGAGGTAAAAACACGGATCGTTGCAGAAAACCTCCCGGCTGCACGCCGGGTTATCGTCCGGGTAAGCCTCGCAACCGGCCATCAGGTCGACGAAACCAGACGGTACATCGACGCCATCCTGATCCGCCAGCCACCAGGTCCTGTCGCTCGACAATGCGGTGCGCGCTCGCACATCGTTGAACGCCGCGACCCGCTCGTCCCCGACCAGCACCGCGATCGGGTTGACCAGGGCCAGGCTGTGCACCAGCGCATCGCCGGTTTGCGAGGTGTTGAGCATGGCACTGACCGCGCCAACCTTGGCCATCGCCAGCACGCTGATCAACAACTGCGGCCGGTTCTCGACGAATATCGCCACACAGTCACCCTTGCCGATGCCTTGGGCCAACAGGTAATGGGCGATGCGATTGGCCTGCTCGTTGACCTGTGCATAACTCAACACCGTATCGCCATACAGCAGCGCCGGGCCCTGGGGATTGCGTCGGGTGGCCTGTTCGAAACACCAGCCCAGGCCACAAGGTTGGGTCGGATCCAGGACATTGGCCAGCTTCCTGCCTTTGACGATCCGGGGAACGGCTCTGGCGATGGCTGGCAGCTTGCGCAGCATCATGCCCCAGGTAATGGCGTCGCTGGGTGTACGACTCATGGTGATCTTCCCCGTTCGACCTCGTGGGTCTCAGTTCTTGTTATCGGGCTGGCGGTGATTTTGGCTCGAAAGTACGCTGGCGGTCGCGGCGCTGTACATGCGGTTTTTGCAATGTTTTGTATCTGCTGCCCGAGGCAGGCGAAGCGTGAGCGCCGCAAAACGATTTGGTTCCAAATATCGTTGCCCGACCACGCAAAATGCAGGATGCACGATGGCCGTTCATGCAAGATGCACGAAAGCGAAAATAAAGACAAAACTTAACGTGTTGTTTTTAAAGTATTTTTTAAAATGCCAAATGCTGGCACAGACAGTGCAACCACCCCTCCACGGTTTGCCACACCATGGAGCAGTCAACTATGAACATGATTCAAGAAAAGTTTGCATCCCTGTTTTCCAACTACGAAGTGACCACTCAGCCCCGCCCGGATGGCGGCATTCTGCTGACCTTGCGTAATAGCGACGGCAAGCTGTTCAAACGCACGATTTCCTATGCTCAATTGCACGCGGGGGATCAGTTGTCCTGGGCGATCAGCGCGATTCGTCGCGACTTGGCCGAACAGGCCAGCGAGTTGCCACAGATCACGCTGTTGCAGAGCCAGCATCGGTTTGCGCTGCCGACTTACCATAGCGCTTGAGTCTGCCGGACACTCGCGTTGCTGTTCACTTGGAAAACGGCGCTTCTTTCAGAAATGGGAAGCGCCGTTTTTTTGCGTCTTGAAAAAGCCCGCCGTGTTCCGGGCGATGGGTGGGCATATCCGTTCGACGGTAACGGCCGCTCACTTTTGAACGCAGGTCAGTCTTCCAGGCGAGGAAACCGGCGAGCGATATCATCGCCGGTGAACTCAGCAGCCACCCCCTGGGAATCACCAGACAAACGGATCGAAACAAAATGCGGCCGTTCCCCCTTGTCAAACCAATGCGGCGTACCGGCAGGCACCGTTATCAAATCGTTCCTTTCACACAGCACCGCATAGACGTAATCGCCAATGTGCAGGTTAAACAACCCTCGACCACTGACGAAAAACCGTACCTCGTCCTGGCCATGGCGATATTCATCAAGCCACTCAGCCTGCGGCTCGACCTGTTCGGTGTGATCGCTGCTAACACTGACCACATCGACCGCAACGTAACCGCGCTCAGTCATCAACGCATCGATCTGAGCCTGGTAAGCCGCGATGATGTCCTCCTCACTGGCCCCCGGCTGAATTTTCGCCGCCGCTTCCCAGCGATCGAAGCGAACACCTTGTTCCGCCAGGGTTGCGGCAATGTCCTCGAAATGGGTCAACACCTTGTTCGGAATGTCAGGGCTCGAGACGTGATAAACGGACAGGCTGCTCATGACAATGGCTCCAGCAAATTAATGGTTCGAAGGCTCATGGCCGGTCCTCTTGCATGCGTGTCGCGATGATAACGGCTGCCGCGAAGGCGGCGAGGCTGGCGAGGCTGAACGTCCAACTGGCGCCCAGGGCGTTCCAGCTGTAGCCGGAGTACAACGCGCCCAAGGCCCCGCCCGTACCGGCCAGCGCGGCATACAGCGCCTGCCCCTGGCCTTGCTGGCGAGGACCGAAGCTGCGTTGCACGAAATGGATGGCCGCGGCGTGAAAGCTGCCGAAGGTCGCCGCATGCAGCACCTGGGCGAACAACAACACCCAGAGGAACTCGGCCTGCGAGCCCAGCAACAGCCAGCGCAACGCCGCCAACAGGAAACTCGCCAGCAGTACCCGGCGCACGGAAAACCGCGCCAGGATCCGGCTCATCAGCAGGAAGATCAAAACTTCCGCCACCACACCGACCGCCCAGAGCAGCCCGATCAAGCCACGACTGTAGCCCAGGCGTTCGAGGTGCAACGTCAGGAAGGTGTAATACGGCCCGTGGCTCACCTGCATCAGGCCCACGCAGGTGTAGAACGCCAGCACGCCAGGGTTGCGCAGTTGCCGCAGGAAGCCCTCCCCCGCGACTCGCGCCCCCTGCAATGGCTGGGCGTTGGGCACCCAGAAGCTGGCAAGGACGATGCCGGCCATGATCAACACCAGCGCCACCGGGTAGATGTCCAGGCTGAGCCATTCGAACAAGCGACCGAGCACGACCACAGTGATGATGAAACCGATGGAGCCCCATAGGCGGACCTGACTGTAGCGCGAGGCCTGCCCGCTCAAATGGGCCAGGGTGATGACTTCGAACTGCGGCAACACCGCATGCCAGAAGAACGCATGCAGCGCCATGACCATCGCCAGCCAGGCATAGCTTTTATCGATGAAGATCAGCGAGAAGGTCAGCAGCGTGCAGATCGCGCCGAACCGCACGATCGCCAGGCGTCGGCCGGTGTAATCCCCCAGCCAGCCCCAGATGTTCGGCGCCACGCAGCGCATCAACATCGGGATCGCCACCAGCTCACCGATGCGCGCCGCGTTGAAGCCCAAGTGATCGAAATACAGTGCCAGGAACGGCGCCGTCGAACCGAGCAGGGCGAAATAGAACAGATAGAAGCTGGAGAGCCGCCAGTACGGCAGTGCCGCCATGGTCGTCAGGCCACGGCGGCTGGCAGGCCGGCCATCAAAGTTGCCCCAGCACCGGCGTGCTGACGCGGACGTCGGCGTTCTGGCCGCGATGACGCAGCAGGTGATCCATCAGCACGATGGCCATCATGGCTTCAGCGATGGGCGTGGCCCGGATGCCGACGCACGGGTCATGACGGCCCTTGGTAATCACATCGACAGGGTTGCCATGGATGTCGATGGAGCGCCCCGGCGTGGTGATGCTGGACGTCGGTTTCAAGGCCAGGTGTGCCACGATCGGCTGGCCCGAGGAAATGCCGCCGAGAATACCGCCGGCATTGTTGCTGAGGAAACCGTCCGGAGTCAGTTCGTCACGGTGCTCGGTGCCACGCTGGGCGACACAGGCGAAACCGGCGCCGATCTCCACGCCTTTCACCGCATTGATACTCATCAGCGCGTGGGCCAGCTCGGCGTCGAGGCGGTCGAAGATCGGCTCGCCCAGGCCCGGCATCACCCCTTCGGCAACCACGGTGATCTTCGCGCCGACCGAATCCTGATCCCGGCGCAGTTGGTCCATGTAGGCCTCGAGCTCCGGCACCTTGTCCGGGTCGGGGCAGAAGAAAGCGTTCTGCTCTACCGAATCCCAGGTCTTGAACGGGATTTCGATGGGCCCCAACTGGCTCATGTAGCCACGGATGACGATGCCCTGGCTGGCCAGGTATTTCTTGGCGATCGCACCGGCCGCCACGCGCATGGCGGTTTCCCGGGCCGAGCTGCGGCCGCCGCCGCGGTAGTCGCGCTCGCCGTATTTGTGGTGGTAGGTGTAGTCGGCGTGGGCCGGGCGGAACAGGTCCTTGATGGCCGAGTAGTCCTTGGACTTCTGGTCGGTGTTGCGGATCAGCAAGCCAATGGCGCAGCCGGTGGTGCGCCCTTCGAACACCCCGGACAGGATTTCGACTTCATCGGCTTCCTGGCGCTGGGTGGTGTGGCGGCTGGTACCGGGCTTGCGGCGGTCCAGGTCACGCTGCAGGTCGTCCAGGGAAATCTCCAGCCCCGGCGGGCAGCCGTCGACAATGGCGACCAACGCCGGGCCATGGCTTTCGCCCGCGGTGGTGACAGTGAACAGCTTGCCGTAGGTATTGCCGGACATGCAGGGTGCTCCGTGAAAAACGCTGAGAGACTCAACCTTGGATTCGTAGTGGGCGCCAGTATACGCAGGCTCCCCGCGTAGTTCATCCTCGAACCTTATCGGCGGCCACCAGTCCAACCGGCACCTTCGCAACTAATGGCGTGATGATGTTAAAGCTGCTTGCCCTAAGCCTTACCTTGTTTACCGGCCTGTTTTCCTGCCTGGCCCAGGCCACGGTGCTGCAACGCCCCATCAGCCTCGACACCGGCAGCGGTGAGCTTTTCGGCTCGTTGCTGCTGCCCAAGTCCGACACGCCGGTGCCGGTTGTCCTGATCATTTCCGGGTCCGGTCCTACGGATCGCGACGGCAACAACCCCGAGGGCGGGCGCAACGACAGCCTCAAGCGCCTGGCCTGGGTGCTGGCCAGGCACAACATTGCCAGCGTGCGCTATGACAAACGTGGTGTGGCCGCCAGCCTCGCGGCGACACCGGACGAGCGCAACCTGAGCGTCGAGGCCTATGTGGCCGATGCCGTGGCCTGGAGCCACAAGCTCGCCGCCGATCCACGCCTGGGCCCGTTGATCCTGCTGGGCCACAGTGAAGGCGCGTTGATCGCCAGCCTCGCCGCGCCCCAGGCCAACACGGCAGCGGTGATTTCGCTGTCCGGCAGTGCCCGGCCGATCGACCAGGTATTGCGCCAACAACTGAGCAACCGCCTGCCACCGCCGTTGATGCTGCGCAGCAATGAGCTGCTCGACAGCCTCAAGGCCGGTCGGCTCGACAGCAACGTGCCGGCGCAACTGCAGGTCATTTTCCGCCCCAGCGTACAACCCTACCTGATCTCGCTGTTCCGCCAGGACCCGGCCCGGGCCTTTGCCGCGTTGCAGATGCCAGCCTTGATCATTCAGGGCAGCAACGATATCCAGGTCGGCGCCGATGATGCCCGGCAGTTGAAAGCCGCCAAGCCCGACGCTGAACTGGCGCTGATCGAGGGCATGAACCACGTGATGCGCATCGTGCCCAACGACGTGAAACGGCAACTGGCCTCCTACAAGGACCCCAACCTGCCCTTGGCGGCCGAACTGGGTACGCGGATTTTGCGTTTTATTGACTCGTTAGCCGCGCGTTAGGCGGTTTTAGTCGATTTAGCTTCAGTACTGGCAAAAACAGCCGATAACCCGGTGTCGGATAGCGCAATGGCTACCGACCCGCCGGCCTGGACAGGATTTTGCCGTTATGACTGAAACTCAAGCTTCCCCCGACACCGCTGCCGAAGCCCCCGCCTCGTCTGCGGTGGAGCTGCCGTGGGCCGACGTGCATACCGAGCATCACAAAATGCTCCGCCTGGCGCCGCTCAAGACCGACCGCGCCACCGGTGTGCGGCCGCTGCGGTTTGTCGAGTTCAGCTATGTCGAGCGCCACAGCAAGGAACGCAGCCTGCTGCGCATGAGCATCCAGCTGCCGAACCAGCGGGTGCGCAAGGAACAGAATCACTTGGATGTCTGGGCCGACCACGTCGAAAAACGCCTGTTCTTTTCGCCGGAAAACCTGCAGATCGAGCCGTTGAATCGTGGCATCGGCCGTTTCCTCGCGGCCCAAGGGATTACCTGGGCCAAGAAACGCTGGTCGGCCTACCGGGTCGAGGGCTCCGACCTGGATAACAAGGACGCCCTGAACGAAGACACTCGCCTGCGCCGCGACCGCTTTCTCAAGGCCCAGGGTTTCGAGGTGGCCTACGCCGACGCCCAGCACCTCAAGGGCAGCATCAAGCCGGCCCAGGTTGGCGATTTGGTCGGGGACTGGAACACCGAGAAGCTGCAGTTCGTGACCATCCTCGAAGCCGCGCAGATGCTGCAACAAGCCGAGCAGAACCTGGCGGAACAGGAAGTCAAACTCAAGCAGCAGGAAGAAAAGGTCACCAAGTTCAAGCGCGAAGACGCCGGCCTGCGCTTCACCATCACTTGCCTGGTGGCCTTTGCCATGTTCCAGGCGGGGTTGCTGATCTGGATTGCGACGCGCCATTGAACTCAACAGCGCGTGAGTAACCCTGTGGGAGCGAGCTTACTCGCGATGGTGTCGGATCAGCCACATTGCAGTTGACTGATCCATCGCTATCGCGAGCAAGCTCGCTCCCACAGTGGGTGTATCCGGATGGATAAGAGGAATCAAACCCGCGAAGCGAACAACCCCTGGTGCTGGCGGCACTGCTCGGCGCTGAGCATGAACACGCCATGGCCGCCGCGCTCGAAGTCGAGCCAGGCGAAATCGACTTCCGGGTACAGCGCCTCGACGTGCACCTGGCTGTTGCCGACCTCGACAATCAACAATCCCTTCTCGGTCAGATGATCGGCCGCCTCGGCCAGCATCCGGCGAACCAGGTTCAAGCCATCATCGCCACAGGCCAGGCCCAGCTCCGGTTCGTGCTGGTATTCCTGCGGCATGTCAGCGAAGTCTTCTGCATCGACGTAGGGCGGGTTCGACACGATCAGGTCGAAACGCTGCCCCGGCAAACCGTCGAAACCATCGCCCTGGACGGTGAACACGCGCTCATCGACGCCATGGCGCTCGATGTTCTGGTTGGCCACTTCCAGTGCTTCGAACGACAGGTCGGCCAGCACCACCTCGGCCTCCGGGAATTCATAGGCGCAGGCAATGCCGATACAGCCGGAACCGGTGCACAGGTCGAGAATCCGTGCCGGCGCCTGGCCCAGCCAAGGCTCGAAACGCTTTTCGATCAGCTCACCGATGGGCGAGCGTGGAATGAGCACACGTTCATCGACGATGAACGACATTCCGCAGAACCAGGCCTCACCCAACAGGTAAGCCGCCGGGATGCGCTCGGCAATACGCCGACGCAGCAGACGTTGCACATGGACCAACTCTTCGTCTTCAAGACGGCAGTCCAGGTAGCTATCGGCAATTTCCCACGGCAGGTGCAACGCGCCCAACACCAGTTGCCGGGCTTCGTCCCACGCATTGTCGGTGCCATGGCCGAAAAACAGATCCTCCCCATGGAAACGGCTGACGGCCCAACGGATATGGTCGCGCAGGGTACGGAGACGGGAAGTGATCACGGCGGCAAACTCCAGAAAAATCGACGGGCGAGTCTACCAGCCAAACGCGGCCCCACCCAAACGCGCCTTGTTGACGAACGAAAAGCGCCGGACCAATCGTAGGATTTATCCGTTTTTTGCACCATCTATTGAACAGGACGAGCATCTTGACAAGGCTGTAGGCCAGCAACGGCGGCCCTTGCGATGGAAGCGATTCACAGAACCGCTCAGCCAGAGGAGAATGTCGCAAAAGCCCCACTCGAAGGAGCCCCAGAATGTCCGTTCCAAAAACGATGTTTCAACTCAGCGGCCGTGGTTATGCAGCGGCCAATCTGAGTCAAGCGACCTTGATCATCATCGATGCCCAGAAGGAATACCTCGCAGGGCCCCTGGCCCTGAGCGGCATGGATGCAGCCGTCGCGAACATCAAGCAACTGCTCGGCGCGGCCCGTGCAGCCGGTCGCCCGATCGTGCATGTGCGCCACCTGGGCACCCATGGCGGGCTGTTCGATCCACAAGGCGAACGCGGGGAGTTCATTTCCGGCCTCGAACCCCAGGGCGACGAAACCGTGGTCGAAAAGTTGCTACCCAGCGCCTTCCACGGCACCGAACTGAAAAAGCGCCTGGAAGATTTCGGCCCCCTGGACCTGATCGTGTGTGGGTTCATGAGCCACTCCAGTGTCAGCACCACCGTGCGCGCTGCCAAGAACCTGGGCTTTCGCTGCACCCTGGTGGAAGACGCCTGCGCCACCCGCGACCTGCCTTACAAGGGCGGCGTCCTCAGCGCCGAACACGTGCAGCAGACCGAAATGGCGATCATGGCCGACAACTTCGCCACCCTGGCCTTGACCCGCGACTTCACCTGATGCGCCTCGATGAGCGGCCCGTCCTGCCGCTCATCCGCAAAAGCCTCTCATTTGCCGCAATTGCCCTACCTTCAGGAACAACCCGAATATCTTCCGGTCGAAGGGCCGATACCCATTGAGGAAGGTCGGAATGAAGTTATCCGATGGTTTTGACGCACGTCGCTTGCGGCCCAAGGGCCCGAGCAACTGGCGTTTTCGTTTTGGCGCGGCGATCGCTGCGCTCCTGGCAACACTCGGTGTCCTGCTGGCCATGGCCGGTGCGGCCAGCCTGCTGGGCCGTCCACCCGCACTGGGCGAGTTGAATGCCACCCCGCTGGGTTCGGCGATCATCCTGGCAGCCGGTCTTGTCGTATTGCTGTTGGGCGTCTGGCTCTGGCGCCGCTGCCGCCGTCGCGCCCGCCAATCCCTGGAGCTGGCCATGGCTCCACACCTGATGAAAAAGCACGACTGATCCGCCACCCGACGTTTTGTCGCGCCTGATCCCGCCAGAGTTGGGTAAACTGGTCGGCTTCGCGGAGGCTGACATGCAAGACGACGACTTTTCCCTGTTCAAAAGTGCGATCCAGGGCGTAAAACCGATCAAGCACGACCGTGCCGAGACCGGCAAGCCCAAGGCCGATCGCGCGCAAATCGCCAAGCTGCGCCAGGCCGCCACCGTGCGCACCGACGCCACGACCGTGGACGGACTGTCCGATCAGTTCGTGATCGACGTCGGGCCGGAAGACGAGTTGATGTGGGCGCGCGACGGTGTCCAGGAAAGCCAGATGCGCAAGCTGAAGGTCGGCCAGATCCCCTTCGAAGGCAGCCTCGACCTGCACGGCATGAGCGTCGAAAAAGCCCGGGAAACCCTTTGGGCGTTCCTGGCCGAAGCCACCCGATTCGAAATCCGCTGCGTGCGCGTCACCCATGGCAAAGCCGTACGCCTGGACGGCAAGCGACCGATGATCAAGAGCCACGTCAACACCTGGCTGCGCCAGCACCCGCAAGTGCTGGGCTTCACCTCCTGCCAGGCGAAACACGGTGGCGCCGGGGCGGTCTACGTGATGCTCAAGCGCACCATGATGGAAGGTCGCGACGAATAGCCTTCGCTTGCCGAGCTTGCAGCGCCGTGTCCGCCACCGTACCCTTGCCCTTTGCGAAAAATCCCACAGGTAGCTTCATGTCTCTGGAACAGAATTACACCGCGATTCTCGGCCAACTGGGCGAGGACGTTTCCCGCGAGGGCCTGCTCGACACGCCCAAGCGCGCTGCCAAGGCCATGCAGTACCTCTGCCGCGGTTATGAACAAACGCTGGAAGAAGTCACCAACGGTGCCTTGTTCAGCTCCGATAACAGCGAGATGGTGCTGGTCAAGGACATCGAGTTGTACTCGTTGTGCGAACACCACCTGCTGCCTTTCATCGGCAAGGCCCACGTGGCCTACATCCCGAGCGGCAAGGTGCTGGGGTTGTCGAAAGTCGCGCGCATCGTCGACATGTATGCGCGGCGCCTGCAGATCCAGGAAAACCTCAGCCGCCAGATCGCCGACGCGGTCCAGCAAGTGACCGGCGCCCTGGGTGTGGCGGTGGTGATCGAGGCCAAGCACATGTGCATGATGATGCGCGGTGTGGAAAAGCAGAATTCTTCGATGATCACTTCGGTGATGCTCGGCGAGTTCCGGGAAAACGCCGCCACTCGCAGCGAATTCCTCAGCCTCATCAAGTAACCCGTCGCAAGAAGAAAACCGGCATTGATCGCCGGTTTTTTTTCGCCGGTGAAAAATCAGGTAAGCTGCGCGCCCTCTTCTTCCCCGCCGCGAGGCTGAATACCGTGATCGTCAAAGCGCTTCGAGTTGGCCTGGGCCAGCTCATCATCTTCATCGACTTCATCACTCGCCCAAGCAAGAAACAACGCCCGGCCGAAGCCCAGGCGCAGGTCGACCAGGCCGCCCGCAGCCTGACGTTGTATCAATTCCACGCCTGCCCGTTCTGCGTGAAGACCCGCCGCACCTTGCGCCGCCTCAATGTGCCGGTGGCCCTGCGCGATGCGAAAAACAACGCGCAGGATCGCCAGGCGCTGCTGGAACAAGGCGGCAAGATCAAAGTGCCGTGCCTGCGTATTGAAGAAAATGGTGAGAGCACCTGGATGTATGACTCCAAGGTGATCATTGAGTATCTGGATAAGCGGTTCTCTGCAGCCTGAGCATTTTCTACTGTGACTACTGGCCCCATCGCGAGCAAGCTCGCTCCCACAGGGGATTTGTGGATGATTGCAGATTTTCAATCAACACCGGCCCCCTGTGGGAGCGGAGCTTGCTCGCTATGAGGCCCGGACAGCCACCACAAAGCCCCCTGATATCAAGCCGCTTTTGCAGCCAACGCCTCCCGCACCACCCCCGCCAACCGCTTGAGCCCTTCATCCAGCCGCGCCGGGTCGATGTGGCTGAAGTTCAAGCGCAAGTGCCCCGGATGCTGGTCCGGCTCCGGGAAAAACGGCTCCCCCGGCATGAACGCAACGTCGACCGCCAGCGCGGCGGCGAGCAAGGTGCGGGTGTCCAGCGGTTGTCTGAGGGTCAGCCAGAAAAACAACCCGCCCTGGGGCACGTTCCAGTCCGCGATATCAGAGAAATGCTTTTGCAACGCCACCTGGAACCGATCGCGACGGTCCCGGTAGAAATCCCTCAGCTCACTCAAATGGCTGCGGTACTGTTCGGTACCGATCCATTGCAGCGCCTGCCACTGACCGATGCGGTTGGTGTGCAGGTCCGCCGACTGCTTGAGCCGCAGCAGGTGCGGGAACAAATCCGGACTGGCGATCAGGTAGCCCACCCGTAGCCCCGGCAACAGGGTTTTCGACACGGTACCGGTATAGATCCAGCTAGCCTTCTTCAAGCGACTGACGATTGGCGTGGCACTGCCGCCATCGAACGTCAGCTCGCGGTAGGGTTCGTCCTCGATCAGGGTGACGCCAAACTCATCCAGCAGCGCCGCCACGGCATCGCGCTTGGCTTCGCTGTAGCGCACCGCCGAGGGGTTCTGGAACGTCGGGATCAGGTAGATGAACGCTGGCCGATGCTGCTCCAGGCGGGCCCGCAACTGGTGCAGGTCTGGGCCGTCGGCCTCCAGGGGCACGGTGATGCACTCGGCGCCGAACAGTTGGAAGATCTGCAACGCCGCCAGGTAGGTCGGCGCTTCGAGCATCACTTCAGTGCCCACGTCGATGTGCAGCTTGGCCGCCAGGTCCAGGGTTTGCTGGGAGCCGCTGACCACCAACACCTGACTCGCCTCACAGGCCAAACCCAGCCCCCGCGCCTGGGCCGCCAGGGCTTCGCGCAGGGCCGGTTCGCCTTCGCTCATGCCGTACTGGCCCATGGACAACGGCATGGCCGTCCATTCCACCTTCGGCAGCATGGCTTCGGCCGGTAGGCCGCCAGCGAACGACATCACTTCAGGGCGCTGCGCCGCCGCGAGGATTTCTCGAATCAGAGAACTTTTGAGGCGCGAGACACGTTCGGAAAAAGCCATGGGGGTCACCTGTAGCGGGTCGCTGGAAAAATGAGTCAAACTGGTTGACTGAAATTACTCCGACCTCTCTGGATACGTCAATATGATTGACCTTAAAAACCCGACTTCCCAACAAATGGCCATGGAAGCGTTTTTCTTCGGTTACCAGGCGTTCACTGCCAAGGCCGATGAAATGCTCGAGCGTCGCGGGTTGAGTCGGGTCCACCAGCGCATCGTTTTTTTCATCGCCCGCTACCCGTCCTTGAGCGTGAAGGAATTGCTGGCCCTGCTCGGGGTGAGCAAGCAGGCGCTGAACATGCCGTTGCGGCAGTTGATGGAAATGCACCTGGTGAACAGCGTCGCGTCCGAGACTGACAAGCGTAAGCGGCTGTTGGAGCTGACGGCCGAGGGCGAGCGGTTCGAACAGGCGTTGCGGCGTGAGCAGGTGAAATTGCTGGAGCGGGTGTTTGCCGAGGCTGGGGAGGCGGCGGTGAATGGATGGTTGGCGGTGAACCTGGCACTGGGCAAGTCTGGCGACTGAAGGCGTCTGATCCGACGCTATCGCGAGCAAGCTCGCTCCCACAGTGGGCGTCGCCAGACACAAATCTTGCATTCACCACAGCCCATTGTGGGAGCGAGCTCGCTCGCGATAGCGCCCGCAAGGGCGATATATCCCTATCGCCAGACATTTCGTCGACAACACAGAAAACATTATTTGCATTATTTGTATACAAAAGCATAATTCGCTTCGTGCGAGTTCCTGACCAACAGGTCAACATACTTCGCCAGCCTTACCTGCCTCAGCGCATCGCAACCACCCCAGGGCGTTTGCGGTGCTGGAAATAACAATAAGACTCTTGAGGAGTACTCGCTGTGGAAAGCCGCAAACCCGAAGCCCGGACGTTGGACCTCTCGCCGCCACTACGCAGTGGCTGGCTGGAACGCATCTTCAAACTCAGCTTGCATGGCACCACGGTGAAGACCGAGCTGATTGCCGGCCTGACGACCTTCATCACCATGGCCTACATCATCTTCGTCAACCCCAACATCATGGCCGACGCCGGCATCGATCACGGTGCCGCGTTCGTCGCCACCTGCATCGCCGCCGCCCTGGGCTGCCTGTTGATGGGCCTGTACGCCAACTGGCCGGTGGGCCTGGCACCGGGCATGGGCCTGAACGCCTTCTTCACCTACACCGTGGTCGGGACCATGGGCTACAACTGGGAAACCGCGTTGGGCGCAGTGTTCATTTCCGGTGTGCTGTTCATGATCCTGACCCTGTCACGGGTGCGCGAGTGGCTGCTCAACAGCATTCCAGTGAGCCTGCGGTTCGCCATGGGCGCGGGGGTCGGGTTGTTCCTCGGGCTGATCGGCCTGAAAACCGCCGGGATCATCGTCGACAGCCCCGCGACCCTGATCAAGCTCGGTTCGTTGCGTGAGCCCGGTCCGCTGTTGGCTGCCGTGTGCTTCCTGATGATTGCCGTGCTCAGTTATCACCGCGTGTTCGGGGCGATCCTGATCAGCATCATCGCCGTGACCCTGGCCGGTTGGGGCCTGGGGTTGGTGCAGTACAACGGCGTCATGTCGACCCCACCCAGCCTGGCTCCGACCTGGATGGCGATGGACGTGGCCGGGGTGTTCAACGTCAGCATGATCAGCGTGGTGCTGGCCTTCCTGTTCGTGCACATGTTCGACACCGCTGGCACCTTGATGGGCGTTGCCCAGCGCGCCGGGCTGGTGAAAGCCGATGGCAAGATCGAGAACCTGTCCCGCGCCTTGAAAGCCGACAGCGCCTCCAGCGTATTCGGCGCCATGGTCGGTGTGCCGCCGGTGACCAGCTACGTGGAAAGTGCCGCCGGTGTGGCCGCCGGTGGCCGCACGGGGCTTACCGCCGTGACCGTCGGTGTGCTATTTATTGCCGCCATGTTCTTCGCACCGCTGGCCGGGATGATCCCGGCCTATGCCACCGCCGGCGCGTTGATCTATGTGGCCATGCTGATGATGGGCGGCATGGCCCATATCGAATGGGACGAACCGACCGACAGCATTCCGGCCATCGTCACGGCCATCATGATGCCCCTGACGTTCTCGGTCGCCGACGGTATCGCCCTGGGGTTCATCACCTATGTGGTGCTCAAGGCCGGCACCGGTAAACACAAGGAAATTTCCGTCAGCCTGTGGGTGCTCTGCGCGATCTTCATCGCCAAGTTCATCTTCTTGTAAGCGATACCGTATCCACCCCGCCTCACCCCTTGGGTGAGGCTTTTGTCCATCAGGAGCAAAGCAATGAATCTGGAAACCTGGCTGTTGTTCAGTGGCGCCGCCTTGGTGGTGATCCTCATCCCCGGCCCGTTGTCGTTGTTGATGATCGGCAACAGCCTGAACTACGGCCTGCGTCGCTCGTACCCGGCATTCCTCGGTGGGGTGATCGCGTCGATCTGCCTGCTGAGTGCCTCGGCACTGGGGCTCGGTGCGTTGTTGCTGGCGTCGGAGCAATTGTTCAGTGCCCTGAAGATCGTCGGTGCCCTGTACCTGTTCTACCTGGCCTGGCAGAGCTGGCAGCAATCGCGGCAACCTGCCCAAGGCGCCGAAGTGCCCCAGGCCGCCGCGGTGCCACGTTTCCGCGCGTTGTTCGGCCGGGCGTTCGTGCTGGGTGCCAGCAATCCGAAAGACATTCTGTTCTTTGCCGCGTTCCTGCCGCAGTTCCTGAGCGCCGAACAACCCTTCCTGCCGCAACTGCTGATCATGATCGCCACCTGGACCGTACTCGACCTGCTCTGCAAGCTGGCCTACGGCCTCGGCGCCCACGGCGCAGCGCGCTATCTGCGCACCGGCAAGGGCCAGAGCTGGTTCAACCGGATCAGCGCGGGCCTGTTTGGCGGCGCGGGTGCAGCCTCCTTAATGTCCACCCACTGAGCCCTCGGCGTTGCGAATGCCTTTGTGTGCGGCATTCGCAAAACATCGCAACAACCCATCGATATACAGCACTCGGGAAAACACCTTACATAGAGGGCCAATTCAAACATCGTTGAACAAGGAAGTTCACAATGGCCCAACTTATAACGCCCTCTTGCGCTGCTGACGACCGGGGTGTCGTCATTAGCGATATTGTCTTTCAGGCCAATGAGCATACGATCGAGACGCTCGACTTCAAAGTCGCCGATCAAGCGCGACTCAATCCGGAACACAAGCACCGGCAAGCCCAACTCGAAGTCGTCGACAAACTTTACGGCCCGCTCCAGATCGGCTCCGTAGCCGTGACCCGCTCCGCCCTGAATGCACTGGGTGCAACCACTGACGGTCAGGTATTGAACGGTGAAAACAGTTTCTTTCGCATCGCCAGTCGTTTTTTCCTGGACTCACTGCAGTTCAATGCAGCGGATGTCGAAACTCATATAAAACTGACCGCCGATGCAAACGACTACCGCCTGCCGACATTGCTTTTTGAAATAGCCAGCCAACGCTCACGCTCTGCGCGCCCATTATTAAGAGCACACCTTGCAGTACAGACTGAAGCGGGCAGTTATCACAATATCCTGGAAAAACTCCTGAAGTCTGCACAGGGCCTCGACCCTCATCAGTTTGCCCAGACTTCACTGAACTGGGTAAACAAGACCAAGAGCCAGATCCTCATCCCCACCGGCCTGGGGCTCCAGGCCTTCGGAATCTACAGCGGCCTGCGCGGCCTGCAAGACGCCATCCGCAACAAGGACGATTACCAGACCCTGTTCAACGGCGCCAGTGTGGCCGCCGAAGTGGCTTCCTTGGGCGTCGAAGCGCTGGTGACCCGACAAGCCACGCAAATGATCCAGGCCGGTCAGCGCTCCCTGGGGGATTTCGCGAAAACCACCTTCGCGACTCGACTGGCCCGGGGAAGCGGGCTGATTGCCAGCGTGTTGACCCTGCCTTTCGATATCGTCTCTGCAGTTGACGCTTTCAAGGCCGCCGCCAACGCGAGTGGCAAAGCGGCCACCGATCATTACGTCAGCGCCGCCTTGAGTGTCACCAGCGCCGCCATGACCCTGACCATCGGCTTAGCCGCGCTGGCGGGCTTCAGTTCAGCCGGTCCGGTGGGCCTTGCCGCCGGGCTTATCCTGGTGGTCGGGTCACAGGTCTGGGGGGCGATTCGCCAGGTCGATGAGATCGACGACTACATAACCCTCAGTGCCCACGAGCGCCTGCGAACGGGTTGGTTCGCCTTCTGGACAATCAGCCCTGACGACGATATCCAGGAGCGCTACACCCTCGCCAAGGCGACCGCCGAACACACCAGGCAACTGCGGGCCAACGCCTTGAACTTGCTCAAGGGCCCGTTGAAAGACAGCACCGAGGCGATCGTGAACGGTCGATTCACCGTGGAACTCGAGCAAGTGACCTACAACACCTGGAACTGGTGGACCGGCGAAAAGTATCAGGCAACGAACACGCGCCCGAAAATCAAGGACAGCGATGACTGGATTGATGCCCGCCAAGGCGTCACGCTCGAAACGCCTGGCGCAGTCATCGAAGCGGCGGCGGAGCACAAAGGCATCCGTTGGTATATCGGCGGCGGCAATGACACGGTTTTCGGGGTAGAAAACAAGCCGAACGTTTTCCACTACGGGTCAGGCGTCAAGCGGCTGAGGGGCGGCGCGAAAGACGATGTATTCGTTTTCGAAGGCTCGACATCCATTGCCCCAGGAGACGAAGTACCTGCGCCGAACCGACTGGTAGGTGGCTCGGGTAACGACACGTTGATACTGGCCGGCAATCCCGGCCATGGCCAGGTGCCGCGACTGGGTTATCACATCGACCTGGAGGCGGGGCAGGCGTCCATCATCACTCAGGAAGGTCCCAAGAGCGAAAGCGGACAGTATCGCCACGCGCTTCTTGAAGGCATCGAACATGTGGAAATCCTTGAGGGCGGCACCCATGTCATCAAGGGCAGCGCCGGCGCGAACATCATCAAGTCCCGGGGCAACGATCTCATCGAGGCCGGCGCGGGAGACGACCGGATCTTCATTCTCGGCGGCAACAACCGCAACGCCGACGGCGGGCCTGGGGACGATGCCTACGTCATCGCCCACAAACCCGGCCACGTATCGATCACCGAGGACGGCATGGGCAGCAGCGTCATTTCCCTGGACTGGCGCGCCGACCTGATTGAAAGCTGGGTGATCGAGCAGGGCAACCTGGTGATCACGTCGTGCTTCGATGGCAATGACTGGGAGTCACGCAAAGTCACCCTCAACAATGTCTATGCCGATACGGACTATCCAAGAGCATTGCAGAACAACCGCCTGACCTTCACGACAAAGGACGGCTTCCACTGGGTGCCAGACCTGCCGGAGACGCTGGAGCACGACAGCCCCCTCGTCATTGAAGCGGTCATGGTGCAACACGGCATCCCCCGGAACCCGGCCATCCTCAATGACCGAAGCGAGCGCTGGGTGGCCCACGATAAGGACACGAGCTACTACGTTTCCCGGTTGATTGAATTCACCACGCTCAAGGTGAGACAGAAAAGTGAGTATTGCACCACGCTTCACCTGGACTATGCCCATAGCGAACTGACCCGGGTCGAAGCTCACTACAACGCCTATGTCATCCAGGAAGACGGAGGGGACACGGTGAAATATGGTGAGTGCGGTCTCACCCTGGATTTTGGCAGTCGCCGTGTCGTCCTGAACAACCTGGCCCGTTCCGATGAGCGCTACAGCGCGCGGACAAAGACCAGCGGGCGACGTGCGTTTTCCGCATTGGATTCGCAGCACACGTTTATCCTGATCATGCGCGACGGCGCCTCCTACCGCCTGGCCATCCCCACCCCCGACCCCGCGCGGTTGCTGGATAAGGGATTCATCGACAAGGATC
This sequence comes from Pseudomonas sp. FW300-N2F2, assembly GCF_017351655.1. Lineage (NCBI taxonomy): Bacteria > Pseudomonadati > Pseudomonadota > Gammaproteobacteria > Pseudomonadales > Pseudomonadaceae > Pseudomonas > Pseudomonas sp. FW300-N2F2. The sequence continues at coordinate 227,580 of NZ_JACNDQ010000002.1, read as the reverse complement.
CGGTGCAATGGAAGACACAAGCCCCCCTTTCACTCACGCCGACCAGAAAGCACTACGCGTTTCTCCAGCCCCTGGATAAGAAGCCCCATCCCATGGGCAACCAGGCCACCTGCGCGATGCTTACGCCAGCCGTTGAGCAGACCGGTCTCGAAGTGCTGACAGGCCAAGGCTCCACGTACCTTGTCCACCTGAGCCCGGGCATGACACTACGGCTGACCACGCCAGGCGCACTGGCCGGCGCCAATCCCCGACTGCCCCAGGCATCCACTTGGGAACTCGACGCCACCCGCCTCGGAGAGGTCGAGATCAAACTGGCCAATAACCTGCTGCAGGTAGGCACGACGATCCTTCATCTACCCGCCTACGCAGAGGACGACCTCGTCGACCAGATACGCGTCATCACGGCCCAGGGTGTCGTCCATGCAGTCGACAGCCTGTTCGAGCGCGTCTATGTAACGGCACTGGACGGCCGGTATTTTTCGCCCCCGGTCGATCCCGAAGCCGCCCTGCCCCCCGAATTGTCACGGTTAGCATCGGCACAACTGAGGGTGTCCAACATGGCGCTCAAAGATGGCTCGCCCGGCTCACTGAGTTATCACCTCAAGGCGCGCCGGTGGACCCTCGATACCGATGAATCCCGGGTCATCGTCGCAACGAGCCTAAGAAAAACCAATTTGTGCGATCACCATCTCAGCCTTTATCAGGACCTGGCTCGCGAAGGGCTCAGCCAGAACCCACCCCTGGACGACGAGGCGCTGCGCTTGTTGCGCGAACAATGCGTGAAATGGGCCGAAGGCACGACGTTGAACAAGTCACTGATGCTTGCGCAGGCCATCGCGCTGAGCCCGACTTTTGGCCTGGAACTTCCTCATTGGCATTGGCTGCTCTCCCCAGGCGAGATCGTCTCCAGACAGACCTAGTCCTGAGGAGTGACTGCGAACGTCTTTTGCCGATGCAATACATATGTACTGCACCCGCCCGTTGATTTTCCAAGAACATCTTCCAGCGCGTTGCCCGTCAATCCACACGACGGGCGGCGACGTATTCATTGTTCATACTTTTCAAATTCAAGAGCGCAAACGTCAATGAGCCCCAGAAAAAACACCCGCCCCAACGTTCCAACTTCACCTCCCGATACGCCCCACGGCAATCGCGATACCACACCCGAAAGCCTGCCCAGGAGCCCTATCAGGGTCGATGGCAGCGATTCGTCGCCCGGCTCGTCGCCTGGGCGACAAACCGAAGCCGCTGACGCCCAGCCCACGGTGGTCCAGGTAGCGGAACTCACCTCCCAGGCCGCCATCTCCCATGTACCCGCCTCGCTATCGCTGGACAATTATTACCTTTCCCCCGAGCTGATCCCCATGCTGTCGGACCCGGACCCGACCTCCGGGATCCAGACATTCAGGACCCGGACTTACGTCAAACTTGCCGAAGGTGGGACGGTGCTATTGGGGCGCGATGCCGACCAAAACTACCGGGCGCGCTCAAGCGCTGAGCTCGTTGCGTCCGGCCCCCGCCTGGAACAAGTCGAAGGCAGCCTGCTGTGGCGGCAGGTTTCCCACGGCAGCGACTCCACGCTCACCATTACCCGCTACAACGTGCCGGACGATGATCCTCTGGAAGGGCCCGCGCCCAAGCGCCAGCGCACGGCGCCACCCTCCAGCGAAGTCGCAGTGGAAACCACCCCGGTTTTTCGCAAGGAATGGGGGGTCGAGCCAAAGCTCACCCTGCCGGCCTTCATCACCATCGGCGACGTTCACTATAAGCGGGTGACACGTGTCGACGCACGGGACTACCCCATTGCCTACATCCAGCAACCTGGCCATCCCGCCTATGATTTTGACCTGCTGGAAGCCATCCTCAGGCATACCCCGGACGAGCAGCCCCGAAGCGTAATCCGCGTGCCGCCGGACAACCATTGGAAGATCGATGCCAGGCTTCCCTTCGAGAAACCGCTGACGGCCTATGTCAGGGAAGTGTTTCCCGAGGTCACTACAGTCACCCTGGAAAATATCGCCAGAAGGCAGTTCGAACTCGCCAACAGCTCCTCGATCGCCGATGCTGCGGGCCTGACCGCACTGAGGCAGATTTTCCATAGCTGGAAAAACGCCGTTCCCTCGCCCCATCCGCAATGGACCGACCCCTTGCTGATGCTGCCCGTGCTCCCGACCTCTTCAGGGATCACGAGCGCTTCGCGTTCGATAGACCTGCCCATTTCCACCTCGACGGGGAGACTGGATCGGCTGGATTTCGACCCCCTACGGTTCCCGCGAGAGTGGAATTTCTTCATGTCGACCTACTCACCGATGGACCTCAAGCGCTTCATGGCCGGCATCCTGACGCGCAATGGCTACACGGTCATGGAGCCCAACAGTTTCAACAGCTTTCCGGCACTGGTGTTTCGGCGCACCGGGCATGACTATGTATTTTTCATGAGCCTGCATCGCACTCGCATGCCGAAACTCTCCCTGCCCACCCACATGAATCCCAACACCACCGGCATCAACCTGGAGACCCAGGTCGGCGACGCTGCCGCACAAGCGGTCAAGGACGCCCATCAGGCCGGCAAAATCATCTGGCTAAAGGGCGGTTCACAGATCCGGCCTGGCTACGCGGACACTGTCTTTATCATTCGGGATGACAACGCCAGGCTGTAGGCCGGCGGCAAAAAAAAGCCCGCAGTGTGAGCGGGCGAAAACCAAAGAAGCGCCATGCGCAGTCGCTTCCAGGAGAGGCAGCTGCTTGGGGGATCAGCTGCCTCGATAGGTGGAATAGGCGTAGGGCGAAATCAGCAGGGGCACGTGATAATGCTCCTGCTCGGCCGAAATACCGAAGCGCAGCACCACCACATCCAGGAACGCCGGCTCGGGCAGTTGCACGCCACGGGCGCGGTAGTAATCGCCAGCGTGAAATTGCAATTGATAGACGCCCGAGCGGTAGTCCTCCCCTTGCAGCAATGGTGCATCGCAGCGACCATCGCTGTTGGTCTGCGCGCTGGCGACCAGCTGCAATTGCGAGCCCTCCACCCGATACAACTCGACCTTGATCGCGCTGCCCGGGCAGCCATGTGCAGCATCCAAAACGTGAGTAGTCAAACGTCCCATTGCTTCTGCGCGCCTCGCTGCGGGGCAGCCCGGCACGACGCCTCCTGAATCAGTTGAAAGACAGGCCGCACCGTTTCGGAGCACGAAACGCTACGGCGATGAACGAATTAAGACACTTTAAAAGAAAATTGTACACAATAAAAAACAAACATTCAGCCCATGGACTGCGCAACGGCACGCCGGCCCCGGCCTCAAGCAAACCAAATGAATACAAGATCCTCCTGACGATTCATTGACCAAGTGGGCAGGTTTCTTGCAGTGTAGACACGCCAGGGGCAGCGGTGAAAAATGCAGAAAATCAGGCTTACAAATCGCGCATAAAGTTGTATACAATCACTCCATCGTCGTGACGCCAGCCTATATTTCATCATCAGGGCGCCACCCACATGGTTCGAACAAGAAGGAAAACTGCAGTGAGCGCTGACTACCCACGCGACCTGATCGGTTACGGCAATAACCCTCCCCATCCCCAGTGGCCGGGCAACGCCCGCATCGCTTTGTCCTTCGTGCTCAACTACGAAGAAGGTGGCGAGCGTAACGTCCTGCATGGCGACAAGGAATCCGAAGCGTTCCTTTCGGAGATGGTCGCCGCGCAACCGCTGCAGGGCGAGCGCAACATGAGCATGGAATCGCTGTACGAGTATGGCAGCCGTGCCGGTGTCTGGCGGGTCCTCAAGCTGTTCAAGGCATTCGACATCCCGCTGACCATCTTCGCCGTGGCCATGGCCGCCCAGCGCCATCCGGACGTGATTCGCGCCATGGTCGCCGCCGGTCACGAAATCTGCAGCCACGGCTATCGCTGGATCGACTACCAATACATGGATGAGGCCCAGGAGCGCGAGCACATGCTCGAAGCGATCCGCATCCTCACCGAAATCACTGGCGAGCGCCCGCTAGGCTGGTACACCGGCCGCACCGGCCCGAACACCCGCCGGCTGGTGATGGAGGAAGGCGGTTTCCTCTATGACAGCGACACCTACGACGACGACCTGCCCTACTGGGAACCCAATACCCCGAACGGCAAGCCGCACCTGGTGATCCCCTACACCCTCGACACCAACGACATGCGTTTCACCCAGGTGCAGGGTTTCAACAAGGGTGACGATTTCTTCCAATACCTGAAGGACGCTTTCGACGTGCTGTATGCCGAAGGTGCCGAGGCGCCGAAGATGCTCTCCATCGGGCTGCATTGCCGGCTGATCGGACGCCCTGCGCGCCTGGCATCCCTCAAGCGCTTCCTCGAATACGTCAAAGGCCATGAACACGTCTGGTTCAGCCGTCGTGTCGACATCGCCCGCCACTGGCAGCAGGCCCACCCGTACCAAGGGGCTTCGAATCCAGGAGCCTCGAAATGACCGCCTTCCAGACCCTCAAGCCTTCCAACTTGAGCCGTGACACCTTCGTCCGGGCTTTCGCCGATATCTACGAACATTCGCCATGGGTCGCCGAAAAGGCGTTTGACCTGGGCCAGGATCCCTCGATCGACGAGATCGAGACCCTGCACCAGCGCATGAGCGACATCCTGTTGAGCGCCGATCACGCCAGCCAACTGGCGCTGATCAACGCCCACCCGGACCTGGCCGGCAAAGCCGCCGTCCAGGGCCAACTGACCGAAGCCAGCACGAACGAACAGGCCGGCGCCGGTATTCACCAATGCACGGCAGAAGAGTTTCAACGCTTCACCGAGCTGAACGACGCCTACAAGGCCAAGTTCAAGTTTCCCTTCATCATGGCGGTAAAAGGCAGCAACCGGCACCAGATCCTCGCGGCGTTCGAAACGCGCATCCATCATTCGGCAGACGCCGAATTCAAATGCGCGCTGGCAGAGATCAACAAGATCGCGTTGTTCCGATTACTGACCCTTTAGCGAGCAGCCTCCTGCAAGCATCCCCAGCCAACTTATTTAAAGGCAGACAAGAAGAATGAAAGCTTACGCCGTACCTTTCGAGAAGTTCGTCAACCTGGCCGACGCCCGCCTGGGCACCAAGATCATCTCGGTCACCGACGACTGGTTCGCCGACGCCAACCGCCTGTTCCAGCCGACCCCGGCCGTGTGGAAGGAGGGCGTGTTCGATGATAACGGCAAGTGGATGGATGGCTGGGAATCGCGGCGCAAGCGCTTCGAAGGTTACGACAGTGCGGTGATCCGCCTGGGTGTGGCGGGGTCGATCAAGGGCGTGGACATCGACACCTCATTCTTCACCGGCAACTACCCACCATCAGCCTCTCTCGAAGCCTGCTTCCTGACCGAAGGCGAGCCGGACGAAAACACCCAGTGGACTGAAGTGCTGTCGGCCGTGGAGCTGCAAGGCAACAGCCACCACTACCACGAAATCAGCAACGACCAGGCCTTCAGCCACCTGCGTTTCAACATCTACCCTGATGGCGGCGTGGCCCGCTTGCGGGTCTACGGCATTCCGTACCGCGACTGGTCGGCCGTGGGCGACAACGAACAGATCGACCTGGCCGCCGCCCTCAATGGTGGCCGCGCCCTGGCCTGCTCCGACGAGCACTTCGGTCGCATGAGCAATATCCTCAACCCGGGTCGTGGCGTGAACATGGGCGATGGCTGGGAAACCGCCCGTCGTCGCACCCCGGGCAATGACTGGGTGATCGTCGCCCTGGGCCATGCCGGCGAGGTCGAGAAAGTCATCGTCGACACCCTGCACTTCAAGGGCAACTACCCCGACAGCTGCTCGATCCAGGGCGCGTTCGTCAAGGGCGGCACCGACAGCCAGATCGAAACCCAGTCGCTGTTCTGGCGCGAACTGCTGCCGAGCCAGAAGCTGGAGATGCACGCCGAGCACACCTTCGCCGAGCAGATCAAGGCCCTGGGGCCGATCACCCACATCCGCCTCAATGTGTTCCCGGATGGTGGCGTGAGTCGCCTGCGGGTGCTGGGCAAGGTATCGAAATAAGGGTGAACCCAAATCGCGAGCAAGCTCGCTCCCACATTTGAAATGCATTCCCCTGTGGGAGCGAGCTTGCTCGCGATGGCGGCACGACAAACAACACAGAATTCAAGGTAAAAGACCAGCATGCGCACACTCAAGATCGAACCGTTGACCAAAGAAGCCTTCGCCCCGTTCGGTGACGTGATCGAAACCGACGGCAGCGATCACTTCATGATCAACAACGGTTCGACCATGCGCTTCCATCGCCTGGCGACGGTGCAAACCGCTACGCCGGACGATCAGGCGATCATCAGCATCTTCCGCGCCGACGCGCTGGACATGCCGCTGACCGTACGCATGCTGGAGCGCCATCCGCTGGGCAGCCAGGCCTTCATTCCGCTGCTCGGCAACCCCTTTCTGATCGTGGTCGCGCCACTTGGCGATGCACCTGTATCAGGCTTGGTCCGCGCCTTCGTCACCAACGGCAGGCAGGGCATTAATTACCATCGCGGCGTCTGGCACCACCCGGTGCTGACGATCGAAAAGCGGGATGACTTCCTGGTGGTTGATCGCAGTGGCACAGGCAACAACTGCGATGAGCATTTTTTCCAAGAGGATGAATTTCTAATCCTCGCCCCCCACCAATAAGAGAAGGTCCGATCACGCGCAGACAAGCGTGACGGGCGAGAGGTAAAGACTGTGGAAGCACATATGCTGGAATGGCTGAACCTGAGCGTACGCTGGGTTCACATGATCACTGGCGTGGCCTGGATCGGCGCGTCGTTCTACTTCGTCTGGCTGGAAAACAACCTCAACCGCGTCAACCCCAGGAGCGGCCTGGCCGGTGACCTGTGGGCCATCCACGGTGGCGGCATCTACCACCTGGAAAAATACAAACTCGCGCCACCGTCCATGCCGGACAACCTGCACTGGTTCAAATGGGAAGCCTACTTCACCTGGATGTCGGGTATCGCCCTGCTGTGCGTGGTGTTCTATTGGAACCCGACCGTCTACCTGCTGGCCCCCGGCAGCGGCCTGAGCGGCCCCGAAGGCGTCGCCTTGGGCATCGGCTCGTTGTTCGTCGGCTGGTTCGTCTATTCCTTTCTCTGCGACTCGGCGCTGGGCAAGCGCCCTGCCTTGCTCGGCCTGATCCTGTTCGTGCTGTTGATCGCCGCGGCCTACGGGTTCAGCAAGGTGTTCAGCGGTCGCGGTGCCTACCTGCATGTCGGGGCGGTCATCGGCACGATCATGGTGGGCAACGTGTTCCGCATCATCATGCCGGCACAACGTGCCCTGGTCGCGGCCATCGCCGAGAACCGCACCCCCGACCCGGCATTGCCGGCCAAGGGTTTGTTGCGTTCGCGCCACAACAACTACTTCACCCTGCCGGTGCTGTTCATCATGATCAGCAACCATTTCCCGAGCACCTACGGCAGCCAGTACAACTGGTTGATCCTGGCCGGTATCGCCGTGGCGGCGGTGTTGGTGCGGCATTACTTCAACACGCGCCATGACAGCAACCGGTTTGCCTGGACGCTGCCGGTCGGCGCCCTGGCGATGATCTGCCTGGCTTATGTCACCGGTCCCAAACCCATGCCCAGCGCACCGGACGTGGCCAAGGCACCTGGCGTGATCGAGTACCAACCGTTGCCGGAAACGGCAGTGGGCGGCGGCGCGAAACCGGCGACCGCCCCCGCCGCACCGGCCTCGGCACCCACCCAGGCCGCCAACGCCCAGGGCCCCTCGTTCGAGAAGGTCCACAGCGTGATCCAGGAACGCTGCTCGGTCTGCCACTCGGCCAAGCCCACCAGCCCGTTGTTCAGCGCCGCGCCGGGCGGGGTGATGTTCGACACGCCGCAGCAGATCCAGCAACAGGCCGCGCGCATCCAGGCCCAAGCCGTGACCAGCCAGATCATGCCATTGGGCAACATCACGCAGATGACCCAGCAGGAACGCGACCTGATCGGCGCGTGGATCAACCAGGGCGCGCGCACCAACTGAGCCACGCGCTCCAACACCGTTAATCGTCATACCGCTGACAGGTCGACCGGCACACCACCGGTCCCCCGTCAGCGACTGCCTGCGCCTCAACAATAAAAACAAGAGGAAAGCACCCGATGACCAAACCCCGCCATCACGCCCCAAATTCGCCGCCCATGCGCTGTTGCAGGGCACTTGAGCCCTTCAAGGCAAGCCCGTATCCTGCGCGGCCGTTTGAAGCAGGCCTACAACAAAATCCCTTCCGATCCTGACCGGACCGCCAACTTGTTGCGGCGTTGGCGGACATGACGCGCCCCTGAAAACAGCTTTTCCGACTGATCAAAAAACCGCAGGCCACGCCATTTCCGGTTTTTTCCGGACTTGGCTCAGCGCTTGCTATCAGCATTCGCCACGCTCAAAAAGCTGACCGAACGGATGTTTTTTAATCCATGGAAAAAGGCGCCACACCAGAGCGCTGACCTTAAAAAATTGCGGTACCACTAACCTTTGGGAGCAAACCGAATGAAACGTACGTGCACCAGCCTGATACTCGCAGGATCCTTGCTGGTCGCAGGCCAAGCGATGGCCGACGACCTGTTGCAATGGCAGAACAACAGCCTGACCTACCTGTATGGCAAGGATTTCCAGGTCAACCCGCGTATCCAGCAGACCGTGACCTTCGAACACGCCGATGCCTGGAAGTACGGGGACAACTTCTTCTTCCTCGACCGGATCTTCTACAACGGCCAGGACGACAGCCAGTCCGGCCCGAACACCTACTACGGCGAGTTCAGCCCGCGCCTGTCGTTCGGCAAGATCTTCGACCAGAAGCTGGAACTGGGGCCGATCAAGGATGTGCTGCTGGCCATGACCTATGAATTCGGTGAAGGCGACAACGAGTCCTACCTGATCGGCCCGGGCTTCGACCTGGCGATTCCCGGCTTCGACTACTTCCAGCTGAACTTCTACAACCGCCAGACCGAAGGCCCGCGCGCCGGCGACAACGTCTGGCAGATCACCCCGGCCTGGGCCTACACCGTACCGGTGGGTTCTTCCGACATCCTGATCGACGGTTTCATCGACTGGGTGGTGGACAACGACAGCAACTCGAAGGGCACCTACCACGCCAACCTGCACATCAACCCGCAGATCAAATATGACCTGGGCAAGGCCTTGAAGCTTGGCGCCAAGCAGCTGTATGTGGGCGTGGAGTATGACTACTGGAAGAACAAATACGGGATCGAAGACAGCGAAGGGTTCAAGACCAACCAGAGCAACACCAGCTTTTTGCTCAAGTATCACTTCTAATCGCGTCACCCTTGTGGGAGCGAGCTTGCTCGCGATGGCGGTGGGTCAGGCAGAACAGGTGTTGGATGTGCCGCCGTCATCGCGAGCAAGCTCGCTCCCACATTGGTTTCGTGAAAGCCAGGATTCAGCGCCCACCGCAAATCCCTTGTGGGAGCGAGCTTGCTCGCGATAGCGGTGGACCTGCTTGCATCAGTCAGGACAACCCCAAAAACCGACTCAACGCCTCGCGCTGCGCCAACGCATCCTGGCGTCCCAACTCGATCAGCTCGCGGCAATACCCCGCCTCGAACAACAGGTAGCTCAGCACCCCCGCGCCACTGGTCTTGGTCGCACCCGGCCCCCGCAGGAAAACCCGCAACGCACGGGGCAGTTCCTGACGATGGCGAGCGGCGATTTCATCGATCGGCTGGCTCGGCGAAATCACCAATACCTCCACCGGTGCCGCGCCCAGGGCATGGGCCGGCACATCATCGGGCAGCAGGTGGCTGAAACCGTTCAGGCGCTGAAGCAATTCGATGTCGCTTTCCAGGCTGTCAATGAAGGTGCTGTTGAGCATATGACCGCCGATCTGCGCCAGGGTCGGTTGCAGGCCGGTGTAGCTGCGCTCGGAAGGATCCTGGCCACCGGCGCCACGGGGGTTGCCGCTGACACCGATCACCAGCACGCGATTGGCCCCCAGGTGCAAGGCCGGGCTGATGGGCGCCGATTGCCGCACCGCGCCGTCGCCAAAGTATTGCGGGCCGATCTTGACCGGCGCGAACAACAGCGGAATCGCCGAGCTGGCCAGCAGGTGCTCCACCGACAACTGCGTCGGCACACCGATGCGCCGGTGGCGCAGCCAGGCATCGATGGTCCCGCGTCCCTGGTAGAAAGTGACGGCCTGGCCGGATTCATAACCGAATGCCGTCACCGCCACCGCCCGCAGTTGCTGTTCGGCGATGGACTGCTCGATGCCCGAGGCGTGGAACTGGGCCTGGAGCAGTTCGCGCAATGGCGAACTGTCGATCAACGCCACCGGCAACTTGGTCCCCAGGCCCAGCAGGCTGTGGGTGATGAAACGCGTCGCCTGGGCCAGCACGCCCCGCCAGTCGCTGCGCATGACCTGGTGGCTGCGTACCGCTTGCCAGAACGCCGTCAGCCGCTCGATGGCACTCTTGAAGTCCATCGCCCCGCTCGCCAGGCTGACCGCGTTGATCGCCCCGGCCGAGGTGCCGACGATCACCGGAAACGGGTTATCCGCCCCATCGGGTAACAATTCGGCAATCGCCGCCAATACCCCCACTTGATACGCCGCCCGAGCCCCGCCGCCGGAAAGAATCAAACCTGTAACCGGTTCAGCTGGGGTCATCGCAATGCTCCGTGCTCAAGGTGATATCAAAAAAACTCAGCCGCGTTTGTCGTACAGCTTGGGCTCGCCCGGCGGACGGCTCTTGAAGCGCCGGTGGGCCCAGAGGTACTGTTCGGGACAATCGCGCACCGATTGCTCGACCCATTGATTGATGCGGATGCAATCGGCTTCCTCGGTCTCCCCCGGGAAATCCGTCAACGGAGCCTGGATCACCAGGCGATAACCGCTGCCATCGGCCAGGCGTTCCTGGGTGAAAGGCACCACCAGCGCCTTGCCCAGGCGGGCGAACTTGGTGGTGGCGGTGACCGTCGCGGCCTGGATGCCGAACAGCGGCACGAACACGCTTTGCTTGGCGCCGTAGTCCTGGTCCGGCGCATACCAGATCGCCCGGCCGGCCCGCAGCAGCTTGAGCATGCCCCGCACGTCGTCACGCTCCACCGCCAGGGAATCGAGGTTGTGCCGCTCGCGGCCCCGGCGCTGGATGTAGTCGAACAACGGGTTCTTGTGCTCGCGGTACATGCCATCGATGGTGTGCTGCTGGCCGAGCAAGGCAGCGCCGATTTCCAGCGTGGTGAAATGCAGCGCCATCAGGATCACGCCCTTGCCCTCGCGCTGAGCCTGCTTGAGATGCTCCAACCCTTCGACATGGGCCAGTTTCGCCAAACGCGAACGCGACCACCACCAACTCATGGCCATTTCGAAAAAGGCGATGCCGGTGGAGGCAAAGTTTTCCTTGAGCAGACGCTTGCGTTCGGCAGCGGACTTTTGCGGGAAACACAGTTCCAGGTTGCGACGAGCGATGCGCCGTCGGTCGCCGGCCACCCGGTACATCAGCGCCCCCAATGCACGACCGACCCGCAGCAATAACGGATAAGGCAATTGCACGATCAGCCACAACAGCCCCAGGCCGCACCACAGCAGCCAGAAACGCGGATGAAAAAATGCAGCTCGAAAACGCGGGCGATCCATTACAACTTCCATTAGGACATGGGCCGCGCATTCTACATTGTTCGACCCGGGTTGCGGCTGGCGGACGATCTCGTTATAAGTCTCGGCACTTTTAGTGACAAGCCGTTGTACGCCGACCATGAGCCAAACCGAACCGCTAGACCAAGATCCCGTGTTCCAGCTGAAGGGCAGCATGCTCGCCATTACGGTGCTGGAACTGGCCCGCAACGACCTGGAGAGCCTTGACCGGCAACTGGCGGCGAAAGTCGCCCAGGCCCCGAATTTCTTCAGCAATGCCCCCCTGGTGCTGGCCCTGGACAAGCTGCCGGCTGGCGAAGGCTCAGTGGATCTGCCAGGCCTGATGCGCATTTGCCGCCAGCACGGTCTGCGCACCCTGGCGATCCGCGCCAGCCGCATCGAAGACATCGCCGCCGCCATCGCCGTGGACATTCCCGTGCTGCCGCCGTCCGGCGCCCGGGAACGCGTGCTGGAACTGAGCCCGGCCGAAGCGAAGAAAGCCCCGGAAAAACCACCGGAGCCCACCATCAAGCCAACGCGGGTCATCACCTCGCCAGTGCGCGGCGGGCAGCAGATTTATGCCCAGGGTGGCGATCTGGTCATCGTGTCGTCGGTCAGCCCGGGGGCGGAACTTCTGGCCGATGGCAACATCCATGTATACGGCCCGATGCGCGGTCGAGCACTGGCCGGCGTCAAGGGTGATACCAAAGCCAGGATCTTCTGTCAGCAATTGAGCGCTGAGCTGGTTTCCATCGCCGGGCAGTACAAGGTCTCCGAGGATTTGCGTCGCGACCCGTTGTGGGGCGCCGGCGTTCAGATCAGCCTGTCGGGCGACGTGTTGAACATCATTCGGCTTTAACGGATACTGCCGCATTTTCCAAGCATCTCTAAAACGAGCGAAAACGGCTTAAACGACGTAGGAAAAAGGATCTGGCAGTGTTTACCGGAGGTAGACCCCGCCCGACAGCCAATTCCAGCCAAGCCTGTCCAATTGCAACGGTTTTCCAGAGATGTTTTTCAGGGGCTGACAAAGTCCCTTTTTCCTTAGGGGTGAAACACCTTGGCCAAGATTCTCGTGGTTACATCCGGCAAGGGTGGTGTGGGTAAGACCACCACCAGCGCCGCTATCGGTACCGGCCTCGCTCTGCGCGGCCACAAGACAGTCATCGTCGACTTCGACGTCGGCTTGCGCAACCTGGACCTGATCATGGGTTGCGAGCGCCGCGTGGTCTACGACTTCGTCAACGTCGTCAACGGCGAAGCGAACCTGCAACAGGCCCTGATCAAGGACAAGCGCCTTGAAAACCTCTACGTGCTGGCCGCCAGCCAGACCCGCGACAAAGACGCGCTGACCCAGGAAGGCGTGGAAAAGGTCCTGATGCAACTCAAGGAAGACTTCGAGTTCGTGGTCTGCGACTCCCCGGCCGGTATCGAGAAAGGTGCCCACCTGGCCATGTACTTCGCCGACGAAGCGATTGTCGTGACCAACCCGGAAGTGTCGTCGGTCCGTGACTCCGACCGCATGCTGGGCCTGCTGGCGAGCAAATCCCGCCGCGCCGAGAAGGGCGAAGAGCCGATCAAGGAACACCTGCTGCTGACTCGCTACAACCCACAACGGGTCAGCGACGGCGAAATGCTCGGCGTCGAAGACGTCAAGGAAATCCTCGCGGTCACCCTGCTGGGGGTCATTCCGGAATCCCAAGCGGTACTCAAGGCTTCCAACTCCGGCGTGCCGGTGATTCTCGACGACCAGAGCGATGCCGGCCAGGCATACAGCGATGCCGTCGATCGCCTGTTGGGCAAGACCGTGGAGCATCGTTTCCTCGATGTAACGAAGAAAGGTTTCTTCGAGCGCCTGTTTGGAGGTAGGTAATGAACCTTTTTGACTTCTTTCGTGCCAACAAAAAGCCCAGTACCGCCTCGGTCGCGAAAGAGCGTCTACAGATCATCGTGGCGCACGAACGCGGCCAACGCAGCACCCCTGACTACCTGCCAGCCTTGCAGAAGGAACTGGTGGAAGTGATCCGCAAATACGTCAACATCGGTAGCGATGACGTGCATGTGGCGCTGGAAAGCCAGGGCAGCTGCTCGATCCTGGAACTCAATATCACCCTGCCGGATCGCTGATCGCCCCGGCGGGAGCCACGGCGGCTCGGGTCCCCACAGCCCTTTTGTGGGAGCGGGCTTGCTCGCGAAGACGGTGGCACATTCAGTATCAATGTGCCTGAAACACCGCTTTCGCGAGCAAGCCCGCTCCAACAAGGGTCGGGGCCCAGCCGCCGTTGGCGTTTGTAACGAGACTGTTTTCAATGCCCCTGTCCAACATCCGCATCATTCATCAGGACGCCGCTGTCCTGGTGGTCGACAAGCCGACCCTGTTGCTTTCCGTGCCCGGCCGGGCCGACGACAACAAAGATTGCCTGATCACCCGCCTGCAGGAAAACGGCTATCCGGAAGCGCGAATCGTGCACCGACTGGACTGGGAAACCTCCGGCATCATCCTCTTGGCCCGTGACCCGGACACCCATCGCGAACTGTCCCGGCAATTTCATGATCGCGAAACCGAAAAAGCCTACACGGCGTTGTGCTGGGGCCAACCGGAGTTGGACAGTGGCAGCATCGACCTGCCCTTGCGCTACGACCCGCCGACCAAACCTCGGCATGTGGTGGACCATGAACAGGGCAAACACGCCCTGACCTTCTGGCGCGTGCTGGAACGTTGTGGCGACTGGTGCCGGGTCGAGCTGACGCCGATCACCGGGCGCTCGCACCAATTGCGCGTACACATGCTCTCCATCGGTCACCCGCTGCTGGGCGACGGGCTCTACGCCCATCCGCAGGCCCTCGCCGCCTGGCCACGCCTGTGCCTGCACGCCAGCATGCTGAGCTTCACCCATCCGCAAAGCGGCGAGCGCTTGCGCTTCGAGTGCCCGGCACCGTTCTAGATCCGTTAAAAATGGCTTCATCCGATAAAGGCTTGGCATGCAGGTTATTGATTTTCAGGAAACACCCGTCAAAAAAGTCCGCCACCAATTGCTCTACCTGATCTACGGCGACAAGGACGCTTATCGCCACGAAGCCAAGTTCAGCATCCTCACCGCCCTGGCCCACGGCAATCCGGCGACCCTGCCCAGCATCAGGATCCTGACCGACCGGCCTGAGGATTATCGCGGCTGGCCGGTCGAAACCCTTGCGCTGAGCCCGCAGTTGCTGGCCGAGTGGCAAGGCAACAACGGTTACATTCACCGGCGCAAGGCCTGTGCCATCGCGGCCGGCCTGACGCTGGCGGAAAAGACCCTGTTCGTCGACACCGACACGCTGTTCCTGTCCGATCCCGACCTGCTGTTCAAGCAAATCCAGCCAGGGCAGTACCTGATGGACAGCTTCGAATACCACTGGAGCTACGTCTGCAAGCGCGTGGATTACCTCAAGCTGGGCACGCGCCTGCGCGCCCACGGCATCACCCCGGACAACAGTTTCAAGCTTTACAACAGCGGGTTATGCGGTGTGACGGACAAAGACGGGGCGCTGCTGGCCCAGGCCGTCGGGCTGATCGATGAATGGACCGAAGGTGGCTTCGACATCCACACCATCGAACAGATCGCGATTTCATTCGCCTTGCGCAACCAGACCATTAACGAAACCAACAAGCACGTCTATCACTACTTCGCCGAGAAACGCTTCTTCCACACCATGCAAGCGCACTTCTTTGCCCTGCACGGCGAGGCGTTCAACACGCAGTTGGTGGAGCGTTGCCATGACGTTCCGCGCACCCGGCCTTTCCCGTCGGCCTGGCGGCGGCTGAAGATCAAATGGCAGTTGCGCAATCACAGCGGCCCCTTGCACAGGATCGGTCGCGACCTGCTGTATGGCAGCGCGGCACCGGAGCACCCTTACTACAACCTCTGCCGGCACCATTGGTGGGATTCGGCATCGCGGGAGATCCTTCGCCTGGACCCGAAACGCCAGCAACAGTGGTTCGGCCAACTGGAGCACTGGCCGCGGCACCTGCCAGAACCGTCCAAGGCACAAGACAAGTCCCTGATCATGGCGCACTTGCGCGAGCGGATCACGGCCTCGGGCTGATCGATGGTGGGGCCGTGGAACAATCCGCGACGGGGGATTGGGCCTGCAACGCAGGCTGTCGATGGGGTAAACTCCCGCCCATCGCTGTCTGGAGTGACTTATGCGCGCAGAGTTGAACCAAGGCCTGATCGACTTCCTCAAGGCCTCCCCTACCCCGTTCCATGCCACCGCCAGCCTGGCCAAGCGCCTGGAGGCGGCCGGCTATCAGCGTCTTGACGAACGCGAGACCTGGGCCACCGAGGCCAACGGTCGCTACTACGTCACGCGCAACGACTCCTCGATCATCGCCTTCAAGCTCGGCCGCAACTCACCGCTGCACGACGGCATTCGCCTGGTCGGCGCCCACACCGACAGCCCTTGCCTGCGGGTCAAGCCACAGCCGGAGCTGCAACGCCACGGGTTCTGGCAGCTGGGCGTGGAAGTCTACGGCGGCGCGCTGCTGGCGCCGTGGTTCGACCGCGACCTGTCCCTGGCCGGGCGCGTGACCTTCCGCCGCGATGGCAAGGTCGAAAGCCAGTTGATCGATTTCAAGGCACCAATCGCCACGATTCCGAACCTGGCCATCCACCTCAATCGCGAAGCCAACCAGGGCTGGGCCATCAACCCGCAGAACGAACTGCCGCCGATCCTCGCCCAGTTCGCCGGTGACGAGCGCGTCGACTTCCGTGCCGTGCTCACCGATCAACTGGCCCGCGAACACGGCCTGAATGCCGACGTGGTGCTCGATTACGAGTTGAGTTTCTACGACACCCAAAGCGCCGCGGTCATTGGTCTGCACGGCGACTTCATTGCCGGCGCGCGCCTGGACAACCTGCTGTCGTGCTACGCCGGCCTGCAAGCCTTGCTGAACGCCGACACCGAAGAAACGTGCGTACTGGTGTGCAACGATCACGAGGAAGTTGGCTCGTGCTCGGCCTGTGGTGCCGACGGCCCGATGCTGGAACAAACCCTGCGTCGCCTGCTGCCTGAAGGTGAAGAGTTCGTTCGCACCATTCAGAAATCCCTGCTGGTGTCAGCGGACAACGCCCACGGCGTGCACCCCAACTATGCCGACAAGCACGACGCCAACCACGGCCCCAAGCTCAACGCCGGTCCGGTGATCAAGGTCAACAGTAACCAGCGCTACGCCACCAACAGCGAAACCGCCGGGTTCTTCCGTCACCTGTGCATGGCCGAAGAAGTGCCGGTGCAGAGCTTCGTGGTACGCAGCGACATGGGCTGCGGCTCGACCATCGGCCCGATCACCGCCAGCCAGCTGGGCGTGCGCACCGTGGACATCGGCCTGCCGACCTTCGCCATGCATTCGATCCGCGAACTGTGCGGCAGCCATGACCTGGCGCATCTGGTGAAGGTGCTGAGCGCGTTCTACGCCTCTCGCGAGTTGCCATAACCGCTACTCCCCTGTTTGGATGGCCCCATGTGGCGAGGGAGCTTGCTCCCGCTGGGCTGCGCAGCAGCCCCAAAACTGCGGTTGAATGCAGATTTGCCAGTGCTGCGCACTGGAGCGGGAGCAAGCTCCCTCGCCACAACCGTGTTCGCCTCAGGATCGCGGGTGATGTGACACACATCATCACAACCCGGCAAAACCCCGACTAGACTGGCCTTATCCCCCCTGACAAGGCCGTCTCCATGGTTTCCATGTCTTCGTTCAACAGCATGCTGGTCCCCATCATCGCCGGCATGATCCTGCTGGCCATCGGCTTCAACTTCCGTGACAAGAACGTCGGGGTCTTCGCCATGTGGATCGGCATGTTGCTGATCCTCGCCACGGTGTTATTCAGGATCCTGGCCAAACTCAACGAGTCAGCCTGAGTTCACCTCAAGCGGGCGATTGCTCGGGCACATCCACCCCGACATGAATCGCGTCGTGTCGCCAGAACTCCAGGTCGCAGTCGATCAGCCGCTGGTGCTGGTCATAGTTGACCCGTGCGATGCGAAGCCCGGGGCTGCCCACCGAAACCCTCAACGCCGCTGCCGCTTCCGGCTGTAGAGAGGTGGGCACGATTTCGAACTTCACCCGGCCGTAGTGCAGGTCGTAATGGCGGGCGTACAACTCGGTGATGGACTGGTTGAGATCGAACTCGAGGATGTCCGGAAAATACTGCGGGTTCAGGTAGTGTTCGACGTACAGCACCAGGCGCTCGTCGATACGGCGCACGCGGCAGATCTGGATCACGCTGGACAGCGCCGGCAGTTGCAACCAAGCACACACGGCCGCCGAAGCCGGTTGCAGGCGCGCCGAGATCACTTGGGTAGAAGGCACACGCCCCTGGGCCGCAACCATGGCGTGGAAATGGCTACGCTGCATCAGGTTGTAGGCCAGGCGCGGCGGCGAGACGAACCAGCCCCGGCGCTCCTCCCGATAGATCTGCCCCTGGGCTTCGAGCTGCAACAACGCCTCGCGCACGGTAATCCGCGTAGTTCCGAACAATTCACTGAGCTTGCGCTCGGCCGGCAACTTGCTGCCCGGCGCCAGCAACCCGTGGTCGAGTTGCTCTTGCAGGACCTGTCCGATGGCTGTCACCGCTTTGGTTGCATCGATGCGCATCAACGTTACCTATCTGGACTAGGCCAGCACTGTTTCGGGGCAGGATCGACGGTTCATCGATCCACTTCTGGGTCCAGCAAGCCTAGGCACTGCACATGACTGGCAGATGACAGAGCCGCCGAACGGTCGTTGTGCCAGCGTGCAAATTAACGGCCAAGTCCTTTCATATCAGCTGTTTAACCATGGTCTACGCTTAATTCGCAGCCAACCTCCACGAGCCGGGTATTTCCTGGAGCCTCCAACACCGACATCAAAATGTCACAGGGCTCGCCTACATTGGCTCAGGTATTGCTGACCTAGACCAACACAACCGCAATCGCAGCGTTGAAAACGCCCATAGGAGCTTCGGATGAAACAGCTTTTCCTGGCATCACTGTTAGGCTCGACCATTGCCATGTGCACCGCCGCCATGGCCGCTGACACCGATCTGAAAACGTTGGAAGCCGCTGCGAAAGCGGAAGGCGCCGTCAACAGTGTCGGCATGCCCGATGACTGGGCAAACTGGAAAGGCACCTGGGACGACCTGGCCAAGGTCTACGGCTTGAAACATATCGACACCGACATGAGCTCGGCCCAGGAAATCGCCAAGTTCGCCGCCGAAAAAGACAACGCCAGTGCCGACATCGGCGACGTCGGGGCGGCGTTCGGCCCGATCGCGGTCAAGCAGGGCGTGGTCCAGCCCTACAAGCCAAGCACCTGGGAACAAGTGCCCGCCTGGGCCAAGGACAAAGACGGCAACTGGGCATTGGCCTACACCGGCACCATCGCCTTCATCGTCAACAAGAAGCTGCTGCACGGTTCCGAAGTGCCGACCAAATGGGCTGACCTGAAGACCGGCAAGTACAAAGTCTCCATCGGTGACGTGAGCACCGCGGCCCAGGCCGCCAACGGCGTGCTGGCGGCGGCCCTGGCCAACGGCGGCGACGAGAAGAACGTTCAGCCGGCCCTGTTGATGTTTGCCGAGATCGCCAAGCAAGGGCGCCTGTCCATGGCCAACCCGACCATCGCCACGATGGAAAAAGGTGAAGTCGAAGTCGGTGTGGTCTGGGACTTCAACGGCCTGAGCTACAAGGCCAAGATGGCCAACCCGGATGACTACGTCGTGCTGATTCCGTCCGACGGCTCGGTCATCTCCGGCTACACCACCATCATCAACAAATACGCCAAGCACCCGAACGCCGCCAAGCTGGCCCGCGAGTACATCTTCAGCGACGCCGGCCAGATCAACCTGGCCAAGGGCAACGCCCGTCCGATCCGCGCCGAGCATCTGAAACTGCCGGCAGAGGTCCAGGCCAAGCTGCTGCCGAACGAGCAATACAAAGGCGTGACCCCGATCAAGGATGCGGATGCGTGGGAGAAGACTTCCAAGGCACTGCCGCAGATGTGGAATGAACAAGTCATCGTCGAGATGAAGTGAGGCGGTAGTCAGACCCGCTCGGATATCCAACGAAGATCCATATTGTGGGAGCAGGCCCTGTGGGAGCGAGCTTGCTCGCGATCAACGATGACACGGTATTGCTGTTGAACCGTGTCGCCTTCATCGCGAGCAAGCTCGCTCCCACAGAAGCTCGCTCCCACATTGGACCTGCGGTGAGTCCGAGTTTTCTGGTGTCCATCCGGAGTCCTGGTATCCATGAAGCACAACGTCATCCTGGTGGTGCTCGACGGTCTCAACCATGAGGTCGCCCGGCATGCCATGGGGCATTTGCAGGCTTACGTCGGCGCAGGACGCGCGGCCCTCTACAAACTGGAATGTGAGTTGCCCGCCCTGTCCCGCCCACTCTACGAATGCATCCTCACCGGCGTCGTGCCCATCGACAGCGGGATCGTGCACAACAACGTCACGCGCCTGTCGAACCAGCGCAGCATTTTCCACTACGCCACCCAGGCCGGCCTGAGCACAGCGGCTGCGGCGTACCACTGGGTCAGCGAGCTCTACAACGCTTCGCCCTTCGTGGCCGGTCGCGACCGTCACACCGACAACCCCGACCTGCCGATTCAATACGGGCATTTCTACTGGAACGACCACTACCCCGATTCCCACCTGTTCGCCGACGCCGAACACCTGCGCCAGCGCTACTTGCCGAACTTCCTGCTGGTGCACCCGATGAATATCGACGACGCCGGCCACAAGCACGGCCTCGATACCCCGCAATACCGCAACAGTGCCCGCTCGGCCGACATCAACCTGGCGGTCTACCTGCAAGCCTGGCTCGACGCCGGTTACCAGGTACTGGTGACCTCCGACCACGGCATGAACAACGACCGCTCCCACAACGGCCTGCTGGCCGAAGAACGGGAAGTGCCGCTGTTCGTCCTGGGTGACAGCTTCAGCTTCGATCCCGCGGCCACGCCGAGGCAGACCGAGCTGTGCGGCACGATTTGCCAATTGCTCGGCGTCGACCACGACAAACCCTATTGCCAGGAGTTACTCAAATGAACGCCATGACGCGCGGCAAATGGCTGGCAGCGTTGTGCCTGGTGCCCTTCGCGATTTTCTTCATCGTGTTCCAGATCGCCCCGCTGCTCTGGGTGCTGGTCAACAGCCTGGAATCGGAAGAGTTCGGCTGGGGCCTGGCCAACTTCAGCAAGATCTTCAGTTCCAAGTTCTACCTGCAAGCCATCCAGCACAGCCTGGAGATCAGCTTCTGGTCCAGTGTGTTCGGCATCGTCATCGCCGTGCTCGGCAGCTACTCATTGCGCCGTGTGGATTCGCGGCTGCGCAACTTCGTCAATGCCTTCGCCAACATGACCAGCAACTTCGCCGGCGTGCCCCTGGCCTTCGCCTTCATCATCTTGCTGGGGTTCAACGGCAGCATCACGATCATGCTCAAGCAGGCGGGGATCATCGAGGATTTCAACCTGTATTCGAAAACCGGGCTGATCATTCTCTACACCTACTTCCAGATTCCCCTCGGCGTGCTGCTGCTCTACCCGGCCTTCGACGCCCTGCGCGAAGACTGGCGCGAATCCGCCGAGTTGCTCGGCGCCAGCGGCTGGCAGTTCTGGCGGCACATCGGCTTGCCGGTGCTGACCCCGGCGCTGCTGGGCACCTTCGTGATCCTGCTGGCCAACGCCCTCGGCGCCTACGCCACGGTCTACGCGTTGACCACCGGTAACTTCAACGTGCTGCCGATCCGAATCGCCGCCATGGTCTCCGGCGACATTTCCCTCGACCCGAACCTGGCCAGTGCCCTGGCCGTGGTGCTGGTGGCGTTGATGACCATCGTGACCATCGTCCATCAGTTGCTGCTCAAGAGGAGCTACCATGTCTCGCGCTGAACCGGGCTCCGTCGGGCTCTATCATCGGGCGGTGGTGTACCTGCTGTTCGCCATCCTGCTGCTGCCCCTGGCCGGCACGCTGGTCTACTCCATCGCCAGCAGTTGGTCGGCCACCGTGCTACCCAGCGGCTTCACCTTCAAATGGTATGTGCAGTTGTGGAGCGATCCGCGCTTTCTCCACGCCTTCGGTCAATCGTTGCTGGTCTGTGTCGGTGCGCTGGTGCTCTCGGTGGTGTTGATCCTGCCGTTGCTGTTCGTGGTGCACTACCACTTCCCCAAACTCGACGCACTGATGAACATCCTCATCCTGCTGCCGTTCGCGGTGCCGCCCGTGGTGTCGTCGGTGGGGCTGTTGCAACTCTATGGCTCCGGACCGCTGGCGATGGTCGGTACGCCGTGGATCCTGATCGGTTGCTACTTCACCGTCGCCCTGCCGTTCATGTACCGGGCGATCACCAACAACCTGCAAGCCATCAACCTGCGCGACCTGATGGACGCCGCCCAACTGCTTGGCGCCAGCACCTTCCAGGCCGCGTTCCTGGTGGTGCTGCCGAACCTGCGCAAGGGCCTGATGGTGGCGCTGCTGCTGTCCTTCTCGTTCCTGTTCGGCGAATTCGTGTTTGCCAACATCCTCGTCGGCACCCGCTATGAAACCCTGCAGGTCTACCTGAACAACATGCGCAACAGCAGCGGCCACTTCACCAGTGCGCTGGTGATCTCCTATTTCTTCTTCGTACTGGTCCTGACCTGGGCGGCCAATATCTTGAACAAGGACAAAAGCCAATGAGCTACGTCAGCGTCCAACACCTGCAAAAAAGCTATGCCGGCACCCCGGTGTTCAGCGACATCAACTGCGAGATCGCCAAGGGCGAATTCGTCACCCTGCTCGGCCCTTCCGGTTGTGGCAAGTCCACGCTGTTGCGCTGCATTGCCGGCCTGACCGCAGTGGATGCCGGCCAGATCATCCTCGACGGACAGGACATCGTCCCGCTGAGCCCTCAGAAACGCGGCATCGGCATGGTCTTCCAGAGCTACGCCTTGTTCCCGAACATGACCGTGGAGCAAAACGTCGCCTTCGGCCTGCGCATGCAAAAGGTCGACGCCTCGGACAGTCGCCAGCGCGTGCTGGAGATCCTGCGCCTGGTGGAGCTGCACGATTTTGCCGCCCGCTATCCCCATCAACTCTCCGGCGGCCAATGCCAGCGTGTCGCCCTCGCCCGCTCCCTGGTCACGCGGCCGCGCCTGTTGTTGCTGGACGAGCCGCTGTCAGCCCTGGATGCGCGGATTCGCAAGCACTTGCGTGAACAGATCCGACAGATCCAGCGTGAATTGGGCCTGACCACGATTTTCGTCACACATGACCAGGAAGAAGCCCTGACCATGTCTGACCGGATTTTCCTGATGAACCAGGGAAAGATCGTACAAAGCGGCGATGCCGAAACCCTTTACACTGCGCCAGTCGATGTCTTTGCCGCCGGCTTCATCGGCAACTACAACCTGCTGGACGCCGACAGCGCGAGCAAACTGCTGCAGCGGCCGGTGAACGGTCGCATCGCCATCCGCCCCGAGGCCATCGAGCTGAGCCGCAGCGGCCAGGCCGATGCGCTGATCCGCAGCCACAGCCTGCTGGGCAACGTCATCCGCTACCGGGTCGAAGCCCGTGGCGTGGAATTGGTGGTGGATGTGCTCAACCGCTCGGCCGCCGACCTGCACCCCGATGGCGCACGGTTGGCACTTTCCATCGATCCATCGGCGCTGTGTGAGGTAGCCTGATGGCTTTGTTGATTTTGAAAAGGGAAACACGCTGATGGCCCTGGCAATTTTTGATCTGGACGAAACCCTGATCCACGGCGACTGCGCCACCCTCTGGAGCGAACAGATGGGTCGCCTGGGCTGGGTCGATCCCGAGTCATTCATGCGGCGCAACCACGAGCTGATGGACGCCTACAGCCACGGCAAGCTGAGCATGGAAGAGTACATGGACTTCAGCCTGGAACCGATGATCGGCCGCACACCGGAAGAAATCGAGCACCTGGTGGCGCCGTGGGTGGAAGACTTCATCGAACCGATCATCTTCAGCGACGCCACCAAGACCATCGCCGAACACCGCAAGGCCGGCGACCGGATCCTGGTGATCTCGGCCTCGGGCACGCATCTGGTCAAGCCGATTGCCGAACGCCTGGGCATCGATGAGATCCTGGCGATCAATCTCGAAGTGACCCATGGCGTGTACAGCGGCAAGACCGAGGGCACCCTGACCTACCGCGAAGGCAAGATCGCGCGGTTGCTGGATTGGCTGGATGCCGAGGAAGAAAACCTGGAGGGGGCGAGCTTTTACTCCGATTCCCGCAATGACCTGCCGTTGTTGCAACGGGTAGACTACCCCCATGTGGTGAACCCGGATCCGGTGTTGAAGGCCCATGCCGAAGCGGCCGGGTGGCCAATCCATAGCTGGAAGTGAGCAACCCGGTGTGGGAGCGAGCTTGCTCGCGATAGCGGTGGATCAGCAGACATTGATTTAGCTGATACACCGCAATCGCGAGCAAGCTCAGCTCCCACAGGCTCAGCTCCTACAGCTTCAGCCCCTAGCCCAGCAGCAGCCACAGGCTCCAGCCGAGCAACAACAATCCGCAGAGACGACTGAGCCAGAGTCCCTGCGGCAGGTTTTTCTCCAGCAGGATGAAGGCACCGATCACTGCCACCCAGAGCAGATTCATCACGCCGACCACGAACAGCAGGCCCATCAGGGCCCAGCAGCAGCCCAGGCAGTAAGCGCCATGGGCCAGGCCCATGCGCCAGCCGCCGAGCACGTCGGGGCGCCAGTAGCCGAGAAGAAAATGCAGCGGCCCGCGACAATGCTCAAGGCAGACCGCCTTGCTCGGCAGCCACTGATAGACGCCTGCGACCAGCAGCAGGCCAGCGCCCAGGGCGGTACTGCTGCTGCGCATCCCCGGACTGAGCAGGGCAAGTCGCTCGAGCGCCCATTGCAGCGCCGTGGCGCCCAGGGCGAAGCCGGCCCAGACCAGGCCATAGGCGCTGCAAAACAGCAGCAGGGCCAGGTGTCGCTGCGGTGCCGGCATGCGCTTGCGCAGCATCTGCTGGTAGATCAGCAGCATGGGCACGGCACTGGGCAGCATCATGCCGATCATCATCACCACCCACATGACGAACATCAGCAGCGCATCGCTCAGGCTCCAGGGCATGACCATACCGGCCATTGCCGCATCGGCCATGCCACCCGGGGCACTCATGTCGCGGGCCATGCGCAGCAGCATCAGCCAGGCCAGGACGGTCAGCGCGAGCAGGCAGAGCAGGAACAGCAACTGCTCGCCTGTCAGTCGCTTGCTCGGCGTCGCCGCCCGAGGCCCTGCCATTACGGCTCTATGCCATGGCCGGTGAAGTGTACGTGGGCGAGATGGCTATGACTGCCCTGGGACTGTAGCTTGAGGGCTGAATGCGTCTGGTAGCTGCCGCTGGCGACTTCGGCCTCAAGGAACTCGAAGCCGTTGGGCAGGGACAGGCGGACTCGATGAGGTGAACCGTCGATCGGGCTACGGATCGGCTCGCCGCTGGCCTGCAGCACGCCTGGAATGTCCAGGTGCGCCAAGCGCTGATCGACATCGATGGTTAAGGTGATGGGCACGAACAGCGGTTCGAACGCTTCACTCATGGTGCTGCTGAACACCTGGAACACGTTGGCCCCGGGGTCGCTCTCCAGGCCAGAGAGGATGGTCAGCAGGGCCTGGCGTTGCGCCTCGTCGGCGCGTTCATCGATGAACACCTGACAACTGCCGTTGCCCTCATGAATGGCGCCCGGCCAAGCGAAGGTGGCAGCCCAGCACAAACCTCCCAGCGCCACCTGATTGAAATACCCGTGCTCCACTCGCATCGACGCCACCGCCTGGCAGTGGCCCCGGGTCGGTGGCGCATCGAATTGACAAGGACAGCCCCAATTACAGTTGCAGGCAACGAATTCGACGCCCTGCATGCGCCATTCGGCGATGGCCATGATCAACCTCTTCACCTGGCGGGTGAAATGAAAGCTGCGGTTACCCCCATCCCTCCTTAATTAACGCTAGCAGGGGGCGCGCATCGGGTACGGGCTGCCGACCAAAGGTCCGCTTGCCCGTGGTCGCCGGACAAAGGTGAAAGCCACTGTCAATTGGGATGAAGGTGCCCGTCATGTCGGTGCGAGCATGCAAATGCTCCTGTAAATAAAGACACCTGTGGGAGCGAGCTTGCTCGCGATGACGGTCGCACACTCAACAACTTTGTTGACTGTCACACCGCTATCGCGAGCAAGCTCGCTCCCACAAGTCTGCGCAAAGTCAGCTCAGGCTCTCGTCGATCAGCAACACCAACTTGCCCGATACCTGGTTGGTCGCCAGCTCCGCGAACGCCGCTTCGGCGTCCTTGATCGCGAAGGTCCGGGCCAACTGCGGGCTCAGGCGCTTGTCGGCAAACAGCGGCCACACCTGTTGCCCCAGCTCACTGATCAAGTCAGCCTTGAACTGATCGTCACGGCTGCGCAGGGTCGAGCCCAACAGTTGGATACGCTTGCCCAGCACCTGGGCCAGATCGAGCTCGGTCGAGCGCCCGCCCATCAGGCCGATCAACACCCAACGGCCGTCAACTGACAAAAGTTTCACGTTGAGCTTGGCGTAGCTGCCACCCACCGGATCGAGGATGACGTCGAAGGGACCGAGGTCGTTCAAACCCTCCAGGCCATCGGTGCGTACCACGCCGCCCTGGGCGCCCAAGGCCTCGCAATAAGACAGCCGTTCGGTCGAACCGACACTGACCCAGCACGGGTTGCCGAACGCCTTGCACAGCTGGATCGCGGCTGAACCGACGCCGCTTGCCCCGGCGTGCAGCAGCACTTTCTCGCCCGGCTTGAGCGCCGCCAGCTGGAACAGATTCAGCCACGCGGTGCTGTAGACCTCAGGCAGCGCGGCCGCTTCAGCCAAGGACAAGCCTTCGGGCACCGGCAGCACATGGCGGCCATCGACCACCACCTCCTCGGCCATTCCACCGCCGGCCAGCAACGCGCAAACGCGGTCGCCCACCTGCCAAGACGAGCCCGGCCCGACCTCGCTGATCACCCCGGAACACTCCAGCCCCAATACCTGGCTGGCACCGGGTGGCGGCGGGTAAAGCCCGGCTTTTTGCAACAAATCGGCCCGATTCAGGCCGGCGGCCGCCACACGGATGCGAACTTGCCCCACATCACACGTCGGGCTCGGCTCATCTGCCCATACCACTTGGCCTTCAACGCCTTGCAATGCTTTCACGGTGCCTCCATAGTGAGTCTCGACTGGGCCCGCTGCTTCAACGCCGGGCTTTCTTGCATTATGCGCCCGGGCCACATGGAACCGGCGACTTCAAAGACGGCCTAATATGCGTTATCAATTGTCCCCGCGTCGAATCAGCATGAAGCACCTGTTCCCCAGCACCGCCCTCGCGCTCGTCATTGGCCTCGGCCTGTTACCGTTGTCGAACGATACGTTCGCGGCCAACAGCTGGGACAAGCTTCAGCCCGATCGCGACGAAGTGATTGCCAGCCTTAATGTCGTCGAATTGCTCAAGCGCCATCACTACAGCAAGCCGCCGCTCGATGACGCGCGCTCGGTCATCATCTATGACAGCTATTTGAAGCTGCTCGATCCATCGCGCAGTTATTTCCTGGCCAGCGACATCGCCGAATTCGACAAGTGGAAAACCCAGTTCGACGATTTCCTCAAGAGCGGCGACCTGAACGCCGGGTTCACCATCTACAAGCGCTACCTGGACCGCGTGAAGGCGCGTCTGGACTACGCCCTTGCCGAGCTGAACAAGGGCGTCGACAAAATCGACTTCAATACCAAGGAAACCTTGCAAGTCGACCGCAAGGACGCCCCTTGGCTCAAAAGCACAGCCGAACTCGATGACCTGTGGCGCAAGCGCGTCAAGGACGAAGTGCTGCGCATGAAGATCGCCGGCAAGGATCCCAAGCAGATCCAGGAAACCCTGACCAAGCGCTACAAGAACCAATTGGCACGCCTGGACCAGACCCGCGCCGAGGACATTTTCCAGGCGTACATCAACACCTTTGCCATGTCCTACGACCCGCACACCAACTATCTGTCGCCGGATAACGCGGAAAACTTCGACATCAACATGAGCCTGTCCCTGGAAGGCATCGGTGCCGTGCTGCAAAGCGACAACGACCAGGTGAAGATCGTGCGCCTGGTCCCGGCGGGCCCCGCAGACAAAACCAAACAGGTCAGCCCGGCGGACAAAATCATCGGTGTCGCCCAAGGCAACAAGGAAATGGTCGACGTGGTCGGCTGGCGCCTCGACGAAGTGGTCAAGCTGATCCGCGGCCCGAAAGGCTCGGTGGTGCGCCTGGAAGTCATCCCGGCCAGCAACGCGCCGAACGACCAGACCAGCAAAATCGTGGCCATCACCCGTGAAGCGGTGAAACTGGAAGAACAGGCGGCGAAGAAATCGGTCCTCAACCTCAAGCAGGACGGCAAGGACTACAAGCTCGGCATCATTGAGATCCCGGCTTTCTACCTGGACTTCAAGGCCTTCCGCGCTGGGGATCCGGATTACAAGAGCACCACTCGTGACGTCAAGAAGCTGCTGACCGAACTGCAGAAGGAAAAGGTCGACGGCGTGGTCATCGACTTGCGCAACAACGGCGGCGGCTCCCTGCAGGAAGCCACCGAGCTGACCAGCCTGTTCATCGACAAGGGCCCGACCGTGCTCGTGCGTAACGCCGATGGCCGAGTGGATGTGCTGGAAGACGAAAACCCGGGCGCGTTCTACAAGGGGCCGATGGCCTTGCTGGTCAACCGCTTGTCGGCATCGGCCTCGGAAATTTTCGCCGGCGCCATGCAGGACTATCACCGGGCACTGATCATCGGCGGCCAGACCTTCGGCAAAGGCACCGTGCAGACCATCCAGCCGCTCAACCACGGCGAGCTGAAGCTGACCCTGGCGAAGTTCTACCGGGTGTCCGGCCAGAGCACCCAGCACCAGGGCGTACTGCCTGACATCGATTACCCGTCGATCATCGACACCAAGGAAATCGGTGAAAGCGCCCTGCCCGAAGCCATGCCGTGGGACACCATCCGGCCGGCGATCAAACCGGCCGTGGACCCGTTCAAGCCGTTCCTGGCCCAACTCAAGTCCGACCACGACGCGCGCTCGGCCCAGGATGCGGAGTTCGTGTTCATCCGCGACAAACTGGCCCTGGCGCAGAAGTTGATGATGGAGAAAACCGTCACCCTCAACGAAACCGACCGTCGTGCGCAGCATGCCGACATCGAGGCCAAGCAACTGGCCATGGAAAACCTGCGTCGCAAGGCCAAGGGCGAAGAACCCCTCAAAGAGCTGAAGAAAGAAGACGAAGACCTGATCACCGAGCCGGAGAAAACCAAGCCGGAAGACGATGCCTACCTGAGCGAGACCGGGCGGATCCTGCTGGATTACCTGAAACTCAATACGGCGATCGCCAAGCACTAAGATGATGGCCATTTAATGGTGATGCTCGTCGGAGTGTCATCAAACTGACATCAGTCTGTCGTGAAATACAGGACTGGGTGCCCCGCACCCGGTCCTTTTTTTATCGCCAGAGATTGCCATGACCACGACAGAACAGCTGAGTGCCTTGAGTTCGATCCTGGCTCAAAGCGGTTTGCACAGTCTGTTCCAACCGATCATCTGCCTTTCCGAACGGCGCATCGTGGGCTATGAAGCGTTGACCCGCGGCCCTTCCAACAGCCCGCTGCACTCGCCCATCGCGCTGCTCTCCGTGGCGCGCCAGGCCGGACGCCTCAGCGAGCTGGAGCTGGCCTGCCGCCGCAGCGCCTGCCAACGCTTCAACGAGCAAAAACTGCCGGGCAAGCTATTTCTCAACGTCTCGCCCGAGTCCCTGCTGGAATCCGCGCACCAGACGGGGCGCACCCTGCAATTGCTACAAGACTTCGGCATCGCACCCAGCCAGGTGGTGATCGAACTGACCGAACAGACCCCTATCGATGACTTCCAGCTCCTGCAAACCGCCCTGCATCACTACCGGGCCATGGGTTTCTCGATTGCCCTGGACGACCTCGGCGCCGGTTATTCGAGCCTGCGGCTGTGGTCCGAATTGCGACCCGACTATGTGAAGATCGACCGGCATTTCATCGACGGCATCCATCAGGACGCCCTCAAGCGCGAGTTCGTGGGCTCGATCCTGAAAATCGCCCGGGCTTCCCGCGCCCAGGTGATTGCCGAGGGAATCGAACTGCCGGAAGAACTGGCGGTGCTGATCGAAATGGGTGTCGACCTGGTCCAGGGTTATCTGCTGGCCCGCCCCCAGGAACAACCGTCACGCGATGCCAGGGCGCTGATGCCCAGGCAGGACAGTGGCGTGGCGGCGCTGAGCGATGAGATCAACGACCTCAGTGCGCTGCTCAACGAACAACCGGCGATGGCTCACAACACACCGACCGCCACCGTGCTGGAAGCGTTTCGGCGCCAGGCCAACCTCAACTCCCTGGCCGTGCTGGACAATCAGAACCAGCCCTGCGGTATCGTCCATCGCCATTCACTCTCCGACGCCTTGCTCAAACCCTTCGCCACCGACCTGTTCGCCCGCAAGCCCATCAGCCGGCTGATGAGCGATGACTTTCTCGCAGTGGAGTTGAACCAATCGCTGCAACAAGTCAGCCGCCTGATCACCAGCCGCGCCCGACAACGCATCGAAGAAGACTTCATCATCACCCTCAACGGCAGCTACCTGGGCCTGGGCCGGGTGATCGACGTGCTCAAGCTCATCACCGAGCTGAAAATCCAACAGGCCCGCTACGCCAACCCACTGACCCTGCTGCCGGGCAACGTCCCGATCCAGCAATGCCTCACGCGCCTGCTGCAACAGCGGCAGGAATCGGTGATCTGTTACGTGGACATCGACAGTTTCAAACCCTTCAACGACATCTACGGCTACGGCCGCGGCGACGAAGTCCTGCTGTGCCTGGCCCAATGCCTGAACGAACGCATCGACCCCAGCCGCGACTTCGTCGGCCACATCGGCGGCGACGACTTCCTGCTGGTCCTCGGCCCGGAAGACTGGCGCAAACGCCTGGACCAATTGCTGAGCGACTTCCAGACCCATTGCCGGCGCTTCTACCGGCCTGAACATCTGGAGGCGGGGTGCTTTACTGCGTTGAATCGACAGGGGGTTCGCCAGGATTTTGCGCTGTTGTCGCTGTCGATTGGGGTGGTGCATCTGCGCGCCGAGGCCTGCGAGAAACTGGATGCCAGCCAACTGGCGGAACTGGCTTCCCAGGCCAAGCACCATGCCAAGGAGATTTTGGGGGGGAGTGTGTATTTAGTAGATGGTTTGGCTGAGCGGGAGGCTGTGGTGGAGTTGGGGTTGTCGGTGTAAGCGGATTCTCCATTCACCGCGGCCCGAACGCCCTGGCGCAACCCCTGTGGCGAGGGAGCTTGCTCCCGCTGGGCTGCGTAGCAGCCCCCTTCTGAACAACGCCGCGGTGTGTCTGGTTGATCGAGCAGACTGCTTTGGGGCCGCTTCGCAGCCCAGCGGGAGCAAGCTCCCTCGCCACAAAAGCGGTTTGGTGGTAAATGGCCTACCAAGTAGATTGATCTTCAAGGGCTGCTTTTCTGAGATCTTCCTTCCAAGTTTCTTTTGCCAAGACATAAACATCCTGAAGAAACTCTTTAGGATTTTTTAAGTTATACCATTCCCCACGAGGCCAGCTACCCGCACAATCTTCGTCTATCTCAAACAAACTTTTAAAGTCAAAGTTCGGATCATTAAGCTTGTCACCCAAAAACTCAACCAATACATATCTATGTCTATAGGATAGGCAATCTAAATCCAAACCATATTTAACAATCAACTCTGATCTGTCACGCTTATTCTCAGGATCGTAGACCTCTAGTATTGCCCCGAGTGTTTCTTCACGATCATACACATCAAACTGACCCACAAACCACATCAAGTCAGGTACAAACTCCTCATTTAGAAAAGGGTGCATCAGCATCATTTTTTCTCCATAGGAAATCCGGTGTAAGGTACTCCACCCTTACCAAACTTCACTTCAAACCAATTTAAATCTTCGTTCAACTTAGGATTTTGTTTATCCTTTTTATTTGGTTTGTAGCCACGCCCTGCTCCCGGTAACTCCTGCCTGACACCTCTATCTTTTTTGTGATCTACACCAGTAAACGGATCCAGTCCAAGCTTTTCTCTTGTCATAGCTTTATTTAGCGCATTCAAATGAATCCGCCAGTTGCTAAATTGGGAGCTTAGACTTCCATTAGCTCCCTTGGGAATTTCACCCGTGTGCGGATTCGCACCGTTAATGGCACGCTGTTTGAGCGCTACATCTGATATTTCCGGACTGTGTTTTTCAACAGTGTGCATATGGTATTTTTCTTCCATAGTAACAACCCGTCTCTTAGCATTCGCCTCCCCCAACTCATCAATCCGCGCCCGCCGCTGCTCCGCCGTCATCGGCAACCGCGGCTCACCCTCATCTACCTGGACCTTACCCGCCGGATCCTGCCCCCCAACCGCCGGCCGACACCCACCCTTCCCCGGACAATCCACCAACCCCAACGGATCCACCCACCCCGTCGGGTTCACCGTGTACCGATACCCATTGAGCCCACCCGCCAACTTGCTCGGATCAGGCGTCAAATAACGGCCGGTCTCGGGATTGTAGTAGCGGTGCCGGTTGTAGTGCAGGCCGCTTTCCGGGTCGAAGTATTGGCCCTGGAAGCGCAGCGGTTGTTCCAGCTGTTCACCGCCGCCGTGGGTGAGTTCGGTGAGTTTGCCGTAGCCGTTGTAGCGCGCCGACCAGACGATCTGGCCGGTGGGATTGGTCAGTTCCTGGGGGGTGCCCAGGTGGTCGAGGTGGTAGTAGAACGGGCGGGCGTCGGGGCCTTCGCCGTCGAGCAGGGCTAGTGGGCGGAAGGTGCCCGGTTCGTAGACGTAGCTGCGGTGGTGGTGCGGGCTGTTTTCGGCGACGACCTGGTCGCCCTGCCAGAAAAACTCCGTGGTCAGACCGTCCACGGTCTTGCTGATGCGTCGGCCGAAGGCGTCGTAGCGGTAGGACGTTTCGCGGCCGTCGACCGTGGTGACGCCGATCAGGCGGTGTTGGCTGTCGTAGCGGTAGGCGCTGACCAGGGCCTGGCCGCGGCGTTCGCGGATCAGGTTGCCGAAGGCGTCGTAGTCGTAGTGGCGGTCGCCCTCCCTCAGCAGGCGGTTGCCCTTGAGGGTGGTCGGCCCGGGGCGGTCCTGCATCAGCAGGTTGCCGGCCGGGTCGTGGCTGAAGTGTTCCGGCGGTTCGCTGTGGGAAAAGTCGATGCGGGTCAGGCGATCCAGCGGGTCGTACTGGTAGCGGCGGCGGTTTCGCTGGTCGGAAAGGCTCTGGAGGTTGCCCCGGGGGCTGTAGGCATAGTCGCGCCAGAACAGTTGCTGCTGGGGGTTCTGCCACACGGTCTGGGCCTTGAGGCGGCCCTGTTCGTCGTACGTGTAATCACTGAGCAGCTGGCCCTGCCGGCGTTGCCGTTCGCGGCCGCCGTCAACGCGGTGTTCGGTCAGGCGCGCGCCGTTGAGGTCGATGGCGGTCAGCGCGCCACCGGGGGCGTGGTGGTAGTCGAGTTGGCTGTCGTCCGGCAGGCGCAGGTGGTTGAGGCGCCCGCCGGCATCGTAGCGATAACGCAGGGTGCCCCAGCCCTGGTGTTCCGTGACCAGCCGATCCTGGGCGTCGTATTCGAAGGCCAGCGGATGATCGCTGCCGTCGTCGACGTGGACCAGCCGGCCCAGTTCGTCGTAGCGATATTCGATGGCCTGGCCGTCGGGCAAGGTCTTGATCCGCAGCCGCCCGGCCGCGTCACGCTGGTACCGGGTGACCCGTTGCGAACCGTCCTCGCCGTGCTCGGTTTTCTCCAGCAAGTGGCCGTTGAGGTCGTAGGCGTAGGCGGTGCGTTGGCCGTCGAAGCCGATTTGCTGTCGGATCAAGCCGTTGGGCGTGTAGTCCAGCTGATATCGTTCGCCGGATTCGTTTTCGATCTCGGTCAGCAACAGCCGCGCCGAGTCGTAGCGGTACTTCAGCTCGCTGCCGTCAGGGTTCAGGCGGCGGCTGACCAGGTGCAGGTCGTCGGCGTATTCGTAGCGGGTGGTTCGGCCCTGCTCGTCGCGCTCGGCGATGACCTTGCCGTAGGCGTTGTAGCTCCAGGCCCGGGTGGCGCCGGTGGGCAGGGTGACTTGCAGCAGGCGGCCGACGGCGTCCCATTGGTAGTGCGTCAGGGCGCCGTGTTCGTCCCGGCGACTGAGCAAACGCCCCAGGGCGTCGTAGGCAAAACACCGCCGACCGCCGTCGGGCAGGAGCTCTTCGGTCAGTTGGCCCAGGCGACTCCAGGTGAAACGATGCTCACCACCGTCCGGGTCATACCTGGCCAGCAGTTGCCCATGGGCGTCGTAGGCATATTCCGTGCGCTGGCCGTCGGGATCGATGCTCGCGATCACATCGCCCCGGGCATTGCGGCGGTAGGTCCACACGGCCTTGCCACGGGAACGGGCGTGCAGAAAGCCGTTGCGGTACTCGTAGGAAGTCGGCGCTTCGTCCGGCGGAATCAGCGCCACCAGCCGTCCGACGTCGTCGTAGCGGTATTCGCTGACCGCCCCCAGCGGGTCCTGTTCGGCGATCAAGCGGCCCTGTTCGTCGTAGGCCTTGAGGTGCTCGCCGCCGTCGGGCTCGACCTTGCGCACCAACCGCGCCCGGTCGTCGTGGACATACACTTCCTGGCTGCCATCCAGGTGCCGGACCGTGACACGGCCGTCCTCGCCCCAGGTGTAGCGGCTGTCCATCTGCGCGAAGGAGGCCCAATGCCGTACGCAGCGGGACGCCGGCCCGGCGCCTTGCCATTCCCAGTAGAAACTCGCCCCGCCGGCCAGTTGCCGCTGGAGGATGACGTGCTGGTCGTCGTAGTCGTAGCGTTCGCTTTCACCGGCGGCATTGGTCGCTTCGATCAGTCGGAAACGTCCGTCGTAGCGGTAGGACACCAGCGTCTGCTCGGTCCGCCAGGCTTCGTCGAGGGTGAGGGCCGGGTGGAAGCTCTGGTAGTCGACGGCGACCAGGTGGCGCTGTTCGTAACGCAGGCGCAGGGAGCGCCCGGCGCCGTTGTCCAGGCGGCTGATGTCGCCGTGGATGTTGCGCTGGACGCTCAGGCGGTTGTCGTAGCGGTCACTGAGGGCGAACAGGTGGCCGTCGCGAAAGTGCAGGAACGGAGCGTTTCCCCGGGCTGGGCGATGATCAGTTCGTCCGGCTCGGCCCCCAGGTAGATCGCCGCCCGGGCCAGGCTGTTGTGGATCGCCGGACGCTGAGCGGTGGGCAGTGGAAAGCTGGTGCGGCGGTTTTCCTGGTCGACCCAGGTGATCTGCTCGCCCTTGAGCTCCAGGCGATGGGCCAGGGCATGGCTCCAGCCGCGTCCGAGGCCGACGTCCAGGGCGACGGCGCTGGTGCGGTACAGCCGGGTGAAGACGAACGGCAAGCGCCCGTCGAGGGTGCCGTCGTCCAGGGTCAGCAGTTCTTCGCCGGTGACCATCGACACCGGGCAGCCACTGGTCTGGGTCTGGGCCGCGGTGTCGGCGCTGTCGCCGTTGGGGTTTTTCGATTGGGCGGGGGCGTCGTCGTGGGGTTCGTGTTTTTTCAGCGTGGTGTTGCGCTGCGCATCCCAGCGCAGTTGCATACGGCCTTTTTTTATTCCCGCCGCGATGCCGCGCGCCGCCACGGTTTTGTAGCGGGCCACGTAGGCCATGAAGCCGTTGACCACCGCGAAGATCGCCTTGACGAAACGCTGCATGGCGTTCAGCAGGGTTGCGCCGTGCCTGGCCAACCGCATCGACAGGTAGGCGATCCCGGCCCCCGCCCCGGCAAAGGTCAAGACCACGCCGATCAGCAAGTCGATCACGCACTGCACCACCACGGTCGAGAGTGCTTCGGCCGTTTCGCCGGCGACTTCGCTGGGCGGCAGCATCTCCAGCCAGAGGCTGGCGGTGCGCACCAACAGGCACAGCGCCGCTTCGTCGCTGGCCAGCAGTTGCAGCTTCGCCATCAGCAGCGGCGTGTCTCGTGCCAGTTTCTTCAACTGATCAGCGCTGCCACCCAATCGCTGAACAAACTGGCCAGGATCCTTGAGGATGTCCGACAGCAGACCGATGCTGTCCCACACCCCCTCGATCGCCGCCCAACTGCCGGCGAGCAACCCGTTCCCCATCGCAGCCGCCGATGTCGCCAAGGACTGCCGGGCCCATCGCGGCTTGAAGCCTTGCCACTCACCCCGTAGCCAGTCCGTCAGATCCCGAGTCAAGCCATCGTAGGAAGAAAACAGCTTCTCGATCTGCCCGGGAGACACCTCGCCCTGGACATGGACCCGATAGGACTTGCCCGCCTCCCCCTCGAAAGTCCCGAGCCCCTGGGCGTCCAGGGTCACCGGCGTGACCTTGCCGCTGTTCACCTCCACCACATCCACCACGATGTCGCCCAGCGGGATGTCGTACACCGACTCGAACTTGCTCTCGATCGTCATCACCCCACCCAGGGGGCACTGGACGACCGTGGAGAGGAAATCATCGTCACCACTGCTGACGGCGGTGGTGCTGTCGCCGAAACGGATCAGCCGTTCCATGCCCATCAGCGAGGGCAAGTCGGCCGCGTGGCTGGCGCGGTCCGCCGCCCGGCTGTACCAGCGCTCAAGCTGCTCGCGGTAGACCGCCAGGGTGTCCTTGAAACTGTCGAGTTCCTGCTCGATACGGTTCACCTGCTCCATCAGGACAGGGCTCGCTCAAGGGCCGGCAGGAAAAAACGGTCGAACATGGGCAGCGTCTCGCAGCACTCAGGGAGCGCGAGACTGTGCCGGGGATGACGGGGGAATTAAGTCGGGGGAACTGGACAAAGGATGTAGGGCGATTCGCTAAATCCGCCCGATTGCGTCACGAATAGCCTGTGGATAACGCTAGCGGTCGCGAGCTTCGAGTGCCTTGAGCTTGATCTCGGCCAACGGATGCCCGGCTTTTGCCGCCAGGGTCCACCAACGTGCCGCTTCGACCGGGTCCGGCGCCTTGCTGGTTGTACCGGCCAGGCTGATCACGCCAACCTGGTAGGCCGCCTTGCCATCACCGGCCAGTGCCGCCAGCCGCAGCAGGCGAACCCCTTCTTCACGGGCGCCCAGCCCTTGGCCGCGAAACGTGAGGATGTGCCCATAGAAACTTTGCGCACCGACGTCGCCCAGGTTCGCCATGCGTGAGAATTGGCCCTCGAGCCAGGCCCAACCACGCGCCTGGCGGACGAACCAAGACCAGTGAAACAACCGGCGCGCCAGCCAATAACCGACCCGCGCCTTGAGTCGCCAGAGCACTCAGGCCTCCGCCGACTCGGGGTATTCGTATTCAAACACCCGGACCACTTCCGAAGCGTGCCAGGAGGCGGCGGCCACCCCATCGGAAGGCCCGGAAAAACGCCCCAGGCGCTCAACGCATTCGAAGAAGCCCGTGCGCGGCAACCGGCTCGCGCCTTGGCTGATCACCAGGGAACTGCGCAGCGGCTGTTCTGCCCGAGCGTCCAGCGCCGCCAGGTGTTCAAGGGCCGCAGTCAAGGTCTGCATGGCCGGGCTGGGGAGCTGCAAGCGCTCCAGCAAGGCGCGGTAAGTCAATAAATGGCGTTGGCGACGCGCCTGGTCCAATTCACCCAACAACCCATCCCAATGCTGCCGACTGATGCGTACGCTCACGATTCTTCCCTCCAACCCGGCACCGTCAACTCCCAGGCCAGACTGCGCCGAATCGCGGCATCGGGCTGTCGCTCGCCGCTCTCGATCAAGGCCAGATAAGACGGGCTGATACCTACCGTGCGGGCCAGCGCCTCGATGGCGATGCCCTTCCCTTCGCGCAAACTGCGTAACTGATCCAGGCCAGGGAGAACCTGGCCGGGTGCCGCCGCGTGACGGACTGTCGCTTCGCGCGGCGGAGCTTGATCGATGCCTGCTGCCTTCAACAACGCTTGGTACTGATCCCACGGCAAAACCGCGTACTCGGGCTCTCCATCACGTGTGATTATTTGAATATCCATGTCTACCCCGTAGGACAACAACACTTAGCGAGTCAGCCTTTTTCCTTGGAAGTGTAATCCTAAATGCTGGCTAAGGTCGCGGGGTGATGAATTCTCTGGGGATCAGGGCTTTTTCTGCCCTTGGAGCTGGAGTTGTTCCGGGGTATCGGGAAGCCTTTCGACTTGGGCCAGTTTCTCGGGAGACTGCCGATAACGCCAGGCGCGGAATGCCTCGAGTTCGACGTCGAGGGTTTTCATGACCCATGCCAACACTGCGATATCGTCGAACATGCCAAACATCGGCAAGATATCCGGAATCGCGTCCAGGGGACTGAGGAAATACATGAGCCCGGCCACCACCGACAGCATCGACTTGGCGCTGACCGCGCGGTATTCGCCCCGCCAGTAAGCCAGGCACAAGGCCTGCAACAGGCGCAGGTCCTCCTTGAGCTTGCCCAGCCGCCCGCCCTCCCGGGCACCTTTGCTGGCGACGGCAAAGAGCAACGTCGGTAATCGACCGCGGGCCAGCAGGCGGCCTGCCAAGGGCAGAAATCGCGCAAAATTCCACGGGGCCTTCATTTTTTCTCCCACTGAAATGTTATCCACACAAATTGTGGATAACCTTGTGAACAGAGCTGCATTTCACCGCTGAAGCCCCCGTTTCATAAGGGCCCGGCTTAGATCGGGCGTTTTTTACTCACATAAAAAAACCCAATATTTCATTGACTTGACCGGCTGACTGCGTCTAGCACAGCGCCTGTATTGCCTATGACTGTAGCCTGCCACGTGCGTTCGGTTTTTTTACCATTTGCCGTAGCCCAGATGCGACAACGCCCCGCATGAGCGAGGCGTTGTCGTTATAGCAGACGCGATTACTTGGCTGCGTCTTCTTTTGCCGGATCCTTGATCGCCAGCAGTTCCAGGTCGAACACCAGGACCGAGTTGGCCGGGATGGCCGGGCTCGGGCTCTGGGCGCCGTAGGCCAGGTCGCTCGGGATATACAGCTTGTACTTCTCGCCGACGTGCATCAGTTGCAGGCCTTCGACCCAACCCGGGATCACGCCGCTGACCGGCAGGTCAATCGGGCTGCCACGCTCGACGGAGCTGTCGAACACGGTGCCGTTGGTCAGCTTGCCGGTGTAGTGAACGGTCACTACGTCGGTCGGCTTAGGCTGTGGGCCATCGGCTTTCTTGACCACTTCGTACTGCAGGCCGGAAGCGGTGGTGGTAACACCGGCTTTCTTGCCGTTTTCCTCGAGGAATTTCTTGCCAGCGGCTGCCGACTCTTCACTCATCTTGGCCATGCGCTCTTCGGCACGCTTTTGCAGCGCGGCAAAGGCTTCGACCAGTTCTTCGTCTTTCAGCTTCTGTTCTTTCTTGCCGACGGCATCTTCAATGCCCTGGGCGACCGCTTTGGAGTCCAGGTCATCCATGCCTTCCTGAGCCAGGCTCTTGCCCATGTTCAGGCCAATACCGTAGGAAGCTTTCTGCGCCGGGGTTTTCAGCTCTACGCTGGTCTGCGAGTCGCAACCCGCGAGTACCAGGCCAACCAGGGCCACCGCCGCCGCCAACCGATGCTGTTTCATGCTATTTCCTTGTTCATGCGCCTAAAGGGCAATCGAATAAAGCCGCGAGCTTATCAGGCGGCCACGACCAATGGCTACCGGCATGTGAGCCGCAAAGTGATGATAAGTTCAGGCCCGCAAACGCTTTTTAATCTTGGGCAAATGAAGCATCTGTCATCCGTTACGTACAGGGACACATTGCCGCTCCCCCACAGGCCAAGGGTAATGGCCACTTGCCCGCCGCGCAGCACTGAGGCATAAGGGTTTATCAAAAAAACAAGGACGTTACCGTGCGCCTTCTCTCTCGCATTCTCTTGCTCCTCCTCGCGCTGATGATCGTCGTCGTGGCCGTGGTGCTTTATTACATCGCCAATCCTCGCTTGCCGTTCTATACCCCCGTCGAACAGGTGCACTACCTGGATCAATGGAGTGCCGCCGAGCGCCAGACGTATTACTTCACCCCCCAGGGCACCCAGGTCAAAGGCCTGCGCTACGACTGGTTCACCGCCCTCGAATTGCCTTTTTCGCAACAACGCTTCGCTTCGCCGGAGTACCTGGCGCGCTTCGGCTTCCTGATCGATCCGGCGCAGAAAGCCTCGCCTGACAACCCCGGCAACTTGCCGGTAGGGTTCGCCCGGCACCAGAACCCGGGCAGCACCGAGCAGTTCCTGGATATCACCTGCGCGGCGTGTCATACCGGCGAATTACGCTTCAAGGGCCAGGCGATACGGATCGATGGTGGCTCGGCCCAGCACGTGCTGCCTTCTAGTGTTCCTACGCTACGTGGTGGCAGTTTCGGACAGGCATTGGTCGCCAGTCTGGCGTCTACCTACTACAACCCTTGGAAATTCGAACGCTTCGCCCGCCAGGTACTGGGCAAGGACTACGACGCCCGCCACGAAGAGCTGCGCAAGGCGTTCAAGGGTTCCCTGGACACGTTCCTGCGAGTGGCCTGGAACGATACCCATCGCGGCCTCTACCCCACCGAAGAAGGCCCCGGGCGTACCGACGCCTTCGGTCGCATCGCCAATGCCAGCTTCGGCGACGCCATTTCGGCGGAAAACTACCGGGTCGCCAACGCGCCAGTGGATTACCCGCAGTTGTGGGAAATATGGACCTTCGACTGGGT
Organism: Pseudomonas sp. FW300-N2F2; assembly: GCF_017351655.1. Lineage (NCBI taxonomy): Bacteria > Pseudomonadati > Pseudomonadota > Gammaproteobacteria > Pseudomonadales > Pseudomonadaceae > Pseudomonas > Pseudomonas sp. FW300-N2F2. The sequence goes on along the minus strand of NZ_JACNDQ010000002.1, from coordinate 187,261 downwards.
TCAATGGAACGGATCGGCCCAGCAACCGATGGCCCGCAACGTCGGTGAAGCGCTGGGGGTCGGTGCCACGCTGAATTTCTTCGACGCCCAGGGCAAACCGCTGCAGGGCGACGCGCGATACCCTTCCAGTGTGCGCGTGCGCGACTTGAACAAGATCGAAGAAACCCTGCAACTGCTCAAGCCGCCCGTGTGGCCGGAAGCGTTGCTGGGCGCGATCGATAAACCCTTGGCCGCCAAGGGCCGGGCCTTGTTCACCGAAAACTGCGCCGGCTGCCATGTGCCCAAAGTGGTCCAGGGGCCTGACAGGCCGGTGCAACAATTGCACATGCTGCCTGTGCAGGTGATCGGCACCGACCCGGGTACCGCCAATAACATCGCCGACCACCGCTTCGACCTGACCAGCCTGCAATGGGACCCAGCCGAACTGGCGAAGCTGGACGTGCAACTGCACCCGACCCCGACGGAGCCGCTGGACCTGAGCCAGCTTTCGGTCGCCAAAGGCCTGGCCTACGTCACCGCCTTCGTCGAAAACCGCGCCTACCGCGACGCCGGCGTCACCCCCGTCGAACGCCCGGCCCTGGACGGTTTCGGCCTGCCCATTGGCGTGCGTGAACTGCGCGCCTACAAGGCCCGGCCACTGGCGGGTGTCTGGGCCACGCCACCGTTCCTGCACAACGGTTCGGTGCCGACGATTTATCAGTTGCTGTCGCCCCAGGACGAGCGGGTGACCACGTTCTATAAGGGCAACTTCGAATACGACCCACGCCACCTGGGCTATCGCACCGAAGCGTTCACCAACGGCTTTATCTTCGACACCCGGATTACCGGCAATCACAACAGCGGCCATGAGTTCCGCGCGGGCGAGCGCGGTAACGGCGTCATTGGCCGCTTGCTGCAACCGCAGGAGCGCTGGGCCTTGCTGGAGTATTTGAAAGTGCTGGGCGGGCCACTGGAGTCGCAACTGTAATGATGAACCTCACCGGTAAAAGGATGTTGGCATGTTGATCACCCTCTGGCTGCGCCTCGGCGCCTTTTTGGGCAAGACGCTCCTGTGGCTGCTGGGTATCGGGTTGCTCGGCTGGGCCCTGTCCACGGCCTGGTTTGCCTGGCAGCACAAGGGACCGGTCCCGGACAAGGAACAGATTGCACCCGGCGAAGCCGCCATGACCCAGGACATCATCCAGACCGCGATCCGCATCGTCGATCAGCACCGCGAAGGCACGCGTTACCTGCGCGACGCCCATGCCAAGGCCCACGGTTGCGTCATGGCCGAAGTCCAGGTGCCGAGCGACCTGCCGGCGCCGTTGCGCCAAGGCGTGTTTGCCGAACCGGGCAAGACTTGGCAGGCAACGATCCGCCTGTCCAACGGCAATGCTTATCCGCAATTCGACAGCCTGCGCGATGCACGGGGGATGGCGATCAAGCTGCTGAACGTACCGGGCAAGCAACTGCTTGCTGATCGGCAATCACAGGGCGAGCAGGATTTCGTGATGTTCAATCATCCGAACTTCTTTGTCAGTGATGTGGCCGAGTACCGTCAGAATGTGGCCGCCCAGGCTGACGGGAAGAAGGCGATGGCGTTCTTTCCGAGCCTGGACCCACGCACCTGGCAGATCCGTCATCTGTTCATCGCCCTGGCGACACTCTCGCCGGCTCCGGCCAGTCCGACCCAGACCACTTATTTCTCGGTATCGCCTTACAAATTCGGCGAAGCCAATGCCAAGTTTCGCGTCGCGCCGGACCCGGACAGCTGCCCAAGCTACAACTTGCCGCCGCAGAACCAGGACCTGCCGAACTTCTTGCGCAGCGCCCTGAACCAACAGTTATCCACAGACCGGGTGCCGGCGTGTTTTGTCTTGCAGATCCAGCGTCAGGACCCGAGCAAGTACATGCCGATCGAAGACACCAGTATTGAATGGCAGGAAAGTGATGCACCGTTCGAGACCGTGGCGCACATCAAGGTGCCGGCCCAGGATTTCGACACGCCCAAGCTGAACCTGGCTTGCGACAACCAGTCGTTCAACCCGTGGTTCGGCATCGAGGCCCATCGCCCTATCGGCGGCATCAACCGTTTGCGTAAAGCGGTGTACGAGGCGGTCAGCGACTACCGCCACAGCCGCAATGCCGAGCAGTAGCAACGGCCAAATGACAGGCAACAAAAAGCCCGCTCATTGAGCGGGCTTTTTGTGGTGACCTGGCGTTCAGAGGGCCAGGAAACCGAAGATGGCGCAGCGGACGGGACTCGAACCCGCGACCCCCGGCGTGACAGGCCGGTATTCTAACCGACTGAACTACCGCTGCGCGTAACATTGAAAGCTTGGTGGGTGATGACGGGATCGAACCGCCGACATTCTGCTTGTAAGGCAGACGCTCTCCCAGCTGAGCTAATCACCCTTCACTTTCGATGCGGGGCGCATTCTCTCACAGTTTTTCGTAACGCGCTGATTTAATTGGTAAATTCAGCAAAAAACATGAGCGACACACACCGCAGGAACTGCAAACAGCAAAAAGCCCGCGTTAGCGGGCTTTTCGTGGTGACCTGGCGTTCAGTGTTCCAGGTAACCGAATATGGCGCAGCGGACGGGACTCGAACCCGCGACCCCCGGCGTGACAGGCCGGTATTCTAACCGACTGAACTACCGCTGCGCGTAACACTTCGAACGAATGGTGGGTGATGACGGGATCGAACCGCCGACATTCTGCTTGTAAGGCAGACGCTCTCCCAGCTGAGCTAATCACCCTTCGCTTTCGGTGTGGCGCGCATTCTACGGAGCACTCTTTAAGCTGGCAAGCACTTTTTAAATTAATTTTTTCAGGCCTTCCAAAGGCTTAGCGAAGGGTTGGCCTATGGCGCCGCGAAGAGAATAATGCCCCCCTTTGTATAAAGGAGAGACTCACCCCATGTGGTTCAAAAACCTGCTTATCTATCGCCTGACCCAAGATCTGCCTTTTGATGCCGAGGCGTTGGAAACTGCACTGGCCAGCAAACTGGCGCGTCCATGTGCAAGCCAGGAGTTGACCACTTACGGTTTCGTCGCGCCGTTTGGCAAAGGCGAAGACGCGCCATTGGTGCATGTCAGCCAGGACTTCCTGCTGATCGCCGCGCGCAAGGAAGAACGCATCCTGCCGGGTAGCGTCGTGCGTGATGCCCTGAAGGAAAAGGTCGAAGAGATCGAAGCCGAGCAAATGCGCAAGGTCTATAAGAAGGAACGGGACCAGCTCAAGGATGAAATCATCCAGGCGTTCCTGCCCCGCGCCTTCATCCGTCGCTCGTCCACCTTCGCCGCCATCGCGCCGAAACAGGGCCTGATCCTGGTGAACTCGGCCAGCCCGAAACGCGCCGAAGACCTGCTGTCCACCCTGCGCGAAGTCATCGGCTCACTGCCGGTACGCCCGCTGACGGTCAAGATGGCCCCGACCGCCACCATGACCGACTGGGTCAAGACCCAGAAAGCCGCGGACGATTTCTTCGTGCTGGATGAATGCGAACTGCGCGACACCCACGAAGACGGCGGCATCGTGCGCTGCAAGCGCCAGGACCTGACCAGCGACGAAATCCAGCTGCACCTGAACACCGGCAAGGTGGTGACACAATTGTCGCTGGCCTGGCAGGACAAACTGTCCTTCGTGCTCGACGACAAGATGGTGGTCAAACGCCTGAAGTTCGAAGACCTGTTGCAAGACCAGGCGGAACAGGACGGTGGCGACGAAGCCCTCGGCCAGCTGGACGCCAGCTTCACGCTGATGATGTTGACGTTCGGCGAGTTCCTGCCGGCGTTGGTTGAAGCGTTGGGTGGGGAAGAGATTCCGCAGGGGATCTAAAAAGCAACGGCTTACCCTTGTGGGAGCGAGCTTGCTCGCGATAGCGGCATGACAGCCACCGAGATGTTGACTGATACTCCGCTATCGCGAGCAAGCTCGCTCCCACATGAGTATTGGATGTTCTTAATAATAAGGATCAGGTCATGCGCGCACTGGCTGCATTGAGCCGCTTTGTCGGCAATACCTTCGCTTACTGGGTACTGATTTTCGCGGTGGTGGCATTTTTGCAGCCCGCTTGGTTCATCGGTCTGAAAAGCGCCATCGTGCCGCTGCTGGGCCTGGTGATGTTCGGCATGGGCCTGACCCTCAAGCTCGAAGACTTCGCCGAAGTCGCACGCCATCCCTGGCGCGTGGCCCTGGGCGTGGTCGCCCATTTCGTGATCATGCCCGGTGTGGCGTGGCTGCTCTGCCAAGTTTTCCATCTGCCGCCGGAAATCGCCGTCGGCGTGATTCTGGTGGGCTGCTGCCCGAGCGGCACCTCGTCGAATGTCATGACCTGGCTGGCCCGTGGCGACCTGGCACTGTCGGTGGCCATCGCCGCCGTCACGACCCTGCTCGCACCGCTGCTGACCCCGGCGCTGATCTGGCTGCTGGCCTCGGCCTGGCTGCCGGTGTCATTCATGGAACTGTTCTGGTCGATCCTGCAAGTGGTGCTGCTGCCGATTGTACTGGGCGTGGTGGCGCAACGGTTGCTGGGGGACAAGGTGCGCCATGCGGTGGAGGTGTTGCCGTTGGTGTCGGTGGTGAGCATCGTCATCATCGTCACCGCCGTCGTTGCCGCCAGCCAGGCAAAAATTGCCGAATCGGGCCTGTTGATCATGGCCGTGGTGATGCTGCACAACAGCTTCGGCTTCTTACTGGGCTACTTCACCGGGCACCTGTTCAAGTTGCCGCTGGCCCAGCGCAAATCCCTGGCGCTGGAAGTGGGCATGCAGAACTCCGGCCTCGGCGCGGCGTTGGCGAGCGCGCACTTTTCGCCGCTGGCGGCAGTACCCAGTGCGCTGTTCAGTGTCTGGCACAACATTTCCGGGGCTTTGCTCTCGACGTACTTCCGGCGCATGAGCGAAAAACAGGACCGTGAAACTCTAGCCGCCCGGCAAACCGCTGACTAAGGCAGACTTGATCGAGTGGTCAATAATTGGCACTCTATCCATCCAGGGCGGGGACGACCCCGCCGCTCGATTGAGTCTTGAATCCGGGGACGACCCCATCCATCGATGAGGTGTTTGATGTCCTGGATCATTCTGTTTTTTGCCGGCCTGTTCGAAGTTGGCTGGGCTGTCGGCCTGAAGTACACCGACGGCTTCAGCCGCCCTCTCCCCACTGCTCTGACCATCGCCGCCATGGCGATCAGCCTCGGCCTGCTCGGCCTTGCCATGAAAGAACTGCCGCTGGGTACCGCCTATGCGATCTGGACCGGGGTCGGTGCCGTGGGCACGGTGATCGCCGGGATCATTTTGTTTGGTGAGTCGATGGCGCTGGTTCGCCTGGCCAGCGTGGCGTTGATCATCGTCGGGTTGGTAGGGCTCAAGGTCAGCGCCTGATTGACCTGTGGGAGCGAGCTTGCTCGCGATAGCGGTCTGCCTGAGACCTCAATGCCAGCAGACAGATTGCAATCGCGAGCAAGCTCGCTCCCACAGTTTTTCGTCCTAACGGACAGTGCCGCGCAACTCCCCCACCAACGCCTGCAAGCTCGAAGGCGTTGCCGCCTCTACCGCAACCGCCGAACCCGCCACCAGTGTCACCCGTGACCAGAACCGACGAAACAGCCCCTTGGCCGGGTCGCGGCTGAAGAAACTGCCCCACAAACCCTGCAGCGCCAGGGGAATCACCGGCACCGGGGTTTCCTGGAGGATGCGCGTCAATCCGCTCTTGAACTCATTGATCTCACCGTCAGCGGTCAATTTTCCTTCAGGAAAAATGCACACCAGCTCGCCGTCCTTCAGGTATTGGGCAATTCGCTTGAAGGCTTTTTCGTAGATCTGAATGTCTTCCTGGCGCCCGGCAATCGGGATGGTCCCAGCGGTGCGGAAGATGAAATTCAGCACTGGCAGGTTGTAGATCTTGTAGTACATCACGAAGCGAATCGGCCGACGCACCGCACCACCGATCAGCAAGGCATCGACGAAAGACACGTGGTTGCAGACCAACAGCGCAGCCCCTTCATCCGGTATCGCCTCCAGGTTGCGATGCTCCACGCGGTACATGGAATGGCTCAGCAGCCAGATCATGAAACGCATGCTGAACTCGGGGACGATCTTGAAGATGTAGGCGTTGACGCCGATGTTGAGCAGCGACACCACCAGGAACAACTGCGGGATCGACAGCTTGGCCAGACTCAGCAAGACGATGGAGACAATGGCCGAGACCACCATGAACAACGCGTTGAGAATGTTGTTGGCGGCGATCACCCGTGCCCGTTCGTTCTCCACCGTGCGGGACTGGATCAGCGCGTACAGCGGCACGATGTAGAAGCCACCGAACACCCCCAGGCCAAGGATGTCGATCAACACCAGCCAGGCGTGACCGAAACCAAGCACTTCAAGCCAACCGTGCCCCTCGACGCTGTCGGGAATTCCACCGGAATGCCACCACAGCAACAGACCGAACACAGTGAGCCCGAACGAGCCGAACGGGACCAGGCCGATCTCGACTTTACGCCCGGACAGTTTTTCGCAGAGCATCGAACCCAACGCGATCCCCACCGAGAACACCGTCAGGATCAAGGTCACCACGGTTTCGTCGCCGTGCATCCACTCCTTGGCGTAGGCCGGGATCTGCGTCAGGTAGATCGCCCCGACGAACCAGAACCAGGAGTTGCCGACAATCGAACGGGACACCGCCGGGGTTTGCCCCAGGCCCAGCTTCAGGGTGGCCCAGGATTGGCTGAAGATGTTCCAGTTCAGGCGCATGTGTGGCGAGGCCGCCGCGGCTCGCGGGATGCTGCGGCTGGCGAGGTAACCGAGCACGGCCACGCCGATGATCGCGGTCGAGACGACGGGGGCGTAATGCGCCGAGGACATCATGATCCCGGCGCCAATGGTGCCGGCCAGGATCGCCAGGAAAGTCCCCATCTCCACCAGGCCGTTGCCACCGACCAACTCTTCCTCATGCAAGGCCTGGGGCAGGATCGAATACTTCACCGGACCGAACAGCGCCGAATGCGTGCCCATGGCGAACAGCGCCACCAGCATCAGCGACAAGTGATCGAACACAAAACCCACCGCGCCCACCGCCATGATGACGATTTCGCCGAGCTTGATCAGACGAATCAGCGCGTCCTTGGCGAATTTTTCCCCAAACTGCCCCGCCAGCGCCGAGAACAGAAAGAACGGCAGGATAAACAGCAGCGCGCAGAGGTTGACCCAGATCGAGCGGTCCCCCTCGATGGTCAGTTTGTAGAGAATGGCGAGAATCAGCGACTGCTTGAAAATGTTGTCGTTGAACGCGCCAAGGGACTGCGTGATGAAGAACGGCAGGAAACGCCGCGTGCGAAGCAAGGTGAACTGCGAAGGGTGACTCATCTTCCATGTTCCTGAGTGGCGTGGACGCTTATTGGAATGAACGTTTTTCGATCCAGGCCACACATTACCTGTCTTTAACGATTATTTCGCCAGCCCCGCAATGCACGGCGACACAAACAACTCACCGTGCCAGGCCCCTGCCAGCGTTCGCCGCGCCACGATCAGCCACATCACCACCAGCATCGCCACCAGGACACTGCCGAACCCACTGAAAAACTCGAGGTGGAGCAGGTCCGCCAGCTTCAGCGTGGTCAGCGCAAACACGCCCAACGGGAAGGTAAAGCCCCACCAACCAAGGTTGAAGGGGATGCCGGTGCGCAAGTAGCGTGCGGTGATCAACAGCGCCATCACCATCCACCAGAGCCCGAAGCCCCATAGCGTAATGCCCGCCACCAGCCCCAGCCCGGCGGCAATATCGCCGACGCCCGGCAAGCCATTGGCGACAAAGATCATCGGGGCATCGCCCCCCAGTAACAACATGCCGAAGGCACCGGTGCCGATGGGACCGAGGGCCAACCAGCTAGAAGCGGCCATGTTCTCGTGGGGCAATTTGTGCAAGGCCATGCGCAGCACCAGGATCGTCAGAATGCTGAACGCCAGCGGTAGGGAAAAGGCCCAGAGCACGTAGCTGGTGACCAGCACGATCAGTTGCGAATGAACGTCCGCCAGGTGCGGTGCCAACAGCCCACCGCTGGCCGCCGCGACTTCGGCGGCCACTACCGGCAACAGCCACACGGCGGTCATCTGGTCGATCCGGTGCTCCTGGCGGGTGAACATCAGGAAGGGAATCAACACGCCGCAAGCCAAGGACATCGCTACGTCAATCCACCAAAGCACCTCGGCCACCGCCACCACGCCCTCGCCCCAGCGCGGCAGCCCAAACAGCAAAAGGCCGTTGATGAGGGTCGCCAGCCCCATGGGAATGGTGCCGAAAAACATCGAGACGGTGGAATGGCCGAAAATCCGTCGGGCTTCGTGGAAGAACAGAACCCAGCGGGCGGTGTACATCAAGGCGAACACCACGAACAACAGCGTGTTGAACAACCACAAACCTTCGCCCAAGGCGTGCAGGCCTGGCATCGTCGTCGGCCATTGCGCCAAGGCCAGGGCCAGCACACCGGTGCCCATGACCACGGCAAACCAGTTAGGCGTGAATTGACGAATGGCCTCCAGCGGCCTGGGCAAATGGCTCAAGGGGCGCAAGCGGTTTTTTGCAGCACGGCATGTCATGACGAACTCCTGTCCTCGGTTGAGGTGGAGCCATGCTAGAGCCGGATCAATTATCTATATAACGGTTAATTTCTCTATCTGTTATCTACTTTATAAATAAATGTCAGACACTGCCCTCAGTCTCGATCACCAGAATTCTCGCTTCGCCCAAGGGCTTGGCCACATGCTCGGTGCCCACCGAGGCGTAGAAAATGTCTCCGGCGTCCAGCAAAGCCTCTTTTTCGACACCGTCTTCCCGATAGCACATCTGCACTTGCCCATCGAGCACCACGAAGACTTCCTGGCCGTCGTTGATGTGCCATTTGTATGGCTGATCGGTCCAGTGCAGGCGCGTGGTGATGCCGTTCATGTTGGCGATATCCAGCGCCGCCCAAGCACGGTCACCGGTGAAGGATTTGCTGCGGATGATTTTCAAGAGATCCGTCCGGAATGAAGACTGAGTGCCAAGACTAACCCACTGCCCACGGCACCTGCATGCCTGGTTTCAAGGCCGAACGCCATCGCTGAGCGGTTTTATCGACTGCCGTAACCCCAACAGCGCGGCGACACACAACACAATCAACACGGCGCCATACCCATCGGTCGTCGGGATCAAGCCGAACACCCGCGTCAGGTTCCCCGCCAGCAGCGACGGCAGGCTGAAGGCCAGGTAACTGAGGACATAGAACGCCGACATCAAGCCGGCCCGTTCGTGGGGCAAAGCCAGCGGCATGATGCTGCGCAGCGCCCCCAGGAACCCGGCGCCGAAACCGCCCCCGGTGACCAGCGTGCCGACGAAGAACAACGGCAAGCTGGCGCCATGCACCGCCACCAGCACCAATGCCAGGCCGATCACCAACAGGCTCGCGGACCGGCGCAACATTGTGTCGGCCTCCTGGTTGCGCAACAGGTAGATGGCTGATGCGCCGCTGAGGGTCAACACCGCCACCAGCGCGCCACCGATCAGATTGGAGGTCGATCCGGTGGCCGCCCGCACCAGCGACGGTGCCAGTGACAGGTAGAAACCGCCCACGGCCCAGGCCGCCAGATCCAGTGGCAGGACCCGCCATAGGGCTCGCCGTGCCTGGAGTGGCACGTGCAAGGTCGGACGCAAGGACTGCCAGGCACCCGCTTGCGGGCTGACGCTTTCTTTCAGGCGCCAGAGGTAAACGGCCTGGGCCAGGAACAACCCCAGCAGCAGCCAGTAGGTCAGTTGCAACGGCAACGGTGCGAACTCGGCCAGCAGGCCACAGCCCAACGCCCCGCATGCCATGCCCAACAGCGGCGCAACGCTAGTGATCAACGGACCTTGGCGACGGTCGAAGTCCAGCAAAGCAGCACCCAATACACTGGTGGCCATGCCGGTGGCGAACCCCTGGATCAACCGGGCACCGATCAACCAGGCGACGCTGTCGGCACTGATAAACAGCAGCATCGCCAGTATGTTGAGCAACAGCGCCACAAAAATCACCGGCTTGCGGCCCAGGTAATCCGACAGCGACCCCACGGTCAGCAAGGCTGCCAGCAGACTGAAGGCGTACACGCCGAAAATCAGCGTCAGAACGGCCGGGGAAAACTGTAATTGTTCCTGATAGAGGTGATACAACGGCGTCGGCGCGCTGGACGCGGCGAGAAAACCGAGCAAGGTAAGCGCCAGGAAGATCAGGCTGGCGCGGGTCGAAGCTGGACGGGACATGGGCACGCTCCACAGGAACATTCGCAAAAGCTAATTTTTTGCTTTTGCGGAGTGTGCTACCGGTGTGCGCTTAAAGCAAATTCTTTGTGTTAAGGTCTGACGCATGGCTATTAAAGAAGGTTTACGCCCCGGCGGCCGAAGCGCCCGGGTCCAGGAATCGATTCATTCGGCGGTCCGCGCCCTGCTGCAAGAGCAGGACCGCGCCACACTGACCGTGCCGCAAATCGCTGCGCGCGCTGGGGTCACGCCGTCCACTATCTACCGGCGCTGGGGCGATCTGCCGGCGCTGCTGGCCGACGTCGCCATCGCCCGCATGCGCCCCGACGGCGAACCGGCCGACACCGGCAGCTTGCGCGGCGACCTGCGCGCCTGGGCCGAGCAGTACCTGGACGAAATGAGTTCCGAGCCCGGTCGTAACATGATGCGCGACATCCAGGCCTGCGCCACCCCAGGGTATTGCGTAGGGATCATCAGCCGTCAGTTGCAGATCATCCTGGACCGCTATCCCGATGACCCCAATCCGGGCGTCGAGCGGCTGATCAATGTGGTGGTGGCGCCGACGGTGTTTCGCATTCTCTTTGCCACTGCGCCGTTGGAGGCTGAGGAGTTGTATCGGTTGGTGGATATTGCGTTGGGTCAGTAACACCGTCATCGCGAGCAAGCTCGCTCCCACATGGCGTCCAGAACGCTCATAGAACGCGTGTTCACCACAAATCCCTGTGGGAGCGAGCTTGCTCGCGATGAGGCCCGCCCAGACACCTCATTACCCACCTGCGACACCCCACCACGCCTCGACCTTGGTCGACACTGACGAACCCGAGCGGGCATGCGAGACTGTCCTGCCGGGCTCAAGTCCCGGTGTCTTTGTCCGGGAGTTTCCATGTCGTTGTCCAGCGGGCTGATCGCCGTTGTCGCCCTGGCCTATATGGCCATCATGTTCGCCATCGCCTTCTACGGCGACCGGCGCAGCACGCCGCTGCCACCACGGGTGCGGGCCTGGGTCTACAGCCTGTCGCTGGCGGTGTATTGCACCAGCTGGACGTTCTTCGGCGCCGTGGGCCAGGCCGCCGAACAGCTCTGGTCATTCCTGCCGATCTACCTCGGGCCGATCCTGCTGCTGGTGCTGGCGCCGTGGGTCCTGCAGAAAATGGTGATGATCAGTAAACAGGAGAACATCACCTCCATCGCCGACTTCATCGCCGCCCGCTACGGCAAGTCCCAATCTCTGGCAGTGGTGGTCGCACTGATCTGCCTGGTGGGCGTGTTGCCGTACATTGCCTTGCAGCTCAAGGGCATCGTGCTCGGGGTGAACCTGTTGATCGGTGCCGGCGCCGACGCCATGGGCACCCGCGCCCAGGACACCGCGCTGATCGTCTCGCTGATCCTGGCGCTGTTCACTATCGTGTTCGGTACCCGCAACCTGGACGCCACCGAACACCACCGTGGCATGGTGCTAGCGATTGCCTTCGAATCCCTGGTCAAGCTGTTCGCGTTCCTGGCGGTCGGAGCGTTCGTGACGTACGGCCTGTACGACGGTTTCGACGACCTGTTCAACCAGGCGATGCTCGCCCCACGGCTGGAGCAATACTGGAAAGAAACCATCAATTGGCCGTCCATGGTGGTGCAGACCGGGGTGGCGATGATGGCGATCATCTGTTTGCCGCGGCAGTTCCACGTGACCGTGGTGGAAAACATCGAGCCTCAAGACCTGCGCCTGGCCAAATGGGTATTCCCTGCCTACCTGGCCCTGGCCGCGCTGTTCGTGGTGCCCATCGCCCTTGCCGGGCAAATGATGCTGCCCAGTTCCGTGCTGCCGGACTCGTTCGTCATCAGCCTGCCGCTGGCCCAGGCCCATCCGGCCCTGGCGGTACTGGCGTTCATCGGCGGCGCCTCGGCGGCCACGGGCATGGTGATCGTGGCCAGCGTGGCGCTGTCGACCATGGTCTCCAACGACATGTTGTTGCCCTGGCTGCTGCGCCGCAACAACGCCGAACGCCCCTTCGAGGTGTTCCGTCAGTGGATGCTGTCGGTGCGCCGAGTCAGTATCGTGGTCATCCTGTTGCTGGCCTATGTCAGCTATCGGTTGTTGGGCTCGACGGCGAGCCTCGCGACCATCGGCCAGATCGCCTTCGCCGCCGTGACCCAACTGGCCCCGGCCATGCTCGGCGCGCTGTACTGGAAACAGGCCAACCGCCGCGGTGTGTTCGCCGGCCTCGCCACGGGGATCTTCCTGTGGTTCTACACCCTGGTGTTGCCGATTGCCGCCCACAGCCTAGGCTGGTCGCTCAGCAGTTTTCCGGGGCTGGCCTGGTTGCACGGCAATCCCTTGAACCTGCCGATTACGCCGCTGACCCAAGGGGTGGTCCTGTCCCTGGCCGGCAACTTCACGTTGTTCGCCTGGGTGTCGGTGCTGTCGCGTACACGCGTCTCGGAACACTGGCAGGCCGGGCGCTTCATCGGCCAGGAAATCAGTGCCCGCCCCAACCCCCGCTCGATGCTGGCGGTGCACATCGACGACCTCTTGCAACTGGCCGCACGTTTCGTCGGCGAAGAGCGGGCGCGGCAAAGCTTCATTCGCTTCGCCTACCGCCAGGGCAAAGGCTTCAACCCGAACCAGAACGCCGACGGCGAATGGATCGCCCACACCGAACGCCTGCTGGCCGGTGTACTCGGCGCCTCTTCGACACGCGCGGTCGTGAAAGCCGCCATAGAAGGTCGGGAGATGCAGCTCGAAGACGTGGTCCGGATCGCGGACGAAGCGTCGGAAGTGCTGCAATTCAACCGCGCCCTGTTGCAAGGCGCCATCGAGAACATCAGCCAGGGCATCAGCGTGGTCGACCAGTCCCTCAGGCTGGTGGCGTGGAACCGCCGCTACCTGGAGCTGTTCAAGTACCCGGACGGCTTGATCAGTGTCGGCCGGCCCATTGCCGATATCATCCGCTACAACGCCGAACGCGGCCTCTGCGGGCCGGGCGAGGCGGAAGTCCATGTCGCCAGGCGCCTGCACTGGATGCGCCAGGGCCGAGCCCATACCTCTGAACGGCTGTTCCCCAACGGCCGGGTCATCGAGCTGATCGGCAACCCGATGCCCGGTGGCGGCTTCGTCATGAGCTTCACCGACATCACCGCCTTCCGTGAGGCCGCACAGGCGTTGACCGAAGCCAACGAAGGACTGGAGCAACGGGTAGCCGACCGCACCCGGGAACTGTCGCAGTTGAACCTGGCCCTGACCGAAGCCAAGAGCACCGCCGAAGCGGCCTATCAATCCAAGACCCGGTTCCTGGCGGCGGTCAGCCACGACCTGATGCAACCGCTCAATGCCGCGCGCCTGTTCTCCGCCGCACTGTCCCACCAGCACGACGGTCTGCCGAGCGAGGCCCGGCAACTGGTGCAACACTTGGACAGTTCGCTGCGCTCGGCTGAAGACCTGATCACCGACTTGCTGGATATCTCCCGCCTGGAGAACGGCAAGATCAACCCTGACCGCAAGCCCTTCGCCCTCAACGACCTGCTCGATACCCTCGGCGCAGAGTTCACGGCGCTGGCCCAGGAACAAGGCTTGAAGTTCCGGGTTCGCGGCTCGAAGTTGCGAGTGGACAGCGACATCAAGCTGCTGCGGCGCATTTTGCAGAACTTCCTGACCAACGCTTTCCGCTACGCCAAGGGCCCGGTGCTGCTGGGCGTACGTCGGCGCAACGGCGAGTTGTGTCTGGAAGTCTGGGACCGCGGGCCGGGCATCGCCGAGGACAAGCTGCAAGTCATTTTCGAAGAGTTCAAGCGCCTGGACAGCCACCAGACCCGCGCCGAAAAAGGCCTGGGCCTGGGGCTGGCCATCGCCGACGGCCTATGCCGCGTGCTGGGCCATACCTTGCGCGTACGCTCCTGGCCGGGGCGCGGCAGCGTGTTCAGCGTCAGCGTGCCCGTGGCCCCGACACAGGCCGTCATGCCGGGGCCCGTGGCCGAACCCAACGGTCATCTGCCAAGCGGCGCGCAGGTGCTGTGCGTCGATAACGAAGACAGCATCCTGATCGGCATGAACAGCCTGCTGACGCGCTGGGGTTGCCAGGTCTGGACCGCGCGCAACCGCGAGGAATGCGAGCGTTGGCTGGCCCAGGGCGGTCGACCGCAACTGGCGCTGGTGGATTTTCATCTGGACGACGGCGAGACCGGCACCGAACTGATGGCCTGGTTGCGCACGCGCATGGGGGAACCGGTGCCAGGGGTGGTGATCAGCGCCGATGGCCGCCCCGAGACGGTGGCCCTGGTGCATGCGGCGGGCCTGGATTACCTGGCCAAGCCGGTGAAGCCGGCGGCGTTGCGGGCATTGTTGAGTCGGCATTTGCCGTTGTAGGGAACTCGGGGGATGTAAGGTAGCCTCTGTGGCGAGGGAGCTTGCTCCCGCTTGAGTGCGCAGCACTCACAAAAAGGGGCTGCTGCGCAGCCCAGCGGGAGCAAGCTCCCTCGCCACAGGGTTTTGCATCAAGCCCAAGGGTTTCATCAATCCTGGGTTTTTGCGGTTTCTTCGGGCAACTCAGGCAGCCCATCCGCATCCGTCATCGCCCGCTCGAGCAAATCGGCAGGCAAACTCTTGCTCGCCCGGGCACCGAGCAGCTTGAGCTGTTCGCTGCGGCTGATCAGGTTGCCGCGCCCTTCTGTCAGTTTGTTGCGCGCGGCACTGTAGGCTTTGTCCAACTGCTGCAAGCGACTGCCGATCTCGTCCAGGTCCTGGATGAACAGGACGAACTTGTCATATAGCCACCCGGCCCGCTCGGCGATTTCCCGGGCGTTCTGGCTCTGGCGTTCCTGCTTCCACAAGCTGTCGATCACCCGTAGCGTCGCCAGCAGCGTGGTCGGGCTGACGATCACGATGTTGCGGTCGAAGGCTTCCTGGAACAGGTCCGGCTCGGCTTGCAGGGCTGCGGAAAACGCCGCTTCGATTGGCACGAACAGCAACACGAAATCCAGGCTGTGCAAACCGTCCAGGCGCTTGTAGTCCTTGCCGGCCAAGCCTTTGACGTGGGCACGCAACGACACCACATGTTGCTTGAGGGCGAGTTGGCCGATGGCGTCATCTTCAGCGGCCACGTACTGCTGATAGGCCGTGAGGCTGACCTTGGAATCGACCACCACTTGCTTGTCGCCCGGCAGATAAATCAACACGTCCGGCTGGAAACGCTCGCCGTCCGGGCCCTTGAGGCTGACCTGGGTCTGATACTCGCGGCCCTTCTCCAGGCCGGCATGTTCAAGCACCCGCTCCAGGATCAGTTCGCCCCAGTTACCCTGGGTCTTCTGGCCCTTGAGCGCCCGGGTGAGGTTGGTGGCTTCGTCGCTCAGGCGCAGGTTCAGTTGTTGCAAGCGCTCCAGTTCCTTGCCCAGGGAGAAACGTTCCCGGGCCTCGGCCTGATAACTTTCTTCAACGCGTTTTTCGAAGGACTGGATGCGTTCCTTCAGCGGATCGAGCAACTGGCCCAGGCGTTGCTGGCTGGTTTCGGCGAAACGCTGTTCACGTTCGTCGAAGATCTTCCCGGCAAGCTCGGCGAACTGCGCCCGCAGTTCGTCTCGCGAGCCTTGCAGGTCATCCAGGCGTTGCTGATGGCTTTCCTGCTGCTCGCGCAGTTCGGCCTGCAACGACGCCGCCTGGGCATCGAGCCGGCGCAGCTCGGCTTCCTTGTTGGCACGTTCGAGGTTCCAGGCGTGGGCCGCATCCCGGGCATTGTCGCGCTCGATCTGCAGCAATTCGACCTCACGGCAGGCAGCGGCAAGCTCGGCCTGCTTGGCGGCGTTGGCCTGGCTCAGATCGCTGATTTCGTCGCGGCAGGCATCGAGCTGGGCGTTGAGGCCATCGTGGGCCATGTGGGCCGTGGCCAGGCGCTCCTCCAGCAGGGCCAGTTCGGTCTGCGCGGCGGCGGCTTGGCGTTGCAGGTGCCAGGCCAGTGCCAGCAACGGCACCGCAGCGCCTGCCAGGCCAAACAACAGGCTGGTCAAATCCATAGCCATGACAATTCCTGCCGATCAAATAAAGCCCGAAGGTTAACCAAGCGGCTGGGGGTTGCCCAGCGCAGTCTTCGTTTTCAATCTTCGATTTCACCAAGGGCCCGGCGGGCACGATCATCGCCGGCCCGGGCGGCCTGGCGCAGCAGGTCGTGGCCGATGCGTCGATCCCGGGCGTTGCCGCATTCTCGGCACATCAACTGCCCGAGACGACTTTGCGCGGCCACCACGCCTTCACGGGCCGGTTGCTTGAGCAAACGACCAGCCAGGTGCTTGACGCTGGGGCTGTCCCCCAGCCGCGGGCTGTCGAGCAGCCACTCAGCCACCCGCATCGACATACGTTTGGGTGGGGTAACACCAGAGGGTGTGGAGGTAACAGGATTTGATACTGAGCGAAACTTCATAAAACACTGTGGGACAGATCGGAAGGCGCGCCACTCTACTCCTTTTTTCGTACGGGTAAAGCCGAAAAAAACCGGCACGCCCGTGCTAGAGCAAGCGCTTGGGACAATCCACAGAAGCTGTGGATAACTCAGTGGACAACCCCCCCTGAACTCGCGCAAAGCCCTGTGGAACGGGGCCTGCGCTCAAACTGACGATTTTTTCACCAGTAAAAAAAAGCGATGTTTTTCATTGACTTAAATTTTGGATACAGGCACCTACCCCGGATTGTTCCGACATGACAGTTCGGTGACAAGTGCTGCCGCGAGTGTGCACAAGTAACAGCTGAACGGGTTATAACGCTGCGATTTTTTGGCACAACGGGCGGTAAAAGCTGGGGATAACCTCTGGCCGTGCATTGCAGCAACGGTGGCGTG
Organism: Pseudomonas sp. FW300-N2F2; assembly: GCF_017351655.1. Taxonomy (NCBI): domain Bacteria; kingdom Pseudomonadati; phylum Pseudomonadota; class Gammaproteobacteria; order Pseudomonadales; family Pseudomonadaceae; genus Pseudomonas; species Pseudomonas sp. FW300-N2F2. Next base: position 170,201 of record NZ_JACNDQ010000002.1, on the reverse strand, counting down.
GGTGCACTTGCAAGCGTCGGTTCCTGTGCTACGGCATGCCCTCCACAGCGATTGAGTGCCCACTTGAATATTTTTTAACCAACACCCTTCCCTTCACGGGTTCGATCCGTTAGTATCCGCAGCGTTAGTACCAAGCTGAAAGTCAATTCCGGGTCGAACACATCTCCACGGTCAGCCATCCTCCCAAGGACGCCTCACCGAAAAAAGGAGACCGGCCCCCTCGATGGTTTCCAGGTAAATCTTGCGCCAACACAGCCTTTGATCGAATGCAAAGGGTGTTGCCAGGCTCATTACTCTGACCGAACCAACCTGCAAAATTGATCAGGATCTTCACCCTGGGCCCAGAACCTTTGCCCTCGATGTGTTGCCTGCCCTCCTAAGTACCTACCTGCCAGCCCAAGCGCGCACTTATATAGCGCTCAAACTGGCTGCTTTGTTCCAGTCGGGTTCTTCGTTCGACCAATGGTGGTCGACGTTACTGGAACGTTTTAACGTTGCACGGTTCTTAACCGTGTCATTTGCAGGAACACCCATAACATGTCTACCCAAATCCACGCACAGGATGCTATCCGCACCCTCACCAACGCTTTTGCACCGATGAATTGCCTGATCATGGCCGCTCGCAAAGGCTGCTTCAGCTTCACGCTGGTCAACGAACACGGCATCGCCCGTCACAGCGAACGCCTGTACCCCGACCAGTACTCCAGCGCCGAACCGCTGCAGGCCGTGATCGAGCGTACTCGCCAGGCACTGGTTGCCTGAGACGCCAGAAAGGCTGAAACCCCAAAGGCCCCGCCCAGAAAGCGGGGCTTTTTATTGCCCGAATTTTCTCGATTAAGCGAAACGGCGTAAGCACCAAGGGATATAACAGTTATAACCGTTCGCTGAAGATGTTTTAAAAACAGTCCTTTACAGCGGGAATATGACACTACACTTCAAGTCAAGCGGCATGATCCGCTTCCGGCGGGGCCTGGACCGATCCACCGCTGCCAAGCCCACACTCTTCAGGCTCCGCCCCTTTCACACTTCGAGGGTTTTATGGGTATCGCTGCCAGCGAACTGTGTCGATATGTGATCCGCCCGACGCTCCTCTACCTTGAGCGTCACAGCGCAACCGCGGAATCCTTGTTGCTGGGCATTGCCGCCAGCCAGTCCGCCCTGGGTTCAGCCCTGCATGATCGACGGGGGCATGGCCTGTATCGCATTACCGAGCCCCGACACCAGGCACTCTGGGACCATTACCTGGCACGAGATCCGGAACGGGCCAGCCTGGTGCGCGGCCTGGCCAGCCAGCATGCCTTTCTCAGCGGCCCGCACCTGGAATTGACCGTCAATTTGCGCTACGCCACCGCCATCGCCTGGCTGCTGGTGGAGGAACAGAATACCCCGCTTCCCGACGCCGACGACCTGCTGGGCATGGCCCGCATCTGGCGCCAGACCTTTCATCCCCAAGGGCGCCTGCGAGATTTCACCTGCGCCTGGCAACGCTGTGTTTCGCCGCTGAGTCGGGTCGCTTGCTGAATGGGAAATTTGGAAACTTCCTACAACGGTCGCGAATCTGGTCGGATTGTCCTACAAAACCGCTCTAAATCAAGCCATACAGGCTATAGCGCTTGAGGGAAAATGTTGGTAATTTTCGCCCCGGTGATCACCAGGAGTTCTAACAATGAAAAAAATGATGCTCAAAACCACCCTTGGCCTTGCCGTTACCTTGGCATCCACGCAACTTTTCGCCAGTGGCTTTGCCTTGAACGAACAAAGCATCAGTGGCATGGGCACTGGTTTCGCAGGTCGTTCTTCCTCTGCCGATGACGCCAGCACCGTGTTTGGCAACCCTGCCGGCATGTCGCGCCTCAAGCGTCAGCAAGTCACCGGTGGCTTCGCCGCCATCGATGCCTCCACCGATATCGACGATGCCAGCGGTACCCAGTCCGGCACCAACAAGGGCGACATGGTTCCGCTCACCGGCGTTCCGATGGGCTACTACGTCAAGCCTATCGATGACCAGTGGGCTTTCGGCCTGGGTGTCTACGCGCCGTTTGGCTTGATCACCGATTACGAAAATGGCTTCCAGGGCCGAAGTTTCGGCAGCAAGAGCGAAGTGAAGATCGTCACCTTCCAGCCAACCGTCAGCTATGCCTTCAACGACAAGGTATCGATCGGTTTCGGCCCGACCATCAACCGTATTTCCGGCTCCCTTGAGTCGCAGTTGGGCGTACCGGGTCTGCCCGAGGCCGGCGTAGAGATCAAGGGGGACGACATTGGCTACGGCTATAATGTCGGCGTGCTGGTCCAGGCAACCGACACCACTCGTGTCGGCTTGACCTACCATTCCAAGGTCAAGTACAAGCTTGAAGGCCACACTGAAGTGAACCCGGGCGCCGGGATGCCTGCCTTCCTGCTTACCGACGGTCGCTACGACGCTTCGCTGGACATCACCACGCCTGAGTCGGTGGACTTTTCGGTCACCCAGCAGCTCAATGATGCCTGGACCGTCTACGCCGGCAGCACTTGGACTCGTTGGAGCCGCCTGAAAGAAATCACTGTGCAAAACGAAGGCACCAGCAGTGGCGGCGGTTTATTGAACCCTGCTCTCGGCACCATCACCGAAGAACAAAACTGGCACGACACCTGGGCCTACGCCATCGGTACCTCCTACCAGTTGAACAAGCAGTGGGTACTGCGTACCGGCCTGACCTTCGACCAGGCACCGACCAACAACGCTGACCGCTCGCCGCGTATTCCTACAGGCGACCGGACCATCTTCAGCCTGGGTGCCGGCTGGAGTCCGACCGACGACCTGACCATCGACGTGGCTTATTCCTACCTCAAGGAAGAAAAAGTCAACGTCAGCGGCAGCAATGCCCTCGGCCAGTCCTACAACGCCAAATACGAAAACAGCGCCAACGGTTTCGGTGTCGGTGCAACCTACCGCTTCTGATGTTTCACGGCGAACCTGAACCCCTCGCCAGTTGAAGCGAAAAAAAGCCCCGCACTCTGCAAAGAGGCGGGGCTTTTTCGTGGCAGGCGTCAGGGTTTGGAGGCGATGGCAGCCTCTACAGCCTTGATGAAATCGGGATCGTCAGGCTTGATCCGGCTGGAAAAACTGCCAACGACCTTGCCCTGGCGGTCCACCACGTACTTGTAGAAATTCCATTTCGGCGCACCGGACTGTTCGGCCAAGTGCTTGAACAGCGGTATCGCATCCGCACCACGCACTGGCTGCGGTTCGGTCATGGTGAAGGTCACACCGTAATTGACGTAGCAGACCTTGGCGGTTTCGGCCCCGTCCTTGGACTCCTGCTTGAAGTCATTGGACGGTACGCCCAACACTTGCAACCCCTGGTCCTTGTAGCGCTGGTTGAGCGCCTCGAGGCCCTTGAATTGCGGGGCGAACCCACAGAAGCTGGCGGTGTTCACCACCACCAGAGGCTTGCCAGCAAAGCGCTGGCACAAATCAATGGTTTCCTTGGCCCGCAGCTTGGGCAACGAACCCTCCAGCAACGGCGGGCAACCGGCGGCCCAGACTTGCCCGGTCACAGCCAGCAACAGGGCGGGAACAGCAAACCAGCGCATCAACATGTCGGTATTTCCTTAAAGCATGTCAGACCACGACGTTACTCTGCCATGCCCGCTGCCGTCCATTGTTCAACACGTCCCCATGCCCAGTTGCATCAAGGCCAACCCGCCCTGGTGCCAGCCCCACCAGGCGAGCGCCAGCAACAGGCCGGCGCCGGCAGCGATCAACCACGGGCCGATGCGACTCATGCCGCACCGACCTGGACTTGCAGGCGCGCCACCGGCCGTTCACGCACCGGCCAGTTCAACGCCGCCGCCAGCAGGCTGAGCAGGATCGATACCTGCCAGATCAAGTCGTAGCTGCCGGTGCGGTCATACACCACCCCGCCCAACCAACCACCGAGGAACGAGCCCAACTGGTGGAACAGGAACACGATCCCACCCAACATCGAAAGATTTCGTACACCAAACAGGGTCGCTACCGTGCCGTTGGTCAACGGTACGGTCGACAACCACAGCAAGCCCATTGCCATGCCAAACAGGTACGCCGTGGTGGTCGTCACCGGCACCCACAGGAACAGGCCAATCACCACCGCCCGCAACAGGTACAACCCGGTCAACAGGCGTGGCTTGGACATGCGTCCGCCCAGCCAGCCAGCGGTGTAGGTGCCGAAGATATTGAACAACCCGACCAGGGCCAGCACGGTGGTGCCGACGCTGGCAGGCAGGTGTTGGTCCACCAGGTACGCCGGCAAATGCACGCCAATGAACACCACCTGGAAACCGCAGACAAAAAAGCCGACCGCCAGCAGCCAGAACCCGGAATGGCTGCACGCCTCGCGCAAGGCTTCGGCCAGGGTTTGTTCGTGGCCGGCCACCGGCAACGGTGCGTCCTTGAGCATGCCCACCAGAGGCACGATCAGCGCCACCAGCAGCCCCAGCGCCAACAACGCCGCCGACCAACCGAGCCAGCCGATCAGCCCCAGCGTACCGGGCAGCATGGCGAACTGGCCGAAGGAACCGGCGGCACTGGCGATGCCCATGCCCATGCTGCGTTTTTCCGGTGGCACGGCCCGCCCGACCACACCCAGAATCACCGAGAACGACGTGCCCGACAGACCGATACCAATCAAAAGACCCGCGCTCAACGACAAGGACCATGGCGAGTCGGCCATGCCCATGAACACCAGGCCGAGTGCGTAGAGCACGCCACCGATCAGCACCACTTTCGCCGCACCGAAGCGGTCGGCCAGCGCGCCGGTGAAAGGCTGCGCCAGGCCCCAGATCAGGTTCTGCAAGGCAATGGCGAAGGCGAATACCTCACGGCCCCAGCCGAACTCGGCACTCATGGGCGCGAGGAACAGGCCGAAGCCATGCCGCACGCCCAGGGACAACGCCAGGATCAGCGCGCTGCCCACCAGGACCCAACCACAGGTACGCCACATCGATGTCATTTTTGTTCTCCGCTCGCGGGTATATACCCGCTTGTATTCGAACGAACCGGCACTACGCCAATTCGTCCAGCAAGGCCAGCAATGCCGTGCGCTTCTCGGCGCCCAGCTTATCGATCAATCGTTGTTGCGCCGCTTCCCAAGCCGGCAATGCCGCTGCCAACCGGGCGTGCCCGGTTTCGGTCAGCTCGACGATGCGGTTACGCAGGTCTTCGCCCTCGGCCAGCGCCACCAGCCCCTCGCCTTCCAGCACCCGCAGGTTTCGCCCCAAGGTGCTGCGGTCCAGGCCCATGGCCTCGGCCAGGGAGGAAATACTCGGTTGGTCCAGACGCGCCAGGTTGCTCAGCAAAGAATACTGGGCAACGTTGATCCCGAAGCCGTCGAGGGCGCCGTCGTAATACCTGCTGACGCCACGTGCGGCACGACGCAGGTTGATGCACAGACATTGGGAAGGAAGCATGATGCGTGTATATACCCGCGACTAAGTGAATGCAAATTTAAATGAACACTGCGCCGTCGACAAGATCCGGCTTCAACGCAACGCCAGCGCGACCAGAACGGCGGTTTCCAGCAGTTCCAGCAAGGCGCCCGCCGTATCCCCGGTGCAGCCTTGCAGCCTGCGCAGCATCATCCGTCGCAATCCGATGAAGACCAGTGCCGCCACCACCAACGTCCACAGCCCGGCCCAGCCCAACAGCAGCAGGCAACCCAGCGCACAGGCCGACAACACCTGCCAGCCCGAGCGGCGCGGCAGGTGATCGGCGAGCGCCTGACCCAATCCACCGGCACGCACATACGGCGTCGTCAGGAACAACCCCAGCAATGCGCCACGCCCAAACATCGGCACGATGAGCAACGCCAAGTCCTGCTCCTGTTCGATCAACGCCACCAGCGCTGTCCATTTGAGCAGCAACACCACCACCAACGTCACGACGGCAATCGGCCCGCTGCGCGGATCCTTCATGATCAGCAACGTCCGTTCGCGATCGCCGAAACCGCCAAGCCACGCATCGGCGCTGTCGGCCAGGCCATCCAGGTGCAACCCGCCACTGAGCAGCACCCACGCCATCAGCACCAGCGCGGCATGCAGCAGCAGCGGCGTGCCGAGCAATAACCCATCCAACGTCCATAACAGTCCGCCGAACACCAGCCCCACCAGCGGATAGAACAGCAGCGAACGACCCAACTGTGCGGGTTCGGGCATGCCGGGCAGGCGAACCGGCAGGCTGCTGAGAAATTGCAGGGCGATCCAGAAGGGCAACATCGTCAATTCGCCTCTTCGAGCACTGAACCTGCCGACACTGTCAGGGAAAACAGCGCGCCATGACCGACTTCGACATTGAGCAGTTGCTCGCGAGGCAGGCCGCGGGCCTGGGCCAGCAGCAGGCGCATGACGCCGCCATGGCTGACCAGCAAGACCCGCTGACCGGCATAGGCCGCGTGCAGACGCTCGACCGCCGCCAGGACGCGGCTGGCAAACGCCTGCACCGGCTCGCCTTCGGGGGGCGTGAAGGCATAGGGATCGGCCCAGAACTGGCCCAGTGCCTCGGCGTCAGTGTCCATCAACGCCGCGGCGCTGCGACCTTCCCAGGCGCCAAAATGCAGCTCTTGCAGGTCTTTGTCCAAGTGCACCGGCACGTTGAGCCGGGCGCCGAGTTGCTCGGCGAAACGGGCGCAGCGCTGCAAGGGTGAGCTGACCAGGCGATCCCAGGGCCCGCCTTGAGCGACGGCTGTGTGCATCTGCTCCCAGCCCCTGGTCGTCAAGGCATCGTCGAGGCTGCCGCGCAAGCCGCCGCCCAATTCGGTTTCGCCGTGACGCAGCAGGTCCAGGCGCAAGGTCATGCCGGGCGGTCCGCCACGGCCGCTTCGGCAAACGTCGCCATCTGCCCGTGAAGGTCACACGCCAGGCGCAACAGCGGCACCGCCAACGCCGCGCCACTGCCCTCGCCCAGGCGCAGGCCGAGATCCAGCAACGGTTCGGCACCGAGGGTTTCCAGCACGTGGAGATGGCCCGGTTCGGCGCCGCGATGGGCAAACAGCAACCACGGCCGGCACGCCGGATTGAGGCGCACCGCCACCAGGGCCGCGACGCTGCAGATGAAGCCATCCACCAGCACGGCGACGCCCTGTTGGGCACAGGCCAGGTATGCGCCGACCAACGCGGCGATTTCAAAACCGCCGAGGTTGAACAGGGTCTGCAACGGGTCGTTACCCTGGGCAACGTGCAACGCCAGGGCCCGTTCGATCACCTGGGCCTTGCGGCTGACACCCGCGGCGTCCAACCCCGTGCCCGGCCCGACCAGATGCGCCACCGGGCAGTCGAGCAAGGCGCAGGCCAGGGCGCTGGCGGCGGTGGTGTTGCCGATGCCCATCTCGCCGCCGATGAACAATTGCGTCCCGGCCGCGACGGCACGCAGCACACTGTCGCGCCCGGCGTGCAAGGCTTGCTCGCCCTGTTTCACGGTCATTGCCGGGCCCTGGGCGAAATTCGCCGTGCCCGGCCCGAGGTTCAGGTGCCGCACACCGGGCAGGTCCAGCGCAGGCGTGACGGTGCCCAGGTCGACCACTTCCAGGGACGCGCCCAGTTGCCGCGCCAGGACGCTGATGGCCGCGCCGCCGCTGACGAAGTTGAGCAGCATTTGCCCGGTGACCTCTTGGGGATAGGCCGATACGCCTTCTGCGACCACGCCATGGTCGCCGGCGAAAATCGCAATCCACAACCGCTCCAGGCTCGGTTTGAGCTGCCCTTGCAGACCCGCCAGTTGCACCGCCACCGATTCCAGCCGCCCCAGGGAACCGGCCGGCTTGGTCAGTTGTTGCTGACGGGCCGCGGCCAGTTCCAGCGCTTGGGTATCGACGGGCTTGCACGGTTCCAGCCACCAGCGATGATTCATAACGCAGTACCTTTGAGAGTCAGGGGCAGGCCAGCGACGGTCAGCACGACGCGCTGACAACGTTCGGCCAAGGCTTGATGCAGCCAACCGGCTTCATCGACGTAACGGCGGGTCAGCTCGCCCAGCGGCACGACGCCCATGCCGGTCTCGTTGCTGACAAAAATGATCTCCCCGGGCAGCGCGGCCAGGCTGTCCAACAGTGCTTCGCGCTCGGCGTTCAGTTGCTCGGGAGCGTCGAGCATCAACAGGTTGGTCAGCCACAGGGTCAGGCAATCCACCAGCAGGCATTGCCCGGGGGCGGCGTTCTCCCGCAGCACCCGGGCCAGGGCCAGGGGCTCCTCCACCAGCGCCCATTCGGCTGGTCGCCGGGCGCGGTGCTGGGCGACACGATCGTTCATCTCACCGTCCAGGGGTTGGCTGGTGGCGATGTAGGTCACTGGCAAGCGGGTGTCCGCCGCGAGTTTTTCAGCCAGGCGACTCTTGCCGGAGCGGGCGCCGCCGAGGATCAGTTGCAGCATGGGTCATTAACCTTTATTTGGCGGTGTGGCGACTGGCGCCATCGCGAGCAAGCTCGCTCCCACAGTTGATCTGGGGTGTACATAAATTCTGTGCTCATCAGCGATCCAATGTGGGAGCGGGCTTGCTCGCGATGAGGCCAGCCCAGCCACCCTAAATCCCACAAAGCTCACGCAACAATCCAGTATCCAGATGCCGCTCCACCAGATCCGCCAACCGCTCGATGTCCCGCTCGCGCAAGCCGTGGTAATCCACCGTTTGCACATCCGCCAACCCCGCCCAACGCAACAACGCGCTGCTGGCCTGGGGCGACTCGAACAGCCCGTGCAGGTAGGTGCCGAACACCTGTCCGTCGAGGCTCTGGGCGCCGTCGCAACGGCCGTCTTCCAGGTGCACCGCAGCATTTTCCAAGGCCGGGCCGGTGGTCACGCCCGCGTGGATCTCATAGCCGCTGACCTCGGCCGCTTCCAAAGCCAGTCGCCCACGCACATTGCGCAGTTGCTTCTCATGTTCCAGGGTCGTTTCGAAATCCAGCAGGCCCAGACCGGCACTGGAGCCCGCCGCGCCTTCCAGCCCCAAGGGGTCGTGAACCTGCTGGCCAAGCATCTGCAAACCGCCGCAGATGCCCAGCAATTTGCCGCCGTAGCGCAGGTGACGATGGATCGCCGTCTCCCAACCGTTGGCTCGCAGGTAGGCCAGGTCGCTGCGCACGCTTTTCGAGCCGGGCAGGATGATCAGGTCGGCCGGCGGGATGGGCTGGCCGGGGCCGACGAATTGCAGGTCGACCTGTGGGTGCAGGCGCAACGGATCGAAATCGGTGTGGTTGCTGATGCGCGGCAAGACCGGCACCACCACTTTCAGCACGTGTTCGGCCTTGTCGATCTGGCGCTGATCGAGGCCATCCTCGGCTTCCAGGTGCAGATCCATGACGTACGGCAACACGCCGATCACCGGTTTGCCGGTGCGCGCCTCCAGCCAGTCCAGGCCCGGTTGCAGCAAGGCGATGTCGCCACGAAAACGGTTGATGATGAAGCCCTTTACCCGCGCCTGCTCGCTGGGGGAAAGCAACTCCAGCGTGCCGACCAGATGGGCGAACACCCCGCCGCGATTGATATCGGCGATCAGCAGCACCGGGCAGTCCACCGCCTCGGCAAAGCCCATGTTGGCGATGTCACCGGCGCGCAGGTTGATCTCCGCCGGCGAGCCGGCGCCTTCTACCATCACCACCGCATAGGCCGCGCTCAAGCGCGCGTGGGAGGCCAGCACCGCTTGCATCGCAATGGCTTTGTAATCGTGATAAGCCACGGCGTTCATGGTGGTGACGGCACGACCATGGATGATCACCTGGGCGCCGGTGTCGCTGTTGGGCTTGAGCAGCACCGGGTTCATATCGGTGTGCGGTTCGAGCCCCGCCGCCTGGGCTTGCACCGCCTGGGCCCGACCGATTTCGCCGCCGTCAGCCGTCACGGCACTGTTGAGGGCCATGTTCTGCGGCTTGAACGGCACCACGCCCACACCCTGGCGCCTGACCCAGCGGCACAAGGCCGTGACCAGGGTACTTTTGCCGGCATCGGAGGTGGTGCCCTGTACCATCACTGTGGTCATGGGGTGTCCTTGGCGTAGGCCTCGAAGGCTTGTTCGAGGCGCAGGAACTCGCTGTCGTCGGCCGGCAGCCCGAAACGCAGGCTGCTGGTGTTCACGAACAGGCGCAGGAGAATACCGCGATGAGCCATGAAATCGTGAAGCCCCTGGGCGTGTTCGGTGACCAGCCATTGGAACAATCCGCAGCCGCCCTGCGGCTTGAAACCGTGGCGTTCGAGCAACAGCGCCAGGCGTTGGCTGGTGGCTTCGCAGCGTTGGCGCTGGGCTGCGTGGGCAGCGCTGTCCAGCAGGCACGCCTGGCCCAGCACTCGGGTCGGCCCGCTGACGGCCCACGGCCCGACCTGTTCGGCGAGCAACTTGAGCAAGCGGCGTTCGGCCAATACAAAGCCCAGGCGAACCCCGGCCAGGCCAAAGAACTTGCCGAACGAACGCAGGACGATCAGCCCGACCAGATGGGTGTACGCCGCCAGGCTCAGCGCCGGTGTGACGTCCATGAACGCTTCATCCACCACCAACCAGCCACCGCGCTGGGCCAGACGGGCATGCCAATCCAGCAAACGCTCGGGCGCCAGGCTCAGGCCCGTGGGGTTGTTCGGATTGACCACCACCAGCACGTCGAGGCTGTCGAGGAAGAAGTCCACTTCCGCTTCCAGCACTTCGCGCACGATATAGCCGCTGCGGCGCCAGGCTTCGGCGTGCTCGGCGTAACACGGCGACAAGACGCCGACCTTGCCGCTGCGACGCAGGCGCGGCAACAGCTGGATGGCCATCTGCGAACCGGCCACCGGCAGCACATCCAACGCACCGTAGTAATCGCAGGCGGCCTGCTCCAAACCGTCATCGGTTTCCGGCAGGCGCGCCCAAGCCCGCGGGGGAATCGCCGGGACGTCGAACGGCCAAGGCGCGAGGCCGCTGGACAAGTCGAGCCAATCGGCCTCGGCAATGCCGTATTGCCGGGCCGCGTTGCGCAAGCGTCCGCCGTGCTCAAGCATAGAACTCAGCTCCCAGGCAGAGAATCAGCAACCACAACCATACCCCGCGCTGGACCAATTGCCAGCCGCTATCAATGGAATCGGCACTCGCCGGTACGCCTTGGCCCAAGGGCGGACGTTGGTGCAGTTCGCCGTGGTAAACCGCCGCCCCGCCCAACTCGACACCGAGCGCTCCGGCCCCGGCGGCCATCACCGGCCCGGCGTTGGGGCTGTCCCAGGTCGGGCCCTGGCTGCGCCAGCACTTGAACGCCAGGCGGGTCTGGCCGAGCAACGCGTAGGTCAACGCCACCAGGCGCGCCGGAATGTAGTTGAGCACATCGTCGATCTTGGCCGCTGCCCAGCCGAAGCGCTCGAAGCGTTCGTTGCGATAGCCCCACATGGCGTCGAGGGTATTGCTCAGGCGGTACAGCACCACCCCGGGCGCGCCGGCCACGGCGAACCAGAACAACGCGGCGAACACCGCGTCGCTGCCGTTTTCCAGCACCGACTCGGTGGCGGCGCGGGCCACGGCGGTTTCATCCAGTTCAGCCGTCTCGCGACTGACCAGGTAGCCGACGCGCTGGCGCGCCTGCTCCAGATCACCGCTGCGCAGTGCCCGCGCCACCGGCTCGACATGCTCGCCGAGGCTGCGCAGGCCGAGGGCACAGTACAACGCGAGGATATCCACCAACCAGCCCACCATCGGCGCCCAGGACAGGGCCGTGGCGAGCAAGGTCAACGGCACCACGGCGATCACCCAAGCCGTCACCCCGTGGCTGCGCCAGCCACGTCCGCCTGAGTTGAAACGTTGTTCGATGCGATCGGCAAAGCCGCCGAACGCCACCAACGGATGCCAGCGCCGGGGCTCGCCCAACAGCGCATCCAGCGCCACCGCAGCGGCACTGAGCAACGCCACGCTCATGGGCTCACTCCCCAACGGTTTTCATACAGCAGTTCATTGAGCGGACGCGGTTGCGCCCAACCTTCCAGGGCGAGCATCGGCGCTGGGTAAAACCCTTCGACCGGGCCCAGGCAAAGGATCGCCAGCGGCTTGGCCCCGGCGGGCAGGCCCAGCAGGTCGGCCAGGGCCTGAGGTTCGAACAATGACACCCAGCCCATCCCCAGCCCTTCGGCGCGGGAGGCCAGCCACAGGTTCTGGATGGCGCAGGACAGCGAGGCCAGGTCCATTTCCGGCAAGGTCCGACGACCGAAGATGTGCCGCTCGCGATCCTCCATCAACGCCGCCACCAGCACTTCGGCGCAATCATCGATGCCTTCGACCTTGAGCTTCATGAATTCATCGCTGCGCTCGCCCAGGGCCTCGGCGGTGCGAATGCGTTCTTGCTCCACCAGTTGGCGGATCTGCCCACGCAAGGCGCGGTCGCTGATGCGGATGAATCGCCACGGTTGCATCAGGCCGACGCTCGGGGCCTGGTGCGCGGCTTCCAGCAGACGGCGCAGCAGGGCCGGCTCTACCGTGCCGCCGCTGAAGTGGCGCATGTCGCGGCGTTCGGCGATGGCGCGGTAGATGGCGTCGCGTTCGGTCTGGGAGAAAGCGTTGTCGGTCATGGCCTTTTCGCGAGCAAGCTCGCTCCCACAGGGTTCAGGTGATCAAATGTGGGAGCGAGCTTGCTCGCGAAGGCGGCCTCAAGGTCAGGCGCAAACAGCCCGGCAATCGCCCTGGGATTGGACGGAAAATAAAAGTGCACATAGGAAGCCGTCATCCGCCCTTGCCGGAAAACCGCCTCCGCACCGCGTCCGCCATTGGGGCTATGGCCACGGGCAATCGGTTCAACCTCGGTACTGGTCAGGGAATGATGATAGGTGTGCCCACGCAGGTTGCCTTCCGGCAAATCCACCGACTGCAATGCCAAGGCCGCCAGGCGCTTCTGCATCTGCGCATCGCCGGCCAGCAAACCCAGCAGTTCGGCGCGCACGCCGTCGACATCGGTCAATGAATCGAGCAGATACAACATGCCGCCGCATTCGGCGAGTAACGGTTTATCGGCGGCGTGGTGGGCACGAATCGCGGCCAGCATCGACGTATTCCGGGCCAGCGCAAGGTGGTGCAGCTCCGGATAACCGCCAGGCAGATAAAGACTGTCCGCCTCAGGCAGTTCGGTGTCATGGATCGGTGAAAAAAAGCTCAACTGCGCACCCATGGCCCGCAGCAGATCAAGGCTTGCGCCATAGGTGAAGGCGAACGCTTCGTCACGGGCCACGGCGATGCGCACCCCGGCGAGCCACGGCTCAACGGCAATCACCTGCGGCGCGGCGAACTCCACCGCCGGCGGCAGCGCCACTTCGCAACTACCGGCCAAGGCATCGGCCGCCGCGTCGAGGCGCAGGTCGAGATCGTTCAATTCACTGGCCTGGACCAACCCGAGATGACGGCTGGGCAATTCGATGCCGGTTTCCCGGGACAGCGCGCCGTACCAACGCAGGCCTTCGGTCAGGCTGCCTTCGAGCAATTGCGCGTGACGCAAGGTGCCGACCCGGTTGGCCAAGACCCCGGCGAATGGCAGGTCCGGTTGATAACGGGCCAGGCCCAGGGCCAAGGCACCGAAGGTCTGGGCCATGGCCGTGCCGTCGATCACCGCCAGCACCGGTACGCCAAAATGCCGCGCCAGATCGGCGCTGGAAGGGGTGCCGTCGAACAGTCCCATCACCCCTTCGATCAGGATCAGGTCCGCTTCGGCGGCGGCTTCCCACAACAGCCGGCGACTTTCCTGCTCGCCGACCATCCACATGTCCAATTGATAGACCGGCGCGCCGCTGGCCCGCTCCAGGATCATCGGATCGAGGAAGTCCGGGCCGCACTTGAAGACGCGCACCTTGCGTCCCTGGTTGCGATGCAACCGGGCCAGCGCCGCAGTGACAGTGGTCTTGCCTTGTCCCGAGGCCGGGGCGGCGATCAGCACCGCCGGACAGTGGCGGCTTGTCAGGCAAGGGTCACTCACAGTTCGACGCCTTTCTGCGCCTTGATACCCGCCTGGAACGCGTGCTTGATCATGCCCATTTCAGTCACGGTGTCGGCCAGCTCGATCATCTCCGGCTTGGCGCCGCGACCGGTCACCACCACATGCTGCATCGGCGGACGCGCCTGCAGATCGCTGAGCACCTGATCGAGGTCGAGGTAGCCGTGCTTGAGGGCGATATTCAATTCGTCGAGCACCACCAGGCCGATGGACGGATCGCTGAGCAACTGACGGGATACGGCCCAGGCGGCTTCGGCGGCGGCGATGTCGCGCTGGCGGTCCTGGGTTTCCCAGGTGAAGCCTTCACCCATGACATGAAAACGCACCTGCTCCGGGAAGCGGCGAAAAAACAGCTCTTCACCGGTGCTGTTGCGTCCCTTGATGAACTGCACCACACCGCATTGCATGCCATGGCCCATGGACCGTGCCAGCATGCCGAACGCCGAGCTGCTCTTGCCCTTGCCGTTGCCGGTCAGCACCAGCAGCAAGCCGCATTCGTTCGGCGAGTTGGCGATGCGCTCGTCGATCACGGCTTTCTTGCGCTGCATGCGCGCCAGGTGGCGTTCGTCGCGATCAGGGGTGTCGGTCATGGGGAGCTCTCCGTTGGGATTGGATAACGGCGGGCGGGGCACAAAAAAAGACGGCAGCAAGCCTGGCATCGCCCACCGTGATGCCGTTGGATGAATCAGGCCGGTCTCCGGGCTCATGAGCGGCGTGGCGCCGGGCTGCGCGCCTTCCCATGTCATGCGACACAGTGGCTTAGGCACAGCGTTGACTCATTTACCGTTGCGGGGGCAGCGCCGGGTTCGTATGCACTCACCGGCTTCCCTGTTTCACTCTGTCGAACACAGTCACAGAGCACCTGAAACAAGCGGCGAAGGTTAGAGGGTTGGGGGTGGAGCGTCAATTAAAGCCGCCTGTCGGGGCACTCATTGGCGCCGATCAATAAAATGACGCCAATCTTGTGTGATGCTGCGGCAAGTGATATCAAAGCGACATTACGACCCGATATCACAAGAACAAGAGGGCAAAACATGCAAGGCATGCTCATCAGCAATCCAAAACTGGAATTCCTGCGCCCGGTGCTGGAACGTTGGTTTGATTGTATCGACCGCTACAACGCGGTGCGCGGCGATAACGACACCCCCTACTGGTTCGATGAACGAGCCAATCTCAGCTTGCTGTCGGCCGCCGCCTGGATGGCCGAGATGGTCACGCTGCAGAACGCGCCGACCCGCAAGCAGAATGAAGAAGGCGAACGCAACGTCAGCGCCGACCTGTTCATCGCCAGCACCGATGAGCGGGCCTTCATCCAGGCCACCCAACGCTGGCCCAAGGTCAACAACCTGAACCTGACCCAACCGCTGTTGGAAGCCACCAGCGATGCCAAGCGCATCAGCTACGCCAGCGACCTGAAGCTGGGCTGCCTGTTCGTCTCGCCGCAAAAAGCCCAGCAAAGCGCCACGCCCGAAGAACTGCAGGACATGATCGACGACCTGCAAAAGGAAAACACCTGCGCCGTGGCCTGGTACTTCCCCTATGCCTATCGCAAGTTGCGCAACGAGGCCGGCCAATACCATCCAGGCATTGCCGTGCTGTTCAAACAGGCCCATGGCTGACTCATTACTGTGGGAGCGAGCTTGCTCGCGATAGCGACGCACCTGGCAACATCAATCTTGACTGTCATGCCGCCATCGCGAGCAAGCTCGCTCCCACAAGGTTTTGCGCGCAGTTTGAACCATCCGTGCGTCTACGCTTCTCTATGAATAACCACATGCATTCATAGGGAAGCCAGCATGCTCAAGCCACCCCATCTTTTGATCGTCGCCCTTGCCGCCGGGCTTGTCGCTTGTGGCGAGTCCTCCACCCTGCAAGTATCCGACGGCACCGGCCCGGCACCGAAACTGCCGGAACCGAACAAGACCCTGGTCCCCACCGTCAACATCGCCGAAGCTATCGGCTGGCCGCAAGGCGCCAAGCCAACCCCGGCCCAGGGCCTGCAAGTGGGTGCGTTCGCCGAAGGACTGGACCATCCGCGCTGGCTTTACGTGCTGCCCAATGGCGATGTGCTGGTGGCCGAAACCAATGCCCCGCCCAAGCCAGACGACAGCAAGGGCATCCGTGGCTGGGTGATGAAAAAGGTCATGGGCCGTGCTGGCGCCGGGGTGCCCAGCCCCAACCGCATCACGCTATTACGCGACGCCAATCACGATGGCATCGCCGAAACCCGTACGGTATTCCTGGAAAACCTCAATTCACCGTTCGGCATGACCCTGGTGGGCAATGACCTGTACGTGGCCGACACCGACCGACTGATCCGTTTCCCATACAAGGACGGTGACACACAGATCAAGGCGCAGCCGACCAAGGTCGTCGACCTGCCGGGCGGCACCCTCAACCATCACTGGACCAAGAACGTGATCGCCAGCCGCGACGGCAGCAAGCTGTACGTCACCACCGGTTCGAACAGCAACGTCGCGGAAAATGGCATGGAGGCCGAAGAAGGTCGCGCCGCCATCTGGGAAGTGGACCGGGCCAGCGGCAATCACCGGATCTTCGCCTCAGGCCTGCGCAACCCCAACGGCCTGGCTTGGGAACCCCGCAGCGGAGCCCTGTGGACGGCCGTGAACGAACGGGATGAGATCGGTAGCGACCTGGTGCCGGACTACATCACCTCGGTCAAGGACGGCGCGTTCTATGGCTGGCCCTACAGCTACTACGGGCAACACGTCGATGTCCGGGTCGACCCACAGAACCCGGCCCTGGTGGCCAAGGCCATCGCCCCGGACTACGCTGTCGGCCCCCACACCGCCTCACTGGGCCTGACCTTCGCTGAAGGCAGCACCCTGCCTGCACCGTTTACCGAAGGGGCTTTCGTCGGTCAGCACGGTTCCTGGAACCGTAAGCCCCACAGTGGCTATAAAGTGATTTTCGTACCGTTCAACGGCGGCAAACCCGTGGGGCAACCGGTGGATGTGCTGACCGGCTTCCTGAACGCCGACGAAAAAGCCCAAGGCCGGCCGGTGGGCGTGGTAATCGACAAGCAGGGTGGTTTGTTGGTGGCTGATGATGTGGGGAACAAGATCTGGCGGGTCTCGGGTCAGTAACACCACTCAAGACTTGTGAAGGCCCCCTGTGGCGAGGGAGCTTGCTCCCGCTGGGCTGCGAAGCAGCCCTTGGGCTCTGACGGTTGCTGCGCAACCGAGCGGGAGCAAGCTCCCTCGCCACAAGAGCGTCCTCAGGGATTACGCGCCAGGTGCTCCGGCTGCAACACACGCTTGGCGCCCAGGTAAGCCTTTTGCCAATAGGCCTTGGACAGGCTGTCGAGCTTGACCGTGCCACCTGTGGCCGGCGCGTGGACGAAGCGCCCCTCGCCGACATAGATCCCGGCATGGCTGACCTGAGAGCCGCCGTTGGTGGCGAAGAAAATCAAATCGCCGGTCTGCAAGGCGTTCTTGCCGACATCCGGGGCGCGCATGCCGATCATCTCGCGCGTGGAGCGCGGCAGGGAGATACCCGCGGCGTCGCGGTACACATAACCGATCAAGCCACTGCAATCGAAGCCCGAATCCGGCGTGTTGCCGCCCCAGCGGTACGGCGTCCCCACTAGGCCCAGCGCCCGGAACAGGACGTCTTCGGCGGCCGGGGAAAAGGATTGCGAGGGGGCAAAGACCACCGGGGCCCGCACAACAGGTGCTGGCGGCGGGGTACGGCTGGCACACGCACTGAGCAGTGCGGCGAGGAAGATGAGCGCTAGGCGGGCCGACGTCGACATATGCAGAACAATCCTGATCTGGATGCGGCTTTTCTGCCGTGGGCATGAAAACAAATCCGCCTGCGTAGTACGCAGGCGGATTGCCATCAATCAATGATCAAGGATTCTAGCGACTATGTGGCAAACTTCAAGTAAGACTTTAAGTTTGCCTTACAAACTGTGTGCTTACTTGCGAGCAGTGACCACAGTCGGTGCCATGGCGAGGGCGCGCTTGGCTTCGATGAAGGTCTTGCTCCAGTAGCTGTCGCCCAGGCTGTCGATCCGCACGCCACCGCTACGGCGGCTGCTGGAATGGATGAACTGGTTGTCGCCCAAGTAGATACCGGCATGGCTGACGCGACCGCGACGACCGTTGGTGCTGAAGAACAGCAGGTCACCGGGCTCCAGCTGATTGCGCGCTACCAGTGGGGCGTTCACGTTGATCATTTCGCGAGTGGAGCGAGGCAGGTTCATGCCAGCCTCTTCGCGGAACAGATAACCGATGAAACCGCTGCAATCGAAGCCCGCTTCAGAAGTACCGCCAAAACGGTAGCGGGTACCGATCAACGACATGCCACGTTCCAGGATGCTGTCAGCCAGTACTGGAAGCTGGTAAGGCTTGCTGCCGGCGAAGGCTGCGAGCTCTTTGTCGGAGGCCATTTCTTCCTGGAACGCAACGGAGGAAGACTGGGCGGTAACGGAATTCTGGACCTGTGGTTGTGGCGCTTGCTGGGACACTGGAGAGTGGGCAGCGCAACCGAACAACAGGGTAACGAGTGCGAGAGGCACGAGGGGTGCGAAGCGATTTAGCATGGGCACGACCGTGGCTGAAGTAGTAAAGATGGCGAGACTATGCCTTCTATCAACCTCATTTGCAAATTCAATCGATGCAAATGTGACTTCTCGGTTTTACGTTTACATCTAAGCGCTTAAGCCCATTTTGAACGTCACGCAGCCTGCAACCCAGCAGGACCGCGGGTTTCGCCGCGCCCAGAACAGGCCATGAGCCACTACTTACAATGGTTCTACCAGCCCAAAGTTTCTTTCAAAAAAGGAATAGTCAGCTTGCGCTGGGCCTGGAGCGAGGCTTGGTCGAGGCGCTCGAGCAGCTCGAACAATGCGCTCATGCTGCGGGTACCACGGGTGAGGATGAAATGCCCGACTTCGTCGGTCAGGTGCAGGCCACGTCGGGAAGCGCGTAGCTGCAAGGCACGGAGCTTGTCTTCGTCGGACAACGGGCGCATCTGGAAAATCAGCGCCAGGGTGAGACGGGATTTGAGATCCGCCAGTTTCACCGGCAACTCCCGAGGCGACGTCGAGGCGGCGATCAACAAGCGCCGACCGCTGTCGCGCAACCGATTGAACAGGTGAAACAGCGCTTCTTCCCAGTCAGCCTTGCCGGCCACGGCCTGGAGATCGTCCAGGCAGACCAGTTCGTACTGTTCAAGGTTGTCGAGGATTTCAACGCCGCGATCCAGCAATTCAGCCAGCGGCAGATACACGGCCGGCTCGCCCAACTGCTCGAACCGCAGGCAAGCCGCCTGCAACAGGTGCGTGCGCCCTACCCCGTCCTTGCCCCACAGATAGATCAGGCTTTCGGTCCAGCCGGCGTCGGCTTCGCAGAGCCGCTCGACATAGCCGAGTGCAGCGGCATTGGCGCCTGGGTAGTAGTTGATAAAGGTAGCGTCATCACGCAGACGCACACCTAGGGGCAGCTGAATCGGTTTCATGCTGACTGAACAGTTCCCAAGGAACCGTTAGTGGCCTCTGTGTAAAGTGCGCAAAGTTTATACCCGTGGCGCGGACCGCACAATGCGCCGGACCACGAGCAAAATCAAAGGTTTGCAGCAGCAAGAGAACGGAACGTCGGTTTCCCTGACGCTCCGTCGCGGATTTGCCCTACAGATCAGGGTCTTCAGCGCCGCTATAAATGTCCGAATCCTTGTACAGATCGTGCATATGCCGCACCAGCACCATGATCACCGCCGCCACCGGCAGCGCCAGCAGGATCCCGGTGAAACCGAACAACTCGCCACCGGCCAGGATCGCAAAGATCACTGCCACGGGATGCAGGCCAATGCGGTCGCCCACCAACAGCGGCGTCAGCACCATGCCCTCCAGGGCCTGCCCGACCATGAACACCGCCACGATGCCGACCATCGGGTACAAGTCGCCGCCGAACTGGAACAACCCGGCGATCAACGCCGCACCGATACCAATCACAAAGCCCATGTACGGCACGATGGCCGCCAGCCCGGCGATCAAGCCGATCAACAGCCCCAACTCCAGCCCCACCAGCATCAAGCCGGCCGCGTAGATGAAACCCAGGGCCACCATTACCAGCAACTGCCCGCGCACGAACGCCCCCAAGACCTCATGGCATTCGCCGGTCAGGGTCATGATGCGTTCTTCGCGATGACGCGGCAGCAGGCTGCGGATCTTGGCCATCATCAGGTCCCAGTCCCGCAGCAGATAGAAAGCCACCACCGGAATCAGCACCAGGTTCGCCAGCCAGCCAATCAACGCCAGGCCCGAGGCCGTCGCCTGGCTCAACACCACGCCAACGATGTCGGTCGTCTGGCCCATGTGCTCGCTGATGGCGGCCTTGACCTTGTCGAACTTCCAGAAACCGTCGGCCAAGCCCAATTTCGACTGCACCCACGGCATCGCGCTGTGCTGCAACCAATCGAGCATCTGCGGCGCCAATTCGTACAGGCGCACCAGTTGCTTGGCGAGCATCGGTATCAGCACCAGTAACAGGGCGCTCACGATCAGTGTGAACAGCGCAAACACCGCCACCACGCCCCAGGTCCGCGACAGGCCGAGTTTTTCCAGGCGATCCACCACCGGATCGAACAGATAGGCCAACAGCAGCGCAACCAGGAACGGCGTGAGGATCGGATGCAGCAAATAGATAAGCGCGAACAGCAGGGCAACCCCACCCAACCAGAACCAACGCCGCGTATCGCCCATGAACCACTCCTAGCTATATAAAGAAAGACAACCTACCAGCGGAACCGCAAATTGGCGGCCGGTGCTGGCGCAGGTGCTGCAACCGGGGCCGAGCCATCGGCGGCGGGTGGCGCGACCGGCACCGGCGCGACGGCCTCACCGGCTGGAACCTCCTGCAGTCTTGCCAGGGCCAACTGCGCCTTCAATTGTTCGGCACTGCCGTTGACCCGATAGACGATCCGATCCCCTTCGACCCGCTGCAACTGCCCAGCGAACGGTTCGAGCAAACGCCCCAGGGCCGCGTAGCGCTCCAGGTTCATGCCCTGCACTTCCAGCAGTTGTTCCGTGGCCACCCCCGGCTTGGCGACGAAGCGCGGCGCCAGGCGCTGGCTCACCGCGAGCATGACCGCATCGGCCAAGGCCGCAGGATCGGCGCCCTGGGCAGTACCCTGCTCACGCTGGTCCCCCAGCCACAGACGCCAGGTACCGTGCCACTGGCCGCCTTCTTCCTTCGCATGGACCGCCAGCAAGGCGTCCGCCGCGTAGCGCTCCGACGCATCGCGCAGAGGCGCCGGGTCGCTGCCTTCCAGGTTCGGCGCGGTGGCAACGATCTGCTCGCTCAGATCCGCCAGCGGCAGGTGCAAAGCCAGGCCCCGATGCTGCGCGGCACGCCGCAACGGTGTGGCGCTGGCTTGGCCATCGCCCACCAGGCTGGAACCCTCGGCCGAATCGTTCAGCCACCAGCCCAGGATCGATGGCCGGTTCGCGCTCCAGAGCGACAAGCCTGCCGAGCGCAATGCCCGGTCGGTACTCGCCGGGTCGAAATCCACCTTGAGGCTTTCCGGCGGGCCGGCGTCGTAGCCATATTGAAGAATGATCTGTTGCGGGTCCTGGCGGATGGCGGCCAACCCGGGATTCTGGGCCGCCTTGGCATCGCCGGTCAGGCGCAGCACCAGCGTATCCAGGGCGCGCAACGTCGCCTGGTTGCGCTCCTCCGGCGTCTGGTTGGTGACCGGTTCGAGCACTTGATAGAGGCCATTGACGGTTTCGGCATGGCTCGCCAGGCTGATCAGCGACAAGCAGCCCACGGACAAGAATTTGAACAAACGCATGGAAGATTCCCGGACATAACGGCTGGAACAGGCCGTGTGAAGAAGATTGAGCATGGCTGAGACCACAGCACCCGGCAAAACATTCACACGCCGGTGGAAGTTTCGCACGGTCATCACCATAACCGGTTACCGCTACACCTTATACAGAGGCGTTGCGCAGTACCAATATAAGAAATATCGGTTTTTTTCCGCGGATATGTCCCTGCCCGTCGGCGCGAGGATGGCCGCTGCCCCTCAAGCCTGATAAAATCGCGCGCCTTCGCAGACCGGCAACGGCCGGGCCCCCGGAATAATTCGTACAACGGTTATTCAATGGCCCTGGCGGTCGGTCGTTACCCAGAAATCCCCCCTAAAGGCCTGGATCATGAGCAAGCAACCCTCCCTGAGCTACAAGGACGCCGGTGTAGACATCGACGCCGGTGAAGCATTGGTCGAACGCATCAAGAGCGTCGCCAAGCGCACTGCGCGCCCGGAAGTCATGGGCGGCCTGGGCGGTTTCGGCGCCCTCTGCGAGATCCCGGCCGGCTACAAGCAACCGGTCCTGGTCTCGGGCACCGACGGCGTCGGCACCAAGCTGCGCCTGGCCCTGAACCTGAACAAGCACGACAGCATCGGCATCGACCTGGTGGCCATGTGCGTGAACGACCTGGTGGTCTGCGGTGCCGAGCCGCTGTTCTTCCTCGACTACTACGCCACCGGCAAACTGAACGTCGACACCGCCGCCCAGGTCGTGACCGGCATCGGCGCCGGCTGTGAATTGGCCGGCTGCTCCCTGGTCGGCGGCGAAACCGCTGAAATGCCCGGCATGTACGAAGGCGAAGACTACGATCTGGCCGGCTTCTGCGTCGGCGTCGTGGAGAAAGCCGAGATCATCGACGGTTCGAAAGTCGCCGCTGGCGATGCCCTGCTCGCCCTGCCATCCTCCGGCCCGCACTCCAACGGCTACTCGCTGATCCGCAAGATCATCGAAGTCTCGGGCGCCGACATTGAAAACACCCAGCTCGACGGCAAGCCACTGGCCGACCTGCTGATGGCCCCTACCCGCATCTACGTCAAGCCGCTGCTCAAGCTGATCAAGGACACCGGTGCCGTCAAGGCCATGGCCCACATCACCGGTGGTGGCCTGCTGGACAACATCCCGCGTGTGCTGCCAAAAGGCGCCCAGGCCGTGGTCGACGTGGCGAGCTGGACCCGCCCGGCGGTGTTCGACTGGCTGCAAGAAAAAGGCAATGTCGATGAAACCGAAATGCACCGCGTGCTGAACTGCGGCGTGGGCATGGTCATCTGCGTGGCCCAGGAGCACGTCGAGACCGCCCTGAACGTCCTGCGTGAAGCCGGCGAACAGCCTTGGGTCATCGGCCAGATCGCCACCGCGGCCGAAGGCGCCGCACAGGTCGAGCTGAAAAACCTTAAGGCACACTGATGTCCGCAACCTGTGACGTGGTGGTGCTGCTGTCCGGCACCGGCAGTAACTTGCAGGCCTTGATCGACAGCACACGGACCGGCGACAGCCCGGTCCGTATCCGTGCGGTGATTTCCAACCGCGCCGATGCCTACGGCCTGCAACGCGCCAGGGACGCGGGCATCGACACCCGGGTCCTGGATCACAAGGCGTTCGAGGGCCGCGAAGCCTTCGACGCCGCGCTGATCGAACAGATCGACACCTTCAATCCGCAACTGGTCGTGCTCGCTGGCTTCATGCGCATCCTCAGCGCTGGCTTCGTGCGTCACTACCAGGGCCGCCTGTTCAATATCCATCCCTCGCTGCTGCCCAAATACAAAGGGTTACACACTCACCAGCGCGCGCTGGAGGCCGGAGACACGGAGCACGGCTGCTCCGTGCACTTTGTCACCGAGGAACTCGATGGCGGACCACTGGTCGTACAGGCAGTAATACCGGTAGAGTTGCACGACACGCCGCAAAGTCTGGCGCAGCGGGTTCACACCCGCGAGCACCAGATCTACCCGATGGCCGTACGTTGGTTTGCCGAAGGAAGGCTGACCCTCGACGATCGCGGTGCCTCACTGGACGGCCAGTTGCTCGCCGCCAGCGGCCATTTGATTCGATACTAGGAGATTTTATGCGTCGCGCCCTGCTCTTCGCTTGCGCTCTGCTTGCCTTGCCCCTGGCACAGGCCGCAGAACTTCAACCGTTCTCCGCCAGCTACACCGCCGACTGGAAACAGTTGCCCATGAGCGGCACCGCCGAGCGCAACCTGACCAAGGAGGCCAACGGCACCTGGAAGCTGAGCTTCAAGGCTTCGATGATGATCGCCAGCCTGACCGAAGAAAGCACCCTGACCCTGGACAAGGACACCCTGCTGCCACAGTCCTACCATTTCGAACGTGGTGGCCTGGGCAAGGCCAAGAAGGCCGACCTGGACTTCGACTGGAACACCAAGATGGTCACCGGCACCGATCGCGGTGACGCGGTCAAGCTGCCGCTCAACCGTGGCATGGTCGATAAATCCACTTACCAGTTGGCCCTGCAGCATGACGTGGCGGCTGGCAAGAAAAGCATGAGCTATCAGGTCGTGGATGATGGCGAAGTCGATACCTATGACTTCCGTGTGCTGGGCTCGGAGAAAGTCGACACCAAGGCCGGACAGATCGATGCGATCAAGGTCGAGCGCGTGCGCGACCCGACACAAAGCAAGCGCATCACCGTGCTCTGGTTCGCCAAGGACTGGGATTACCTGCTGGTGCGCCTGCAACAGGTCGAGACCGACGGCAAGGAGTACAACATCATGCTCCAGGACGGCACGGTCAACGGCAAGGCTGTGAAAGGCAGCTGATCGAAGTGAACACCGAGAAGCCCCGCAAATGCGGGGCTTTTTAATGCCCGGATTTCAAGCCCACCACATACCCTCTGTGGGAGCGAGCTTGCTCGCGATAGCGGTGTGTCAGTCAGCATTTTTATCGCGGATAAACCGCCATCGCGAGCAAGCTCGCTCCCACAGGGTTTGTGCTCATGGAGGATTACCACTGCAACATGAAAACTTCTTCATGAACAACACCTGCGACCGAATGCCGCGCACCGCCTGGCCTGCAGGATTGTTGCGATTTCCATGAAAACTTCTTAACGAACCGGGGCATTTACTTAGCACGCTATCCAAATCTATAACAAAGTCCTGCACACGCCTTGCTGCAGATAACAGAGATTGGAGCTTGCAAGATGACTGTGAAAGTAACTGAACGCGACGACGCCCATATGTCCCACGAAGGCATTGCCGCCGGTATCCGGATCTGGGATGTGCACCAACAGGATCTGCTGGTGGGCATGTTCCACTCCGAAACGGACGCCCATAGCTACAAGGCTGAGCTGGAGCGTGAGGAACGACTGCGCTCGCGTGAAATGGCAGAATCCTGAACGATAAAAAACCTGTGGGAGCGAGCTTGCTCGCGATAGCGGCATACCAGTGACAGAGACATTGACTGATATGACGCCATCGCGAGCAAGCTCGCTCCCACAGTTCCTGTACTTCAACTCAATGACATTGCGTCCGGCTTACCACATCAAATCATCAGGAATCTGATACGCCGCGTACGGATCATCGGCATCCACTTCTTCGGTCTGGGTGTTGAGCTGGACGATGCGCTTGGGGTCGCGTTCCTGGATCTTCAGGGCGGCCTCGCGCGGGATCACTTCGTAGCCGCCGGCATGGTGGACGATCGCCAGGGAGCCACTGCTCAACTTGTTGCGCATCAGCGTATTGACCGAGATGCGCTTGACCTTCTTGTCGTCGACGAAGTTGTAATAATCCTCAGTGGTCAGCTTCGGCAGGCGCGAGACTTCGATCAATTGCTTGATCTGCGCGGCCCGGGCCTTTTGCTCGACCTTTTCCTGCTGCTGCCGGTTGAGTTCCTGGTCGCGCTTGACCTTTTCGGCCATGGCTTCCTGGGCGGCGCGCTGCTGGGAATCATCCAGTTCGATCTGGCCTTTGTGGGCCAGGCGCTGTTGCTTCTGTTTCTCTTTGCCGACCTGCTTGGCCTGCTTTTGGTTGACCAGCCCTGCTTTGAGCAACTGGTCGCGAAGGGAAAGGCTCATGGTGCTTACTCACTTAGGCAACGGCCTCAGCCACAGCTGGGCAAATTCTTTTCCTGACGTTTGGCTTCGCCCCACAAGGCGTCCAACTCTTCGAGGGTGCAATCTTCCATGGGACGGTGGGTGTCGCGCAATGCCTGTTCGATAAATCGGAACCGCCGCTCGAACTTCCCGTTGGCATCGCGCAGCGCGGTTTCCGGGTCGACCTTGAGGTGGCGAGCCAGGTTCACCACGCTGAACAACAGATCGCCGATCTCGTCGCTGATGGCCACCGGATCGTTGTCGGCCATGGCTTCGAGCACTTCGTCCAGTTCCTCGCGGACTTTGTCGAGCACCGGCAAAGGACCTGGCCAGTCGAAACCGACCTGGCCGGCACGCTTTTGCAGCTTCGCCGAGCGGGACAATGCCGGCAGCGCCCCCGGTACATCGTCGAGCAGCGACAACTGCTCGGGCGCCGAGGCTTTCTCGGCCCGTTCCTCAGCCTTGATTTCTTCCCAGCGCCGCTTGACCTGCTCTTCGCTCAAGCGCGGGATATCCACGGGCGCATACAGGTCACCGGTAGGAAACACATGGGGATGGCGGCGGATCAGCTTGCGGGTGATGCTGTCGACCACGCCGGCGAATTCGAAGCGGTTTTCTTCCCGGGCCAACTGGCTGTAGTACACCACCTGGAACAACAGGTCGCCCAACTCGCCCTGCAGGTGATCGAAATCGCCGCGCTCGATCGCATCGGCCACCTCGTAGGCTTCTTCAAGCGTATGAGGAACGATGGTGGCGTAGGTTTGCTTGATGTCCCACGGGCAGCCGTACTGCGGGTCCCGCAGGCGGTTCATCAGGTGGAGCAGGTCTTCGAGGCTGTACATCAATCCATCCCATCACAAAAAAGCCCTGTGGGAGCGAGCTTGCTCGCGATGGCGAAACACCAGTCAACATCTCTGTCACTGATAGACCGCTATCGCGAGCAAGCTCGCTCCCACATTTTTGGACTGCGCTTAACCTGGCGTCCGGTTACGCCGGGTCTCGATGATGTTTGGCAACTGGGAGATCCGCCCCAGCAACCGCCCCAGTGCATCCAGCCCCGGAATCTCGATGGTCAGGGACATCAGCGCGGTGTTGTCTTCCTTGTTGGAACGGGTGTTGACCGCCAGCACGTTGATCCGCTCGTTCAGCAACACTTGAGACACGTCACGCAGCAGACCGGATCGGTCGTAGGCGCGGATGACGATGTCCACCGGGTAGGTGAGCACCGGCACCGGGCCCCAACTGACCTGGATGATCCGCTCCGGCTCGCGACCGGCCAGTTGCAGCACCGAGGCACAGTCCTGGCGGTGAATGCTCACGCCGCGGCCCTGGGTGATGTAGCCGACGATCGCATCCCCCGGCAATGGCTGGCAGCAGCCGGCCATCTGGGTCATCAGGTTGCCCACGCCCTGGATCTGGATATCGCCGCGCTTGCCCGGTTTGTAGCCGGTGGCCTTGCGCGGGATCAGCTCCAGTTGCTCGTTGCCACGCTCCGGCTCCACCAGTTGCTGGGCCAGGTTGACCAACTGCGCCAGGCGCAGATCGCCGGCACCGAGGGCGGCGAACATGTCCTCGGCGGTTTTCATGTTGGCTTTTTCGGCCAGTTTGTCGAAGTCCACCTGCGGCAGCCCCAGGCGCCCGAGTTCACGCTCGAGCAGGGTCTTGCCGGCGGCGACGTTCTGGTCGCGGGCCTGCAGCTTGAACCAGTGGACGATTTTCGCCCGCGCCCGGGATGTGGTGATGTAGCCCAGGTTCGGGTTCAGCCAGTCGCGGCTCGGCGTACCGTGCTTGCTGGTGATGATTTCGACCTGCTCACCGGTCTGCAGACTGTAGTTGAGCGGCACGATCCGCCCGTTGATCTTGGCGCCACGGCAGTTGTGGCCGATCTCGGTGTGGACCCGGTAGGCGAAGTCCAGCGGTGTCGCGCCCTTGGGCAGGTCGATCGCGTGGCCGTCGGGGGTGAAGATATAGACCCGGTCCGGTTCGATGTCGACGCGCAGCTGTTCGGCCAGGCCGCCGATGTCACCCAGCTCCTCATGCCACTCGAGCACCTGGCGCAGCCAGGAGATTTTCTCTTCGTAGTGGTTGGACCCGGACTTGACGTCGGTGCCCTTGTATTTCCAGTGGGCACAGACCCCCAGCTCGGCCTCCTCGTGCATGGCATGGGTGCGGATCTGCACTTCCAGCACCTTGCCCTCGGGGCCGATCACCGCCGTGTGCAACGAGCGATAGCCGTTTTCCTTGGGGTTGGCGATGTAGTCGTCGAACTCCTTCGGAATGTGCCGCCACAAGGTGTGGACGATTCCCAGCGCGGTGTAGCAATCGCGCATTTCCGGGACCAGTACACGCACGGCACGAACGTCGTAGATCTGGCTGAATTCCAGGCCCTTGCGCTGCATTTTTCGCCAGATCGAGTAGATGTGCTTGGCCCGGCCACTGATGTCGGCTTCCACGCCGGTGGCCTGCAACTCTTCGCGCAACTGGGTCATCACATCGGTGATGAAGCGCTCGCGATCCAGGCGCCGCTCATGCAACAGCTTGGCGATCTGCTTGTATTGGTCGGGCTCCAGGTAGCGGAAGGACAGGTCCTCCAGCTCCCACTTGATGTGACCGATGCCGAGACGGTGGGCCAGGGGTGCATAAATGTCGAACACCTCCCGGGCGACGCGATTGCGCTTTTCGTCATCGGCGGACTTCACGGCACGGATCGCGCAGGTGCGCTCGGCCAGCTTGATCAGCGCGACGCGCACGTCGTCGACCATCGCCACCAGCATCTTGCGCAGGTTTTCCACCTGGCCCTGGGTACCCAGCACCATGGATTGGCGCGGGCTGAGGCTGGCGCTGATAGCAGCCATGCGCAGCACGCCGTCGATCAGCTTGGCCACCACGGTGCCGAAGCGCTGGCTGACCACCGGTAGCTGGATCTGCCCTTCGCGCACGCCGCGGTACAGCACCGCCGCCACCAGGGAGTCCTGGTCAAGCTTGAGGTCAGCGAGAATTTCAGCGATCTCCAGGCCCGTCTGGAAACTCGAGGTACCTTCGGACCACAGGTTCTTCGCCGCGTTGTGTTGCTGCTCCGCCTCGCGAGCGAACTCGCAGGCGGCCTTCAAGGCTTCGCGATCCAGTGCCATGTCGACGCTGACCGCATGATCGAGCCAAGCCTCGAGATTGATACTGCCGTCGGTGTTGATCGGCTGGTGTGCTCTCACCTGTACCATCTTTACTTACCTTCCCTACGACGCAGATTCAATGCGTCAACTTCGCTGACCTTCGCTGCCCGTGTTTCCGCCCAGGGCTGTGGCGGGTTGGCACGAACGGGTCAGTCGGACAAGCCATCCTGGCTCGCTTCAAATAACGCCATGGCCTCGACATGCGCCGTTTGAGGAAACATATCGAGAATCCCGGCACGTTTTAACCGGTAGCCCTGCTTGATCAGTTCGACCGTATCCCGGGCCAAAGTTGCCGGGTTGCACGAAACATAAACCAACCGTTTGGCCCCCAGGGACGACAGCTTGCGCACCACCTCGAAAGCACCGTCACGGGGTGGGTCCAAGAGTACCGCAGAAAAGCCTTCGCCGATCCATTCGGCACCCGCCAGAGGCTGGGATAAATCGGCCTGAAAAAAGGCAGTGTTATTCAAATTGTTGCTGACAGCATTGGCCGCCGCACGGTCCACCATGGTTTGCACGCCTTCGACGGCCACCACCTGGCGCACGCTTTTGGCCAGCGGCAAGGCAAAATTGCCCAGGCCACAGAACAGGTCCAGCACCCGCTCCTCGGAACGCGGCGCCAGCCATTGCAGGGCCTGGGCGATCATCGCCTCGTTGACCCCGGCGTTCACCTGGATGAAATCCCCGGGCCGGTACGCCAGCTCAAGGTCCCAGGCATCCAGGCGAAAGCCCAGGGCCTGTCCGGGCTCGACCGGTTGCGGCTCACCTTCACCGTGCAACCACAACTGGGCTGCATGAAACGCGCAGAAATCCTTGAGGATGGTCAGGTCGGCCTCCGACAGCGGCGCCATGTGGCGCAGCAATACCGCAAGGGACGAACCGGCGAACAACTCCACATGGCCCAGCGCCTGGGGTTTGCCCAGGCGTCGAAGCATCTCCGGCAGGCGACTCATGATCGGCTGCAAGGGCTGTACCAGCACCGGGCAATCACCAATGGCGACGATGTCCTGGCTGCCGACGGCGCGAAAACCCACTTCGAGTTTTTTCGCCTTCTGATCCCAGCGCACCGCCACCCGGGCGCGACGTCGATAACCGAACTCCGGCCCGCTCAATGGCGCGGCCCATTCCTCCGGCTCGACCCCGGCCACCCGCGACAGCTGCTCGGCGAGCATGCGCTGTTTCAGGGCGAGTTGTTCGTCATGGGGCAAATGTTGGACGCTGCAACCGCCGCAACGACCGGAATGGATACACGGCGCTGCGCGACGCAGGTCACTGGACAGGAACACCCGCTCGGTACGCGCCTCGACTACTTTGCCGTGGGCACCGAGCACCCGCGCCTCGACCTCTTCGCCGGCCAGGGCGCCGATGACGAACCAGGTCCGCCCGTCGACAAAGGCAATGCCCCGGCCATCGTTGGCCAGGCGCTCGATGGTCAGGCGCTGCTTCTTACCGGTGGGCACTTGCGGGGCCCGGCTTCCGCCGCTGGGCTGGAAGCGCAAGCCTCTTTCTTGCTTGGCCATCAGTTGGGCGCGTCGAAAATGCCGGTCGACAGGTAACGGTCGCCACGGTCACAGATGATCGCCACGATCACCGCATTTTCCACTTCCTTGGACAGGCGCAGCATCCCCGCCACGGCACCGCCCGAAGACACGCCGCAGAAGATGCCCTCCTCACGCGCCAGGCGACGGGTCACGTCCTCGGCTTCGCTCTGGGCCATGTCGATGATGCGGTCCACGCGGTCGGCCTGGTAAATCTTCGGCAAATACTCTTCGGGCCAGCGGCGGATGCCGGGAATGGCCGAGCCTTCCATCGGTTGCAGGCCGATGATCTGCACGTTCGGGTTCTGTTCTTTCAGATAGCGCGAGGTGCCCATGATGGTACCGGTGGTGCCCATCGAGCTGACGAAATGGGTGATGGTGCCGTCGGTCTGGCGCCAAATCTCGGGGCCGGTGGTGGTGTAGTGGGCCTCGGGATTGTCGCCGTTGGCGAACTGATCCAACACCTTGCCACGCCCCTCGGCCTGCATACGCTCGGCCAGGTCCCGGGCACCTTCCATGCCCTGCTCCTGGGTCACCAGGATCAACTCTGCGCCATAGGCCGTCATCGCCGCCTTGCGCTCGGCACTGGAGTTGTCGGGCATGATCAGGATCATCTTGTAGCCCTTGATCGCCGCCGCCATGGCCAGGGCGATGCCAGTGTTGCCGGAGGTCGCCTCGATCAGCGTGTCACCGGGCTGGATTTGCCCGCGCAATTCGCCACGGGTGATCATCGACAGCGCCGGCCGGTCCTTGACCGAACCCGCTGGGTTATTCCCTTCGAGCTTGAGCAAAAGCGTATTAGTGGTCTCGCCGGGCAAGCGCTGCAAGCGGACCAGCGGGGTGTTGCCGACGCAATCGGCGATGGTGGGGTACTGCAAAGTCATGGCGTATTCGCAATCCGGACTGCGGGGGCGCCTATCATACCGGCAAACCCGGCGCGGCCATATCACGCAAAGTGTGGTGGTTATGGCTTATGGGAATAAGCACGGCCCGTGGCGAGGGAGCTAGCTCTCGCTGGGCTGCACAGCGGCTCCAAAGCTTGAGCGGGCGAAAATATCAGAACAGCGACATGATTTTTACGAAGATCGCCCGCCCGCAAATCGCTACACTGCCCAGGTGGTGCGTGCCGGATGCGCGCACAGCTCAATCAGACCGCTGGATGCAGGAGACAAGTGTGCTCAAGAAACTGGGAATCAAAGGCCGCGTGCTGTTGCTGACCCTGTTGCCGACCAGCCTGATGGCGCTGGTCCTGGGCGGCTATTTCACCTGGATGCAGCAATCGGACCTGCACGCCCAGTTGCTGCAACGTGGCGAGATGATCGCCGAGCAGCTGGCCCCGCTGGTCGCCCCGGCCATGAGCCGCCAGGACACCGATCTGCTGGAGCGCATCGCCACCCAGTCCCTCGAGCAAGCGGACGTACGCGCCGTGACTTTCCTCGCCCCCGACCGCGCGCCGTTGGCCCACGCCGGCCCGACCATGCTCAACCGGGCACCGGAGGGCAACAGTGCACAGCTGCTGCAACGCACCGGCAACGACGCCACGCGCTACTTGCTGCCGGTATTCGGCAAGCACCGCAACCTCGCGGGCGAACTGATTCCCGAGGAAGCCGACCGCCTGCTGGGCTGGGTCGAGCTGGAGTTGTCCCACAGCGGCATGTTACTGCGCGGCTATCGCAGCCTGTTCGCCAGCCTGCTGCTGATCGCCGCCGGCCTGTGCCTGACCGCGCTGCTGGCCCTGCGCATGGGCCGCACGATCAACCGCCCACTGAGCCAGATCAAACAAGCGGTGGCGCAACTCAAGGACGGTCACCTGGAAACCCGCCTGCCACCGCTGGGCAGCCAGGAGCTGGATGAACTGGCCTCGGGCATCAATCGCATGGCCAGTACCTTGCAGAACGCCCAGGAAGAATTGCAGCACAGCATCGACCAGGCCACCGAAGACGTGCGCCAGAACCTGGAAACCATCGAGATCCAGAACATCGAGCTGGACCTGGCCCGCAAGGAAGCCCTGGAAGCGAGCCGGATCAAGTCCGAGTTCCTGGCGAACATGAGCCATGAAATCCGCACACCGCTCAACGGCATTCTCGGTTTTACCCACCTGTTGCAAAAAAGCGAACTGACCCCACGCCAGCTCGATTACCTGGGCACCATCGAGAAATCCGCCGACAGCCTGCTGGGGATCATCAACGAGATCCTCGACTTTTCGAAGATCGAGGCCGGCAAGCTGGTGCTCGACAGCATTCCGTTCAACCTGCGGGACCTGCTGCAAGACACCCTGACCATTCTCGCCCCGGCCGCCCACGCCAAGCAGTTGGAACTGGTGAGCCTGGTCTACCGGGACACACCGCTGTCGCTGGTGGGCGATCCGCTGCGCCTCAAGCAGATCCTCACCAACCTGGTGAGCAACGCGATCAAGTTCACCCGCGAGGGCACCATCGTCGCCCGGGCCATGCTCGAAGACGAGCACGAAGACAGCGTGCAGTTGCGCATCAGCATCCAGGACACCGGTATCGGCCTGTCCAACCAGGACGTTCGGGCGCTGTTCCAGGCGTTCAGCCAGGCCGACAACTCGCTGTCCCGACAACCGGGTGGCACCGGCTTGGGCCTGGTGATCTCCAAGCGCCTGGTGGAGCAGATGGGCGGCGAGATCGGCGTCGACAGCACACCGGGCGAAGGCTCGGAGTTCTGGATCAGCCTGCGCCTGCCCAAGACCCGTGACGATGCCGAAGACCTGCCAGGCCCGCCGTTGCTGGGCCGGCGCGTAGCGGTGCTGGAGAACCATGAACTGGCCCGCCAGGCCTTGCAGCACCAGCTCGAAGACTGCGGCCTGCAAGTGACGCCATTCAACACCCTGGAGAGCTTGACCAACGGCATCACCGTCGCCCACCAGACCGACCAGGCGATCGATCTGGCCGTGCTGGGCATCACCAGCAACGACATGCCGCCGGAGCGCCTCAACCAGCACATCTGGGACCTTGAGCACTTGGGCTGCAAAGTGCTCGTGCTGTGCCCCACCACCGAACAGACCCTGTACCACCTCTCGGTGCCCAACCCCCACAGTCAGTTGCAGGCCAAGCCGGCCTGCACCCGCAAGTTGCGCCGCGCGCTGTCCGACCTGGTCAACCCGCGCCCGCCCCGCAGCGAACCCAGTGAGCCGGTTTCCAGCCGTGCCCCGAAAGTGCTGTGCGTGGACGACAACCCGGCCAACCTGCTGCTGGTGCAAACCCTGCTCGAAGACATGGGCGCCAAGGTGCTGGCGGTGGAAAGCGGCTACGCGGCGGTCAAGGCCGTGCAGAAGGAAACCTTCGACCTGGTGTTGATGGACGTGCAGATGCCCGGCATGGACGGTCGCCAGAGCACCGAGGCGATCCGCCAGTGGGAAAGCGAGCGGCACTGCACCCCGCTGCCCATCGTCGCCCTCACCGCCCACGCCATGGCCAACGAAAAACGCGCGCTGCTGCAAAGCGGCATGGACGACTACCTGACCAAGCCCATCAGCGAACGGCAACTGGCCCAGGTGGTGCTCAAATGGACCGGCCTGGCCCTGCGCAACCAGTCGCCGGAGCGCAACAGCGATGCCCAGGGTGGTAGCGAACTGCTGGTGCTCGATCATGAAGAAGGCTTGCGCCTGGCCGCCGGCAAGGCCGATCTGGCAGCGGACATGCTGGCGATGCTGCTCGCATCCCTGGAAGCCGACCGCGAAGCGATCCGCCAGGCCAGCGAGGCCAACGATCACAATGCCCTGATCGAACGGGTCCACCGCCTGCACGGCGCCACCCGCTACTGCGGCGTACCGCAATTGCGGGCGGCCTGCCAGCGCAGCGAAACCCTGCTCAAGCAACAGGACCCCAAGGCTGCCGTCGCCCTGGAAGAATTGGAGCGTGCGATCAACCGCCTCGCCAGCGAGGCGCGTATCAGCGCCTGATCCAGGGCAATACCCTGGAAATCGGAATCGCTGAAAATCCACGCTCCTACAGGTTTATTTTTTTGCCAGGAGGCCCCATGCGCGCGATTCTTTTCAGCAGCCAGACCTACGACCGTGACAGTTTCATCAAAGCCCCGGCGCCCGCCGGCCTCGAGTTGCAGTTCCAGCCCGCCCGCCTGAACCTGGACACCGTGGCCCTGGCCGAACGGCATGAAGTGGTCTGCGCGTTCATCAACGATGACCTGAGCGCCCCGGTTCTGGAACGGTTGGCCGCGGGCGGCACGCGGCTGATCGCCCTGCGCTCGGCCGGCTACAACCACGTCGACCTGCCCGCCGCCAAGCGCCTGGGCTTGAGCATCGTCCGGGTACCGGCCTACTCGCCCCACGCCGTGGCCGAACATGCCGTGGCGTTGATCATGGCTCTTAATCGTTGCCTGCACCGCGCCTACAACCGCACCCGGGACGGCAATTTCAGCCTCCATGGGTTGACCGGGTTCGACCTGCTGGGCAAGACCGTCGGGGTGATCGGCACCGGACAGATCGGCGCGACGTTCGCGCGGATCATGGCCGGTTTCGGCTGTCAGCTACTGGCTTACGACCCGTACCCCAACCCGCAGATCGAAGCCCTCGGTGCCCGCTACCTGCCTCTGGATGAACTGCTGGCACAAGCGCAGATCATCAGCCTGCACTGCCCGCTGAACGAACAGAGCCGCCACCTGATCAACGCCCAATCCCTGGCGTCGATGCAACGCGGCGTCATGTTGATCAACACCGGACGCGGTGGCCTGGTGGATACACCAGCCCTGATCGAGGCGCTGAAGAGCGGTCAACTGGGCTATTTGGGATTGGATGTCTATGAAGAAGAGGCCGAACTGTTCTTCAAGGACCGCTCCGACCAGCCCTTGCAAGACGATGTGCTGGCACGCCTGCTGACCTTCCCCAACGTGGTGATCACCGCCCACCAGGCCTTCCTCACCCATGAAGCCTTGGCGGCGATTGCCATGACCACCCTGGATAACATCGCAGCCTGGGCGGCCGGCACACCGCAGAACCTGGTGGAGCGCTAAACCTGAACCTACATTCCCCCCGTGGGAGCGAGCTTGCTCGCGATAGCGGTCTGTTAATCAACATCAATACTGACTGATTTGCCGCCATCGCGAGCAAGCTCGCTCCCACAAGGGGTGGAGTTTCGTCGGCAAGATTCGTGGTTGACCATCCCAAGCCATGCCCCGTGCTAGCATGTCGCGCCTATTTGGAGGACCCATGGCCGAACACGACTTCCGCTACACCCTGATGAACCCGCAGCACACCTTGACCGAAGTCCGCGCCCTGGCGCCGGGCCGCTACCAGGTCACCGGCAATGGCGGCTCGATCCAGGCCAACGATGTGTTGCTCGTCACGCTCAAGGGCAGCAAGGATTTGTCCATGCGCCTGACCGTGGACACCGTGCGGCACCTGCTCAAACCCATGGGCCAATGGACCGCCATGACCACCGGCCCGGTGTTCGGCGAACTGGCGATCCATACCTGGCAGGTCAACTGTGACGCTTGCGCCAAGGCACTGAGCTTCGAATTCGCCGTCGATGCCAAACTCGGCGTCAAGGCCGAGAAACCGGCCGCCACCGCACGGATCGCCGAACTGGGCTGGACCACCGTGGGTGAAAAACACCTGTGCCCGACATGCCAGGAAGCCGCCTGATGAAACGTTTGGCCCTGTCCGCGTCGATCGGCATGAGCCTGATGGGGTGTGCCGCTGAACCTGTGCAGTTGCAACACAACCGCAGCTATATCCTGGAATGGATCGGCGAACGGCCATTGATGGACTACAGCCACCTGACCATCACCCTTGGGGATGATGGCCGAGCCTACGGCAACGGCGGTTGCAACCACTGGTTCGCGCCCTACACCCTGGAAGGCCATCGTTTGAGCTTCGGCAAGATCGGCAGCACCCGCAAGCTCTGCGCCCCGGCGCTGATGGAGCAGGAGACGCGCTTCTTGCAGGCCCTGGAAAAGGTCGAACGCTGGGACATCTCGCCCATCGAGCAGATGCGCTTCTGGCCGGCCCAGGGCAAGCCGCTGCGGTGGTGGCTGGAAGAAGGCTGAGGCCTGAGCCCTCCAGACACACCTGGTTGGACCAGGGACATGGTTAACCCTGTGGCGAGGGAGCTTGCTCCCGCTGGGCTGCGAAGCGGCCCCCGGATGCACCTGTCACTTTGATGTTTCAGGCAGAATGCAGGGGCCTGCTGCGCAGTCCAGCGGGAGCAAGCTCCCTCGCCACACACGAAGCCCTCAACCAAAAACGGGTTATTTGAACGCCTGCAACGCCTCAAGCTTGGCCATTACCCCCGCCGCCGTCTGCTCTCCCAGCAACTGCTCGCGCACCTTGCCCCGGTTATCGATGATGTAAGTCACCGGCAAGCCTTCACTGCGAGGCAGGTCGAAGATCTCGGCCGGATCCCGGGCCAGCACCGTGAAGCGAATCCCCATCTTGTCGCTGGCACTCTTGAGCTCTTCGCCCTGCACCTGGTCGAAGTTGACCCCGAACACACCGACGTTGCGCCCCTTGAGCTGTTCGGCCAAGGCATTGAATTCCGGGATTTCGGTGCGGCACGGCGCACACCATTCCGCCCAGTAGTTGAGCACCAGCCATTGTTTGTCCAGCCGCTGCGAGTCGATGGCCTGGCCGTTCTGGTCCACTCCGTAGTCGTTTCCGCAACCGGCGAGCAACAGGATGCCCATGAATGTCAGTGCCGCCATCAATCGCCTTGTCATGTACCAATCCTTGTCTGAATGTGAACGCTGCAACGACCCGTCGCCTCTCTAAGGTGCTAGGGACTTCGCGGCACAGTAGAATAGCCGCCACCTTACGCAAGATGCGACCCGCTCATGACCGATCTGACGCTTTATCACAACCCGCGCTGCTCGAAATCCCGCGGTGCGCTGGAACTGTTGGAGGCCCGCGGCCTGACGCCCACCGTGGTCCGTTACCTGGAAACCCCGCTCGACGCCGCGCAACTGGAACGCCTGCTGGGCAAGCTCGGCATCACCGCCCGGCAATTGCTGCGCACCGGCGAGGATGAATACAAAGAGCTGAACCTGGCCGACGAAAGCCTGAGCCAGGCCCAGTTGATCGCGGCCATCGCCGCCCACCCGAAACTCATGGAACGGCCGATTCTGGAAGCCGGTGAAAAGGCCGCGATCGGCCGGCCGCCGGAGAAGATTCTGGAGATCCTGCCGTGACCACGCCGTACATCCTGGTGCTGTATTACAGCCGCAGCGGCTCCACCAACGAAATGGCTCGGCAAATCGCCCGGGGGGTCGAACAGGCCGGGCTGGAAGCCAGGCTGCGTACGGTGCCGGCGATTTCCACCGAGTGCGAAGCGGTTTCCCCGGACATCCCCGAGCAAGGCCCGCTCTACGCCAGCCTCGATGACCTGAAACATTGCGCCGGCCTGGCCCTGGGCAGCCCGACGCGGTTCGGCAACATGGCTGCACCACTCAAGTACTTTCTCGACGGCACCAGCAACCTGTGGCTGACCGGCGCGCTGGTGGGCAAACCGGCCGGGGTGTTCACCTCCACCGCGAGCCTGCACGGCGGCCAGGAAACCACCCTGCTGTCGATGATGCTGCCGCTGCTGCACCACGGCATGCTGATCACCGGCCTGCCCTACAGCGAATCGGCCCTGATCGACACCCAGGGCGGCGGCACGCCCTACGGTCCGAGCCATCATGCCGGGGCCGACGGTAAAAGCGGCTTGAACGAACATGAAGTCGCCCTGTGCCGCGCCTTGGGTTTGCGCCTGGCGAAAACCGCCCTGCTGCTGGAGAACGGCCGTGGCTAAGAAGCCGAAGATCCTGCCTTCGATCCAATGGCTGGAACCGCGCGTACGCCTGGCTCGCGTCCTCAGCCTGCTGTGCTTTTTCGGCCTGGTGGGGTTGCTCAGCGCCTATTACCTGCTGATCGCCGACCTGCACGGCGCGCGGCCCTGGGTGATTCTGCTGATCGAACTGGTGCCGCTGCTGATACTCGCGCCCGGCATGCTCAGCGGCAGCGCCCGTGGACACTCATGGATGTGCTTCGTGGTGAACCTGTATTTCATCAAAGGCGCACTGGCGGCCTATGACCCGAACCGGCAATGGTTCGGCGTGCTGGAAATGGCGGCAAGCGTGGCGGTGTTCTGCTCGGCCCTGCTGTATGTGCGCTGGCGGTTCCAGTTGAACCGGCGGTTGGCGGGGGAAGGCGAGATTTCCGTCGCCTGATACACCGTTATCGCGAGCAAGCTCGCTCCCACAAGGGCTCGATGGCACCCTGTGGGAGCGAGCTTGCTCGCGATGGCCCCAACGCGGTCTCAATGATTAACGGTATACGCCAGCATCATCGATATCTGGCTCATGGGCCTTCCCCCGCTCTCTTCATGCCACTGGTTGAAGGCATTCTGCACCGTCGCCAGGTCCCGCTGGCTGGTGGGGACTTTGTCGATGATGTCCTGGGCATTGAGCGCGGCCACCACGTCATAACTGGGCACGAAGGTGTCCTTGCCCATCATCCGCAAGAAGCGCGGAGCCGACAGGCCGCCCAGTTGATGGCCGTGCTTTTTCAGGTAGGTCCACAGGCCGACGATGTCAGTCACTGGCCAGTCGGCGACCAGCGCGGCGAAGCTGCCCTTTTCATGGGCCACGTCCAATATCAGTTGCGCGTTGCGCGGCACACTCTTGAGCTTGCCCAGGTGGCGGATGATCCGCGCGTCCTGCATCAAACGCTCCAGGTGCTCGGCGCTCATCAGCACGACTTTCTCCGGATCGAACTTGAAGAACACCTCTTCGAACGCCGGCCACTTGGCATCCACCAGGCTGTGCTTGAGCCCGGCGCGGAACACCCGCAGCGCCATGGTCGAGAGGTAGCGGTCGTCGCCGATCTTGCGCAGTTGCGCCGGGGTCTTGGGAACCGGCAGGTGGGCTTCCAGTTCAGCCGCCGAACCGAAGCGGTTCAGACAATACTCGTGCAGCCACTTGTAATCGCGCATGCCCTCTCCTGGGGTCGGAAATGAAAACGGCGCCAGTGGCCCTTATAGCCACTGGCGCCGTGAATAGAGCGGTTGGCACCGTCAGAGGTTCACCACGTTGACGAACCGCGGCGTGGCGTTTTCATCGATGCGCAGGTTGGTGAAGTCGAACAGGTTGCGGTCCGCCAGTTGCGACGGAATGACGTTCTGCAGGCCACGGAAAATGCTCTCGGTACGGCCCGGGGTCTTGCGTTCCCACTCCTGGAGCATCTCCTTGACCACCTGGCGTTGCAGGTTTTCCTGGGAGCCGCACAGGTTGCAGGGGATGATCGGGAACTGCTTGAAATCCGAATAGGCCTGGATGTCTTTCTCGCTGCAATAGGCCAGCGGGCGGATCACCACGTTGCGCCCGTCATCGGCCCGCAGCTTGGGCGGCATGGCCTTGAGCGAACCGTTGTAGAACATGTTCAGGAAGAAGGTCTCGACGATGTCGTCGCGATGGTGACCCAGGGCCATCTTGGTCGCACCGATCTCGTCGGCAAAGGTGTAGAGCGTTCCGCGCCGCAGGCGCGAGCACAGCGAACAGGTGGTCTTGCCTTCGGGAATCAGTTCCTTGACCACCGAATAGGTGTCTTTCTCGACGATGTGATATTCCACGCCCAGCGACTCGAGATAGGCCGGCAGCACATGCTCGGGGAACCCGGGCTGCTTCTGGTCCATGTTCACCGCGACAATGTCGAACTTGATCGGCGCAACCTTCTGCAAATGCATCAGCACATCGAGCAAGGTGTAGCTGTCCTTGCCGCCGGACAGGCAGACCATGACCTTGTCGCCGTCCTCGATCATGTTGAAATCGGCGACCGCCTCACCGGCCTGGCGGCGCAGGCGCTTTTGCAGTTTGTTCTGGTTGACCGTAAGAGTGCCCATGACGCGAAATCCGTGAGGTGTGACGAAAGGCCGGCATTTTACGCAAAAAACCTGGCTGTGGCACCGCACTTGCTCCCGCTGGGTTGCGAAGCGACCCTCTGGGGTCGTTCTGTCGGCGTCTGCTTCGCAGCCGAGCGGGAGCAAGCTCCCTCGCCACAGGGAATTTGTTCGCCAACAGGGTTGTGCCCACAGATCAAGCCGCGATTAACCCGTTCCGTTACAGCGCGATTTGCTCTAAGCCCCCCATCCCCCTCGGGGTAACTCCTTTCTATACTGCGACATAAGGTCGCACACATATCCAGACCTTTACTTACTTGGCCGTTTGGCCCGTAGGCGCTCCGTTGGGGGGCGATGGCAATAACAAAGGAGTGACTGACTATGATCCATCATGTCGTGGGGCTCTTTACCCACCCTGATCAAGAATGGAAAGAAATCCGTGGCGATCAGGAGGAAAGCATCAGCCACATGTACCTCACCCACACGCTGATCCTGGCGGCCATTCCCGCAGTTTCGGCATTTATCGGCACCACGCAGGTGGGATGGGTCATCGGCAATCGTCCACCGGTCATGCTCACGCAGGAAAGCGCGCTGTGGATGACCATCATGTCGTACCTGGCCATGTTGGGCGGCGTGGCGGTAATGGGTGCCTTCATCCACTGGATGGCCCGCACCTACGACGCCAATCCGAGCCTGGCCCGTTGCGTCGCGTTTGCCACCTACACCGCGACACCTTTGTTCATCGGCGGCCTGGCGGCGCTCTACCCGCACATGTGGCTGGGGATGATCGTCGGCACGGCGGCAATCTGCTACACCGTCTACCTGCTGTACGTCGGCCTGCCGACGTTCATGAACATTCCCCAGGACGAAGGTTTTCTGTTTTCCAGTTCGGTGCTCGCGGTCGGCCTGGTGGTGCTGGTGGCCATCATGGCGTTCACGGTGATCGTCTGGGGGCTGGGCGTCGGCCCGGTCTATACCAATTGACGTAGTGCCCTCCAATAAAAAAGCAGGATCTGCCGACACAGGCCGCCGCAAGGCGGCCTTCCTGTGTTTGAAACGACCACTGGGCGCCTGGGCGATTCGCAACGGCCGACGCTTGCGGCATACTCGGGCTTCTGGAGACCCGTAAAGCATGCTCGAGCAACTCAATACCCGCGTCGAAGAGTGTTACCAACAAGCCGAATCCTTTTTCAAACGTCCTTTCAAACGCCCGGTGGTCAGCTTCAAATTGCGTGGCCAGAAGGCCGGTGTCGCGCACCTGCATGAAAACCTGCTGCGCTTCAATCCACAGTTGTACCGGGAAAACGCCGAAGACTTCCTCAAGCAGACCGTCGCCCACGAAGTCGCGCACCTGATCGCCCACCAACTGTTTGGCGAACGCATCCAGCCCCATGGCGAAGAATGGCAACTGATCATGCGCGGCGTGTACGAACTGCCGCCCAACCGTTGCCACACCTACGAAATCAAACGCCGCAGTGTGACCCGCTACATCTACAAGTGCCCTTGCGATGGCAGCGACTTCCCGTTCTCGGCCCAGCGCCACAGCCTGGTGCGCCAGGGGCGGCGGTATTTGTGCCGCAGCTGTCGCAATACCTTGGTGTTCAGTGGGGAAACGCGGGTGGAATAATGCTCTTGTGGTGTCTGGGCTGACCTCATCGCGAGCAAGCTCGCTCCCACAGGATCCGTGAACACCAAGGATCCAGTGTGGGAGCGAGCTTGCTCGCGATGGCGGCCTTGCCGCCCTACAAAACCACCCCGCCCCTGCGCAATTCGGCAATCCGCCCAGCACTGAACCCCAACGCCCCCAGCACCTGATCCGTATGCGCTCCCAGCTCCACGCCAATATGGCGAGGCTCGGGCAGACCGTCTGAAAACCGCAACGGACAGGCCATCTGCGCCTGGCTCGAACCATCCCCTCGGGGCACCTGTTTCACCAGCTCCCGAGCCTGTAACTGCGGATGCCGGACAGCCTCCTCCAGGCTCAGCACCGGCTCGACGCAGGCATCGATCCCGGCAAACAAACCGCACAGCTCGGCAAAATCATGCTTCTCGAACTCGGTTTGCAGTGCCTGCTTCAAGGCCTGTTGCTGCTCAGGCTTGGGCGACAGCCCCTGGGCCGCCAGTTCCGGCCGCCCTAAAGCCTCGCACAGCGCCTGCATGAAGGCCGGTTCCAGGCTACCCACCGACATCCAGCGACCGTCACGGGTGCGGTAATAGTCGTAGAAGCTGCCGCCGTTGAGCATCTGGCTCTCCCAACCCGGTTCCACACCGCAGGCCAGGTAACCGGCGCCGGCCATGGCGTTGAGGCTGAACACGCAGTCAGTCATGCTCACGTCCAGGTGCTGGCCCTGACCGGTCTGCTGACGGGCGATAACCGCCGCCAACAGTCCGATCACCCCGTGCAATGAACCACCGGCGATATCCGCCGCCTGAATGCCCAGCGGCAACGGCCCGCTGTCGGCACGGCCGGTGTGGCT
The DNA here is from genome assembly GCF_017351655.1 of Pseudomonas sp. FW300-N2F2. Classification (NCBI taxonomy): domain Bacteria; kingdom Pseudomonadati; phylum Pseudomonadota; class Gammaproteobacteria; order Pseudomonadales; family Pseudomonadaceae; genus Pseudomonas; species Pseudomonas sp. FW300-N2F2. Next base: position 127,350 of record NZ_JACNDQ010000002.1, on the reverse strand, counting down.
GGCCAGCCCCGCCAGGGCCAGGTAATTGATGTCGTGGCCGGCGCGGTCCTTATAAGGGCCGGTCTGGCCGTAGCCGGTAATCGACACGTAGATCAGCCGCGGATTGATGGCTTTCAAGGCTTCGTATCCCAGGCCCAGCCGCTCCATCACGCCGGGGCGGAACTGTTCCAGCAGGATGTCGTAGTCCCCCAGCAACTGCGTGACCACCTCCAACGCTTCCGGCTGCTTGAGGTCCAGGGCCAGGCTGCGCTTGTTGCGGTTGAGGTAGGCGTGGCTGGCCGATACGCCCTGGTCATGGGGCGGCAGTACCCGCAACAAGTCCTGACGGGTCGGCGACTCGATGCGCAACACCTCGGCCCCCATGTCCGCCAGCAACAGCGAGGCGAACGGGCCAGGCAACAGGGTCGAGAAATCCAGAACCTTGAGCGATGCCAGTGGGCCTTGCATGAGTGATCTCCGAAGGGGGGATGGTTAGAGACTAGGCAGGGACTGGCGGTGGGGCAATTACCGCAGGTGCCAGTCTGGATGACCATTGCGCTCAGCGTGAGAGCTATTGTGGCGAGGGAGCTTGCTCCCGCTGGGCTGCGCAGCAGCCCCCGCCATTTGCCTGAGGAACCGTGGTGACAGACACATCTTAGGGTCGCTTCGCAACCCAGCGGGAGCAAGCTCCCTCGCCACAGAAGCCTCCTCGACTGGAGAGCTCTTCCAATAAAAAACCCGCCGAAGCGGGTTTTTCATTGCAGCCTGAAGATTACTTCACAGTGCCTGGAGCAGAGGTCTCAGCCGCTGCAATCTGCGCCGCCGCGATCTGCTCGTCATCTTCACGAACGTCGGAGATACCGCGACCACCGGAAGCCAGCTCGGTCTGCAGCTGGTCTTCGTCCAGCTCCTTGACCCACTTGGCAACCACGATGGTGGCGACAGCGTTGCCCACCAGGTTGGTCAGGGCGCGGGCTTCGGACATGAAGCGGTCGATACCCAGGATCAGCGCCAGGCCGGCCACCGGCAGGTGACCTACGGCCGACAGGGTGGCCGCCAGTACGATGAAGCCGCTACCGGTCACGCCAGCCGCACCTTTGGACGACAGCAGCAGCACCAGCAGCAGGGTGATCTGGTGAGTCAGGTCCATCGGGGTATCGGTGGCCTGGGCGATGAACACCGCCGCCATGGTCAGGTAGATCGAAGTACCGTCGAGGTTGAACGAGTAGCCAGTCGGGATCACCAGGCCTACGACAGATTTCTTGGCACCCAGGCGCTCCATCTTGATCAGCATGCGTGGCAGGGCCGATTCCGAGGAGGAAGTACCCAGCACGATCAGCAGTTCTTCACGGATGTAGCGGATCAGCTTGATGACGCTGAAGCCGTGGGCGCGGCAGATGGCGCCCAGCACCACCAGCACGAACACCACGCAAGTGATGTAGAAGCAGATCATCAACTGGCCCAGTTGCACCAGCGAACCGACACCGTAGGCACCGATGGTGAAGGCCATGGCACCGAACGCACCCAGTGGAGCCAGCTTCATGATCATGTTGATGATGATGAACATCACGTGGGCGAAGCGATCGATGAAGTCCAGCACCGGCTTGCCGTAGGCACCCAGGCGATGCAGGGCGAAGCCGAAGAGCACCGAGAACATCAGCACTTGCAGGATGTCGCCGTTGGCGAACGCGCCGACGATGGTGTTGGGGATCACGTTGAGGATGAAGGCAATGATGCTCTGGTCTTTACCGGCCGAGATGAAACCGGCGATCTTGCTGGTGTCCAGGGTCGATACGTCAATGTGCATGCCGGCGCCCGGTTGCACGACGTTGACCACGACCAGACCGATCAACAGGGCAATGGTGGAAACGATTTCGAAGTACAGCAGCGCGTAGCCGCCGGTCTTGCCCACCGATTTCATGTTCTGCATGCCGCCGATACCACTGACGACGGTACAGAAGATGATGGGGGCGATGACCATTTTGATCAGTTTGATGAACCCGTCGCCGAATGGCTTGAGGGCAACACCGGTCTGCGGGTAGAAGTGGCCGAGCAAAATACCGATGGCAATGGCTACGATCACCTGGAAATACAGGGATTTGTACAGTGGCTGACGAGTCGTCATGGCAAACCTTCCTCAAGAGTCCCGCATGACGACTTCCACCTGTCGTCCACGGCACCTCAATTGCGAACCCTCCTGCACTGGAGGGATTTGTTTTTTTCGGCTGCACGCGGCAGACCTATCCAACGCATCGCAAAGCGCGTGCCATTTTTGCGAAATGCCCTACACCCGGTATAGCAGACGGGCTTGCGGTTTCCACACGCGACTAAACGCAGTGTGTAAGTGGCGGATTTCCGCCTACAGACCATCCCGCGCTCCGGGATTTGGCGGATATCCGCCTTGTCCAGCCTCAAGCCCCTGCTACCATTCGCCCGCTTAACGAACGGATTTCTGCCATGCGCCAACGCACGATCGCCAGCCACTTCGCCCGCGCAGCCCTGGGCGGCGCACGTCGGCAAGGTTTCGACTATTTTCCCTTGCTGCAACAATTGAGCATCAGCCCTGAACTGCTGGATGAACCGCGCGCGCGCATCGCGCCGGAGCAGTTCGCCCGCCTGTTGCAAGCGTTGTGGCTGGCAATGGAGGACGAATACCTGGGATTCGGCCGGGCGCCGAGTAAACCCGGGACGTTTGCCATGATGTGTCATGCGTTGATCCACTGTCGGACCCTGGGCAAGGCCCTTCAGCGCGGCTTGCTGTTCTACAGTCTGTTCCCCGACGCCCCGCGCCTGACGCTGGAAACCGAAGGCGAACGGGTGCGGCTGGTGCTGGACGACTCGACGTTGTGGGACCCCGATCACTTCCTGACTGAAAGCCTGCTGGTGGTCTGGCATCGCCTCGCCAGTTGGCTGATCGGCCAGCGGATAGGCCTGGAGCAGGTGACTTTCGGCTATGCCAGGCCCGCCCACGGGGCCGAATACGACTTATTGTTCCCCTACCCGCTGGTGTTCGACGCGCCCGACAGCAGCCTGCTGTTCCACAGCCGCTATCTGGACATGCCGCTGTTGCAGGACGAACGCACCCTCAAGCATTTCCTCGAACACTCCCCCGCCGACCTGCTGTCACGCCCGGACGATGGCCATAGCCTGAGCAGCCAACTGCGCCGCCTGCTCAGCCGCGACACGGCACGCTGGCCCGACCTGGACACCGTCGCCGCCCACTTGCACATCAGCCCGCAGACCTTGCGCCGGCATCTGCGGGAGGAAGGCACCAGCTTCCAGGAGCTCAAGGATCAGTTGCGGCGGGATATCGCCATCTACCACTTGGGGCGTGCGGATTTGTCGTTGCAGCAGATTGCCGAGCAGTTGGGTTTCTCCGAACCGTCGGCGTTTCATCGGGCGTTCAAGAAGTGGACGGGGCTGACGCCGGGGGCCTACAGGGAGTTGGAGAACTGATTTCCTGATTGGTTTTTTGTGGTGTGCTGACGGGCCTCATCGCGAGCAAGCTCGCTCCCACAGGGGATTTGTGAGCGCCGGAAATCCAATGTGGGAGCGAGCTTGCTCGCGATGAGGCCCGCAAACACACCGAAAACATTCCAGTCAAACCACCGGAAAATGAATCCGGAACGCCGCCCCGCCCAGCTCCGAATCCCCCAGGTTCAACCGGGCGCCGTAGCTTTCGATGATGTCCTTGACCACCGCCAGGCCAATGCCCTGCCCCGGATGCTGACGGTCCAGCCGTTCGCCCCGTTGGAGGATCCGCGCACGCTGATCCGGCGGCACGCCCGGCCCATCGTCCTCGACGCTCAACTCCGTGCCGCCGAGGGTCTGGTGCACGCTGACACGCACCTCGCCCAGGCACAGTCGATAGGCGTTCTCCAGCAGGTTGCCGAGCATCTCCAGCAAGGCACCCTGTTCGATCGGCACCTGGCAGTGCTCCGGCAGATCGAAACTCACATTGACCCGCTTGTCGCGATAGACCTTGTCCAAGGTGTCGCACAGGCTTTGCAGCACCGGGCGCAAGCGCACCTGATGGCGCACCAACCCGCTTTTGCGCAGGCTGGCGCGCTGCAACTGGTAGCCGATCTGCTGGCTCATACGCTCGATCTGGGTTTGCAGCACCCAGGCCTGGCCACGGTCCTCGGGGCGCCGGGCCATGTCTTCGCTGACGCCCTGCAACACCGCCAGCGGGGTCTTCAGGCTGTGGGCCAGGTCATCGAGGGAATCACGGTAACGGCTGCGCTGCTCCCGTTCACTGTAGAGCAAGCGATTGAGGGAACCGGTCAGGCGCAACAGTTCCCGGGGATGCTCGGTACTGAGGCTTTCCCGCGCTCCGCTTTCGATTTCGTCCAACTCCTGGCTCAGGCGCCGCAACGCCCGCAGGCCCCAGGTCAGGCCGATCCACAACAGCGCCAGCAACACCGCCAGGGCCGCGCCAAAACCCAGGTAGAGATTGTCCCGCAGCCCCTGCAAGGTCACTTCGTAGTCGCGCACCGGTTGCAAGGTAACGATGCTGAACGCCGCGTTCTGGCCGCCGAGCAACTTGATCTCGACGTCATAGACAAAAAACTCCTGGCCGTCGTTCTCGCGAATGCGGGCGAACTGGTTGCCCTGGCCGTCATAGCGCGGCGTGTAATTGATGTTTTCTTCCTGGGTGGCCTTCGACCGCCAGACCAACCGCCCCTCACGATCGTAGATGTAGCCCAGCAGGCGGGCATCGGCGAGGTTGAAGCGCTCATCGGGCAACTGCGTCGGCATCTTCAAGCGGTTGTTTTCCACCCGTGCGGCGGAAATCAGCGTGGTCACGTCCGAGGCCAGGCGTTGCTCGATGGATTCCTGCAACGCCAGGCTGAACGCGCCTTGCATGGCCGGCAACAAGGCCAGCATGAACAGCACCGCCAGGGTCATCGCGGCCAGCATCAGCCGCAGCCGAAGCGAACGAATCACTGGCAGCGCTCGTTGAACAGGTAACCCAGGCCGCGCACGGTGTCGATGGGCTTGAAGCCGGCCGGGGCCTCCAGTTTGCGGCGCAGGCGCCCTACCAGCACTTCGATGACATTGGGATCGCGCTCGTCGTCATCGGGGTAGAGCTGCTCCATCAAGCGGTCCTTGGCCACCACTTGCTGGTGATGGCGCATCAGGTATTCGAGGATGCGGTATTCGTAGGCCGTCAACGCCAGCGGCTCCTCGTCGAGGGACGCCTGCTTGCGGTTGAGGTCCAGCATCAACGGCCCGGCGACGATGGTCGATTGGGTGAAACCGCTGGAGCGACGCAACAAGGCGTTCAACCGGGCCTCCAGTTCTTCGAACTGAAACGGCTTGACCACGTAGTCGTCGGCGCCGGCGGCCAGGCCTTCGACCTTGTCCTGCCAGTTGCCGCGGGCGGTCAGGATCAGGATCGGAAACGTCTTGTCCTGTGAGCGCAGCCGGCGAATCAGCTCCAGCCCGCTGATACCCGGCAGGCCGAGGTCGATCACCGCCAGGTCGTGGTTGAATTCCCGGACCTGGTACAAGGCCTCTTCGGCATTGGCCACGGCCTGCACCACATGGCCGCTGTCAGTGAGACGGGTTTGCAGGTGATGACGCAACAGCGCTTCGTCTTCGACGACCAGTAATTTCATGGAGCCTCTCCCCAGGCAAATCAAACAATCGCGCGCGGCGCACCTCAACGAAAGGCGCCGGATCGTCTTCGACCGATCCGGCTGGATGCACTCACCCTGGCCCGCTTAGAACGTGTAGTTGGCGGACAGGTAGGTCTGGGCGCTGCTGGTCAGGTCCAGCGAACCGACCTTGTCACCACCGTGCGGGCTCATCTCGGTGCTGGCGTTGCTGCGCAGGTAACGGTAACCCAGTTCAACCGAGGTGTTTTGCGAAATTTGTTGCAGCACGCCGCCCTGCAGGCCTACCGCGTAGCCGATGTCGCTGTCGCGGCTGAAACCGGGAGAGTCCTGGGTCAGCTTGGTCAGGCCCGCCGTGCCGCCACCGAACAGTTTGGTGCTGCTGGTGACCGGAAGGAACACATCGTAGCTGCCCAGCAGGTTTTCCTGGCGCAGCTTGATGCCGTTGTGGGTGCCCGAGACGTTGTCGTAGGTGGCGTAGTAGCGGCCCTGGTCGTTCTGCTTGCCCAGGCGCAGGCCATACGTGGTGTCCTTGCCGATGATGCCGTCGGCGTTCGGATGGTTCAGGTTGGCATCCAGGGCGTCGGATTTCTTGACCTTGTCGCTGGTCTGGCCGAGGGTCAGGCTGGCGAAGTTGTCATCGGCGTGGGCCAAGGCGCTGGCGCCCAGCACGGTGAAAGCCAGCAACAGTTTTTTCATCTGAGTCATGGTCGAGCTCCTTTGAAGCATGGGTGGTGTGTGAAGTCGCTGTCACGTTAACCAGCGCTCCCTGAACACCCCTTGAACGTTCTCTGAACCTGCGCTGAATGAATCGGCTAATCTGTGCGGACCACTTTCATAAGGAGATCCGTCATGCGCAGGCTGCTTGCTGTTGTACTTCTGGCCATGAGCGGCGTGAGCCACGCCGCCATCCAGACCCAGGAGATTCCCTACACCAGTGCCGATGGCACCAAGCTGATCGGTTACTACGCTTATGACGACGCCGTCAAAGGCCCGCGCCCGGGTGTGGTGGTGGTGCACGAATGGTGGGGGCTGAACGATTACGCCAAGCGCCGCGCCCGTGACCTCGCGGGCCTGGGCTACAGCGCCCTGGCCATCGACATGTACGGCGACGGCAAGAACACCGAGCATCCCAAGGACGCCCTGGCCTTCATGCAGGCGGCACTCAAGGACGGCAAAGCCGCCAGCGCCCGCTTCCAGGCCGGTCTCGACCTGCTGAAGAAGCAGCCCCAGACCGATCCGGACAAACTGGCCGCCATCGGCTACTGCTTCGGCGGCAAGGTGGTGCTCGATGCGGCGCGCCAGGGTGTACCGCTGGCCGGCGTGGTGAGCTTCCACGGCGCACTGGTGACCAACACCCCGGCCACGCCAGGCAGCGTCAAGGCCAAGGTGCTGGTCGAGCATGGCGCCTTGGACAGCATGGTCACCCAGGACAACGTCACCGCGTTCAAGAGCGAGATGGACAAGGCCGGCGCCGACTATAAATTCGTCAGCCTCGAAGGCGCCAAGCACGGCTTCAGCAACCCTGACGCCGACCGTTTGAGCCACGGCGAACATGGCGGGCCGGACATTGGCTACAACAAGGAAGCCGACGAGAAGTCGTGGGCGGACATGCAGAAGTTCTTCAAGAAAATCTTTGGCTGACGCATAACCCTGTGGCGAGGGAGCTTGCTCCCGCTGGGCTGCGCAGCGGCCCCGGCTTTTTTGCGATTGCTGCGCAATCGAGCGGGAGCAAGCTCCCTCGCCACCAAAGCCCTCTCCCGTCTATCCATGAAGCGCCCCCCACTACCCAGCCTCCCGCCAACCCGGCAAAATGCCGGGCATGAAGACACTCCCCACCCTGCCCGCCTGTTGCTCGCCCCTGGATGAGCACTGGCTATTGCCCGACGCCCTGCCCGGTACGGTGCTGCTGAGCACCTGCTTCGACCCGTTGCTGCTGGCTGGCACCGACTTTCCCGACAGCGCCATCGAACCACCGGCGAGCATCCAGCGCTCGGTGGCCAAGCGCCAGGCAGAATTCCTGGCCGGGCGGATCTGCGCCCGGGCGGCGTTGCAGCGGCTCGACGGCCTGGCCTGCGTGCCGGCCATCGGCGAAGACCGCGCCCCGGTGTGGCCGGCTCATATCAGCGGCTCGATCACCCACAGCACGGGCCGGGCAGCGGCCATCGTCGCGAAAAAAGACCACTGGCAAGGCTTGGGCATGGACGTGGAAAACCTGCTCGACCCCGAGCGCGCCGAGCGCCTGGCCGGTGAGATCCTCACGCCGCCCGAATTGCAGCGCATGGCCACGCTTGGGCGAGATGACCAGGCCTTGCTGGTGACCCTGACCTTTTCCGTGAAGGAAAGCTTGTTCAAGGCGCTGTATCCCATCGTCAGGCAGCGTTTTTATTTCGAGCATGCCGAGGTGCTGGACTGGACACACGACGGACAGGTGCGGCTGCGCTTGCTGACGGACCTGTCGACCGAATGGCGCCATGGCAGTGAGCTGCAGGCGCAGTTTGGGGTGAGGGATGGGCAGTTGTTGAGCCTGGTGGGGGTCAGGGCCTGAGGTTTTTGGTGTCTGGGAGGGCCTCATCGCGAGCAAGCTCGCTCCCACAGGTTGGACGCATGCCCTGTGGGAGCGAGCTTGCTCGCGATGAGATCGGCACAAGCACCATCTCTCAAGACCTGTCCTGATGCCTCGGCCAACTCAAGCTGAAGCACGCCCCACCCAGGCTCTTGCTCTTGCCGATCAACGCCCGACCGTCATGCCAATGGATGATCCGCCGCACGATCGACAGCCCCAGCCCATGACCGCCCGAAGCGCGGGCACGGCTGTCGTCCAGGCGCAGGAAGGGTTTGAAAATCCGCTCCCACGCCGCTTCCGGCACGCCGGGCCCGTCATCTTCCACGTCCACCCGACAGCGCAACTGGCCCACCTGGTAGCTGACCGTGACCTTGGAATGGGCGTGGCGCATGGCATTGCCCACCAGATTCTGCAAGGCCCGATGCAGAAAGCGTGGCTCGGCCTCGACCCAGGCGCCGTCGCAATCGGCGGCCGACAAGCATAGACCGCGCTCGACCGTGATCCCGGCCCGCAACGGCCCCAGCTCATCGATCACCTGATTAACCAGCGCATCCAGATCCACCCGCTGAAAATTCAAGGCCGGCGAACCCTGTTCCAGCCGCGCGTAGGTGAGCATTTCGTCCACCAGCCGATCCAGGTCTTCGATGTCGTGGTCCATACCCGCCAGGTATTTATCCCGGGCCTGGGGTGTGGTGGCGCTGCCGAGCATTTCCAGGCCAAACCGCAGGCGCGCCACCGGGGTGCGCAATTCGTGGGACACCGCCCGCACCAGCTCGCGCTGGATCGCCAACAGTTGCTGCAAGTGCTCGGCCATGCCATTGAACGCCGCCGCCAATCGCCCGACCGAGTCGGCGCCTCGGGCCGGCACCCGGGTTTCCAGGCTGCCCTGGGCGATCTGGGTGGCGGCCGACTCCAGACCCCGCAAGCGCCGCTCCAGCTGACGCACCAACAGGTAGACGATCAACCCGATCAGGCTCAACCCCAGCGCCGCGATCAGCACCAGCCATTGCGGCGGATAAGGGTTCATCTGGTACAGCGGGCCGATCTCCAGGACCCACGGTGTGCCGACCATGCCGGCGAAGACCCGGATCGAATCGCCGCCCTTGCCCAGCGCCATCACCGTATCGCCCTCGGACACGCGACGGCGCTGGTCTTCGTCCATGTCGGCCTGCTCGGCAGTCATGAGTCGCAGGTCGAAACCAAACCCTTTTTCCTGCTCCAGTTGCGCCAGCCGCTTGGGTTGCTCGGCCACGGGGTAACGCACCAACTCATCGGCCAACAGGTAAATGGTCGCGCGGGCCAGTTGCTCGCTGATCTGCTGGACTTCCCCGACCAACATCAATTGCTCGGTGTCATTGACCAGCCGATAGACTTTTGCCGCATGGGGCCCGGTCTGCTCCACCAACGCCTGGCCGCGCAACACGCGAGTGCGCTGGCCGAGGTCCAGGTCGGTCTGGGAGAACGTCTGCAAGGCCAGGGGAATGCCCAGCAGGCGCTCCCACACGGCCAATGCCCGCCGGCGCTCGGTGTCGTCCATCGGCCGCAGGTTGTCGGCCATCAACGAGAACGTGCCGTGGGCCAGGCGTTCGCGGTATTGCTCGCTGCGGGTCTGGTTGAGCAGGTGCAGGGCCAGCACGCCGAGGACCGCCACCAGCACCAGCGCCGCGCACATGCCGCCATAAATACGCAGGAAGATCGAATTCACGGCGCCAAGTCTGCGCAAGCTTCGGGAACGAACAGGTAGCCTTTGCTGCGGATGGTCTTGATCAGCCGTGGATGGTCCGGGTCGTCGCCGATCTTGGGCCGGATGCGCGAAATACGCACGTCGATGGAGCGGTCCTGGCCGTCATAGCCGATGCCGCGCAGGGCGGTGAAGATTTCTTCCCGGGACAGGATGCGCCCGGCATTGGACACCAGCAGCCACAGCAGGTCGAATTCGGCGCTGGTCAGCTCGATACCGTTGCCCTGCAACCAGGCTTCGCGCAGGGCGTCGTCGACCACCAGCGGGCCGAATTGCAGGCGCCGCTGCTTCTGCGCCACGCTCGGCTCCGGCTCGCTGCGTCGCAGCAGGGCCTGGATCCGCGCCAATAGCAGACGCGGGCGAACCGGCTTGCAGACGTAATCATCGGCGCCCAGGTCCAGGCCCTGGATCTGATCGGTGTCGTCGGTGCGGGCGGTGAGCATCAGGATCGGCCCGTCATAGTGCTCGCGCACCTTGCGGCAGATGCTCAGGCCGTCTTCGCCGGGCAGCATCAGGTCGAGGACCACCAGGTCCGGCTGCTCGGCAATAATCCGCGCCGCCGCCACCGCACCATCGCCTTCGATGGCGACACGCAACCCGTTGCTTTCGAGGTATTCCCGGGTCAGCTCGGCCAGACGCTGGTCATCCTCGACGATCAATACCTGCCAGGCTTCTTGTTCCACTGGGGCCTCGTCTTGCTGTGAACATAAAAGGAAGGATCAGCACTCACCTGTGGCGAGGGAGCTTGCTCCCGCTGGGCTGCGAAGCGGCCCCGCTTTTTGCGATTGCTGCGCAATCGAGCGGGAGCAAGCTCCCTCGCCACAACAGTGCTCGCTCCAGAGATTCGAATACAGCCCCCTCTTTTTGTCATATCAAAGGAGGATAAACATGCCAGCACACCGGCCGATTGTATAAACGTCGCCCCCCTAGAAAACAAGCGAACAAATGCGTTTCGGTCGGGTGGGTTTTATGTGGTAACGTCCGCGCCCGCAAAAATCTTCAGGCTGTTTTCGGATCGTCGAAACCGGTGAAAAAAGGTCCACTCCAGCTAGGTCGCGGCCTACAGAGCAGTTCCACGTTTCGCACACAAATTACGCACAGGCTTATCCACAGGTAGTACGTTGCATACCCCCCAAAAACGCATTATCTTGTAGCCCGCCGCGTAAAAAACCCTACATGTAGGGTTTCAGGCCAAAAACCAAACACAAGTCGGGCAGAGAATTCAAGCGCTTTTCTTGCTTCTGTCCAACTGAAACATCGCATTTCCCCAAGCCCAGACCGCCCCTGCGGATGGCAGCTGTTTCCAGGTCGAAAACGACCGAAACGGTACGGGTGTTGCAGTCAATTGCTGCCACCCCGACAACCCGGTTTCGAGCCTCGCTCGCAACCTGAGAACTTCGGATGGAAGCGGCATTAAACGCCTGCTTCCTACTGTCCCGAAGTTGTTATGCCCGACGCCAGTCGGTTGTAGTGCTTCAGGACGGAACGGTGGGCACCGTGATGGTGCCCAAACAAACATAGAGAACGTGGAGACACCCATGCACACCGACACAACTCGCGAGAACCCGCAGGGCACCGCGCCGCTGGCCGCCGATTCGAGCCCGGATCTGTCCGCCACCGCGCCGGGCCAACTGCGTGTGATCAAGCGTAACGGCACTGTCGTTCCTTACACCGATGACAAGATCACCGTCGCCATCACCAAAGCGTTTCTCGCAGTTGAAGGCGGCACCGCTGCCGCTTCGTCGCGAATCCACGACACCGTGGCCCGCCTGACCGAACAGGTCACCGCGACCTTCAAGCGTCGCATGCCTTCGGGCGGCACCATCCACATCGAAGAAATCCAGGACCAGGTCGAACTGGCCCTGATGCGTGCCGGCGAGCAGAAAGTGGCCCGCGACTACGTGATCTACCGTGACTCCCGCGCCAAGGAACGTGCCACCCGCTCCCCGGCCGACGCTCCGGTCCAGGCCCACCCGTCGATCCGCATCGCACGCGCCGACGGCAGCCTGGCGCCGCTGGACATGGGCCGCCTGAACACCATCGTCACCGAGGCCTGCGAAGGCCTGGAAGAAGTCGATGGCGACCTGATCCAGCGCGAAACCCTGAAGAACCTCTATGACGGCGTCGCCCTCAAGGACGTCAACACCGCGCTGGTGATGACCGCCCGGACCCTGGTGGAACGCGAGCCGAACTACTCCTTCGTGACCGCCCGCCTGCTGATGGACACCCTGCGTGCCGAAGGCCTGAGCTTCCTGGAAGTCGCCGAGAGCGCGACCCACCACGAAATGGTCGACCTGTACGCCAAGGCGTTGCCCGCTTATGTCGCCAAGGGTATCGAGTTCGAATTGCTGAACCCGGTCCTGGCCGAATTCGACCTGGAAAAACTCGGCAAGGCGATCAACCACGAGCGTGACCAGCAGTTCACCTACCTGGGCCTGCAAACCCTGTACGACCGTTACTTCATCCACAAGGACGGTATCCGTTTCGAACTGCCGCAGATCTTCTTCATGCGTGTGGCCATGGGCCTGGCAATCGAAGAGAAGCAGCGCGAAGACCGTGCGATCGAGTTCTACAACCTGTTGTCGTCCTTCGACTACATGGCGTCGACCCCGACCCTGTTCAACGCCGGCACCCTGCGTCCACAGCTGTCGAGCTGCTACCTGACCACCGTCCCGGACGACCTGTCGGGCATCTACGGCGCGATCCACGACAACGCCATGCTGTCGAAATTCGCCGGTGGCCTGGGCAACGACTGGACCCCGGTTCGCGCATTGGGCTCGTACATCAAGGGCACCAACGGCAAATCCCAGGGCGTCGTGCCGTTCCTCAAAGTGGTCAACGACACCGCCGTTGCGGTCAACCAGGGCGGCAAGCGCAAGGGCGCGGTCTGTGCCTACCTGGAAACCTGGCACATGGACATCGAAGAGTTCATCGAGCTGCGCAAGAACACCGGTGATGACCGTCGTCGTACCCACGACATGAACACCGCCAACTGGATCCCCGACCTGTTCATGAAGCGTGTCTTCGATGACGGCAAGTGGACCCTGTTCTCGCCATCCGAAGTGCCGGACCTGCACGACCTGACCGGCAAGGCCTTCGAAGAGCGCTACGAGTACTACGAAGCCCTGACCGAGTACAACAAGATCAAGCTGTTCAAAGTCGTCCAGGCCAAAGACCTGTGGCGCAAGATGCTTTCGATGCTGTTCGAAACCGGTCACCCATGGCTGACCTTCAAGGACCCGTGCAACCTGCGCAGCCCGCAGCAGCACGTGGGCGTGGTCCACAGCTCGAACCTGTGCACCGAGATCACCCTGAACACCAACAAGGACGAGATCGCGGTCTGCAACCTGGGCTCGATCAACCTGCCGAACCACATCGTCGACGGCAAGCTGGACACCGCCAAGCTGCAACGCACCGTGAACACCGCCGTGCGCATGCTCGACAACGTGATCGACATCAACTACTACTCGGTGCCGCAAGCGAAGAACTCCAACTTCAAGCACCGTCCGGTCGGCCTGGGCATCATGGGCTTCCAGGACGCGCTGTACCTGCAGCACATCCCGTACGGTTCCGATGCCGCGGTCGAGTTCGCCGACAAGTCCATGGAAGCGGTCAGCTACTACGCGATCCAGGCTTCCTGCGACCTGGCCGACGAGCGTGGCGCCTACGAGACGTTCCAGGGTTCGCTGTGGTCCCAGGGCATCCTGCCGCTGGACTCGCAACAGATCCTGATCGCCCAGCGCGGCCAGAAGTACATCGACGTCGACCTGAACGAATCCCTGGACTGGGCACCGGTTCGCGCCCGTGTGCAGAAAGGCATCCGTAACTCCAACATCATGGCCATCGCACCGACCGCCACCATCGCCAACATCACCGGCGTGTCGCAGTCGATCGAACCGACCTACCAGAACCTGTATGTGAAATCGAACCTGTCGGGCGAATTCACCGTGATCAACCCGTACCTGGTTCGCGACCTCAAGGCTCGCGGCCTGTGGGACTCGGTCATGATCAACGACCTGAAGTACTACGACGGTTCGGTGCAGCAGATCGAGCGCATCCCGCAAGAGCTCAAGGAGCTCTACGCTACCGCGTTCGAAGTGGACACCAAGTGGATCGTCGACGCCGCCAGCCGTCGCCAGAAGTGGATCGACCAGGCTCAGTCGCTGAACCTGTACATCGCCGGCGCTTCGGGCAAGAAGCTGGACGTGACCTACCGCATGGCTTGGTACCGTGGCCTGAAAACCACTTACTACCTCCGTGCCCTGGCCGCCACCAGCACCGAGAAGTCGACCATCAACACCGGCAAGCTGAACGCTGTTTCCAGCGGCGGCAACCACGGTGACGATTCGGTCCTGGCAGCGCCAGCAGGACCTGCGCCAGTGCCAAAGGCCTGCGCGATCGACGAGCCGGATTGCGAAGCTTGCCAATAAGCTGAGCGGGTGGGCGCGTAAAGGCGCCTGCTGAAAGAAGCCCCCGATAGACCGCTGGTTTATCGGGGGTTTTCTTTTGTGTGGAGAAAAGCCGGGTAAAAAAAACGGCAAGGCCTGATTGCGGGCTTTGCCGTTGGTGTCTCATCTCACCGCAACATCCGCCGAAAATCGACGGATGCCGCGGTGGCCAGGTGACGCTTAGACCGGAAGGGTGAAAGAGTCACCGTTGTTGGTGAAGAACGTCTCGATGGTATTGCTTCCTGCGTACCAGTCCTTCAGGAAAACACCGGAGTCCAGGTTTCCGCTCTGGTAATCGGCCACGTTGAAGATGTAGGCGCCCGCATCGGTTTTGATCACCTGCACGTCGTTGACACTCTGGATATTTTTCAACCTGACAGTGTCGACACCGGTTGTCCCGGTGTCCTCAATGGCGACCATGCTCTTGGAGTTGACTATGTAGGCGTCACCACCTTCCCCACCATAGGCATCGCCAGACGCATTCATATTGAAGGTATCGAAACCCGCGCCACCATGAAGCTCATAGGCGTAACCGGTTCCCGTCAGGATGTCGTTGCCATCGCCGCCATAAGCAATGCCGGAGGAGACCGTCAACGTATCGCTGCCGGCCTCGCCGTAAAGCACGCTGCCCGCATCGTTGCCGCTGCTCATCATGGTGTCATTGCCATTGCCGCCATACAGCGTATCGGCCTGGGCGCCCGAGGAAGGCGTCAATGCAAGGGTGCTGATATCCGTGACGGTACCGCCATAGATAAAGTCATCGCCATCGCCGCCGTAAAGCAAGTCGTTACCCGCCCCACCTTCCAGCTTGTTCGAGTAGGCATTGCCCGTCAGGGTGTCGTTGAATTGCGAGCCGATCAGATTATCGATATTGGCCAGCACGTCGCCTTGCGCATCACCTCCCGACGCGGTTCCCGCCAACAGATCGACCTGTACCGCATCGTTGCTGGTCAGATACCAGGCACCGTCGCCACGGCCCAAGCCATTGAGCCTGTCAGCACCCGCCCCCCCGATGAAGTTTTCCGCAGCTCCCGTACTGCCGGTGAAGGCATCGGCCTGTGCAGTTCCCTGGAAAATCTCGATGGAGGTGTAGCTATCGCCGGCCGCGACACCCGTCACCAGAGGCGCACTCAGGTCCAGCGTGATACCCGAGCTCTCACTGGTAAAGCTCAACAAGTCCAGGCCGGTGCCGCCGTTGAAGATGTTGGCCCCTGCATCACCGACAAATACGTCACTGTAATTGGAGCCCGTAATCGCTTCGATGCTGCTGTAGGTATCACCTGCCGCGATGCCGGTATGGATACCCGTTTGGGTGTTGATGGTGACACTCGCACCGCTGTCAGCGTAGCTGACTGTATCGGTGCCCGCGCCGCCGATGAGTTGGTCCGCACCAGCGCCACCGAACAGGGTATCGTTACCCGCACCGCCGATGATGACGTTGTCCGAGGCGTTGCCGCGACCGATGAAATTACCCGTGCCAGTGAAGGTCAGGCGCTCGACCTCCGAAGTCAGGGTCACGTTGACCTGATTGGTGCGCACCTCATCGTCACCGCCACCGGCGAACTCCCGTACGAACTGGCTGGCCGTGCCGTTGATGATGTACACGTCGTTGCCGTTACCGCCGTAGAACTCGGTAGTGCCCAGTGCAGTAGTGAACACATCATCATAGTTCGAGCCGGTAATTCTCTCGAAGGCAGTGAAGGTGTCGCCTTGAGCATCGCCGCCCGACCCCGTCCCCGCGGTGGCAGACGTCATGGTGATATTGATGCCCTGTTCCGACTGCGAATAAGAAAGCATGTCGGTACCTGAGTAACCATCCAGGCTGTCAGCATCGGCACTGGCGTAAAACGTATCGTCGATTGCCGAGCCTCGGAACGTCTCGATGCCGCTGAATGTATCGCCCGCTGCAAACCCGGTATGCACGCCGGTTTTCAGGTTCAGGGTGACGCTGCTCGCATCCTCGTAACTGACGGTGTCGATGCCGGCACCGCCAATCAATTGGTCCGCACCATTGCCGCCGATCAAAATATCGTTACCCGCGCCGGCGGTAATGATGTTGTCCGAGGCGTTGCCAACGCCACGGAAGTTATCCGTGCCGGTAAAGGTCAGGCGTTCAACCTCCGTGGCCAGGGTCACGCTGGCCTGATTGCTGCGCACCTCATCGTCACCGCCACCGGCAAACTCCCGTACGAACTGGCTGGCCGTACCGTTGATGACGTACACGTCGTTACCCGCACCACCATAAAACTCGTTAGTGCCCACAGCCGTGGTGAATACGTCGTCGTAGTTCGAACCGGTAATTCTCTCGAAGCCAGTGAAGGTGTCGCCCTGGGCGTCGCCACCCAGCCCAGTCCCCGCTGTGGCGGACGTCATGGTGATGTTGACGCTTTGTTCCGACTGCGAATAAGAGAGCATGTCGGTACCGGTGTAGCCATCCAGGCTGTCGGCTGCGGCACTGGCGTAGAAGGTGTCGTTGATTGTCGAGCCCCGGTAGGTTTCGATGCCGTCGAATGTATCGCCCGCCGCAAACCCGGTGTGCACACCGGTTTTCAGGTTCAGAGTGACGCCACCCGAGTCCTCGTAACTGGCGATATCAATGCCATCACCGCCAATCAACTGGTCCGCGCCATTGCCGCCGATCAAAATATCGTTACCGGCGCCGGCGGTGATGATGTTGTCCGAGGCGTTGCCATTACCGCGGAAATTACCTGTACCGGTGAAAGTCAGGCGCTCGACCTCTGTGGCCAGGGTCACACTGGCCTGATTGGTGCGAACTTCGTCATCACCGCCATCGGCAAACTCCCGCACGAGCTGGCTGGCCGTGCCGTTGATGACGTACACGTCGTTACCATTACCGCCATAGAATTCGGTGGTGCCCAGGGCAGTGGTGAACACATCGTCAAAGTTCGAACCGGTAATTCTCTCGAAGGCACTGAAGGTGTCCCCTTGGGCGTCGCCGCCCAGCCCCGTCCCCGCCGTGGCGGACGTCATGGTGATGTTGACGCCCTGCTCCGACTGCGAATAAGAGAGCATGTCGGTGCCCGTGTAACCATCCAGGTTATCGGCTGCGGCACTGGCGTAGAACGTGTCGCCAGCGGTCGAGCCACGGAAGGTCTCGATGCCACTGAATGTATCGCCCGCGGCGAAGCCGGTATGTACGCCGGTCTTCAGGTTCAGGGTGACGCTGCTGGCGTCCTCGTAACTGACGATGTCCACACCGGCACCGCCAATCAATTGGTCCGCACCATTGCCGCCGATCAGCACATCGTTACCGGCGCCGCCGGTGATGATGTTGTCCGAGGCGTTACCGACGCCACGGAAACTACCCGTGCCGGTGAAGGTCAGGCGCTCGACCTCTGTGGCCAGGGTCACACTGGCCTGATTGGTGCGAACTTCGTCGTCACCGCCATCGGCAAACTCCCGCACGAGCTGGCTGGCCGTGCCGTTGATGACGTACACGTCGTTACCCGCACCGCCATAGAATTCGGTGGTGCCCAGGGCGGTGGTGAACACATCGTCAAAGTTCGAGCCGGTAATTCTCTCGAAGGCCGTGAAGGTGTCGCCTTGGGCGTCGCCGCCCAGCCCAGTGCCCGCCGTGGCGGACGTCATGGTGATGTTGACGCTTTGTTCCGACTGCGAGTAGGAAAGCATGTCGGTACCGGTGTAGCCATCCAGGCTATCGGCTGCGGCACTGGCGTAGAACGTGTCGCCAGCGGTCGAACCCCGGAAGGTTTCGATGTCGCTGAATGTATCGCCCGCGGCGAAGCCCGTATGTACGCCGGTCTTCAGATTCAGGGTGACGCTGCTGGCGTCCTCGTAACTGACGATGTCCACACCGGCACCGCCAATCAATTGGTCCGCGCCCGCACCACCGATCAAGGTATCGTTACCCGCACCGCCGGTGATGATGTTGTCCGAGGCGTTACCGACGCCACGGAAACTACCCGTGCCGGTGAAGGTCAGGCGCTCGACCTCTGTGGCCAGGGTCACACTGGCCTGATTGGTGCGAACTTCGTCGTCACCACCACCGGCAAACTCCCGCACGAGCTGGCTGGCCGTGCCGTTGATGACGTAAACATCGTTACCCGCACCACCATAGAACTCGGTAGTGCCCAGGGCGGTGGTGAACACATCGTCAAAGTTCGAACCGGTAATTCTCTCGAAGGCACTGAAGGTGTCCCCTTGGGCGTCGCCGCCCAGCCCCGTCCCCGCCGTGGCGGACGTCATCGTGATGTTGACGCCCTGCTCCGACTGCGAATAAGAGAGCATGTCGGTGCCCGTGTAACCATCCAGGTTATCGGCTGCGGCACTGGCGTAGAACGTGTCGCCGGCGGTCGAGCCACGGAAGGTCTCGATGCCACTGAATGTATCGCCCGCGGCGAAGCCCGTATGTACGCCGGTCTTCAGATTCAGGGTGACGCTGCTGGCGTCCTCGTAACTGACGATGTCCACACCGGCACCGCCAATCAATTGGTCCGCACCATTGCCGCCGATCAGCACATCGTTACCGGCGCCGCCGGTGATGATGTTGTCCGAGGCGTTACCGACGCCACGGAAACTACCCGTGCCGGTGAAGGTCAGGCGCTCGACCTCTGTGGCCAGGGTCACACTGGCCTGATTGGTGCGAACTTCGTCGTCACCGCCATCGGCAAACTCCCGCACGAGCTGGCTGGCCGTGCCGTTGATGACGTACACGTCGTTACCCGCACCGCCATAGAATTCGGTGGTGCCCAGGGCGGTGGTGAACACATCGTCAAAGTTCGAGCCGGTAATTCTCTCGAAGGCCGTGAAGGTGTCGCCTTGGGCGTCGCCGCCCAGCCCAGTGCCCGCCGTGGCGGACGTCATGGTGATGTTGACGCTTTGTTCCGACTGCGAGTAGGAAAGCATGTCGGTACCGGTGTAGCCATCCAGGCTATCGGCTGCGGCACTGGCGTAGAACGTGTCGCCAGCGGTCGAACCCCGGAAGGTTTCGATGTCGCTGAATGTATCGCCCGCGGCGAAGCCCGTATGTACGCCGGTCTTCAGATTCAGGGTGACGCTGCTGGCGTCCTCGTAACTGACGATGTCCACACCGGCACCGCCAATCAATTGGTCCGCGCCCGCACCACCGATCAAGGTATCGTTACCCGCACCGCCGGTGATGATGTTGTCCGAGGCGTTACCGACGCCACGGAAACTACCCGTGCCGGTGAAGGTCAGGCGCTCGACCTCTGTGGCCAGGGTCACACTGGCCTGATTGGTGCGAACTTCGTCGTCACCACCACCGGCAAACTCCCGCACGAGCTGGCTGGCCGTGCCGTTGATGACGTAAACATCGTTACCCGCACCACCATAGAACTCGGTAGTGCCCAGGGCGGTGGTGAACACATCGTCAAAGTTCGAACCGGTAATTCTCTCGAAGGCACTGAAGGTGTCCCCTTGGGCGTCGCCGCCCAGCCCCGTCCCCGCCGTGGCGGACGTCATCGTGATGTTGACGCCCTGCTCCGACTGCGAATAAGAGAGCATGTCGGTGCCCGTGTAACCATCCAGGTTATCGGCTGCGGCACTGGCGTAGAACGTGTCGCCGGCGGTCGAGCCACGGAAGGTCTCGATGCCACTGAATGTATCGCCCGCGGCGAAGCCCGTATGTACGCCGGTCTTCAGATTCAGGGTGACGCTGCTGGCGTCCTCGTAACTGACGATGTCCACACCGGCACCGCCAATCAATTGGTCCGCGCCATTGCCGCCGATCAGCACATCGTTACCGGCGCCGCCGGTGATGATGTTGTCCGAGGCGTTGCCACGACCGACGAAGTTGCCCGCACCGGTGTAGGTCAGGCGCTCAACGTTGGCTGCCAACGTCAGGTCGCCCAGCGTCGTGCGTACTTCATCGTTGCCTCCGTCAACCAACTCGGAGACTGTCACGCCCGTTCCGCCGACGATATACACATCATCACCAGCCCCACCCTGAAGGGAATGCCCACTGGTCTGGGCGGTCAGCGTGTCGTTGAAGGACGAGCCCACCACGGCTTCTATAGCCGTCAAAGTATCGCCCTGAGCGTCCCCGCCCAGGCCAGTCCCCGTGATCAGGCTGACTGTCACCCCAGCGGTCGAATTCGCGTAGGACGCCGTATCAATACCTGTCCCACCGTTGAGGGTGTCCGCACCGGCGCCACCCTCCAGCCAATCATTGCCATCTCCGCCACTCAGCGAGTCATTCCCTTCCAACCCATACAGCTGATCCGCACTCGTGGTCCCTACCAGCGTGTCCGCACCCGATGTCCCATTAATCACTGCCATTTTTTCTTCCTTGCCCTGTTGATGAATCGGTTGTGCGTCAGTGGAACAGCAAAGCCTCATCCTTCCCGGAAGGCCCGCTGGGCGTGGTCGCTGATCGGTTTAAGCAAATAGGACATGACGTTCCTGGAGCCGGTCTGGATCATCGACTCCACGGGCATTCCCGGAACCAGGGCAAGCCCTTGCAGCTTTGCCAATTCGCTTTGAGGAATCTTGATACCCGCCCGATAAAACCCTATTCCGGTACGTTCATCCTGAATCAGATCCGCTGACAACCGCACCACGGTGCCGGTCAGTTCGGGTGTAGTGCTGCGGTTGAACGCGCTCAAGCGCAAGGTCGCGGATTGCCCGACCGTTAGCTGGTCAATGTCCTGGGCACTGATTTTCGCCTCCACCAGCAGTTCATCGTCGGCGGGTACGATCTGCATGAGCCCCTCGGCCGGTGAGATGACACCTCCGATTGTGTGCACTGCCAATTGCTGCACGCGTCCGGCAATAGGTGAGGTGATGTCGATGCGTTTAAGCTGGTCGCTGGCAGTGATTTCCCGCTCGATCAGTTCACCTTGCCGGGCCAGCAGATCCCGCAGTTCCTGGGACACTTCACTGCGGAACGTCTGGTCAACCTGGAGTCGTTGCAACTCGGTTTCGGCGATCTTGCCCCGCGCCTCGGCAATCGATGCCATGAGCTGGCCCCGTTCTCCGCGCAAGCGGGCAATCCCCCGGGCCAAGGCATTGACCCGGTCGAGGGTCATCATGCCTTTGTCGAACAGTTTCTTGACGGCCTGGTATTCGCTGTCGATCAGCTCGATTTCTTCTTGCTTGGTTTTCTGCTGGATGTCGTGGCCGGCAATGGTTTCATTGAGTTGCTGGATGCGTTCGCGCAGTTGCTTCTTCTGGCCGTCTCGGGAGGCGCGTCGGTCGAAAAACAATTGCTGCTCGATGGCCATCACAGCCTTGGCCTCATCCACATTCATGCGAGTCAGCAATTCTTTGGGCAGCGGGACTTCGCTGGCGTTGTCCCGCTCGGCCTCCAGGCGAGTCAGACGGGCCCAGGCCTGATTCAAGGATTTACTCACGATGGCTTGGCTGGCGGCCGGCAAGGTTGCGTCCAGGCGCAGCAACACATCTCCCGCCGCAACGGTCTGCCCTTCCTTGATCAGCAACTCGGCTACCACGCCGCCAGTGGGATGCTGGATGGTCTTGACGCTACCCTCCACGGCCACCACGCCAGTGGCGACGACAGCGCCGGACAGTTGGGTGCACAACGCCCACGTCAGGCTGCCGCCGAGCAGCACCACCAACGAGAGGCTCCCCCAACGCAAATGACGGGACAAGGAATGGGTCAGGCTGGCTTCTTGATCGGTGTGCATCAGTTGGACACTCCCAATTCCACGACATTACTGGAGGGACGGGAGGCCGCTGCAGGCGGTCGTTTAAGGACGACATCCCTGGGGCCGAAAGCCGCCTGCACACCGTTCTCGAGAATCAGTACCTGATCGATCACCGCCAAAATGCTGGTGCGATGGGCAATCACCACCACGATTGCGCCGCGAGCCTTGAGCGCCAGGATCGCTTTGGCCAGCGCTTGCTCGCCGTCGGCGTCGAGGTTTGAATTCGGCTCGTCCAGCACCACCAGGAACGGATCACCAAACAGCGCCCTGGCCAATGCCACCCGCTGCCGTTGCCCCGCCGAAAGGTTGACCCCGCCCTCGCCCACTTGGGTTTCGTAACCCTGGGGTAGTTGCAGAATCAGCTCATGGACGCCAGCCAATTGCGCGGCGCTGACAATGGCACTGTCCTGTGCCGAAGAGTCCAATCGTGCGATGTTCTGGGCGACGGTTCCGGTAAACAGGCCAACGCTTTGCGGCAGATAACCGATCAACTTGCCTCGAGCCTGCTCTGCCAGCAGGTCCAACGGCGCCCCATCGAGCCGGACATGCCCCCGTGCCGGCGCCCACGCGTTGACCAACACACGCGCCAATGACGACTTGCCCGATGCACTCGGCCCCACCACACCGACAGCGGTGCCTGCGGCGACCATGAAGTTGATATTTTGCAAAGTCAGGCGCTGCACGCCGGGCGGCGCGGCAAAAACACTTTCCACCTGCAAGTGGCGATGGGCAGCGGGCAGCTCGGTCTTGCTCTGGGCATCCGGGAACAGAGAGAACACTTCCAGCAGCTTCTTCCAGGCGATCTGGGCACCCAACAGGCTACGCCAGGTGGCAATGACCTGCTCCGCCGGTGCCAGGGTTCGCGCCACAATAATCGAGGCCGCAATCATCGTGCCGCCGCTCAAGTCGCCTTTGATCACCAGCCATGCGCCCAGGGCCAGGGCGGCCGATTGAACGATCTGGCGCAGGGTTTTGGAAATGCCACCGTAAAAGCCGCCGATGTCGATCGAGCGTCGTTGCAGGGTGATGAAGGTGCTGTGATTCTTCTGCCAGATGTTCGACGTGTTAGCCAACATGCCCATGGCCTTGAGGGCTTCGGCGTTCTGGTGGGCTTGCTGGCCCAGATGATTGCGCTTGTTCAACGCCTCGGCTGACGCCTGCATCAATTTGCGGGTTTGCCGGTCAGTGGTCACGGTCAGCGCGATGAGGATGACCATCAGGCCGGCGGCCAAAAGACCGAACAACGGGTGAATGTAAAAGCAGACCGCGAGGTAAACCGGCATCCAGGGCAAATCGAAAAATGCCACCAGCCCCGGACCGCCTATGAAGTTCCGGATCTGGTCCAGTTCCTGGGCCGGTTTCAGGGCATCGCCTGTAATGGGCGTTTTCAGCGACGCACCGGCAATCACATTGAAGACCTTGGTGGACAGCGCCAGATCCAGCGAAGAAGCGATTCGCACCATGACCCGGGAACGAATGACATCCAGCAGGCCCGAAAGCGCATAGACCCCCAGCGCCAGCAAGCCCAGCGCCACCAATGTCGGCACGCTCTGGCTGGGAATCACCCGGTCATACACTTCCAACATGAACACCGGGCCGATCAGCGCCAGAATATTGATCACACCGGAAAACAGGGCTGCGCCGAGCAGCCCTCGACGCAGTAGCGATTTCAATGAAGGCGCGACGACAGGCGCACTGACCGCGTTATGAGGTTTCAACTGGTATCCGTCCCTTGGTTCTTCGTGACATCCCTGTCGTCAGTCAATACAGGCTTGATGACAGTCGTATGGAAACTTGACGCTCTTTGAGCGATTTGGACTGAAGTGCAAATTCCGCACCAGCTACCCGACAAACGGTCATCCGTTCAAAACTCACCCATAAAAAAACCGACGCCCAAGACGTCGGTTTTTTTGCAACAGCCCGCTATCAGGCCATCTGAATGATGGTCTGCATGATGGTGCTCTGGGTGGAGATGGTCTTGGCGTTCGCCTGGTAGTTGCTCTGGGCCTTGATCAGCTCGACCAGTTCGTTGGTCAGGTTGACGTTGGACTCTTCCAGGGAGTTGGAGACGATCGAACCCAGGGTACCGGTTTCCGGGGCATCGTAGCCCGGGATGCCCGACGCGAAGGTTTCTTTCCAGCTGGTGCCGCCTACCGGCTGCAGACCTTGCTCGTTGGTAAAACTGGCGAGCGCGAGCTGGCCGATCGGCTTGGTCTGGTTGTTGCTGAAGTTGGCCAGCAACACACCGCTGCCGTCGATGGTCAGGTTGGTAATCTGGCCGGTGGCGTAGCCGTTCTGGGCTGGAATCGAGCGGGCGGTGTCGGCGTTGAATTGGGTGGTATTGCCCATGGAAATCGTGATGGTTGGCGCACTCGCGGCGCCGTTGGCGGCCCATACGCCGTTGGTCACGGTGCCGGGAACCCAGCCGGTCAGTACCAGATCACTATTGACCGTCGCTGGCGGAGTGGTGACCGTGGTCAACTTGCCGTTCAAATCGAAGTTCATGGTCGAAGGGATCGGCGCAGTCGCACCGGTCGTGGTCGGCAAGGTGCCGTTCAGGTTACGACCATCGATCAAGGTATAGACGTTCCAGGTGTTGCCGGCAGTCTTGACCATGTACTGGTCCATGGAATGCTGGTTGCCCTGGGTGTCGTAGACCGGGGTGGTGAACTGCTTGGTGAACGTAGCGGTGTCGTTCGGATTGAACGCCGCAGTGATCGCCGTCGCTGTCGAGTTCAGGTTGATCGTCGACGAAACCACGCTAGTGGCATTCGGCGGCAGGTTGGAGGTGTCGATGCGCAGGTCGGTCAGGATCCCGTTCTGGATCTTGCCGTTGGCGTCCACACCATAACCCTGCAGGCGCGAGGTACCGTCACTGTTGGTGATGAAACCTTCCTTGTCGGTCTTGAACGTACCGGCACGGGTGTAGCTCAGGGAGCCGTCGTTGCTCAAGACAAAGAAGCCCTGGCCCTGGATACCCATGTCCAGCACGTTGCCGGTGTTGTTGACGTCACCCTGGCCAAACTGCTGGGAAACGTTGGCCAGCCGCACGCCGTTACCGACGGTCTTGCTGCCCGAACCCAGCTTGGTGGCCGAGTAGACGTCTTCGAATTCCGCGCGAGACGATTTGAAACCGGTGGTCGCCACGTTGGCGATGTTGTTGCCGGTCACGTCCAGCTGTTTGTTGGCTGCATAGAGACCGCTAAGGCCGATGTTAAAAGACATGTTGACTCCTTTTGCCGGTTAGTCGGCTCTACATACCAATAGTTTGTACTTTGGACAGGGCAATGCTGCCCAGCCCGGCCAGGTTGAGCATCAGCTCGCCGCCCGTCTGGCTGATGGTCACGCTACTGACCGTGGCCGGCAGGTTGGTGATCAGCGACGTGGCCTTGCCGTCGATGGTGGTCGAAGCGGCAAAGGTGTAAGTGCCCGATTCAACGACCGTGCCCGCATCGTTCTTGCCATCCCAGATGAAGGCCGAGTTGCCGGCGTTCTGGCTGCCCAGGTCGATGGTGCGAACGGTCTTGCCGTCCTTGTCCACGATCTTGACGGCGACGGAGGACACCGATGCCGGCACCACCACCGTACCGTTGAGGCTCTTGGAGGTATCGACCACAGCCTTGTCACCTGGGGCAATGACCGAGCGGCCCACCAGCGACGAGGCCTGCAGGGCCTGGGACGAGTTGTAGTTGCCGGCGATGCCGCTCACCGTCTCGTTGAGGGTGGTGATGCCTTCCAGGCTGCTGAACTGTGCCAACTGGGCAACGAACTCACCGTTGTCCTGGGGCTCCAGCGGGTTCTGGTTTTTCAGCTGGGTAACGAGCAGTTGCAGGAACGCGTCCTTGCCCAACTCCTTCTTGCCGGTGGCAGCGCTGGTCGCCGCGCCCAGGCCATCGGTCGTGGTGTTGGTCTTGACCGAGGAGTTGGCCAGAATCTCGTTGAGGCTCAAACCGCTTGTAGTGTTGGTAACGCTCATGTGACTCGCCCCTTATCACTGACCGAGGGTCAGGACCTTCTGCATCATGGCTTTGGCGGTGTTCATCATTTCGGCGTTGGTCTGGAACGAGCGACTGGCGGAAATCATGTCGGCCATTTCTTCGACGACGTTGACGTTCGGGTAGTAGACATAACCCTTGGCGTCCGCGGCCGGATGGTTTGGCTCATAACGTGCTTCGAGGTTGCTCTGGTCTTCGACCACGCCAAGCACCTGTACGCCCTGCCCGGCCGCTTCCTGCTCCTGGAACAGCGAGTCGCTGCCACCGGACTGGCCGCCCTGGAACATGGTGGCGAACACCGGATGGCGGGCGCGGTAAGTCTGGTCGATGCTCGACGAAACGGTCTCGGCGTTGGCGATGTTACTGGCGACGGTGTTCAGGCGAGTGGTCTGGGCACTCATGGCACTGCCGGCAATGTTGAATACGCTAGCAATCGACATGGCTTACTCTCCGCGCAGGGCCGATATCAGCCCTTTGAACTTACTGTTGAGCAGGGTGAAGCTGGCCTGGAAGTTCACGGAGTTTTCCGCGTAGTTGGACTGTTCCAGTTGAGCGTCCACGGTGTTCTGGTCGATCGACGGTTGCATCGGCGTGCGGTACATCAGCGACTCGTCGCCATTGCCCAGGCCTTCGGCTTCGATATGACGGTTGTTGGTCATGTTCAAGGCGAAGTGGCCGTTCTTGGCCTTGTCGTTCTGCTCGGCGAGCACCTTGGAAAAATCCAGGTCCCGCGCCTTGTAGTTCGGGGTGTCGGCGTTGGCGATGTTGTTGGCCAGGACTTCGGCACGCTGGGCGCGGAAGCTCAGGGCCTGTTCGTGGATACCGAGCGCTTTATCGAAGCTGATGCTCATGTCGGAAACCTTTGGGTGACCAGAATGTACGTACGTTGGCTTTAGCAAGCGGCGTGCCACTTTCAAAAAGCCCATAAACCGGGGCTTTGCGGGCATCGGCAAAGCGGCAATGCCAGAAAAGCGGCAATCGGCTTCCGCTGGCTGCCGCTTTTCTGCCGCTTTCATCAGGCGACGCGAGTCAAAATGTGGGATCGAGCTTGCTCGCGATAGCGGTCTGTCAGTGACATGGATTTTGGATGGGCCGCCGCTATCGCGAGCAAGCTCGCTCCCACAGGAGATGGTCCCGGCTGGTAGGCAAAAAAAGGAGCCCCTTGGGGCTCCCGTTTTTTGACAACACCCGCGAATCACTTCGCCTGGTAGATGATCCCCGGGCTGCACTGGACCATCTGGTAATGATCCGGCAAACCGTTCAACGCCTCGGAGGCGCCAAGGAACAGGTAGCCGCCCGGCTTGAGGGTGCTGTGGATACGCAGCAGGATGTCTTTCTTCACTTCGGCGGAGAAGTAGATCAGCACGTTGCGGCAAAACACGATGTCGAACTTGCCCAGGCTGGCGTAGCTGTCCAGCAGATTGAACGAGCGAAACTCCACCCGGCTCTTGATCGGTGCCTTGACCACCCACTTGCCCGGCCCTTTCGGGTCGAAGTAGCGTTGCAGCCGATCCGGCGACAAACCACGACCGATGGCCAGGCTGTCGTACTCGCCAGTCTTGCAGTTATTGAGCATCGTCCCGGACAGGTCGGTGGCGACGATCTGCACGCCGCCTTTCAACTGGCCCAGGTTGGAGCGCTCGAACTCATCGATGGACATCGACAGCGAATAGGGTTCCTGCCCCGACGAACAGGCCGCCGACCAGATCCGCAGGCGCTGGCCCGGGCTGGCCTTGATGGCGGCCGGCAGCACTTTGTTCTTCAGCACCTCGAACGGATAGGTGTCACGAAACCACAGGGTTTCGTTGGTGGTCATGGCGTCCACCACCATCTCGCGCAAGCCGCTGCGCGGTTGGGTCTGGATACGCTGCACAAGCTCGCCCAATGACTTGAGGCCCTGTTGCTCCATCAATTTATTGAGACGGCTCGACACCAGGTATTGCTTGTTTTCACCAAGCAAGATGCCACAGGCTTTTTCCAGGAAGACCCGGAACTGTTCGAAATCCAAATTACCCGTAGACAAGATACCGCCTCTTTCATCGTGTTGACTTGCCGGGCGCACAACGCGCCCGACCTTTACTTTATTCTGCTGCCTTGATCCGATCGACCACCCGGGACGCCAGGTCATCGGGACGGAATTTCGCCAGGAAATCGTCGGCACCGACCTTCTTGACCATCGCCTGGTTGAAAACCCCGGACAACGAAGTATGCAAGATGATGTGCAGCTTTTGCATGCGCGGATCGCTGCGGATTTCCGAGGTCAGGGTGTACCCGTCCATCTCCGGCATCTCGATGTCGGAGATCATCATCAGGAACTCCTCTTCGGGCTTCTTGCCTTCGTCGACCAACGCACGCAGGTAATCCAGCGCCTGCCGCCCATCGTTCAACGCCACCACTTCCACACCGACCGTTTGCAGGCAACGGGTCACCTGCTTACGTGCCACCGACGAATCATCGACGGTCAGCACCCGCAGCGAAATCGCCTTGTGCTGGGTCTCGGCGTCCACCACACCCGCAGAAATCGCTTCCGGCGTGGGCGCCACTTCGGCGAGGATCTTCTCCACGTCGATGATTTCCACCAACTGGTTGTCGACCCGGGTCACAGCCGTCAGGTAGTGATCGCGGCCGGTGCCCTTGGGCGGCGGATGGATCTCCTCCCAGTTCATGTTGACGATGCGCTCCACCGAGCGCACCAGGAACCCCTGGGTCTTGGTGTTGTACTCGGTGATGATCACGAACGGATTGCTCTGGTCCAGCAACCGACCGGAACCAGTCGCCATCGCCAGGTCGAGAATCGGGATGGTCGCACCCCGGATATTGGCCACACCGCACACGACGGGGCTGGACTTGGGCATCAGGGTCAGCTTGGGGCATTGCAGCACCTCGCGGACCTTGAATACGTTGATCCCGTACATTTGTTGGCCGTCGAGACGGAACAACAACAGCTCCAGGCGATTCTGACCGACCAGCTGAGTGCGCTGGTTCACCGAATCCATTACTCCCGCCATGCCCTGACTCCTACCTAACGCTAATGTGCCCGACGCGCATTCATCACTAAACGGCACGGGGCTTGCTATTGAACCGGCATGAACGCACAAACGACATTTTCTCGACGCCTGACCACTCACTGCCGCCACTGGCTCGGTGCACTGCTGGCTGTCTGCCTGTGCACTTCGGGCGGTCCTGCCCTTGCGGCGGCTCCGGTTACCTTGCCTGATCTCCTTATCGGCGTCACTCAGGGCTTTCTTGAATTCACCGTAGAAGACTACCTGGCAACCAGTCAAACCGAAGGTCGTTACGAAATCGAAGTCAACCAGCTCGACCCGCGCTTGCGCATGCCCATGTGTGACAAGGAATTGACTGCTTCGCTGGAGAGCCCGGCCCGGCCCCTGGGCCGCGTCACGGTGAAGGTTCGTTGCGACAGCGCCGCGCCCTGGACGGTGTTCGTGCCCGCTCAAGTGCGCCTGTTCCGGGAAATTGTCACCACCACGCGTCCGCTCAAGCGGGCCGGGATCGTCGAGCCCCAGGACGTGATGTTGCGCGAACGGGACATCAGCCAGATCACCCAGGGTTTCCTGACCTCTGTCGACCAGGCCATCGGGCAGAAACTTGTCCGACCAATGGTCGCCGATCAGGTCGTGACGCTGGTGCACCTGGAGCAGGCCGAGGTGGTCCGCAAGGGCGACCAGGTGGTCATCACCGCCCGCAGCGGCTCACTGGCCGTGCGGATGCCCGGCGAGGCCCTGTCCAACGGCGGCATGCGTGAACAGATACGGGTAAAAAACCTCAACTCACAACGCGTCATCAAGGCGCAAGTGATGGCTCCAGGCCAAGTGGAAGTGGCGATGTGATGACCCGATAGAGGAGGTAGAAAGCTGGCGCTTGATCCCGGTGTTCCCTAGACTGTGCCTTACGCCAAGGCAAGCGCAGACGTGCGCACGTTCATTGAATAAATGAGCCTAAAGTTTTTTTGGGGATGGCCGAAAACATGGCAAGCGTCCAAATACCCAGAGGTTTTTTACCATGGTCATCGATTTCAATCGTTTAAACAGCTCTTCACCGCTGACAGGCACTACGCGTACCAGCGCCGCCAAGGAAACCGTCGAATCCGACAAATCCGCACCGGTGTCCACGCCAGCCGAAAAGGTCAGCAACGGGGAGTCGGTACACCTCAGCAATGAGGCTCAGCAGTTGCAGAAGCTCACTGACAAGCTGCGCGATCAACCTGTCGTCGACAACGCCCGCGTGGCCGAGTTGAAAGCAGCCATCGCCGATGGCAGCTACAAAGTCGACAGCAACCGCGTAGCCAGCAAACTGCTCAACTTCGAAGCCCAGCGCTAGGCCGCCGCCTGCGCCAGGCTTTTGGACGCTAAGACCCAAGGCCAGCCATGCACGACACTCATTTGTTGCAACTGATCATCGACGACTTCGTTCCAGCGCAACAACTGCTGGAGCTATTGCAGGCCGAATCCGTGGCCCTGCACGGTCGTGACATGCCTTTGCTGGAAACCATCCTGGCGCAGAAACAGGCACTGATCATCTTGCTCGACCAGCATGGCCGCAAGCGCAGCGAGATCCTCGCCAGCCTCAACCTGCCCGCCAGTCATGACGGCCTTGAACAGTTGGCTGCCCAGTCGACCATCGGCGATCAGCTGCGGGTCCAGAGTAAAGTACTCAACGACCTGCTCGCCCAATGCCAGGCAACCAACACCCGCAACGGCCAGTCGATCCTGATGCAGCAAGCCGCCACCGCCAACCAGTTGCGCATTCTCAACGGTGGCGAGATCCCGACGCTGTACGACGCGAGCGGTTCGACGGCCAGAATGGTCAAGCACCGCCCGCTCAGCCAGGCATGAAACGAACAATGCCTTCGCTCTATCAACGCGCGATACATGCTGGCAAAATGCCGGCCATTCGTAGTCGTATTTTGCCTGGAGATTGACCCACCGTGTTCAATGCCTCAAACGCGGATGACGCTCCGCAGCCCCCCAAGGTCCTCACCACGCCCCTGGAAATTTCTGGCAACCTGCGGATGCTGCAAGATAGCCATGACCCGCTGATCATTACCTTCCATGAACGTACCCAGCGCTTCCAGAGCTATCTGGTCAATGTCGATCGCGAGACCAACTCCATCGCCCTGGATGAAATGATTCCCCGGGACGGCGAGCGTTTCCTGCTGGCCGGCGAGCCGTTTCGCGTCGAAGGTTTCCATGACGGTGTGCGCATCGCCTGGGATGGCAAGGGCCCACTGACCATCGATGAATCCAGCGACGGTCGCTGCTATCGCGGCGCCCTGCCCGACGAAGTGGTCTACCACCAGCGTCGCAACGCCTTCCGCGCCGCCCTGAAACTGGCCCAACTGGTGAGCGTTGAACTGGGCGGCGACAAGCTCAAGTCCCCCGTGGACGGCAAGCTGCTGGACATTTCCGCCACCGGTTGCAAGCTGCGTTTCGACGGCGACATTACCGAACGCCTGCAATTAGGCCAGGTGTATGAGCGTTTCATCGCGGCCCTGCCTTTTGGCAACATGACCGCGCCAGTCGAGTTGCGCTACCTGCATTTCGAAGAAAGGATCAACACCACCTTCGCTGGCGTACGCTTCCACAACATCAGTGGTTTGGTGCAGCGGCAGGTCGAGCGGTTCGTCTACCAGCTCCAGCGTGAAGCCCGACGCTTCGATAAAGACGACCTCTGATCGTCGAGCCATGAAAAAACGGGCAGTCCCTTGCGGCGACTGCCCGTTTTTTTATGCCCGTTTCAAGGCCTGGCCTGGGTAAAGCTGGGGGGCTCAGGCGCCTCGGCGCCAGCTTCAGCCACGGTCTCAGGGGCGGGCTCGGGCTCCACCTCCGGGCTGGCCGGTGCCTGCATCTGCTCCTGCACCACTTGTTCATCCACCCGCGGATCGAGGCACGCCACCAGAGGCGAACTCGACATGCTGTCCGGCATCGCCACGTGATGCAGTGGCGCGTCATCGACCTGATGCAGGTTGGTCACCGCTTTCGGCCGGATCCGCCACACCAGCACCAAGGCGAAGAAGGCGAAAAAGCCGTAGAGCATCTGGCTACCGAACATCTTCATCAGCACACCCGCCACCAGCGGCCCGATACTGGCGCCAACGCCATAGGTCACCAATAGCATCGCGGTCAGGGACACCCTTCGATCCGCTTCGACGTGGTCGTTGGAAAACGCCACCGCCAGCGGATACAGACAGAACTGCACCAGCGAACAGAAGAACCCGGCGACGAACAGCACCTCCAGCGGCACCGCCGGAAGGATCGCCAACGGCAGCGCACAAATCGTCAGGACCAGCGCAAAGCAGCGGATCAGCAGCGCCCGGTCGTAACGGTCAGACAGCCAGCCCAGCGGCCACTGCACCAACAATCCGGCAAAGATGCAGCTCCCCATGAACAGACCGACCTGCTCGGTCGACAGGCCCTGCTGGGAGGCGTACAGCGGTGCCAAACCATAGAACGAGCCTACGATCAGTCCCGAACCCAACACCGTGCTCAACGACTGCGGCACACGCTTGATGAAGAAACGCGGCTCCATGGGCGCCGGATGCAACGCCGCCGGGTGAATTCGCCGGGTCAGCGTTACCGGCACCAGGCACAGGGCGAAGCACAGCGCCACCAGCATCAGCAGCTCCAAGCCCAGGGCCGGGTGCATGACCAGGATCAACTGCCCCAGCACCAGCCCCAGGTACGAGGCGATCATGTAGCCGCTGAACACCACCCCACGCTGCTTGGCATCGGCCTGCTCATTGAGCCAGCTCTCGATGACCATGTACTGGCACATCATGCCCAGGCCAACAATCATCCGCAGCACGATCCACGCCGGCAGCCAGTCCACCAGGCCATGGCCCAGCACCGCTGCCCCGACGATCCCGGCGCAGGCCGAATAGGCGCGGATGTGCCCGACGCGGGCGATCAGCCGGTGGCCG
This sequence comes from Pseudomonas sp. FW300-N2F2, assembly GCF_017351655.1. Classification (NCBI taxonomy): domain Bacteria; kingdom Pseudomonadati; phylum Pseudomonadota; class Gammaproteobacteria; order Pseudomonadales; family Pseudomonadaceae; genus Pseudomonas; species Pseudomonas sp. FW300-N2F2. Next base: position 94,396 of record NZ_JACNDQ010000002.1, on the reverse strand, counting down.
ATCTTGCCGCCCAGCACCAGGCCGAAGTAGTTGGCGGCCATCAGCGCACCGACCCAGAGGCTGTCTACATGGTCGGCGGCCAGGCGCAAGGCCAGGTAAGTACTCAAGAGGCCCGAGCCGATCAACATCATCAGCGAGGCGAAATAAAGCGCTCGAAAAGGTTTCCAGATTTGGCGCATCGGCGTTCCGAGCGGCTCCTTGAGGTGAGTAAGGGCTATCCGTTGAAGATAGCCCGAATGCAGCGGTTCTTTATGCCTGGGCCGCCAGGACACGTCGCTCCCAGGGCGTGATTTCATCGAAGAAGCTGGTCAGCTCCAGGGTCTTGGAAGCGATGTAGCCTTCGATGAACTCCGTGCCGAACAGTTCCTTCGCCAGATGACTACGCTTCAGACGCTCCAGGGCGGCATGCAAGGTACATGGCAGCGACAGATTATCCGGCACTTCGAATTCGCCCTGGATCGCCGCGCTCGGCTCCAGGCGCTGTTCGATCCCGTACAACCCGGCGGCCAGGCTGGCGGCAATCGCCAGGTAGGGGTTGGCATCGGCCCCGGGCAAGCGGTTCTCGACCCGTCGGGCCACTGGCGAACTGGCGGGAATCCGCAGCCCGGCCGAACGGTTGTCATGGGACCAACAGGCATTGTTCGGTGAGGCGAACGGATGGTATAGGCGCTGGTAGGAATTCACGTTCGGCGCGAACAACGCGGTGAAGTCCGCCAGGCAAGCCTGTTGCCCCCCGATGAAATGCCGGAACGCGGCCGTCGGCTCGCCCGCTTCGTCGCTGAAGACGTTGCGGCCGCTGTCCGCCTCGACGACGCTCTGGTGGATATGCATCGAACTGCCCGGCGTGTGGGCCAGGGGCTTGGCCATGCAGACCACGGTCAGGCCGTGCTTGAGGGCCACTTCCTTGAGCAGGTGCTTGAACAGGAAAGTCTGGTCGGCCAGCAGCAGCGGGTCGCCGTGCAGCAGATTGATCTCGAACTGGCTCACGCCCATTTCATGCATGAAGGTGTCGCGCGGCAAGCCCAGCGCCGCCATGCAGGCATAGACTTCGCTGAAGAACGGACGCAGGCCATTGTTGGAGCTGACGCTGAACGCCGAGTGGCCGTCTTCGCGACGTCCATCCAGGCCCATCGGCGGCTGGAACGGCTGGGTCGGGTCCGGGTTGGGGGCGAACACGAAGAACTCCAACTCGGTCGCCACCACCGGCGCCAGGCCAAGGGCGGCATAGCGTGCGACAACGGCCTTGAGCTGCCCGCGCGTCGAGAGCCGGGAGCTTTCACCGGTCAGTTCGTCGGCGTCGCAGATGGCCAGGGCCCGGGGCTGTTGGCTCCAGGGCAGACGGTGGATCTGTTTCGGGTCGGCCACCAGCGCCAGGTCGCCATCATCGCTGCCATAGAAACGCGACGGCGGATAACCGCCCATGATGCATTGCAGCAGCACGCCCCGCGCCAACTGCAACCGCCGCCCTTCGAGGAAACCTTCGGCGGTCATCACCTTGCCCCGCGGCACGCCATTCAAATCCGGCGTGACACATTCAATCTCATCAATGCCCGTCAGTCGCTGCGCGAGTGAACGCTGGCCATCGGTCGTCATGACGCAATCCTTGTTATGTGCGAGCCGCGAACGGCAACCCGTACAAAATAGGCTCCGGCTGTTCGGAATATCAAGCGCCCGGAGGCAATTAAAATCTTATGCAATACGACTGTGGGAGCGAGCTTGCTCGCGATAGCGTCGGCCCAGCCAATATTGAGTTGACTGATACACCGCTATCGCGAGCAAGCTCGCTCCCACAGGGGATTTGTGTTGCCAGGGACACTCATGGAGGGCCTGTTCAGGGCAAGTAAAGCCGGAACACCCCGCCGCCCAACACACCGCCATTGGCAATCTCGGTCCGCCCGCTCGCGCCGCCGCGCTGGTGCAGCCCGGCGATTCGCGCGGCAAAGTACAGGCCCAGCCCGGTGCTGCCGCTGCTGTGGTTGATACCTTGCACATACTCGGCCTGACGCTCAATCATCTCTGGCGGATAACCTTCGCCGTCGTCATTGATGGTCAGCACCAGTTGCCCGGCTTCGTCACTCACACTGATCAGCAGCGCCTGGCGCGCATGGCGAATGGCGTTGTTGATGCAGTTGTCGAGCACCGAGGCCACCAGCTCGCGGTCGAAAAAACCCAAGGGGCTGAGGGGATCGACATCGTAGGTGGCCATGATTCCGCGGCTGCGGAACACATCCTGATGGCCGGCCAGTTGCGCCTCGATGAAATCGTCCAGCTCGTGGTAGGCCGGGTGCAACGGCAACTGGTTGACGCCGAGCTTGTACAGCCCCAGCAACTGCACCATGAGGCCATTGAGGTGGGCGAACTCGAACTCGATGACACCCTGCTCCGACGTCTGTCGCTCGGATTCGGGCAGGCGTTCGAGCCATTGCCCATGTGCCTGCATGAGCAAGGTCAGGGAGTTTTTCATGTCGTGCACGGTCGACGCGATCACCGTGGAAAAATCGAGGGCCTGTTCGCTGTCATTCATCGCCAAATGCCTTGCTTCGCAGTTTTTGATAACGCGCAAAACGCGCATCGGAGTCGGGCATCATGCCCACCAGTTTCAGGCAGGCGCGGCACTCCTGCAGCAGTTCCGACTCCACGCTGGTGTCGGTGCCATGCAGCAGCGATTGCACCATGTTCAGGGCAATACTGATGTTCTTCGGTTGCATCTTCAGGGCGCGACGGAACAGCTCCCGCGCCTCCGGCAATGCGCCGGTCTTGTAGACCCGCACGCCTTCGCGGTTCAACTCGGCGGCGGCATTGCCCTGATTGAGGATGTTCGGGTCGTCGGTGAGCTTGGCAATGCCTTGCATCACCGCCGGGTCATCACCGTAGATTTCCGCGCAGTTCTTGAGCATCGACTCCCCGGCGCTGGTCTGGCCAAGCATTTGCAACTGCTTGGCCACCAGCAACGCGGCCTCGGCGCTCATGAACTGCTCCATGCCATCGAGGCGCTGCAAGGCCTGTTCGGTGAGCTTCTCGGCGGTTTCGGCATCGTTGAGCAACAGGCTGGTGGCCTTCATCAGCCGCGCCCGGACCTGCAACCCCGGGTCGTTGAGGTTCTCCTTCGCCACGGAGCTGAGGGTCGTGTTGATCTCCAGCCGGGTGCGGGTATCGAGACCTTTTTCGCTGCCCTTGCTGATCAGCGCGTGGGCCAGGCCGAGGTTGCTTTCCGGGTCCTTGAAGCGCGACTGCGCGCCCTGCCCGACCGCCTGGCGATAAGCCCGGGACGCCGTGTCGTAGTCTTCGTTGGTCATCGCCAACTTGCCCAGCAACGACTGGCGACGCACGGCCAGCGGCGACAGGCGCACCGCCTCTTCCAGCACGTGCTGCGCCTGCTTGGTGTCACCTTCGGCCATCAACACTTCGGCCATGCCGTCGTACAACGCCGGCATCATCGGAAAGACTTTCAGGGCCTTTTCATAAACGGCCTTGGCCTGCCCCACCTGGCCGCGCTTGAACATCAACTTGCCCAGCCCCGCGTAGGCCCACGGCAACGGGCGATCCGCCAGGATGGAGTTGTACAGCCGCTCAAGGGCCTCGTTCTGATTCAGGTCGCGCAACGCATCGGCCCGATAACGCAGGCACAACGGCCCGTAGCGCGGGTCCTGCTTGCACAAGGCGATGCAGGCATTGAGCACCTCCATCGGCTTGCCACGATCGAGGGCCTGCAGGATCGGCTTGAGCAGGGTCTTGCGCTGCTCGAGCCGCTCCAGCCGCTGGGCCAGGCCAGAGCGGTTGAACGGCTTGGTCAGGTAGGCATCCGGCTCATGCTCCAGGGCACTGAGCACCATCGCCTGGCTGGTCTCGGCGGTCACCATGAGGAACACACTTTCATGGCTGATCAGCTTCTCGACCATCAGGTCTTCCAGCACCTGCTGGCCATTCTTGCGCCCATCGCCCAGGTGATAGTCCTGCAAGATGAAGTCATAACGCTTCTGCGAGCACATGCGCAGCGCCACTTCACCGGTGTCGGCGGTGTCCACGTCCTTGACGCCCAGCTCACGCAGCATGGACCGGATCGAACTGCGGAAATCCGAGAAATCATCGACGATCAGAAAACTTTTTTGGTGGTACGCCAGCATCGAGGATGTCCAGGCAAGTAAGAAAATAACCCAATGGCATAACAACGAAACGCCGTGTCACAACCCCGAGGCGCGCAGATGATAGCCACCAAAGCCTCATGATCAAGGGGTTTTCCGAACCGCTTGGCGTGGCTGTGTCGTAGCGCACATTGCGAGCCGTTTCCGCGCGCCGAAACGCTGGAGAAACCAGGGCTCATCAGGGTATCGGCAGGAAATGGCGTTCCGTTAAGAGATTGTGTGGGCAGGCTCCGAGACCTATCGGCTACCTGCCGGGAATAGAACAGTTGGACCGGGGACATGGTTAACCTGTACCTGGTCGTGAACTTGAACAGCAAGGTTGGGCGGTTCAGCCTTTAATAAAAGGCCAGCTCTTGGGCTAGGGACTGTAGGAGCTGTCGAGCGAAGCGAGGCTGCGATCCTTTGATCTTCGCCTGAAATTCAACTTTCAGGTTCAGATCACAGCCTCGCTTCGCTCGCACGCTCCTACCCAAAAACGGATTTGATCGGTCAACATTGATCAAATCCGCTTTTCTCAGCACCTATCTGGGGTCTACGACATCCAGCGCCCGGTTTGCCAACATCTGCCCCAGTTCAATCAGCTGTTGCAGTCCCAAGGCAAAATGCCGTCGAGAACCTTCCAGTTCGAACGCCAAGTCATTGGCCATGACATTGGCAGAAGCCAGGGTTTCGCTGAGGTTGGCCAGCAGGCTCTCAGCATCAATGCCCTCCACGACAGTGAATAGCTGGTCGGGAGATGACTTCTTGTCCGGCTGGGCAGGTTTGGGGTTCAGATAGGAATCGATGACACGTTCGGCGTTGGCGTCGGCCGCGATGTCCAGATGCAGCGGGGGAACGGGTGGCAGCCATGCGCAGGTTAGCAGACCGATACGTTAGGAAACCGGCGCACCCGAAGATGCCCTGCGCACAGCAGCCATAAAACTTCGAGCACTAAAATGCCCGCACTGAATGGCAGTTACCATGCGCCTAACGTGATTCCGAGCTGCTAAACCCGACCGCTGGATTGGCAGCGGCGAACAAAGACTAGGCACCGGAATCGGCAGGCGCAAGGGCTTGGGATGTTCTAGAAAAGGTCCTGTAAGTCAATGGGAAACATCCCAATACAAGATATTTCGTTCTCTATCGAAACCGTCGGGGGCGTATCTTAGCCAGTGCTGGACAAGGTCGTGTTTCGCTCGTAAAAAAGAAAGAAAAAAAACGAAAGAAAGGGGTATATTTATTTAAGAACAAAGCAATTAAATAAATCCGCCCCTTCACCTTAATCATGCTAGCTCCAGTTAGTTACAAAGAGCCCACTTTCGGTGAGAGCACATCTTCCTCCAGCCCGCCAGAATCTAAAATAGGACTCCAAATCAATATCAAACTTAAACAACGGCTGCCCAATATACCAAGCAAGATAATAATCCGCAGCCAATCCATAAAGCGCCTCAAACAGCGCATAAATTTGCTCAGCATCGGAAACCCGGCTTCCTCTGATCGCATCCCCAACCTCATCAAAAATCCAATAATGAGGAATATCTTGCTGAAGCCAGTGATCCATATCGTGGCCATTAACAAAAAGCACTCGAGCCTCTTCACAAATACTGAGGATTTCGGAGTCACCGAGAACTCCACATACTCTTTCTTGCTCCTTGAGCCACTCCCGACCTAGCTGAATTAACTCATCATTTCCAACTTTAAGTCTTGGCAAGAGATACAGAGAGGAGTCCATATCTCCAGAGGCAAGAACGCGCTCAGTTCTATCAACCAACTCTTCCGAGGACGGAAAATAACTAAATATACGTCGAATCTCCTCGGAGCCACTGTGCGTTTTCAACAATCCCAAAAAGTAAGACTTATCAAAAACCGCCCTATCTTCACAGAAGGCACACCAGTCCGACAACAAAGAATTCATGTTTAGTTCTCGCCAGTTTTTGGTGAAGGCGGCAATAAATCCTCGCAGCCGTTACTCTTCGTCCCAGAATTCCCCTGGTGGTGCATATTCACCGTCCCTCAAGATAGCGCACCAACCAAAACTCCTATAAAACATCTCAAGATCAATTATTTCATAAACCCCACCCCCAATATCCTTCAGAGTAATCAGACCAGAAGCATGATGCGTATACTGACCACCCGCCCCTGCAACAGCTCTTAACTCCAATTCTTTCCGATCCCATCCCAACACCACTCCAGACGATTCAGGAATAGTTTCCGCAAAAAAAACCTCAAACTCGCTGGCGATCTTGCATACACAGGGAATCCGCTTCTGCCCAAGCAACTCATCCGTAACCAAATTCTTGGGAAATTCAATTTTCAACTTCATTACGAAGCACTCCGAGGCGCAACAACCTCACCTGTAGAATTTTTCTCAAAGAAGAAAACAGGAAAAGACCACGTTTTCTCTTTAAAAAACTGTACAGAAACGTGGGCTGTCCCCGGCTCCCCTCGCAAAAAGGAGACAGCTTTAACAATTAACATTAAGATTCTGACAAAACCGAAAATACGGATTTAAAAATATAAATCCTATCATCAACAGCTGATGATGCCTCATATATCGCTTCGGTCGCTGTCATAAGCGAATTCTCTCCACCGGCCAAGGACAGCGCTGATACAACACGCGCCTTGCTAAATAACCGAAGAACTTTTACATCTGAGTTTTGCCCATCATTCAGGCTATCTTGCAAGTCAAAATACTGTTCATCTAACTGCGCAACCAAAATATCTAACCCAGAAACCTGCTCAGCCGTGAGCTTATTACCAAGACATAGTTGCCTAAGGGATTCGACAACAATAGGCACGTCTACTGGACAGGCCTGAAAAGCAAGATCACAGGCTACTTTTACCGCACTTCGTCGCTGCTCTTCACTGGAAATTTTTAGCTTTTCGACGAGGTTTTTCTGAACCATCTCTAAACGCATAATCATTGCTTAACCTTTGGCGGTAGAAAAGCCGAAAAGGGACACCCATTAGCCGGGCGAGGGAGCTTGCACCCTCGCCACAAAGGATGTTGTCAGGCTTCATCCCTCAACCAATCAGCAAATAACTTCACCCTCACCATTCACCCCCTCCAATAGCATGCCTCTGAGACCCGCACGCTCCAGCCGAAGCTTCACGTCCTCGCTAACGATCAATGCCCCCAAGTGTTTCTTGATACGAAAAATATGTTTTCCCTGGACCTTGGCAGGATCAATGACGAGATTCAGAAAAACGCTGTATTCGCCAGCTCGATCAGGTCGTACTGGATCATTGACCTCATATTTTTTGTAAGCGGAGCGTGATTCGTCTACGCAATCCAATTGGGTCTCGACAATCATCACATAGTAACGATCATGAGCTTGCTCGCCTGCAACCGCCACAGGCTCGAGCACGACATTCATATACGGTTCATCAACGTCGGGAACGCCCAACAATGCATCCCTGGCTTTTTCACTCAAGACCGGCACAGAGGCATAGCCAGCCAAGGAAAAATCCAGACTCACACCTTCCTCACGAACCTCAAGGGCGTAAGTACATGGCTCCATGTACTCAGAAGGGGGGTCGATGAAGAGCCAGTTGTTGCAGTGCTTTATATCTCCCAAATACCAGCGTTCAGGAAACCGCACATCTTCCCGCAACAAGTAATACTTCATTTCAGCTCACCGCGTGTCGTTGATTAACTGAAAAAAGGGTCGCGCCTGCGTCTAAAGCCCGAAGAAACGCTCGTAGGCCGTCTCCACCTGGACAGCAAGCTGATCAGAAATGATGACCAGGTGTTCTAGCGCAGCCGTCTCTGCGGACAATAAAGGGCTCGACACTGCCGGAACAGTTAAACCTAGCTGCTGTCGGACCTGGAAAATCGCGTGGACCTCCACAGGCAACAAATCGAAAGGCGCATATTTGAATTCAGGGTCCCAGGTCCCGCCGGCGTCTTCAGCGTGGGTTAAGTGATATTGACATAGCTCTTGCAGTGCATGAGCAAGCCCTTGCTCATCTGTCCATTCGTCTATCACGTTTTGATAAATCCCCAGATCCATCGACTTGATCTCTGGAAGCGTCTCTCCTTGCGAATAGACTGAATAAAGCCAGAGCATGAAAGGTTCGAATCGACGCTGTTCAAGATAGCTGGAATCCACGGCGCCATTGATAGTCAGCATTCCGGCCAGCACATCGGCCACGGACGCGGCCAGATCTCGACGATCAGCCACTATCAATCCGGCCAGCAAGCATCCAGCAATGCTCAATTGGTTAGTCAAATTGGGGATGGTTTTGATGCCTTGAAGAAAACTCGTTTTTGAGAAAGTCTTGGCGTTGAGCATCAGCGCCCAATAACGGTACATCATCGAGCGCGAGACGTCTTCCCAACCAGAAGCCTCTCCATCACTGACCGCGACTTCGCCCCGAATGCCGTAATATGTCGCCAGAATCCCCAACGAGTCAGCCACATTGTTCAATCCGTTTAATGAGTCGCTGGCAAGATCCTCATCGATATAGCCAAGCTCTTGAGCCGTCAGGCCTACCGACTGGGAAAGCCAACGACGGTGCCGATCAAGCCGGACGTTGATTTCATCCATTTCGATACACTCCTTTTACACCAGTACGTCGTCCTTCCGCTCACCGTGCTCACTCAGGACCGCATCTGTCGAAGGATCGTTAAGTGAACCTCTAAATTGCACTTAACCAACTGATCCAGCGAAGCCGTCCCTCCAAAAAACAATGCAGGCTCAAAGCCATAGACCTCACTCTCGCCAAGTGCACCCAACTTCTCCAGCGCCCGCTCAAATAGAAACTCACCTTGATGATCCTCCAGATCATAACGTTCCTTATCAGACATAGCGAAAAATGTCTGAAGGGCGAGATCCGGATCTTTATTAGGCGTTTTCAGCTTATTCATCAACGCGACGATAGACCCCGTCGGACATGAAACTACAATTTTCTGATTGTATTTCTCCCCCCAAGCATAAAGAGTCCCAAACGCGCTCCTTGCAATAACGTGGTAATTATCTATTTGTGGAAATTCAGTACCCGCGAGCCACATATCGAGCAGATGTTTATAATCATCCGGGTTCACTGTCCAGAAAAGGCCATTGGCATATCCACACCAACCCTCCTCCTGCCAATAGTCAAGCAGCGCGTCAGGGAGCACTTTACGGTACTTCTCAATTTGGGAGTCAGACACCTGTCGATGAGATGTGGCCTCCCCCATCACGCTGATGAAATACTGGAAATCTTCATCCCTCACCTTGCCGACGCTCCTTTGAGTAGCTCTGAAAAGAAAGGGGACAGATAGAGCAATCAAATAAATCCGTCCCCTTTTCCCCGTTACTCTTCGTCCCAGAATTCCCCTGGTGGTGCATATTCACCGTCCCTCAAGATAGCGCACCAACCAAAACTCCTATAAAACATCTCAAGATCAATTATTTCATAAACCCCACCCCCAATATCCTTCAGAGTAATCAGACCAGAAGCATGATGCGTATACTGACCACCCGCCCCTGCAACAGCTCTTAACTCCAATTCTTTCCGATCCCATCCCAACACCACTCCAGACGATTCAGGAATAGTTTCCGCAAAAAAAACCTCAAACTCGCTGGCTATCTTGCATACACAGGGAATCCGCTTCTGCCGAAGCAACTCATCCGTAACCAAATTATTGGGAAATTCAATTCTCAACTTCATTACGAAGTACTCCGAGGCGCAACAACCTCACCTGTAGAATTTTTCTCAAACAGCAGAAAAGGGGCCAGATTTGAATGGCACTTACTTAACCTTCTTCGGGTGTCCATTCTTCCTGACCTCGCCCCTTGCTGATCGACGTGTTTTCATCAGCATGGGGTAAGGCTTGGGTCTTCGTTTTATGGCTCGCGGCTCAATTCTGCCTGGACGCCTACCGACGCGCTTCTGGGCAATCAGCTCAAGCAGATTGAGCATCTTGTCCTCTTGCTCTTGAGCCCCGTACTGCCTCAACGCAAGGCACAGCTGAAGGCTATGCTTGAAGCTCAGTTCGCGAGGCAGGCAGTCGACTAACAGAGCTGATTGCGTCATGAGCATCCGTATCAGGTTGTGCGCCAACAAGTAAATCCATAACTCTTTGACGGCCATATCCGGCGTCTTGCAGCTCAGTGCTTCAAGCCCCAGCGTAGTCTTGAGGTTGCGCAGATCCAACTCCACATGCCATCGATCCTTGAACAGGGATTTGAGGGACGCTTTGGGCACTTGCTGCGGGCAACTCAAAGTGGTGACCAGGATTTTCCCTCCGGCCTTCAACTCACGTACCGTCAGCGTTTCAGGTGCCCTTTCGTAATAGGCCTGACTCATCCAGGACGGCTTTGCCTTTGGTTTTTTCAGTTCAACCAAATGATCTTCCGACCCCAAGGACCTCCCCAACTGAAAGTCCGTGCTACGCCGTCGAGCGCCATATTGTTCGAACACCCCGTCCACGCCTCGATGCTGCAGTTCACACAGTAAAAAGTAGGTGGCGTAGTAGGCATCGCCCAGCACAATGTCACCTCGCTCCAAGGTATCAAGCATGGTTCTGAGTAACGTCTGTTCATCGCCTCCTTTACCGCGAAAACGTCCCAACGAGGCGTCCAAAACAGCACCGCTGGCGAGGCAAACAATCCCCACTAAACGGCAGATGGGAAAGCCCAGTCCGGCCTTCTGCCCACGAGATTGCGGGTAGGCCTCTTGGTTGGCCGGCGTATCCGGCAGGGTCACCGTAGTGCCATCCACGAGACGAACGGGTCGCCCCATCCAACGCCACGATGACGGACCCCGGTTGCTCATTGATGACCCCGTGGAGCGCAACAAGGTTGAAACCATCTCCACCGGCAACCGCGCTCTGGCTTTACAGTAGGCACCGGTATGAACGCTGTTGGGTTTCAAACCCTCGCAGGAGCGTTTGATGGATAAATCATTCACGGCATTCTGGCAGGACCGATCGGCGCTCATTGCCTGGGACAAAAACATGGACAGCGTTTCGGTCGGGGGAAATAGCCGCTGGCGATGCTTGGGTATCGACGACTCGACACCCCGCAATAACTCAGGATCGGAGAGCAGCTTGAAGAAAGCATGAGCATTGCTGTTCGTGGCGTGCTGGCGCATACGGTGCTGTTGATGTCGGACGATTTGGCGTCTACGATTCACTCGGGCTGTGTCCTTGCTTGATCGGTGTGTGTTCGCAACTATCACCGTAGACCAAGGCCAGCCTTTTTTCATTTTTTCGCAGTCGTATCAGCTAGTTAGCTGTTAAGTAAGTGCCATTCGGGCCAGATTTATTTAAGACCAGGACAACCAAATAAACCTGTCACCTTTTCCCACGAAGAAACGCTCGTAGGCCGTCTCCACCCGGACAGCAAGCTGATCAGAAATGATGACCAGGTGTTCTAGCGCAGCCGTCTCTGCGGACAATAAAGGGCTCGACACCGCTGGAACAGTTAAACCTAGCTGCTGTCGGACCTGGAAAATCGCGTGGACCTCCACAGGCAACAAATCGAAAGGCGCAAATTAAATAAATCTGCCCCCTTTTCCGCTCTATTCGGCAGTCAATTCAACCCAACAAACTACGATTAACGTTACCGGTCAGAAAAAACTCCTCAAATGCATCTTTTACGACGGAAAAGTCCAAACAGACCAGCTCACCACTCCAAGTATTACCTAGAACCTCATATTCACCACCTTTAAGCTCTGGATTAAAATAAGAACGCACAACATAATCCTCCCCATCATCTTCACCCAAAGACAAAACATACCTACCATTATCCGAAAAAAACTTGCAACAGTTGCGGCCCCACGTCTGGGCCGTCGACGACGTTTAAAGTTAGGGAGCCGCCCCCCTTCCTAACCTCTTCTAAATAAAAATCAACATCTTGCCAAGCAGGTAATTTTTTACCCCCCCCCACTCGCCTGTTCACCGACACCAACCACCCACGACAAAGTATAGCTCTTCATTAATTTAGCCCCTTAATAGAACGCATACCGGGCCGCCAATATAAAGTTTTACCGGTAGCAATCTCATTTATCTCAAGAGATTTTAAGCCGGCCTTCTCCGCGGCCGCCGCAATATCTCCTCGGCAATAACCACACACGGCTTGCCCCTCAACTTTTAGAGTCATAGCGGCCCCTTGGGTTTTTCCGGCATCGTAGGCTTGCTGTATGACCCAATTTCCGCATGTGCAGTTGCCATATTTGCGTTTCAGAAACGGGGCCAGATTTATTTAAGACCAATCACCTAATATAAAAGAACGGCCTCCGAAAATTTTTTGGATGAAATGGAGGAGATAAGCGAAACCCGAAAATGGTCCGAGCGCTTACCACCGATGGGATAACCTGAAGTTGAACCCCTCCGACATCAGTGACACAAAAATAGTCACCTGCTTCATCCTTGCTACAAACCCAGCCCTGCTCACTCAAGACTGAAACAATATCTTTTTCTTCCATTACTTCGCCCCAGGAAACCCCATATTCTTAAAGGAATGCCGTTAGGATACCTTGATCCTTTAACGCCTCTTGGGAGAAAAAGGGGCAGATAAACTTAAGAGCCGTGCAATTAAATAAACCACTCCCTTTTTTTTTGCAGTTCTTTCCTATCAATAAAAACCTAACACTCTAAGATCACCTACAAGCTCTGCAGCTTCATCAGGAGGCAGCTCCTCCAAAATAGAAGAAAGACCAATCTTCCTTAGCAATTCAGAGATAGCATTCTGATGATATTTCTGAACCTTTTCCGAGGATCGGCCTGCCGAAAGAATAAGAGACAGGACCTCCAGCATTATTTTTTCAATAGGCAAATCAAAGGAGTTATCAAGCTCACTATAGGCATAGCCTACTTCACTTTCACCTTCAATCCATGGATTTTGGTGGCTGAGCTTGACTCTGCAATAGCTATAATAACTACCCAGAAACCAAGCCCGAATCTCACCATAGGTTACTCTCTCATCCATTACGGCGTCTTCCTCGGCGGTCGCAGCATGACACCCTGATTATCCAGAATATTAACGGTGATATTGGGGTACTTCGCTTTGAACTGCTCAGCTACATTTAGATAGCTTGTACAAACCGCTTTCTCCGTAAGAATATTTACGGTCCCTCTGACAGAGGTATTCCCCCCAACTGGTCAGCGATATTATCTAGAATTTTGTACTCCGTATCTATCCTCCGGTAAACCAAAACTCCTGCCTTATTGAAAAGAAAGGCGAACACCGATAAAACAACACCGGCGCAAGGCCGATATTGTGGATAAGCAATGATCAAGAAAACTCTATTTTGCAATCTGACAAAGGGACTGAGCGGCCATCGGAAATAACCAATTGACCACCTTTGATTTGGGCGAGTAATAGACCGAGGCCAATTGCGCCTGCCTCAATATCTTTTCTCCAACCATCAAGATCACCATGATAGGAAATCGCATGAAAAATAGGTCCCTCGGGCGGTGTGACTCTGCACCCGCGATCATTTACCCCTCCACGAACAGCATTCGGAGGCTCAGAAAAGCAAGTAATGTTATTAAATTGTTTCCGTGGTTTGTTTTTTCCATCATCCGAAAAATAAACAACTTGCTGCCCATCCACAACCGTAACACCAGGTACATTTCTAGCGTTCAACTGCTCAATTTTCCCACCCAGAATTTTTTCTAACGCTTCCCGCCCCCTACTCATCTCACACCTCACTTTGTTGCCGGGGCAATTACAAATTTAAATTTTGTGACGCCCGCACCGGCAAACACCTTCGAACAATAACTCAGAAAGAGGCCAGATTCATTTAAGACCAAGACAACCAAATAAATCTGAGACCTTTCCCCTCGCCCCCTAATCCGCAAAAAGAACCTTATCATCATAATTATAATCAATACTAATTTTCATCCCCTCTACATCCAACGTAACTGCACACGAAGACCAAGCCTTTCCATTTTGGCACAATCCATTTTCAACATAATAGCGCCGAAGCTCAACCAATAACTCTGTCAAATCTCCCACAACCCTGCTGTCTGGATCAAACCAGCTTGAGCGGTTTGTCTTATCGAAATAATCAAACTCATAACTTCCTCCATCACCCTCGGCAAAAAGTCTAGCTCTAACAACTATTTTCTGAGCCTCCGAGGGACCAGCATCCAATAAAAGCTGGCCAACTTTTTGATACAGCCCCTGCTCACTCATCAGTTCCCACCTTTAGGTGCATTGATAAAATCAACAGTCACAGGACGTCCACCATCAATCGAGTATCTAACAGTTGAATCTATCCGGCCTGAGGCCAGGCATCTGCCCCCGGCCTCCTTCCGCCTGTCATTGTTTAACTGAAAAGGGGCCTGTAAACCTGCTCAAAAACGCTAACGACGCCCCAACAACTTCAACCAAAAACCAGCCTTATTCTCAACAACCACCGCAGTAGGCGCTTCAGCGTCCTGCCTGAGCGGGTGCGTACTCGGGCCGTCGGGCCTCAATAAATCCCCGGGATAATGTTCAAGCCCCAGGCACTGTGAATCATCCAACCCAAAAGCCTTTACCGCCGCCACGGCTTCCACGCACCAGCGACCGAAATACGCGCCGCCTTCAAAGTTCACATCACCGTAGGTGTACCAGTAGGGATGCTTGTAACTGACCGCCTGTGGATCGGAACCGGACTTCGCCCCGGTGCGTAGTTCCTGATACCAGTGACTGACAAAAGCCTCCAGCTTTGAAGCTTGCGTATCCACCGACGCATCCACTGCCGCCAGCAATCGGCCATAGGGTTTGGGGTAAAGGAGAACGGCTCCCACTTTACGCTCGGGACTGCGACTCGCGATGATCCGGTCGAGCAGCACGTCCTCGCCTTCGTTGCCGATAAGGGCCAACAGCCTTCGCCATTGATCATCTGGTATCTCCAGAGCCAACCCCAAGCCGACCAGCCAGAAGCAGACGATGTAATGATCGTAGTTGACGCGCCAGCTGTGACGGGTGAATTGTTGCTCCGGGGTCCAGACCGGCGCGCCCAGGCGTTCTGCCTCTTCCCAGGCATCCAGTAGCCCAGGGAAATAACGCGGCAGTTCAGCGACAGGGCATCCGGCAGAGTAGCGACTTAGCATCTGGTGCCAGTGGTCCTGGGCGATGGTGTAGACGTACTGTGGCGCGTAGTCGGGATCGCCCGCAGGGGAACGCGCGGTCTCCAACGTTTTGGCAATACGTTCGTCACCATACGCAACCCATTCCGACCAATAGCGGGAATCTCCCAGTGGCGCTCGAATCATTTAATCCCTCCCAACAGCTTGACCAGAAAAGGGAGATATCTATTTAAAACCAGGAGTAATCAAATAAATCTGTTCCTTTTCCTAGTCCCCTTCCCTAAACCAGCCCCAAGATCGGCTTGATCCGCTCGTTCATTTCTACAAAGGCTTCATAGGAGATACTCGGGTCATCGTTGAGCACCAAATAGACCCCATCCATCAGCCGTTCGGCCATAAGACATTTACCTTGCAATCGTGCAATTACTTCATCGGGGCCATAGCCTAGGGCACGCTGGCAAAGCGCTGCATCCCAGAACTGCGCGGGGTATAACGTATAAATATTGTTGCGCCCATCAACATCTACTGCCTCGTCTTCACGCAACCGATTATAAATCGAGTTATCATCATTCAATCCTCCCTGATAATATAGACCATAAAGATCATAGGATACTTGAGCCTTATATCCTTTAAATGCCTCAACCACTTTTGGCAAATACTCATTCACAACAAGACCATAATCAATAGCCTTATTTGACACCTTAAACCCAAAACGCAAATGCTCGTCATAGGAGGCCCTATCCTTATATATGTATCGCTCACCACGATACGCATAGTCCCCCACAAATCTCAGCCCTCTGACGGGAAGTTTAACTGTATAGGTAGCAACCAAACCATCACCACAACTCGGCGCAGCCGGAAGCTCAAGACCCGCAAAGCCTAAAGGAGCACCAATCCGAGACATCCTATCCATGACTTCAGCATGTCGCTGATCTATAGTTAGAGCTCCGTCAGGACGCGCATAAATCCATAGCTCTATATCTGCTGCACTCATGGGATTCTTGTCCTAGCACTAATAATCTTGTCGAAACCATTGGATCTAATGAAAGCCTTGGCCTGCGCCTCAATTCTGGGATTCGGAAACCCATGTACAACTTTATATACTGGATTCTGCTCCAATGCAGTTAACTAGGACTCCTATTGGATGATTATTTATTTTTTCGAGCTATCATGAGTGCTCGCTCGATCATTTCGGAATTAATGTAAGGCACAAATCCGAGCCTGTCGCCCTTCTCAAAACTCTTTTTGTATTCGTCTAAACGCTCAGCATCACCTGCTATTGCTAGAGCCGCCAAATGTCGGATAGGCATTGCACCTTTAGCGTCAGTTGACAGCTTCCTATAAACCGTCAATCCCTCGTCAATACTTTGAGAGCGAGCCCAAGATATAGCCTTCTCAGACAACCTAATAACATCCTCACTAGAAAAACCAGACAGTTTTTCCGGCATTTCATTTCTAACTATAATCGGAGCATTACCACCGCCACCACCTAATATAAAATAAACAGCCTCCGAAAAATCTTTGGATGAAATGGAGGACATAAGCGAGACCCGAAAATGGTCCGAGCGCTTACCCACATATGGGATAATCTGAAGTTTAACCCCTCCGACATCAGTGACACAAAAATAGTCACCTACTTCATCCTTGCTACAAACCCAGCCCTGTTCAGTCAAGATCGAAACAACACTTTCCTCTTCCATCACTTCGCCCCAGAAAAGCTCATAAAACAGGGGAAAAATTATTCAAAAATCAAGCAATTAAAAACCCTCTCTCTAAATATATCCTGTCCCGCCCCACAATCAAAATTTAAGACTCACAACTTTCCGCATAGAAGTCGTCTTCATTGCGGATATACAAACTCAATCCCAATTTTCCCCTCAACCAAGTCAATCATCACTTCACAGCCACTCCAAACAGACATGCCTGCCGTTAGCTTATTCTGGAAATACCAATGTCGGAGTTCCACCAACAGCTTCAACATATCCGTATTTGCACGCCCTCCAGCAGTAAACCAGGACACGTTACCTTGCTCATCCACGAAGTCATATTCATAATCGCAGCTGTCCAACTCCTGCGCTAACTGCGCGCGCATCACAACTTTACACGCCCCCTTTGGAGCGACATCGAATAAAATCGCGCCAATATCATTATAAATATCGCTATCGTTACGCATCAGATACCTCCTGGTGAATTATTAAACAAAATCTCTTTAGGACGACCACCACCAATTGAGTACTCGACGTTAAAACTATCTGGCCGAACATTCCCACCAGAGTAAACAGGCTCAATTTTTACCCTAACAGACTTGCCCTCCTTTAGAGCATCCGCCCAAGAATTTTCCATTGTTTTCCAGACACCCTTGTTTAAGTTCCCATTCATGGGAAGTAGATTTAACTTTTCACCTGGACCGTTAAAAATACTTGCAATTAGATGCCCACCCTCATCACCCGCCACCCCGCATTTACCAGCCACACACTGCTGATATGTATTTCTGTCATTCTTCACAAAAGAAAGATCAGATTCAACTTTTTCAACGCGCCCCAAACTATCTGTTTGATAAATTTTGTTCCCATCAACTTTATAAATTGTATTGGGCTCAGGTTTATTGAGCTCTTTGGACCATGCGCCCTTACCACCAGAGTTAATTTCTACTTCGCGAAGCACTTTACTAGGTTTTTTTATCCCAGCACTGTAATCACCAGGATTCTCGACAACCTTCCCATTAACGGTCGTCGTGCCAGAGCCATACCCCCCCTCAAGTTTCCCGCTATACGCCCCCTCCACGCTGCTCCACTGCACCGGCTTACCAGCCGACGCTTCGGCTTTGGCAATTTTGGCCATATCGGCCATCTTTTCAAGCCCTTCCGCCCCCACCTTGATCCCGGTTTTTGCCAGCGCCACGCCGCCTTTGGCCGCCGTACCTACGCCCGTAGCAATACTGCCAACCTGCCAGACGAGCTCGCCAATATCCTGGCCCAGTTGCACGGCGCGGTCGTCGCCGCCGTTTTCAAGAGCGTCTTTCACGCGGTCGAGTTTGGCGTTGAGTTCGTTGACCACGCCATCGCCGAACTGCTTGCGGGCCTCGGGGTCGTTGATCAGGGCTTTGAGGCCGTTGATTCCGTCAACCGGATGGAGGAGGAATTGCGCCAGACCCTCGACGTCGCTCCAGCCCGCTTGCACCAGGCCTTTGCCCACGCCGAAGCGGGTCAGTACGTCTTGCTTCTGGTTGATGTACCCCCATTTGGCGATCACTTGCGCCTTCGCCAGCAGCCCATCGGCCTCGCTGTATTCCTTCTCGGCCTGGACCAATTGCTGGGTCGCCAGCCAGTTGTTGTCCACCGCGGCGCCGGCCGCGCTGGTGGCGGTGGCCGGGTCCAGCGAGGAGCTGGTGGCCGCCAGCCCAGTGACGATGCTGACAATCAGGTTGCGCTTGGCTTCACGCTGGGATTCGCTTTCATCCGGGCTGGCTTCGGAGAACAGGCCGGTGAGCAGGCTCGATGCCGCCGCGCCCGCGGCGGCGCTGCCACAGCTCTGGCTGCTGGCGGCGGCACCCGCGCAGGCGACGATGCCGTGCAGGGCGGCGTGCAGCGGCGAGCCTTCGGTGAGCTTGCCGTCCGCCACCAGGTCGCCGATGTAGCCGGCGCCCTGCTGTTGCACGTAATTGACCACCAGCCCTTGGACGAACGCACTGTTGCCGCCACTGATATTGCCGCTGGCCGCGCCCACCAGGGCAGTGGTGATCTGCCGGTAGGTACCGCCCGCGCCCCACTTGTCGGCGATGCCGCTGGCTTCGGCATTGAGGCGCTGAGCATTGCCGAGCAGCGCCAGGCGTTCGGTGTCGATGAGTTGGGCGTTGGGATCCAGGGCCGCTGCCTGAGCCGCCTCGGCCTGTTTGCGCTTGAGGTCGACTTCCTTGGCCTTGTTGGCGAGCAAGGTGCTGGCCTCGTTGGCGAACGCTCCGACGATCTCGAAACCGGCACGGATTTCGTCTTCGTCGAAGATCGGCTTGAGCGTGTTGGTGGTGTCGCGGTCGCTGGAGACATCGCGGTTGAGGCTGGCGACGGTTTGCTCGCCATTCTTGCCGGTGCGCTTCTGTTGCTCGGCGTCGTTGCTGATGACGATGGTGCCGCCGCTGATGCCGCTGCGGGTGACGCTGCTGGCGTCGTCGCTGGCACTGATGGCAATCGGCATGGTGGCGCTGAGGTCGTTATCGTTCTTCGGCAGGTCGGTGCCAGGGGTTTTCGTGCCGCCGCTGGTGGCGTTGCCCTGCTGGTCCTTGCCGACTTCGCGATAGCCGCCACCGACGCTGACGGTGCTGGCGTCGTACTCGGCCTTGTTCTTGATGTCGCGGCTGGTGAGGCTGGCGGTGACCAAGCGGTTCTTGCCGTCCTGCACCGCCTTGTCGCTGCTGGCAATGATGCCGCCAATCAGGTCGGTGTTGCCACCCACGCGAATGTCGAAGCCGTCGTCCCCGGCCTTGATGCCCGATTGCTCGGTCACGCTGGCGTAGTTGGAATCGATATCCGTGGCACCGAAGCTGCCACTGGCGCCGCTGACCGAACTCATGCCGTAGCAGAACGGCGGAATGCACAGACTGATGCCAAAGCCCAGGCTCTTCTCATCGACCACGTAGGTGTTGGTGTCTTGCAGGCTTTCGATGTTCAGGTCGCCGCCGATGTCGGCCAGGACCTGTTTGCCGCTGGCCACCGCGCCTTTGAGGTTGGTGTCGCCGCCGGAGGCCAGCAGCAACTGGTTGCCCGCCTGGACATGGGTATTGGTGTGGGTGAGTCCATCGCCATCCGCCTGGCCGCGACTGCCGGATGCCCCCAGGTCCAGGGTGAAACCGTTGCGGGTGCCGCCCAGGGAAAAGCCGATGCCGATGCTCGCGCTGGTGCCTTTGCTGTCGGTTTCCTGCTTGTCGGTATTGCGCGCGGCGAGCAGGTTGATGTCACCGTCCGCCAGCAGGCTGGCGTTGCGTCCGGCCTTGATATCGCTGCCTTGCACGGTGATGTTGCTGGCGGCCCCGGCGCCCGTGGCGCGCAGGCGGATGTCATTGCCGGCGGTCATGGTCGAGCCGGCCGCGCTGTCGCTGGTGTAGGTGGTCGTGCTTTCGTTCTTCTTGGTGCCCAGCGATAGGCTGATGTTGATCCCGCCCGCCGAACCCGGGTCCATCGCCACGGCGGTCGCCGCGTTGTTGGCGGCCAGCACGGCGGTGGCGGCGGCCAGGGCCTTCATGCGCCCGTCGTCGGTTTTCTCCGACGCATGTTTCATTTGCTGGGACGTCTGGATCGCGCTGATCACCGGGTTGGTCACGGTGAGGGTGAACCCGGTCTGCTTGAACAGGGTTTCACGCTCGCGTTCGCGTGTGTTGCGCGCCTCGACGACGTCGATGGTCTGCGCCGTGACGTCGATGTTGCCTTGTGGCGCCGACACCTGGCTGCCCACCTGGCGATAGCCCTTGCCGGCTTCGATCAACACATCACCGGCAGTCGAACCGACGGTGCTGGCCGCAGCCGTGTGCTCGGTGGTGAGGTCCTTGACGCTCTGTTGCTGGGTCCCCAGGGTGACGGCGATGCCACCGCCGCTGAACAGGCCGCTTTTCTTCACGGACTTGTCGTGGCGCTCGCTGCTGCTGGCGGTGTCGGCTTCGATGTTGACGTTGTTGTCCGCCACCAGAACCGTCTGGGTCGTGGACACCACGTTGCTGCCCTTGAGGTTGATGTCGCGACCGGCCTGCACATAGGTCTGCTCGCCGCTCAGGGTGGAGCCTTCGACGGAGGTCTGGCTGATCGTGTCACGGGTGGTGGTGGTCTTGCTGGAGAACATCCCGTTGCTGCCTTTGACCTTGTGCGCTTCATCGGCGAACTGGTAGTTCTGGCCGGCAGTCAGGTTGACGTCGCGCTTGGCCTCGGCGAATACCGCGCCTTGCTCGCTGGTGACACGGGCGGCGCGGGCGTTGAGGTCCTGGCCTGCGCTCAAGCGCACGTCGCCCTGCCCTTGGACCAGGGAGCCGACTTCGGTCTGGCTGGCGTCCTTGCGCCAGTTGCTGCTGTTCCAGGTCAGCCCTTGCTCGTGCGCTTCGCCCACGGTGGCCAGGTTGATGTTCTTGCCCGCCTCCAGCAACGTGCTGCCGCCCTTGCCGGCATTGACCACCTGGGCCCCGGTGAGGTTGAGGTCGTTGCCGGCGCTCACGCCCATCGTGCCCTGGGCGCCGCTGACGAACAGCCCGGCGACCCGCGACAGGTTGGTGCGGGTGCCTTGGGCACTGCTGCTGTCCCGGCTGCTGGAGATGACGTTGATGTCCTGCCCGGCCTTGACCGACAGACTGTCCACGGCACCGATCAGGCCGCCGAGGTTGTTGAGGTTTTCCCGCGCGGTGAGCGACGCCTTGTCGGCCTGGATGCGCCCACCGAGGTTCTCGATGTTTTGCGCGGTGATCGCCATGACGCTGCGCCCGGCGAGGCTGCCACTGTTGACCAGGTCGCCAGCGATGTTCAGGTTCAACTGCTGCCCGGCAATCAGAGCGCCGGAACCGTTGAGGTCGCCCTCCTGGACCCGTACGTACACTTGCGGCACCAGCACGTTGCGGGTGTCGCCGTTGGCCAGGGTCACCTGCTTCTGCACCAGCCAGACAATGTCGCTGGTCAACTGGGCCATCTGCGCGGAGGTCAGGGCCACGCCAGGCACCAGTTGCCATTGGCTGGCGACGGTCACGGCGTTGTCGATCAGGGCACGGTACTGCGCTTCGTCATTGGCGTAGCCGTCGAGGAAACGCCGGCCGGTGAGTTGCGCCACTTGCTCGCGAATCAGCTTCTGCTCATAGAAACCGTCGCCCAGACGTTGTTGCGTCAGTGCCGGGTCGACTTGCAGGCGCTGCAGCATGTAGTCCGACGACAGCCATGTGCGATAGCTGGCAAAACGCGGGTCGGTTTCGATCAGGTAGCTGCTGGTGCTCTGGGGGTTGGTGCTGAACAGGCTGTTGTTCGGCAATGCCAGGGATGGCCCGCCGCTGCGAATCTGCTCGGCGACGCCCTTGCTGTTCAGGGTGGTCTGGGCCGCGACCTGAACGATGGGCGCCACTTGATAGGTCCTGTCGACCGGGGCGCTGACCGTGCCTGTGGCGGCTATCTGCTCGCTGACGCCCTGTGCGGCGCGGGCACTGATCTGGGTGCCGGTACCGTTGCCAGCGGCGTTCTGGGCGAACACGGTCGGTTGCAGGGTGATGTCCTGGATCAAGGGGGCAGGCGTGTAGGCCGTGACGGCTGTTCCTTGGCGATCCCGGCCCTTGCGCTGGATGCGATAGAAATTCGTAGCGGTGCCACTGTCGGTGGTGGTGCGCTGGCCGGTCAATTCGGTGTTGGTCAGGCTGGCAATGTTGGCCTGCAACAACCCACCGGCAATGATGCGGCTCTTGTCGTTGAGCACATCGCCTGCGTTGATCTGCATCGTCCCGCCAGAGAGGATCTGCGCCGGCGCCGAGGTGGCGATCTGAGTTTCCTGGACCACGCGGGTGTAGTCGTAGCGGTTCCAGTTGTCTTTGCGCCCCTCAGGCGTGTAGAGGTAAAGGACCTCATCGTTACGCAGGGAAATCTGGTCACCCTGGTAGCGGTTCGGCGAACCGCTGAGCTGGAACTCCTGCAAGGCCGTGCGACTGACTTCCACCTGTTGGGTGCTGAAGTGTTCGTTGGTGTTGCGCACGCTTTGCACATCGAGCGACAGGTTGCCGAGGGCCTCGATGGTCGCGCTGGCGTTGGTTAGCAGTTGGGCCCGGTCCTGGGCCTTGTCAGTGGCGCTCAGCGCACCGCCGATGGCGAGGTCCCCGGCACTGAAGATCAGCGCCCGTTCGCGGTTGTCCAGGGTGCCGGTGCCAATGTCCAGCGACTCGCGGGCGGCGATGGTCGCGGCGATACCGTTCTCATCGCGGTTGCTCAGTGCCGAGGTGGCGATCGCCAATCGATCACCGTACAGGCGCCCGGTGCCCAGGTTATTCAGCGACAGCGCTTGCACACGCACTTGCTGGCCGTCGATCAGGCCACGGTTGGTCAGGCTGTCGTTGATGTTCAGGCGAACCTGGCCAGCGCTGATCTCGCCGTTGGTGGCATTGTCCAGCGTCTGCGAGTGCACCAGCAGGAGATTGCCCGCCAGCAGTTTTCCGCTGTTGTTGAAAGCCCCATCGGTGCTCAGGTCAACCTTGTTATTGGCCTGGATCTGTCCACTCAGGTCCAGGCCACTTTGCAGGCTGAACGTCAGGTCGCCCAGGCTCAGGGCCCGACCGGTGCCCGCGTAATAGGCGGCGTTGAGGGACAACAGGCTGCCGGCGAGCAAAGTCCCGTCGAGGTTGTGCACCGACTGGCGACGTTGCGCCGGATCGCGGTCGGTGATGGTCAGGCCCGCCCCCGAGGAAATCAGGCCGCCCTGGTTATCCAACGCCTGGCTGACGCCGATGGACAACCCTTGGTCGGCGCGCACGGCACCGGTCTGGTTGCCGAAGGTGTTGAGCGCCAGGCTCATGGTGCGGCCTTCGAGCCCCTGGTTGGCACCTTGGGTGGCGCTGTTGTCGAGCACGTCGGCAGTCACGCCCAGGGTGCCCGCGCTGCGCACCAGTCCGCCCTGGTTGTTGAGCGTCTCACCCAGCACCAACTGGACATCGCCGAGGCCCTGCAACTGACCGCCGCGGTTATCCACCCGGGCGCCTTCGACCTGAACGCCCTTCTGGCCAATGATCTGGCCGCCGCTGCCGTTGGTCAGGCCGGTGGCCTTGAGCACCAGCGCGCCCTTGGCCCCGAGGAAACCGGCGCTGTTGTTGAAATGGGCACTGTGGATTTCCACCGCGTCCTGGCCGCTGATGCCTTGGGTGGTGCCGGACTGAAGGTTGTTCAGCGCCTGACTGCCGGTGTCGATGAACAGCTTGCCCTTGGCCTGGATCAGGCCCGCCGCGTTGCGCAACTCACCGCTGCGCAGGTCGAGGGTCGCGCCGGCATTCAACGTGCCCTGGCTGTTGTCCATCAGCAGGCCGTGACTGTTCAGGTCCAGGGCCTGGCCACTGATCACCCCGCCCTGGTTATTCAAACCTTGGGCCGACAGCGTGATATCGCCCAGCGCTTCAAGGCGCCCGCCGCTGTTGTTCAGCGCATCTGCCGAAACACTGACCAGCAACCCGGACTTCACCGAGCCCAGCACGCCGTTGGTGTTGTTCAACTGCCCGGCGATGATCTGCATGCGCTGGGTCGCGGCCAGCGTGCCACCGATGTTGTTCAAGCGGTCGAAGGTTGCGTCCAGCTCACCGCCGGCACTCACCGTGCCTTGGGTATTATCCAGCGCCTCGCCGCTGATCTTTGTCGTACCGCTGGCGGCCAGCGTCCCGCCGCCGTTATTGACTTCTTTGTCGGCCGTGACGGTCAACGCACCGTTATCGGTGGCGAGGACCTTGCCACCCTGGTTGTTCAACGTGCCGACCTTCAAGACCACCGCTGCGGGACCGCTGACTTGCCCGGCCTGATTGTCGAAGCGTTCACGGGCGGTGACCTGCAACGGTTGCGCGCCGGTCTGGAGAATGCGTCCACGCTGGTTGGACAGGGTCGTGGTGTCGAGCGTGATCTGTTGGCCTTGGGTCAGGCCGTCATCGACCACCACCTCACTGGCCTTGACGCTCAACTTGCCATTGCTTGCCAGGGTGCCTTTGCTGCCGGCCAACTGGCTGGCCTGGATATCCAGGGTGCCTTGGCCGGCGTGCTCGACCTTGCCGTTGCCGTTGTCGAGGCGATTGGCGCCAAGCTTCAGGTTGCCGGCGTTGGAGGCTATACGGCCACCGCTGTTGTCGAGCGTGGCGACGGCGGTGATCGACGTGTCGGCGGTCCCCGTCTGCACCAGTTCACCGACGGCATTGGACACATCCCGCGCACTCAATTGCAGGTTGCCAGCGCTGACTTTGGCCGCATCGGTGCGCAGGGTCTTGGCCGCTTTGGCGGTCAGCACCTGAGTCGCATCGACTTGGCTGCCACTGAGGTTGGCATCGCCGGAACTGGCCGTCAGAGTGACGTTGCTGCCCAGGGTCTGGCTGCCACTCAGGTCCAGGTCAGCGGCCTCGACGCCGACATCGCCGCCAGCAAGGTTCTGGCCTTGCGCCTTGATCGTGGTGGCCCGTAGCGCGAGGTTGCCACTCTTGCCCAGCTTGCCGTCCGTACCAACGCCCGCTGCCAGGCTCGAGGCCTTGGTGCTGCGAATGGTCTTGGCGGTGAGCGTGGTGTGGTTCTGGCTGGCAACGGTACCACTGTTGTCGATGTCACCGACGCTGTCGAGCTTCAGGTCGCCCTTGGCGTAGAGCGTGCCGCTGTTTTCAACGCTGGCGGCAGTGATTTGCGTCGCCGTTGCGCTGCTGATCGCGCCCTGGTTTTGCAATTTGCCGTCGGCGCTGATCACCACCTCGCCAGCCATGGCGCCGATCTGTCCGGCGTTGCGCACCCCCACACCGGACTCCGTGCCCACCAGCATGATCTTCCCGGCATACATGCCGCCGAGCTTGGCGACGTCGATGGCAACGGTGGGTTTTTCTCCCTCGGCGCCTGGCAGCGGCGTGGCCTGGGTGTTGTCGGCATTGACCTGATTACGTCCGGCGGTGACCTTCAAGTCGTTGGCCCACACCCCAGCGTTGACCTGCACCGAGCGGGCAATCAGGTCCGTGTAGTCGGCCTCGCGGGCATCCAGGCCTTTGCCTTCGATGTTGATCGCGCCGCCCTGCACGGTGTAGCCCGTGATGCGACCGTTCTCCAACTGCGCCCGGCCGGTGCTGAGGGTGGCCCGGTCGGCGTTGATGAAGCCGCAACCGTTGCAAGTGATACCGGATGGGTTGGCGATGACCACTTCGGCGCGCTGGCCGGCGACTTCGACGTAACCGCGCAATTGGCTGGGGTTGCTGGAGTTGACTTCGTTTAGGATGACCCGCGCGCTGCCATTGCCCAACATCGGGTTGCCTTCGATCCAACCGCCCAGTTTCGTCTGGCTGTTGCCTGTGCCGTTGTTGAGGATCACCCCCCGGCTGTCGACATCGAACTGGTTGTAGGTGTTGCGCGAGACACCGCCGGCGCTGGCCTCGCGGATATTCACCTGCGGCGTGCCGTTGGCGCTTTGTATCACTGTCGGTCGTTGGCCAGCCGGAGCGCCTGGGTCGGCGACGATGGTGCCGGCCCAGGTCGGTGCCACGCTCAAGGACACCAGGCCGATCGCTGTCATCACGGCAAAGCGCAACGCCCCCAGCGTCGCCGTACAAGCCGCTGCGCCCGTCGTCGGCCCGGAGCGGGTCCCCGGCGCCTTGACCTGACTGGTGACGTTCTCGGCTACGACCATCAACAGCCCGCGGGCCTTGTTGAAAACGATTCGGTACAGATGCTTGTTCATAGCAATTCCATTTGCGGAGCCTGCCCGCACGACCAGTGGTTGGAGTTACGCTTCGACTGCCAGCGGGTGGGCGGCAAACCAGGCCTGGGCCTGTTCGGGGATGACCCCGATCCCTTGGAATGTCTTGACCCGCAGGCCACGCTCGTCGCCTCGGTGATAGAGGGCTCGGGCGCAGCGATCGATGAAAAGGTGACGTTGCAACAAGCGGCTCAAGACCGCCGTGTGGCCAAAGGGGGCGACCCAGTCGTTGAGCCAGAGGCGTTCGCCGCAGTTCCAGTCCTCTTGGCTCAGCGCCAGCGGCGACTGGCGCAGGTAACGTTGCTCTGTCGCCTCGTCGAGGTTGAGCCAGGACAGGTAGAACACCGGCTTGCCGTGTTCGGAGCCGAGCACGAACTGGCGATGCTTGAGCGCCGGCAACAGCAACGTCGGCAAGGTGTGCAACGGCGCATCGCGATGGGCCTTGGAATGCATCCACAACCAGGTGGCGGAGCCGAACACCGCGGCTTCGCTCCAGGGTTCGTCGATCAGGCCAGGAGCGATAATGTCTAGCGTCTCGAACTGCATGGGATCACCTCAGAATGACCAGATGACGGTGAACGCGCTGGTCACGTTGGCCGTCTCGAAACCATCGGGTTTCTTCAACGGCGTACCCACCGACCAGTCATAGGACAGGCCCTTGTAACCGCCGCGTATGCCCACCACGGCCCCCGCCAGGCGCTGGCCGATCAGGAACTCACTGGACTGGCCGCTGACTTCGCCATAGTCGATGCCGGTGTAGAGCTCCTGGCCGGTCTGGCCCAGGGACAGGCCGATTTCGTTGCGCAGGGTCCAGCCACGGTCGGCGGAAAGAATGTTTTCACCATCGAAGCCGCGCACGCTGTAGCGCCCGCCGATGGAGAAGCGATCCTGGGGCACCAACGGCGTACGGTTCCATTGCGCGCGCCAGCCACCGATGTAGCGCAGGCGCTGATCGCCGACCTGGAACGGCACCTGCAATTGGGCATCGGCGGTGATGATCTGCGAGCGTGACGTACCGGCGTCGAAATCTTCCTCAGGTGCCCTGAGCGCGTCGTGGGCACCGGTGCCACGACGATAGGCAACGCCCAGGTCAAGAATCGAAGCGCCAATGAATTCCCGATGGTCCAGCCCCAACTGCCAGCCGGCCATGCGGCGTTTCTGGTTGCCGATTTCGGTGTCGTCGATGAAGTTCTCCGACGAGCGCGTCCACAGGCTGCCCCAAGCGGTGGTCTTGCGAACGGCGTCGCGGTACAGCAGGCGTGACAGGCGCAACTCGTTGTTACGACTCTCGCCTCGGTACTGATAGGACTGGTTAGCGCCGGCGACAGACTGTTCGTAGTTGTATTCGCTGCTGGTGAACCCCAACTGCCAGTAGCCGAACGGCAGCGAATAATGCAGCGTGTTGCCATCGGAACCGCGGTGCCCGGACTCGCCGCCGCCCAAGTCATGGTTGACGCTGGCGTAGAACAAATCGTTGAGCGACAGCAGGTTGTCCAAGGACAGCGATACGTTGCCCTGGTATTTGCCCGTGCTCTTGCTGCCGGAATTGTCCACCGACAGGCTCACCCGGGCGGGGAACCGCTGGCTCCAGGCGATCACCACGTCGCTCTCACCGGGCCTGGCGTCGGCGGCACGGGCTGGCGCGATCTTGATGTCGGCCTCTGCGGTCGGCACGCGCTTGAAGTTCTCCAGCGCCTGTTCGATGTCGCGCAAGTTGAGCAGATCGCCAGGATTGGCCGGCATCGCGTTCCAGGCATTGGCGCGGGCGCTGGTACCCTCCTCGAAACGAATCTCACGAATGCGCCCTGGCACCAGGGTCAACACCAGCACACCACTGTTCAAGTCCTGGGCTTCGGCGAGTACGCGAGTGGTGACGTAGCCGGCCTCGATGATCGCATTCTGCATGCGCTTCATCGTCAGGTTGATCCCACCGCCGCCGAGGCAACGACCGATGGCGGGATCATCCTTGGGATTGGCGGCGCGCAACGCCCACTGGAATTTTTCCGACGCCTCGCCGATCAGGCGGATGTCATTGATGGCAAAGCAGGGAGTTTCCTTGGCGGGCAAGCGCCCGGCACCTTCATCCACGGGTGCCGCCTGCAGACGCACGTCGGGCCGGGACTCCAACTGATCGCGCAAAACCCGTTCGCGCTCTTGCTGGCGCAACAGTTCTTCTTCAGGTCCGGCCGCCTGCGCAGCGCTCCACGCGCCCGTCATCCACGCCGCCATCAGCAGCAGGGCGAGACGCTTGGCGTTCTGTGCGGATGAACGGGTTCCGCCAGCACAACGGCGAGGGCTGCTCGGTTTACGCGTTCGGCAGGGTGCGGCTGGCTGCATGTCACATCCTTGTGGCCTGAATCGAAGACACGGTAAGTCAGGCCCGCCGGAAGCGGCATTGGCACTGACACAGATAAATAACGAGGTACGTAATCCATCGGAAACGAAGGAAAAGTCCTACAACGTACCGAAACGGTCTGATAGCAGAGTGGGGAGAAAGTTTCGCGTTATCGAAATATGCTCGATACAAATGGGTAAAAATGGGCAGTTGGTCACAGCTTGGGGGAATGAGGAGCTGTGCGAGGCAGGAACGACGCGCTCAAACCGGGGTCGTTCACCTGGAGAGGGGCAATGCAACCAGGAAAAGTCAGCGGCATGTGCGCTAACCCACTGTTTATAATGGTGTCCCAGGGCAGGTTCGAACTGCCAACCTTCCCCTTAGGAGGGGGATGCTCTATCCAATTGAGCTACTGAGACACGAGTCGACCACGAGAAACGCGGTGCGCGGGACGGCGTGCATGGTAACGACCTGCCCTGCGTTTGTCATGTCGTCGCTGTTTTTTTAAGTGTAGGCAAATGGTACTGCTCGGAAGGCTGACAAGGCCAAGCGGTTGGCCCCGGCCGCCATTCATCTGCCCCTGGCGTGTTTATCCTAGTAAATCGGCCATTTGCCACTATCCTATACAAGACAGGGACGACAAGCGTTTTGGTCCATTTCCGTTATCCGCCAGACGGTATGGCACAACGACACAATTCGACGGTCACAAAATGCGAACCTGTTGTTTTTTTCCAACCAGTCCGCATTTTTTGATGAAAGGTGCTGGCATAACGCCTTTACCCGGATCAGAATTTGTCACAGAATTGGCGCCAATGATCTGGCAATTTTGAGGCATGATGCGGGCCTCTTAACAATTCAGGTTGAACATTTGGCAGTGGAGCTTGTCCTATCGACATCCTGCGGCCAATCCCGAGAACCGCTCCCCTGAACTAACCGGTTAAATAAATATGCGCCCAATGACAAAGGCAATTTATTCCAGCCGTACGGCTGACAAGTTCGTCGTACGTCTGCCAGACGGAATGCGGGAACGCATTGCCGAGGTGGCTCGTAATCATCATCGCAGCATGAACTCTGAAATCATTGCGCGCCTGGAGCAAAGCCTGATTCAGGAAGGCGCACTGGGTGAAGAGCTGAGCATGCGCCTGGACAGCCCGGAGCTGTCTTTGCATGAGCGCGAGCTGCTTCAACGCTTCCGACAACTCTCCCACCGTCAGCAGAACGCCCTTGTTTCGCTGATTGCACATGACGTAGAGATGGCCGCAGAAGCGACCTGATCACAGCCAAAACACTCAAGCCAGCCTCGTGCTGGCTTTTTTGTGCCTGGCGTTTGGCCCAGCTGAAATGCATGACAGCACACATATCGTGGACACCCACGACCCTATGTGGGAGCGAGCTTGCTCGCGATAGCGGTGGTGCCGTTGCATAGCGGCTGGACCTGCCAGCTGCTCTTGCTTTGGACGCTTGATCTCGGCGCCCCATCAATCGAAAGAAGCTCAAAAAAAACGGCGCTTCCCATTTCTGAAAGAAGCGCCGTTTTTTCCAAGTGGACAGTTTCACGCCAAACAGGCGGGTTTCTCGATGAGCGATTCAGAGCAGGAAAATCGTCGCCAACCCCAGGAAAATGAAGAACCCGCCGCTGTCGGTCACAGCGGTAATCATGACGCTGGCACCCATGGCAGGATCGCGCCCCATGCGGGCCAGGGTCATGGGGATCAAGACCCCCATCAATGCCGCCAGCAGCAGGTTGAGCGTCATTGCGGCCGTCATGACCACCCCCAGCGACCAGCTGCCATAAAGCAGATAAGCCACCACACCAATCACCCCACCCCAAATCACGCCGTTGATCAAGGAGACCGCCAGTTCCTTGCGCATCAATCGTGATGTATTGCCGGTGCTGACCTGGTCCAGCGCCATAGCACGGACGATCATGGTGATGGTCTGGTTACCGGAGTTGCCACCGATACCGGCGACGATAGGCATCAGCGCCGCGAGCGCCACCAGCTTCTCGATGGAGCCTTCGAACAGGCCGATGACCCGGGAAGCGACAAATGCCGTGATCAGGTTGATCGC
The DNA here is from genome assembly GCF_017351655.1 of Pseudomonas sp. FW300-N2F2. Classification (NCBI taxonomy): domain Bacteria; kingdom Pseudomonadati; phylum Pseudomonadota; class Gammaproteobacteria; order Pseudomonadales; family Pseudomonadaceae; genus Pseudomonas; species Pseudomonas sp. FW300-N2F2. Next base: position 63,447 of record NZ_JACNDQ010000002.1, on the reverse strand, counting down.
CAGCCAGGCCCAGCGGTTACGCAGGGACTTCCAGACCGAGGCGAAGATGTCTTCTTCTTCGCGCAGACCGGCCATGTTGAGGACTTCGCTTTCGCTTTCCTCACGAATCAAGTCGACCATTTCATCGATGGTCAGACGGCCGATCAACTTGCCGTTCTTGTCGACCACCGGTGCGGAAATCAAGTCATAACGTTCGAATGCCTGGGCCGCATCGTAGGCGTCTTCGTCCGGGTGGAAGCTCACCGGATCGCTGGCCATGACCTCGGCCACCTGCTTTTCCGGGTCGTTGACGAGCAAACGCTTGATGGGCAGCACGCCCTTGAGCACGCCGTCGTAGTCGACCACGAAAAGCTTGTCGGTATGGCCAGGCAGTTCCTTGAGACGACGCAGGTAGCGCAAGACCACTTCAAGGCTGACATCCTCGCGGATCGTCACCATCTCGAAGTCCATCAACGCACCGACCTGCTCCTCGTCATAGGACAACGCCGAGCGCACACGCTCACGTTGCTGGCCGTCGAGGGCTTCCATCAGTTCGTGGACAACGTCCCGTGGCAGTTCGGGCGCAAGGTCGGCGAGTTCGTCGGCGTCCATTTCCTTGGCCGCCGCCAGCAACTCATGATCATCCATGTCGGCGATCAGCGTTTCACGAACCGAGTCCGACACTTCGAGCAGGATGTCACCGTCTCGATCAGCCTTGACCAACTGCCAGACCGTCAGACGCTCTTCCAGGGGCAAGGCTTCAAGAATGTAGGCGACGTCGGCGGAGTGCAGGTCATCGAGCTTGCGTTGCAACTCGACGAGATTCTGCCGGTGGACCAGGTTCTCGACCCGGTCATGATTCGGGCCTTCCTGGCGATGCGTCAGGTCTTCGACGACCCGCTGGCGCTGCAGCAGCTCAACGACTTGAGCGAGACGATCCTGAAGGCTTTCCTGCGTTTTTTTTACTTCTACTTGGGTCATAGGCGAACTCCACTCCCAGCAGTGGAGCACGCCGGAAGGATCAATCAGTTAATTCATGATTGGCAAAACTAAATATTGAGTAACTACTGGGTAAGTCCATGGAGATATTCCAAAGCCCCGGCGGGGCTGACGGGCGCAATCATACACCGCTTGACGCTTTAAAACGCTAAAAAATCATGGCAAGAACAAGCGCTTGCGAGACAAACCTGAACGCAGGCTGAACCTTCCGCTTTACGACGACTTATCCGGAAAAGAAAACACACGCCTCGACAGAAATGCCGCGACTAACCTGTTCTCCTGCACCGTCAAGGAGGACGACCGGATGCCCATCAACCACTACCTGATCCTGCTCGCCAGCCTGCCCTGCCTGCCTTTGTGGGCCGCCGGGCAAACCGTGCATCGCTGCGAAAGCAGCGCGGGGCACGTGACATTCACCACCTTGAGTTGTGGCCCGGGTGAAGCCCTGTCACTCCAGCAGATCCATCCCTACAGCCCAGGTTCGATCGAGCCGACGACCGAGGCGATGCTGCCCGAAGCGGAGCATCGGCAAACATCCGGCAACACAACCACACGCAAGGAGCCGACCGTGGTTGGCCAGTTCCAGGACCGCTGCGGGAACCTCATCGATGCCAGGCAACGCCGCGACGCCATCCTGGAACGACGAATCGTCATCGGCATGAGCCAACAGGACGTCGAGAGCGCCCTGGGCAAGCCAGACTCAATCAAGATTCGAAATTCGAGCACACGGTATACCTACAAGGCGAAGAAAGGTCGCAGCGCAGAGGTCGTGTTCGATGAAAGGGGGTGCGTGAAAGGCAAATCGTAGACAGCAAAAAGCCCGCGTTAAACGCGGGCTTTTTGGTGTTTGGTGCACTCGACAGGATTCGAACCTGTGACCGCTCGGTTCGTAGCCGAGTACTCTATCCAGCTGAGCTACGAGTGCAAGTTGTGGTTTTATACCAGATCACAACTGGTTGAAGCCAAGTTATTTGCATTGCTGCAAACAACTCTTAAATGGTGCACTCGACAGGATTCGAACCTGTGACCGCTCGGTTCGTAGCCGAGTACTCTATCCAGCTGAGCTACGAGTGCATTTGTTGCCGCGCATTATAGGTCGTCAATTCCTTTTGTAAAGCGCTTTTTTCAGTAATTTCAATCACTTACTGATCAAGCCAGGTTCTGACGCACTAAACGAATAATGGCGGAGAACGGGGGATTCGAACCCCCGACACCCTTTTGAGGTGTACTCCCTTAGCAGGGGAGCGCCTTCGGCCACTCGGCCAGCTCTCCGCAACACGGGGCGTATATTAACCACCTTCATCCCCGTTTGCAAACATAAAAATCGATAAAAATTAATGGCTTGGTTCGTCGTCCTTCTCTTTCTTGATACGCAGGTAGATTTCCTCCCGGTGTACAGCAACCTCTTTCGGGGCGTTGACGCCGATACGCACTTGGTTTCCTTTGACGCCGAGCACGGTCACGGTGATTTCGCCATCGCCAATAATCAGGCTTTCTGCACACCGACGAGTCAGAATCAGCATACCTTTCTCCTCACGCAATTCACTTAAGGGACAACAGTCTGCAAAAAAAAGGCATTGGACCTACAACCGAAACGGTCGAAGCCTACAGGCCTAGTATTGACCAGCGCGGGCAAAAGAACAGTTTTGGGACGCGCCATTCAGAAAAACAAAGGGCGCGGTCCAGCCGCGCCCTCTGGATAACGCTTTACTCGCCCGGCTGGGCAGCAGCGTCGAGCTCGAAAGCCGTGTGCAGGGCGCGCACGGCCAGTTCCAGGTATTTCTCTTCGATCACCACGGAAACCTTGATTTCCGAAGTAGAGATCATCTGGATGTTGATGCTTTCCTTGGCCAGGGATTCGAACATGCGGCTGGCCACGCCTGCGTGGGAACGCATGCCGACACCGACGATCGAGACCTTGGCGATCTTGGTATCGCCCACCACTTCCCGGGCACCGATCTCGCCAGCGGTCTTTTTCAGGATCGCTTCGGCAGACTGGTAGTCGTTGCGGTGCACGGTGAAGGTGAAGTCAGTGGTGTTATCGTGCGAGACGTTCTGCACGATCATGTCGACTTCGATGTTCGCGGCACTGATCGGGCCGAGAATCTTGAACGCCACGCCGGGGGTGTCTGGCACGCCACGGATGGTCAGCTTGGCCTCATCGCGGTTGAAAGCGATGCCGGAAATGATCGGCTGTTCCATGGATTCCTCTTCATCAATAGTAATGAGGGTGCCCGGACCCTCTTTGAAGCTGTGCAGGACGCGCAGCGGAACGTTGTACTTGCCGGCGAACTCAACCGCCCGGATCTGCAACACCTTCGAGCCGAGACTGGCCATTTCCAGCATTTCTTCGAACGTGATCTTGTCCAGGCGCTGGGCCACAGGCACCACCCGTGGGTCGGTGGTGTAGACACCGTCCACATCGGTGTAGATCTGGCATTCGTCAGCCTTGAGAGCCGCCGCCAGTGCTACGCCCGTGGTGTCGGAACCGCCACGGCCGAGGGTGGTGATATTGCCCTGCTCGTCAACGCCCTGGAAACCGGCGACAACCACGACACGGCCAGCCTTCAGGTCGCCGCGAATCTTCTGGTCGTCGATCTGCAGGATACGCGCTTTGTTGTGCGCGCTGTCCGTCAGGATACGCACCTGGTTGCCGGTGTAGGACACCGCCGGCACGCCACGCTTGATCAGCGCCATGGCCAGCAAGGCGATGGTCACCTGCTCGCCAGTGGAAACGATCACGTCCAGCTCACGGGGAACCGGTTGCTGGTCGCCGCTGATTTGCTTGGCCAGATCGATCAGACGGTTGGTCTCGCCGCTCATTGCCGACAGCACAACCACCAGGTCATCGCCCGCTTCACGGAATTTCTTAACCTTGTCGGCGACTTGTTCGATTCTCTCGACAGTGCCGACCGAGGTGCCTCCAAATTTCTGTACGATCAAAGCCATTTCAAAGCCGCCTCTGCCCATGAAGGGCGCCCAATAAATCACTCAAACAGCGGCCAGGCTCGTCACTAGACCACGAGCCCGGCGACGCTGCCTTAAATACCCTGCTCTACGAATGCAACGGTCTGGGCCAGTGCCGCGTCCAGGGCGCCGACGTCGGTACCACCGCCTTGCGCCATGTCCGGACGACCACCGCCCTTGCCGCCCACTGCCGCAGCGGCCTGCTTCATCAAATCACCGGCCTTGAGTTGGCCAGTCAGGTCTTTGGTCACGCCTGCGACGAGAACGACCTTTTCCTCATGGACACTGCCGAGCAGGATCACTGCGCGGCCGAGTTTGTTTTTCAGTTGATCGACCAGCGCCAGCAGCGCCTTGCCATCCTGGCCGTCCAGACGCACGGCCAGCACCTTCACACCCTTGACGTCCACCGCCTGGGCCGACAGATCGTCGCCCGCGGCGCTGGCGGCCTTGGCCTGCAACTGCTCGAGCTGCTTCTCCAGCAGACGGTTGCGCTCCAGCACAGCCGACAGCTTGTCGATCAGGTTGTCGCGACTGCCCTTGATCAGGGTAGCCGCTTCCTTGAGTTGTTCTTCGGCCGCGTTGAGGTACGCCAGGGCCGCGGCGCCGGTGACCGCTTCGATCCGGCGCACACCGGATGCTACGCCACCTTCGCTGACGATTTTCATCAGGCCGATGTCGCCGGTCCGGTTGGCGTGGATACCACCGCACAGTTCAACGGAGAAGTCGCCCATGCTCAGCACGCGCACGCTGTCGCCGTACTTCTCACCGAACAACGCCATCGCGCCCTTGCGCTTGGCGGTCTCGATGTCGGTCTCTTCGGTTTCCACCGGGGAATTCTTGCGAATCTCGGCGTTGACGATCTCTTCCAGCGCCTTGAGTTGCTCAGGCTTGATGGCTTCGAAATGGCTGAAGTCAAAGCGCAGGCGCTGACTGTCCACCAACGAGCCCTTCTGCTGGACATGCTCGCCCAGCACCTGGCGCAACGCCGCGTGCAGCAAGTGCGTGGCGGAGTGGTTCAGCGACGTGGCATGGCGCACTTCGGCGTCGACATGGGCGGCCACCGGGGCGGCGATCATCAGGCTGCCCGACGCCAGCACGCCGTGGTGCAGGAACGCGCCGCCGGTCTTGGTGGTGTCACGCACGTCGAAACGCGAGCTGCCCGCCTGCAGGTAACCGCTGTCGCCGATCTGGCCGCCGGACTCGGCGTAGAACGGGGTCTTGTCCAGCACGATCACACCTTCCTGGCCTTCGCTCAGGATGTCGACCGATTGCCCGTCCTTATAGATGGCAACGATCTTGGCCGAGCCGGTGGTGCCGGCATAACCGGTGAACTCGGTGGCCACGTCTACCTTGACCAGGCTGTTGTAGTCCATGCCGAAGGAGCTGGCGGAACGCGCACGCACCCGCTGGGCTTCCATCTCGCGCTCGAACCCTTCCTCGTCGAGGGTCAGGTTGCGTTCGCGGGCGATGTCGCCGGTCAGGTCCATCGGGAAGCCATAGGTGTCGTACAGCTTGAACACCACGTCGCCCGGGACCACGTTGCCCTTGAGTTCGGCCAGGTCCTGCTCGAGGATCTTCAAGCCTTGCTCCAGGGTCTTGGCGAATTGCTCTTCTTCAGCCTTGAGTACGCGTTCGATATGCGCCTGCTGGGACTTGAGTTCCGGAAAGGCGTCGCCCATCTCGGCCGCCAATGCCGCGACGATCTGATAGAAGAAGCTGCCCTTGGCGCCCAGCTTGTTACCGTGACGGCAGGCGCGACGGATGATCCGGCGCAGTACATAACCACGGCCTTCGTTGGAAGGCAGCACGCCGTCGGCAATCAGGAAGCCGCAGGAACGGATGTGGTCGGCGACCACTTTCAGCGAGGCCTGGTTGTCGTTGGTGCAACCGATGGCCTTGGCCGACGCGCTCAGCAGACTCTGGAACAGGTCGATTTCGTAGTTGGAGTGAACGTGCTGCAGCACCGCACTGATCCGTTCCAGGCCCATGCCGGTGTCCACCGACGGCGCTGGCAGCGGATGCAACACGCCATCGGCGGTGCGGTTGAACTGCATGAATACGTTGTTCCAGATCTCGATGTAGCGATCGCCGTCTTCTTCCGGCGAGCCGGGTGGGCCGCCCCAGATGTCGGCGCCGTGATCGTAGAAGATCTCGGTGCAAGGGCCGCATGGGCCGGTGTCGCCCATGGTCCAGAAGTTATCGGAGGCGTAAGGCGCGCCTTTGTTGTCGCCAATGCGCACCATGCGCTCTGCCGGGACACCGACCTCTTTGGTCCAGATGTCATAGGCTTCGTCGTCGGTGGCATAGACCGTTACCCAAAGCTTTTCCTTGGGCAGGTTCAGCCACTTGTCGGACGTCAGGAAGGTCCAGGCGAAGGTGATGGCGTCACGCTTGAAATAGTCACCGAAGCTGAAGTTACCCAGCATTTCGAAGAACGTGTGGTGACGTGCGGTATAGCCGACGTTTTCCAGGTCGTTGTGCTTGCCGCCGGCACGCACGCACTTCTGGCTGCTTACCGCGCGGGTGTAGGCACGTTTTTCCTGGCCCAGGAAGCAGTCCTTGAACTGGTTCATCCCCGCGTTGGTGAACAGCAGGGTCGGGTCGTTGCCCGGAATCAAAGAGCTGGAGGCTACTCGGGTGTGGCCTTGCTCTTCGAAGAAGCGAAGGAAGGCTTCACGGATTTCTGCGCTTTTCATTAGGTTCTTCCACGGAGGCTGCGGCCAAAGGCCTGTGCAAAACGTCAACAGACGAAGCAACGGCAAAGGGCCGCATTATATCGGCCCTGCGCGTGGGGTACAGCGTGTTTATACGATAGAAACTGTCAATTGCCCCGGTTAGCGGGTCATTGGCGAGAAAATTCGACGAAAGTGGCGACCACCTGGTCGATTTGCGCCGCGCTCACGTCCATGTGCGTCACCATTCGCAGGCGTGGCGCCGCGCTGAGCTTGACACCCCGTTCATCGGCAAACGCCTTGATCGCCTCGGCCCGCTCGCCCATTTGTACGTAGACCATGTTGGTTTGCACCGGCTCGACCTCGTAGCCCGCCCCACGCAAGCCCTCGGCAAGCCGCTGGGCATTGGCGTGGTCATCGGCCAGGCGCTGGACCTGATGTTCCAGGGCATACAGCCCTGCCGCCGCGAGGATCCCGGCCTGGCGCATGCCGCCACCGACCATCTTGCGCAGCCGGCGGGCCTTGCCGATCAGTTCGACGCTGCCGCACAGGACCGAGCCCACCGGAGCGCCAAGGCCCTTGGACAGGCACACCGACACCGAATCGAAATGTTGCGTGATTTGCCGGGCATCGACATTCAGCTTGACCGCGGCGTTGTACAGTCGCGCCCCGTCCAGGTGCAGGGCCAGGCCATGCTCCTGGGTGAAACGCCGGGCCCGGGCCAGGTATTCCAAGGGCAGCACCTTGCCCTGCATGGTGTTTTCCAGGGCCAGCAGGCGGGTGCGGGCAAAGTGAAAGTCATCGGGCTTGATCGCCGCGGCGACGTGCGCCAGGTCCAGGGAACCGTCCGCCTGCACCTCGAGAGGCTGGGGCTGGATCGAACCGAGCACCGCCGCACCGCCGCCCTCGTATTTGTAGGTGTGGGCCTGCTGACCGACGATGTACTCATCGCCGCGCTCGCAGTGGGCCATCAACCCCAACAGATTGCTCATCGTGCCCGAGGGCACGAACATTGCCGCAGCGAAGCCCAGGCGCCCAGCCAGTTCGGCTTCGAGGCGATTGACGGTCGGGTCTTCGCCATACACATCATCGCCGGTTGGCGCGCTGGCCATGGCATCCAGCATGCCGGCAGTAGGTTGGGTGACCGTGTCGCTGCGAAGATCGATAACACTCATGAATCTGGCCTCGGGCTCTGGTGGGGGAATTCCCTTTCGAAGGGCAATTACTGCGGGCATGGGCAGGAATAATCAAGCCTGATCGACGGAAAGCCTGAAGATTATCCGGAACTCCTGTGGGAGCGAGCTTGCTCGCGATAGCGGTGGTTCAGCTTGCCTTGATGCTGGCTGCAATGGCGCTATCGCGAGCAAGCTCGCTCCCACAGTAGGTTATGTGTTAAAAATCCTCCGCTGCCAACAACCATGGCGGCAAAAACGTTCTCAGGGCGGGGTGTAATTCCCCACCGGCGGTAATTGCACGCAACGTGTATAGCCCGCGAGCGCTTGGTGCTACACCGCCTTTTGGGGTGTAGCGGCAAGGTCAGCAGACCCGGTGTGATCCCGGGGCCGACGGTCATAGTCCGGATGAAGAGAGAACGGGATTGGTACCCAAGGGCCGACTGCGACTGTCTTGTACGCGGCGTACCCTCGAATCCCCTTCGATTCATGACGCCCTGTTTTTCACACAAACAGGAACCAGAACATGCAACCCACTGCAATCGACAGCAAAAGCAAAAGTCATCCGGGCGAGCGCGTCGCGTTCATCCAGGCCTGCTGGCACAAGGAAATCGTCGACCAGAGCCGTAAAGGCTTCGTCGCCGAAATGATCACCCAGGGTTACCAGGAAAGCGACATCGACTTCTTCGAAGTCGGCGGCGCCTTCGAGATTCCGCTGCACGCCAAGCTGCTGGCCAAGTCAGGCCGCTACGCCGGCATCGTCGCCGCCGGCCTGGTGGTGGACGGGGGCATCTACCGTCACGAGTTCGTTGCCCAATCGGTCATCAGCGGCCTGATGCAGGTGCAGCTGGAAACCGAAGTGCCGGTGTTCTCGGTGGTGCTCACGCCGCATCATTTCCATGCCGGGGAAGAGCATCAGAAATTCTTCTTCGAGCATTTCGTGCACAAGGGCCAGGAAGCGGCGAAGACTTGCGCCGATACCTTGCACAAGACCCGGGCGTTGCGTCGCAGTGAGCAGCGGGCGGTAGCGAGCTAAAAGCCACTAAAAAACCTGTGGGAGCGAGCTTGCTCGCGATGACGGAGTGTCAGTCACCTTCAACATTTGACTGGAACACCGCTATCGCGAGCAAGCTCGCTCCCACAATGGTTCGGCGTGGGTTTTAGATCAGGTTTTCGTCAGTCGCCGGCACGATCAGGATCCCGGCCCGCAAGCCATTCTTGACCTTGGGGTTCGGGAAAATGATCCGGGCGCCCTCCTCTTCGATCACCCAGCGGGTCTGGGCGATGTCCTCGGCCAGCACATAACCTTTTTCAAGCTCGGAGAAGTTCTCGATGTCCGCCGGCAGGTTCAGGCGGAAGCTGTCGCTGTGCTTGATGATTTCCCGCGCCACGCTGAATAGCTGGAGGCCGTCGAGGCCTTCATCCAGCGCCGGTTCGTTGCCTTCGATGATCTGTTGCAGGCGAGTTTCCAGCAGGCTGACGTTGACCCCGTCGTTCTGCCCGAACGGCCGGGCCTTGCCCAGTTCCAGGGTGAAGGACTCGGCGCCGAGCTGATCGTAGGTGTAGGCACTGAAGACGATGGACGGCTTGTTCTGCAGCAACACCGCCTCCATGCCCGCGGCACGCAAGCGTGCCAGCTCACGGCGTGAATGCGCGCGGCCTTCCTTCCATGGGTACAGGGCAAACTGCTCGATCTTCGAGCCGCGGATAGCGGTGTGCAGGTCGTAATGCAAGCGACTGCGTTCCGGCCGACTGAAGAAACTGGCGGCCAGCCGCTCCAGCTCGCAGGCCCGCAGCGCTTCAGGACCGCCACTGAGCTCATGGCGACCGTTGAACAGCCGGTTGACGTCCTGTTCGACGAAACGCTCACCGCGCCGGATGGCCTCGGGGTTGCCGAACAGGAACAGAATGCGTGCCCGCGGTTTCAGGTCGCCACGGGCAATGTCGTGCAGCAGGCGGTCGAGCAATTCGATCGGCGCGGTTTCATTGCCGTGGATACCGGCCGACAGCAGCAGGTCCAGGCCGTTATCCCGGGCTTCGGGCGGCTTGACCTCCAGCGCGCCCTCGCTCAACCAGCGCATCCGTACGCCTTCGACAGTCAGTTGAGTCTTCTCCGCCGGTTCACGGCCGGCGAGGGTCAGTTCAAGCAGTTTGCCGAGGGCGAGCATAGCGCGGTTTCCTTAGTGGTCGTGGCCGCAATCCGGGCCATGGACATGGTCATCGTCGCCGACGTCCGCCGGTTCCATTTCCAGTTGCAGGCTGACCAGGTTGGTCGCCAATGGACGCAACAACAGGTTGGCGTATTCCTCGTCCCCTTCCTCGACATCGACGCCGATCAGCAACTGACCGCGGCCGTCCTGCTGGATCCACAACTCCTTGCCTTGCCACATCACCGCGACACGGGTGCAGGAGGTTTCCAGTTGGGTGCCGTCGGTGTCTTCAAGGATCAGCTGCAGGGTATCGCTCATGTCTTTAGGTTCTCGTCTGGGGATAAGGCAACGCGCCCTGCTTTGACTGTAGTCAGGTCGCGCGCGCTTTCAATTGATCTGGAAAGGATAAACCGCGCCAAGTTTAAGGATTTGTGTCAGTTCATCCAGTGCCGCACGGCATTCGAGCAGCAACTGCGGGTCTGCCAGGTCATTTTCGGTCATGCGGTCGCGGTAGTGCCGCTCGACCCATTGGGTCAGCGAATCGTACAGCGGCGCGGTCATGATAACCCCTGGGTTGACGGCCGCCAGCTCGGTTTCATTGAGGGCCACGCGCAACCTCAGGCAAGCCGGGCCGCCACCGTTCTGCATGCTTTGCTTGAGGTCGAAGACCTTCACTTCGCGAATCACCCCGCCAGCGCCCGTCAGGCCTTGCAGGTATTGCCAGACGCGTTCGTTGCCGCGGCATTCTTCCGGCACGATCAAGAGCATGGAGCCGTCGGGACGCGACAGCAACTGGCTATTGAACAGGTAGGAACGTACCGCGTCATCGACAGTCACCGCCGAACGCGGTACGCACACCGACTGAAATTTCCCACCGACCTTGGCGAGTTTGCCGCTCAGTTCGGCCAGCATCCTGTCGGTCTCGAGAAACGCGTCCTCGTGATAGAACAGCACTTCGCCATTGCCCACCGCGATCACGTCGTTGTGGAACACACCCTGGTCGATCACCGACGGATTCTGTTGGGCGTACACCACGCCCTCCTCCCGCAGCCCATGCAGGCGGGCAACGGCCTGGGAGGCTTCCAGGGTCTGGCGCGCCGGGTATTTCTGCGGTGCGGGATAACGGGTGTCGAAGGCGCTGCGACCGAAGACGAAGAATTCGACGCCGGCCTCGCCGTAGGCACGGCAGAAACGCGTGTGGTTGGCCGCACCTTCATCGCCGAACTGCGCCACCGCCGGCAACGCGGCGTGGTGGGCGAAGTGCTGCTGGTCGGCAAACATCGCCCCCAACACGCGACTGGTGGTCGGGTGTTCGATGCTGCGGTGGTATTTGCAGTTCAGGTTGGCGGCGGTGAAATGCACGCGACCGTCGGCAGTGTCGGCGCTCGGGCTGACCGTGGCGGCGTTGGCCACCCACATGCTGGAGGCCGAGCAGCTGGCGACCAGCAACGGCATCGCTTCTTTCGCGGCCTGCTGGATCACCTGGGCATCGCTGCCGGCAAAGCCCAAGCGGCGCAGGGCCGCCACGTCCGGACGCTCCTGCGGTGCCAGCACGCCCTGCTGGAACCCCATGTCCATCAGCGCTTTCATTTTCGCCAGGCCCTGCAACGCCGCTTCCTTGGGGTTGGAGGACTGCTGGCTGTTGCTCTGGGACGCGACGTTGCCGTACGAGAGCCCGCCGTAGTTATGGGTCGGCCCCACTAGACCGTCAAAGTTGACTTCATAGGATTTCATCAGCGAGGCTCCACGAGAATCTGTTTTTTATAGGCATCAAATAACAACCGCATCGCGGCCTTCGCGAGCAAGCTCGCTCCCACATGGATTGCGCAAGACCCTGTGGGAGCGAGCTTGCTCGCGATCGGGGTTCACACCATTCTCACACCGGGGGTCAGGGCAGCCGGCATGACAAGGCTCGGGGTCTCCAGGGAAGCCACCGGGTACGCGCAATAATCGGCCGCGTAATAAGCACTGGCGCGATGGTTGCCCGAGGCACCGACACCGCCGAACGGGGCGCTGCTGGCGGCGCCGGTCAGCTGTTTGTTCCAGTTGACGATACCGGCGCGGCTCTGCAGCCAGAATTGCTGGTAACGCTCCTGGGAATCGGACAGCAACCCGGCGGCCAGGCCGTATTGCGTATTGTTGGCCTCGGTGATGGCGGCGGCGAAGTCCGTGTAGCGGATCACTTGCAGCAACGGCCCGAACAGCTCTTCATCAGGACGCTCGGCCACCGCCGTCACATCCAGGATACCCGGCGTCAGCAATGCCGCCTGGGGCTGCGGCTGGGTCATGGCCAACAGCGGCACGGCGCCTTTGCCGAGCAAATGGTTTTGCGCATCCATCAGCGCCTTCGCCGCGCCCAGGGAAATCACCGAACCCATGAACGGTGCCGGTTGCTGGTCGAAGGCACCGACTTCAAGGGTCGAGCTGACCGCCACCAGGCGCGCCAGCAAGGCATCGCCCCAGGCACCTTCCGGCACCAGCAGGCGCCGCGCACAGGTGCAGCGCTGTCCGGCGGAAATGAAGGCGGACTGGATAATGGTGTAGACCGCCGCATCGACGTCCGCCACCTCATCCACCACCAGCGGGTTGTTACCGCCCATCTCCAGCGCGAGGATCTTGTCCGGGCGCCCGGAAAATTGTTGATGCAGCAGATTGCCGGTGCGGCTGGAGCCGGTGAAGAACAGCCCGTCGATACCTGGGTTCGCTGCCAGGGCGATACCGGTTTCCCGCGCGCCTTGCAGCAGGTTCAGCACACCCGCCGGCAGACCGGCCTCGACCCAGCACTTGACCGTCAGCTCGGCGACTTTCGGCGTCAGCTCGCTCGGCTTGAACAACACGCTGTTGCCGGCCAGCAGCGCTGGCACGATATGACCGTTGGGCAAGTGACCAGGGAAGTTGTAAGGGCCGAAGACCGCCACCACACCATGAGGCTTGTGGCGCAGCACGGCGGTGGCGTCGCCCAGGGGGCCGCTCTTCTCGCCGGTCCGCTCGCGGTAGCTCTGCACCGAAATGGCGACTTTATTGACCATGCTGGTCACTTCGGTCGCCGCTTCCCACAACGGCTTGCCGGTTTCTTCACCGATGCACTGGGCCAGTTCGTCGGCGTGGCTTTTCAGGGCCGCGGCAAAAGCTTCCAGCACCTGGAGGCGTTCACCCAGCGAGCGCCGTGCCCAGTCCGGGAACGCCTGGCGCGCGGCCTGCACCGCCGATTCCACTTGCGCCGCCGTGGCGCCGTTGCCCGACCACAACACCTGCTGGGTCACGGGGTTCAACGACTCAAAGAGGTCGCCCTGGCCTTCCAGCCAGCTACCTGCGATGTACAACGAATTCATCATTTCGACTCCCGGGCAGCGGACAACGCAACGGCACGCACCTGGTCGCCGGCATTGAGTTGAAGACGTTTGGCGGTCAGCGGATCGACCACCAGAGTGCCTGCGGCGAAGCGCGCTGGTGCAGCGGTGATGCGGCAGTCTTCGCGCTTGCGGTTATGGATGAGGAACGGCGTGGCGTCATCGCCCGGCGTGCCGATGGCCAACACCAGCGCCTGGCTGTCGCGAATCGCGCGGATCTTGCCGGTTTCGCACTCCACCGCCGGGCCGGCGTCGAAGATGTCGACGTAACCCTGATAGCTGAAACCTTCGCTCTTGAGCATCGACAAGGCCGGCTCAGTGTCCGGATGAACCTGGCCAATCACGGCCCGGGCATCTTCGGACAAGAAACAGGTGTACAGCGGGAACTTGGGCATCAGTTCAGCGATGAATGCCTTGTTGCCCACGCCGGTGAGGTAGTCGGCCTGGCTGAACTCCATTTTGAAGAAATGCCGGCCCAGGCTTTCCCAGAACGGCGAACGTCCGTTGTCGTCGGACATGCCGCGCATCTCGGCAATGATCTTGTTGCCGAACAACTGCGGGAACTCGGCGATGAACAACAGCCGCGCCTTGGCCAGCATCCGGCCATTGAGGCCACTGCGGTAGTCGGCGTGGAGGAACAGCGAGCACAGCTCGGAATTGCCGGTCAGGTCGTTGGCCAGGAACAGGGTCGGGATTTCCCGATAGATGTTCAATTCCTGGGAAGCGCTGACCGTCAGGCCGACCCGAAAGTTGTACCAGGGCTCACGCAGCCCCACGGCACCGGCGATGGCGGAAATGCCCACCACGCGCCCGTCATCGTCTTCGAGCACGAACAGGTAGTCCGCATCACCGCGCCCGGCTTCGCCGCGAAAGGTCTTCTCGGCCCAACCGACCCGATGGGCCAGGCGCTCTTCATTGGCCGGCAAGGTGGTCAGGCCGGTGCCCGTGCTGCGGGCCAGGGCGATCAGAGCGGGTAAATCGCTGCTGCGTACGGGACGAACGATCATGCTATCTCCTCAAACGGGCCGCTTGCGCCACCCGCGAAACTCATTAAACCGCCACCAGGCGCACGCTGGCGCCTTCGCCAACGCCCAAGGCTTCGGCCGCTTCCATATCCAGGGTCACCGGTTTGCCCGGCGCGTAGTCGAGTTCGAGCAGCACGGCGCGGTAATCCTGCAACTGGGCATTGGCCACCAGGTATTGGCGACCGACGCCCTTGACCGGTTCGCCGATCTTGACCGGCACCACGCGGCTCTGGGCGATCGAGCGGATGCCCGAGACGCGGGCATGCAGGGTCGGGCCACCGTCGAAGATGTCGATGTAGTGATCGGTCTCGAAACCCTCGCGCATCAGGATGTCGAAGGTGATCTGCGCCCGCGGATGTACCTGGCCCATGGCTTCCTGGGCGGCATCCGGCAACAGCGGCACATAGATCGGGTAATGGGGCATCAGCTCGGCGAGGAAGGTACGGCTCTTCAGCCCGCACAGGCGCTCGGCGGCAGCGTAGTTGAGGTCGAAGAAGTTGCGACCGATGGCGTCCCAGAACGGCGAGTCGCCATTCTCATCGCTGTAGCCGACGATCTCGGTCACCACCGAATCGGCGAACCGCTCCGGATGGCTGGCGACGAACAACAGCCGCCCCCGTGAATTGAGTTCCGACCATGGCGAACCCACCAGTTCCGGCACCACGTAGAAACTGGTCAGCAGGCTGTTGCCGGTCAGGTCGTGGCATTGGGAGAGCACGTGGATCTTGTTATGGATCTTCAGCTCACGGGAGGCGTGAACGAAGGTCTCGTTGCGAAAGCTGTAGAACGGCTCGGAATAACCGGCCGACGCGACGATGGCCGAACAGCCCGCCAGCTTGCCGGTCGCGGTGTCTTCGAGGACGAAGAAATAGCTCTCTTCACCGTTGAAGCTGACTTCGGCGGCAAACGAGGCTTCGCTTGCGGCAATCTTGTCGCTCAGGCGTTCCACGTCATCCGGCAAGGAAGTGACACCGATCGGACTGTCCGCAGCCAGACGCTGTACCTCGCCCAGATCCGCCATTTGCGCGGGGCGCATCACCAGCATGGTGTCACTCCTTAACTTGAAATAAAGGGTTCGACCCTCAGGTCGACACACAGAAAAAAACTAAACGAACACGCGGGTCCGCATTGCATCTGCCGCGGTCTTCGATTTTTCAGCCGCAGCAAGCCCCCCTGTGGGAGCGAGCTTGCTCGCGATAGCGGTGTGCCAGTCAACATCGATGCTGGCTGGTCCGACGCCATCGCGAGCAAGCTCGCTCCCACAAGGGGGCCGGCTTCAGCCTCAGGCTTGCGTCAGCTTCGCCGCAGCCCGCTCGAAGCGGTCCAGGCCGGCGTCGATGTCGGCGTCTTCCACTACCAGGCTCGGGGCGAAGCGAATCACGTCCGGGCCGGCTTGCAGGATCATCAGGCCTTCCTGTTCGGCGGCGTTGAAGATGTCCTTGGCCTTGCCTTTCCAGGCATCGTTCAGCACGCAGCCGATCAGCAGGCCCAGGCCACGCACTTGGGTGAACAGGCCGTACTTCTCGCCGATCTGCTCCAGGCGCGCCTTGAACTTGGCGTGCTTGGTTTTGACACCACCGAGCACCTCAGGCGTATTGACCACATCGATCACCGCTTCGGCCACCGCGCAGGCCAGCGGGTTGCCGCCATAGGTGGTGCCGTGGGTGCCGACCACCAGGTGCTTGGCCAGGGCTTCGGTGGTGAGCATCGCCGCAATCGGGAAACCACCGCCCAGGCTCTTGGCGCTGGTGAGGATGTCCGGGACCACGCCGTAATGCATGTAGGCGAACAGATGACCGCTGCGGCCCATGCCGGTCTGCACCTCATCGAACACCAGCAGCGCGTCGTGGGCATCGCACAAGTCACGGGCGCCTTGCAGGTAGGCCTGCTCGGCCGGCAGCACGCCGCCCTCGCCCTGGATCGGCTCCAGCACCACGGCGCAGGTCTTGTCCGAGACAGCGGCTTTCAACGCGGCCAGGTCGTTATAAGGAACGTGGGTGATGCCAGTGATTTTAGGTCCGAAACCGTCGGAGTACTTCGACTGCCCGCCGACGTTGACGGTGAACAGGGTGCGACCGTGGAAGCTATTGAGCGCGGCGATGATTTCGTATTTTTCGCTGCCGAAACGATCGAACGCAACGCGACGGGCCAGCTTGAAGGCGGCCTCGTTGGCTTCGGCGCCGGAGTTGCAGAAAAACGCGCGCTCGGCAAAGGTCGCGTTGACCAGCTTGTGGGCCAGGCGCAGGGCCGGCTCATTGGTAAAGACGTTGGAGACGTGCCACAGCTTGTTGGCCTGTTCGGTCAGAGCACCGACCAGTGCCGGGTGGGCGTGGCCCAGTACGTTGACTGCAATGCCGCCAGCAAAGTCGATCAACTCACGACCGGATTGGTCCCATACGCGGGAACCGGCACCACGCACAGGTATGAAGGCAGCAGGTGCATAGTTGGGAACCATAACCTGGTCGAAATCGGCGCGTTGTACCGCGGCTTGCTCAACGGACATCGGAGTCTCCTGATGAGGAACACCCGCCTGGAACTGGCGGGCTTGGTAAGGATTGTAAGGACAGTTTTCAGCCCGGCCTTGCCGCCAAGCGACAACTTCTTATAGCGCCAACCCACGTTTTGCGCGGGTTTACGGCAATGCGACAAATAGCGTCGCAAAGGCGCAGTTTAAACGTTGCCAAGGGATTTGAGGCGCCCGCCTCCACATTTCCGCTGCCAGACACAAAACACCTGTGGGAGCGAGCTTGCTCGCGATAGCGGTGTATCAGTCAACATCGATGCTGGCTGGTCCGACGCCATCGCGAGCAAGCTCGCTCCCACAATTTTCTGTGTCGACCGCCCTATCCGCAGCCTTGCCGCCTAGCCCCGCTCGGACGGCACCGAGGACAATTCGAACGGGCTGCTGCTGCGTCGCTGGTTGCGGTCTTCCCGCGGCGTGGCGCCGAAGAAGTTGCGGTAGGCGCTGGAGAAGTGTGGCCCCGAGGAGAAACCGCAGGACAGGCCGATCTGGATGATGGATTTGCTGGTCTGCATCAACATCTGCCGGGCCTTGTTCAGGCGCAGTTCCAGGTAATACTGGCTGGGCACGCGATTGAGGTATTGCTTGAAGATCCGTTCCAGTTGCCGGCGGGATACACACACATGCTGGGCGATTTCGTCGGTGGTCAGCGGCTCTTCGATATTGGCTTCCATCAGCAGCACCGCCTGGGTGAGCTTTGGATGGCTGGAGCCGAGGCGGTTCTGCAACGGGATGCGCTGGCGCTCGCCGCCTTCACGAATGCGCTCGACCACCAACTCTTCCGACACCGCGCCGGCCAGCTCCGCACCGTGATCCCGGGCCAGGACCGCCAGCAACAGGTCCAGCACCGACATGCCGCCGCAAGCGCTCAGGCGATCGCGATCCCAGTCAAACAGATGGCTGGTGGCGATGACCTTGGGGAAACGTTCGGAGAAGTCGTCCTGCCAGCGCCAATGCACGGCAGCACGGTAACCGTCGAGCAAACCCAGCTGGGCCAAGGGATAGACACCCGCCGACAAACCACCGATCACACACCCGGCACGCACCAGTTGCTTGAGGGCGCTGCTCAGGGGCGAGGCCAGTGCGGTCGGCGGCTCATCGGCCAGCAGAAACAGCTTCTGGAACCCCTCGAGCTTGCCGGCCCAAGGTTCGCCCGGCAATTGCCAGGCGCCGGCGGCCGGTGGCTCGGCCTGCAGGAACGACAGCTCGTAGACCACATCCGGATGCACCCGCTGAGCGACACGCAAGGCCTCCTCGGCCAGCGCCAGCGTCAAGGCTTTAGTGCTGGGCCAAATCAGGAAACCTATTCGATGGGCAGTCATGGCGGGCGATCCGAAGCGAAAACAGTGTTAAAGCCAAAAGCGGCTGCAACCAAATTAGACCATCTGGCGCGCGGTGCGCAGCATGACCCAAATCAGGTGCGTAACGGGAGCGATTACTTGAGGCTGCCCGAAAGAAATTGTTGCAGGCGCTCCGATTGCGGATTGACCAGCACTTCACGCGGGTTGCCGCTTTCTTCGACGATACCCTTGTGCAGGAACACCAGCTGGTTCGAGACCTCGCGGGCAAAGCCCATTTCGTGAGTCACCACCACCATGGTCCGACCTTCCACGGCCAGGGCCTGCATCACCTTGAGCACATCGCCCACCAGCTCCGGGTCCAGCGCCGAGGTCGGTTCGTCGAACAGCATCACCTCAGGCTCCATCGCCAGCGCACGGGCAATCGCCACACGCTGCTGCTCGCCGCCGGACATGTGGCCCGGGTAGGCATCCTTGCGATGGGCCACGCCGACCTTGTTCAGGTAGTGCTCGGCCTTCTCCCGCGCTTCAGCCTTGGCCACGCCCAGTACATGCACGGGCGCCTCCATGATGTTTTCCAGCGCGGTCATGTGGGACCACAGGTTGAAATGCTGGAACACCATCGACAGCCGCGAACGCATGCGCTGCAGTTGCTTGGGGTCCGCGGCCTTCATGGCGCCATCCTTGCCGGCGACCAGTTTCAGCTCTTCGTTGTTGAGCAGAATCTTGCCGGCATGGGGTTGCTCGAGCAGGTTGATGCAACGCAGGAAGGTACTCTTGCCGGAGCCACTGGAGCCGATGATGCTGATCACATCGCCAGCGGCGGCCTTCAGGGACACGCCCTTGAGCACTTCGTGACTGCCATAGCGTTTATGCAGGTCTTGGACTTCAAGCTTGTACATGCGGTCGGTTCTCACAAAACGTCAGTCGTTGAGCAGTCGATCGGATCGATGCGTTATCAGTGCTTGCGCGGGGCCAGGTAACCCAGCCAGCGGCGCTCGGCCAGTTTGAACAGGCGCACCAGAATGAAGGTCAGGCACAGGTAGAAAGCGCCGGCCGTGATGTAGGCCTCGAACGGCAAGTAATACTGCGCATTCACCGTGCGCGCCGCGCCGGTGATGTCGATCAGGGTCACGATGGATGCCAGACTGGTGGTCTGCAACATCATGATCACTTCGTTGCTGTATTGCGGCAGCGCCCGACGCAAGGCCGACGGCAGCAGGATCCGGCGATACAGCTTGTAGCGCGACATACCCATGGCCTTGGCCGCTTCGATCTCACCATTGGGCGTGGCCCGCAGGCTGCCGGCGATGATTTCGGCGGTGTAGGCGCTGGTGTTGATGGCAAACGCCAGGCACGCACAGAACGTCGCGCTGGACAGCCACGGCCAGAGGAAGCTTTCGCGCACGATCGCGAACTGCGCCAGCCCGTAATAGATCAGGAACAGCTGCACCAGCATCGGCGTGCCGCGGATCACGTAGGTGTAGAGCCAGGCCGTCATGTTGACGATCGGCTGCTTGGACACCCGCATCAGCCCCAGGGGCAACGCCGCCAGCAGGCCGAAGAACAGCGACAGGGCCAACAATTTGAGGGTGGTCAGCAAGCCACTGAAATACAGCGGCAAGGCTTCATAGATGACGTTGTAGTCGAAGATCATAGATCAGCCGCCCTTACGCCTACCGAGTAGCGCTTCTCAAGGTGACGCAACGCCAGCAACGAGACACTGGTGATCACCAGGTACATCGCCGCCACTGCGAGGAAGAAGGTGAAAGGCTCGCGAGTGGCATCCGCCGCCTGCTTGGCCTTGAACATCATGTCTTGCAGGCCCACCACGGAAATCAGCGCGGTGGCCTTGGTCAATACCAGCCAGTTGTTGGTGAAGCCCGGAATCGCCAGGCGAATCATCTGCGGCACCAGCACCCGGAAGAACACCTGGAAGCCGCTCATGCCATACGCCATGCCCGCCTCGGCCTGGCCCTTGGGGATCGCCATGAATGCACCGCGAAAGGTCTCCGACAGGTACGCACCGAAGATGAAGCCCAGGGTGCCGATACCGGCCGCCAGCGGGTTCAGGTCGATGTAGTCGTCATAGCCGAGCATCGGTGCCACGCGATTGAGCAAGTCCTGACCGCCGTAGAAAATCAGCAGGATCAGCACCAGGTCGGGAATGCCGCGAATGACCGTGGAATACAGGTCGCCCAGCCACGCCAGCCAGCGCACCGGAGAAAGGCGCAACGCAACGCCGATCAAACCCAGGACGATGGCCAGGGCCATGGACGACAAGGCGAGCTCAAGCGTCAACCATGCGCCATCGAGGATGACAGCCCCGTAGCCTTTCAACATGATTCAGGTCCTCGAAAGTGGGATGAAAAAATGGCGCAAACCGCAGAGATCCTGTTGCTTGCGCCATTTCGCACGAGTGGCGGGACGTCGTTACTTGCCGTAGATATCGAAAGCGAAGTATTTGTCCTGGATTTGCTTGTACTTGCCGCTCTCGCGGATGGCGGTGATCGCGCCATTGATCTTGTCTTTCAGCGCATCGCCCTTGCGAACCGCGATACCGATGCCGTCGCCGAAGTATTTCTCGTCGGTGAAGGCTGGACCTACGAATGCGAAGCCCTTGCCGGCATCGGTCTTGAGGAAACCGTCATCCAACAGGGTAGCGTCTGCCACGGTGCCGTCGAGGCGGCCGGCGGCAACGTCCAGGTAGATTTCGTTCTGCGAACCGTACGGCTTGATCTCGGCACCCAGCGGAGCCAGGACTTCACGGGCGAAACGCTCATGGATCGAACCGCGCTGCACGCCGATGTTCTTGCCCTTGAGCTCGGCGAGGTTGTCGCTGACCTGGGTACCGGCCTTCATCACCAGACGGGCCGGGGTGTTGTAGTACTTGTTGGTGAAATCAACGGACTTCTTGCGATCTTCAGTGATGGACATGGACGACAGGATCGCGTCGATCTTGCGCACCTTCAGCGCCGGTATCAGGCCGTCGAATTCTTGCTCGACCCATACGCACTTGACCTTCATTTCTTCGCACAGCGCGTTGCCGATGTCGTAGTCGAAGCCGACGATGCTGCCATCCGGGGCTTTCGAGGCGAACGGAGGGTAAGCCGCTTCGATACCAATCTTCAGGGGTTTCTCATCAGCGAAGGTCGGCAGGGACAGCACGGACAGTGCCAGGGCGCCAAGCAGCACAAGTTTCTTCATCTTGGGACTCCATCGGTAAAGGGCAAAAACGGCAGAGTGAGCAACAGCCCAATATGCGAATGGGTGGAACGAACGTGGGTGCTGCGTCCTGGGAAGCTCACGGTTTATTCGACGCGAGCCACGACGAGCGAGTGATCGGCATTCTAACGACAGGCCCGAAGCCGATATTTCTTCAATGCGACAACAAATTACAGAAGCACCGAGAAAGCGGTTCGAGCACATTGACAGCCCCGCAAATTCATGCAAGAGCAAAAGAAGGGAAACCGATCTATGCTGCAAATAGCGGGCCCATTATTCGCAAACCCTTCTAATCCGGCAAGCACAGCGTGTCGGCTTATTTTCCGGAACGCCCGGAGCCGCCCTGTAACGGGGCTTCGCGTTTCACATCGCCCCGTTGTGGCGCCTTTGGTTACACATTTCGAAACACCGGTAACGTTCGGACACCTCCCACTTTAAACGCCGATATTTATTCATTCGCCGAACCCGTGGCGAGGGAGCTTGCTCCCGCTGGGCTGCGAAGCAGCCCCAAAGCCAGGCACCGCGGTCGTTCGAACCCCCAACATGTGGCGAGGGGATTTATCCCCGTTGGGCTGCGAAGCGGCCCTAAAAACAGGCAACTCGGTGTATCAGGAAGAATGAGTCGGGGATCTTGGGGCTGCTTCGCAGCCCCGCGGGGATAAATCCCCTCGCCACAAAGGCCATGCGACGCGCACAAAAAAGCCCCGCCAGGCAAATGCCAGGCGGGGCTTCTTGAGGTCACAAACCGCCGTCAGGCAACGTTCATGGTCTTGTGCGTCTCGATCAAGTGCGCCACCACACCCGGGTCGGCCAGGGTGGAGATATCACCCAACCCGTCGTATTCCGCCGTGGCGATCTTGCGCAGGATGCGGCGCATGATCTTGCCGGAACGGGTCTTCGGCAGCCCTGGTGCCCACTGGATCACATCCGGCGAGGCAATCGGACCGATCTCCTTGCGCACCCAGTTCTTCAGTTCCAGGCGCAGGGCCTCGCTGGTTTCTTCGCCGGCATTGAGGGTGACGTAGACATAGATGCCCTGCCCCTTGATATCATGCGGCACACCCACCACCGCCGCTTCGGCGACTTTCGGGTGGGCGACCATGGCGCTCTCGATCTCGGCCGTGCCCATGCGGTGGCCGGACACGTTGAGCACGTCATCCACTCGACCGGTGATCCAGTAGTAACCGTCCTCGTCGCGGCGGGCGCCGTCACCGGTGAAGTACATGCCGCTGAAGGTCTTGAAGTAGGTGTCGACGAAACGGTCATGATCGCCGTACAGCGTACGCGCCTGGCCTGGCCACGAATCGAGGATCACCAGGTTGCCTTCGGCCGCGCCTTCGATCAGGTTGCCGAGGTTGTCCACCAGCGCCGGCACCACACCAAAGAACGGGCGAGTGGCCGAACCCGGCTTCAACGCCGTGGCGCCTGGCAGCGGGCTGATCAGCACGCCACCGGTTTCGGTCTGCCACCAGGTATCGACGATCGGGCAACGTTCCTTGCCGACATTCTTGTAATACCAGTCCCAGGCTTCCGGGTTGATCGGCTCACCCACCGACCCCAACAGGCGCAGGCTACTGCCATCGGCGCCTTCGACGGCGGCGGTGCCCGAGGCCATCATCGCGCGAATAGCCGTCGGGGCGGTGTAGAGGATATTGACCTTGTGCTTGTCGATGACCTTGGCCACCCGGGTGATGTCCGGGTAGTTCGGCACGCCTTCGAACAGCAGCGTGGTCGCGCCATTGGCCAGCGGGCCGTAGACGATATAGCTGTGGCCGGTAACCCAGCCCACGTCGGCGGTGCACCAGTAGACCTCACCTGGCTTGTAGTCGAACACGCGCTCATGGGTCAGCGCTGCATACAACAGGTAGCCAGCGGTGGTGTGCTGCACGCCCTTGGGCTTGCCGGTGGAACCAGAGGTGTAGAGGATGAACAGCGCTTCCTCGGCACCCATTTCCTTCGGCGCGCATACGGTGCCGGCCACCTTCATCAGGTCTTCGTACCAGATGTCGCGGTGCTGGTTCCACTTGATGTTGCCAGCCGTGCGCTTGCACACGATGACTTTCTGGATGCTGCTGGTTTCCGGGTTGGTCAGCGCGTCATCGACGTTGGCCTTGAGCGGGATCTTCTTGCCAGCGCGAACGCCTTCGTCAGCGGTGATCACCACTTTGGATTTGCAGTCGATGATCCGGCCGGCCAGTGCTTCCGGCGAGAAGCCGCCGAACACCACCGAGTGAATCGCACCGATCCGGGTACAGGCCAGCATCGCGACCACAGCCTCAGGGATCATCGGCATGTAGATGGTCACCACGTCGCCGCGATGCACGTCCTGGCCACGCAGGGCGTTGGCGAACTTGCAGACTTCTTCGTGCAGTTCGCGATAGGTGATGTTGCGGCTCTCGGACGGGTCATCGCCCTCCCAGATAATCGCAATTTGATCGCCGCGCTCGGCCAGGTGACGGTCGAGGCAGTTGTAGGACACGTTCAAGGTGCCGTCGGCGAACCACTTGATATCGACATGGTGATCGTCGAAGGAGGTCTGTTTCACCGTGGTGAACGGTTTGATCCAGTCGAGGCGCTTGGCCTGCTCGCGCCAGAAGCCATCCGGGTTGACGACCGACTGCTGATACATCGCCTTGTAGGTCGCCTCGTCAGTCAACGTACTGGCCGCAACCTCGGGGCGAACGGGATACAGAGAAGCCGCACTCATCTTTCTTACCTCGGAGACATAGTTGTTTTTGTATGGTCCCGTTGTAGCCCGGGGCGGGCCTATAGAACCATTCGACGATGGTAGTAACAAGTCCCTACAAAATGTCGGTACTAACGTGCAACCCCGCTCCCGCCAGGCTTTCCCCTGTGTGGGAGCAAGCCCCCCTCCCACAGTTTGTCCTACACCACAGATCCAATGTGGGAGCGAGCTTGCTCGCGATGACGGCAGCACCTCCAACATAGATGCCACAGACAACCCCACCACCTGCAGCGATTATTACCAGATCAACCAACAGTGTTTATCAAAACCAAGGCTTTTTGCGCCCAGCCCCACTCCCTAAAATTCATCTCGCCAACCGGCAAACACGATTAACGCAACACAGCCCCCACGAAGGCCGTTAATCCAACTTCCAATACACGTTCCACACGCAACCCCAAAAAGGTTGCGTGACCCCACTCGACCTGAAGAAAGGTGAATCAGATGAAAGCTTTATGGGTTCTGGTCCTCGGCAGCCTGTGCGCCACCGCGATGGCGGATGAGGTCCCGACCGATGTCGCACAGCAAAAACCCGCCATTGAGGAGTACACCTACTCCACCCACCTGGACATCGCCAAAGTCATTTCCATGAGCGACATCCCCAATGTCTGCGAAGTGGTCCCGGCGAAGATGGAATACGACGACTCCAAGGGCCAACGTCACATCCTGCGCTACAGCGTCATGGGCAACGGCTGCTCCAACGGCTGATCGACTTTGAACGAACCAGGAGCAACCACCATGAAAAGCAAACTGTTCTTCGCCTTGGCCCTGTCCGTACTGGCCACCAATAGCTTCGCCGCCGACGGTTTCGATCGCACCGGTTCAGCCGCCGCCATCGACCGCTACAACCTCACGGATGCTGCCACGGTCGCCACCGACGCTCACGACCACACCGACCCGACCACTGTCGCAGCCGATGGCAACGACCGCACCGGTTCGGCCCGTACCGATTGATCATTACTGGCATTTTCCATGGCCCGGTCTCGATCGGGCCTGGTTGTGTCTGGAACCGCTGAAAACCCTCCGAAAACACAACATGTAGTGCAAAACCGCAAAAAACGCTCGTTTTTTGATCAAAACCAACCGCCGTTCGACCCAGGCAAAAAAAATCTTCGGCGGCCAAAGCCTTGTAAATACTCGCTCCCACGCGGATATGCCCTTCGCGACGCCGTCTGTGAGCCATTTCGCCGCAGCACGTAGGCAAAAAAGTCCTTATAATGCCGCCTCAAACGGGCCTGCAATATTCCCTTACAGGGAATCAAGGCTGCCTGAAGCCCACGCCAGCGCCAAATGCCTCCCGGCGTTCTGCGCCGCTTCGGAACGACCCGTACATTTTTCTGTTTATTGCCTGCGTCAGCTGCTGCAACAAACGATTTTTCCAAGATCCATCGCGGCCAGTAGGCCTTCATCGGGCATCTGGCCCTCACGCAGGAGACGACACGTCATGCTGAGCTGGGACGAATTCGACAAAGAAGACGGCGAAGTCGCTGTAAAAGGCGCCAACGCCGGCCACGCTTCTGAAGCCAACATGGACCGCCTCGACAGCGCCGGCGGTGCCGCCGCCCTCGAAGCCCGGGCCGTGACGGCCAGCGACTCGGCCGCGATCATTCGCGCCAAG
The DNA here is from genome assembly GCF_017351655.1 of Pseudomonas sp. FW300-N2F2. Taxonomy (NCBI): domain Bacteria; kingdom Pseudomonadati; phylum Pseudomonadota; class Gammaproteobacteria; order Pseudomonadales; family Pseudomonadaceae; genus Pseudomonas; species Pseudomonas sp. FW300-N2F2. Next base: position 37,728 of record NZ_JACNDQ010000002.1, on the reverse strand, counting down.
GCCGCCCTCGACAAACTCGACGTCGCCGAAGGCCTCGCCGAACTCGAAGGCGCCTCCGCCCGTGTCGCCGTCGATGAAAAGCGCATGATCAACTGCCGCGCCGACCTCAACCAGCTCGTCCCCTTCAAATACGACTGGGCCTGGCAGAAGTACCTGGACGGCTGCGCAAACCACTGGATGCCGCAAGAAGTCAACATGACCGCCGACATCGCCCTCTGGAAAAACCCGGAAGGCCTGACCGACGACGAGCGCCGCATCGTCATGCGCAACCTGGGCTTCTTCTCCACCGCCGACTCCCTGGTTGCCAACAACCTGGTCCTGGCCGTGTACCGCCTGATTACCAACCCGGAATGCCGTCAGTACATCCTGCGCCAGGCATTCGAAGAGGCGATCCACACCCACGCCTACCAGTACTGCATCGAATCGCTGGCCATGGACGAAGGTGAAATCTTCAACATGTACCACGAGATCCCATCGGTCGCGAAAAAAGCCGCCTGGGGCTTGAAGTACACCCGTTCGATCTCCGATCCGAAGTTCGAAACCGGCACCCCGGACACCGACAAAGAGCTGCTGCGCAACCTGATCGCCTACTACTGCGTCCTGGAAGGCATCTTCTTCTACTGCGGCTTCACCCAGATCCTCTCCATGGGCCGCCGCAACAAAATGACCGGCGTCGCCGAGCAGTTCCAGTACATCCTGCGCGACGAATCCATGCACCTGAACTTCGGCATCGACGTGATCAACCAGATCAAAATCGAAAACCCGCACCTGTGGGATGCCGAGATGAAGGAAGAAGCGACCCAGATGATCCTGCAGGGTACACAACTGGAGATCGAATACGCCCGCGACACCATGCCTCGCGGCGTGTTGGGCATGAACGCGGCGATGATGGAGGACTACCTCAAGTTCATCGCCAACCGTCGCCTGTCGCAGATTGGTCTGAAAGAAGAGTATCCAGGCACGACTAACCCGTTCCCTTGGATGAGCGAGATCATGGACTTGAAGAAAGAGAAGAACTTCTTTGAGACGCGAGTGATTGAGTATCAGACGGGTGGGGCTTTGAGCTGGGATTGATTCGAAAGAAGAATCCTATGTTGCACGCCTAACTGAAAGCCCCGTGAAAACGGGGTTTTTTGTATTCTACGGAACCAAAACCGCGTTTAACTTCAGGACAGATACGCTACCTCTGCCCTACGAAAAACTCAGAATCGTTCCGCATTGACGCCGTACTGCCTCGTTACCTATCTTAGTCGCAGGTGCCTAAGAAACGCCCAACGTAGTAGCTAATCGCCGAGCATAGAACCGCGTACTGTCTAAGGACATTTGCAACTCTGTGTGGAGAAAATAGCTAGTTGGGATTTTTCTTACATCCTCTACGTCGGGCTCGCGCCGCTAACCTTCGAACGTAGAGGTGGTTATGCCCACAAGAACGCAGCTCTGCTCTCCGTATACCTCGGAGACCCATCATGCCTGATGCTTACATTCCGGCGGTTTTCACCCGTCACAACCTCCATCTTCACGCCCTATTTGGTTGAAAACCAGGCTTGGTTGAGCGCCTACGACTTGGGGCGCTTGATAAGCAAGCACCTCGATGAGCGCATGACCCGCAAGCTTGACCCTGACCAGCGCCGGATGATGCTCGTGCATGTCCACGGGTTGACCGAAGAGCGTCTGATGCTGAGCGAGTCAGGTGTTTATGCGTTGCTGGTTTATCACTACTGCCCCGAGTACCGCTTGCTGCGTGAGTGGATCACGCATCAGGTAGTGCCTACGCTGCGGGATGAGCGCTGCTCACATAAGGTGGAGCGGCCTACGTTGAGCGTGTTGGATTGGCCGAAGATGTCGCTCTGCATGCTGCACTGGCAGGATGAACCATGGATTCGCTTGCGGGCCATGCCGGCGGTGTTGGTGGATGATCCGTTTAGTCAGCATGAATCCTGGTGGCGGAAAACGTCGAGAGTTTTGCGAGGGTTTTGAGATTCAATCAGAAGCCGTCGTCCGTGTTCGGGCGGCGGTTTTTTGTTGGTCGTATGGAATTGGGGCTGCTTCGCAGCCCAGCGGGAGCAAGCTCCCTCGCCACGGGTGTCAGGCCATCGGTTTGCGTAGGGCTTAATTACTGCGTTGTTTTGTAGGATCCCGGGCAGGTCGGCTTTGGCGATGTGGAATAGTGGTTTCGGGAGCCGCCCAGCTTTTGGTGGACGAAAAAGAACACATGGGAATATGCAATGACGGAAAAAATAAAAAGTGAGGCCTTCGAGTCGATTCACAGCTCGGCCGAAGCACTGCTGAAAATCGACGCTATCGACGAGGCGACCATGGGGGAATTCGACCAGGCTTGCATTGCTGAAGAGCCTGTTGATCCGCCTATTGGCGACGAGGCTTAGTGCCGCGAATGGGCGCATTAGAGGCAGGCTTTTCCTGCCCAAGCCGCGGCGTGTAAATGGTTTGTGGCGCTCTGGTCAGCCCGAGACGCAGTCCGAACTTCCTCATGATGGCGTCAATGGTGCTGAGGGTCGGATTACCCTTGTCCTTCTCGATCTGGTACAGGGCTTTGGTCGACATCTTGCACATCAGTGCAAAGGTTTCCTGGTCCAAACCGGTGACCTCGAGTCGTAGCCGGCGAACGGCGGTTCCCAGGGTTTCGTTTCCCGTCGCGTGCTGGGTCGAGATATCTTCAAGCAGTGCCTGGCGACCTTCGGGGGTGTATTCTTTCATTGATTTTCTCGTTCGACCGGGCGCTCAGCTTTCAGCAATATAATTCCGGTTAGCCAAGGGTTTCACCGCGTAACCGGCATTATGATGCCGGTTGTCTTGGGGCTGCTTCGCAGCCCAGCGGGGCGGTGCGACGTTTCGCTAAATCCCCTCGCCACAGGGGCGGTGGCGGGTTTGGAATAATCAGTGTTCTTGAGCCTGGGCAATCAACATTTGCTCATAGGGATCACGAGGGGTTCCAGGGGACCGCCCTCGAATCCATCGTTGACATCGTCGAGGGTCTGGTTGAATTCCGCAGACATCCGGACCCTACCCTTCAACCGCCCAGGCTTGCGCACCCGTGGTGTATCGAGATGAGGCCGCAGCTCCAGATATGGCTGGCCGGCTCTGGTGATCACCACCTTGTCGCCACGCCATACACGTTCAGCCAGTTGGGAAAGTTGGGACTTGGCCTGGCGTATATCTACTTGCACCCGTTCACTCATAATCACCTCCCTGGGGTTCGCTAAGCTAGCCCACCCCGGAGATTTCCGATAGCCACCGGACGCCTCACGCCCGAGCAGCTTGGCCTTCCCAAAACGTCGGCTCACCTAAAGGCAACGGCGACCGCCCTCCTCCTCACCACGCTTCCCCCATTTATGGGAAACCGCCTTGCGCTCTTCGCTATAACCTTAGAAGCAACTGCGAATTAGACTTGCCGGAGTTAAGTCCGCGTTGTGATTAAGGAAGACAACATGCAAGAAATTTTCAGCATCAACTGGTTGCTTTGGTTATCGACCATGGTTCCGCTGACCCTGAGTGCGGGCCCCGGCAACTTGATGGTGGCGACGTCGGGTGCGCAAAGCGGTGTGCGTCGTTCGGTGCGGTTTATCGTTGGGCTCGACATTACTTACTTCCTGATCGCCGTGCTGGTCGGCTTAGGCCTTTATCACACGCTGATGAACAATCCGACGCTGGTATGGGCGCTGCAAGTGGTGGGCAGTTTCTACATCTTGTGGCTGGGTGTGCGCATGCTGCGTCGTCCACTGAAAGCGCCCACCGACAAGGCCATGCACCTGCAATTTCGGGACGGCATTGTTATACAACTGGGCAACGTGCAAGGGATCGTGATGTTGCTGGTGATGTTCTCCACGTTCATGCCTTCCGGCGAGACCAGCAGCACTGTCGTGTTGATCCTCAGTGCGGCGCTGATTTCGCTGAACTTCTTCTCCCATGTCATCTGGGTGTCGATGGGTTCGACCGTGCAGAAACTGATCCAGTCCCGCCCCAAACTGCTGATGTTTCAGAACGCTGCGTTCGGCCTGATGCTGATAGCGGTTGCGGTATGGATTTTCCTGCGCATCGGCCCGCTTTAAGGAGGCTCACATGACCCAGACCCACGGAATTGTCTTCGCCGCCCCCGGGGCACCCAACGTCATGGAATTGCGCAAATACCCGCTGCGTACCACCGGCCCTGAAGAAATCACTGTGGCCATCGAAGCCGCCGGCGTGAACTTCATCGACCTGCACCGGCGCTCCGGCGCGCTGGACGATGGTTCAGCCTTCCCCCGGGGCTTGGGCATGGAAGGTGCTGGGCGTGTCATCGAATGTGGATCGCAGGTGAAAAACCTGGCCATTGGCGATCGAGTGGCCTTCGTCGACAGCTCGACCGGCAGCTACGCCAGTCACGCGGTCGTTCGCGCTTCGCGGGCGATACGCCTGCCCGATGGCGTGCCGAGCGAAGTCGCGGCGGGCGTCATGTTCAAAGGGCTGACGGCCGAATACCTGACGCATCGCTGCGTGCCGTTGGCGCCTGGTGACTTTGTGGTATGGCACGCGGCGGCGGGCGGCGTGGGCAGCATTGCCACAAGCTGGCTGGTCGCTCGCGGCGTACACGTGATAGGTCTGGCTTCGACCGAAGCCAAACGCCGCCAGGTTCTGGATGTGGGGTGCATAGCGGCCCTCAATGCCGAAGCGCCAGACACACTGGGGTCGATCCGTGAATTGACCGATGGCAAAGGCGCCCATGTCGTATTCGACTCGATCGGTAAAGATACCGTAGAGCTGTCATTGGCGAGTTTGCGTCCGCGCGGCCACCTCGTGCTGTTTGGCAATGCTTCGGGCGACGTGACGGATTTCAACCTGTCCCGGCTCGGGCAGATGGGCTCGCTGCATGTGACGCGGCCGTCGTTGAAGCACTACATCGGCGGCGACGCTGAATTGACCCACGCAGCCGAACGGGTGCTGCAAGCAGTGGCCAGCGGCGCGATTCGTTTGCCGGCAATAGCGCACTTCCCCCTCGCGCTGGCGGCCCAGGCCCACTGCGTCATGCAATACCGCCAAACCCAGGGTTCATTGATTCTGGTGCCATGACCTCGCGGTAAGACGGTGGTCAGTGCATGCCGACCGCTTTGCCGTGAAACAGCTCCGTCAGATACTCCACCACTCGATCAACGCGGCTCACACCCTGGGTCGCCTGATTGCGCAGCAACCAGATTTCCGAGCGGCGAGCAGGGTGATTGGCCAACACCTGGCACAGACCGGACTGATGTCCGACATAGACGGGTAGCGCGGCAATCCCCAGATCGGCTTCGACGGCCTTGAGCTGCGCATTCAGGTTTGAAACGCGCATCCACAGCTTCTGGTCTCCGGCCATTTCGCTCAACCATTGGGCGAGCGGCATATACGACATTTCTTCGGTCCAGCCGATCAGGCTGTGGTGCTTGAGGTCGGCGGGTTCGGTCGGCAGACCGTTGGCATCGGCATAAGCCCGGGAGCAGAAAAGCCCCTGCATCAGTGTTCCGACCCGGCGCATGGTGAAGTTACCGTTCTCCGGTCTGCGCAAGCGGATAATGATGTCGCTGTGGCTCTGCGTGAGTTTCGACGACACCGCCGAGTTAATGAAGTCGAAACTGATCTCCGGGTGCTGAGCATGAAATACCGCGAGTTGCGGAATGATCAAGTGCGTGCCCATTAGTTCCGGACAATCGATGCGCACCTGTCCCGCCATCCGATCACCCGGTTGCGACATTTGCCGCTCGATCAGTTTGAAACGCTCCTCCGTTTCCAGTGCCAATGGCAGCAACGCTCTTCCCGCTTCGGTCAGGAAGTAACCGTTAGTCTTCTTCGAAAACAATACCGTACCGAGCGATTCCTCGAGCGCCGCGATCTTGCGCGACACCGTCGAGGCCGAAACCTTGAGCGAGATTCCGGCCTCGGTCACGTTGTTCGATTTAGCCACGAAGATAAAAACCTTCAGATCATCCCAATCCATGTCGATGACATACCCAAAAATGGAAAATCGATCCCCACCTATTTCTATTCGAAATATCCAGAGGCCACGTTACAGTTTTTGCATGGAGCAAAACCCTAGAGGAAACATGGATGATACGTAACTCAATGCGCGCCCTTCCAGGGTTCATGCAGCCGTTTCTGAGTTGGCTGACAGCCAAGCCTCTGCCCGAAGACCTCGATAAAGTCCGACCTCTGAAGCCGTTCCACCATATCGTTGTGTCGGCGGGATTAATAGCCGGCGGCGCACTGTTGGCCGGTATTGGTTATTCGCAGGCCAGCATTGCGCTGTGGCTGCTGGGCTTTGTCCTGGCCACCGGTGGCATCAAGCAGATGCAAGTGATGATCTGCCACAACTGCGCCCATGACATGGTCTTCGAATCGCGCGAGACCAATATGACCGTCGGCCGAATCATTTCCGGCGTCCTGATGCTCAAACCCTTCGATACCTACAAGAGCGAACACGCGCTGCATCACAGTTCGAAAACGCTGCTGACCGACGATGACGACACCCTCTCCTACCTGCAAAGTGTGGTGGGGTTGAAACCGTCCGACAGCATCGCCAGCATGTGGACCAAACTGGTCTCGACCGCGCTGTCGCCACTGGCCGTGCTGCGTTCGTGCTGGGGCCGATTGAAAGGCACCGCCACGGCTGAAAACCGCCGCGTCGCAGTATTGACCTTGGTCTTCTGGGCGGGCCTTGCACTGCTGTCGGCAGCCGTGGGCCATTTCGATCTGTTCATCGTGGCGTGGGTGATTCCGATCTTCTCCGGCTACCACATCAGCACCACATTTCGCCTGGCGGCCGAGCACACCTGGCCCAGCGTGGACGTGCTGGAACGGCGCGGCATCGACTTCATTTGCGAGAGCACCACCGGCGTATTCATCGGCGAAGAACTGCGCATCCCCGAAGGTGCGGGAACTGTTCGACGCTTCGCCCATATCAGCGTTTGGCTGATCAAGATGCTGGCGTTCCACTTGTTTGTCCGGGTGTTTGTGATGGTCGGCGATACACCGTGTCACGACTTTCATCACCGGCGCCCACGATCCAAAGACTGGCCGAACTACATCACTGCCCGCGAACGGGACAGGATCGAAGGTTCCAAACCCTTTCCCACGAACTACGCCGAGACCTGGGGCTACATCAACTCGGTGACCACTAACTTTCGCAACTTTCAGCGGGCGCTCCCGTACTACGCAACCAGGACAGCAACTTAAAAAGGACTTTAACGATGACTTTCAGCAAAACTGCTCTGCTCACCACCGTGCCTTCGGATTCCCATAGCTGGAATCTGGTATTCATGGAGTTCCTGCTCACAGACATGGGCTACAACGTCGAGAATCTGGGACCGAACACGCCCATGGATGAAGTGATCGCGCGGCTCAACCGCCACGCCAGCGCCATGGTTGTCGTCAGCACGGTCAATGGCCATGGCTACATCGAAGGCGCTGAACTCGCGCAGCGTATTCGTAGCGAAACCAAACACACCGACGGGGTGTATATCGGCGGCAAGATCTGCACCGAAAACGATCCTCGGACCATTGCCCGCCATAGCGACACACTGCGCGCCGCCGGTTTCGATGAGGTGTTCGACGACAGCGTGGCCAACAGCTTCGATGCCTTTCAGGAATTGGTGTCTGCCCAGTTGTATCCAGAGCATTACCTGGAGAAACGGATCGCTCGCTGACCCGTTGCACCCTTACCGATTCACAAAAAGGCAGATCAGGATGATCGATTTCAATACCCATGTTCTTGAACGCTTCAACGCCCATGGCCCGGTGCTCCAGCCGCGAATGGGCTTCAGTGACCCGGCCCGGATGCAAGCCGGCCTGGAAGCCACGGCAGCGAGCCGGGCGAACACTGTGTGCACCATCACCCTTGATGCGTTCACCCGGGTAAACAATCTTGAAGCAGCGCAACGGGCCATCGACAGCGAATCGATGCTCAACGGTTATCCGATCGTCAACCATCCGCCAGCGCAGACCCGTGCCATGATCGACCAGATCGATGCGCGCTACCGCCTGCCAGTGCAGGTTCGTCATGGTTCGCCCGACCCGTTGCACATTTTCGAGCGCATGGTCGAAGTCGGTCTGCCCACCACCGAGGGCGGGCCGATTTCCTATTGCCTGCCGTACAGTCGCACGCCATTGCGCGAGGCGTTCGAGCACTGGGAGAAAGCCTGTCAGGTGCTGTCCAGCGGCGTCGACAACAGTCACATCGAAAGCTTCGCCGGTTGCATGATGGGACAGATGTGCGACCCGGTGATTCTGGTGGCGCTGAATATTCTTGAAGGGTTGTTCTTGCGCTCCCATGGCATCAAGACACTATCGTTCTCCTACGCTCAAGGCACCTCGCCGGTGCAGGATCGTGCGGCGGTGGCAGCCCTCCAACAACTCGCGGCCGAATATTTTGCGCCGGGCAGCTATCACTTTGTCGGTTATGTGTTCATGGGGTTCTTCCCGCGCTCGCTTGGCGGTTTTTGCCGAATCACTGGCGATGCGCTGGCGATGATCCGCGCCACGGGTGTGCAGCGCGTGATCATCAAGACACCGGTGGAATCAAGGCGCATTCCCCGGGTAGAGGAAAATATCGCGGCGCTGGAGTACTGCGACTACTGCCTGAACACCGACGGCGTTTTACCGCAGATTCCGTTCGATTCCCAGGAACACGGACGCGTCCTGCGCAGCGCGAAACGCCTGATCGAAGGCACGCTGGCCCACGACAGCAACTTGTCCGAAGCCCTGCTCGGTGCCTTTGACAGTGGTTTTCTGTCGATCCCCTACTGCCTGCACCCCGACAACAAACGCGGCGCCGGCACCGTGCTGACGCCGGAAAACTATTACCACGGGTTCCAAGGCGAGCGAGTGGAGAATGCCTTCTCGTTTCTGGCGGCACTGAGGCAGAACATCCGCACCTATGACTGCGTGCTTTGACTCTGGAACGACCCGCTTGCTGCCTTAATTGGGGGCTGCTGCGCAGCCCAGCGGGAGCAAGCTCCCTCGCCACAGGGTTGGTATCGAGCTGGGGATATCAATAAGTCTCGGGCGCTGTCCGTGGCCGGGGCATTGCTGCAGATTTTGCACTGAGCTGAAAACAGTCAGTGCAACCCACCCCGTCTCCCGCTATTAATATCCTTTCCCCCTCAAGGACCCGAGCCCTTCATGAAATTCGACCTCGCCTATTGCCGCAGCCTCGACGACAAGCTGTCGATCTATGACGTGCGCGATCTGAATTTCGACGAGACAGTGGCGTTCGATTCCGCGAAAGAACAGTTCCAGTGCCCCAACGATGCCTGTCGGACGGCGTTTGATGAGGAGAATCGGCTGACGACGCTCAATGCCAAGAGCGTCAATTACATTCGCACGCCACATTTCAAGAACCAACCAACGACCCAGCATATCGAGGGCTGTCCTTATGTCAGCCCGAAAACGCCGGGATTGGGTGCGCAAAGTGGCGAGGCGGAAACGGATGACGACCGCGAAGAGCATTTTCCGTCGGAGCTGTTGCTGACTCGGCGTCAGTACGTGCGTAAACCGTCCGATCTGCCGAAAGATGTTGAAGCGACTCGCCCTACGCCCCTCCCTGTATCGTCCCACGGTGATGACACTCATTCCGCCCAGGACTCGACGCCGGACAAGACCAGTGTCTTCGCCCACCCGGTGGAATGTTTCGTCTCGAATTTCGATAACAAGGATCTGCTCAAGCGCATGCCGCTGAAGATTGGCGAGCACACGGCGCCCTATGGATCGTTCTTCAAGAAGATCGACTACTTGCAGGACAACAAGGGCTTGATCTACTGGGGCAAGATCAAGGAGATCAAGGATTACACGCTGAGCTTTCGCATCGATTTCGAAGCAAAGGTCTGGTTCAAGCAAGCGGACGAGGCAAAGAAGAAGCCTTACTCAGTCAACGTTTACCTGAGCAAGAAGCTGATCGACAACTACCGCAAGCGCAAAGCGTTCCTGGAAGAAATCAAGCACGCCATCGACAGTGACGAGTCGTTGTATTGCTTCTTTTATGGCGTGACGCCGGAGTTCAAGCAGGTGCCGAGCAAGAAAAACCCCGACCAGACGTTCGGGGTGTTCAGCGCCAATATCGAGAACCTGGACCACTTCATTATTCGGGAGGCGCCGGGGTTGGCGGATCAATAGCCCCTACCCCAGCAACATCCCCCCCATGACCAGCATCAACAACCCCACATACACCCGCGCATGCAGCCGATCCGGTATCCGCCCGATCCAAGGCGTTGCCAGACGGATGCCCAATAGCACGCCGAGCGTGAGCACAGCGAAGGCCAGCAAGTCGACATAACCGACGAACCACGGCCCGAGATCCGTTCCGGTGAGACCGGCCAAAGCCATATAGGTCACGGTGCCGGCCAAAGCGACAGGCAGGCTCAGCGGATTGGCCATGGACGTGGCCTGGGACATGTTCAAACCACATCGGCGCAGAAGCGGCACGGTCATGACACTTCCGCCGACACCCAGGAACGTGGCAATGATTCCGACAGCCGTACCACCCAACGTCGTCTCCATCGCCGACAGAGGTCGTGGGTCGGCATCACTGGCGCGTGTCAGAAAACCTCGCCGCAACAGGCAATCCAGAATGGTCAGGCACAAGTAGGCAATGAAGGCGTAGCGGATAATCTCGCCGCTCATCCAGGTGGCAGCCGTTGCGCCGAGGATCGCGCCCAGAGCGATGAAGGCGCCGAACGGCCACAAGTAATGACGAAGCAGCTGACCGGCGCGGTGATGTTTTCCTGTGGCAACCAGGGCGTTGACGATCATGACGCAGGTGGAAGTGGCCACGGCGATATGCATCGCCGATTCACCGATAACGTCACCTGCGTGGCGAGCCATCAGCAGGCGGTAGATCAACGGCACCACGACAAAACCACCGCCGAACCCAAACAGCACGGCGGTCACGCCACTCAAGCAGCCGAAACAGGCGAGCAATACGTAGAACATCTAGGGAAGTCCGTGGAATGGGGAGGCGTCCACGATAGGTAAACGAAGGTTGGCCCGCTGTAGCAAACCAGCCAATAATGTTCGCGTTTACGCCAATCGCGAGTCACCCTTCGATGCGCAACACTTCGATCGATTTATTGGATGCCACACCCAGGGCCGTCGTCGCCATTGGCACCGATTACCCCCACGGGCATTTGCTGCCGTTGCACCGTCATCGCCGGGCCCAACTGCTCTACGGTGCCACCGGGGTGATGCAGGTCGGCACGGCGGACGGCAATTGGGTGGTGCCGCCGCAACGGGCGGTCTGGATTCCGCCGGGGGTCGACCATGAAGTGCTGATGCTGGGCGTGAGCACCCGTAGCCTGTACATCGAACCGGCTGCGGTTACGACCATGGACACGCGGTGCCAGGTCATCGGCGTGTCACCCTTGATGCGCCAGTTGCTGATGGAAGCCGTGGAGCTTGCGCCGGACTACGACGAGGCTGGACGCGACGGCGCGCTGATCGATCTGCTGCTGCACGAACTGCTGCGCAGTACCCATCTGCCACTGCACCTCCCACTGCCCCAGGATTCGCGCCTGCTCGGCCTGTGCCAGGCGTTCCTGAAACACCCCGACACTCATGCCTCGCCCGTGCAATGGGCGGCGCAATTGCATATCAGCCTGCGCTCGTTCAATCGCCTGTTCAGCCGGCAGACCACACTGAGTTTCAGCCAGTGGCGACAGCAGGCGTGTGTCATGGCGGCGTTGGCCCGTTTGGCCGAAGGGGATTCGGTGACGTGCATAGCCCTGGATCTGGGCTACGACAGCCCCGCTGCGTTTTCCACCATGTTCCGTCGGGTGCTGGGTCACGCACCGAGCGCCTGGCTGGAGAAGACCACCGGTCATTGATCAAAAAATGAGATTGATCAGGATTCAAAACAACTGTACAAAAACACAGTATTTTTGAATCCCACAGCTTTGGAGCACCCCATGGCCTCTCTCGCAATCAAAACCACCCTGGAACGCATCGCTGTCTATCAATTCACCCCTGCTCACAGTGCGCAGGCCCGAGCCATGCTGGGCTGGAGTGTCGAGGAGCTGTCCCGGCAATCCGGCGTCTCGGTCCAGGCCATCCGCCGCTTCGAGGCCGGTGGCGAGTTGCTCGATGTAACCCGCCTGGCCCTGGCGTTTCGCCTGGAGGCCGAGGGGCTGGTGTTCTTCCCCGGGTTCGCACCGGGGCGCGGCATGAACATCAAGGGCGCGACGCCGGACCCGATGGGGCGGCCCGATTACGCGATGATCGAATAACACCGTCTGCGCAGGTGCTAGGCGATACCGGCCCGGTCCTGGTACGCCGAGGGTTCTACGTCCAGCCACCAGGCGCGGCCACGTTGCGGCTGCGCCAGGGTGAATGCTTCGCCCATTTGCGGTGTGGTGATGCACACGTTGCGCTCCCAGGCCAGGGCCAGGATGCGATCGAAAGGTTCATACCAGGCATGCATCGCCAGGTCGAACGTGCCGTTGTGGATCGGCAGCAGCCAGCGGCCCTTCAGGTCGATATGAGCCTGCAGGGTCTGCTCCGGCTGCATGTGGACATGGGGCCAATCGACGTTATAGGCGCCGGTTTCCATCAGCGTCAGATCGAAGGGGCCGTATTGTTCGCCGATGCGTTTGAAACCCTCGAAGTAGCCGGTGTCGCCACTGAAGAAAATTCGCGTGGCGCCGTCGATCATCACCCACGAGGCCCATAAGGTGCTGTTGCTGTCGAACAGACCGCGACCGGAAAAATGCTGGGAGGGCGTGGCGATGAACTCGATGCCGTCCACCTCGGTGCCTTGCCACCAGTCCAGTTGACGCACCTTGCTGGCATCGACACCCCATTTGATCAGGGTATCGCCCACGCCAAGGGGGGCCAGGAAGTGGCGAGTCTTGGCCGCCAACTTGAGAATCGCCTGATGATCGAGGTGGTCGTAATGATCGTGGGAAAGGATCACCGCTTCAATCGGCGGCAACTCTTCCAGGCTGATGGGCGGCTGATGAAAACGCTTGGGGCCGACCCATTGCACGGGTGAAGCACGTTCGGAGAACACCGGGTCGGTCAGCCAGAACTTGTCCCGCAGCTTGAGCAACACGGTGGAGTGGCCGAGACGGAAGACGCTGTGATTGGGCGCGGCCAGCAACGCGGCGCGCGTCAGCGGTTGAACCTCGATGGCGCCCGCAGGCCGGGTAGCGCGCGGCTTGTGGAAGGTCATGTTCCAGATGATGCGCAGGGTCGTGCCGAACCCTTGTCGCGGAGTGAAGGCGTGATTGCGATACTTGCCCTGTTCGTGCCGGGATAAATGCTGGGCAGACGGGCTATCGGTCGAAAAAGAGGGAATGGTCATGGTGCGATAACTCCAAGGACGTCGTCGCAATTGCGCTTCGCCGTTGTGGGACGCTGGATGGCCGTTGCATGCACGCTCAGCCGTTTGACACAAAAACTACACCACTCGGTGTAGTTTCTAGATTGCATGAATGCTCGGAGCAAGTAAACTGCCGAGTGTAAGTTCTCTCCTCTCAACCGACGAATGCCCATGACCGTACCGCAGCGCCTTACCGAGCGAAAACGCGAAGCCATCCTCCAGGCCGCGATTGCTGAATTCCGTAGCAGCGGTTTCGAGATCACCAGCATGGACAAGATCGCGGCGACTGCCGGCGTATCGAAGCGCACGGTGTACAACCATTTCCCCAGCAAGGAAGAGCTGTTTGCCGAAATTCTGAATCGGTTATGGAACAGCATTACCGCAGAACAGGACATGCCCTACAGCTCGCAAACGCCGCTGCGGGAGCAGCTTCAAACGTTGCTGCAAGCCAAACTGCACCTGCTGGCGGACGAGAATTTCCTCGACCTGGCGCGCATCGCCATCGCCGCAACGATTCATTCCCCGGAGCGGGCCCAGAACATGGTGTCGCGCATGGGCCAGCGTGAAGAAGGCCTGACGGCCTGGATTCGCCAGGCCCAGGCCGATGCTCGGTTGAAGCCCGTGGAGCCGGCATTTGCCGCCCAGCAAATGCATGGGCTACTCAAGACGTTCGCCTTCTGGCCGCAGGTTTCGATGGGGCAACCGAGCCTGACCCAGGAGGAGCAGGCCCGGGTGATCGAATCGGCCCTCGACATGTTCCTGAGTCGTTACCAGGCCTGATTGGCTGGCACATCCCGCTGGATGAGGGTTACTGCATCGATGGGTTGTGCACAACCTTCTGGTGCATTTCGGTGGTCAAGCTGTCGATACGCTCGGTCAACGCCTTGGTCATTTCCGTCAGGCGGGTGTTCTGCTCCAACAATTGGAGCAACTGCGCCGTGTTCTGCGCGGCCTGGGCCTGGCGCTCGCTGTTGGCGACGGCCAAGGCTTCGCGATGTTGCGCATCGGCTTCCGCCTGGGCCTTGTCCCGAGCGGCCTGTCGGGTTTGCGCCAGCAAAATCAGCGGGGCGGCATAGGCCGACTGCAGGCTGAACGCCAGGTTCAGCAAGATGAACGGGTAAGCATCGAAGTGAAAGACCCCCATCAGGTTCAGGCTGACCCATAGCAGCACGATCAAAGTCTGCGCACCGAGGAACATCGGCGTCCCGAAAAAACGCGCGAACGCCTCCGCCCTCAGCGCAAAGCGGTCATTGCCAAAAGTCGGCGCCAGATGAGCGTGAGGGCGATGAAAACGTAAATGGTCAACGGGTACGGAGGGAGTGGTTTGGGAAGACTTCGTCATCGTGATGTTCTCTGCCAGGGGCGGGTGCTCAAGGCACTATAACCGTAAGGGGATCATCATCCATTGAGTCATGCACAGCCCGCGCGTTAAAAGTCAGCGCCACCGCAGATTGCGCCCCAACTCATCGAACAAGGTCACCACCGAACGCAAGGCCCGACAGTCCGGACGGGTCAGGAGCCACAGAGCCGTGTCATATCCCAGCAACGGTTCACCGAGTGGCATCAGGCCCTGGTTTTCGTCGATCAGAAAGTCCGGCAGCGCCGCCACCCCCAAACCCGCCCGCACCAGTTCGGTGACCGAGAGCATGCTGTTGCAGCGATAGGCGGGCACTACGCCGGGTAAATGCTGACGACGCCAGGCCACGGTGGGGTGATCGGGGAGAAAATCGTCCGGCGCGATCCAGGTCATGGCGGCCAGGTCATCCACATTCGCCGGGCGCAGGTACGTGGCACCGGCACATACCCGGAACGTCACATTGCCGAGGTTGCGACCAACCAAGTGCTCCGGCGGCGTACGGGTCAGTCGCAACGCAATGTCGGCATCCCGGCGGCTCAGGTTGGCGAAGTCATTCGAGGTGCTCAACTCGAGGCTCAACGCCGGATAAGCAGGCATGAAACGCGCCAGCGCCGGCAGCAACAACGCTTGCAGGACCGAATCACTGCACGTCAGGCGCACCGTCCCGCTGATGACCTCACCGCCCTGCTCCACCCCCACCCGTGCCGCCTCCAAAGCCTGCTCGGCGCGCTCGGCTTGTTCGGCCAATGCCTGGGCCAGGCTCGTGGGCAAGTACCCGGAACGGCTTTTCTCGAACAAGGGCTGGCCCAGGGCTGCCTCCAGCCGACGTACCGAACGAAACACCGTGGACACGTCCACCTGCAGCAGCCGAGCGGCCCGTGCCAGCGAGCCACCCCGGACCAGCGCCAGGATCAGGGACAGATCGGGATAGTCCAGACGATAGTGCGTTGCTGCATTGATCACTTGGATAAACGCCAATATTGATTGCGTGAACGCCAATCTATAGTGGCCACCAGGAATCAACAAGCGGCGAGCCTCCCATGGAAAAACAGCATGCGTTAAACATCGCCCTGGTCGGCGACCACGATCCACACATCACCGCTCACCGGGCGATCCCCCGCGCACTTGAGTTGGCAGGCACACAAACCGGCCATGCCCTTCGCCTGCAATGGCTGGCAACGCCGCTCATTACCGACAATGCTGTGCTGGAGGATTTCGACGGCGTCTGGTGCGTGCCCGGCAGCCCCTACCAAAACGAAGCCGGCGCCTTGCAAGCCATTCGTTTTGCCCGCGAACAACATCGCCCTTTCCTGGGCACCTGCGGTGGTTTTCAGCATGCCGTGCTGGAATATGCCCGTGACGTGATGGGCTGGGTCGACGCCGTCCATGGTGAAACCTCTCCCGAGGCTGAACGGGCGCTGTTGACGCCGCTGAGCTGCGCCTTGGTGGAAACCATCGACAGCCTTCAACTCGAGGCGGGCTCGTTGATCGCCAAGGCCTATGGCCGACAGACCGCGCTCGAGGGCTACCATTGCCGCTTCGGGGTCAATCCGGATTTTGAAAAAGACTTGCTGAGCCAGCACCTGCACGCCGTCGCCCGGGATTCGGCCGGCGACCTGCGAGCGGTGGAGCTGCAGGACCATCCGTTCTTTGTCGCCACGCTGTTCCAGCCTGAACGAGCTGCGCTGGAAGGCCGGGTGCCGCCGCTGGTCCGCGCGTTTGTCGAAGCCTGCGCGAGGAAAATGCCATGAGCGCCCACTGTTACGCCGTGATTTTCACCTCCCTGCGTACCGAGGGGGACCAAGGCTACGCCGAAGCCGCCGAGCGCATGCTGGCCCTGGCCCGGGAGCAGCGCGGATTTTTAGGTGTCGAATCGGCCCGTGGCGACGATGGCCTGGGGATTACTGTGTCGTATTGGAGCGATGAAGCCGCGATCCTGGCCTGGAAGCAGCATCCCGAACACCGCGCGATCCGTGAGCGAGGCCGCTCTACCTGGTATACCCATTGCCATACGAGAGTGTGCAAGGTCGAACGGGACTATGCCTTCCAACGCTCAATCTAATGCCAGGACACAAATCCTTGTGGGAGCGAGCTTGCTCGCGATGGCGGTATGTCAGTCACGGTGATGTTGGCTGATCCATCGCTATCGCGAGCAAGCTCGCTCCCACATTTTTTTCCGGGTATTTTCCTATTCATTGTTCAGCGCACATCTCTGTGAGAGCAGGCTCCCACAGGCTTTCTGTTCAACTCAAGATCAAGCTCAGCCTTCCACCAACTGCCGCACCGCCACGATTTCCGGCAGATCGCTGCGGGCCATGTACACCCGCAAAGGTTCGGTGAGGTTGATGCGGTCGTCGATGTTCTGGTCCAGCAGCAGTTGGATCCGCTCGCGCTTGAGGGCCATGGCGCCGTCTGCTGCGGGGGCCCAGACAAATTCGCTGGTGGGAATGATGCCGTCGTCGGCCACGTCCATGCCGAAGGCGTCTTCGCTGAACCGTACGATGTACTGGCCGGTCTTGCGGTTCAGGCCGACAAAACCCTTGAGCTGGTCGGCGGCCTGGCAGATGAATGTCGAAGTGGTGCGCATGGTAAACCTCATGGATGCGTCCCTCGGGACGTCTGATCGATGGTTTACACGCAGGGCAAGCGGATGCTGGAGTTAAGGTTTCCCTCTGCCGGGGAAACTGGTGCGGCCAAGATTACCGTAGACCGGCCTGAAAAAGCACCGCCACAGAGGTATTCGTCGCGACCTGGATTAAATCAGCTCGATGAGCCGGGCAGTTCCCGGCTCATCGGATCAGTACCTCGTCACGGTCTGAATGTTGGATGAACCAGTTTCAAGGAAGCTTGCTCATAGGCATAGGCAAATCCCAATACCCCGGCGTCTTGCCACATGGACCCGATAAACGATATGGAAGTTGGCTCACCCTCCGGCTCTACACCGGACGGTACGGTGATGATCGGGTAGCCTGCGATGGCAGCGCTCGGCTGGGAGATATAGTCATAATCGGCCACCATGACATCCAGCGTGTGATTCTGGAATTGAGTGTCGATGAGGCTTTTGAAACTTGCCCGTATCGGCAACCATAGAGCATCTACTTGTTCTTCACTTAACGTTTGCGCGTTGATTTGCTCAAGCATCCGCTGGCCATGGTTCCCTTCCACCGGATTTTGCTCGTTGAAATCTATCAACGTTTCAATAGACGTAATTGGCAACCCGCTACGAGTACTCAAGTAAGTCTGCAGTTCGAGCTTCATCGCCGCTGCCAATACTTGAACGTAGTTGCTCATGTCTGGAAGGCTCAGCGTCACCGGAACGAGGGTAGCGCCATTATCCCTGAGGGTTTTTACCGCCGCGCAATATTGAGGGCTGAGGTCGTGCACCATCCCGTTACCCAAATCACATTGCGACCGCTTCACGCTCTTCACGACGGGAAACAGCGGAAACGCGCCGAGATGTTTCTCGCCTTCATCCAGGACCACCCCAATGCGTTTGCCTTGCAACGCCTCGGTGGATAAAGCGCTGGTGTAATCGGAGCCTTGCGGTGCATTGCCGGTCAGAGGGTCGGCTGGATCGGAGCCTGCCAACTGGTACAGCAGCAAAGCGACATCATAGACGTTGCGCGCTATTGGCCCGGGGGTGTCCTGCCGCCGGGTGATTGGAACGACACCCGAGCGACTCAGCAATCCAAGGCTGGGTTTGAAGCCTACGACCCCATTGACGGCGGATGGGCAGATGATCGAGCCATTGGTCTCGGTGCCCACCGAAATAGGCGCAAAACCCACAGCCACACTAGCCGCCGAGCCGGAGCTGGAGCCACAGGTACCTGCGCTTAAAACATGAGGGTTGAGCCCTTGCCCACCTCGGCCGCTCCACCCTTGTGGCACCCTCAGGTCCCTCATTCCAGCCCATTCGCTCATGTTGGCTTTGCCCAGGATAATGGCGCCAGCGTCGCGTAGCCGCTGGATGACGAAGGCGTCCTGCGCGGCCGGCATCCCTACCATCGCCAGTGAGCCGGCAGAAGTCTGCATCTGGTCCGCAGTGTCGATATTGTCCTTGATCAATACCGGTATACCGTGCAGCGGACCTCGAACGTTACCGCTTGCACGCTCACTGTCGCGTAACGCTGCATCTGCCAGGGCCTGAGGATTCAGTTCGAGAACAGCCTTGAGGTGAGGACCTTCCTTATCCAGCGTCTGGATCCGGTTATTCAAATAGTTCACCAGCTCCACCGAAGTCAGCTGGTTGGCAGTCAATCTCTGATTGAGTTCCGTGACACTCAAATACTCGTAGGCCTGCGTGGCATCTTCAGTTGTTTTTGCCTGGGCTTGGACAGTGATTGCAAGGCAAGATAAAAACCCGAGCTTAGCTATCCACAACGTTCTTTTATTACTCATGTCGATCCTTTGGCATGGAGAATACAAGCGAACTGTTTCGCTCTGCCGCGCATAGTAAGAGTCGAAAAAAACAGAAGCACTGCCAGAACCGTTAGACGATATTGCTCGATTTTTTTAGCCAAGCCAGACAACACAGGGAACTACGCCGTACACACTGTTTCAGCGAGCGAATCGATGGGGGGGAGAAGAATTTTCTTGTAAATATTCAGAATGATCGACGCCGGACTCCCCCCTTTCAATGCCCGAAAACCGCTGAGCCAAATGATCTGCATAGCACCCCTGGCGAGGAAAAAATTGCTTTGCGCAGGTTTAGGTCGGTTTGGCGATAGCGCCGAACGCGTTCAATTGTTAAAAGAGAAGCCTTTGAAAATCACGAAAGGATCTCGAGCATGCCTGTCACCTTCACCCGCAGCGCCTTGGTGCTGAGCCTGTTGCTCGGCTTTGGTCAGACACAAGCCTCAGAAGCCCCGAGCCCCAAGGCCTTGGCAACCCTTCAAGGCATTCCGCATCCGGCGGTCATCGCCCACCGCGGTGCCTCGTTCGACGCGCCGGAATCCACCGCCGCTGCCTACAAGCTGGCTCGCGACCTGGGCGCCGACTATCTGGAACTGGACCTGCAACGCAGCAAGGACGGAGTGTTGTTCGTCCTGCATGACGACAGTCTGCTGCGCACCACGGATGTCGCCACCAAGTTTCCCGAACGCAAGGACAGCACCGCCAACGAGTTCACCATGGCGGAACTCAAAACCCTCGATGCCGGCAGCTGGTTCAACACCGCCTACCCGGACCGCGCCCGCCCTTCGTTCGCCGGCCTGAAGATCCTCACCCTCGATGAAGTGATCGACATTGCCCAGGGCAACCCACAGCGCAAACCGGGGCTGTATATCGAAACCAAGGAGCCGAAGTTGTTTCCCGGTATCGAACGTGACCTCAAGGACAAATTGCAGGACCGTGGCTGGTTGAGCCCCTCCGGCTCCAAGCTCGCAAAAAGCGCCACCGGCGTCGGCCAAGGCAAGGGCAAGGTGGTCTTGCAGACCTTCGAGAAGAGCAGCCTGGAACTGTTGCACAAAGAGATGCCGAAGGTGCCGAAGATCCTCTTGCTGTGGGTCGGCGAGGGCAACATCGAACCCAAGTCCAAGGTGCCGTTTGCCGAATCCGGTGAAACGGACAAGGCGGTCTACTATGCCAAGCAGGAACCCAAGGACAGGGCGGAATTCGAGAAATGGGTCCAGTACGCCAAGGCCCAGGGTGCAGTGGGCACCGGTCCGTCCGCTGCCTTGACCCATGGCGGCAGCCAGAGTTACTCGGATCTGGTGCAGCCGTGGATGAACCAGTACACCCATGCCCAGGGTTTGCTGGTGCATGTCTACACCGTGGATGAGCCGGTGGACTTCAAGAAAGTGATGGACGCTGGCGTCGATGGCATTTTCACCAACCGTGCCAGTGAGTTGCTCAAGTACTTCAAGCGTCCCGAAACAGGCAGTGTGACGCAACTGTTGGAGAAGAACGGCTACTGAGTCGAAAGACGTTTCCAGGAAACGTGCTTCAAGTTTTTTCGAATTAAGGGTGAATTAAGTTGCCAGAGATAATCTGAACCCACTTAAACGACTCACCCCTTAATGACACCAAGGAAAGACATATGAAAACTTTGACTGCCCTGTTCACCGCTGCCGCCCTGACCCTCACCGCTGGCCTGGCCCAGGCTGACGTTCGAATCGACCAGGTTCCGCAACTGGTCAAGGAAGGCAAGATCAAATCCCTGGAATCGATGAACGCAGAAGCCCTGAAGTTGCACCCAGGTGCCACCATCACCGACACCGACCTGGATAACCACTTCAACGGTTATGAGTATGAAGTGGAACTGAAAACCGCCGATGGCAAAGAGTTTGACGTTGACTTCGACGCTACAACCGGCAAAGTCCTGAGCAACAAGCAAGACACTTGATCCATCGACAAAAAAGAGCCGCGCAACTTTCGAGTTGCGCGGCTTTTTGTTTGGCGTATGTGAAAATCCGCTATCAACTCCACAGGTCCAGCACCGCGACACACCTGTCACAAAACCTTCAAGAAAGCTTGCAATGATGCCGCTCAAGTGAACCTGTTGTCGCCGCGACAGGCACTCCCCGCCAGCGAGCCCTCATGAACCACAGCATCGACCAAAGCCATCGCGATCCTGACCTGTTCGGCCTGCTCTACGGCTTTCGTTTCCGCCCCGGCGAGCGTGGCAGGGAGATCGATTCGGCCCAGGCCCTGCAAAGCCTGCAACAACCGCAAGACCCGGATGAGTTTCTCTGGCTGCACCTGAACCTGGCTCACGCAGCGTGCGAACGCTGGATGAAAAGCCACCTGGCCCTGCCCGAGGAGTTTTTCGAAGCCCTGCACGAAGGCTCACGCTCGACCCGGATCGAACATGTCGACTCGGCATTGCTGGCCGTGGTCAACGACGTGGTGTTCAACCTCAGCAACCTGGTGTCCTCGGATGTCTCCACGTTGTGGGTTTGCGTGCACAGTCGGTTGATCATCAGCGCGCGCCTGCAACCTTTGCATTCGGTCGACAAGCTGCGCTCATCGGTCAAGGCCGGCGAGAGCTTTCGCTCACCGCTGGAACTGCTCGTGCATCTGCTGCGCGACCAAGGCGAAGTGCTGACTCAGATCGTGCGCAAGACCAGCCTCAGCGTCGACCAGATCGAAGACCAATTGCTCTCTTCGCGACTGTCCACCAACCGCTCCGAGTTGGGCGCCCAGCGTCGCGTGCTGGTGCGTCTGCAACGCCTGCTGGCCCTGGAGCCAGGCTCGTTGCTGCGCTTGCTCAACCGCCCACCGCAATGGTTGCAGAAGGAAGACGTCAAGGAGCTGCGCAAGTCCACCGAGGAGTTTGCCCTGATCATCAACGACCTCACCGCCCTGGGCGAGCGGATCAAGCTGCTGCAGGAAGAGATCGCTGCCAACCTCAACGAACAAAGCAACCGTACGCTGTTCACCCTGACAGTGGTCACGGTCCTGGCGCTGCCCATCAACATCATTGCCGGTTTCTTCGGCATGAACGTCGGCGGCGTACCGCTGGCCGGTGATCCCGAGGGCTTCTGGATCCTGGTGGCGCTGGTGGCAACCTTTACCGTGATTGCAGGCCGATGGGCGTTTCGCAAGCGACGCGACTATTGAGCATGACCTGTCCAGACAACTCCTTTTGTCGGCACGCCTGGATTTAAAAGTCTTTTTGTCATTTCTCCTGGGGTATCCTGCCCACGCTTTGTAAAAGCGCGGATCTACCAGATCTATCCACAGACTTTGCGAGGAGCGCGATATGCACGAGATCCCTAATCTCCCCTTCCCAAGCCTGCACGACACTGAGCAGACGACCACGCTACAAGCCGGGGGGCAACCTGATGCCCAGCAACCCGAGCCCAAGGAAGCCACTGAACGCCGCCAGGCCGACAGCGAAGACTGATTGACCCGCACCACCAGACCGTGTGGAAAGCGCTAAGATGCGCTTTCCACACTGCCTGAACCCGAGTGCCCCCATGACCGATGACACCCCTCCCTTCAGCGAAAGCCAGGCCAGCGTCCTGATCGGCACCGCCGAGAAAATGGTCGAGATCTGGACCCGCCTTCCCGCCGAGAAACAAGCGGCCCTGCTGGCCCGTTTCGGCAGCGAAGAAAACGCCATCGCCGCGCTGGTCACCACGCGCCTGGTCAGTGGACAGCACGACAGCTGAACCACCACTGGGCAAATAGTTTTACTTTTCCACGCCCGGACGCCGCGCTCGCCGTTATCATAAGCAGCCTATCTATCCCGCTGCTCCGTGGACCTCTTTCCCATGTCAGATTCCCAGCGCCCCCTGGCGGTCACGCTGCAAGTCGTTTCCATCGTCCTGTTCACCTTCATCGGCTACCTGAATATCGGCATTCCCCTGGCCGTGCTGCCCGGTTTCGTCCATGGCGAACTGGGTTTCGGCGCGGTGATCGCCGGGCTGGTGATCAGCGTGCAGTACCTGGCCACCCTGCTCAGTCGCCCTTACGCAGGGCGAATCATCGACAACCTGGGGAGCAAGCGCGCGGTGATGTTCGGCCTCGCCGGCTGTGGGCTGAGCGGTGTGTTCATGCTCGTGTCGGCCTGGACGCCCCACCTGCCGACACTCAGCCTGATCAGCCTGTTGATCGGTCGCCTGGTGCTGGGCAGTGCCGAAAGCCTGGTGGGTTCGGGTTCGATTGGCTGGGGCATTGGCCGGGTCGGTGCAGCGAATACCGCCAAGGTGATTTCCTGGAACGGCATCGCCAGTTACGGCGCGCTGGCGATCGGTGCGCCGTTGGGGGTATGGCTGGTCAATGCGTTGGGGCTGTGGAGCATGGGCGTCAGCATCATCTTGCTGGGTTTGCTGGGGCTGGCATTGGCCTGGCGCAAAACCGCGGCGCCCATCGTCGCTGGCGAACGCCTGCCGTTCATGCATGTGTTGGGACGTGTGCTGCCACATGGCTGCGGCCTGGCCCTGGGCTCCATCGGGTTTGGCACGATCGCGACCTTCATCACCCTGTACTACGCCACGCAGCACTGGGATAACGCCGTGCTGTGCCTGAGCCTGTTCGGCGCCAGCTTCATCGGCGCGCGCCTGTTGTTCGGCAACCTGATCAACCGTCTGGGCGGCTTTCGTGTAGCGATTGCCTGCCTGTCGGTGGAAACCCTCGGCCTGTTGCTGTTGTGGCTCGCACCGGATGCCCACTGGGCCCTGGCGGGCGCGGCGTTGAGCGGTTTCGGCTTTTCCCTGGTGTTTCCGGCGCTGGGCGTGGAAGCGGTCAACTTGGTGCCGGCCTCCAGTCGTGGGGCGGCGGTGGGCGCCTATTCGCTGTTCATTGATTTGTCGTTGGGGATCACCGGGCCACTGGCCGGTGCGATTGCCGCGGGCTTCGGCTTTGCCTCGATCTTTCTGTTCGCCGCCCTGGCGGCCCTGGGTGGGTTGGCACTGAGTGTCTACCTGTACCGGCAGGCGCCCCGGTACCGTGAAGCGCGGGAGAAGGACTAGAAATCCACCTTGCCACGCCCGGCCTTGATCGAGCCGCGCTTGGTCTTGGATTCCAGGCGACGCTTTTTCGAACCCAGGGTCGGCTTGGTCGGGCGGCGCTTCTTTTCGACCTTGGTGGCGCTGAGGATCAGTTCGGACAAGCGCTCCAGCGCGTCGGCCCGGTTCTGTTCCTGGGTACGGTATTGCTGGGCCTTGATGATCAGCACACCGTCGCTGGTAATGCGACTGTCGCGCAGGGCCAGCAACCGCTCCTTGTAGAACTCGGGCAGCGACGAGGCCGGAATGTCGAAGCGCAAATGCACGGCGCTGGAGACCTTGTTGACGTTCTGTCCCCCGGCCCCCTGGGCGCGGATGGCCGTCAGCTCGATCTCGGCGTCCGGGATATGCACGGTGTTGGAAATCGCCAGCATGGGAAAGGGTCCGCTATCAGGCCCCACAGAATACCCCGAATCCCCCAGGGCGACGCCTAACTCCTGTGGGAGCGAGCTTGCTCGCGATTGCAGTGTGTCAGTCACCCTTGATATTGCTGACCCACCGCCATCGCGAGCAAGCTCGCTCCCCCAGGGCTTCGTGCTTACTTGGCAGCCGCCACAGCCAATTCCTGGCGGGCACTGCGCTTGTTCTTGATCACGTAGCACACCCACATGAACACCACCCACACCGGAATCGCGTAGACCGAGATCTGGATGCCGGGAATCAGCAACATCACGCCCAGGATGAACACCACGAACGCCAGGCAGATGTAGTTGCCGTACGGATACCACAGCGCTTTGAACAGTGGCGTCTGCTGGGTCTGGTTCATGTGCTGGCGGAACTTGAAGTGCGAGTAGCTGATCATCGCCCAGTTGATCACCAGGGTCGCGACCACCAGCGACATCAACAACTCCAACGCATGCTGCGGGACCAGGTAGTTCAACAGCACCGCCACCAGCGTGACCGCCGCCGACGCGAGGATCGAACGTACCGGCACGCCGCGCTTGTCGATCCTGGACAAGGCCTTGGGCGCATCGCCCTGCTCGGCCATGCCCAGCAACATGCGGCTGTTGCAGTAGGTGCCGCTGTTGTACACCGACAGCGCGGCGGTCAGCACCACGAAGTTGAGGATATGCGCAGCGGTGTTGCTGCCCAGCATCGAGAACACCTGCACGAACGGGCTGCCGCTGTAGGCATCGCCGGAAGCGTTAAGGGTGGCCAGCAGGCTGTCCCAAGGGGTCAGGGACAACAGCACCACGAGCGCGCCGATGTAGAAAATCAGAATCCGGTAGATCACCTGGTTGATGGCCTTGGGGATCACGGTTTTCGGTTTGTCGGCCTCAGCGGCGGTGAAACCGAGCATTTCCAGGCCACCGAAGGAGAACATGATGATCGCCATGGCCATCACCAGGCCGCTCACGCCGTTGGGGAAGAACCCACCACGGGACCACAGGTTGGTCACCGACGCCTGCGGGCCACCATGACCGCTGACCAGCAAATAGCTGCCCAAGGCAATCATGCCGACAATCGCCACGACCTTGATGATCGCGAACCAGAACTCGGCCTCGCCGAAGACTTTGACATTGGCCAGGTTGATCGCATTGATCAGGATGAAAAACGCCGCCGCCGACACCCAGGTCGGGATGTCCGGGGCCCAGTAATGGATGTACTTGCCGACCGCGGTCAGCTCGGACATGCCCACCAGGATGTAGAGAATCCAGCAGTTCCAACCCGACAGGAACCCGGCGAAACCGCCCCAGTACTTGTGGGCGAAGTGGCTGAAGGACCCGGCGACGGGTTCTTCGACGATCATTTCGCCCAACTGGCGCATGATCATGAAGGCGATGAAGCCGCAGATGGCGTAGCCGAGGATCATCGACGGGCCGGCTGATTTCAGCACCCCCGCCGAGCCGAGGAACAGGCCGGTGCCGATCGCGCCACCGAGGGCGATCAGTTGAATGTGTCGATTTTTCAGGCCGCGTTTCAGCTCGCCCGAATGCGAGTTTTGTCCACTCATGAAAAGGGTCTCACGCAAGGTTTGATGATGTTCGTTAGACGTTGCCGCTCGAATCGGATCTCAAGCAGCGCCGATCAAACCCCAGCGCAGGCACCAGGAATTCAGCGTTTTTACAACGGTCATGCGTCACCTGTTTGTTTTTATCTGTGACGAAATCGAACCCGACACGCTTGTGGCGTGGCGGAGTGAACAAGGTGGATAACCTTGAAAGTGCGTGGGTACGCGAAGGGTCACAGTAAAACGCGGCGCATTGTACACCGCTGACCCCCTGCTGCCAGACACCACCGGATCAGCGTGTCGTTTGCCGGGATTGCATGGGTCCGCCTCGAACATGCCGGGCGGCTGCAAAAAAGTGTCCAGGCCCTTGCGAGCCCCTGAAGGGTGTAGCGCTAAAAACGCCACGACGGGAGAAATGCACTGGAGCTGCGGCGTTCATTGCGCCTCCTTCTTGTTATTCACCTGCACGACAGGCATGGGGCGCATCTCACCCTGCCCATCGATTCGAAACAAGCGGGCCAGAGCCTTGGAAAACCCTGCAGGGCGGGGCTTGCGGAAGTTTTTTCTTACGCTTCGGGGAAACGACGTTTCGGGCCTTCCCGACGGGCCTTTTTCGTCAGTATTTCTTTACAACCCGTCACGCAAACTTTCCAAGTAGGAAATTTCCGTAGGCTGACTGCAAATTGACGGTAGATAGCTACCTATTTAAAAAAACACCCAGGCGGCTGTTTTTGAATGAGTAATGTTGTCGTTGAAAATGGAACAAAAAGTTCAAACGAAAAAAATAAATTATTTTTTTGCAATCCAAAAAACCCTCGACTAGGTTTTCAGCGACTTGCCAAGGCATCGTGCCGACAAGTTCTGCGGTGCCATCGCCGGCCTGTTTCCACTCGCCGAATCGGTCCGCTGATTTCCGTAAAAGTCATCTAGGAGATTCACTATGCAAGCACTGGACAAAGACTTGGAAACCGAACTGCAACTGGACGAATGGTTTGAAGCCCCGACCCATGAAGCCGCCGTTGAAATGATGCAAGCCGACGCCGTGGTTCCGTTCGGCACGGCGATGTGGCCTCTGTAGGCACCGCCCGGCGGAGGCGATCCGGCCGGTCGACTCCGCCACTTTTTGCCGGTTGTCAGGGAAGTTAAATGTACTTGTCAGGGAAGAATAAGCATGGACACACAACGAGCCATCTCACATTTCCTTTACTATCTCGAACACCATCCCGCCCTGGCCGGCATTCAGCCCGCCAAGGTGTTGCTCGGTCATACCGCTGACTACGAAGCGCTGACCGGCGCCATTGCCGAACAGGCGGGCAGCGGCTCGCCCTTCCGGTTCAGCGCCATGCGCCTGGACCTCGAGCCCACGGAGCGTCTGTCCAAGGCCATTGCCGACAGCGATCTGTATATTTTCTTCTACGACTCTTCCACCCTGCCCAACCCACGTCCCGACGGCCCGGACTTTGTCCGTGCGCTGCAAGGCGTGATGGCCGACAACTGGAAGAAATCGCTGCTGTTCAAGGACTATGGCGATTATTTCTACGACACCTTCAGCGTGATTCCCCAGCGCATCGCCGGGCTCAACAGTCACCTGATCCGGCGCATGTCCCAGGCGACGACCCTGAGTTTCCAGGATGACCACGGTTCATATTTCGACACCGCCCTGGGCGGCGTGAAGAAATGGACCGACATCAACGGGGTCGGCAACTACGACCTGGCCCCCGGCGAAATCGCCACCCACAGCGACACTATCAATGGCCGGGTGAATTTCGTCGGCACGTTCCTGAGCACTATCCCGTTCGCACGTAAATACGGCGTGTTGCAATCGCCGCTGGAGCTGTGGATCGAAGACTCCACCATCCAGAAAATTGCCACCGATGTACCTGGCCTGGAGCACGACTTCAACAAATACCTGGACGCCAACCCGTCCAATCGCCGCATCGAGGAATTGGGGATCGGCACCAACGAAGGGGTCAAGAGCCTGTACGCCCGCAATGCCGGTTTCGAGGAGCGCCACTGCGGCTTGCACCTGGGGCTCGGCGGTGGGGCCAAGGGCAGCCATCACCTGGATCTGATTTTCGAGAGCGGCGTATTGGCGCTGGATAACGAGCCGATGTTCGATGGGCGATTTGTGCTTTAGGTGGGATTTCTGCAAGGCTGATGCCGCCATCGCGAGCAAGCTCGCTCCCACAGTGGGACGGCGTTGAATGTAAATCGTCCATTCGCTGAAGACCCCTGTGGGAGCGAGCTTGCTCGCGATAGCGGACTCACCGGCATCGCATCAATGAAGGCCAGGCAAAAAAAAGCCAACTCGAAAGTTGGCTTTTTTCATGTGCGGCTGCCGATCACTCCGGCTTACGACGCCCGAACCCCGGACGCTGTCCCGAACCTGCCGGTGCACCACGGCGCTTGCCCGATGGCGCGTCGCGGTCGGCCAGGACGATACCCGGGCGCTTTTTCGGCGCCGGCTTGGCCGGACGCTTGGTGTCGGCCGGGCGATCGGCGACTGGCGTACCGCGACCTGCCGGAGCACCGCGACCTTCACCACGCTCGGTCCGACCATTGGCCGGACGCGGCGCACGTGGGCCACGCTCACCGTCCTGACGAGGCGCAGGCTTGCGGGCCGGGCGCTCGCCTTCGATCTGCGGCTCGCGGGAAGGACGCGGACCGGTCGCCACACCTTCAGCCGCCGGACGCAGCGTACGCACGCGCTCGGTCTTGCCCATCGGACGCGAGGATTTACGCTGCATCCGCTCCAGCTTGTCCTTGCTCTTTGCGGTCATCTGCGGCATCGCCACCGGCTTGAGACCCACTTCGGCGGCCAGGATGTCGACTTCGTACTGGCTCATTTCGCGCCAGCGGCCCATCGGCAGGTCGGAGTTGAGGAACACCGGGCCGAAACGCACGCGCTTGAGGCGGCTGACCACCAGCCCCTGGGATTCCCACAAACGCCGTACTTCACGGTTACGGCCTTCCATCACCACGCAGTGATACCAGTGGTTGAAACCTTCACCGCCGGGCGCCTGCTTGATGTCGGTGAAACGCGCCGGGCCGTCTTCCAGCACAACGCCGGCCTTGAGGCGCTCGATCATCTCGTCGTCGACTTCGCCACGCACACGCACGGCGTATTCGCGGTCCATCTCGTAGGACGGGTGCATCAAACGGTTGGCCAGCTCACCGTCGGTGGTGAACATCAGCAAACCGGTGGTGTTGATGTCCAGGCGACCGATGTTGATCCAGCGGCCTTCTTTCGGACGCGGCATCTTGTCGAACACGGTCGGACGGCCTTCCGGGTCGTCACGGGTGCAGATCTCGCCGTCGGGTTTGTTGTACATGATCACGCGGCGCACCGTTTCGGCGGCCTCTTCGCGCTTGATCACCTTGCCATCGATGGTGATGGCGTCGTGCATGTCGACACGCAGGCCCAAGGTGGCATCTTTGCCATTGACCTTGATCCGGCCCTGGGTGATCCAGGCTTCCACGTCACGGCGCGAACCGACGCCGATACGGGCGAGGACTTTTTGCAGCTTCTCGCCTGCTGGGCCGATTTCCTGGCTGTCGTTCTGGTCTTGGTCTTTCATTCTGGGCACCTCCCGGTGTGGTCGGGTCAGGCTTGGCCTGACGCTTTGAAAACGGGTCTTGGACGAAGGGATCGCCAAAGGGTCGCGAATCATACGCCTGTTGAGGCGATTGCGCATCTGAGACTAGCTGATCAACCCGCGCTCAGCGCTTTTTCCGCCGACCGGTGGCGCAATGCAGCGGCTCTTGGTGGAGTTCATGATGCACCGCGTTCCCCTGTGGGAGCGAGCTTGCTCGCGATAGAGGTTTAACTTTCAACGATGATGTTGGCTGTCAGACCGCTATCGCGAGCAAGCTCGCTCCCACAGGGGTGTGGGGTGTCAGCATTGTTTTTCCAACAGGCGGGATCAATCGTCGAACTGGCGCCGTTCGTTTTCGATCGCTTCAGCCAGGGCACGGGCTTCGGCTTCTTCGTCGCTCAATTCAGGCTCGGGTTCGCGCGGTTCGAGGGCGGCGACAGCGGCCAGCAGTTTTTCCCGGGCTTCGGCAACGCCGAGGATGTCTTCTTCGGATTCAGGCTCGGCCTGACGTTCAACTTCGTGGTCGGCCTCGGGTGGCTCATCCGACTCATCTCCAGGACCAGGCCCCTCACGCAGCAGGTCGTCGAAATCAGTCTTCAAGCCCTCCTCCATGGTGTCCAGCTCCAGCAACAACGAGTGGAAACTGGTCTCTTCCTTCGGTTCCTCAGGCTCGGCGCTGGCATCCGCCAGTTCCTGCAAGCCCTGGGGCACCGGCACGTCGTCGAACTCCAGTACCGGTTCGGGTTCCAGCTCCCGCAGTTCGGCCAGGGGCGGCAGGTCATCCAGGTTCTTCAGGTTGAAGTGATCGAGAAAGGCCTTGGTGGTGGCGAACATCGCGGGTTTGCCCGGCACATCGCGATAGCCGACGACGCGGATCCACTCGCGCTCCAGCAACGTCTTGACGATATGGCTGTTGACCGCCACGCCCCGTACATCCTCGATCTCGCCCCGGGTGATCGGTTGGCGATAGGCGATCAACGCCATGGTTTCGAGCATGGCGCGGGAGTAACGCTGCGGCCGCTCCTCCCACAGGCGTCCGACCCAGGGTGCGAACTTCTCGCGGATCTGCAGACGATAACCGGACGCCACTTCCTTGAGTTCGAAAGCCCGTCCTTCGCAGGACTTGCCCAACAGCGTCAGGGCTTTCTTGAACACGGCCGGCTCGGGTCGCTCGCCTTCTTCGAAGAGTTCGAACAGGCGCTCCATCGATTGCGGTTTTCCCGAAGCCAACAGGAAAGCTTCAAGCAAGGGGGCCAGCTCGCGGGGTTCAGTCAGATTCATTGATTTGCTCGTTATTCGGCTCGTGCCCGCACGTGGATCGCTGCGAACGGCTCATTCTGCACCAGCTCGACCAAGGATTCCTTGACCAATTCCAGGACCGCCATAAACGTCACCACCACCCCCAACCGCCCTTCCTCGGCGGTGAACAGCTCGACGAACGGCACGAAGCCGCCGCCCTTGAGCCGCTCCAGCACATCGCTCATGCGCTCGCGGGTGGACAGCGCTTCGCGGCTGACCTGGTGACTTTCAAACATATCGCCTCGGCGCAGGACCTCGGCCATGGACATCAGCAGCTCTTCCAGGCTTACATCCGGCAGCAACTTGCGTGCCCGCGCTTCGGGCGCATCGAGCTTGGGCACCACCACATCGCGCCCCACCCGGTTCAAGCCATCGAGGCCTTCGGCGGCGACCTTGAAGCGTTCGTACTCCTGCAAGCGCCGGATCAACTCCGCCCGCGGGTCGTCCTCTTCCGCTTCGACCTCCGCCGAGCGCGGCAGCAGCATCCGCGACTTGATCTCGGCCAGCATGGCCGCCATCACCAGGTACTCCGCCGCCAGTTCCAGGCGTACCGACTGCATCAACTCGACGTAGCCCATGTACTGGCGGGTGATTTCCGCCACGGGGATGTCGAGGATATTGATGTTCTGTTTACGGATCAGGTACAGCAGCAGGTCAAGCGGGCCCTCGAAGGCTTCGAGGAACACTTCCAGCGCATCCGGCGGAATGTACAGGTCCAGGGGCATTTCCATGACCGCCTGGCCATAGACCATGGCGAACGGCAACTCCTGCTGCGCGCCGGCCTGGCTGTCGGCATTGTCCACGGCGGTTTCCACGGCGGACATTCAGGCCTCGACCATGAACGGTGTCGGATCGCCGCACCCGACGCGCACCACCTGGGGCTCGCCATCGGCCAGGTTGATCACCGTGGACGCCGACATGCCGCCGAAACCGCCATCGATGATCAGGTCCACCTGATGCTCGAGTATCTGGCGCATCTCATAGGGATCGGTCAACGGCTCGGTCTCGCCGGGCATGATCAGCGTCACGCTCATCAGCGGCTCACCCAGTTCCGCCAGCAGCGCCAGGGCGATGGGATGGCTCGGCACCCGCAGGCCGATGGTGCGCTTTTTCGGGTGCAGCAACAGCCGCGGGACTTCCCGGGTGGCATTGAGAATGAACGTGTACGGCCCCGGCAAATGCGCCTTGAGCAAACGGAAGGTGCCGGTGTCGATCTTGGCGAACAGGCCCAACTGCGACAGGTCGCTGCAGATGAGCGCGAAATTGTGCTTGTCGTCCAGTTGACGCAGGCGTCTGACGCGCTCCACGGCATTCTTGTCGCCGATCTGGCAACCGATGGCGTAGGACGAGTCGGTGGGATAGACCACCACGCCACCACCACGAATGATTTCCACGGCCTGTTTGATCAGGCGCGCTTGCGGGTTTTCCGGATGAATCTGGAAAAATTGACTCACGTGTTCTACCTGTTCAGACGGCGGCGGTAACGGGATCATGTTTGAATCTACACCAGAGTGGTGGCAGATCTTCCGGCAACGGGCGGTACTCGCCGATCTCGGACCAGCCCCCAGGGCCATGGAAATCACTGCCGGCGGTGACCAGCAGGCCGAACTCACGGGCCAGGATCGCCAAGCTGCCCACTTGCTCGGCAGGCTGATGGCCGTTGACCACCTCAATGGCATGGCCCCCCGCTTGAATATAGTCGGCGACCAGGCGGCGGCGCTTGCTGCGGGTGAAATCATAGTGCCATGGATGAGCCAGGCTGACCCAGGCGCCAGCGGCCCGCAGGGTCTGGACGGTTTCTTCCAGGGTCGGCCAGTGCTGCTTGACGTCCCCCAGCTTGCCGGCCCCCAACCATTTGCGGAACGCTTCGGCGCGATCCTTGACGAATCCTTCGCGCACCATCCAGTCGGCAAAGTGTGGCCGGGCCGGTGCGTTGCCGCTGTCGCCCAGTTCCTGCTGGATCTGCCGGGCGCCGTCCAGCGCACCGGGCATGCCCTTGAGGGCCAGCTTGCGGCTGATCTCTTCGGACCGCAGCCAGCGCCCGTCGCGCAGTCGTGCGATAGCCTGGACCAGCGCCGGCGCATTCACATCGAAACCATAGCCCAGCACATGGATGGTCGCCCCGCCCCAGGTACACGACAACTCGACCCCGTTGACCAGCTGCATGCCCAGCGCCGTGGCGGCGCTGCGGGCCTCGTCGAGGCCTTCGAGGGTGTCGTGATCGGTCAGGGCCAGGACTCGCACGCCGTGCTCGAACGCCCGCGCCACCAGAACCGCAGGCGCCAGGGCGCCATCGGAGGCCGTGCTATGGCAGTGCAAATCAACATTCACGAGAGTTTGTTACCTCAAATCAGCTGGCCCTATCGCGGCCAAGGATGTTTGTTATTATGCCGCCACATCCTGCTTCTGGCTGCCACTGTGAAACAATTCATCGACTTCATCCCGCTCCTGCTGTTTTTCATCGTCTACAAACTTGATCCCCGGACCGTCGATTTCGCCGGCCACTCCTTGACTGTAGGCGGTATTTACAGCGCCACCGCCGTGCTGATCATCAGCTCCCTGCTGGTCTACGGCGCGCTGTTCGTGTCCCAGCGCAAGCTGGAGAAGAGCCAGTGGCTGACCCTGATCGCCTGCCTTGTATTCGGCAGCCTGACCCTGGCGTTCCACAGCGAAACCTTCCTCAAGTGGAAGGCCCCGGTGGTCAACTGGCTGTTTGCCCTCGCGTTCATCGGCAGCCACTTCATCGGCGACCGACTGCTGATCAAGCGCATCATGGGCCATGCCATCAACCTGCCGGAACTGATCTGGACCCGGTTGAACATCGCCTGGATCGCGTTTTTCCTGTTCTGCGGCGCCGCCAACCTGTTCGTTGCGTTCACGTTCCAGGAGTACTGGGTCGACTTCAAGGTCTTCGGCAGCCTGGGCATGACGCTACTGTTCCTGATTGGCCAGGGCATCTACCTGTCCCGTCACCTGCACGATGCCGACCCCACCACGCCTAAAACCGAGGACTGACATGCTCTACGCAATCATTGCCACCGACGTCGCCGACTCCCTGGAAAAACGCCTGGCCGTGCGCCCGGCACACCTGGAGCGCCTGCAACAGCTCAAGTCCGAAGGTCGTATCGTGCTGGCCGGCCCGCACCCGGCGGTGGACAGCAATGACCCGGGTGCCGCCGGTTTTAGCGGCAGCCTGATCGTGGCCGAGTTCGACTCCCTGGTCGCCGCCCAGGCCTGGGCCGAGGCCGATCCGTTCGTGGCGGCCGGCGTCTACGCCAATGTCGTGGTCAAGCCGTTCAAGCAAGTCCTGCCGTAACCCCCCTGGCGCGATGGGCCTTCACGGC
Source organism: Pseudomonas sp. FW300-N2F2 (assembly GCF_017351655.1). Taxonomy (NCBI): domain Bacteria; kingdom Pseudomonadati; phylum Pseudomonadota; class Gammaproteobacteria; order Pseudomonadales; family Pseudomonadaceae; genus Pseudomonas; species Pseudomonas sp. FW300-N2F2. The sequence continues at coordinate 3,396 of NZ_JACNDQ010000002.1, read as the reverse complement.
TCATTGCCGCCGTTGCTCATCTTTATCGTTCGCCGGCCGACAACCTGTCTAATCTCGATTGGAATTCAGGAGTTGCAATGCGCAAAGGTCCGTTGTGCCTGTTGTTGGTCTCGTTGGCGATCGGAGCGCCCGCCCATGGCGAGGAAAGCACCGAGGGCAGTCATTCGGCACCCTTGTCCCTGAGCGCCGGCGGCCAGATCGCCGAATTGCAGCAACGCTTGAAAGACAGCGAACGCCAGCGTGAAGAGCTGAGCAAACAACTGCAAAATGCCGACAGCGAGCGCGAAAGCGCTGTGCTGGCCCGGCTGCGCCAGGAAAACCAGCGCCTGAAGCTGCAACTCAAGGAAGCCCAGGCCAGCCCGCTGCCACGGCTGTTGACCGATCAACAGCAATGGTTCGTCATTGGTGCCGGGGTAGCGCTATTGGCCTTGCTCTGCGGTATCTTTGCCAGCGGTGGACGTAGACAACGTCGGCAATGGCTAAATTGAGTGAGTCATGAGCGAGCTGTTACTGATAGATGATGACCAGGAGCTGTGTGAGCTCCTCGTGAGTTGGCTGAGCCAGGAAGGGTTTCAGGTCCGCGCCTGTCACGATGGCCAGAGTGCCCGCAAGGCCTTGGCCGAAACCGCCCCGGCTGCCGTGGTCCTGGACGTGATGCTGCCCGACGGCAGCGGCCTGGAACTGCTCAAGCAACTGCGCAACGATCACCCGGAGCTGCCGGTGCTGATGCTGTCGGCCCGGGGTGAGCCGCTGGACCGTATCCTTGGCCTGGAACTGGGCGCCGATGACTACCTGGCCAAGCCCTGCGACCCACGGGAATTGACCGCCCGCCTGCGCGCCGTGCTGCGTCGCAGCCATCCGGCGGCCGTGTCCAGCCAGATCGAACTGGGTGACCTGACCTTCAGTCCGGTGCGTGGCGTCGTCAGCATCGACGAACAGGAACAGACCCTCACCGTTTCCGAAAGTCGCCTGCTCGAAGCACTGCTCAAGCAACCGGGCGAGCCGCTGGACAAGCAGGAACTGGCGCAGATCGCCCTGGGCCGCAAGCTGACCCTGTACGACCGCAGCCTCGACATGCACGTAAGCAACCTGCGCAAGAAAATCGGCCCCCACCCCGACGGTCGCCCGCGCATCGTGGCCCTGCGTAGCCGGGGTTATTACTACAGCCTCTAGAGGTTACGGCTCTAGAGACTGTGAGTGCTGCTACAGCCCCTGGAGGCTTTTGTGGCGAGGGAGCTTGCTCCCGCTGGGCCTGCGAAGCGGCCCCAAGATTTTGCGGTCGCTGCGCAACCGAGCGGGAGCAAGCTCCCTCGCCACAATGAACCAAGGGTCTCCTTCCCATTGCATGCCCCACGGGGTTTTGTGCAGGCTGTTTGTCAGCATCGAACCAAACCGTCTTTACCCAAGCTTTACGCCCCCCTGACCGCCGCTGACCTTGATCTCCGTAATCTGCACACATCCGGAACTGACCGGGAATGAGACAAGGAGACACACCATGCGCAAGACTCTTATCGCTCTGATGTTCGCTGCCGCCCTGCCGACTGTCGCCATGGCCATGCCCGAAGGCCCCGGCCCGATGGGTCCGATGGACGGCCCGCGTCACGGCGGCCAGATGCACGACAAAGGCCCCTACAGCCAACTGGACCTGAGCCGCGAACAACGCCAGCAGATTCGCCGGATCATGAGCGAACAGCACCACGAACAACGGGAACTGGTCGACAAGTACCTGGCCAAGCTGTCGCCAGCCGACCAGAAAGCCATGCAGGACGAAATGCAGGCCCGACATGAGAAAGTCGATGCCCAGATCCGTGGCTTGTTGAAGCCTGAGCAGCAGAAGGAATTCGACGCGATCCAGAAGAAACAGGCCGAACGTCGCGCCGAGTGGGCTGAGTTCAAAGCCTGGAAAGCGCAACAACCGCAAAAAGCGCAATAATGCGCTGAAGCTTGCCCAGCCCAACGGCCAATCGCCGTTGGGCTTTCTTTGTTTTCGAGGATTTATCGTGCGTTCATTGTTCTGGCGCATCCTGGCCAGTTTCTGGCTGGCCATCGCCCTGGTTGCAGGGCTTTCGATCCTGATGGGCCATATGCTGAACCAGGACGCCTGGATCCTCAGCCGTCACCCTGGCCTCAATACCCTGCCCGAAGAGTGGACGCAAACCTACGAAAGCCAGGGCGAGGATGCCGCCCAGGACATCCTGCAACAGCGCAAGCGCCAGTATCACATCGACGTCCAGGTGTTCAACGAAAGCGGCGACCCGGTGGTACGCGGCACCTTTCCCCATCGTGCCGCGGCCTTCGAGGCTCGGCAGAACAACGACGACCGACGCCTGCCCTGGCGGCGGCTGACCGACGAGTTCACCAGCGCCAAAAGTGGCGACACGTACCTGTTCATCTACCGCATTCCCCATCCCGAACTGGACGCCTGGCACCGCGGCAGCCTGCTCTGGCCCCTCAGTGCACTGGGCATCGCGCTGGTGGTGCTGACCTTGTTCAGCCTGTTGGTGACGCTTTCCATCACCCGCCCACTGAGTCGCCTGCGCGGCGCGGTGCATGACCTGGGCCAGGCCGCCTACCAGCAGAACAGCCTCGCCAAGCTGGCCAACCGGCGAGACGAGTTCGGCGTGCTGGCCACCGACTTCAACCGCATGGGCGCGCGCCTGCAAAGCTTGATCGGGAGCCAACGGCAGCTATTGCGCGACGTGTCCCACGAACTGCGCTCGCCCCTCGCCCGGCTGCGCATTGCCTTGGCATTGGCTGAACGGGCCAGCCCCGAGGAACGTGAAAAACTCTGGCCGCGCCTGACCCGCGAATGCGATCGCCTGGAAGCGTTGATCAGCGAAATCCTGGTCCTGGCCCGGGTCGACGCCGACAACGCCAGCGCCGAAGAGGTGGACCTCAACGGTTTGCTGTTCACCCTGCAAAAAGATGCACAACTGGCGTCACCGGAGCAAACCGTGCAGCTTGAAACCGAGGCAGACCTGACCCTCAAGGGCTGGCCGACCATGATCGAGCGAGCGGTGGACAACCTGCTGCGTAACGCCCAGCGCTTCAATCCGACCGGGCAACCCATCGAAATGCGCGCGGCGCGCCAGGGCGAACGGATCCTGATCAGCGTGCGCGACCACGGGCCTGGCGTGGAGGCCGAACACCTGGGTCAATTGGGCGAACCGTTCTACCGCGCCCCCGGCCAGACTGCCGCCGGCCATGGCCTGGGCCTGGCGATTGCGCGTCGTGCCGCCGAGCGCCATGGCGGTGCGTTGGTGCTGGGCAATCATCCCGAAGGCGGTTTCATTGCAACACTGGAACTGCCGTTGGTGCCGGGGGCGGTTGTCCAGCCATAACCTGCAAATGAACAGTGGATCTGTTGACTCCATGGCAATGCTGGCCCTTGTGGCG